>PTET01000001.1 GCA_004359435.1 Flavobacteriaceae bacterium
CAAGCGTTCTGATTGCTTGTTATTCCTTGCTCCAAAGGGAACAGATTCATGGCAGAAAAACTTCCTGACACCCCATATGAATCTATCAATAGATTTTGTGCTTCAAGGGTGATTCTCTTATTTGGTTGATCCGATTTTTTGAATTCTTCTGGCAAACCAACCATGAGGCTTTGTACAAAAATCCCTCTCCAAGACTCTACTCCGCTTATCAAATATCCTTCTTGTTCATATTTTTGAGGAAATACAACGCCAGAATCTGTTCTCAAATCGCTCAAATCTAAAATAGCTTCATTTACAAAAAACGAAAAGAATCCTTTGTCACTACTTTCCACTTGGGATGTGATAGCAAAATCAGTGAGATTTACCTTTACCAATAAGTCGTTCCAATTGCTAGATTTTATTGCAAAATCACCCCGAACCCTGTTGGGAATTGTTCTAGTTTTGTCTGTAGGAGATTGGATTTCGTTCGGACCTACGTTTCCATTGGCATCTATTGGAACCAAAAGTTCTCGTGATATCTGTACATTTCCTTTTAGTGAAAGCTCTTTGACTCCGTTGCAATCCATCACCAAATAGGTTTTGTCGTTTGTAGATTGCCCATTATTTGTATCGATTAGTCCACCCTCCAAGGTTAGCATCCATTGATTTTTATTGAAGATCATGTTCACATCACCAATAAGAGAAAGTTTGGCATCTCCCACAATCTTCCCTTCATAAGAAAGTTTGATTCCTTCCGCTCCAAAGTACAAGGTTTTCTTACCCGAATCTGTGCCAGCTTGTGGTGTAACTACTCTTGCATAGGCGTTAATTAAGGCATATTGTGGCGTAAAAACGGCTTTGGTAATTACAATCCCATATTCAACATTAGACTCTGTTTGCCGAATTCCAACAGGAAATTGGGTCAATTCGTTAGGGTTAATCGTATTGGTAAAATTCCCACTTTTTTCTAATGCATCGAAAGCGCCCATTGCTCTCCCAATTTCTTTGTCAACATTTGGGTCTCCAACTTGAAAAGCCAAATCCTCAAATCCACTAAAAATGGGTTTGGGATTGGAAAAATTATACTTCAAATTGGGTTCTGGATAACCTGTATTTGTATTTGCCAATAGGGGTAAGCTCAACAAAAACAACAAGGAAATGCAAAAAAATGGTATTTTTCTTAACATCTAAGGGCTTTTGTGCAAACATAACCAAAAATTAGAAAATAATGGGGCAAATAGTATACTTTGGGTCTGATAATTAAGGTTTTCAATAAAGATTTTATAATTTACAATACTTCCTTTGAATTTCAAAAAAAGAAGTATACACATTTTCAAGATATGGNAGATGTGTATAAGAGACAGGTCATTGGTTCTGTAAACGCAGCAGAATTTGGTGTAGCCTTGGCTTCTGGAATTACTTTTCTTTTATTTGATGGGCTCAAAGGTTGGAAAATTATTCTAGGATTAATCTTAGGAGGAGTGGTTGCTGCTCCCATTGCAGCTAAGTTTACAGGAAAAATTCCAAGAAGAACTGCTACTGTTATCATTGGGTTGATGCTTATCTCACTTAGCATTCGAAACCTTTGGGATATGTTTGAAAAAGGAAAATTAGACTTTATCTTGGCTTTTTTCCATTAATTTGGGTAAATTAAAACGGAGGTTTTAGACTCCTTCAAACAGCTAATTTTATTCAAATCAAAATGAAATACACCAAAAATATACTTCTGTTGCTTTTTGCATTTTCCAGTCAATTCTCTAAGGGTCAATCCAACAAAGAAATCCTAGACCTACTCAAAGAAAAAGGAATCGTAACCCAAAGCGAGATTGATTCCATCCAAAAAGAGAAAAACACAGAAAATACGGCAAATAGCCAAAAAGAAAAGGACAACAAAGACAAAACCCTTACGGTAGATTTGCAAATCAAAAATCGGGCAGAATACAGAAATGGGTACAGAAACCTTCCCAATGGCGATTCTCAGCCTACGGGATTTGTCAATCAAAGAACCAGAATTACTGCAAAATACGAGCACGCTGGACTTATGGACGCGGTGGTTTCCATCCAAGACGCAAGAGTTTGGGGTTCCCATGACCCTGCGGGACTGGGCGGAACCATCCAACTAATTCTCAATAAAATCAATTATAAATCCAGCTATTTTTATTACTAATTCTTCATATTGCTGTTGTTTTTCAGACCTTAAAGAATGTTTTTTGGAATAATCAATTTCTGCTTTTCTTTTGTTATTTTTCTCAATATCACTTAAGCAATCCCAAATATCCATTAACTCTATGGCTTTTAGAACTCCTTGCTCCATAAACAAATCAAGATTATTAGAGTAATAGGTGCTTACTATATTTTTTATATCTAGGTTCATAATTCTCTGATTCTAAAAATTTGTCCATAAATAGGTGGCATACCGTCAACAGTGACTTCCAGACTATTCAAAATTTTATTATCTAATACTTCAATTAATTTAAATTTTGAATCACTTTTGTGCAAAAATTCAAACTCTTCTGGAGCATCTGAATATTTTGCAATATTTTTAGCATTTTTAGACTCAATAATCACCAAAGCTCCGCTTCCAGTTTTGGTAATATTCCTCCTTATAAATCTGGCAGAAATTATGCCATTGTCAGATGAAGAAACAAAGTTTTTGTACGGAACCACTTCTCCAATTTTAAGATTATTTAATATATCAATTTCATCTTTACCTATTCCTCTATAATAGTTAGAAGGTGAAGATGGTAATTTATCAAGCGTGGAATTGAGTAATTTTTCCAATTCTAAAATATCCTCAGTTTTAATTTGTTTTATCAATGCTTGGTTGAATTTATAATAAGTTTCATCAGTATAAAATTTTATTGCCGCTTCTTCTTCCAAAGAAAACTCATTTGGGAATCTTCTTTTTGTCTTACCACTGGCTAAATCATCATATACTTTTTTAAATTCAGGATTTTTTAATGCCTTTGCTATAACAACTTTCGCCCCTTGCACAATCTCATCTGCACTTTCTATTAGCTTACTTTCATCAGGATTTATAAGAATTTCAATCTTTTGTCCATCAACTTCTATTACACCTATTAAATTGCCATTCTGGTCTTTAATTTCAGCTCCATTTGTGTCTCTTTTTAATTGAACTTCTAAATCAAAAGCCTCTTTATTTTTAGCTAATAATTCTTTGGCTTTGTTTATGGCAGCTTCTAAATTTGGCGTTAAATCAATAGGAATGGGTATTAATGTGCTAAATAGTCTTCCGTTGAGTTTTGTAAACTTAACTCCTGGTTGTAAGAATGCTTTGGTAACTTTAAATACTATTTTTGCTGTTTCTCCTGATCCGACAACCACTGGTTTAATTACTTTTCCTGTCAATTTTAAAACTTGATTCATTGTATCTAATGATTCCATGAGTTGAGCAACCTTAGCGGCTTGCCCAACTTTTGCAAAAGAAATTGCTATTGTCAATACATTAGCGACATCTACACCTACTTGCTCTGCTATTTGACAGGTAGTACCTTTATGTGCTTTATTAATTAAACTCCAAACACATACGTTTTCAGGCCCTTGGGTTTCTGTACACCAAATATCCAATTTTTTAAGCCCCGTCCATAATTCTGCAATTTTATCACCATCTCCAAATAATAAATCAGAAACAATTGCTGCTGAATTAGCTAGTCCAGAAACCTGATCTACAATACCATTCCAGACACCACATTTGAATGCAAAATAAACATGGCCGGATCCAACTTTATTTGAATTCGTGATGTTCATTTTTAACATCTGAAGATGTGTATCAGTAATAAGTAACCCCAAAGAGGTTCCTGGATCTGCTAAAATACTGATGGAATACAAAATAGGATTATAATCAGTTCTTTCCGGATTATAATACTTTTCAGGAATTTTTAATTCGTTTATCAAATCCGCCAAACCTTCAAATGCATTTACCAAATCTTCCGAAGTGATACTTTCTTTGCTATTGAAGTACAAATTCAAATTCGGTAAAAATGTATCCAGATTATTTTTAGAAACACCATTTACAGTAAATTTAAATTCAGGTTGGTTCTTTCCATCATCAACAATTTGTAAACGGATACCTGTATTTGTGTTTTGTACAATTGATTTATTTGGATCATCTGTAATGTCAATAAAGGTTTTAACTTTCGTTTTTTCGGTAATGTTTCCTAATTTATTATAAACATCTAACAGTTTGTCTTCCCCAAATAATCTGCTATTTTTACGATCATACTTGTTTGTAGTATTGAATTTTATTCTATCACTTACAGCGTTTAATAATGCATTTTCATCAGTATCTATACTTTCGCAATCTTTTTGAACAATAGATATATACTTGCAATTATCAATATATATTCTCATTTTTGAGGCACATTTCCTTACTACACCTCCACCAAATTCTACAGACAATGTATATTGTGACAAATCAGGATATACATCATGTTCATTTCCATTTGCATCTTTTGTTTTAGTCGGCTTTATACCGTCGGCTTTTACTTGATCCCAATTTATATAATCAGGTGAAGCTGTGACTTTTTCAACAAGTTTTGTTTTTTCGTTTAATATTATGGTCTGAGAGCTTCTGTAAGTTTTGTTTTTATATGTAATAGAATATAAGGTGCCGTTCATAAAAGTATATTTGCCGACATTTTTAGTTATAATAGGCAACCCATCTGGGTTGTAGACCGTAAAGTTGTTACCGTATGGTGGACAATCTGTTACTACGGTTTCGGTCATATTTGGAGCCGTAAACTCTTTAATCTGGTTATTGTGGCTTGCAAATACCAAGCTTCCATCGTTTTGTCTAATCAAGTTTTCGATTTCTGACAGACTACTAGATTGTTCTGTCTGTTCCCCATCCCCTTTCTTCTGGAATCCGTACATTTTGAAGGCAGGATCACCAATTTGCTTCCAGTCTTTGTGGGAGAGGATGGTTCCATCGGAATAGTCCATGAGAAGGTTGGTCGATTTCTCGGGGGTTCGGAGGGTTTTATTGGGGTGTTCTAGCTTGAAGATTCCGTGGCCAATTTCGTGGGCTCCCGTTTTAACAGACGCACCCCCATAGACATATCCAAACTGTCCATTGAGTCTCATATAGCCAGCTTCTCCGTTAGATGCTCTTTTATCTGTTACAAAGAGAACATATCTGTTTTCAAAGTTTTTGTCTCGTTCTTTTTGGTAAAAGTTATTGATGGCTTCCTGCTGAGGCGTGTAGCTGTCCATCTTTATTGGGTCTGCACTTGGGATGGTGTTTCCAGTTACAATTTGGGAGATATTTAGGACGTCTTCTTTGATAATTTTAACCTCAACCCCCACTTTTTTGTACTCCTTTTTGATGGATTCTTCCAACGCATTGAGTCTATTTTTAGAATTGTTATCTAGAGGAACCAGATTCAAATTGACATTTTTGGCCTCCATATGCACAAGGATGAAGCTTCCGAGGACTTCTTGCTTGCTATCTGGCATACTCTCCAAAGGTTGCAATACCGCTATCACTTCCTCTTCTGCATAGTCAAAAGCACCTACGAGGCTGAGTTCATAATGCCTTTTTGTGTTTGTTTTGCTCACTTCTCTGGCAGAAATTTCTTTTCCTGTTTTGAGGGTTTTAAACGAAATTTTGGCGTCTTTCAAGGAGGGATCGCTTATGGTAACAATGGCATCAAAAAGTTCGGTTTGTTTGTTTACCACTGCTTTGTAAGGAGTGGGTACAGATTTTCCATCTTCGTCTTTGACAGAAGGATAATTGGACGCAGGGATTTTGGATATAGATGGAGAATCAAAGGCAAACTGTCCATTTGGATTCTCTTTCCACTCCAGCTTTATGGCTTTGGAAGAAATAGACGCTACAGAAACGTTACTTCCTGTGCCTGTAATTCCTTTGGTGTTGGTAGAAGTAGAAACTCCTTCTTTGGCCACATTGGCTACTGTGGTTCCGCCTTTCTCATCTACAGTCCATACTTTGCCTGTGGAGTCTGTAATTTGGTAATCTGTACCCACCGGGTAGTCTATTTTGCTTCCTTTCCCGTCTGTTTTGGGTTTGCCATTTTTGTCCAATTCTTGTCCAACAACAGTAATTTTGCCCGGAGGAGGAGTAGAAGAATAGATGATTTCTTGGATTGGATAATTTACTTTGAGTTCTTTCAGGTTTCTATCTCCAAAGGTTTCTCCTATTCCATCCGAAACAAACATTACAGCAGACTCATTGGGGTCATAGGTGGTTTCTACCACACCAGAAATGAGTTTTTTGTCTGTATTGAGTTGGATGTTGTTAAAGACAACCTTTACACGGGTGTCTGCCAAATAGGGAATTTGGATAAATCCTGTACCGCTGAAGACTCCGTTTGCACCATTTGCAGAGATCACCGTTACTGGGAAATCCCCTGCGGTAAAGACTTCATTAACACCTAGAGCAGTCTGCAAAGGACTTTTGTTGGAGATGTCTATTGAGGGCAGTACACCACACTGTATATTGGCATTGGCTACATCTTTGCTATCTGTTGTGAATTGTTGAATAGAACTAAACGTATACCCATTTCCAAGGCCACTATTTGTACTAGGAACATTTCCAAAATTGCTGGATGTACCACAGGCAGAACCAATGCGGTACTCATATTCTGTGTTGTCTTCTAGACCTGTAATAATATATCTGGGTTGATAACTCTGCTGAGACGACCAATCCAGAGCGCCTTTTTTTCGGTACTGTACCATGTACAATCCCGTTGGAGTTCCTCCCAAAACCCAAGAGACTTCTACTTTGGATCTCCCTTGGTTTTTCGCCATTAACAGCGTGGGAATGTTGCAGTTTTCTACATAGTCGAAATAGAAAATTTCAGAAAGACCGTTGTTTTTGTACACGCCATTGTCCGAAGTTGGATTGTCCCCATAGACAGGGTTTCCAGATTTTGCTTGTACTTGCCAAGCATATCTTTTACCTGGGATAAGCTGGGTTTTGTCTAGCCCATAGTACAAGTTGGGGGAAAGGGTTTCTTCTTTCCAAAGAACAGGAGAAGACAAAAATCCAGAAATAGGAGATTGTCCTTGATCCCAGAGTTCTTTTAAAACAAAGGTATATTTGGTATTGGGCGCTGTTTGGCGAGGCATCCATTGAAATACGATTCCAGGGCCTGTATTATTGGCGGTGGACTGAATTTTTTCACCGATTTGCGGCAGTGTGAGAAAGGGGGGATCATATTGGGTGAGATAAACGGTCGCACAACTTTTATCAGAAAGGTTTCGTTTGGTGGTATAGTCAAAGACTTGGAAGCAGAAGTTGTACACTCCATCTGGAAGGGGCTGGGCATATTGTGATGGGGTGATTCCCTGCAAGTTTTCCAAAGCAAAAAGAGAGCGCAAGTCCAAATTGGTAAGGGTGATGTTGCTACCCGGAAGAAGGGTGATGGGGTTTTGTCCTGAAATAAAATCTGTAGAACGAGCAATAGTATTGCCCCCCAGACCGCCTTCCAAGGAGAATTTAATGCCTACCTGATGTTGGGGTTCCAGCAAATCTGTCATCATCATCTGTAGCTGGAATTTGTTTTCAGAACCTGTGCTATAATCTGCAAGCCTTAGGTTATAAGGAGGAAGCATCACGGGAACCAATTTGACAGGATATTGCTGTTGAGAAAACCCTAAGGTGAATCCCAAAATAAATGTAAAGAGTGTGAGTAATTTTTTCATAATTGGTTGATGCCCGTTTTCCTTCTTCATTTTCTAGACTTGATGGCTATTTCAAAGTATAACTGAATTGTTTTTCCGTTCCTGAATCTCCTCCAGGAATCATGTAAACTGCCTTCACGTTGTATTTTCCTTTTGGAACAACTCCAAAAGTAGATTGCAACAAATTGTTGACCTGTGCAGTTCTTGCGCTTTGTGGAGCGTCCACATATCTGTTTGCAGCTTTAGAGATTAATTCATACCAGTCTGCATGATAATAATGGAAAAGATCGTACTTGTAAGGGAAGATCCGTTTCAAAAATGGGTTGTATTTTTCGTTTTCCAGATATTGCAGATAGGAGCTGTAAATAGGCAGTGCTTTGGTTGGAGGAATTCCTACATAATTTTCTTCTCCAGCTTGAGCACTTCTAGAAAGCGTCATTCCATCTAGTGGATAGCTGTTGTAAAACAGTTTTTCGAACTTGTCTGCAAAGGCATCATCCATCAGAGCCGTCATCTCTATGAGCGGTTTGTTGTCTGTGTATTGGGTTCCTACAAGTTCAGCGGTATCAAAAGCTTCATCTGCATTCATGTTGTTTTGCAACATAATTACATCAGAATTTATTTTTCCCCAAAGCGTATTGAAATTAATAGAAGACAATTTCGCCTCTAATGTATTGTATTTGCTGGTTCTAAAGGTATAGCTCAAACGTTCGAAATCTGCATCTTTGGAGACGGATTGGGCATTTTTGGTTTGGGTTGTAACGTTGATTTCACTTTCGTTTTGACCGCCCACAGTTTCCTTTGTTTGTTTGGTTAAATCTGTTGTGGCAGAAGAATTGGAATTTTTGGCAACAATGGAGAATGTGTATTGTTTCTCCGTTGAAAGCTCGGGTGTTGTAAAGGTGATTTGGTTGGTTCCTTCATTGTAAACAAATGCACTTTCTAGAGTATTTTCTTCTCCAACAAACTGGATGGATGTTTTCCACAAGGGATCATCAAACAAATAATCTTGTCCTCTTTTGAGTTGGATGGTACCCTTGTTTGTTTCTCCAGTATAATAATTCTCTTGGGACACCACTGGATATGCATACTGGATATTGGAAAGCGGAATGGTTGTTGGGGCTGTACCTGTTGTAAAATAGCGCTCTTCTTTTTCGAAGGCTTTTTTTCCATCTACAGTAACCACTTGGAAAACCCCTCCTTTTTTCTCCATAAAACTCACCTGAACAAGGAATTTCATCTTTTGGTTTGGTGGAAGTATGTCTGTTGAAACAAAGTTTGCAACGTCTTTGGCTTTGGCAAATTCAATTTTTCCTTTGATTTCATTTCCTTTTTCGTCCAAAACCACCATTTTGTCTATCACAATCTTGTAGGTATGCTCACCATCGTCTTCTGGAATAACGATGGGTTCGTCTACCTTAAAGGCAAATGTCGCTTGAGGAATGGCAAAAATGTCAACATTGTTTTCATCTTTTTTGGGAGAAAGATCTGTAATCAATTTCATTCCTCCAAAAACAGACTCTTTTTCCATTTTACATTCTTCTCCAAACTCTAATTTGAATCTGAAGTTTCCTTTGACCATTCCCCCCAAGAGATTGTAATTTCCGCTGAGGTATCCTCTAGCCCAATAAGGATTTGGTCCTTTGGCCTGTAAAAGCGCCGCAGTACCAGCCTTTACAATGGGCAGACGTTTGTTTACAAACCACAATTTGATTCGAATACCCAATTCACCCTGAAGATATACATAGGCCTGTCCATTTGCATACCATCCATTGATACCGATTTGTTTACCACCTCGGTTAGAGCACATGGCTTCTCCATAATTCTTGAGCATCAGATCCTGCCCAAGCCCAGCCTGAAAACGAGCATACAAGAATAAGGCATTCATGTCTCCTGTGTCAAAATTCAGGTGGGATTGTTTCTTTGAATTTCTTTTGTATTGTCTCAAAAGGATTGAGTGTAATTTCAGAAAGCCCAGAAAGAATAGATGCTTCTCCCATGAATCCAATAATAGCAGGGTAATTGCTTTTCTCCAAAGGATAATAGTTTTCTATGTCGTCTGTATTTAAAAAACTGTTGACATGGCTGTCATTTTTGATGTCATTGATGAATTTGGATTTTCCAATTGTTTCTTTGAATTTCTTTTGTATTGTCTCAAAAGGATTGAGTGTAATTTCAGAAAGCCCAGAAAGAATAGATGCTTCTCCCATGAATCCAATATTAGAAAGACCTCCATTTGGGTTGGTTGAGATGTTAAATCCAGACATAAAAGAAGCCAACTCTTGGTTTTCTATAAAGCCCGAAACAGTAGCCCTGAGTTGTAGTCCCACGTTTATATCTGGGGTGGTAACAAAAACCTTTTCATCATGTAGTAGGCTTAGATTTCCATCTGGAATCATATGATAAAAGGCCCCACCATTGAAGCCAGAAATGTTTATTCCGCTGGGGTTTTTGAAGTCTAGATTATCTACACCTGCAGAAAAACTCCAGTATCGAAATGTAGAATATCCAAAGATGGCATTCACATAAATTTCTGATTCTTCACCCAGTCCTTTTATGTCATGCGCTTTAAGGTCTGCCATAAAACCATTTCCATACAATGGGTCGCTGTCCATAAGTTTCAAAGATCCTGAAACGGTGGCCACACCCATATCAACATTATTGAGCGCCAGATCACTCAAAGTATATCCTTTGTATTTCCATTTTTGGCGGTTGTTCACATTTTCAATTACACCGTTGATTTGCATACCTCCAGAGGCAGAAAATCGTTTTTCTTGAAGCTCAACTGTGAGACCAAAACCGAGATTGGCATAATTTTGATCAACCTCAACATAAATATCATGGATGCTGATAGGGAAATTCTTCAAACTTTGTTTTCCATTGACTCCAAAGTATTGTACTGTTACAAATGGAGCCACAGTTTGCAAAGTGAGTTGCTGGAATTCAATTCCTTGAATATCCATTTGTTTGGACCCATCTTTTTCGGAAGTTTTCAAAACATTTAAGGTTCCAGTAAGTACCGCTTTGGGTTGAAATTGCTTGTTTTGAACCTTCATCTCTAGATAAGATCCTGGCTTTATTTGTGCATTTGCACTCCAGACGTCAAAATCTATTTTTTCTAAAGTAGAGACAGAGATCAGGTATTGTTCATCGGTTATAGTGCCCATGTACCCTAAGGCATTGGCCTGATTTGCCTCTTGCTTTCCATCTGGAAGTTTTTGGATAGGTAGTAGTATTCTACCGCTGAGGTTTCCCCCAACAATTTTGGACGCCATTAAATCTACTCCAATTTTGTCCAAAGAATAGTTCCAAGCGTTCTGATTGCTTGTTATTCCTTGCTCCAAAGGGAACAGATTCATGGCAGAAAAACTTCCTGACACCCCATATGAATCTATCAATAGATTTTGTGCTTCAAGGGTGATTCTCTTATTTGGTTGATCCGATTTTTTGAATTCTTCTGGCAAACCAACCATGAGGCTTTGTACAAAAATCCCTCTCCAAGACTCTACTCCGCTTATCAAATATCCTTCTTGTTCATATTTTTGAGGAAATACAACGCCAGAATCTGTTCTCAAATCGCTCAAATCTAAAATAGCTTCATTTACAAAAAACGAAAAGAATCCTTTGTCACTACTTTCCACTTGGGATGTGATAGCAAAATCAGTGAGATTTACCTTTACCAATAAGTCGTTCCAATTGCTAGATTTTATTGCAAAATCACCCCGAACCCTGTTGGGAATTGTTCTAGTTTTGTCTGTAGGAGATTGGATTTCGTTCGGACCTACGTTTCCATTGGCATCTATTGGAACCAAAAGTTCTCGTGATATCTGTACATTTCCTTTTAGTGAAAGCTCTTTGACTCCGTTGCAATCCATCACCAAATAGGTTTTGTCGTTTGTAGATTGCCCATTATTTGTATCGATTAGTCCACCCTCCAAGGTTAGCATCCATTGATTTTTATTGAAGATCATGTTCACATCACCAATAAGAGAAAGTTTGGCATCTCCCACAATCTTCCCTTCATAAGAAAGTTTGATTCCTTCCGCTCCAAAGTACAAGGTTTTCTTACCCGAATCTGTGCCAGCTTGTGGTGTAACTACTCTTGCATAGGCGTTAATTAAGGCATATTGTGGCGTAAAAACGGCTTTGGTAATTACAATCCCATATTCAACATTAGACTCTGTTTGCCGAATTCCAACAGGAAATTGGGTCAATTCGTTAGGGTTAATCGTATTGGTAAAATTCCCACTTTTTTCTAATGCATCGAAAGCGCCCATTGCTCTCCCAATTTCTTTGTCAACATTTGGGTCTCCAACTTGAAAAGCCAAATCCTCAAATCCACTAAAAATGGGTTTGGGATTGGAAAAATTATACTTCAAATTGGGTTCTGGATAACCTGTATTTGTATTTGCCAATAGGGGTAAGCTCAACAAAAACAACAAGGAAATGCAAAAAAATGGTATTTTTCTTAACATCTAAGGGCTTTTGTGCAAACATAACCAAAAATTAGAAAATAATGGGGCAAATAGTATACTTTGGGTCTGATAATTAAGGTTTTCAATAAAGATTTTATAATTTACAATACTTCCTTTGAATTTCAAAAAAAGAAGTATACACATTTTCAAGATATGGCTTTTACAAATGGCAGATTGAAATGATTTTTATCTACTTAATTCAGGTTTTGCCTAGATGATACTGGTAATAAAAATTAACACAAAAGAACTTACTTTTAACTACAAAGAAAAACATAAATCGCAAAAATATATCCTATTAATTTGGTAGGAATTATAGGTTAAATTATCTTTGCCACCATCAAATGCAACAATAGTAAACCATGAGTGTAAAAAATCAAGAAAAAATCAGCCAAGAGCCCATAGGTAAAAGAGAGTATCTGTGGATGGCCATCCCGATACTCATTATTGTGGCGATGATGGTTTTTCTTGTGGTAAAATACCAAAGTGAATTTACCTTAGAAAACATTCAAAAAGGATTAGACATCAATTTTGCCATATTTTTTGCCATCGGTGTATTTGCCCAATTGGTAGATGGGACTCTTGGAATGGGATACGGGGCTACTTCTACTTCATTTTTAATGGCTTATGGAGTTCCACCCAAACTCAGCAGCATGGCCATTCATGTAGCAGAAATGTTCACCACAGGCGCATCTGCCATTTCTCATTACAAATTTCAGAACATAAGCAAAAACCTATTCCTCAAACTCATTCTTCCTGGAATTATTGGCTCTGCCATTGGAGCTTATCTTTTAAGCGAAATTGTAGATGGGGAAAAGATAAAACCTTTTATATCGCTATATCTCATTGTTTTGGCCATAATGATCGTCATCAAAGGACTGAGAAAAACCCCTGAGAAAAAAGAAAACCACAACCTCACTGCTCTGGCTACTTTTGGTGGTTTTATGGATGCGGTTGGTGGGGGTGGCTGGGGGCCCATTGTAACCTCCAATCTGGTTGGAAAAGGCAGAAATCCAAGATATGTCATTGGTTCTGTAAACGCAGCAGAATTTGGTGTAGCCTTGGCTTCTGGAATTACTTTTCTTTTATTTGATGGGCTCAAAGGTTGGAAAATTATTCTAGGATTAATCTTAGGAGGNCATCTACAAACCCAACAAGTTCACCAACCTAGAAGGTGGATTTTCTTTTTTGATTCCAACAAGTACTTTGACTGCGGTAAAAAACACAGGCGATGCTGACAAAATTGGAACTTGGGGATACCTTCAACTCAACATCACTCCAAGACTGGCCAAACTAAGGATAGAATAAAACAAAAAAAATACCCTAGAGGCAAAAAATGCGTCTAGGGTATTTTGTATTAACTTACGAATTTTCAGTCGCCCTGATAAGGTTTGTCTTCTTCTGTAATGTCTACTTTTTGCTTTTTCAACCAAAAGTAAAAAAGCCAAGAACCAAGCAGTGTAAAGGTCCAAGCCACATACCAACCCATAGGTTTAGAAAAAATTTCGATGGTGAAAAATTTAAATAAAAACTTAAAAAGATCGCCCAATAGATATAATAATTCTGTCATGTTCGGTAATTTATCCTAATTTTACAGCAAATTTAGAAAATTGTTGGTTAAGATCTTAGATAAAAGAAATATATTTTCCCTGATTGGTATCATCTTGTTGTATCTTTTTGGGATGAATTGGGCTCATCCAGAGGTTTTGGGGAGCGCAACAAAAACCTACAGTCTGGTTTTCTATGTCCTTGGAGTTTTGGTAGGTTTGATACAATCCCTTAGAAACACCTATTTTAATCAGAACTTATACGGACTTTTTTGTTTTTTGTGTTGGCTTTTTGCCTTTTCTTATTTTGGAAATGATTCTCTGAAATACAATCTGGTATTTTTAGTTATCAATCTTTTGATGGGAGTATTAATCCGATTTCCTAGAGATGTAGGAAAAACCTACGGATTAGGTATGGGACTCATCTTTGGGATGCTGGTTACAGTGTTTCCCCTTAGCGTCTTATTGATTCCGTTTTTTATCCATCTTTCTATTCTTTGGAGAACCTCAATAGTTGGAAATTTCTTTCTTGGAGCCTTTACGTTTTTCTTCGGTTGGTATCAACTGGATTTTCTTTTAGAGCTAAAATTCCCCTTTCAAGAATACTTTTCTCAAGATTTTTATTTTAGTTTCTTGTGCACCGAAAACAAATTTATACCCATTGCAGTTTTGAGCTTAATACTGGTTTTGGCCTTTATTCACTATCTAAACAAAGGAAGTTTGCTCAGCGAATACGATCAAAAAGTGAGCCAAGTCTATTTTTATTTTATCTTCTATTGGCTGTTTTTGTTTATTTTCATCTACAAAAATCACCACCAAAATCTGCTTCTACTAAGCCTTCCGTTTTCTTTTGTGCTGGGAAAATATGTAGAATCTATTTTTTCTAAATTTTGGAAAGAAGTTATATTGTGGCTAATTCTTGTTTGCAGTATTGCCTTCCATTTTATCCCCTAAATTTTGTTACTACTTTTGAAAAGTCTTTAGGCTGATTCCCTTTTCAAGGGAAAAGGTAGCATACGTATAATACTTAATCCAATCTCCAAGGTTGATGTATTTCGAATTTCCAAGCTCAATTTCTAAGGGCAAATGCCTATGACCAAAAACGAAATAATCATAGTGATTTTCAGAAAGTTTACGTTTGCAATATTGTACCAGCCATTCTTTGTCTTGCCCTAAAAACTTTGCATCTTCTTCGCCGGAAATCATTTTGTTTTCTCTGGAAAGATAATTTCCAAGGGGAATTCCAAGATCGGGATGAAGCCACGAAAACAGCCACCTGAAAAAAGGAGATTGAAACACTTTTTTCATCCGTTTGTAGTTTTTGTCATCAGGACCTAGTCCGTCGCCATGGGCAAGTAGGAACGTTTTACCAGCAATCTCAAACCTTTGAGAACCCTCTATGGTAGTCATCCCAATTTCTTTCTGAAAATAATCTTTGATCCACATGTCGTGGTTGCCAGGAAAAAAATAGATCGGAATTCCTTTCTCTATCAAAATAGAAAGTTTGGCCAGAATTTTCACAAAACCTTTGGGAACTACCGTTTTGTATTCGTACCAAAAATCAAACAAATCGCCCATCAAAAAAAGACACTGTGCGTCTTTTTCTATTTGGTCTAAAAAGGTAAGAAAAACCTTTTCTCTGGTTAAACTTTCTTTTCTATTTGGCGCACCAAAATGCTGATCAGAAGCAAAATAAACCACTTTGTTAGGATCCAAAAAGATAGAGATGGATGCTTTTTCTACTTGTTTTGCCATTCTACATACGAATTTTCGGTTTCGTGCAGTTTCAAGTAAGCCAGTTTTACATTTTGGGGTAAATTCTCCTGTAATACCCTGGCAAAATCAAGAATCATACCCTCGCAAGTAGGCTGATAGTCCACCAGCAAAACTTTCTGATTTTCTTGTTTAATTAACGCTTTCCCAAGCTCTTTGTGGGGCGTGTTTTTATTGAGTACAAGCGCATGATCAAAAGGATCTAAAATACATTTTTGCACAATCTTTTTAAGATCTCCAAAATCCATCACCATGCCATTTTGCGGATGATTTTCCTGAGCAATGGGCTCTCCTTCTATGGTTACAAAAAGTTTATACGAATGTCCATGAATGTTTTTGCATTTTCCGGTGTAACCCCACAGCGCATGAGCTGTTTCGAAGGTGAAAATTTTGGTGAGTAAAAGGGTATTTTTCATAACTTGTAACAAAGATAAATCAAAAATGCTCAAATCCATCCAAAATTTATTTTTTCCCCCACGCTGTTATTCGTGCCAGAAAATCGTACCAGAATTGACACCTGTTTGCTCAATTTGCGATTTAAAGGTGTTAAAAACTCATTTTTCTTTCGATAAAAAAAACGCTGTCTTTTGGTCGGTGCAAAATCACTTTCCAATCGAAAAAGCATACAGTCCCCTTTATTTTGAAAAAAATTCGCCGACCCAAAAACTTTTGCACCATCAAAAATACAAGGATCCAAACCTTTTTTGTGAGTACTTTCTTTCCAAAATTTCAAGGGAGATTCTACAAGAAATAAAAAAGGAGATTACAGCCATTCTGCCCATTCCCCTTTCGCCTTCAAAAGAGAAAAACCGAGGATTTAACCAAATAGTACCTTTTGCTAAAACCCTTTCTAAAGCTTTAGATATCCCCATTATAGAGAATTATCTCCTTCGATCAACAGAATCTAGCTCTCAAGTATTTCGAAACAAAGAAGAACGAAAAATACAGATTCAAGGAAATTTTCACCTAGGAAAAGAAAAAATGTCCGATCATCATTTCTTACTTGTAGATGACCTCTGCACCACTGGCTCTACCCTTGGTGAATGCGCAAAGACCCTCTGCCAAAATTCAAACAACAAAGTATCCGTTTTTAGCCTAGCCTATGTGGGTTGAATTTGATTTTTGTTCTTGCCACAAATAAAGTAACTTTGGATGAGCAATATGAAAACAATATTTCAAATTTCACTGGCCATTCTGCTTTTCTTTGTGGTCTCATGCGCAAAAGTTTCAACACCAACTGGTGGCGAAATAGACAAAACAGGACCTAGGTTACTCCAGATGAGTCTGGAAAACTTTTCAACCCAGGTACAAACAGACCTAAAGCTTATCACTTTTGATTTTGATGAATTTGTTAGCCTTGGGGGAAAAGAATCCCCTGTTGTAACGCCCAATGGTGCTTCAATTAGTTTTAGCCCTAAAGGAATGGCAAGAAAATATGTAGAGGTGAAATTCGGCAAACCTTTGTTAGAAAACACAACCTATACCATCAACTTTGGAAAATCTATCGTAGACAACAACGAGAAAAACCCGATGGATTCTACTTTTATTTTTGTGTTTTCTACAGGGAAATCTTTGGATTCTTTAAAACTTTCTGGAACAGTTTCCTCTTTGCTGGACAAAGAGCCATCCAAAAACCTAAAAGCCCATTTATACAAAGCAGAAGGGTTTAATCTAGACAGCTTGCAAAAAAACACCCCAATGTATGTATCCGAAATAAAAGAAAATACATACCAATTTCAATATCTTTCTAATCTCCCTTATAAACTGGTGGTTTTCGAGGATCAAAACCAAAATGCTTCACCAGATTTAGATCAAGAAAAATTCGCAATTTATCCAAATCCTATAGATTTAAACCTCAACAATCAGCTTGAAACCTTGGTGCTTTCAAAGGGAAAAACCTCAGGAAAAAAGGCCGTCTTAGCCCAAACTGGTGCAGGGGTTTTAAGTATTAAGCCTGGAATTAAACCAGAGGAAATAAAATCTATCTCGGGTTTAGAGAAAGAAAATTTGACCTTTGGTTACACCCTAGACAGCTTAAGTGTTTGGTTCAACCCAAAAAATTCTTCTCTAAAACCCGGTGAAAACATCGAGATTCTAACCAGCCTCTCAGACACCCTTAAAGTGAAATACCAAAACCTGGCGCCCAAACCTTTAAGTTGCAAAGAAGAATCTAATCCCGGTTTTCCACTTTCTGGTTTTACGTATTCATGCAATGCTCCCCTTATCAACATCAGGGAAGATTCCATCAAATTTGAAAATAAAACAGAAGATTTACCCCAAATTAAAACCCGTATCAATCCCCAAAATCCAACCCAGTTTTTTGTAGAACTTTCGTCTTATACAAAAGCCCAAACCCTAGTTTTTGGTAAAAATGCACTAGAGAGCGTTTTTGGTGGAGAAAGTGCTGGATTTAAGCTAAATGCCCCGCAAATCAATCCAAACAGTCTTGGGCAGCTTCAAGTTAGTCTTACAAACACCCCTGATAGTCCTTTTTGGATCGAATTATATCCTGAAAATATTACGAATTCTAGAGCTTTACAAAGCAATTACGGGAAATTGAAAGAAGTAAGCTATAAAGATTTAAAACCTGGGAAATACACCCTAATTGTAAAAATAGACCAAAACCAAAACGGCGTTTGGGATTTACAAGATCCGTACTTAAATACCCCGACAGAACCCGTTATAGTTCTACCGAAAACCCTCGAAGTTAGAGCCCTTTGGGAAATCAAAGAAATTTGGGATCTCTCTGTTGAAAAACAAAAACCCACTGAGAAAAAGGGGAATCTCCCTTCTTCATAACTAATTTCCAGAAAGTTCTTCCAACTCTTTTTCTATGGAGTCTATCTCGGCGTTTTTATCGGACTCTGAAGGATTAGAAACTGGAGGTGGAGGAGTAATAACCGGCGAGCCATTTGCTCCGGCTTGGTTTGGATCAACACCCATAGATTCTAAAAGCGCTTCTTGCAAACGGTGCAAAAGATCACTTTGGCTTTCTCCCATTATGGTATCACCAGGGGCTAAATTTTGAATAGAAGTTCCATTTTTAACCTGTACGTAAATTTCGGGCATTACTATTCCATCGGCTTTTACATAAAACCTTGAATCTTTCGGGATAGAAATGTCTTTTTGAATTTCCAGCTCAGCGATTACGGCCTGATTTTTCAAACTTAAATCGGTTACTTTTCCCACTTCTACTCCTGAAATTTTCACCTTATCTCCACTAGAAAGATCAGTTTCGCCTTGAAGTTTTAGGTATATTTTTGGTGAAGATTCCATCCAAGAGCATCCATATAAAACGGAAAAAAGCCCTACAAATAGTATCTTTTTCATCATTCCACCGTTACACTCTTGGCAAGGTTTCTAGGCTGGTCTACGTTGGCACCTCTGAGCACCGCCAAATAGTAACTCAAAAGTTGCAATGGAATGGTGTTGATAATAGGCGACAAAAACTCCTCCACCGCAGGCACTTCTATGCAATGGTCGGCAATGGCTCTTACTTCTGTATCACCAGGGTTTACAATGGCAATCACCTTTCCTTTTCTGGATTTGATTTCTTGAACGTTGCTCACCACTTTCTCATAATGTCCTTTGGTAGCGATAATCACCACAGGGAGATTTTCATCAATGAGTGCGATAGGACCGTGTTTCATTTCTGCAGCTGGATACCCTTCTGCGTGGATATAAGAAATTTCTTTGAGTTTCAATGCTCCTTCTAGTGCCACTGGGAAATTGTATCCTCTTCCCAAATACAAACAGTTGGTCGCATCTTTGTAAGCCAGAGCGATTTCTTGAATTTCTTTGTCGAGTTTTAGTACCGTTTCCACTTGTTTTGGAAGCATTTCCATCTCCACCAAATGTTTGTGGAATTTTTCATTGGAAAGCTCTCCAGTCTGTTTTCCGAGTTCAAGAGCAATCATGGTAAGTACCGTAACCTGAGCGGTAAAGGCTTTGGTGGAAGCCACACCAATTTCGGGTCCTGCATGGGTATAACTTCCTGCATCGCTGATTCTGGCGATAGAAGAACCCACCACATTGCAAATTCCATAGATGAAAGCACCTGCTTCCTTGGCCATTTTGATGGCTGCCAGAGAGTCTGCCGTTTCACCAGATTGAGAAATGGCGATGACGATGTCTGTGGGATAAATCACAGGGTTTCTGTAACGAAACTCCGAGGCGTATTCTACTTCAACGGGAATTCTTGCCAACTCCTCGATGAGATATTCCCCAATGAGACCGGCATGCCAAGAAGTTCCACAAGCGATGATGATAATTCGGTTGGATTTGAGGATTCGGTTGCGGTGGTCAAAAATTCCCGCCATTTTGATTTTCCCTTCAGAAGAAAGCAATCTTCCTCTCATGGTATCCAAAATGGATTTGGGCTGCTCGAAAATTTCTTTGAGCATGAAATGGTCGTATCCTCCTTTTTCAATCTGATCCAAATCAAACTGCAATTGTTGCACTAGTGGCTCTACTTGCAAATTGTCCGCAATTTTGCGTACATCTACGCCTTCTTTTGTGATGGTCGCCATTTCTCCATCGTCCAAATACACCGCTTCTTTGGTGAATTCCACAAAAGGTGATGCATCCGAGGCGATGTAAAATTCATCTTTTCCCATCCCGATGGCAAGAGGACTTCCCAGTCTTCCCACCACGATTTTGTCGGCTTCTTTTTTGTCCACTACACAGATGGCATAAGCACCAATGACTTCATTTAAGGCAAATCTCACAGCATCTGTGATAGACAAATTGGAGCTTTTTTGCATGAATTCAATCAGATTCACCAAAACTTCTGTATCTGTGTCGGAGACAAAATGATAACCTTTTTCGGTGAGCATGGTTTTGATGGCGGAATAATTCTCGATGATTCCGTTGTGTACAATCACAAGTTCACCAGAATTGGAAAGATGTGGATGAGAGTTTACATCGTTGGGAACACCGTGGGTCGCCCATCTAGTATGTCCGATTCCCATTTGGGCTGTTTTGTCCAAATCCTGAGAAATTTCTCTCAAATCGGAGACCTTTCCTTTGGTTTTTTTCATCAAAAATGTTTCATTTTGAATCAAAACCAGTCCTGCGGAATCATACCCTCTGTATTCCAGTCTTTGCAATCCGTTAATAACTACATCAAAGGCTTGTTTTTTGCCTATATATCCAACGATTCCACACATAATACTAAATTTAACTATTCTCCTCTCCTACTACTTGGCTCTTGTAAAATGGAATATAAGATTCTGCAATGTTTAAATTTTCTTGAATTTCTAACACAGAAATCCCTTCTTTTTTGATGTACGTTTTAATTTCTTGGTTGCTTGTTTCTTCTACCAAAATGAGTGCATCAGAATAATCGATAGCCTGTTTGATAAGATTTCCATATACCGGATCCGAAAGATGAGCTATGTCGCTAGACTCAAATCCGTCATAAGCCAGTTTTTCAATCATCTCAAGACTTAATGTCCCATCAAAAGATTGATCGAAAATCGAAGTAAAAACCTTCGCGCCTTGGAAAAACAAATCGTCGGCGTAGTATTTTTTAAGATAAAGAGGAAGAAGTGAACCCATCCACCCATGAATATGGATAACATCGGGTTTCCAGTTGAGTTTTTTTACTGTTTCCAACACTCCCTTGGCGAAAAAGATAATGCGCTCATCATTGTCTTCGAAGAAATTTCCTTTGGGATCTCCATAGACTCCTTTTCGCTTGAAATATTCTTCGTTGTCAATAAAATACACCTGCATTCGCTCGTTGGGAAGAGAAGCCACTTTGATAATCAGGGGTTGATCCATGTCATTGATGACCAAGTTCATACCAGACAATCGGATTACTTCGTGAAGTTGATACCTACGCTCATTGATGGTTCCAAAACGAGGCATAAAAATTCGCACATCGTTTCCGGCTTTGCTTATGGCGCGAGAAGCCCTCTACAATGAAAATTTTCCAACAAGCAAACCAAATGCTTCCCTATATTTTAGAGCAGAAAAAAAACGGCAAAAAAATTGGATTTGTCCCCACAATGGGTGCACTGCACAAAGGCCATCTTTCTTTAATTGAAGCATCTCAAAAAGAAAACGATTTAACGGTTTGTAGCATTTTTGTCAATCCCACCCAGTTTAACAATCCAGAAGATTTAGAAAAATATCCAAGAAACGACAAGGAAGATATCGAGAAATTAGAAGCCATAGGCTGCGATATTCTTTATTTGCCCACGGCTGAGGATGTCTATCCTGGAGGTATGCACAGCAGTGAGTTTGATTTTGGAGGCATCGAAAATCAAATGGAGGGCGAATGTAGACCTGGACATTTCAATGGAGTAGCCACGGTGGTCAATAGGCTTTTTCGGGTTACTTCCCCAGACGCTGCCTATTTTGGTGAAAAAGATTATCAGCAATTGGCAATTGTTCGAAAACTGATGGAAATCGAAAATTTTGGTTTCAAGCTAGTTGGAATTCCTACCTTTAGAGAAAAGGATGGTCTGGCAATGAGCTCTAGAAACGTACGGCTAAGTCCAGAATTTAGAGCCGAAGCACCCAAAATTTACCAGTTTTTGCTTAAAGCCAAAGATTTGTGCCAAAATCAAGACTTTAAAACTGTACAAAAAACAATCCAAGAAGATTTTTCTAAAACTGAACTTCAACTAGAATATTTTAAAATTTGCGACCAAAACACTTTGGTTGAAGCCACCAGCCGGGAAGAAGGGAAAAATTACAGAGCTTTTGTTGCGGTTTTTGCAGGAAAAATTAGATTGATAGATAATCTACAAATTTGTTAACTTTGGAATTATGTTAATAGAAGTTTTAAGATCGAAAATTCACCGAGTAAAAGTTACAGGCGCAGAACTGGACTACATCGGAAGTATCACCATCGACCAAGATTTGTTGGAAGCAGCCAATATTATCGTAGGCCAAAGGGTACAAATTGTCAATGTGAACAACGGAGAAAGACTAGAAACCTATACCATTCCGGGTAAAAGAGGTTCTGGTGACATCACCCTAAACGGACCTGCAGCCAGACGGGTGCAAAAAGGAGACATCATTATTATTATTGCCTATGGTTTAATTGAGGTAGACAAAGCCCAAGACCACAACCCAACGGTTATTTTTCCAGATGAAAACAACCAGTTAATAAACTAAAAACAATGCTTCTCGCCCATGTTGACCACAAAAAACATTACTGGATTTTTAAACTACTTACCTAAATAAAAACGCTTCTTTGCCCAAAGAAAAATCTTTGTTTTCAAATCCATTATTTTATGTTGGGCTTGTGGTTTGTGCTTTGTTCCTATTTTTTCTCTACAAAAAAAGAGATGCTTTTTCGGTTGGAGGAAAACTCAAAGAAATTTATAAGAATCTAGTAGAAGGAATTAACTCTATTAATTCTCTCAAACAAAAAAAAGCTTTTTGGTTTCATACTTTTGTGATTTGGGCTTGTTATTTCATCATGACCTACGTAATGTTCTTTTGCCTGAAAGAAACCCAAAGCATCACAATTAATGAGACGCTTCTGATTTTTATTTTCGGAAGTCTAGGGATGATTATTCCCACTCCCGGAGGAGTAGGTTCTTACCACGGAGCCATTATTATGGCCTTTACTCTTTTGGGATATTCTCACATTTATGGAATGGCCGTTGCATTTTTGATCCATACTTTTCAGTATTTATTAGGATTGACAACAGGCCTAATCGGATTTTTACTTTTGGCACTTCCTTTTTCTAAATCCAATTAAGCACATGGCCAAAGCTAAAATCGCCTTTGTATGCAGCCAATGTGGAGCCCAGCACAGCAAGTGGCAAGGCCAATGCAGCAGTTGCAAAGCATGGAACACCCTTGGTGAAGAAATTTTAGAACCTAAACCCCAAAGCAAACCTTGGAGTGAAACAAAATCTGATCCTTTCCAATCCAAAGCACAAATTTTAAGTGAAATTAGCCCTGAGAAAGAAAACAGAATTTCCAGCGAGAACAAAGAATTAGACAGAGTATTGGGAGGAGGAATCACCCTTGGATCGGTAACACTGATTGGAGGCGAACCCGGCATTGGAAAATCAACCCTTCTTCTGCAAGTAGCCCTAAGCTTACAAAACAGCAAAGTCTTGTATGTTTCTGGTGAAGAAAGCCTACGGCAGATCAAACTTCGAGCAGAAAGAGTGGGATTAGAAAACTCTCAGTGCTATATTTTATGCCAAACCCAGATCGAAAAAATCTTCGAGCAAGCCAAACAAATCAAACCCGATTTGCTAATTATCGACTCGATTCAAACCATTGAACAAAGAATTAAAGAAGCAGAAAAACTAGGATACAAAACGATTTTTATCTCTGCCTACAACAAACTAGAAGCGATTCCAAGAAAAATAAACATCAAACCACTTCACAAAATTGAAGATCTTTATACACTTCTGTTTGAAAAAAACTAAAATTAAGTTTACTTGGGAAAAACAAAAAAAACCGACAAAACATGTCGGTTTTTTTTGTTTGAAGTACCCAGGGCGGGAATCGAACCCGCACTCCAGAGGAACTGGATTTTGAATCCAGCGCGTCTACCAATTCCGCCACCTGGGCAAGTGGAGTGCAAATATAATTCTTTTTTTATAGCAACATAATTTTTTTAGGCAAAAAAGAGTTTGAAATTGTTTGTTAGAGCAAAAACAATAGCTATTTTTGTGTTCTAAGCACCGAGAAAATCCATGATAGATTCCATTGAAAAATACATCCAACAAATAGAGGCTTTTGCTTCGAAAGATGCCAAAGAAATTGAAGAATTCAGAATTCAGTTTCTTGGTAAAAAGGGAGTTTTCAATCAGATTATGGAAGGGTTTAAGTCTGTTCCCCCTGAGCAGAAAAAAGAATTTGGACAAAAAGCCAATACCCTAAAAAACAAAGCCCAAGAAAAAATTGATCAGCTCAAAGCACAGCTAGACAGCAACAAAGAGAGTGCTTCGCAGGAAGATTTTACCAAAAGTGGAATTCCCTTAGAGTCTGGCTCCATGCACCCCATAGCCCTTGTGAGAGACAAAATTATAGAGATTTTTTCTCGCATCGGCTTCGGACTTTCGGATGGTCCAGAGATAGAAGACGATTGGCACAACTTTACTGCCTTAAATCTTCCTGAATTTCATCCAGCCAGAGACATGCAAGACACCTTTTTTGTGGAACAAAATCCAGACATCTTGCTCAGAACCCATACTTCCTCTGTGCAGATTAGATACATGGAAAACCACCAGCCTCCTTTTCGAATTCTTTCCCCTGGGAGAGTATTTCGAAACGAAGATATTTCGGCCAGATCTCACTGCATGTTTCACCAAATTGAAGGTTTGTATGTGGCAGAAAATGTCTCTTTTGCAGACCTTAAACAAACCCTACAATATTTTACCACAGAGCTTTTTGGGAAATCTAAAATTAGACTTCGACCTTCTTATTTTCCTTTTACAGAGCCAAGCGCAGAGATAGATGTATACTGGGGGCTAGAAACCCCTACAGACTACAAAATGACCAAAGGCACAGGCTGGCTAGAAATTGGTGGATGTGGAATGATTGACCCGAACGTACTTAGCAATGTAAACATAGATCCAGATGTGTATTCTGGTTTTGCTTTTGGGGTAGGGGTTGAACGTATCGCCCTTTTGCTCTACCAAATTGGAGACATTAGAATGTACTTTGAAAACGACCAAAGATTTTTGGCACAATTCGCCAAAGAACTAAACCTTTAACCAACCTATAAACTGTTTTTTAACCGATAAACTTAGACACATGAACAACGATGCTATCGATTTTTTCTTAACCGAAGAACACAAAATGTTTAGAGAAACCGTAAGAGATTTCGCAAAACAATACATTGAACCCAATTTCGACAAATGGGAAAAAGAAGGAAAAGTAGACCGTGAATTTTTCAAAAAAGCGGGAGAATTTGGTCTTCTTGGATTGGCTGTAGAACCAGAATATGCGGGTATGGGTCTGAACCACATGTACTCTCTTGTAATGGTAGAAGAGCTTGGAAAACACAACTTTTCTGGAGCAACTCTAAGCCTTGTAGCACACTCTTACCTTGGAATGAACTACCTACAACATGCAGGAACAGATTATATCAAAAAAACCTACCTAGAACCTTCTGTAACTGGAGAAAAAGTTTCTTGTTTGGGGATGACTGAACCTGGAGCTGGTTCTGACCTTGCTGCCCTTTCTACCACTGCTGTGAGAGAAGGAGACTACTACATCGTAAACGGATCCAAAACGTTTATCACCAATGGAGTGTATGCAGACTTTATGGTAACGGCTGTAAAAACAGATCCTTCCAAAGGTCCTGCAGGAGTATCTCTTTTGGTGATTGACTGCAACTCTGAAGGATTCACCAGATCCAAACTACACAAACTGGGAATGCACTCTTCTGATACTGCAGAAATTGGGATGACCAACGTAAAAGTTCCTGTAGCCAACCTCTTAGGACAAGAAGGGATGGGATTCAAATACATGATGGAATCTTTGCAAACTGAGCGTTTGGGAGTTGCTTGGGCTTGTATGGGAGAGATGATTGGTGTGTTTAACAAAACCATAGATTACATGAACACCCGTGTTGCTTTTGGAAAACCGATTACCAAATTCCAAGCATTGAGACACAAACTGGCGGAAATGGCTATCGAAATTGAGGCAACTCGTGCATTCTTGTATCTCACAAACCAAAGATTCTGCAACGGAGACATTGTAGTTACAGAGTGTTCTATGCTAAAAGCCAAAACTTCTGACCTTCTCAACGAAGTTTCAGACAAATGTTTGCAAATGTTTGGAGGATATGGTTTCATTGAAGAATATCCAGTAGCCAGAATCTACAGAGACCAAAGAGTAAACCCAATTTACGCAGGTACCAACGAAATTATGAAAGAAATTATCTGCAAAACGGTGGTTGACGGAGTTACTTACAAAAAAGTGTACAACTAAAAGCTTTTGCTATTTAGAACCAAAAAAAGGGAGAACCAAACGGTTGCTCCCTTTTTTATTCGGCTGAAAATCGAATTAAAATCTACCTCAAAAACTCCGCAACTCTTTCAACAAGTGCTTTGTGTCTTTTGGAATTGAACACCAAAAAATCGTGCATTTCGTTTTTGTAATAATAAAAATCTACTTTGTTTCCAGCTTTTCTGGCTTTTTCAACCCAAAGAAAGGCGTCGGGGGAAATCATGTCTAAATCTGAGCTCACCACAAACATGCGGGGAAACCCAGAAAGTTTTGCGTACAAGGGCGAAACAAGGGGATCCTTCACGTCTTTTTCCCCTGCATAGGCTTTTCCACAATCTTGAATAAAAGTTTTGTTTAGCACGATTTCTTTGCTTTGCAATTCGGCGGTCATTTCCGGGTTTTCCATCGAAAGATCCACCCATGGGGAAATCATAACCATTTTCTCTGGCAGATTTTGGGGTAAAACCTGATTATCGACTTTAAGCATTTGTACCAAAGAAGCACACATCCCCGCTCCTGCGGAATCTCCCATCAGAAGCATGGGTGTTCCATCAGACAATTCTTTGTACAGTCCAACCACTTCTGCCATTACCTGATCTTGGGTATATTTGGGAGACCTGAGATAATCCACCAGAACGATTTCTAGCTCGCCAGCAGAGGCGTTTAACACATCCATGGCAAAATGGGCATGGTCACCAGAAAAACCCATTACATTGGCACCTCCATGCAAATAAAAAACACGCTTTTTGGGACTAGATTCACCCCTGGTAAGCACAAAATAGGGCGTATTTTCAAACTGTTTTTTTTGAACAGAAACTCCTTCAACACCTCGGATGTTTTTCTTAGAAGGAGTAAGGCTCGCCACCATTTTGGGCCCAACAAGAGGAGAAGTTCCTTTGAAGAAGACTTTGGAAAAAACCCGAAAAGCACCGTTAATGGGACCTACTCCTTTTTCGAGTTGAACCACTGTTTTTCCTCCAATGGTGGAAAGAATTCTTTCTCTGTTGTAGGACAAATCTTCAAGCACTTGTTTGGACTCTGTTTTGACTTTCTCCATCTGGTTTGGAGTTTGGGAATAACAAAGCGAAAAGCCCAAAAAGCCCATCAAAAGAAATGCATGTTTCATATTATATTTTTTTATTGAAAATTAGAATCGAACTTAAACCTAGTAATAGTATAAGGATACTGTAAGATACAAAAAAGGTGTCTAAATAGCATTCAGACACCTTTTGAATTTCAAATCAGCGACGTTCTGTTAGATGTTTTGGGCAACCCAATCTCCAACTTCAGAGGTTTTGTATGCTTTGGCTCCATCTGCGATGTCTTCTGTAACCACTCCTTCTGCAAGAGATTTGTCCACCGCATCACGGATGGCTTTGGCTTCATCCTGTAGATTGAAAGCGTACTCGAACATCATAGCAAGGGAAAGAATGGTAGCCAATGGATTGGCAATGTCTTTTCCTGTAGCTTGAGGATAAGAACCGTGGATAGGCTCAAATAGGGAGGTGTGCACTCCAACAGAAGCAGAAGGCATCAGTCCCATAGAACCTGCAATCACAGACGCCTCGTCGGTAATGATGTCTCCGAACATGTTTTCCGTAATCATCACATCATAATGTTTGGGCCATTGTACCAGTCTCATGGCGGCAGCATCTACCAATTCATACTCTACGGTAACTTCTGGATAGTCTTTCTCCATGGCTTGTACAGTTTCTCTCCAAAGACGAGAGGTTTCCAATACGTTGGCTTTGTCGATTAGGGTCAGTTTTTTCTTGCGTTTTAAGGCATATTCAAATCCCATTTTGGCAAGACGAATCACCTCTTCTCTGGTGTAAATACAGGTATCAAAAGCGGTGTTCCCATCGTCTTTTCTTCCCTTGTCCCCAAAGTAGATTCCTCCGGTGAGCTCTCTTAGACAGATAAAATCTGTACCTTCAATTCTTTCTTGTTTGAGTGGAGATTTGTGCAAAAGGGATGCAAAAGTAAAAGTAGGACGTACATTGGCAAAAAGACCAAGGCGTTTTCTCATCTCAAGTAGTCCTTGTTCTGGTCTTACTGGAGCGGAAGGGTTGTTGTCGTACTTTGGGTCTCCTATGGCTCCAAAAAGCACCGCATCTGCTGCCATACAAGCCTGGTGGGTTTCCTCTGGATAGGGATTCCCAACCGCATCTATGGCTGCTGCACCTGTTAGGGCTTCTGTGAGCTTTACTTCATGACCAAATTTGGTAGCGACTGCATCCAATACTTTGAGGGCTTGATCCACTACCTCGGGCCCAATTCCGTCTCCTTTTAAAACTGCAATGTTTAATTTCATTATTTCTGTAATTGTTTATTATCTATATCGGCAAAACGCCAAAATTAAGGTATTTTTCTTGCACCCAAAACCTAAATTAAACTAGATTAATCCAAATGATCGGATAATTTTTTGAAGATTTCAATCGGATTTTTTTCTCGGTACAAAATATCATGAACCGCCTTAAAAATAGGCATTTTCAGTTTGTTGTCTTTCACCATTTGGTTGAGTCCATCCGAGCCATAATAGCCCTCGGCCACCATATTCATCTCTAGCATGGCAGATTTTACCGTATATCCTTTGCCTATCATCACCCCAAAAGTTCGGTTTCTGGAGAAGTACGAGTATCCCGTTACCAGCAAATCTCCCAAATAGGCAGACTTGCTAATGTCTCTGTCCATAGGATAAAGTGCATTTAAAAATAATTCAATCTCTCGAATGGCATTGCTCATGAGGATTGACTGAAAATTATCTCCAAAACTGAGTCCATGCGCAATTCCACAGGCGATGGAATACACGTTTTTAAGTACAGCGGCATATTCGGTTCCCCAAATGTCATCGGTGGTGGTGGTATTGATGAATTTACAATCTAAAAGATCTGCAAAAACCTTGGCTTTAGACAAATTTTGAGCAGAAATGGTGAGATAAGAAAGTTTTTCTAAAGCCACCTCCTCTGCATGACAAGGCCCTGAAATATTCCCTAAAAAATCGTAAGGAATACCAAAAGTATCGTGCAAATAACTACCCACAGATTTCATCTCCGAAGGAATAATCCCTTTTACCGAAGAGTAAATCATTTTTCCTTCCATCGAAACCGTTACTTTTTCAAAACTTTCTTTTTGATAAATAGAGGGAATCACATTGACCAAAATATCTGAAGCCTCTACAATTTGGTTGATGTCTGTGGAAAGATGAAGCTTATTGGGATCAAATTCTATGGTAGAAAGATACTTGGGATTGCGTTTTTCGTTCTGCAAACAACCCTTTACATAATCGTCTCTCACCCACCAATGTACAGTGTCTAGATTTTCACAGAGAATCTTCACCAAGGCTGTCCCCCAACTTCCGCTGCTTAGAACACCCACTGTGGGTTTGTTAGAAGTATCCATTTTCTTTGCTTTTGAGTTACAAATATAAGGCAATTTATAAAATCAGCAGTTTACATTGCCTATTAACTAAAAGAATTAGGTAATTTTGGGATATAAAAACGTCTGTTTTGCTTAAAAAATTAATGAGTCAGACTCTGATCTACGGACTGAGCAACGTACTTGGGAGGGTTTTTCCTTTTTTACTTACTCCCCTTTTGACCAAAGAATTTGGTCCGAGTTTTTATGCACCTTTCATCGACTTTTATTCAGCAGCTGGAATCTTAATGGTTGTGCTCTCTCACGGGATGGAAACCAGTATTTTCCGATTTGTTACCCTTGAAAAAGACAAAAACAAAGTTTACTCTACAGCCCTTTTTAGCATCTTTTTGGTTTGTTTGGTTTTTGTGGTTTTGGGACTTTGGTTTCAAGACCCTTTTGCCCTTTGGTTTAAAAATCCGGGCAAAGGAAATTTTGTCGCATGGTTCGTGTTAATCCTTTCTTTGGACGCACTAAGCGCGGTACCTTTTGCCAAACTTCGGATTGAAGAAGCTGCTCTAAAATTCGGCGGAATCAAAATTCTCAATGCTGTTTTAAATTTTGTACTTAGTTTGTTTTTTCTTTTTGCCCTTCCCTACTTTGTAGAAAATGGATCTAACTGGGCGGCGATGCTTTATAAACCAGAATATGGAATTGGATATGTGTTTTTGGCCAATCTTCTGGCAAGCGCTTTTACTTTTCTGTGCCTAATTCCTACCCTTTTGGATATTCCGTTCAAATTTGATTTTTCGCTTTGGAAAAAATTTATGCCCTATGCGTTACCCATTATGATTGCCGGTCTTGGAGGTGTGATCAACCAAAGTCTAGACAGACAATTTCTAAAATACTTACTTCCAGCAAGCACCGCAGCCACCCAAGTAGGGATTTACGGAGCTGTATATAAAATTTCAACTTTTTTACTTTTGTTTAGACAGGCCTATTTGTTAGGAATAGAGCCATTTTTTTTCTCCCACGCCCAAAACAAAGACGCCAAAAAAACCTACGCCAAACTCATGCATTATTTTGTTTTGGTAAACTGTATAATTCTACTTGGTTTGGTGGCCAATTTAGATTTATTAAAATACTATTTGGGTCAGCCTAAATACTGGGAAGGACTGTCTGTTGTACCTATCATTCTAATTGCCGAAGTGTTTTTGGGCATTTACCTAAACCTTAGCATCTGGTATAAACTTTCAGACAAAACCTACATTGGCGCGATTATTTCTTTAATCGGAGCCTTTCTAACTATTGTCATAAACCTTGTTTTTATACCTAAATATGGCTATTGGGCCTCCACTTGGGCAACTTTCATCGCTTACTTTAGCATGTGTGCTATTTCTTACAAGTGGGGCAAAAAACATTACCCCATTAAATATCCGATGAAAATTATAAGTTTTTACCTTTTAACCAGCATCCTTTTTTGCATCCTAAGTTATTATCTATTTGATAAAAACATAATAATTGGTAATCTGTTGTTATTCTTTTATCTTGCGTTGGTTTTTGTCTTGGAGAAAGACTCAATCCAAAAAATGAAAAATGAAAAATGAAAATAGCTTTAGTAAACACTTCCAAACACCCTAGTCCTCAGTACAAAACAAGTGGATCTGCTGGGATGGATTTAACGGCCAACTTATCCGAATCTATCACCCTAAAGCCAATGGAAAGAACTTTGGTTCCAACTGGACTTTTTATTGCCTTGCCCGATGGTTTCGAAGCTCAGGTTAGACCCAGAAGTGGTCTGGCTCTTAAGAATGGAATCACTTGCCTAAACAGCCCGGGAACCATCGATTCTGATTATAGAGGAGAAATTGGCGTGATTTTGGCTAATCTATCCAATGAAGAATTTATCATCAACGATGGAGACAGAATCGCCCAACTGGTCATCGCCAAGTTCGAGCAGATTTCTTGGGAGATTTGTGAAAGTTTAGATACAACAGAAAGACAAGACAAAGGATTCGGTTCTACCGGAGTTAAGCAATAAAGAAAAGAAAAAATGAAGATCATTATACCCATGGCCGGACGTGGTTCCAGACTCAGACCCCATACACTCACCGTTCCAAAACCACTGATTCCCATTGCTGGGAAACCCATCGTACACAGATTGGCAGAAGACATCACCCGTATTTCCAAGGGGAAAGTTGAGGAAATTGCCTTTATCACTGGGGATTTTGGACAAGAAGTAGAGGACAAACTTTTGGAAATCGCTCAAAATTTGGGAGCCAAGGGAACCATTTACAGACAAGAGGAACCACTCGGTACTGCACATGCGGTGTACTGTGCCAAAGAATCTCTTTCGGGACCCGTTGTGGTGGCATTTGCCGATACGCTTTTTCATGCGGATTTTGAGCTCGACACCCAGCACGATGGAGTCATTTGGGTAAAACAAGTAGAAGACCCTTCCGCATTTGGTGTAGTGAAGGTGGATGAAAACAACGTGATTACCGATTTTATCGAAAAACCTACGGACTTTGTATCGGATCTGGCTATCATCGGGATTTATTTCTTCAAAGATGGAGACAACCTCAAAAAGGAATTGGCCTATTTGATAGACAACAACATCATGAATTCTGGAGAATATCAACTGACGGCAGCTCTGGAAAACATGAAACAAAAAGGAATTGAGTTTACACCTGGAAAGGTAGACCAGTGGATGGACTGTGGAAACAAAGCGGTAACGGTAGATACCAACTCTAGGGTGTTGCAGTTTCAAAAAGAGACCATCAAATCTGCTTCTGCCAAAATTGAAAATTCACTCATCATCGATCCTTGTTTTATCGGAGACAATGTTGAGATCATCAATTCCAAAATTGGACCCAATGTTTCACTTGGAAATGGGACCAAAGTTCACAATTGTAACATAGACAACTCTTTGATTCAAGAAAGTTCTGACATCAGAAACGCCAACTTAACAGACACCATGATTGGAAACAAAGCCAAATATTACGGCGCCCAAAGATCGGTTAGTTTAGGAGATTTTTCCGAAATGGACTTTTTAACCAAATAGAACCATGAGAGGAAAGGGATTTGTTTTTGCTTGTCTACTTGTTTTTGCTGTGGGATGTACTTCCACACAAAAACCTGTGCAAAATTCAAAAACCAATGAACCCATCCAAAAAACTACGCCTGTGGTTCCTACCAAACCCATCGAACCTACAAAACCAGCTATCTCAAATAGCACAAGTGTTCCCAAAGTTGAAGTTAAACCTACAATTACTTCAACCAAAGTTTCTTCCACTGTTTTGGCTTTCCAAAAAACCTATACAGATTTTAACAACAGCCCCAAAAACATCTATTTAAAAAGTTCTTTAGACACCAATTTGGTCTCTTTGCCTGGCGCCAAAAGTTATCTCTATATTGGAGAAAAAGAACTTTGGGGAACTTTAACGGTCTTTGGCATGTCTGGTGGCCAATTTTATCTGGACGAAAACAAGGTTAAGGCTACCGAAAATTACAACAAAACCTATATCGAAGAAGATTTAGAAAAATTAAACCAAAAATATTTGGGTAGCGATGCTTTTACCCTTTTGCAGATTAGACGGATGCTGCTAGGTAGAATTCTTTTTGATCTTGAGCAGTTTCCAACCTTTGTGAAAGCGGATAAAAAAATCGAACAGATTATTTCAACCCCAAAAGGAGTTCTAGTTTTAAAGTACAGCTTTGATAACAACAATCATCTAACTAGCACAGAAGCTACTTTGGGACAAAAAAACATTTTTCAAATCGGTTATAAAAATTGGTCTACTACCCCTGAGGGGAATCCTGTTCCTTTGGAAGTAGCCATTTCACTTCCCCAGGAAAAATACTTCAATATAATTACGCAATCTACTGATACAAAACCTAGAGAATCAAATTTTACGATACCTAAGGATTATCAAAAAAGAAATTTATAAAACATGAAACGTTCACTTTCCCTTTTTATTCATCTTTTCCTTGGCCTTACTTTTACCTTTGGTCAGGTGGTTACAGAATTACAAAAAAAGAAAAGCCTTCAAAAGAGAAACCAAGAGCTACAAGCAGAGATTAAAGCGCTGAATGCAGAATTAGAAAAAAATGCCAAAGAGTCTAAAACCTCTTTTTTGTACATCAACACTTTAAAAGAAAAAATTTCGGCCAGGTATCAACTTATCGATGGAATCAAGAAAGAACAAACCCACATTGATGACGAAATCTATCAGTCTCAGCTCAAAATCAACAAATCTAACCGAGAGCTGAATACTTTAAAAGGAGATTACGCCAAAGTCCTTGTCAAAGCTTACAAATACAAATCGGTACAAAACAAAATCTTGTTTGTGCTATCCTCTAAAAGTTTGAATCAGGCGTATAAAAGAATCAAGTATTTGCAAAGATATTCTGAGTTCACCAAAGAAAAAGCCCGAGAAATCTACGACAAAAAGGCAGTAATTCGAAAAGAAAAATTGGTAAAAGAAACCGCAAAAAAACAGAAGCAAAACGCCATTGAAAGCCAAGGGGTTGAACTTGCTAGATTAGATTTAGAATCCAAAGAACAAGAAAACATCATCGCCAAATACAAAGCCAATCAGGGAGCTATTGTTGCCAGACTTCAAAAAGCCAAACAAGGTCAATTGGCGCTGGAGAGAGAAATTCAAAACATGATCCGAGCAGAAATTGCTCTGGCCAAGAAAAAAGAAGCCGAACTAGCAAAAAAACGTGCAGAGGAAGCCAAAAAACGAGCGGAAGAAGCCAAGAAGATTGCCGAGGCCAAAAGACTAGCCGAAATTGAGCGTCAAAAACAAGAGGCCATTAGAATTGCCAAAGAAAAAGCGGCTGCAGAAGCTAGACTCAAAGAAATCGCAGCCGAAAAAGCAAGAATAGAGGCTGAAAAACAAAAAATTGCTGCCCAAGAACAGGCCAGACTCAAAGCCTTGGCCTTGGAAGAAGAGAGAAACAGAGAAACCCAGCTTGCTAAAAGGCTTGCAGACGAAGAGCAAAGAAAAAGAGAGCAGGCTTTGTTGGAAGCCAACAGGCTAGCCGAAGAAACCCGAAAAAATGCTGCCCTAACCGAAGAAAAAGCACGTTTGGCAAGAGCTGAGGAAGCCAAAAAAGAATTAGAAAATCAAAGGCTTGCCAACATTGAGGCACAGGCCAAAAAAGCCGAAAGTGCAGAACCTGCTAGTCTTTCTTCAAGTTTTGGGTCCAACCAAGGAAGACTTCCCTGGCCAGTTTCTGGAACGGTAATCGCTGGTTTTGGAAGGGTGAAACACCCCATCTTGGATGTGTATACAGACAACCCTGGGGTAGATATTGCCACTTCCAAAGGAAACTCTGCCAAAGCCGTTTTTTCTGGAAAAGTTTCGGCCGTGTATGCGGTTCCTGGGGGTGGAAAAGCAGTGCTCATTCAGCACGGAACCTACTATACCGTGTACAACAACCTTTCGGCGGTTTATGTAAACAAAGGAGACATGGTTGAAAACAGACAATCCATTGGAAAAGTAATTACAGATCCTCAGGGCAATACCATCCTTAATTTTCAGGTTTGGCAAGGTACTACCAAACAAAATCCTGCTCTTTGGCTAAGTAATATGTAAAATTTGTATATTTGAACAATCGGGCATTTTTGTCTAAGAATTGATTCGAATTGACTTTAAAATCTATCAATATGATATCTACTATAAATACATATCTTGCATTTTTTGACCAACAACTCATCTGGGTAGCACTAATAGCCATTTTGCTTTTTGGAGGCTCTAAAATTCCAGAACTCATGAAAGGAGTAGGAAAAGGAATTAGCGAATTCAAAAAAGCGACCAAAGACGAAGAACTTGACGCAGATAAGCAGAAAGACAATCACAACAGTTAATCTGTTTAAAAAAATCCTATGTACAAAAAAATTCTCCTATGGATTTTCCTTTTTGGAGGGTTTTGTATACAAAGTTTTGGTCAAATTCAAAACATTGATTCTCTACGAAAATCTTTTAGTGCTGAGCTAAACAACAGATTCGTATACAAAGATTCGGACCCTTCCAAACCCATAGATCCAAAAATTGACCAAGAACTATTGGACTCTAGACTCAAGAAAATCGACCAAAAATCGGTTTTATCTCTTCGGTACAACTCTACGGTTCACCAATATGTAGAGAGAAACCTAAGGATGGGTGAGCACTATGGAAAAGTACTTGGACTGGCCGAATTCTATTTTCCCCTTTTCGAAGAGATTTTTGCCAAATATGGGGTTCCCAAAGAACTACGTTACTTGGCGGTTGTCGAGTCTAACTTAAACCCTGTGGCGGGCTCAAAAGCTGGTGCTAGAGGACTTTGGCAGTTTATGTATGCAACTGGATCTATGTACGGCCTAAAATCTACCAGTTATGTGGAAGACAGATATGATCCTATCAAATCGACCGAAGCGGCAGCCAAATATTTAAAATCGCTTTACAATCAATCTGGAGAATGGGATTTGGCCCTTGCCTCTTATAATTGTGGATACGGAAATGTTTTAAAAGCACAAAGAAGCTCAGGAAAGAAATCCTATTGGGATATTCGCCCTTGGCTTCCCAAAGAAACCCAAGGTTATGTTCCAGGCTTTATTGCAGCGAATTATTTATTTGAATACCAAGCCCAACATAACATTCCAGTGTATCATCCCAAATACAAATACAGCCAAACGGGAATCCATTATGTGAAAAACCAAGTGAGTTTTACCCAGCTGAGCCGTGGACTAGGCATCAGTGTAGATGACCTAACCTTTTTGAACCCTCAATATAGAGTAGGCATTATTCCAGGTGGTGGAATTTATTATGTTCGACTTCCCCTTGAGGCGCTTAAGAAATTCAAAGCCAACGAAAAAAGCATCTACCAAGCCGCAGCAAGTACACCCAAACCAGCCTCATCTACCCCTGGTGCTCCAGAAGTAGCCAAAGGATTTCATCGGGTGGCTGCTGGGGAAACACTATACAGCATCGCCCAAAAATATGGTCTAACCATAGAAGAAATTAAAACGCTGAATAAACTTAGCACGGGGAATCTACTTTTAAACCAAGTTTTAAGGGTAGAAAAACCCGCCACTCAGCCTCAAGAAATTTTAGACAAAGAAGAGCAAAAAAGAAAAATGAAAGAAGAATTTTACAGGCAACTGGAAGAAAATTCTTGAAAAATTCAAATTTAATTTACATTAAATCAGAACGTTACAGATAAAATGAGTTCGTCTCACCAAAACTAAAACCCTCTTTAGCCTTATAAAATAAAATCTATGTTTTGCAAAAACGCCTGGGAAGTATTTAATCAGAGTATTATAGATTATCACAAAATAGATTCTGTGGTTTGCCCCATCAACAATCCTTATTCCAAAGAAGATATCCAGCATCTGTTGTATCAAAAAAATTGGATCGACACCGTACAATGGCATCTTGAAGATATTATTAGAGACCCTAATATTGATCCTGTTGAAGCATTAAGAATCAAGCGAGAAATCGATGCCTCAAACCAAAGAAGAACCGATTTGGTTGAATTTATAGATGCATACTTCTTAGATTTGTATAAAGAGGTAAACCCGCTTCCCAACGCTACCCTTAATACCGAAACGCCTGCTTGGGCCATAGACAGATATTCCATTTTGGCTCTAAAAATCTTTCATATGAAAGAAGAGACCTTAAGAGCAGACGCTACAATGGAGCACAAACAAAAGTGCCAAGAAAAACTCGATGTGTTGCTTTCTCAACACCAAGATTTAACCCTTGCCATTGAAGAGCTTTTGGAAGATTTACAAAGTGGTAAAAAGTACATGAAAACCTATAAACAGATGAAAATGTACAACGACACAGACACCAATCCAGTACTAAGAGCAGCCCAGAAATAGAGGGTTTTCTAAAAGCCCATACTTACATACGGCACAAAAGGAGAGTTCTGAAAACTTCTGTCTTGGTTGTAAAGTACATCGTACATAAGTCCCACATTAAAAAGTGCGCTTCTATATCCTGCTCCTAGGTACAAAACCTGGTTTTCGGATCTTTCTCCATTCTGTCTAAAATCGTTTCTCCCTACATTGTACTGATATTGCGAAATAAGAGAGATATTTCGAATGGGTTCGAATCGCAGTTGAGGCCCAACGGAAAAGAAACTATTGTCTCCGTAACTACTATTGAAATAATTGTATCCCACCGTAGCACCAAGAGTGAGGTTTTCTGTAAGTTGATAACCCAGATATGGATTTAGCCCTAAGTTAATACCACCTTGGGTTCCTCCAAGTTGCAATCCAAGCCCTTTTACCAACTTAGTCTTATCAAAGCCAGATGATTTTACCTTGGGTTGGTTTTGAGAAGAAGATTCTCTTGGGGGCATTTCTTGCGCCTGAACAGCAAACACAAACATTAAGCTAAAAAATAGATAGAATTTTTTCATTGTTACAAAGTTATTTGTTTTCAAGTTTTTCATAGGCCGCAACTATGCCCAAAATAATAGAGGCAGAAAGTCCTTTTTCCTCCATTTTGTTAAGAGCCGTAATGGTTGAGCCTTTTGGGGTGGTTACTTTGTCTGTTTCTACCCCAGGATGGCTTTGGTTTTGCTCCAAAAGTTCGATGGCGCCTTTGGCGGTCTGAAGTATAATTTGCTGGGCCGTTTGGGCATCAAAACCAACCTGAACACCTCCTTGTCCCATGGCCTGAATAAATCGAAAGAAATAGGCAATTCCAGAGGCAGAAAGTGCCGTTGCAGCATTAAGCTGATTTTCATCGATGAACATGGTTTTTCCCACCACCTGAAAAATCTCTGACACAAACATGCGGTGCTTACCAGAATCATTTAATGCGCAGATAAAAGTGAGCGATTCGCCCACGGCAGCAGCCGTATTGGGCATCACCCTAAAAATAGGCATAGAACTACCTAGAGCAGCCTGAATTTCTGAAAGAGAAATAAGGGTAGCAGTTGAAACCAAAACCTGTTTTTTGATGTCCAGAAAGGGTTTAAGTTCATTTACAGTGTCTAATATAAACCAAGGTTTAAGGGCTAAAACGATTACGTCTGCCCCTTCAATGGCCTGAATGTTGTCTGAAAAAGTCTTGAGACCTTGCTTTTTAAAAGCTTCTAATTTGGAGGTTTCTTTGTCTGAAACATGAATGTTGGCGGCAGGCAGCAACTGGGTTTTGATGATTCCATTTACAATGGCAGATCCGATATTTCCAGATCCGATAATGGCAATTTTTTTCATGTTATTTGTTTTTCTTCTTTAAGGCTCTTATGAGTTAGATTTTGAACTCTTGCTAATCAGAAACAGTCCGCAGATGGTGATTAGTGCATTCAGTAGCAATACCGCAAACCCGATGTCTTGTTTTTGAGCCACCAAATAGTTGTTTAAATGATATGTGATAAAAGGAGAAAGAATCATCACCAAAACCACCAAAAGAGACTTCTTGCCTACGGGAAGCTTTCTTTCACTGAAAATCCCAAGGGTGAAAAGTCCCAAAATTGGCCCATAGGTATATCCGGCGATTTTGAGGATGTCGTCAATTACACTTTTGCTGGCAAACTGATTGAAAGCCAAAATCACCAGAATTAAAAGCACGCTGAAAGCGATGTGGGTGGTTTTTCTGATTCGGGTTTGGTCTTGTTGATTCTTAGATTTGATGTCCAAAATATCTACAGAAAAAGAAGTAGTAAGTGCCGTAAGGGCAGAATCTGCACTGGAGTAGGCCGCAGCCACCAGTCCAACCACAAAGAAAATTCCAACGGCAAGCCCTAGCTCTCCACTTTTGGCGATAAAAGGAAAGAGTTCATCACCCGTTTTGTCGATTCCGTTAAGGTTTGCATAGGCATAGAGCATCACACCCAAAACCAAAAAGACAAAATTTACAAACACCGAAAGCATAGAGAAAGTGAACATATTGGTTTGCGCCTCTTCTATGTTTTTGCAAGAGAGATTCTTCTGCATCATGTCCTGATCTAGCCCCACCATGGCAATGGAAAGAAAAATTCCAGACAAGAAATTTTTCCAAAAATATTTTTTGTCAGCAAAATCTTCGAAAAAGAAGACCTTGCTCATGGGATTTGCTTTGAGGAAGTTTTCCATATCACCCAAACAACCGATGCCAATTTCTTTGGAAACTAACCACAACGTCAAAAACAGAGAAGTAAGTAGAAAAATGGTTTGCAAACTGTCTGTCCAAACGATGGTTTTAATCCCCGACTGAAAGGTATAAACCCAGATGAGCAAAATAGATACCGTTGCGGTTATCCAAAAAGGAATTCCCATAGAATCAAAAGCCATCAGCTGAAGGGTTTTGGCCACCAAATAGAGTCTTGCAGCCGCTCCAAACAATTTGGAAACCAAAAAGAATCCAGAAGTGGTTTGGTAGGTTGTCTTTCCAAAACGTTCATTGAGATAGCTATAAATGGAAGTGAGGTTGAGCCTATAGTACAAAGGCAAAAGTACCAGTGCCACTACAAAATATCCTACCATGTTTCCAAGCACCAGCTGCAAATAACTCATGCTGTTGTTTAGAACCCCGCCAGGAACAGAAATAAAAGTTACCCCAGAGATGGTGTTTCCAATCATTCCGATGGCAACTAGCAGCCAAGGAGATTTGTTGCTTCCTTTAAAAAAGTCTTCATTGGTACTGTTTCTACTGGTTAGATAGGATACTCCTACTAAAATGAGAAAATATATGGCGATAATCCATAAAATAAGTTGTGGTTGTAATTCCATAAGGTTTAAACTTTGGCTGTTTTGGGTTTAGCTTTCAAATTTAGTATTTTTGCGGACATGCAGGCACTAAGTAAAGTATTAAATAAAGCCATTGAAGAAATTTCTTCTTTGCCAGGTATCGGAAAAAGTACTGCCATTCGACTTGCTCTTTTCATGTTAGACAACCCAAAAAGCAAGACAGAAGCGCTATCCAAGGCTTTGTTTGACCTTGTTAATGAGATCAATTATTGCCAAAAATGCCATGTAATTTGCGATGAAGATATTTGCTCCATTTGCCAGAGTAACTCCAGAGACCAGAGTCTTTTGTGTGTGGTTGAAGACATTCGGGATGTCATTGCCCTTGAAAAAAGCGGAGGATATAGCGGTTTGTACCATGTTTTAGGTGGAAAAATTTCTCCCATGGAAGGAATTGGCCCCTCGGAACTCAACATTGCTACCTTTGAGAAGAAAATATTGGAAAACCAGATTAAAGAAGTGATTTTTGCTCTTTCTTCTACCCTTGAGGGAGATACCACCATGTTTTATCTGTACAAAATCATTCCCGATCATTTAAAAACAAAAACCACCACCATTGCAAGAGGAATTTCGGTAGGAAATCAACTGGAATATACAGACCAAGTTACCCTTGCCAAATCTATTGAAAACAGAGTCCCCTACAAACATCAATAGTAGTTGTTTTAGTTTTTTCCTATGCAATAATATCAAAAGCCATCAAAAAATTTCACAAGTGAAAATTTTTGATGGCTTTTGGGTTGTAAGCCTTCCGTCAAAAAACGTTTTTATTTTTCTCAACAATAAAAGAGAAAACTTCTCATCTTAAATTATCCGGAATTTTACAAACAGGAATTGGGTTTACTTTGTGAGCCGTCGCTTTGTTGAGTTTTTGGTAAATTTTTAAGACTTCTTCTTCTCTTGGGCTTAGGTTTTCACTTTTTCCCTTAGACAGGTACTCCATGGCCCATTCGAGTTCTGGATAAGTAGCACCCATTTGGTCTTCGTCGCTTCTGTCATCCTTCCAAAGTCCATCTGTAGGTTTCGCGTTCTGAATAGAAGAAACAATCCCAAGCTCTTTGGCTAACAAAAAGACATCCGATTTTAAAAGGTCTGCAATGGGGCTAATATCTACCCCTCCATCGCCATATTTGGTAAAGAAACCAACGCCGAAATCTTCAACCTTGTTCCCGGTTCCTACTACCAAATAGCTGTGCAATCCTGCATAATAGTAAAGGGTGGTCATTCTAAGTCTGCTTCGGGTGTTGGCCAGAGAAAGTTCTGCCATAGGTTGTTTGGGATCTGCTTTTACTTCTTTGGAAAGAACATCGAAGGTTTCGCTAAGATCTAATCTAAGGTCCGTAACATTCGGAAAATTCTCTTTAAGCCACTGGATATGCTCTCTTCCTCTTGCTACTTGATCTTCTTTCTGGTGGATACTCATTTCTAAAACCAACAGAGGATAACCCGTTTTGGCCGCCAAAGTTGAAGTGACGGCCGAATCAATTCCACCAGAGATACCTATCACAAAACCTTTCAGGGGAGTTGATTCTATATAGTTTTTAAGCCAACCTGAAATATGATCGATAATTTTTGCTGCTTGCATGAATATGTTTTTATTGTTTAGACGAAAATACCAAAATTTTTACCCATATTTTGTGGATTTATTGATTAAATTTGAACTTCACGTTCAAAAAAACCATTCACAAAATCCTAACACATGAAAAACAAACACACATTTCTTGTGCTTTTTTCTTTCCTTACCCTTTTTGCCCATGCGCAAGGGTTTATTGAGAAAAAAAGCACCAAACAAACACCCTTAAAAGCATATTCAACAGTATTCAAAAAGTGATTTTCTAAAACTTTTTTAGTTATTCAAAAAGCCTCCTTCGGGAGGTTTTTTTTGTATATTTCTGTCTGAACTATGATTATTGTGATTCATTTGATTGATATAAGTTAAATAAAAAATGCATTCAAATATTTGGGATAAACGATTTGGTCTTCACCTTTCTCAACGTCATTTCACATGGAATTCCTTATAAGGCTCTGGTTTATCTCACTGAAATAAAAAGCAAATCCAATCCTAAATAAATTCCCTTCCCTTAACTACAATTTGCAATTTATTTGTTTAGTTTTAGACTTCATTAACAAATTATCTGAGCCATGAAAAACAAATACACTTTTCTTGTGCTTTTTTCTTTCCTCACCTTTTTTGCCCATGCGCAAGGGTTCATTGAGAGAAAAAGCACCAAACAAACACCCTTAAAAGCTCCAACAGGTCAACTGCTCGCTGGTATGGCCGAAAGGGATATTACCCCAGCCATTTTAAGCCGTCCCCAAGGTAGAGCCTCCGTACAACCAGAGAAAACCATTTATGGGGTAAGAACCAGACTCAAGGCTAGAACTTTGGTTTTGGTGGACAAAAACGGCACTTCTATAGCACTGATTCAAAGCGATTTGCTCTGTGGCTCTCTTCCTGTTCACCACGAAATTGCGGAAATCATCGCCAAGAAAACCAGCATTCCCGTGCAAAACATCGCTTGGCTCAATACCCATACCCATTCTGGACCTGGAGGATTCAACGGATCGATTCTGTATTCCAAAATGGCTGGTGCAAAACCAGGGATAGATCCTGTGTACAGACAGTTTTTGATCGACCAAATCGTGGCTTCTATCTTGGAAGCTTACCAAAACCTAAGACCCGCAAAAATCGCCTCTGGTAGCATAGAAGTGTACAAACAATCTAGAAACAGAGCCATTTCTGCCTATTTGAACAATCCTGAAAACAAATCGCTCGATCCAAATGATCCAGATTTGCTATTCAATGCAGTAAACAAAGACCTCACCATGCTCCGTGTAGATGTTTTGGATGGTGGCAGCTACAAACCGCTGGGTGCTTTTTCTATCTTTGGTGTACACGGAACAGGTGTGAGTGCCTTTGTTGATGTTGCCACCGCAGATATATTCGGATTTGCCCAAAGAGGACTGGCTTGGAAAATCAAAGAAGAATACAAAACACCTTGGCAGCCTATACACGGATTTGCCACTGGAGCCGAGGGAGATGTAACCCCTAACCTTCCCAAATATCCCCCTGGAAAATACGACCAAGTACCACTAGATTGGCCGAGCGTAACCCAACTTGGAAACAACATTTCAGACAAATCTTGGGAACTTTTTGAATCTTTGGGTTCTCAGCTAAAATCAGACGTGCTGATTAGCTCTTCTGTTCGAGAACTGGACTTACAAGAAAACAACAGCTATGAAGGAGTTACCATCTGCAAAAAACCCCTCAATGGAGTTTCTAACCTTGCAGGGGCACTAGACAACCGCTCCTCTCCTATCTTTAACTTCATCAAAACTGGAGAAGGTTTAGCAAGAAAAAAGAACCCCATTTTGGACGATTGCCAGGGAAGAAAACCAGTTCCTACTTCCAAAGTACTCATCAGACTGTATTTGCCACCAGAAACCTATCCCAAAATTGCGATGTTCCAACTTCTGCAAATTGGAGATTTGCTTTTGGTACCCCTTCCTTGGGAAGTAACTACTATTTCTAATAAAAGAATTACAGAAGCCATCGCTCAGCAGTATATCAAAAGCGGAAAAACTCCACCCAAAAACATCACCATAACTTCGGTTGCCAATGATTATATGGGATATGCCACCACGCCCGAAGAATACGACATGCAGCTTTACGAAGGAGCTTCCACCATTTATGGTTACAACACCGTGCCTTTTATCACCAAACATTTGGAGTTTTTGGCCAAAAATCTCGCTTCTGGAAACCAAATCGCGGACATTCCAGAGAGCATGGAAATCAAAATGCCACAAAACCTAAAACTTTCCCCAGTAAAAGGTGCCTCTAACATCACCGAGAGAAAAGAAACTTCTGCACCCAAATTCACACCAAAAGACCCTTCCGACTTTAAGTCTGAGAGTTTCTATTCTGTGACTTGGACCGATGTAAAACCAGGAGACCTTGCTTTGTATCAGCCTTATGTATATATGGAAAGAAGCCGTGACAATGTTTCTTGGAGCCGATTCAAAAAGGGACTTCAACCCATGGATGACGAAGGAAATGAACTGGAAATTCGTTTGGTGAAAGACAACAAAACCTACGGCGAATACATGGCGAAATGGTACAATCCAATTCTTGAAGATGGATACAGCTACCGTTTTGTGATTCTTCCAAGAGAAGGAACTGGCTTGCCAGTCTTATATTCAACAGTATTCAAAAAGTGATTTTCTAAAACTTTTTTAGTTATTCAAAAAGCCTCCTTCGGGAGGTTTTTTTTGTATATTTCTGTCTGAACACTTCCAAGAGAAGGAACAAATATGCCAGTCTTGTATTCAACAGTATTCAAAAAGTGATTTTCTAAAACTTTTTTAGTTATTCAAAAAGCCTCCTTTGGGAGGTTTTTTTTGTGGGGTTAAATTTGGCTAAAAATCACTCAAAACCACCTTGTAAATGGTCGTTTCGTGACTTTCGGTATCGTTGTCTTCACAGAGTAGAAATTCAATTTGGTTCTCGGATTTTTGATAAAAAGAAATTCCTTCAAATTTGTTTTTGAAAGAGACAATTTCGGTGAAATCTATCTTTTGATTTTCAAGACAGATTCTACCCAAAAGCGTTCCCAAAACCTCTCCATCATCGTAGGTAGAGGAGGTATTTTCTGCCGCAGCTAGAAAATAGATATGCTGACCCAGCAAAATTGAATCTGTAAAACTGGAAACCACACCTTGAATTTCTGGAAGTTGAAATTCTTGAACATCTATGTGTGAGCTGGTGGAAAGCTCATTTTGAATAGAAAAAAGGAGATTTTTTCCCTGTTTTCCATTTCCTCTGTTGAAAAGATACCAGACTTTTCCGTCAAAAATTACCCCTTCTAGGTTGAATTCTTGTGGCTCTAATTTGGCTTTGTTTTGCAAGGTTTGGTAAAATTCCGTCAAATCAACTTGCTTTTTGACTTCTTTGCTGACAATATCTACCTCAAACATTTGGTTTCTTTTTTGGGTAGAGCCAGAACCAAAAATATAGAGATTTTTCCCTTCGCTTGTGATGGCCTCCAAGTCTAACTTCTCTTTTTTGGCAATGTTTTCGATTGCGTTTTCTACCAATGGAATTTTGGTGAGGTTTTGGCTCTCTAAGCTATATTGATACAAATAACTGCTGTTGTCTCCAATCACAAAAAGGGTATAGTCCTGAAAATAAAGTCCCGAAGTAGCCCCAATCCCAGAGAGCTGAACAAAAGGTGAAAGTTGAAGTTGTTTCATGGAGAACAAAGGTTATTTAATTTTTTCAATCAGCTTTAGCGCTACATTCATTCCATCCATCGCAGCAGAAACGATGCCTCCGGCATATCCAGCTCCCTCAGAGCAAGGAAAAAGATTGGAAACCTGTGGATGGGCAAAACTCTGTGGATCTCTTGGAATTCTAACCGGCGAAGAGGTTCTGCTTTCGGTAGCCACCAAGACCGCGTCATTGGTATAATAGCCTTTGATTTTCTCTCCAAAATAAGGCAAAGCTTCTTTCAAAGATTCGCAAATGCTTGTAGGAAGAACCTTTGATAGGTCGCAACTGGTTAATCCTAAGTTATAGGAATTTTTTGGCAAATCTTGCGAAATTATTCCATTTACAAAATCAACCATTCTTTGGGCGGGTGCTCTAAAATTCCCACCACCTGCATTGAAAGCCTTTTCTTCAACCTCTCCCTGAAATTCGAGCCCCGCAAGGGCAGAATTATCTTTGAAATCTTCGGGCAAAACAGTTACCACCATGCCGCTGTTGGCAAAAGGATTGTTTCTTTTGGAAGGACTCCAACCATTTACAACCAGTTTGTTATACTCTGTAGAAGCAGGCGCTATTATTCCCCCGGGGCACATACAAAAAGAAAATACTCCTCGCCCATTTTGGGTTTGTTTTACCAAACTATAGCTGGCTGGGGGAAGATAATCCCCTCGATTGTCCATACCATATTGGGCGGCATCTATAAGTGGCTGAGGATGTTCAATCCGAACCCCTAATGCAAAAGATTTGGCCTGAAGCTCTATGTTTTTCTCATCCAACAGATGGTAAATGTCGCTGGCAGAATGGCCGGTGGCCAGTACCAACGTATCCACCAAAAGGGTTTCTTCTTGGCCTGTTCCCATCTGTTTTACCTGAATCGATTTTACTTTGCCGTTTTTTAGCAAAAGGTCTGTCAATTTGGTTTGGAAGTGAACCTCTCCCCCTAGTTCGATGATTTTGTTTCGAATATTTTCGATGATTTGGGGAAGTTTGTTGGTGCCTATGTGAGGATGGGCTTCGTACAAAATAGATTCTTTGGCCCCAAAATCAACCAGCCATGAGAGCACCCGAAGAACATCACCTCTTTTTTTGCTTCTTGTATAGAGTTTCCCATCGGAATAGGTACCTGCTCCTCCCTCACCAAAACAATAATTGCTCTCTGGATTCAAAACCCCTTCTTTGTTGAGTGCTGCTAAATCTCTTCTTCTACTTTTAATGTCTTTTCCTCTTTCAATGATAATGGGTTTTATGCCCAGCAAAAGGCATTGCAAAGCACAAAAAAGCCCCGCAGGACCGGCGCCTACAATGTGGGTTGTGGAAGAAAATTTATCGGTTGTAGGCAGGTATCTTTCTCGTAGCTCTTTGGGTTTTTCTTGATTAATCCACACACGAAGTAAGAGAAGATAAACCACATTTTTTCCTCTTGCATCAAGTGATTTTTTGAGAATTTGATACTCAACCTTATCGTTCTTGTGAAGATTGAGCTTTTTTTTGATCAGATTTACGATGCTAAAAAAACTATCTGCAGATTTTGGGGCTACCTTTAGGCTGATTTCTTGGGTCATCGTTTAAACTTTGAAATAGCAAAGATAAGGCTTCTTATTTTAGGATTTTTGACTGTTTGCCTCTGGTCTTAAAAACCAAGTGGCCACCAAAAAGCAAGAAACTTCAAGACCTAAAGCCACCAGAAAAAATGGATGAGAAGGTCCGTCTAAAACCAAACTCACCACACGCATTAAGGCAACAAAAAACATAAATACCGCGATATGGATAATTGCTTTTTCTGGAACTTTCGCCACAAAGGCCATTAGACACCAACTGGTTGCAACACCAAAGTACGCCCCCATGATGGCTCTGCCGATATGCAAAACACCAGCATCCTTGGGTAGACCCAAAAGTGGAAAGCTATAGTTAGGCATAAAGCCATACACCAAAGCATTGGCAAAAAGACCTATAACGCAAAGAAGTACAAATGTTTTCATGGATAAAAGGTGTCTTTATTTTATTTTAAATATAGCAAAATATATTTGTTATTCTTGGAACAACACAACCTTGGTCTGGAGTTTAGAGCCAAAAGCCCTCCAAAAATTTCACTTGTGAAAATTTTGGAGGGCTTATAGTTTTTTTTGCACAAGTCCCAAAAAAAGGTTGGGGGTTTTAGTTACCGCTGGGCGGTTTGTTTTGTTCCGTACAAATGAATACCCACAACCTCATCAAAAACCCCAAAATAACCAAGAGGTGGATTATCAGGATTGGTTTGGTTGATGATATTCCCTTTTAAGGGCACACTTGGCACGGTAAAAAGCGGGTCTGGATTAGCCTGATTGGTGAGAGTTCGGTAATAATAATAACTATTTTCGTCTAATGTCCGAAGCGAGTAATACACAAAATTAAGCGGAGTCAAATCCTTGTTTTCATAAAAAAGTGTTACCCTAGACCCAGAAAAAATATCGTCATCAAAAACCCTGTATTTGGGATCTCTTCCCTGAAGGTTAGCCGAATAATAGTAATATTGTTTTTTTTCAAGTGAATCTTTAAACATAAAATTCACCTCGTTGTGTTTGGAAGTAAGCCCTCTATCATTGCTCTCGTATAGGCTATCTATGATGGGTGTGGTTTGATACTGATAACTCGCGCTATATTTCTGATTTTGGTGTTCTACCTCAAGGGTGTAAACATGATCTTTGGCAAATACAAAATTTTCGGTTCTGTAGCTACCATTTAAATCGTGGGCAAAAACATAGGTAATCTGGTCGCTTTTATCGGTTACCCAAACCTTGGCGTCTTCTACCGGCAAAGGCTCTGTTTGTCCAAAATTTAAAGTAGTTGATAATTTAATTTCTGGAGCGATGTTTCCAGTATGATAATTTACAAATCCTTTGGTCTGGGCCTTGGTATAATGCAAAAGCACAGCCTGAATCACCAGTCTAGGTTCTGACTCAGGCAAGGGATAGTCCTCTAGAGTTTCGTTACATCCCCAAAATACAATCAAACAAACAAATGCTAAAAATCCTTTCTTCATTGTACCACCACGGTTCCTTTAGATTCTTCGGTCACCAAGAAGAACCCATACGGATATAGCTCTGGGTTTGTTTGGTTGACGATGTTCCCTTTTAGCTCTGTACTAGGAACGGTATAAGGTCCTTGGCTATCAGCCTGATCTACCAATTTTCGAAAGAAGTTGTAGGTGCTTTGGTTGTATCTTCTAAGGGTATAGGTTACAAAATTCCCAGTTTCTAGCCTTCCTTCCATCTCAAACGCAAAATTAAACGGCACACCGTCCAGACCATATCTAAAAATATAGTTGACTTCTTTTTTTCCAGGAACGCTCATTTTGAAATGATAAAAATCTTCTCCAGAAGGGTCATCAAAATTAACATTAATTTCTTTCCACTCTTTGGTCACTCCTTGGTCTTGACCTTGGGAAATAAAATTGATGTTGGGTGTTCTAATGTATTTGGAGGTAGCGATGTAGTTCATACCACCATACAAAATCTCTAACTGATACTGAGCGGCATCAGAAAAGGTGAAATCTGTACTTTGGTACATTCCAGGGAAGATCTCATTAAATTCGAAAACCTTGTTTTGAGAGAGATTCCTCACCTTAACCGTCGCGCCTGTGGCATACTGTTTTTCTAGATCTCCATAGGGAGATGTAAAACTTAGGGTGATGGTTTGTACCGCATTGTCTTTGGGCTCATAGTTGTTTTGGTCTGAAGGAAGCACTGGAGCACCATCTATGGCTTTGGTTTCATTGGTTAGGATTGCCTCAATTACAAGTCTAGGGGCAGCCTGATTAACCTGAAGATCTGTTAAGGTATCATCACAGGAAAAAAATACAAGAATTAAAAGGGCAGAAAATAATTTACGCATAATCTTAAAATTCAAAGTTAAACGTTACAGAAGGGACGATCCCAAAAATATAGGTTCCCACAATTTGGGGCTGTAGGGTATCTTCGTTCTGATTGAAATTGATCGAAGTATAATTGTGTCTGTTGTACACATTGTAAATGGAGAAAACCCATTCTTTTTTGTAAGAATCTAAATGCAACCATTTGGTGGGACGATTCCCCGGAGGTGTGTAAGTTGCAGAAAGGTCTAAACGATGGTAATCTGGAATTCTAGAATCGTTTCTTTGTCCGAAATTTCCAGCATAAATGCCTTCGAAATAATAGGCCGAATTCACCAAACTAAAAGGCTTTCCGGTTTGGTACACAAAATTGGTAGCGAACCTCCATCTGTCATTTAGCTTGTACATTCCCGTTAGGGTGAGGTCGTGGGTTCTATCTTGGTTAGAGGTATAGTAAACTCCCTCTCCAACGCCAAGATCTCCCAAACCTAAGTTGTACGATTTTTGCTCGGCTCTAGATAAGGTGTAGGCAATCCATCCGGTTAAATCTCCTCTGTTTTTTCGAAACAAAAATTCGATTCCATAAGATCTGGCGATTCCGGGCAAAATTTGCTGTTCGATGTATTTTTCGGCAATCAGTTGAGCACCATCAATATAGTCTAATCTGTTTTTGGTTCTTTTGTAATAAGACTCAATCTCTAAAGAATACATGCCTTTATCTAAATTAGAAAAATATCCCAGAGAAATTTGATCTGCTCTTTGAGGCTGAACAAAAGGATTGCTAAGCTCCCATATGTCTAGCGGGGTAGACGATGTAGTATTAGAAATTAAGTGTATATACTGGGTAGATTTGTTGTAAGCAGCTTTAAGTGAATTGTTTTCATTAAACTGATACGAGAGTCCAAATCTTGGTTCGAGTCCATCAAAGGAAGCAAGAACTTCGCCATTTCCGTAAGAAAGTTCGCCTTTGTATGCACCCTTGATGTATTTTCCGTCTGGGCCAACCCCAATAGGTCCGTTGATGTAATCGAGCGTTGTAAAGGGGCCTAATCTTTGGAACATGCTATACCTAAGTCCATATGAAATATTAAGCTTTGGGTCGACCTTGTGTTCGGCGCTCAAATAAAGGGCAGATTCTAGCCCCAATTTGTGCTGAAATTGCTCTGGAACTACCTGAGAGTTGCTTCCAAAAGGATTGAGAGTACCCGGATTTTCGTCGTAGTACGTGGCTCCCAAACCATAATCTAAACTAAAATTGGGCGAAATTTTGTGACGAAATCCTAAATCTGCCTTTAGGTGAGACATGTTTGAATTAAATTCTAAACCAAGGAAATCCAGCTCTAGATTGTAAAAAAACTTGGTATAACTAAGATGCGCATTAGAGGTTAAATTGGGCGATATTTTTCTTTGCCAATTGGTTCCCAAAACGATATTTCCATAATTGTTGGAGATGGATTCTTCAAAAAGAAAAACATCTCGGCTCAGGTAAGAATTCACCGAGAGATGGTCTTTAGGAGATAAATCGAAATCTGTTTTTAGGGTTAAGTCCGAAAATCTTGCCGAATTGGGATTGTCAAAAAGGGGTAGAAAAAGATGTGCGTAAGAGCTTCTACCGGCCACCATAAAGCTAGATTTTCCTTTTTGAATAGGTCCTTCGGCCATAATTCGGCTAGAAACCGTTCCGATTCCACCCATAACCCGAAGGCTGTCTTGGTTTCCTTCTTTAAGCCTTACATCTAAAACCGAAGCAATTCTTCCTCCATACCTAGCAGGGATGGATCCTTTGTAGAGATCTAAAGATTCTACCGCATCGGGATGAAAAACAGAGAAAAACCCAAAAAGATGGGTAGTATTGTAAAGCATTGCATTGTCTTGCATTACCTGGTTTTGGTCTTCGGCTCCTCCACGAACATTAAATCCTCCCGAGGATTCTCCACCGGTGGTAACCCCTGGAAGCATGGTTAAAGATTTGATGACATCAGATTCTCCTAAAACCGCAGGCATTTCTTTAATTTGGGCTCCATCTAGTTTGTTGATTCCCATTTGTGGAGAAGCAATGTCTACTTTCTTGGTTTTTTTGGTAAGCACAATGTCGGATATTCTAAGATCCGAACTCTTGGCCTGTTCAGATTTTTCTTCCTTGGGAACAAGCTGTATGCTAACTGAGGTGTCTTGGTTGAGTTCTAGGTTTTGAATTTGATCGTTGTACCCTTCGGCATAGACCTCAAGGGTATAACTCCCGCTTGGCAAACTCACCGAAAAATTTCCACTTGGGTCTACTTTGACTTCCTTGTCGCTCTGGGTTACAACAATTAGTGGATCTACAATGATATTGGCTGTTTTTGAATCTACTACTTTCCCAGAAAGAGTAATTTGAGAAAATGCAAAACTTGAAAGCAAAAAGAAACTCAGTAAAAAAGTTCGCTTACAAAATTTTCTTAGGGTGGTTAACTTCATGTTTTTGGTTGGTATTACTGATATGTATTTGTGTTTTGATTGATTTATTTGAACCATTTTTCGGCCTCTATTACAGATTCTGGCTTTCCTACGTCTACTAAAATCCCGCCTGTATGGTCAAAAGAAAATATTTTTTGCTCAGGGGCCAAATCCAAATAAGTTTCTATGATAGAAAATTTTCCTTCTTGTCTAAAAAGAGAGAAAAGTTCGGGTTCTATAATGTGCACTCCACTAAAAGCCAGCGGATTATACTCATCTGATTCTCTAACGATCTTTTGATCTTGATCTGAAGTGTTTCTCCAGCCGCAAAGTCTACCCAAATCATCAAAAAGAAGCTTTCTAGAAGAGCTTCTATCGCTAGCGGCAAGGGTTACCAGCGCCTTTTTCTCTTGGTGCTGTTTGAGCATCAAATCAAGATTTAAATCGGTTAAAATATCTACGTTCATCAGTACAAAGGTTTCATTTTCTAGAAAAGGTCTGGCTTTTAGCAGCCCTCCACCGGTTTCTAAAATGGCATCGGTTTCATCTGAAATTTCGATATTACAGCCGAAATAATCTTTTTGCTTCAAAAAATCTCTTATTTGATCGGCAAAATAATGCACATTGATCACAAAATCTTTGATTCCGAAAGATTGAAGATACAAAATATTTCTTTCTAAAAGCGGAATATTATTCACCGGACACAAAGCCTTGGGATGAGAAAGGGTGAAAGGTTTTAGTCTGGTACCAAAACCCGCTGCGAATATCATGGCTTTCATAGTCTAATAGGCTTGATTGATCCAATTTTTTTCTTCCTGTTCACGATGCAGAACCTCAACGGTAATCTCTGGAAATTCATTTTTCAAAAATTCGGCCATGGCATCGGCTGCATACACAGATCGATGTTGGCCTCCGGTACATCCAAAACTAATTTGAAGATGGGTGAAATTTCTTTGCACGTAATCGCTCACGGTAATGTGGCACAATTTCTTGGCCAAATCTATAAATGCGGGCATTTGGGTTTGGGATTCCAAATAGTTTTTCACCGGTAAATCTCTTCCGGTTTGGGTTTTGTATTCTTCTATCCTACCTGGATTTAAAATACCTCTGCAGTCAAATACATGACCACCGCCATTGCCACTATGATCTTCTGGAATTCCTTTTTTAAATGAAAAACTATATATGTTAACGGTTAATTTTTGTTCCACTGTTGGGTATTTTCGTTGATATTAAAATGACTTAGTTGTACAATTACCCCTTTTAAAACGGGATATTGATCCAATATTTCAAGGTTAGAAATCTCTTTTAGATTTGCCAAACCAAAATTGATGCTGCTAATAAAATGAGGTTTGTTCTCTACCAATCCTCGAAGACCATAAGCGCCCAAAACTTGCAGAAGCCTAAGGAGCAAACAAATTTGGTATTGCCTGTTAAATTCTAGTTGTGGGATTTCTACGCCTTGATTTTTTCTTTCTTCTCTGTAATGCAAAATACATTTTTCTTTGAATTCAGTTGAAAGACCTGCTTTGGCTTGCCAGATAAGAGAGATAAGATCATAGACACCAGGGCCTTTCATACCGCCTTGGAAGTCTATAAAATAAGGGTTTTGATCCTTAATCATGATGTTCCTAGACTGAAAATCTCGAAACATAAATCCCATTTGTTCAAAGCTGGCCACCTTTTTGCTTAAATCTAAAAACTCTTGGGTGAGGGTATATCTCGAATATTCTAAGGGAGATCGATCCAAAAAATAATTTTTGAAATAAAACAAATCGTGCAAAACCAATTCTTTGGAAAAACTTTGGAAATCGTAACAATTAGAATAATCGAAGTCTTTTGCTAATCGGCTCTGGGCTTTGATAAGCTCGGAAATAGATTTTTTAAATAGCTCCAGTAATTCCTTTTGCTGAGCATTTTTATCCATCAAAAAAGAGAAAAGATCATGGCTTCCTAAATCTTCTTGGATGTATGCTTTTTGGTCTTGAGAGATAAAAAGTACTCTGGGAGATGGAATCTGATGCTTTTCAAATTGTGAGGCGAAGTAAAAAAAACTTTGATTTTCCTTTGTATTCTCGCTTAGGGTTAAAATATAGCTCTTACCCTGAGCCAAAAACCGAAAATACTTTCGGTCTGATCCAGCGCCAGTTAACCCAATGGGCGAATCTGCCTTTGGGAAATGTTTATTGATAAAATCTAAATGGCTTTGATCCATGAATTTTTACAACATATTTGGGGCAAATTAAGAAATATTTATCAACTTGGGTTTATTATTTGGGTCTATATCTGTTTCTGGTGATTAAAAAAGAGCATTAAAGAATAATTTATTGTGTATTTTTGAAACAACAAAAATCAAACTATGTTACAGGTTTCTTATATCTCAGAAAATTTAGCGGCAGCCAAAGAAGGACTCGCCAAAAGAAATTTTAAATCTCCCCAGCTTTTGGACGAAATCTTGGTTTTAGATCAAGAAAGAAGAGCCAAACAGACTGAGTTAGAAACCTTACTTTCTACTTCCAATAAAATCTCCAAAGAAATTGGAGAACTTTACAAACAGGGAGAAAAACAAAAAGCCGACGCCCTAAAAGAGCAAACAAACGGTCACAAAGAAGAAATTAAAGCTTTGCAAGAAGCCCTAGGGGAGAAAGAAGAAAAACTTGCCGAACTTTTATACCAAGTGCCTAATATTCCCAATGATTTGGTTCCAAAAGGAAGCAGCGAGGCCGACAATCTTACGGTTTTTAGCTGTGGAGAAGCCAAAAAAATGCCAGAAACCGCCAAACCCCACTGGGATTTGGTGAAAGAAAAAGATCTTATAGATTTTGAACTTGGGGTAAAAATAACCGGCGCTGGATTCCCTGTTTACAAAGGAAAAGGAGCCCGATACCAAAGAGCGCTCATCAACTTTTTTCTAGACAGAAACACCTCGGTAGGATACCAAGAAATTCAACCTCCGCATCTGGTAAACACCCAAAGCGCCACAGGGACTGGTCAATTGCCAGACAAAGAAGGGCAAATGTATCACAGCACCCTAGATGACTTCTACCTGATTCCTACCTCAGAGGTTCCTCTAACCAACATTTACAGAGATGTCCTGCTAAACCAAGACCAACTTCCTGTAAAACTAACGGCCTATACGCCTTGCTTTAGAAGAGAGGCGGGTTCTTATGGGAAAGATGTGCGTGGACTCAACCGTTTGCATCAATTTGATAAGGTAGAGATTGTTCGGGTAGAAAAACCTGAAGATTCCTATGCTGCTTTAGAAGAAATGGTAGAACACATCAAAGGACTTTTAACAGACCTTGAACTTCCCTTTAGAATTTTAAGGCTTTGCGGAGGAGACCTAGGTTTTACTTCTTGTTTAACCTATGACTTTGAGGTTTACTGTGCCGCCCAAGACAAATGGTTAGAGGTAAGTTCGGTTTCGAATTTTGAGACTTTTCAGTCCAACAGACTCAAACTTAGATACAAGGGTGAAAACGGAAACAATCTATGCCATACCTTAAATGGAAGTGCGTTGGCTTTGCCAAGAATTTTGGCTTCCCTTCTTGAAAATCACCAAGATGAAAAAGGAATTCGCATTCCTAAAGCTCTGGTACCTTATACTGGATTTGAGTATATTTAATTATCACTTTATATGCATAAAAAAAGCGAGATCCAAGGATCTCGCTTTTTTTTGATTCTTATTGTTGTTCACAAATTAGAAATTCAATTGTGCTTGTAGTCTCAAAAGACTTCCTGTTTGTTTGTTGTCTTGCTTGGCGAAGTCTTCGTATCTTCTGTTGGAGATGGTATAATCTGCAACGAGCTCAAAGTTTTTATTCAATTGCCATTCAACCCCAATTTCTAGGTCGTTTACGTTATAACTTCTGGCATCTTTTTCGTGTTTTTTACCTCCATCATAATATTGGTATCTCACAAAAGGAATCAAGGTTTGTCCTTTAACTTCTGTTTTATACATCACCTGGGCATATCCTCCTTCTAGTTTTTGCTCTTCGATGGTGATTTGATTGGATAAGCAAGTCTTGCTACAACATGTAAATCTTTGTTCGCCTCAGGTACATTGGCCGTTTGCCCATTGTAGGCTCCAACGGCAAAAACACCATAGTCACCCGAACCTTTAAGCCCTGATTTTACAAGGTGAGTAAACATTTCTTTTTGTTCTTTTGGCGTCCACATAAAGAAAACTCCCATATCACGTTCATTGGCCACTGCAGAGTTCATTGCATCAGAACGATCAAGAGCAATCCTATTCTGGCTAGATTGTAAGTTATCAAAACCATATGGAACCTTACTTTGTCCGATTCTGAATCTAAACTCGTTGTTTGGATCTATACCCACATCAAAATAAGCGTCTCTAAGTTGAACAAAATTTTGTTTGTCTGAACTTGGTGCACTTGCAAAGTCCGGTTGAATGTAGAAATATACGTTTTTCGATACTTGTCCCGAAAATTTAACCCGCGCTCGTCTTAAAAAGAAACCTCCGTCTCCTCCCCAAGATTTATCACATTGCTCACAAGTTAAATCATCGTTTGTGTTAAGCAAATTGTTATATCTAACCTGAGCATAACCATCAATTTTGATGACGTCAAACCATTTTTTGTCTGCTTTTTTCTCTTCTACTTTGGGAGCTTCCACAATTGCAGGTTTGGGTTCTTCTTGTTGCCCAAACACTTGAAAACTAAATAGTGAAAAGGCGGCTAATCCTAAGATCTTTTTGTTCATCATGTTTTATTTATTATTTGATGCAAACCTACGTTTACCTATACAGACGAATGTTATCTTAATGTTACCAAATGGTTACTTTTATGTAACAGCAAAATTATATTACCTATATATGTAAGGTAGAGATATAACTATTTTTAAAGATTTCGTTACAGTAAAACGAAAAAAATGAATTTAACCATGTCTTTCTTGCTATAAAAAACCAAAAATCTTTAGATTACCTTTTAGGTCTGGAATTGTTTTGAGGTTTTCCTTGTTTTGCTTTGGACTGAGGTCTTGGTCCTCTGCCTTGTTTTTGTTTGATTTTGGCTTCTACTGCATCGCTAGGATCGGGCTCAAAGCCTTCGAGAATCTCAGAAGGAATTTTTTGACCGATGAGTTTTTCAATGTCTAGCAAATAGCTATTTTCGTCTGAACTAACAAGAGAAACCGATATCCCACTGGCTCCCGCCCTACCCGTTCTACCAATTCTATGCACGTAGTCTTGAGGAATATTGGGGATTTCAAAATTCACCACAAAGGGCAAAAGTGGGATATCTAATCCACGGGCGGCGATGTCTGTGGCTACCAAAACATCTAAGCTTCCTTTTTTGAATCCTTCAAGGGCTTTGGTTCTGGCTCCTTGGCTTTTGTCGCCATGGATGGCAGCGGCTTTGATTCCGGAAGATTCTAATTTTCTACTTAGCTGATTGGCTCTGTGTTTGGTTCGGGTAAAAACAAGTACCTGCTTCCAGTTTCCTTCTCGGATAAGCTTCACCAGGAGCTGGGGTTTTTGTGCTTTAGAAACATTATAAACTTTTTGCTCAATAGCTTCAACGGTTGAATTTTGCGGACTTACTTGTACAAAAAGCGGATCTTGCAAAAAGCCTTCTGCGAGGGCTTTAATCTCTTTAGAATAGGTTGCCGAAAAAAGTAAATTCTGCCTTTTCTTAGGTACAAGTGCGATGATTTTTTTGATATCATTCACAAAACCCATGTCCAGCATGCGGTCTGCTTCATCCAAAACAAGAATCTCAATACTAGATAAACTTAAAAGTTTTTGTTGATATAGATCTAACAATCTCCCTGGTGTGGCAATAAGTACATCTACCCCAGACTTTAATTGTGCCGCCTGTGGGTTTTGATTCACGCCACCAAAGATCACACAAGAACGAAGAGAAAGATGCTTTGAGTAATACTTTACATTGTCGAAAATTTGGGCAGCCAACTCTCTGGTTGGCGTAAGAATGAGGGCTCTTGGCTGTTTGGAAGTTTTTCCATGTATCAAATTTTGAAGCATCGGCAGGGTAAAAGCGGCTGTTTTACCTGTTCCAGTTTGGGCTGAAGCCAAAAGGTCTCTTCCTTCTAAAATAGCAGGAATCGCTTGTTGTTGTATAGGAGATGGCTCGGTGTAACCTTTCTGCTCTAAGGCTTTAACAATAGGTTCTGCGAGTTGTAAAGATTCAAAAGTCATGTAAATAGTTAAATGGGTGTAGAAGTTTTGTTGATGATTAAAAAACTTCCAAATTATTTTTTTGCAAAGATATCAGATATAATATAGTTCTTCTTATCTTTGGCCGGTAATATCAAAAGATATTTTACAACTGCGCACGTGGCGGAATTGGTAGACGCGCTGGCTTGAGGGGCCAGTGTCCATTAGGATGTGGAGGTTCGAATCCTCTCGTGCGCACTTTAACTTCTCAAAATAACTCAAAAAACTATCCTTCTAAGTTGTACTGCTTGGCAAATATCAGCCTAGAGATAGACTCCTCTTTCCCTAGAATTTCTAGAATTAAAGCCACATCAGGCCCTGCCATTTTTCCAACCAAACCAAGTCTTAAAGTCTGCATAGAAGGCCCCATAGGCAGTTGGTTGTCCGTAATTCCTTGTTTTATCTTTTCAGAAAGAATTTCAAAAGTAAACTGACTCTCCTGTAAAGAGGCAAAAAGCTCTAGATAGAATTGCACAATTTCTGGTGTTTTTTCGCCCAAGACTTTTTGAGCTGCTTTGGTGTCGAAGGTCTTAGGACTTTGGTAAAAATACATTCCTTCCTCTAAAATATCAGAAACAAAGCTGGCTCTTTCCTTTAGGCTTTCAATAACTTTTAAGTCTTTGCTTGGGTTAGAAGTGATGTTTTTCTCTCTTAATAGATTTTCAAAAATCGGAAGAATCTCTTGGCTAGACTTTTTTTGCAAATACTGCCCATTGTACCAGTGGATTTTCTCCACATTAAACCTCGCCCCAGATTTGCTTACATTTTCTAGTTCGAATCTTTGGGCCAGTTCATCTAAACTAAAAATCTCTTCTCCAGAAGGATCGCTCCAGCTTAGCAGCGCCAAAAAATTCAGCAAAGCCTCTGGAAAATAACCCGCTTCTCTAAATCCTTGAGCCAAAGTTCCTTCGGTTTTGTCTTCCCAGTTTAGAGGAAAAATAGGAAAGCCGTGTTTGTCTGCATCTCTTTTGCTGAGTTTCCCTTTTCCCTCTGGTTTTAAAAGAAGAGGCAAATGAGCAAACAAAGGAGGCTGAAAACCAAAAGCTTGATAAAGTAAAACGTGTAAAGCCATAGAGGGAAGCCATTCTTCTCCACGAATCACATGGGTAATTTGCATCAGGTAATCATCTACCACATTGGCCAAATGGTAGGTTGGCATTCCATCAGACTTAAACAAAATTTTATCATCCAAGGTGTTGGATTCTATGTTGATGTTTCCTCGGATTATATCTTGCAGATGCAAGGTTTTGTCTTTTGGAATTTTAAATCGGATCACATAGGGAATTCCAGCAGTCAATTTTTCTTGGACTTCTTCTGGACTAAGGCTAAGAGAGTTGTTTAATGTTTCTCGGTTTAGAGGCCCATAGGTAAAGGTTTCGCCAGACTGCTCGTGGTTTTTTCGGGTAGAGTCTAACTCTCCTGGGGTATCAAAAGCATAATAAGCCTGTTTTTTTTCTACCAGCTCTAGGGCGTATTTCTTGTAGATTTCTTTTCTTTCCGATTGTTTGTATGGCCCAAATTCTCCTCCAAATCCTTGTCCTTCGTTTGGAGAGATTCCGCACCAAGCAAGAGCGTCTAAAATATATTTTTCTGCTCCTTCAACATAGCGGGTTTGGTCTGTGTCTTCTATTCTAAGGAGAAAATCTCCCCCGTGTTTTTTGGCGAAAAGATAATTGTAAAGGGCAGTTCTAACCCCACCAATGTGCAGGGCGCCCGTTGGACTTGGGGCAAATCTAACTCTAACTTTAGACATATTTGGGTATTTTTTTCAAAGGTAAGTCTTCTTAAAGGGATGTCAAAATAGAAAGTTTGTTTCTAAGGTTTGGGAGAATTTCATTCTATTTTTTACCTTGGAGAAAAAAAGTGAAACCCTATGAAACTATACAGCGTTGAGGCAGGAAATTTTAAGTTAGATGGTGGTGCCATGTTTGGGGTTGTGCCCAAAACCCTCTGGCAAAAAACCAATCCGGCTGATTCGCTGAACATGATCGACATGGCCACGCGCTGTCTGCTGATTGAACAGGGTAATTCATTGATCTTAATTGACTGCGGGATGGGAAACAAACAAAGCGAAAAATATTTCGGCCATTTTTATCTCTGGGGCGATTATACTCTTGAGTCTTCCCTTGCCAAGCACGGGTTTTCTATGGACGACATTACCGATGTGTTTTTTACCCACCTGCATTTTGACCACTGCGGAGGTGCCATAACGTGGAACAAAGAGAAAACTTTTCTAAAACCTGCATTTAAAAATGCCAAATTTTGGACCAATTCTAACCATTGGGATTGGGCAACCCATCCCAACATAAGAGAAAAAGCCTCTTTTTTACCAGAAAATGTGATGCCCCTAAAAGAGAGCGGACAGCTTAACTTTGTTTCTTTGGACTCCTTGCAAAACGGGGTTTGCAAAACGGACTTCGGGTTTGAGGTTTTTGTTGTGGATGGCCATACCGAAAAACAGATGATTCCCATCATTGAGTTTAATGGCAACAAAATTGCTTTTGTTGCAGATTTGGTTCCTACCACAGGACACATTCCTCTGGTATATGTAATGGGATATGACACCCGACCTCTGCTTACCATGGAAGAAAAAGCAAAGTTTTTTGATCTGGCTCTTGCCCAAAATTATCTGCTATTTTTTCAGCACGACGCCCATCACACTCTGTGTAAATTAAAAAAAGGAGAAAAGGGAGCCGTCTTGGATGAAATACTAGACCCAAAAGACTTTGGTATTGTGGTTTAGAAAACCGAAAAATTGACTAATTTTGTTTTGGAAATTAAGAAAACTATATGGGATGTACTTCATGTTCAACCGGCAGTAAGCCTGGTGGATGTAAATCAAACGGAGATTGCTCTTCCGACAGATGCGGCAAACTAGACGTATTTGATTGGCTATCCAACTTCGAACAGCCCAAAAATGGCAAAGCCCAGATTGTAGAAGTTCGATTTAAAAACGAGCGAAAAGAATATTTTATCAATTCCAACCATTTAAGTCTAAGAATTGGCGACAAAGTAGTGGTTTCAGCCAAAAGCGGATACGATTTGGGCATGATAACCCTAACGGGAGAACTGGTTAGAATCCAGATGGAAAAAAAGAAAATCAAAGAAGATGCTTGTTTAGAGGTTTTAAGAAAAGCCGATGAAAAAGACCTTGAAATCTGGAACAAAGCCATCGAAAGAGAGAAAGAGCTACTCATTGACGCCCGAAGACTCTCCAGAAGTCTCTTGCTAGAGATGAAAATTTCTGACATCGAAATGCAAGGAGACAATTCCAAAGCTACCTTTTATTATACAGCCGAAACCCGAATCGATTTTAGACAGCTTATCCGTGATTTTGCAACCAAATTCAAAACACGCATTGAAATGCGTCAAATTGGTTACAGACAAGAAACTGCCAAAATTGGAGGGATTGGTTCTTGTGGTAGAGAACTTTGCTGTTCTTCTTGGCTCACAGATTTTAGAAGTGTTTCTACTTCTGCCGCCAGGTATCAGCAGCTTTCTATCAATCCACAAAAACTAGCTGGACAGTGTGGAAAACTCAAATGCTGTTTGAACTTCGAACTAGATTCTTATTTGGATGCCATCAAAAAAATGCCAAGTGCCAATACCTCTTTGCAAACCGAAGATGGAAAAGCGCAATGCGTAAAAATTGACGTTTTCAAAAAAGAAATGTGGTTTGCTACCCAAGGAAATTTCAATTGGATTAAATTTTCTACCGACAAGGTGAGAGAATATTTGGAGCTAAATAAAAAAGGAGAAAAGCTACCTTCCTTAGAAACTTTGGCCAAACAAAACGCTGAAATAGAGATTCCTGAATACAGCGACATTTTAGAAGACAACATCCAGCGATTTGAAGTAGACAAACAGAAAAACTCAAGGTCTAAGAATAAAAATCGTAAAAAGCAAAATCCACAGAATCTAAATTCCGTTGGACAAAATACCCAACCACAAAAACCTTTAAAAAATCAAAATGAAGCCCAAGGGGTAGCGGGTGTAAAAACCAATCAAACCCCGGGAACAAACCCAAATAAAAAAAGAAATTTTAAAAGACGAAAACCCAGACCTGGGGGAAATCAAAATCCAACCAAATCGTGAAAAAATTAGTTCTTTTATTCTGTCTTTTTATTTTTTTGGTAGGCTGTAGAAATAATCAAGTTTTTTCAGACTATCAATCAGTAGAAAAAACTGGTTGGCATAAAAAGAAGAAGCTGGTTTTTGTTTATCAAAATGGGAAAGAAGACCAAACAGTGGACATCTATTTGGGCTTTAGACACAACGAAAACTACCCCTACTCTAACCTTAACCTAAGATCTGAGGTATCCCAAAACGGAAAAATTTTGACCCAAGAAACCTTGGTGGACATCCCTCTTGCAGAGCCAGACGGAACCTGGATAGGAAAAGGAATGGGAAGAATTAAAGAAATAAAAGTTCCCTTTAAACAAAAAGTAGAACTAAAATCAAATGGAAAGTATATTTTTGCTCTTTGGCAGGCGATGAGAACCGACACCCTAAAAGGAGTTGAAGATATGAGTCTAATGATCGAAAAATCGAAATAATGGCAACAGAAAACACACAAGAAAATCAAAATAGGACAAGTGGTAAAAAATCAAATTACGCAGGTTATCTGGGTATATTTTGGACCCTATTCTTTGGTGGCTTGGCCTTTTTGGCCGTGCTACTAATTGCAGCCAGTAGTGGTTTTATTGGAGATCTTCCCAAAGTACAGGACCTTGAAAACCCCAACATCAATGTGGCTTCAGAAATCTATTCTGCCGATGGAAAACTCATCGATAAATTCGAAACCGAAAAAAGATACCCCGTAAAATATGAGGATCTTCCCAAAAACTTAGTAGATGCACTACTGGCTAAAGAAGACATCCGTTTTTACGATCATGCTGGAGTAGATTTTAAAGCGCTAGCCAGAGCGGTGTTCAGAAGAGGTACCGATGGTGGAGGATCAACCATCACCCAGCAATTGGCCAAACTTTTGTACACAGGAAAAGTTTCTACCAACATTGTAGGTAGAATCAAACAGAAAATCTTGGAAATGATTACCGCCGTACAGTTAGAAAGGCTCTACACCAAAGAAGAGATTATCGCCATGTACTTTAACAAGGTAGATTTTATCTATGGGGCCAATGGAATTGAAATGGCGGCCAAAACATACTTTAACAAATCGACCAAAGACTTAAATCTTGCTGAATGTGCCACTATTGTAGCCATGCTAGAAAACCCTGTAGCCAACAACCCTCACAGATCCGAAAAATCCAAAGCCAACAGCTTTAGGGTGAGAAATGTGGTATTAAATCAAATGGTGAAATACAAAATGCAAGATTCACTCAAGATAGTTGAACTTAAAAAGTCTCCTACGCCGCTTCGTTTTTCTAAAATCAATCGTAATTTAAAAGACACCTATTCTGCATATTTTAAATTGGCACTCAAACAAGAATTGCAACAATGGTTGGTTCAGTACGAAAAAGAATCGGGTAAGAAAGTTGACCTTTACAGAGATGGTTTGCAAATTCACCTTACCATAGATTCTAGGATGCAGACCTTTGCCGAAGATGCCATGAAAAAGCATCTAAAAGGACTTCAAAGCCAGTTCTTTAGAGAACAAAGACATAGAAAGCAAGCCCCTTTTTATAACCTAACGGACAAAACCATCGAAAGCATTATGAAACGTGCCATGATGCGAACCGGTCGATATAAAAACTTAATGGCAAAAAATGCTACCCAAGAACAGATAGAAAGAGAATTTAATACCCCTACAAGATTAGAAATCTTTACTTGGAACGGAATTGTAGACACCCTTATGACTCCTTACGACTCCATTAGATACCACAAACACATCTTTAATTCTGGGCTTATGTCTATGAATCCAACCGATGGAAGCATCAAGGCATGGGTGGGTGGAATCAACTGGAGATATTTCCAGTATGACCACGTAAAACAAGGAAAAAGACAAGTAGGATCTACCTTCAAACCACTTGTATACGCAACGGCCATCAGCCAATTGGGATATACCCCTTGTCATACCATTTTAAATACCAGATTCTGTGAAGGTTCTTGGTGTCCTGGAAACGCTGGATATCCCTACACCGGAGCTATGAGTATCCGAAATGCCTTAGCCAATTCTGTGAACTCGGTAGCGGCAAGACTTATTGCTGCAACAGGTCCAACGCCAGTCATCCAACTGGCTAGAGATATGGGGGTAACCAACAACATCAACAAAGATTATACCATCGCACTGGGTTCATCAGACCTTAGTCTGTACGAAATGGTGGGAGTTTATTCTACTTTTGTCAATGGTGGCGTGTATGTAAAACCCGAAATGATTGCAAGGGTTGAAGATAAAAACGGAGAAACCATCCGAATTTTTGACCCAGAAACCAGAGAAGTAATGAACGAAGATGTAGCCTATACCATGGTAGATCTTCTTCGAGGTGTGGTACAAATGGGTACTGGTAAAGTGCTTAGAAGTAAATTCGGATTTGGAAACGATGTAGGAGGAAAAACCGGAACCACCAACGACAACTCTGATGGTTGGTATATGGGGATTACCCCAAAACTGGTAACCGGAGTCTGGGTAGGATGTGAAGACCGTTCGGCTCACTTTTTATCTACTGCCATGGGACAAGGAGCGGTAATGGCCATGCCAATCTGGGCGCATTACATGAACAGTGTTTATGGAATTGGAGATAAATTAGGCGTGCTTAAATCAGACAAATTCATAGAACCCAAAGGAATCAACGAACGTTGGGATTGTGGATCTCTAAGAGGATTTAACACCTATGAAGATTATACCCTTGGAGGGGTAACCTCTGGTAGGGCTACTCAAAGAGCAAAAGCCTCTTCAGGAGCAAGAGGTACCCAAAAAAGTGGTGGCGCTCAAAGATCTGGACAATCTGGAGGGAAACCTAAAACGCAAACTCCTTCTGTAAACGAACAACATGCGGTAGAAGATGCCGTAAATTTTGACAACTAAATTTTGAAATAAAACCAAAACAACAATTAACCCTTTAAAACCCTTTATTATGAAAAAACTTTTAGCAGAATTTATCGGAACCATGTGGTTGGTACTAGGTGGATGTGGTAGTGCTGTACTTGCAGCAGGAGTCCCAGACATCGGAATTGGCCTTGTGGGTGTATCTTTGGCCTTTGGTCTTACCGTGCTTACCATGGCTTATGCCGTAGGACACATTTCTGGTGGACATTTTAACCCAGCGGTTACCTTAGGACTTTGGGCAGGAGGAAGATTTAACGCCTCTGAGATTGTTCCATACATTGTAGCCCAATGTTTGGGAGCGATTGCTGGAGCAGCAGTCTTGTATCAAATTGTTTCTGGAACCCCAGGTGGAATAGATTTCTCTGGACCAGGTGCTTTTGCTACCAACTTCTATGAGGCACCTGTATATCATGGAAAAGCATTTTGTGCTTCCTCGGCTTTCTTGGTGGAATTCTTTATGACTTTCTTTTTCTTGATTGTAATCCTTGGTGCAACCCACAAAAATGCAAACGGTAAATTTGCTGGAATCGCCATTGGACTAGCTTTAACATTAATCCACTTGATTTCTATTCCTGTAACCAATACTTCTGTAAACCCTGCAAGAAGTTTGTCTCAGGCTGTGTTTTATACCCCAGCTTTTGACCAACTTTGGTTGTTCTGGGCAGCACCTATTCTAGGGGCTATTGTTGCTGGATTTACTTACAAATTCATGGCACCAAACAGAGATTGATTGTTGTCTTACATCATATTCAAAACGGCGAGGAGAAATTCTCGCCGTTTTTTTGTTGGGAAATTTGAGACTATTTTATGTTAGGAAAGGAATCCTTTCAACAAAAGCATTCTAAAATTGATAAATACGCCCTTCCAATCCAAAATTTAAATTAGTTTTATTCTAGTAAAAGAACTTCTCTAAAAATTGTTTTCTTCTCTTGTAGTAGCTTGGATTTCGATTCTCAAAAATTTTTAACAAAATTTGAAATTAGGTGATTTATTTTGCCAAATGCAAAGATTTCATATCCATCAAACCAAAACCCAACCTATAAAATGAATTTGATAAAAACATTATGAAGTTCTTACTGGGTGGAATTGTATTACTTTTGATAGGATTGTTGGCATTTTACTTCCTACAAGGGCCAGCCCATGAAGGGTTGAAAGCCAGTAGTTTCAAAGACAAAGAATTCAATTTGAATGAAATCGTAAAGGTAGAATCTAAGCAGGACAAACCCAATTTTGTTTTTATTTTGGCCGATGATTTGGGTTATGGTGATGTTGGATACAATGATCAAACTGTTATCAACACCCAAAATTTGGATCGACTGGCAAAAGAAAGAGATGAGTTAGCCAAAATATTGAAGGATTTTAAAGAACAATTTCTCAAAAATCCGAGAGGATGGATTGAATAAACCATTTTTTGAAAATAAAATCACCTTTATAGTCCCTTTCCAATTTTGTTCACTCGCTTGGTTGCCTTTTTCGATACGCTTTCCAAAGTGAGCTATATCGAAACAGGAGAAAATTAGACAAGGTAAAAACACCCTCATTCTTGTAATAATATGTTAATTTTTTTAACATAAAACCCTAAAATTAAGGGTTATTTCACGGTAAAAGATAAAATATTAAGATTTCATTATGATTTTATTGGTATTTTATTCTACTTTTGTAGCCTAACCAAAACCACAAAATCATGAAAAATTTAAAATCAAAAATCAGAGCAGTCAATGTATTGGGTGCTTTGATGGTGTTAATGAGTCTAGCAATTTTATCCTGTAATCCAACCGAAGATGGAATTGGAGGCGGGGGAGGATCATCAGATCCATTAGTTGGAAGTTGGCAACTTATAGAGGTCGGAGGCTATAATAAAACTACAAAAGAAATGAAGCCACTTGAACCAATTATAGATTGTTGGCTTAGAGATTCTCAGTTTTTGTTTAATTCCAACGGAACCTGTGTAGACAAAAGCACCTATTATTATTCATGTAACAAAGTCGATGTTGTTTCTGGGAGATGGGAAAAAGTAAGCGGTTCTACAACAGGGTACAAATTAAATGTTGTTTATAGATATCCAGATGGAAATTTATACGACAAAAAAATGGATTGGGATGTTATTTTTAACCAAGCAAAAGACAGTATTACAACCTTTCAAACAGACAATGGTAATTTTAGGCATTATCAAAAATATATCAGAATAAAATAAAAACCTAAACATCAATACAACAACGAAAACCGCCTCAAATTTTATTTTGAGGCGGTTTTTTGCATATAAAGCTCTAAAAAATACCAACAAACCAAACCACGTTTTGACTACAATTTACCCCTACTTTTGCAAAGAATTTGAAAAGTCATAAATCTAAAAAGCCAAACAATATGTTAATTTTATTAACATAACTGCCTTATAAAAAGCCGAAAACAACAAAAACAAATAAAGTTTTATGATTTCATTATGATTTTATTAGTTTTTTATTCTACTTTTGTAGCCTAACCAAAACCACAAAATCATGAAAAATTTAAAATCAAAAATCAGAGCAGTCAATGTATTGGGTGCTTTGATGATGTTAATGAGTGTAGTTTTCTTTTCTTGCCAGCCCGATGAAGGGCCTGTAACAAATCCAATTATTGGGACTTGGTCTTTGCAAGCGGATCGCCTGCTCTTTCCTCCAGATGGAGAAATCCCAAGATCAGGTAACCCTGGTTGTAGATACAACAACTCTGAATTTATATTTAACGCAGATAAAACATTAATAGACAAAAGAAATCCATGGGGAGGGTACTGCGAGCCATACGATTTTATCCGTGGAACATGGCAAAAACTACAAGAAGAGAATATGTACAGAATTAATATGACCTACAGATACAACGGGGCTGAATATCCTATCACCCAAAACTGGAAGCTCGAAGTTGACCAAACAGGTAACAAGCTAAAGATAACCACTGAGGTATTAAATCAATATGAGTTATATGAATATTACATTAGAAAATAAAAATGCTCTTTTCAAAAAACCAAAAAAACCCGAAAGCCAGCTTTCGGGTTTTTTTGTTTTAAAAATCAATAAGTTAGAAAAAGTTAACATATTGTTAAATTATTTTTCGTATATTTAAGCCTAACCAAAAAACCAAATACTATGAAAAATGCATTGTTTAATTTTAAAAAAGTTGGCTTCTTTAGCTTTCTAACGCTCCTAGTGAGCTTGTTTATTCTTTCTTGTGAGCCGGATGGTCCTATTGCAGATCCTATAATAGGGTCCTGGAAATATGTTAGAAATGGGATTATTCAAAACGGTGTAACAACTTACTCAACACCAAACTGTACTAATTATAGCGATGCAACCTTTAATTCGGACGGTACTTCTGTGGGCTATGGACTAGATGAAAATTGCGCATCAACAAACGTTATTAATTATAAAGCTACATGGGAGAAATTACCAGAAGCAAACATGTATGAACTTAATTATTCGTATGGAAAAACAGGAAAAGAGGCTTATACTTTTATTTTCAGTAATTCTAATAACTATCTAAGAGTTGAACACCCATTTAATAATTCTATCTTTATTATTGAGTATTCAAGAAAATAAACTCACACCTTCCCAAAACCTAAAAACCCCAAAAAATCATTTTTGGGGTTTTTTGATTTTAAAAATCAATAAGTTGGAAAAAAGTTAACACATTGTTAAATTATTTTTTGTATAGTTTTGAAAAAAAGGTAACAATTTTGTGTTCCCACTAAAAAAAAGTAGCTCACAAAGGGCCATCAGACCAAAAGAAAATATCCCCAAATAAAACTTAAAGGGATGTTTTGGATGTAATTTTTGCAAAAAAAGTATAAAAGCCATCGCACCCAAAAAACCAGAAACAAGAAGAATAGAATCATGGGAAGAACTTCCAACAAAAGCAAGCAGCAACATAGAGAGCATCCCAAAACTTCGTATCAATTTTAAGGAAAGTCCTTTTCGAACATAAAAAGGTGGAATAAAACACCAAAAAGAGGCAAAAGCCAGACTCAAAACAAAGGTAGAAAACCAAATCTTAATTCTGTTTTGTTCTAAAAGTACATTTTTAGAAGAATCAAAAAGATCGCACCAGTAATGTTCAAAAAACAGAAACGAAGAATTTTGGGCTTTAAAAAGGGAAAATATTCCCCACAAATAAAAGCCAAATGCCAAAGATAAACCTAAAAAAACTATGTTTTTTAATCTCATCACAGCGGACTCTTCAACAGATCTCTTCCGGTTAAACGAAGAAAGATTTGCACCACCGCCACTACATCTTTTTCGCAGTACTCTTTGATTCGCCCGCAGTTTTTCTCCTGATAAAACACTCTAGCTACCTCCGAACCATCGATATCGTCTTTGGGTGTTGGAATGTCTAATACTTTGGTTAAAAGAGACACAGAAGTATAGTGTTTATAATCCCCAAACTTCCAAAGCTCCAAGGTGTCCAAATGAGGGATTTCCCAAGGTTTTTTGCCATGAATTTTTAGAATTGAAGGAAGAGGGATTCTCTGGATAATCATTCTTCTGCACAAATAAGGAAAATCGAATTCTTTTCCATTGTGGGCACACAAAACCACTGCATTAGATTTGAAATAATCTTCCAAAAGCATTTGGTTGAAGTCTTCCAAGATTTTTCGCTCATCTTCGCCCCAAAAACTGTTCAGCCGAATCTTTTGGTTTTTATCTATCATGGCGCAAGAAATACAAACGATTTTCCCAAATTCAGCTAGAATTCCACCTCTTTGGTAATAAAATTCTTCAGGGGAAAATTCATCCTTTCTTTGAAACTCTGTTTTCTTATCCCAAAGCTTTTGAAACTCATCATCCAAATCTTCCCAATGTTCCTTGATTGGAACTGTTTCTATGTCGAGAAATAAGATTTTAGAAAGCGGAATGTTTTCAATAGACATGCCCAAAAAAGATTGATTTGCCTTAAATTTACGTAAAATTAAAATCAGAATCCTATGAATCGATTGTTTAAAAAATGTGCTCTTCTGTATTTTATGCTTTCTTTGGGTTTGTTAATGGCTCAGCCAAACAAAGGCAAAGTACTTTTGCTCGCAACGGCTTTTGTACCTAAAGGATTCTACAAGCCCCTAATGCAAGAAATTGAAGAAGATGGATTTGAAGCCGATTTTTTACCCATGCCAAAACTTGGAACCAACGATTTTTCTGTCCAAGCAGAAGTCATACACCAATACCTTTCCTCTTTGCCTAAACAAGAGAAAGTAGCCGTTTTGGCTCATTCTTCGGGAGGAATTGCCCTTAGAGCGTACCTGAAAAAATATGGTAATGAAAAAATAGGAAAGATAATTTACCTGGGGGTTCCACACCTAGGGGCAGATGCAACTACTTTCTACAACAAGACAATTCCTTTTGTCTGCAAAAGAGTTTCGGCCTGTCATCAGCTGGTTATAGGCGGTGATTACATCAACCAGCTAAACCAAAATTTCCCAGAGACAGAAAACACAAGCAATCTTATCATCGAAAAAGACACCTTTGTAAAAAGCAAAAACTCTACCCTAAACAGCAGCCCGGCAACTGTAATTCAAAGCATTTGTCCTGATTTAAAACTCGAACACTTTTCTTTTGTTCGAAACAAAAAAGTGATCCTGGGTATTGTTCAGCTTTTAAATGGTCAAAATCTCACTTTTGGTTGTGAAGCATAATCCTCTGTTGTTTGTTTATGGAACTTTGCTTCAAAAAAGCGAAAACAAATGGTCAAAATTGTTGCAAGAAAACAGCAAACCCATTGGAAAAGGACATTTCCATGGTGAATTGTTCGATTTAGGTCAATATCCGGGAGCCAAAATTTCTTTGGATTCAACCCAAAAAGTATATGGAGAAATCTTTGAGATAAACTCTCCAGAAATCCTATTAGAATTAGACCATTACGAAGGAGATCAGTATACAAGAGATGAAGTAAAAATCTATACAGAAGATCAGATCATCACAGCTTTTGTATATCTTCTAAAAGGTCAAATGGATTCGTTTCCAAAAATACAAAGCGGAAACTATATAGACTTTCTAAAGCGCCAAAACCCAAAATCTATCTTAAGCCAATATGGAGAAAACAAAAAAAGGCATCATTCCTTAGAACTGATTGTACTTGCAGATGGAGTTAGAACCCCAGCGAATCTAGGGATGATCTTTAGAATTTGCGAAGCCTTTTCGGTAAAAAAAGTTCTGCTTTACAATTGCCCCGCTTGGCAGAGCATCAAAACCAAAAGAGCGGCCAAGTCCACAGAAAAATATTTGGATATTCGGTGGGTAGAAGATTTGGCCCCAACCCTATTTGATCTAAACGCCCAAGGATATACCCTTTTGGGCTTAGAACTCACAAAGCAGAGTCTTCCCATCAAAGAGTTTGTGCTAAAAAGTTCCAAAATTGTTCTCTGCGTGGGGTCAGAAAGAAGTGGCCTTGGAGAAGAGCTACTAGATTTGTGCACAAATTATGTGTATTTGCCCCTGTTTGGACACAATCATTCCATCAATGTAAGCCAAGCCTTAGGTATTGCCCTTTGGGAGTTTACAGGTAGAAAATAAAGGCCTAACCTAACTCCGTTGAACCTGTATTTTCGTTTTTATTTACTTTCTTTCCTTTTTTGAGCTGTTCCCCAATTTGGTTAGAAGCTGCAAAGCTAGCTACCATGTCGTTGAGCATATTGCTTCCGGCCTGAGGAGAATTGGGCAGTAAAATAAGGTTCGAGTTGGCATCTGCTCCAATGGCTTGCAGGGTATCGTAATGCTGGGTTACCACAATTAAGGCAGAAGCTTCTTGAGAGTTTATACCCACTTTGTTGAGCTGATCTACACTTTCTACCAGTCCTTTGGCAATTTCCCTTCTTTGGTCTGCAATCCCTTGTCCTTGTAACTTTTTGCTCTCTGCCTCAGCTTGGGCTTTGGCAACAATTCTGATTCTTTGAGCCTCAGACTCAAACATGGCTGCGGTTTTTTCTCTTTCGGCTGCGTTGATTCGGTTCATGGCATTTTTCACCTGAATGTCTGGATCTATGTCTGTTACAAGGGTATTGATGATGTCATAACCGTAAGTAGTCATGGCTTCGTTGAGCTCTCTTTTCACAGCGATGGCAATGTCGTCTTTTCGCACAAAAACATCATCCAAAATAAGTTTGGGAACCTCTGCCCNTGCGGATTATTCTCACCCTGGAGACAACATTCCACCGATTATCGCAGTAGCACAACAACTTGGAAAAACAGGAAAAGATGTTATCCGTGGGGTGATTGCTGCCTATGAAGTACACGTAAACCTTGTGAAAGCCATTTGTTTGCACCAGCACAAAATAGACCACGTTGCTCACCTTTGTCCAGGACAAACCGCTGGAGTTTGTGCGATGTTGGGTCTTGATGTAGAAACCACATACCAAGCCTTGAACCAAGCTTTGCACACCTCTATCAGTACACGTCAGTCCAGAAAAGGAGAGATTTCTTCTTGGAAAGCTTACGTACCTGCTCACGGTGCAAAATTGGCCATCGAAGCAGTGGACAGAGCCATGAGAGGAGAAAAAAGCCCTTCTCCAATTTATGAAGGAGAAGATTCTGTTATCGCATGGATTTTGGACGGAAAAGATGCCAACTACACCATTCCCCTTCCTGAGGTAGGAACAGAAAAATTGGCGATTTTGGAAACCTATACCAAAGAGCACTCTGCAGAGTACCAATCTCAAGCATTGATTGACTTGGCATTCAGAATGAAAGAGAAAATCTCTGATTACAACAACATCGAAAAAATCCTCATCGAAACTTCTCACCACACCCACTATGTGATTGGAACAGGAGCCAACGATCCACAAAAAATGGATCCAAACGCTTCAAGAGAGACCTTGGAAGAAAACCTAGAGAATCTTTCAGCGGAGGAACTACAAAAAATCAACGTAACCATGGACGTGGAAAGCGTTACAAACACTGGAAACAAAGGAATTTTCGGGGTATAATACCCTCATTATTTCCATTTTCAGAATTAACCCAAACCATCAAATCTTATGATTATTGATTCTAAAAGTCCACAGGAAAAAAGAGCAGAATTCGCTTCTGTTCTTGCCTCTGGCAAATTGTTGCAATTCCCAGGGGCTTACAACGCCATGGTGGGAATGCTGATTGAAAAACTCGGTTTCGATGGAGTCTATGTTTCGGGTGGAGTAATGGCAAATACCCTTGGTTTTGCCGATGTGGGACTCACGACTTTGAACGAAGTGGTACAAATGTCCTCAGACATTGCCAAAGTGACTTCTCTACCTACCATCATGGACATCGATACAGGATTTGGAGAGGTTCTCAACGTGGTTCGAACCATCAAAGAAGTAGAATACAGAGGCCTTACGGGTTGCCATATAGAAGACCAAGTGAATCCCAAAAGATGTGGACATTTGGACAACAAACAGATTGTATCTACCAAAGACATGGTACAAAAAGTTCTTGCTGCAGCCAAAGCCAAAACCGATTCCAACTTCCAAATCATCGCCAGAACAGATGCAAGAGGACTGGAAACTTTGGACCAAACCATAGACAGAATCAAAGCCTATGTGGATGCGGGGGCCAACATCATCTTTCCAGAAGCCTTGCAGGACGAAAGAGAGTTTGAAGCGGTTCGAAAAGCAGTGGACATTCCCCTACTTGCCAACATGACCGAATTTGGAAAATCCAAACTTCTCACCAGAAAAGAATTGGAAAACCTTGGTTTCAACATCGTCATCTATCCTGTTACAACCCAGAGATTGGCCATGAAAAATGTAGAAGACGGACTTGCTCATATCAAAAATGTGGGAGACCAAATCGACATAGTTCAAAACATGCAAACCAGAAAACGTCTGTATGAAGTCATAGACTACGATTCTTACAACGAGGTGGACCAATCCGTATTCAACTTCAATCTTTAACAAAGAAAAAAACCTCATTCTCAAAAGAAAAAAACATGAGCGAAAAAATCATTGCACCCAAAGGACTCGTTGGAGTCGTAGTGGACCAAACCGCAGTTTCTAAAGTTCTGGCAGAAGAATCCAAACTCATTTACAGAGGATATGCCGTGGACGAATTGGCAGACAAAAGCACCTCGGATGAAGTTGCTTATTTGTTGGTTTATGGACATTTGCCCAATGCTGAGGAACTAACTGCTTTCCAAAGCAAAGAAGCCAAAAACAGAGGTCTTTCCAAAGAGCTTTTGCAGGCCATCACTTTGTTTCCCAAACATGCACACCCCATGGATGTGTTGCAATCTGCCATCGCCTTTTTGGGTATGGAAGATTCCAGAGTATGGGAAAACGACAGAGAAACCAACCTAGACAAGTTCGATTCTCTTTATGCCAAAATCCCTAGCATCGTGGCTGCGGGATACAGAAACTCCATCGGAAAAGAAGCCATCGCTCCAAACCCAGAATTGGGAAGAGTAGAAAACTTCTTTTACATGTGTTTTGGGCAAGTTCCTTCAAAAGACATTTTGGATGCTTTTGATGTTTCTCTCATCTTGTACGCGGAGCACAGCTTCAATGCTTCTACCTTTACTACCCGTGTGGTAACCTCAACGACTTCAGACATTTATTCTGCTGTGGTTGCGGGTGTGGGAGCCCTAAAAGGGCCTCTACACGGAGGTGCCAACGAGCAAGTGATGTATGTACTCAAAGAAATTGGGGAGCCAGACAAAGCCAAAGCTTGGATGGAAAACAAAATCGCCAACCGAGAAAAAGTGATGGGATTTGGACACCGTGTGTACAGACTGGGAGACTCCAGAGTACCTTCGATGAAAAAAGCCATGCACAAGGTTTCGGATGCTGTGGGAGAACAAAAATGGAGACAGATTTCGGACATTTTGGAAGAAGTGATGGTAGGTGCCAAAGGCATTCACCCGAATCTTGATTTCCCAGCTGGACCTGCTTACTACATGATGGGGTTCCCCATTGACCTTTTCACACCAATCTTTGTGATGAGCCGTGTATCTGGATGGGTAGCCCATATTTTGGAGCAAAACGTGGACAACAAAATCATTCGCCCACTTAGTGAATATGTTGGGGAAGGACTAAGACCTGTTCCAAGCAAATAATTTGTTTGTTGTAAACTGAAACAAGCCCTTTTCTGAATTGAGAAGGGCTTTTTTTGTATTAAATAAAAGTGAATTTGTTTATATTTAAATTGTAGAGTTTAATTAGGAAAAATAAATTTTAAGCAATGTCAGTATATAACGCAGTAATTTTATTTTATGATGAAAAGATACCATATCAAATCCTATTAGAAAGAGTTCAAAATTCAACACTTGCTAAATCCGTAGAATTTGGAATTAATGGGTATTGCACTTATTTTGGAAAGAGAGAATTCTTTCGGGAATTACGTTATGAGTATGACATCTATCTTAATTGTACTTCAAAAGAATTTGGCTATAATATTTATAAGTATCCTGAATATATCCCAGAACTAACAAAAATTCTACTTGATATGAATATATATGTGGATAGCAACGATAATGTTGAATCAATAACAATTAGCTCTTTTGATGATGCTTATGCTTTATTTTTTAGTGGATATTTGGAGGTATATATTCAAATAATGAAAAAGCTATTTTTTGCTGATAGAGTTACAATAGAAGTAGAATAATCCCAAAAAAAGCACTATAAAAAAGCCCTTTTCTGAATTGAAAAGGGCTTTTTTATTTGTAACCTTTCATTTGATTCAAAGCTAATGAATATAAGACTTACAAGAATTTTAACAATTAATTTTTGTATATTAATCCAGTATTTTAAACTGAAAATAGTGGAAAACTTTAAAGATATTTCTAAAAACTACTCTAAAATGAGTGATGAGCAACTTCTTAAGTTATGGAATGAAAAATATAAATTGAGAAATGAAATCGTTCCAATATTAAAATTAGAACTTGAAAAAAGAAAAATTGAATTTGAAGAATCTATTGATATATCAAAACAATCAGTAGAAAATAAAACTTCCATGTTAAACCTGATTAACAAAAATATTGAAAAGGAAAACAACTTCAAAAAGAACGTGATTGCTAATATTGAATATTATATTGAAAGAAATCAAAGTAAAAATTTTATTATTAAAAAAGTAAGTGATGAACACAATATTGGGAGTGAGTATATCGAAAATATATTTTCAGAATTAAGGAGGAAAAGTAGAAAAACCATCTTATTGGGACTATTTTTTTTGATTCCAACTATAATAAGGTTAATAATTTTGACAAATACAAATTATAATTATTCATATAGCCCTCCTCTTTTACCCGACTTACTATATTTTTTGATTTTTGCCGCAATATCATTTTATCTTTTATTTAAAGGCATCCGGATTAGAAAAAAATATAAATAAAATATTTATCTAATTATAAATCCAGCCCTCTTCTAGATACTTATACCTCTGGATAGTTGTTTTTTTAGGAGTAAGAAGGATTTGTTAACCCATCTTTTAAAGAAATAAATAATTTACTAAATAAATCTTAAATCTGCTTAAACACCGAAATCCTCAAAATGAAAATCACCGAAAACACCCAAAAATGGATTTTGCTTTTTGTCCTTGCCCTCACTTGGGGCTCTTCTTTTTTTTTGATTAAAAAGGGCGTAGAGTACTTTCAACCTATGCAAGTGGGTGCACTGAGAATCGCCATTGCAGGAATTTTGCTTTTACCTTTTGGATTGTATAATTTAAAAAGCATTCCCAAAAAGACCCTTCCTTGGCTCTTGCTATCTGGTTTTTTGAGTAATTTTGTACCAATGTTTTTGTTTCCTATGGCTGAAGTAAAAATAAGCAGTTCATTGGCTGGAATTTTGAATTCATTGGTGCCTATCTTTGTGGTTATCATCGGGCATTTTGTGTTTCATATCAAAAGCAATGCAACCCAAATTGCTGGAACGATTTTGGGTTTTGTCGGTGCTTTTGTACTTATTTATTTCTCTGAAAAACAAATCATTGCAAAAGAGTCTAACCATGACCTCTTGCATATTGGATACATACTTTTGGCAACAATTTGTTATGCTACCGCTGGACTTATCACCAAAAAACATCTATCGAATATTCCTTCTTTTAGGCTATCTACCGTTGTATTTACTGTTCTGTTTTTTCCAGCTGCTATTCTTTTGATTTACAACGATTTTTATGGAGATTTTATCACCTTAAACCAAACCGAGAACGCCTTTAACGGGCTGGCATATGTGGCAATTCTGGCTGTTTTTGGAACTGCACTTGCGATGATTATATTTTACAAACTCATCCAAATTTCCTCAACAGTTTTTGCCGCATCGGTAACCTATCTTATGCCTTTTGTGGCCATTTTTTGGGGAATGTTTGACAACGAACCCTTGCAACTGATTCACGTAATTGGAATGTCCATCATTCTTTTGGGTGTGTATTTGATTCAATACAAAAAGAAAGAAGAGGTTCTTTGAAAAATTCGTAATTTGAGGTTCTTTTTAACAGTATAAAAACAAACATACAAACACACATGAAAAAAACACTTTCTATCATTGCCCTTTTGCTATTGGGTTATTTCATCTATTTCTTTGTAGGTTACACCAAAAAGACTCCCCAAAGCGTTTTGGATTCTTTCCCCAAAACCCCAATAGACAAAAGCAAATCTGCCCAATTTATTTCGGATGCCACGCCCAAAAGAAAAGTGGTGCTTTCGGGTAACAACTGGGAGGGAACCATTACCATTTTTGACCCTAGCACCTTTGAAGTGATCAAAACCATTTCTGCAGTGCCAGATTTGCAGGAAAGAATGGATGAGATTTATGCTGGTGGAAAACGAAAAGTCATGGTAAGTATGATCCGAAATATCATCGGAGAAGGCCATGACCAAATGGTGGATGACATGTTTACCTCCAATGATGGAAAATACATTTTTGTATCCAGACCTAGCTTTTCGGATGTGATCGCTCTAGATGTCAACTCTGGGGAGATTTTTTGGAGATGCCCTGTGGAGGGATTCCGTTCAGACCACTCAGCGATTTCTCCAGATGGAAAAGTTTTCTTGGTTTCTGCTTCTACTGCCAAAAAGGTGCTTGCCATTGATACACAAACAGGTAAAGTGATAAATTCTTTTCCCACTGGAGATCAGCCTCACGAAAATATTTATTCTGCAGATGGAAACCGAATCTACCACGCCAGCGTTGGAAAAATTTTTATAAAACCACCTTTTTTGGATTTTGTCAAAGGAGACAGATTTTTCCAGATTGTGGATGCCAAAACCTACAAAGTTCTTCGCCAAATCGACCTAAAACCGAGACTAAAGGCTGCTGGATACGACTTTAAGGATCATTCAATTAGACCGATGGCCATTACTCCAGATGAAAAATTCGCTTATTTCCAAATTTCCCTTTTCCACGGAATTGTAGAATATGACATTGAAAATGACAAAATCACCCGTAAACTGGATCTTCCTATCCCAGAGGCTGTCAAAAATGTAACTATCAACAACTCTGCACATCACGGACTTTCTATTGATGGAAGTGGTGAAATCCTCTGTGCAGCAGGTACCGTTTCTGGGTATGTGGCTCTTATTGACAGAAAAACCTTTGCTTTTGACACCATTCGTCTCACAGAAAATCCTCTCGGTTCCAAACCCTACTGGGTAACAGCATCTGCAGATGGCACCCAGTTTTATGTTTCACAAAGTGAAAGAGATTTGGTTTCGGTTATCGATCCCAAAGCCAAAAAAATCATCGCCAACATTCCCGTTGGAGACCATCCACAGAGGGTAAGGTCTGGCGAACTCAGATTACAATAATCGCCTTTGCTCTATAAACAAAAAAAGAGCCCTTTCCAATCCGAAAAGGGCTCTTTTTTTATATGAATTTCTTATTTCCCTAACCAATAATGGGCTGAGGCGGTTTTCAAAACCTCTTGTTTGTCAAAAGAAATGGTTTTGAACTGGTGGTTCGAAAACAGTTCCATCTGGTCTTTGGAGTGAGGATTGTTGGGGTCATGAGACTGTCCAGCTCCATTGACAGTTTGCAATTTTACCAGTCCATTTTTGTCAAAGCTGGCGATAAAAACATAAGTATCTCCACCGTTGTACACCTTTTTTCCGTCTTTTCCGATTAAACCAAGAATGTTTCGGCTTCCAAGTTTGTTTCCATCTAGAGGAACCACTTTGTCTCCTACTTTCATGATTTGAAACTCTCCAAAAGGCACCTCAAGGGTTCCATAGGTTTTTTTCATGAACTTTACGGCCTTGATCATCGCATCCTGAAAATAGGTAATGTCTGGATCGGTAGCGGTGGTCATACAATTTTGGTATCCCATGTACTTTTTGGCATTGAACATATCTACATGGTAGTAATTTTCGATGAGAATTTCGGCAAAAGTGGCTTGTTTGCTGTCTTTGTCAAAATGGCTGTCCCATTTCTTTAGGATTTCTACTCCTTCTTTTACCTCTGGGATAGAAGTATCGAGCAAATTCAAATCAAAGGGGAAAGCGAAAGTACTAAAATTTTTGAACTGAGATTTGGTATCGAATTTCAGACTCAAGAAATCTTGGGTTGATAGTTTCTTTCCGTGGAATTCTCCATCTACCCTTTCTCTGATTCCTTCTTCTCTTGGGCCATGAACATGGTAGGCAAAAGGAATATACCCTAGGTAGTCATACTTGTGAATGTCTATCACATCTTCTTTGGCGTAACCGCTAAAAGCAGAGGAATTGGCATCAAAGATGATTCCCTGAGAGGGATTGATGGCTTTGAAACCTTCATCAAATGAAATCATGTTGTTTTCATCCATGCTCCAGATGAGCTCACTTTTGTCTGCTGGCACTATTCCGTCCCAAGAATAACCAGCAGGTCTTTTGGGAATTCTAGAGGTAGAAAAACGGGCGATGTTGTTTTCCTTGTCTGCATAAAAGGTGTTGAGTGCAATTTGCGGATTGGGTCTGAAAGCATCTTGAAATTCTTCAAAATTTTGTGCCAGATTTTGTTTTAAAAGTTGTTCTATCATAGACAAACTGTGCAGATTTACCCTCATGGCATAATACTTGTCTTCTACCTTAAACACAGGCCCGAACGCGCTTTGATACATTCTGTTTTTAAGGAGAGTACTGTGAACTGGAATCACCAGACCGTACATTTTCACAAAGAGTTTTAAATTGTTTTTTTTCAGTGGCAACCATTTTCCATCTAACAAATATTCGGTTCCTTTTTCGTTGGTTGTAAGCTGATATAAATCTACTTTGTCGTCCAGAGGAGAAGTTCTGGTAAAGGCTAGATTTTGGGTGGTTCCAAAAGCCAAAACGGGCAGTCCAGGAAGAGCCGCTCCATGGATGTTCCAACCTTCTTTGGTGTTGATTTGCACCTCGAATGGCCCTTCAACTCCGCCAACAGTATGAGGATTCCCAATGATGGAAGTGAGTCCTTCTTGGCTTCTTTCACTACTGAGCAAATAGGCGTTGGAACCTGTATTTTGCATGTCTGAAACCTCTTTGATTAGTGCTGTTTTGATTTGTGGAGCTAGGCTTGCACCACGCAAATCTTGCAAGAAAAGTCTTGCCATATCCACACCTATGTAGGCAAAGTCTGCCTGTCCAGAAATCGAGGCTTTGAGCATGATTTTTGGGGTGATTTTGTTTTTTTTGATTTCTGACAAAGAAACCCTTTGGGGATATTTGGCGATAAAATCGTTTACTCCTTGGCAATACGCTTCCAAAAAGGCTTTGAGCTGTGGGCTGGTTTTGGTTTCAAACTCAGCTTCCACTATTTTGTCAATCTCAAAAGATTGGTAAATCAGTTCCGACATCAGTCCTTTCCCACCGTTCAGTTTCCCACTCTTGTTAAAGACAACAGCCATTCTTTTTTCGAGTCCTTCAAAACTGTCTTCACAGGTAACCCAAGCCAGACCATAAGCAGCCTCTAGGTTGGTATCTGCGTAAACATGTGGAACACCATAGTTGTCTCGAACAATTTCTATTTTTTTTGGGTCAATCTTTTGGCCAAAGGCAAAATGACTGCAAAATACAATCGCAGCTAGGATAAATTTCTTTTTCATGGTTGGTTTATTTTTTTGTAAATCTATGTTTTTATAAATAAAAGTGAAAAAAATTAACAAGATTCAAAACAGCATTCAACTTCAAACAACACTCTCTCTATTAGTATTAGTGAAGTGCTTTTTTATAAAAACGAAAAAGAAAACGCCAAAAAACACAAAAACCGAAATGAACAGTTTCTTTTGTTATATTTGGAAAAACCAAAGACCAAAATCCCAATTTACCAGACATCCTATGAAAAAAATATTTTTGCCCCTGATTTTGACTACATTGTGTTTCCCACTTTTGGGGTTAGCACAAACCAAAGAAACCCAAAAAAGCAAGGAAATTCCCTTTCAGGCTATACATATCAGCCCTGAAAAGGTGGAATCCTGTGCTTTTGGAGATTTTGACGCAGATGGGCATCAGGACATTGTTTCAGGTTCCAATTGGTTTGCAGGACCAGACTTTTCCAAAGCCATCCCTTTTAGAGAATTAAGACCCTATTTTGCTTTTGTTCCCAACTCTATGGTGAGTCCAGATGATTTTACCCTCACCCGTGATGTGGATGGGGATGGATTTGATGACATCATCAGTGGTGGGCATGATATGGGACTTTTTTGGTACAAAAGTCCAGGGAACCGAAATGTTGGCAATTGGGAGAGAATTCTCATCGATGCGGATAGACCGCCAAAAGGAGAATCTAGCACAGAGAGCAAAGCACATGACCTAGGTCTACACAATGGAATTTGGGTGGACATAGACAATGACGGAAAAAAGGAAGAATTGGTTTCAGGTGGAACCAGACTCAAAGAAGGAAAAGAACATCTGAATTTGCGCTGGTACAAATATGAAAATGGAGCATGGCAAAAATACGATATGGGTGTGCAATCTCTGGTTTGGGGAGTAGGAGTGGGAGACTTGAACAAAGACGGAAGAAACGATGTAATTTCCACAGATGCTTGGTTTGAAGCACCCCTTGACCCCAAAAAAGGGAAATGGACAAAACATCCCTTTCAAATGAATGTATGTGTGGTAGAGGGAGATTTTGAACCTAGATACAAAAGCGAAAACGGGTTTTCTTATGGCCATGCTTGCAATATTTATGTGTATGACATCAACGCCGATGGACTCAATGATTTTGTCCTTTCCTCTGGACACGGATATGGGATTTTTTGGTATGAGCAAAAACCCAGCAACAAAGTAGAAATGGAGTTTGTAGAGCATACCATAGACAAAAGTTGGTCACTTTCTCACAATCTACTCTTTGTGGACATGAACAAAGACCAAATCCCCGATTTGCTGGTTGGAAAACGTTGGGGAGGATGGGGAGCTGGTCAAAACGATGCCAACGGACTCTATTGGTATCAACTCACCCCTGGAGCGGAAAATCCATTTTCCAAACACATCATCTCCTATGGAGAAAAAATACAGTCTTTTGGAAACAGCTACATCCGTTTGAAATACAAGGTGAATCAAGCCAATTCAGGGGTCTATGTTCGGGGAGAAAAAGGGGGGCTTTATGGTGCTTATGGGATGCAAATCGATTTCGGTGGAGAAAAAGACGGACTCCCCATGGGGGTAACCAAAACCATTTTCAAATTTCTCAAAATTGTTCCCCAAAGTTTGAAATCAGGAGATTATGGACAGTGGAACACACTGGAAATTCAAACCGAGGGAAGACATCTTAGAACTTGGGTCAATGGAAATTTGCGTGTAGATGAATACGTAAACACTCAGATGATGCCAGATATGGGGAAACTTGCCTTCCAACTGCACATGGGAGCTCAGGACAATGAGGTGTACATCAAAGACATTGAGGTTTATGTGCCTTGATACTCTATATAATCCATTTTTGACTTGATTTTCTTCTCTTGTAATTTTCCAAGAACATTTCCATGAAACATTCTTTTTTGTTTTGCCTGTTGGTTATGCTGTTTTTCCCCTTTTTGGGAAATGCCCAAAGCACGCTACAGGTTTCCGATTTGCAAGTTGAATATCTCACCCAGCCCATCGCCGTAGATGTAGTGGAACCTAGATTTTCTTGGAAACTCATAGACCAAACCAGAGGACAAAAACAAACCGCCTACCAAATTCTTGTGGCTTCCAACAAAGAACTTCTGGAAAAAGAAAAGGGTGATTTGTGGGACAGTGGAAAGGTGAATTCTTCTCAGCTAGCTCAGATTGTGTATGGGGGACAAAAACTCCATTCAAACCAAGTCTGTTTTTGGAAAGTCCGCTCTTTTGACAAAGACCAAAACCCTAGCCTATGGAGCGAAGTATCTTCTTTTTCCATTGGGCTTTTGCAAAACTCAGATTGGAAAGGAATTTGGATGCAGCATCCCACAGCCTCTGATGAAAAACACATCTGGTTTCGAAAAGATTTCACCCTAAATCAAAACACAGAAACGGCGTTTGTTTATGTGGCTTCGGTGGGGTATCATGAGCTTTATATCAACGGAAAAAAGGTGGACGATAGAGTTCTAGCACCCTCTCTCACTCGACTGAACAAAAGGGTTTTGTATGTAGGATACGATGTAAAAAGCCTTCTGAAGCCAGGAAAAAACACGTTGGCCATTTGGTATGGTCCCGGCTGGTCTCGGTACAAACACTACCAAAAGGACATTACCCAATCCTTAAAAGTGCAGATGGAATACGCCTACAAAGATGGCAAAACATTTTCACTTTCTAGTGACAACAGCTGGAAATGTAAGGTGAGTTCTAGCCAAAATTTGGGTCACAACAAACATGCAGACAACGGAGGAGAAAGTGTGGATGCCAGAAAATTTGTAACAAATTGGAATCAGACAGATTTGGATACCAGCGGTTGGGAATCCGCCAAAGAAGTTCAGCTCAATCTGGTTTTGTCTTCACAAATGAGTGAACCTTCCCGCGTTTTGGATAGCCTTGAAGCAAAAGACATTGTTGAAATCAAAAAAGGGGTGTATCGGATAGATTTGGGAAAGAATTTTACAGGCTTTTTGTCCCTCAAATTTCGCAATACCAAAGAGGGAGATTTGGTCAAAATTTCCGTTTCAGATGATTCCAAAACCAAAAAAGATTTCGGTCAAAAGTACAGATACATTTGCAAGGGACAAGAGGTGGAAACCTTTGAAAATCGATTCAATTATACCGCTGGAAGATATATTTATCTCTCGGGACTGAGAACCAAACCCAGCCAAGGGGACATTCAAGCCCTTTTGGTTGGAAATGACCTAAAAGGAAGCGGAAGTTTTACTTCCTCCAACGCTTTATTCAACCAAATATACGACACAGACCTTTGGACATTTCGCATCAACACCACCGAAGGATTCACCTCAGATTGTCCACACAGAGAGAGATTGGGTTACGGGGAAGAGCTTTTTGCAACCGCTTGGGGAATTGGAATGCCCACCTACAAAGCAGGGGCTTTTTACAACAACCTGATGCGAAACTGGACAGACATGCAAGAGCCCTCTGGATGGATTTACCACACCACACCACAGGCCAATCACATCGCTTGGGGAGGGCCGCTTTGGAGCAGTGCGGGACTGAATATCGCTTGGGAATACTACCAAAATTATGGAGACACAAAAGCCTTGGAACTGGTTTATGAACCTAGCCGAAAATGGCTTGAGTTTTTGTCTCAACACACAGAAAATGGACTTCTGGTACCTTATTTTGGTTTTGGAAAATTTCTGGGAGACTGGGCTGGACCTGGGGGAAGAAAAGAATTTGGGAAAAGAAGGAGAGTTTTTTGTGGTGAAAGTGCCCTCTGGGAGTTATTCTTTTGTTTCTGTTGGGGGAGGGGAATGATATTTTAAACTGAATAAATCTTGATTATTCAAATTATTAAAGCTTCACAGATACTAAAATGTTTCTGATTCGGAAATAATATATCCCAAATGAAAAATATAGTATTCTTATTGATCATACTAGCTTGTGCCTTCGCATTGAATTATACTTCTTTCTTTGGGAATTTGTGGCTTGTGGCGACTGAAAATGGTTATGAAATACCAAAAGACAGTTCAATATTCACATTTAAAGCAACGAAAATGAATGAAGGTTCTGGTGGTTGGTGGGTGTATGGTGAAGACAATAAAAAATATTATGCCCTTTCAGTTGATCCAATCAATAAGATAATTTGTATTGATAAAGGTAAATCACGAAAGATAAAAAATTTTGATAGATTTGAATATAAAACTTGGAAATAAAATGAAAGATTCATTAATTATAATTCTGTCAGCCTTACTAACGGTCTCTTGTAAAGTAAATACTATACAGAACCAACCCAATTCTTCAAATAAGAAAACTACATTGCAAAAAGTAGTTAATGTAGATACAAAACCTTCAATACCAACAGAAGTTGATTCAGTTGATTCAGTTGATTCAGTTAATTCTGATTTAGAAAAAACCATAATTTCTGTAATCAAAGCTTATCAAAGTAAGGACGAAAAGAAGTTGAATCGATTGATAAACCCAGAATTTGGAATTGCTTTTTTGTATAAAAGAGGAGTCCATGATAACCTCTCTATTGAAAAATCTATTTCGTTTGCAGAACCGACACCAGAGTATCTTCCATATTCCAATGAGATTGATACGGATTATAAAATACGTATATCGACCTTGCCTTTTTTTAATTGTAATACCGAAAATTGGGATAAACCACCAGGCATTTACATAGATACAATAAATACAGACCATTTACTTTCAGAAACTGCGATTTCAGAAAATAATTTGTTCATAGAAAAAATATGGTCTGATCTTCAAATTGAAGAATTGAAGAACCTTGAAAACAATAGCCATAAAATTATTTTATTTGATAAAAACAAAAAAGACTTTATTTTTTATCTCACCAAAGTAAATGACAAATGGTTTTTGTCTGCTATAGATAGAAATGAAGTTTGTAGTGCTTAAATAATACCCATATAAATATGGTTTTTGCTCATATTTAAATCAAGCAAAAGTCTTTTGGAAACACGCTAAATATCAAAGCTCAAAAAAATCAAACCAATTTTCAAAAAATATCATTCTTGCTATCTTTGAGGCTTTTAGGCACTTTGTCTGAATGCTCTGAGCTTGCCGAAGGGAGATTTGTTTGATTGGTTTAATCTCCCTCACCCCGACTCTCTCTAACTGCATTGCACCCAAAACACTCACCTCAACTCTTCTGAATTCAAAAGAGGGCTTCTTGGTTTGCAAAAACAGGTCAAATCAAAGATTTTCTGTTTTGCCGTTTTTGTACTCATTCCAAGACTTGATTTCCAAATCAGCAAGAGTATAATCACAGAAAGAACGAATATAAGCAGAGGCCAATCTCGCATTGGTAACCAGTGGAATGCTGTAGTCCACGGCTTTTCGGCGGATGGTGTAATCGTTGTCTAGCTCAGCTTTGGTTAGATTTTTGGGTATGTTGATGACCATATCTACCCCTTTGTCTGCCAAAACATCCATCACGTTGGGTGCATTGTGGTTGGTATCATCTGGCCAGCCCACAAGGGTGGAGGCGATTCCATTTTCGGTGTAGAATTTGTGGGTTCCTTCGGTAGCAAAAAGAGTGTATCCTTTTTCAATGAGCAGTTTGGATGGCTCCAATAGTTCCACTTTGGAGTCGATGGGTCCTGCAGATACCAAAATGTTTTTGGCTGGAATCTGGTATCCCACAGAAAGCATAGACTTGAGTAGTGCCTCTTTCGGAGTAGAACCAATACATCCCACCTCACCGGTAGAAGACATATCCACAGAAAGAACGGGGTCTGCTCCACCGAGTCTGGTAAACGAAAACTGAGAGGCTTTTACTCCGACATAATCCACATCATAAATGGCGTGGGAACCTTGTTTTTCCACAGGAATTCCTAGAAGTACTTTGGTGGCTTTCTCAATCAAGTTGGTATTGGAAACCTTCGATACAAAAGGGAAAGACCTAGAAGCTCTCAAATTCAGCTCAATGACTTTTACCTCATTGTCTTTGGCCAAAAACTGCATGTTGAAAGGTCCAGAAATCGAAAATTTCTTAGCGATTTTGTCTCCGATGGATTTGATTTTTCGAATGGTTTCGATATACACATTTTGTGCTGGATAATACATGGTGGCATCTCCAGAGTGTACTCCTGCAAACTCCACGTGTTCAGAGATGGCATAAGAGACAATTTCACCGTTTTGTGCCACAGCATCCAGCTCGATTTCTTTGGAGTTTTGGATAAACTGAGAAACCACAATGGGATGGTCAGGCGAAACTTCTACAGCCAATTTTAAGAAGGCTTCCAGCTCTGTTTTGTTGGAAACCACGTTCATCGCTGCACCCGAAAGCACATACGAAGGACGAATGAGCACTGGGAAACCTACTTCTTCTACAAAATCAAACACGGCTTGTAGGGTAGAAAGCTCTTTCCATTTGGGTTGTAGAATGCCAAGTTCGTCCAAAATTCCAGAGAATTTGTGTCTGTTTTCTGCATCGTCTATGTTCAGAGGAGAAGTTCCCAAGATGGATACCCTCTGGTCGAAAAGTTTCATCGCAAGGTTGTTTGGAATCTGTCCTCCCGTAGATATAATGGTACCTGTAGGATTTTCGTATTCCAGAATATCCATAACCCTTTCGAAAGAAAGCTCTTCAAAATACAATCTGTCAGACTCGTCGTAATCTGTACTTACGGTTTCTGGATTGTAGTTTATCATAATCACCTTGTATCCTTCTTTGGCTGCAGTTTTGGCTGCGTTTACTCCACACCAGTCAAACTCCACAGAACTTCCGATTCTGTACACCCCAGAACCCAAAATGCAAATGGCTTTTTCTGTGTTTTGCTCCAAATCGTTTTCATCACCGTGGTAGGTGTTGTACAGATAGTTGGTTTGGGCTGGGAATTCTGCCGCCAAGGTGTCAATTTGTTTGACAACGGGCGTAATGCCTAAAGATTTTCTGTAGGCTCTTACCTTGAGCTCGTTTGCATGTCCCCCTTCACCGAAGAGGAGTACAGAAATTTGGTCGTCCGAAAACCCTGCTTTTTTGCATTCCAAAACCAGTTCTTTGGACAGATTTTCGAGAGTTTTGGCTCCTTTGATTTGTTCTCCCAAGCGGTGGATTTTTTCCAGTCTTTGCAAGAACCAAGGGTCGATTTTGGTGAGTTCAAAGATTTGTTTTATGCTGTATCCTTTGTCAAAAGCCAAAGACAGAGCAAAAACCCTTTGGTCGTCTGGGTTGGAAAGATAGGTGTCCAAATCCTCATTTTCTGGAAGAGAAAAACGGTTGGCAACAATTCCTCTTTGCCCTGTATCGAGCATTCTGATTCCTTTTTGGATGGCCTCTTCGAAAGATTTTCCAATGGCCATCACCTCTCCAACGGATTTCATAGAAGAACCAATTTGGCGATTCACCCCATAGAATTTGTTCAAATCCCAGCGTGGAAGTTTTACCACACAGTAGTCCAATGCTGGCTCAAAACAAGCCGAAGTGGTTTGGGTTACAGAGTTTTTGAGTTCATACAAACTGTATCCCAATGCCAATTTTGCCGCCACAAAAGCAAGGGGATATCCTGTTGCTTTGGAAGCAAGGGCAGAAGACCTAGAAAGCCTTGCGTTTACTTCAATTACGCGGTATTCTTCACTGTTTGGGTCTAGTGCATATTGAATGTTGCATTCTCCCACGACTCCCAAATGGCGGATGGTGCGGGTTGCCACTTCTCTGAGTTTGTGGTATTCTGAATTGGAAAGGGTTTGTGAAGGTGCCACCACGATGGATTCTCCTGTGTGTACCCCAACTGGGTCGAAGTTTTCCATGTTGCACACGGTGATGCAGTTGTCAAAGCGGTCTCTTACCACCTCGTACTCAACTTCTTTCCATCCTTTGATGGATTCATCAATGAGAAGTTGGTCTGAATAATTGAATCCTTTCAGTGCCAAATCCTTGAGTTCTTCTGGGTTGGAAGCAAATCCAGAACCCAGTCCTCCAAGAGCATAAGCGGCTCTCACAAGTAGTGGATACCCGATTTCTTCACCTGCTTTTAAGGCTTCTTCTAAAGATTGTACCGCGATACTTTTGCAGTAGGAAACTCCTATTTCATCGAGTTTTCTTGAGAAAATTTCTCTGTCTTCTGTGTTTTCAATCACCTGAATGGGCGTTCCCAAAACACGAACGTTGTATTTTTCAAAAACCCCCATGTGTTTGAGTTTCACCGCACAGTTTAGTGCAGTTTGTCCTCCAAAGGCCACCAAAACTCCATCTGGTTTCTCTTTTTTGATAACCTCCTCCACAAAATATGGCGTTACGGGCAAAAAGTACACATCGTCTGCAACTCCTTCTGAAGTTTGTACTGTGGCGATGTTGGGGTTAATCAGAATGGTTTGAATTCCTTCTTCTTTGAGTGCTTTGAGTGCTTGAGACCCCGAATAATCGAATTCTCCTGCTTCTCCAATTTTCAGGGCACCAGAGCCCAAAACCAATACTTTTTTTACAGTCCCTAGGATGTCTTCTACTTGGTCAATTATATCGTTTTTCATGTTGTCTTTTCTGATGTTTTCCATGTTGCTTTCCATGTTTACTCCCTCTAATTTTGGACTTTCTTATCCTTTTCTTTGTTTGATTACTTCTATAAAATCGTCAAACAAAAACTCTGTGTCCACAGGACCTCCTTTTGCCTCTGGGTGAAACTGTACCGTGAAAAACGGTTTGCTGCTGTGACGGATTCCCTCGCAGGTTCCGTCGTTGAGATTTTCAAAATACATTTCCCATCCACTTGGAAGTTTTTTGTCGTCTAGTGCATATCCGTGGTTTTGTGGGGTGATAAAACATCTTTTGGTCCCCGTTTGCAAAACGGGTTGGTTGTGAGACCTGTGTCCGTATTTCAGTTTGAAACAGTCTGCTCCTGCAGCCAGACCCACGAGTTGATTCCCAAGGCAGATTCCAAAAATAGGTTTGTCTCCTTGCAAAGCCACTTTGAGATTGTCTATGGTTTTGTCACACATTTTGGGGTCCCCAGGCCCATTGGAAATAAACAGTCCATCATATTCCATGGCATTGAAATCGTGGTCCCAAGGCACACGGGTTACCTTCACCCCTCTTTGGGTAAAGCAGCGAATGATGTTGTTTTTTACTCCGCAATCCACAAGTACCACATGCACATCACCCTCTGGATTGTAGGTTTTGATTTCTTTCATCGAAACCACATCTACCAAATTGTCTTTGTTTGGGTCGTGAAAGGGAACGTCTTTGTCTGCCACAATTTTTCCCAACATAGAACCTTGCTCACGGAGTTTTTTGGTGAGTTTTCTTGTATCCACACAGCAAATCCCTGGGATGCCTTGTTTTTCCATCCACTCTCCCAAACTTTCCACCGCATTCCAGTGGCTGTGCTCATCTGAATAATAATTGATGACAAGACCTGCCACTTGGATTTTTTCGGATTCAAACACACTGTCCAGCTCATCAATGATTGAAGAAGCAGGAATTCCATAATTTCCCACCATGGGATAGGTCATCACCAGAATTTGCCCTTTGTAGGAAGGGTCTGTAAGGTTTTCTGTATAACCTACCATGGCTGTGTTGAACACCACTTCTCCACTTGTGGAGGCAAAGGCACCAAAAGATTTTCCTTTGATGGTTGTATTGTCTTCTAGAATCAGGGTAACGTCTTGGTTCATCATTGAGTTAAACTTGGGGTTTATGTAGAGTTATTGTCTGTTTTGTTGTGTCTTTGGGATTAAAGGATTGCTTGCTTTTCTTGCTGTGCCAAAATTTGCATGGCCTCTACAAACTGCTCTGCTTCCCTTTGGGTTATTCCAAGTGGTGGAAGCAGTCTGAGCACATTGGGGTTTTTGGCAGTTCCTACAAAAATATGGTGCTCGCTTAGCAAATGGGTTTTCATTCTGCTTATGGGATAAGAAAATTCTAGTCCTATCATCAGCCCTGCCCCTCTTACCTCTTTGATTCCATAGAGGTTAGCCAGCTGCGTCTTCAAGAACTCTCCTATGTTTTTGGCGTTTTGGATGAGGTTTTCTTCTTCCATCACCTCAAGTACTGCAAGAGCAGCTGCACAGGCCAAGTGGCTTCCCCCAAAGGTGGTTCCAAGCAATCCATGGCTGGGTTTGAACTGGGGTGAGATGAGAATTCCACCGATGGGAAAACCATTTCCCATTCCTTTTGCCATGGTGATGATATCGGCTTTGATTCCAGAGAGTTGGTGAGCGAAAAACATCCCACTTCTTCCGTATCCACTTTGGATTTCATCCAAGATGAGAACCACGTTGTAGGTATCGCAAAGGCTTCTGAGTCCCTGCAAAAATTCGGTTCCAGGCATGACAATTCCCCCAACACCTTGGATGGGTTCTATGATGGTGGCACAAAAATCTCCTTTTGCAAAAAGGGCTTCCACCTTTTCCAAATCGTAAGGGACAAAATCCACCTTATGGTTGGCATTAAAAGGAGCAACTATGCTTTTGTTGTCTGTGATGGCGACTGCTCCAGAGGTTCTCCCGTGGAAGGAGCCCTCAAAAGCCAAAACTCTGTCTTTGCCAGTGTGAAAACTGGCGAGTTTCAAGGCATTTTCTACCGCTTCGGCTCCAGAATTGCATAAAAAAAGGGAATTATCATCATATCCTGAGATCTTTCCCAATTTGTTTGCTAGTTCCTTTTGAATGGGGATTTGTACGCTGTTGGAATAAAACCCGAGACTCTGGACTTGCTCGGTAATTCTTTTGATGTAATGCGGATGGCTGTGTCCGATGGAGATTACCGCATGTCCTCCGTAAAAATCGAGGTACTTTTGGCCTTTGTCATCCCAAAGATTTGCACCAAGTGCTTTGACAGGAGTAACTTCTAGTAATGGGTAAACGTCGAATAAGTTCATGTCAGGACAAAAATTTCACAAATATACGTTACAAAATTCAATTGCCCAACCCCAATGAAGACTTTAGCAATATTTTCACAAAATAATCTTACTTTTGAAAAGACAAGGAAAACAAAGCCTTTTTTGCTTCTTTTCAACGTTAAAATAAATTCAACCAAACCCAAAAAAACCATGAGAAAACTCCTACGCTTTTTGCTAATTTTTGTAGCTATCCTGGCCCTGATTATGATTTTTAGAAAATCGCCTATAAAGGCGATGGCTTTTCAGGAAGAACCCAACAGCCCCTATATAGAAAAAACCATCACTGGTGAACCCGAAACAATCTATCCAGAAATCGCTGGAATGGAAAAAGCAAAAATAGATGAGGGTATACTCAAAGTTATCGGTAGAGATGGTTTTTACAGAGAATATTCACTGGCTCAGAAAAAAGAAATCAAAAAAATAGAACTTCCCTACAAACACATAGACGGATATGACATTTGGGCAGATGTGCTTTATGGTGCTGATATGAACGAAGGGCTGGTGAAAATCAATCTAAAAAACCCAGCTGAACATGAGGTTTTGGTATCACACTTTGGAGGTAGAAAACTGGTTTTTGTAGATGATTGCATCGTCGCCAAAAACGGAGATATCTATTTTACCAATGCCTCAGAAGTATTTGGCGCTGACAAAACTACTTTGGAAACCCTGGCGATGAATCCAACTGGAGACATTTTAAGATACAATCCAAGAATTAAGACCTGTAAAATGATCTTAGAAAACAAGTACTTTCCCAACGGTCTAACCCTTTTGGAAGACCAACAAAGCCTCATATTTACCGAAACTTTGAGCCGAAGCGTGAAAAAAGTTCATGTGGGAGAAGATACAGATTTCGGAAAGGTCTTTCCTCTTGCCACGGGTCTTCCTTCCTATACAGACAATGTTTTTGAGGACGAAAAAGGGAATTTCTGGGTGGGGCTTCCAGCCCAAAACGACCCGATGGTCTCAGCCCTTAAAAACTTTCCTAAAGTTCGTGAGGCCATTTCTAAAATATTGCCTCTCTGGGTTGCCAATCTTCTCACCAAAGACTCAGGTAGATTTATGCACATGGACACCAAAACGGGACAAAACACCATCTACAACATAGAATCCAAAACCCCAAAGTTTGTTACCAATGTGGTTCCTTACAACGGAAAAATCTATCTTTCTAGCTTTACCTACAAAGGGGTTTGGGTATTTGATGAGCCTTAAATATCACCCAAATACAACGGGTTTGTCCAGAGCCGAAGAGATGTTTTCTGCACTTCTCACCACAATGGGTTTTTCGGATAGATCCAAATCTTTGATGATTCTACCCAAGGGGTGATCTCCAATTTCAAACTCTACTTTTTCGATGAGGTTTTTGCTAAAAAGCGAAGTATAATACACCATATCTTCGCTGTAAGAGAAACTGTTTGTGGTTAGCAGATTTCCATCTTTTACAGACAGAGAAAGCACCTTGTCTTCTTTTTTGGGCCAAGGTTTTCCACCCAGAGGAGCAGAAATACGGTAGAGAAGTTGGTTACTATCGTCTCTGATTTCCAAATCGAACTGATTGTTCTCCCAGTTTCTTTGGTAATTTTTCATGTTTTTGGGAAGATTCCAAATTTTGACTCCTCGGTTGCAGTTTTCCAGATTGTCCACGGGCAAATCCAGGGCATAAACTCCCGCTTGGTACTTTTCTTTAGCGATCATGGGTAAAACTGGAAAGCTGCTGTTACAAAACATCGGGCCAATGATGGTTTCATTGTAGCCTACCATATTGTCTGTCACATTGCCATAGAGGTAATTCACGAAGAGAAAAAGACATCTGGTTTTGGAAATCATCAGCGGTTTTACATTGGGATGATTGGGCAGTACTTTGGCTACTTTTTTGGCGTCGGCAGTAAAGATGAGCGTAACATTGGAATTTTCTGTAAAGACCGTAGGAAAGGCATAAATTCTATTTTCTCCCAAATGGTTTTTAATCTCAACGCTGCTGTTGACTTTGTGTTTCTGGAAAAAATCTTGGTGGTTCATAGTGAGAGTATGGTTTTGATTTTGTTTAATGGGTTTTGATTTTTTAGCCTAAAATGCTAGCTAACATAAAAATAGATTTTTTAAATTGAAAAATTAGTGTTAAATTGCTTTTTATAGTTGACTTAATTTATAAAAAAGTCAGGAACTAAACCAACATAAAAAACCCATTCCTTTGGAAAGATACAATTTTACCCAAAACCTAAACTTTGATGTCATCATCATCGGCGGTGGAATTAGCGGAGCTACCATGGTGCATGAGGCTGCCTTAAAAGGGTTAAGGCCGCTGCTGGTTGAAATGAACGATTTTGGTTCTGCCACTTCAGCCGCGACCTCCAAACTCATTCATGGTGGACTTCGGTATCTGAAGAATTTCGAGCTTGGTTTGGTTCGGGAATCGCTTCGGGAAAGAAAAATTCTGGGAGACATCGCCCCGAATTTTGTGGAGCCTTTGGCCTTTGTTTTACCCAATCAAAAAGAAAAAAAAATCACTAATCTCACCCTAAAAGCGGGAATGGTATTGTATGATTTACTTTCTTATGATAAGGCAAATCTTCAGAACCAAAAAAATGCCCTTCCCAGTCATTCTACCCTTACCCTAGAAGAGCTCATCGAAAGAAATCCTTTTATGAAAGGGACAAGCTTTAGCCATGCCACCTGTTATTATGATTACGCCAACCTGAATCCAGACAGAATGACCTTGGCTTTTTTGCAAACCGCCCAAGAAAATGGAGCCAAAATCGCCAATTATGCCAAGGTGGTGGGTTTTTTGAAGGCAGAAAACAAAGAGGGAAACCAAATTCTGGGAGTCAAAATAGAGGATAGATTGGATGGAAAAATTTATGAAGTCAAAGCCCCATGGGTCATCAATTGTGGAGGAACTTGGGTGGACAACATCATTGGTCTTTTGGGTGAAAAATCTACTCAATCCAGAAAAATTCTTCGCTCAGAGGGCGTACACATTATCACAGACAAAATCAAATGCCAAGATGCTGTAGGGCTTCAAACCAGTGAAAAAGGACATTTGTTTTTTTTGCCATGGCGTGGATTAACTCTTGTTGGCCCAACGGAAAAACCTTATGATCAAGATCCGTCTTCCTACAAACCTACTTCTGAAAGCATTAAAGAATTAATCGAAAACATCAATGCCCATGTTCCTAAAGCACAAATGGGAGGAGAATTCAAAAAAGAAGACATCCGTTTTGTGTATGGGGGGCTTCGCCCATTGATTGGTATTGAAAACCCTGAAGATTCTTACAATGCTAGCCGCAAACACGAGATTGTGGATCACAACAAAGACCGATACAAAGGATTTTTGAGCGTAGAAGGAGGAAAATACACCACCTCAAGAAATCTGGCAGAGCAAACTTTTGCTTATTTGAAAAAAAACTACAATCTGTCCTTAAAAAACATAACCAGCGAAACGGTTGTGCTTTCTCCATGCCATTTTCCAAAGGGTTTTGAAACTTTTTTGCAAGAGCTACAAAAGCAGTTTTCTGCTGATTTTTCAAGCGAAACCATTCTTTACTATGCCACAAACTATGGCAATTTGGCCACAGAGGTTCTGAATTTGGCCGTGAAAAATCCCCATCTCAAAAAAACGCTTACCCCAGATGGCGAAATTTTGGCAGAGGTGGTGTATGCCACAGAACACGAGCTCTGTTTTTCTCTGGAAGATTTGCTTTTTAGACGCACTGGTATTGGACTTATGGGGAAAATTCAGGAGGAAGATTTGAAGCAAATTTCCCAAATTCTCGCCCAAAAACTCGGGTGGACAGAAAAGCAGACCCTAGAAAACCTAGAAAAATTCAAAGAACATTACAACCTACAGAACCTTTTTTCATGAAAGAAAATTCTACACAAAATCATTCAACCGGTGAAACCTATCAGGACATTTACAGATGGGGAAACAAAAAAAGTACAGAGGTAGATTTGGGTACTTTGGCCTTTTTGGAAAAGAGGTTTTCTACCCAAAGAGAAACCCAAAGAAAGATTGGGAAAATGGTTTCTTCTCAAAAGACGGTAGAAATTTCCCCTTCTAAACTGCTACCCGAGCACAAAGCCTTTTTTGAAAATCTACTTGGAAAAGAAAACGTCAAATCCTCAGATTTTGCCCGTGCCAACCACAGTTTTGGGAAGTTCTATACAGATTTGCTATTTTTGAGAAACGCACAGGTACCCTTTCCGCCCGATGTGGTGCTTTCACCCAAAAACCATCAGGAAATAGAGAGTATTGTTGCGTATTGCAACCAGCACAAAATTGCCATTTTGCCCTTTGCAGGAGGTTCTTCTGTAACTCGAGCTTTGGAATTCCCCCATGGAGGCGTTGCACTAGATTTGAAAAGCAGACTCAACCAAATTATCGAAATCAACCAAACCAACCATACGGTTACTGCCCAAAGCGGAATTTTGGGCCCCGATTTGGAAGCGGCACTCAACAAAGAGGGTTACACCTGTGGCCATTTTCCTCAATCCTTTGAATTTTCTACCCTTGGGGGATGGGTGGCTGCCAAAGGGGCAGGCCAGTGTTCAACTGGATACGGAAGGGCAGAAGAACTACTTGTGAGCCTAAAAGCCGTTACACCCATAGGAACCTTTGAGGGAAAAGATTTTCCTTCTGCGGTACAGGGCTTCGATTTAAAACATCTTTTTGTTGGTTCTGAGGGAACCCTGGGGGTAATTACTGAGGTCACGTGGAAAATCTTCAAACACAGACCCCAGAACACCCAAAAGAGCTCTTTTATTTTCAAAGATTTTTTCTCTTCCACTGCTGCGATGAGAGAGATGATTCAAAATGAGATAGGAAAACCCCATCTATTTCGAATTTCTGATGGAAAAGAAACTGATTTTGCCTTTAGCCATCTGGGTTTTCAAGGGACATGGAAAGACAAACTTCTTTCTACTTTGGGCTACAAATCTCCCCAAAGATGTACCATGGTGATGACCGTTGAGGGTGAATCTACCTACGGAAAAAGCGTGATGGGAAACATGAAAAAAATCGCCAGAAAACATGGTGGTTTTCCCTCCGGAGAAGAGCCTATCAACAAGTGGCTCAAACAAAGGTTCGATTCTCCTTATCTACGTGATGGACTCATGGAAGAAGGGTATATGATAGACACCCTAGAAACCGCCGTTACTTGGGATAACCTTCATGGACTTTGGCAGGCCATTCATCGTTATTTTGAAACCAATCCCAAGGTGTATGGCATGAGCCATATCTCCCATGTCTATCCCAATGGATGTAACATTTATGCCATTTTTATCAGCCCCATGAAAGACGAGCCTCTGGAAAATACCCTAAAAGAATTTCACGCTTTTCAACAGGGAATCATCCAAACCTTTGTGGAGAACAAAGGGTCGATTTCTCATCACCACGGCGTGGGAAGAATGGGAGCGGAGTTTATGTCTGGACAGTTTCCAAAAGAAGGATTCTCCATGATGCAAGGCATCAAAGATTTGTTTGACCCCAGTGGAATTATGAATCCAGGGGGCAATATGCTTGGGCTAAAGGACAGATTTGGGAGTGAAGATTCTAAATCATAGAAGAGAAAAATATCAACGATGAGTTCAAAACCACAATATTATCTCGCCATTGATTCTGGAACCCAATCCATTCGCTGTGCCATCATTGACGACAAAGGCAATTTTGTTGACATCGAGCAAATCCACATCGAACCCTGTTATTCACCCCAAAAAGGATATGCCGAACAAAAAGCAAAATATTTTTGGGAGATGCTTTGCAAAAGCTCCAAAACCCTTTTGGAGAGACAAAACGAACTGAAACATCAAATTGTTGGGGTGTCGGTTTCATGTCAAAGAAATGTGGTAATCAACCTAGACAAGGACGGAAATCCACTTCGCCCTGCCATTCATTGGCTGGACCAGAGAAAAGCCAAGATGGATTTGCCTCTTCCATCACCTATCAAATGGGGTTTGAAAGCCCTTGGAATTTACGGTTTGGTTGAATCTACCTACAGGGATTCAGAGTACAATTGGCTGAGACAAAACCAAAGCGAAATTTTGGAAAAAACCCACAAAATGCTTTTTTTATCAGGGTTTTATCATTACAAATTCACGGGGAAATTTGTGGAATCCAAAGCCAATGTGGTGGGATATGTACCTTATGATTACAAAAAACACGCTTGGTACAGCGAAAAAAATCTTTTCAGAAGACTGTCCAATATTCCACTTAGTATGCTTCCAGAGCTTGTAAATCCTGGTGAAATCATCGGTGAAATCACTGAACTTGCCTCTATGCAGACGGGAATTCCAAAGGGACTTCCTTTTGTTTCTGGAGCAACGGACAAAGCCTCTGAGGTTTTGGGCTGTGGGGTTGTAAAAAGCGATTCTGTGGCTTGTATCAGCCTTGGAACCACCTCTTCTGTCCAAACTGTGAGTGAAAAATACCAAGAGGTGATTCCTTTTATGCCCCTTTATCCCTCAGCGATTTCTGGCAAATTCAACTCAGAAGTTACCGTTCTGAAAGGATTTTGGATGGTTACTTGGTTCAAAGAAGAATTTAGTCACCAAGAAAGAGAATTGGCAAGAACCCAAAACATTCCAGCGGAACTTTTGCTGGACAAATTTCTTACCGACATTCCCGCAGGCAGCCATGGGCTCATAACCCAGCCTTACTGGGAAACCACGGGCTTTTCTTTTCCTGGACCAGAGGCCAAAGGAGCATTTGTCGGGTTTTGTGATGCCCACAAAAGGCCACATCTGTACAAATCCATCATAGAAGGGCTTGCCTATGGACTTCGAGAAGGATTGGAAAAAACCCAAAACAAACTCGGCAAAAAAATCTCTGTGCTTAGAATTGCTGGAGGCGGTTCCCAGAGCGACAACATCATGCAAATTATGGCCGATGTCTTTGGAATTCCCACCGAAAGACCCCACAGTTTTCAGGCGACGCTTTTGGGCTGTGCCATAGGTATGGCGGTGACTTTGGGAAGATACAAAGACCATAGTGAGGCAGTGGAAAACATGGTTCGAATCCAGAGGAGATTTGAACCTATCCCCAAAAATGTAGAAGTGTACCAAAAACTCTACACCCGCATTTATCTGAAAATGTACAAACAGCTAAAACCTTTGTATAAAGAGATAGCGGAGATAGGTGGATAAACTGAGTTCTTTCAACTTCTGAAAAGATGCAATCTTTTTCAATTCTTGTAAAGGACATTATATTTTTGAAAAACCAGATAGAAAATGCCCTATATTTGATAAAGGATCTTCATAATGTTCAAGAAAGCGATTTTTTTGTTTTGTTTTCTTCTCTTTTTCTCATGTAGAAAGGAAGAGCCAGTGGCTATTTCATTTTATTATTGGAAAACCAAGTTTCAGTTGTCTCCAAAAGAAGAAGAGCTATTGAAATTCAATCAAGTACAAAACATCTATGTTCGGTATTTCGATATAGACAAAAAATTGGAGGACCCATTTCCTGAATCTCCCATACAGTTTGACAGTTCTTGTATAGGCAAGACCATAACTCCAGTTGTGTTTATCAAAAATCGTGTTTTTCAGGGAAACAAAATCTCTACCCAAACTTTGGCGAAAAACACTTTGGATTTTGTTCATCAAATAAGCCAATTGAACAAAATCAATACCAGCAATGTCATTCAGATCGATTGCGATTGGACAGACCAAACCCGCAGCTCTTTCTTTGAATATATACATCAGTTGGAGCGCATTTCCAAAGAGGAAATTACCACAACCATACGTTTGCATCAAGTGAAATATTACAAGAAAACGGGAATTCCAAGCGTAAAGGAAGGCATGTTGATGTATTACAATATGGGAAATTTGTCTGTTTTTGAGGGAAATTCTATCTACAAGAAAGAAAACGCTGGGAAGTACATTCAAAGTTTGGAAAACTATCCTCTGCCTTTGAAAGTTGCTTTGCCCATTTTTTCATGGGCGATTCACATCAGAAACAACAGAATAATCGGATTGAATTCCAATGTAACTCGGCTGAATTTGGCTGAAAATGCAAATGTAGTTCTGTTGAAACCCAATTTTTACAAAGTTCACACTTCCCATTATTTTCAAGGAGTTTTCTTCAGAAAAGCAGACATTCTCAAAATGGAAGAAGTCACCCCAAAAGACCTTCTGGAAATGGTGGAAGATTTGCAAAAACATCTTCCCAAAAAACCAACAGAAATTGTATTTTATCACTTGGACAATCAAACCATCAAAAACTATGAAAAAGATATTTTTAAACAAGTGGTTTCTGCTTTTTAGCACTACACTTACTTTGTCCGTAGGGTATATTTTGGCCTGTGCCGGTGGGGATGATTGGGGCGATTTTTATCAAACCAATTATACACCAGAAACTTTTGTGGATAAATCCTACACTCCACTTCTTGTTTCGAGTGATTTGTTTGAGCTATCTGATGATATGGGTGTAAAACCGGGTAGATTTGATCGGGAAATTGTAAACGATTGGAAGAAATTCACCAAAGATGCCTTGTCCCAAAAAGATTTGCAGTTTTTTCTTTTGGATTCAACCTCTGCGGATGTAAACCAATTGCACGAATATTACAAGTTCGGGAAGGAAAATCGGGTTTCCGAGAAATGGAGCAAAAAAATCGACTTAAAAAATTCCAACGTAGAATCGTTTTTGGAGTTTTTGTTTTTGGCCAAACAGGTGGAAAAAGCCTCTGTTAGCAAGAATGAATCTTGGTATTACAAACGCCCAGAATTGGTTACATTGAAGGACAAAGAATTGATTTTGTCAATCAAAAACAAATACAATACGGCCAAAGATCCTTTCTTAAAAAACAGGTACTGGTTCCAAACCATCAAGGCCTATTTTTATAGCGATTTCAAAAAAGAAGCTTTGGATTTTTATCAAGCCACCCAAAGTGAAATGCCCAAAAATACTTTGTATTACAGGGCGATGTCCTATATCGCAGGGATTCATTACAAACAAAAACAATTTTCCCAGTCCAATTATCTCTACAGCAGGGTTTTTGATCAGTGTAAGGATTTACAAATGCTCGCAGCTTACAATTTTCACCCACAAGAAGAATCGGATTGGAATCAGTCTTTGGCGATGGCCAAAAACGAGCAGGAAAAAATAGGGCTTTGGGCGATTCATGGCGCCTATGGTGATGAAGAAAAAGCGATTGAAAACATCTACAAGCTCAATCCCAAAAGTGAATATCTGGATTATCTTCTCGCAAGGCTCATCAACAATACAGAGCTGAGAATCGACAATTCATTTAAAGAAAAGTCTTTGACCAAATACCGAAAAGCTGCACAGGATTCCATTTCTATTTCCACTTTAAATTTGGTTCGAAACATCGCTTCTGAGGAAAAAACAAGCAAACCCTATATGTGGAATATGGCAAATGGTTATATCAATACCCTTTATGGAAACTATGCTACTGCCACACAGCAATACCAAAAGGCAGAAAACAAAATGCCCAAAACAACTCTTGCCCAAAACCAGTTGAGATTGCTGCGTTTCATCAACCATTTGAGCAGTTTGGACAAAATTTCACCTGCGGATGAAATCAAGCTCAATCCAGACTTAAAATGGCTCTATGAAGAATTGCCAAAAACGGAAAATTCCCTATTTCGATATCAAAACGCTTCTGATTGGAGCAAGGAGTACCTTTCTGCACTTTTCCATTCACACGAGAATATTGTGATGAAGGAAATCTTTCATAGACAAAATGGTTTTTATGAAAATCCAGAGAAATTGGAAAAAATGAAGGCGTTTTTGAAAAAACAAAGCAAAACCGAGTTTGAAAAAATCGCAATCAATCAATATTCTGTCAGTTTGGATGACATACTAGAATATCAATCTGTACTTGCGACCTATGAAAACAATTTGGATCAGGCGATTTCTTATATGAATCAGTCAGATAGTATCAAATATCAACAATTTTTGGGGAATCCTTTCAATGGGAAAATCAAAGATTGTCATGATTGCGACCATCGTGCAAAACAAAAAAGAAAATACTCCTTTCTGGATTTTCTCCTTTTGACCAAAGAAATGCAAGGAAAAATCAAAAACAAAGAAACTTCCAAAGAAGAACTGTTCAACAACAATATGTTGCTTGGAAATGCCTTTTACAACATCACCTATTATGGAAATGGGCGTACTTTCTATCAAGGAAACATCATGTTTTCATCTGCTTATTATTCAGATGAACCAGATTTCAAAAGAACGGGTATTTTATACAAAAACATGACAGACTGTTCTCGGGCTTTGGGCTACTACCGTTCTGCCTTTGAAAATGCCACAACAAATGAGCAAAGAGCAAAAGCCCAATACATGATGGCCAAATGCCAGAGAAATACTTGGTACAATTCTCGTCACGAAGATGTTACCAATACTTGGGAGGTAGAACAAGACAGTGTAAACTTCACTGCATGGGACGGATTCAAAAAATTGAAGAAAGACTATTCCAATACCCAGTTTTACAAAGAAGTCATTGCGGAATGTGGGTATTTTGATACCTATGTCAATGGTACAAAAAGGTAGTATTGAGGATAAAAACCTTGGGCGGTAGCCCCACCTAAAAATCCATTAAAAATTTTCACAAGTGAAAATTTTTAATGGATTTGGGTGTTTATTAAAAATGTTTTGGCGGTATTTAAATATAAACAAAAAACGCTTCCCAAGGGAAGCGTTTTTTTAATCTATCAAAAAGAATTATTTCATTTTGTAACCTACCCCAATTTGCAGAGAGTTTGGAACATAAGAAATGTTTCTTACATCAGAGGTATCTCCCAGTCCTTGGTTGTATCTAAGATCCACAAAAAATCCATCGATAAAATAATATTCAGCACCAAAAGCTAGACCCACGCTTGCAGTATTGAAATTCTCAGTATTGCTTTTGTTGTCTTCGCTAGAGTTTAGAAGAAGGCTCAAATAAGGACCTGCTTGCAAAGAAAAATCATCGGTTACTTTGTATTCGGCCAAAACTGGAATGTTAAAAACAATTTGTGTTAGTGTGTTTTTCTCGTTTGTGAAATCATCTAACTCTGTTTTTACAGTTGTTCCATTGAAAGCCAATTGTCCCTCAACTTGAATATTCAGCTGGTCTGTGATGCCTTTTTCTGCAAATCCTCCTAAAAAGAAAGAAGTTCTCACGCTGGTGGTTTGTTCTACAGAAGCGATCTCATATTTCGCGTTTCCAAGATTTAGACCTCCTTTTACCCCATAGTTAGCCTCGGTTGATTGTTGAGCGAAAGCAAAAGCTCCAAACAACATGAAAGCACTAGCAATTATTTTTTTCATAGTTTATAATTTAAAAATTATCTGCCAAAATTAAGGTTTTTTTTGATAGATAGATTTATTTTACACGAATTCGTGCTTTTTAAACAGAAAGAAGTTCTTCCAGTGCAAGTACAAAATCAGCGTAGTTTGGGGAGATAACCCTACTTACTTTTAGTCGCTCCATAAGCTCTTCCATTTCACTTGGCATGGCCACTTTATGGGAAAGTGTTTCTTCTACCACCTCAACAAATTTGATGGGATGAGCTGTTTCTAGAAAGATAGGATAAAGCGTAGTGTCATTTTGGGTCTCCAAATACTTCTTAAGCCCCAAAAAGGCCACTGCACCGTGTGGATCTAAGGTATAGTTAGACTCGGCAAAGACTTCTCGCATCACTTCTCTGGTTTTTTCATCGCTGAAAGAATAAGAACTCAGATGCTTTTGTAAGTTAGGAAAGTCTTGATAAAGGGTCTGAATTCGAATAAAATTGCTTGGTGATGAAACATCCATCGCATTAGAAATGGTGGCTACAGTCGGCTTGGGTTGATATACCTCTGAAGATAAATACTGGGTTACCACATTGTTGGCGTTGGTAGAAGCTATAAAATGCGAAATAGGAAAACCTAAATTTTGTAGCATCATGGCCGCACAAATATTTCCAAAATTTCCACTTGGAACGCTAAACACAGCCTTTTTACCCTCGGGAACCTGCTGAAGAGCAGAAATATAATAGAACATTTGTGGAAGCCAGCGCGCCACATTAATGGAATTGGCAGAGGTAAGGGCGTATTTCTGGTTGATGGAATCATCCAAAAAGGCTTGTTTTACCATGTCTTGACAATCATCAAAAGTACCTTTCACTTCAATGGCTTTGATGTTGGCCCCCAAAGAAGTAAGTTGTTTTTCTTGAAGAGGACTCACCTTACCGCTAGGATACAAGATAATTACATTTATTCCATCTACCTTATAAAAACCATCGGCTACCGCACCGCCAGTATCTCCAGAAGTTGCCACCAAAACGGTTGTTTTTTGGTTGGTTCCCTGTAAAAAATAGCCCAAACATCTGGCCATAAATCTGGCTCCGACATCTTTGAAGGCCATGGTTGGACCATGAAAAAGCTCAAGGGCAAAAACCTGTTGGTTTTCGATAGGCACAACAGGCGTTGGAAAATTTAGGGTTTCTTCTATAATTTTTTCTAAAACCTCTTTTGGAATAGAATCTCCAACAAATCCTTTGATAACTTCATAAGCAACCTGATTTAGAGGGAGATTTCTAAAATTTTCTAGAATCTCAGGATCAATAGTTGGAATCTGAGTGGGATAAAAAAGCCCTTTGTCTTTGGCCAAACTTTGAAGTACGGCTGTTTTGAAATCAACCTGGGTTTTGTCTCCATTTAAACTTTTGTACAACATGATGTCTCTTTAATCTAATAATTTAACGCCCTTTTCATTCACTTTGCTTTTGTAAATCTCAAAAGGCAAATTGGCTTTTTGGTATACCTCTTGGAAGGCTTCGCATACTTTCTGGGCAGTTTCTTCTCCCTTGCACAATCCAAAAACAGAAGGGCCAGATCCAGAAATCCCTACCCCAAGTGCGCCAGCTTTTTTGCCCATTTCTTGCAAATTAGAAAACAGGGGAATCAGAGGAGATCTTTGGGGTTCAACAATTACATCTTCCAAAGATCGGCCTATTAACTCATAGTTTGAAGTATAAAATCCGGCGATAAGTCCCGCCAGATTTCCCCATTGGGTGATGGCCTGTTTTAGGCTTACTTTGTTTTTGAGAACCTTTCTTGCGTCTTGGGTTCTGATCTCAATTTTGGGGGTAATGATACATACCCAAAGTTCTTCTGGGGTTGGAATTTTGATGTAATCTAAAGGATCGTATCCTCTCACCAAGAAGATTCCTCCCAAAAGAGCTGGACCTATGTTGTCTGCGTGGTAAGAAGCGCTGGCTACATATTCTCCCACCATGGCATAATGCAGCATTTGAGCCTCGGTAAGTTTTTCTTCTAACAAACAGTTGATGCCATATACCACTCCAGAGGCAGAAGCAGAACTAGAACCAACGCCAGATCCTGGATGGATTTTCTTGTCGATGGTAATTTTAAATCCGAAGTTAAGTTTTAGGTCTTTGATGATTTCTAAGGCAGCTTTTCCCGCTACATTTTCCTCTGGAATTAGAGGCAAGTTATAGCCATCTAAATGAACCATTTCTACTTTTGGTTCTGGGATTCTCTCTACCCACATGTGGTCTCCAGGGGTATCCAAGGCAATGCCCAACACATCAAATCCACATGAAACATTGGCCAGCGAAGCTGGACAAAACACATGGACTTTGTTTTGTATATCTTTTTTCATTAGATGCTAGCAAATCGGATGATATCTGCAAAAACCCCAGAGGCGGTAACCTCTGAACCCGCTCCTGCTCCTTTGATGATCATAGGTTGAGAAGGATATCTATCGGTAAAAAGCATCACGATGTTGTCTTTCCCCTCTACGTTGTAAAAAGGATGATCTGGACCTACTTTTTCTAATCCTACCGAGGCTTTTCCATCTACAAAAGAACCCACAAACTTGAGTCTTTTCCCTTCTTCTTGCGCCTGAACACGTAAAGAATTAAAGTATTCTTGGTTTTGATCTAAAAGCTCAAAAAAGTCTTTGACTTCACCTTTTAAATATTTATCGTCCAAAAACCCTTTGTTTTCGATGTCTTGCATTTCTAAAGGATAGCCCGCTTCTCGAGAGAGAATCAGTACTTTTCTAGCCACATCTACCCCACTTAAATCTATTCTTGGATCGGGCTCTGTGTATCCATCGCTTTGGGCTCTTTTTACGATGTCTACAAATTTGGTTCCTTCTTGGAACTCATTGAAGATAAACGTTAAGCTGCCCGAAAGCACCCCTTTGATTTCACGAATTTTGTCTCCAGAGGCCACCAAAGATTTTAGGGTGTCTATAATAGGAAGACCCGCTCCCACATTGGTCTCAAATAGAAAAGGAGCATTTTTATCCCTAGAGAGTTTTTTGAGATTTTTGTATCTGGATAGTTCACTAGAAGCTGCAATTTTGTTACAAGTAACAATTCCAATGCTGTTTTGTAAGAAATCTTCATAGATTGCCGCAACTTTGTCGCTAGCGGTATTGTCTACCATCACACTGTTTCTAAGATTCAGTGCGGCTGCTTTTTGGGTGAAAACTTGCAAATCTAAAGGCTCCCCTTTCTGCTCTAGCGCTTGTTTCCAATTTTGTAGTTCTATGGGCTGAGCAAAAAGCATTTTTTTAGAGTTGGCGATTCCTACAATTTTGATGCGTAGTTTTCTTTCTTTAAGCAAATGCTCCTGTTGGCTTTCAATTTGCTGAAGCAACTGAGAACCTACATTTCCAACGCCAACAACAAAAAGGTTGAGTTCTTTGATTTCTTCTTCGAAGAAGGCTTCGTTGAGTACATTGAGCGCTTTGGAAAGATCCTTTTTGGCGATTACCGCTGTGATGTTGGTCTCGGATGATCCTTGGGCGATGGCGCGAATGTTGACACCATTTTTCCCTAGCACGCCAAACATTTTTCCGCTAATTCCGGTGTGGGCTTTCATCCCAAGACCTACCAAAGCCAAAATGCTCAACTCTTTTTCGCTTTTGATTTCTAATAGATTGTTGCTTATTTCGAATTTGAATTCTTTTTCAATTTCTTTTTTGGCTTTTTCTATCCCGTCTTGGCTTATGGCAATGGTAATGGAGTGCTCAGACGAACCTTGGGTTATCATGATAATGTTGATTCCCGACCTAGAAAGAGTCTCGAAAAATCGTTTTGAAAAACCTGTAAATCCGAACATCTCGCTTCCAGAAATGGTAACCAGTCCAATGTCCGAAATGCTAGAAAGTCCTTTTACCGGGCCTTTGGTCTTGGCATCTTTACAAATGAGTGTTCCGGGATGATCTGGATTGAAGGTATTTTTGATTCGGATAGGAATCTGATTCAATAAAGCAGGCTGAACCGTTGGTGGATACAAAACATTGGCTCCAAAATGAGAAAGCTCAAGGGCTTCTTCGTAAGTGAGTTCGTCAATGGTTTTGGCGGTTTTCACCCACTGAGGATTGGCTGTGAGCATGCCGTTTACATCTTTCCAAACCTGCAACTCTTCTGCCTTTAAGGCTCCTGAAAAAAGTGCAGCGGTGTAATCGGAACCTCCTCTTCCTAGGGTGGTTGGGATGTCGCCTTCCAAAGAAGAACTAATGAATCCCGCTACCACACTAATCTGATTTTTTAGATCTAAGTTTTGGATATTTTTGTTGGTGGTAGAGAGTTTTACTTTTGCTCCTGGGTGGGTGTTTTCTGTTTTGATGATGGCTCTGGCATCCAAAAGAGTAGCGTCTAAACCTTGGGCGATGAAATATTCGCTTATGATGTAGTTAGAAAGCTCTTCGCCATAACCAAGCACTTTGTCTTGGGTTTTTTTAGAAAATTCTTTGAGAGAAGAAATTCCCTCCAAAATAGATTCTAGCTCGTTGATTTTTTCGGAAACAGTAGCCACAATTCTTCCTCTTGATTGAGCCAAAAACAATTTTTCGATGGTTTCTAAATGCTCAGATCTAATTTTCTGCAAAATCTCTTGGTATTTTTCACCCTTTTGCGCAGCTAAATTTCCGGCTTCCAAAAGCAAATCGGTGGTGTCTCCAAAAGCCGAAAAAACACAAACCACAGAGGTGTTTTCGCTCTGATTTAAGACAATTTGTTTTACCTTTTCTATGTTTTGGGCACTAGAAAGAGAACTCCCCCCAAATTTAAGCACTTTCATACAAAATCATTTAAGCTACGAAATTACTGTATTTTACCCAAAATCCGCCTAGAATTCTCACAAAAATACCCAAGGGATTCGGTGGAATTCTCACGAAGTTTTTTGCCCTCAATTTTTGTTTCTTTTGTAAGCCTTTCTATTTTGGGACAAAAGAAAAAATAACCCTTTGTTAAGCCCTAAACAAAAACCCTTCTTACCTTTTGTGGTTTTCCATTCAAAAGAGAAGCTATAAAAACTTGGGAGTTTACCACTCATAATGCCCAAAAGCAGATAAAACATAAACAATATCTCCTTCTACTTTATAAACAAGGCGATGTTCTTTGTTTAGTCGGCGAGACCATAGGCCTGTAAGATTATGTTTTAATAGCTCTGGTTTGCCTGTACCTGTAAATGGGTGTTCAGCAAGTTCTTGAGAAAAAGAAAGTATTTTGGTTAAAATAACTTTATTTCCTGTCTTTTTAAATTTTTCAATATCTTCTTTAGCTTTGTCGGTAAAATCTAAATGATAAGACATTTTATAAACCTAAAAATTCTTTTAAGTTCTCTTTTTTTACACGCGTAACTTTCCCTTCTTTAGCTTGTTTTTCACTTTCTTTTATTTTTTCAACAAACTCTGGATTATACGGATTGTCTTCGACTTCAAACTTGATCTTAAGGGCCTTCAAGACGGCCTTGATGGCTTCAACTTGAGAAGCATCTTCTATATGTGCTTTAAAGGAAATTGTAGACATAATTCAAGTTTAAAATTCTTTAAATAAATTTTGTTCTTCAAAGATAACAATTTCCAAATTCAATTGAATGATTTTTTGATTTTCAAAAACTTCTTCAAATTTCCTAATCTTAAGACCATGGGACGCTTTATAACTACTTGATACAGCCACAACAAAGAATTGTGTAAACACTAAAAAATTTCGTTGAGCAGAGTAAGATTCCTGATAAAGTTTATTGACTATCAAAACCTAGATTGTTTTATCTTTGCCCAACAACACAAACTATGGCACAATACAATTTACGTTTGCCCGCAATGGGAGAAGGAGTGATTGAAGCCAAAATTATCCATTGGCTCAGTGAAGAAGGCGACACCGTAGAGCTAGACCAAACCCTTTTAGAAATTGCTACAGACAAAGTAGACAGCGAAATTCCAAGCCCCGTAAAGGGAAAATTAATCAAAAAGTGTTTTGACTCGAACCAGACCGTAAAAGTAGGTGAAACTTTGGCTGTCATTGAAATAGATTTAAATCATGCCGAATCTAAGCAAGCGCTACTTGAGGAAAAAACAGAAGAAATCGCCTTTGAAAGCCATAAAAATCAAGAAGTAATTGCCCCTATTTCTGCTTTAGATTCGGTCAGAAAAACCAGAGAGTTTCTTTCTCCTGCGGTAAAACTAATGATGGTAAAAGAAAACATAACTTTGGATGAACTCCTAAGGATTCCAGGCACAGGAATAGCCGGAAGAATCACCATCAAAGATCTAGAAAAGTATCTGGCCAACGGAAAAACCATTCCCAAAGTCATCGAAACCCATTCTACCTTTGCCCAAAACAACCAAGAAGTAATTCAAGGCATCAACCCAGAAATTCTCAAAAGCATCGATGGAAAATACAAAATCATCGAGGTAGATAGAATGCGAAGATCCATTGCCAGAAACATGCTCCAAAGTATGGAAATCGCAGCCCATGTAACTTCTTTCATCGAGGTAGATGTAACCAACATCGTGCTTTGGAGAGAATCAAACAAAGCAGAATTTTTAGAAAAATACGGTGTAAAACTCACCTATTTGCCTGTGTTTTTTCAGATTGTGGCCAAGGCTTTAGAAGATTTTCCTAAAATCAACATTTCGCTTTACGACAATTGGATTATCCAAAAAGAAAACATCAACATTGGTATGGCTACTGCCCTACCTGATGGAAATTTAATTGTTCCGGTGATTAAAAATGCCAACAAACTTAGCCTTGGAGAGCTTGCACTTCAGATTGATCATTTCGCCAAACTGGCCAGAGAAAACAAACTCAAACCAGAAGACACCCAAGGAGGCACCTATACCCTGAGCAACATTGGAAGTTTTGGAAACGCCATGGGTACGCCCATTATCAACCAACCACAAGTGGCGATTTTGGCCATCGGAACCATTGAAAAGAAGCCTGCGGTAATCCAGGAAAACGGAAAAGACCTCATCGCCATCAGACACAAATTGTTTTTGTCTCATACCTACGATCACCGAATTATAGACGGAATGCTCGGAGGGTCTTTCATCAACCACATTTCTAAATTGATGCAAGACTTTGATCCAAATGCGGGTTTAAACCAATAAGATGGAAACAAAAATTAGCAAACACGACATTGCCTACCTAAAAATGGCCATTGAGTGGGGAAACCTCTCCTACTGCCAGCGTAAAAAAGTGGGTGCACTCATTGTAAAAGACAGAACCATTATCTCCGATGGCTACAACGGAACCCCAAGCGGTTTCGAAAATGTCTGCGAAGATTGTGATGGAAAAACCAAATGGTATGTTTTACATGCCGAGGCCAACGCCATCTTAAAACTGGCTGCCTCTACCCAGTCTGCCATGGGCGCCACCCTTTACATCACCCTTTCCCCCTGCGGAGACTGTGCCAAACTCATCTACCAAGCTGGCATTAAAAAAGTAGTTTTTATAGAAGCTTACAAGGACCAAAAAGGTGTAGAAATGCTTCAAAAAGCAGGCATAGAGGTTGTTCAGGTAGCGCTAGAATCCCTGAAAACATAACACCCATGTTAGGCTGGGAAATGGCTTTTGAAAGCTACACACAATACCTACAGCTAGAAAAAAAACTCTCTTCTGCCACAGTTGAAAACTACCTGAGAGACCTTAAAAAATTTGCAGATTTTTACAATTGGGAAATTCTTCCTTTAGATGCAACAAAATTCCATTTGGAAGAATTCATCTATAATTTGGCCAAAATTTGCGCAAAAACCACCCAAAGCAGACAAATTTCGTCTCTAAAGAGCTTTTTTGGATTTCTGGTTGTCGAAAATAAAAGACCAGACAATCCAGCAGAATTTTTAGAAAGCCCAAAGCAAGACAGACTTTTGCCAGAAGTGATGTCTGTTCAGGAAATAGATCAACTACTAGAGAGTATCAATTTCAAAAGCGAACTAGATTATAGAAATGCTTGCATCGTTGAAGTCTTATACGGACTTGGGCTTCGGGTTTCTGAACTCATTGAGCTTAAATTCTCACAGCTATATTTTCAGGAAGATTTTGTTTCAATAATTGGAAAGGGAAACAAACAAAGGCTTGTGCCTCTTGGAGCACATACCAAAACGGTTTTGCAAGACTATTTACAAAGTTATAGAATAAATCAAAAGGCAAAACCAAGCTTTAGCGACCATATTTTCTTAAACCGAAGAGGGGCTTCGCTCACTAGGGTTATGGTTTTTACCATAATTAAAAATCTCGCCCAAAGTGCAAACCTAAAAAAAAGCATTTCGCCCCATAGTTTTCGCCATTCCTATGCTACCCATCTTTTGGAAAATGGGGCTAACCTTCGGGCGATTCAGCAAATGTTGGGACATCAAAGCATTACTACCACAGAAATCTACACCCACCTAAGCACGCAGCATCTCAAAAAAGCCATTTTGGAATTTCATCCCAGAAACAGAAAATCTTTCTAATCTAACCTTCTTTCTACCAGATTTCTCATCCAAGTGCTGAACCCTCTGTCAAACTCGGTTTCTAGAACGTGTTTGTTCCCCTTGTTGAAGAAAAAAGACCAGTTATTACCCGGAATCTGTTTTACTTCTCTTTCCAAATCGAGCAAAGCTTGGGTATATTCTTCACCAGAAATCACTGTGGATTTGATGGCTCTATTTTGGTTGCAATTGTCGGCGCCAAAACCATAGAAAAATCGAAAGACCAAATCTTGGTAGCTTGCCGAAAGACCAAATTGTACATTGGGATATTTTCCGCTTGTATATTCGTATATGTTTTTGATTGGAATGTCGTAGGTTTTTCTGGAATAGTCGGCAATATCGGGCGGAATTTCAAAATGAAGCTCTCGGTCCATCATCTGGTAGAAACAGGGCGGAAAAGTTTCGTTTAAAAGCACCACGCCAGCATTGTCTATAACCGTATATTTAATTTTAGGATTCTCCAGATAATTGTAAAGCTGCTCAAAATTCAGTAGCACCCCTAAGCCTCCAGCGCTGGTTCCCACCAAAAGGATGTTTTCGATTTCTCGGTCTTTTTGAATGGCAGGAAGAATCTCCCTTAAACCGATTAAGAAATTGGAAAAGCCACTGATGTTTTTTTCTGGATTGTTTCCCGAAAAAACATCTCCAGAGCAGTAAGGATAATACATAACGTTCCAATCTTTAAATGGATTGGTCGGTTCGGATGCATTTAGAATGCTTCGGTTGATAAAAGTATTGGCTTGCCAATCTATGCCATTAAAAGATTTGGGGTTGGCATTGCAAGTGATTTCGTTGAAACAAATTCCTCCGCCTTTAAGAAAAATAAGCAGGTTTTTTGAATTTTTGGAAGCCCTAAACCCCAAACCACTAGAAGAAGCGTCTCTACATTTTAAAGATTCAATGGGTATCCACTTCCAAAACCCCGGATTCTCTATGCTTTCTACAAATGATTTGGAAACCGAATAATCTTCGAGTTGAATTTTGAAACCTTGGAGTTGCTTTTTCTTCTTGTCCCGATAGATTCGAACCATAAACTGGGTAAGGCTAGACTCCGATCCAACGCTAGATTTATCGGGTTGGTATAAAAATTCTATTTTCCCTTCCTCCACTTTGGTGTCTAAAACCTTTCCTCCTCCCGAAAGAGAATCGAATTTGATGGTTTCCACTTTGTCGAATCTTCCTTCCAATGCTAGCCAAATGGCGGAATCATTCTCGTATTTTTGACCCTGATATTGGGTGAAATATACCCTAGAATAGTCTTCTTGATAAACAGGCCTTTCTTGAACCGCCGGAACGGCAATATTCTTGATTCCCCCACATGTAGAGAAAAAAAGCCCTAGCAGTAGAAAAAACAATATTCTAAAAGAAAAATTGATAAAGCTTCTATTCATATCAAAACTCAAAGGGCAAAAATAACCATAATTTTAGACCTCCCTGCTTTAAAAACCGCAAAAGAAAGGTTAAAAGACATCCATCAAAAGCATGATTTTGTATCTTTCTGTTAAAACAAGCCGTGAACAAAGAAGAACTCAAAGAATTTCTACTTGAAAAAAGCCATTTCTACAATCAATTGGATTTTATAGAAGAAGATCCCATTGGGGTTGTTCATCAATTTAGCCTAAAGCAAGACATCGAAATCAGTGGGTTTCTTATCAGCAGCATCGCATGGGGAAAAAGAGCCCAGATCATCAAAAGCGCCCATAGAATGATGGAAATTATGGATAATTCGCCCTATGATTTTGTATTAAACCACAATGCATCAGATCTAAAAAGAACCAAAGGGTTTGTTCATAGAACCTTTTGTGGAGAAGATTTGGAATTTTTCTTCAAATCACTTCAAAACATTTATCAAAACCATGAAGGACTAGAAAACTTATTCCAAATCAGAGAAGAAGAAAATAATCCCTTTTTTGCTTTGCAACGCTTTAGAGAAATATTTTTTAGTCTTTCATCCCAAGAAAGAACCCAAAAACACATCGCCAATACCCAAAAAGGTTCGGCAGCCAAAAGGCTCAACATGTACCTTAGATGGATGGTAAGAAATAGTGGCCCGGTTGATTTTGGTCTTTGGAAGAAAATTCCAACCTCTAAGCTTTCTTGCCCTTTAGACACCCATGTGGGTAATATCGGAAGAAAATTAAACCTGATAAGCAGAAAACAAAACGACTGGAAAACCGTAGAAGAGCTAGATTTTGCGCTTCGAGAAATGCATCCAGAAGATCCTGTACTTTTTGACTATGCTTTTATGGGTCTTGGCATTTATGAAAAGTTCTAAATCAAGAAAATAAACCTAGCTAGAACTTAATGGGCTATTTTCCTTTCTTTCTTAAAGTCAAAAGGAGGCTTTGCTTTGTATTGTTTTTCAATTTTCTCAGTCTTGTTTCCCTTAAGTTGAAAGCTTTGTACCTTGTGGATAAATCTACTTTTTATGATTATCTCCACCAAAATTCCCTTCAAAAGGATTGTAGAAGTAACCTGGAAACTCAATTTATACACCATTGTGTATTCTTGCTTTTCTTATCTGGTGTATGTCAATTATCTCAAAGACCATTTTACCATGTCTGGTGCGGTACCGGGGATCATGGGTACAGCCATTGCATTTTTTATCGGTTTTAACAACAATCAAGCCTACGAAAGATGGAAAGAAGCAAGACAAGCTTGGGGCGCATTGGTAACAGATTGCAAAAGTTTTACTCGAATTTTGCTTTTTCAGAGCCAAAATCCAAGCGATGAGATTGTCCTAAACAAAAAAATCCTCATCAAAAGACTTATCGCTCTTTCTTATGCCCAAAATTATAGACTTAGAGGCCATGCAAAATGGGAAAAGGTCTCCAAATACCTAACAGATTCAGAATATAATTGGGCCAAAGAAAAAACCCATGTTCCCAATGCCATACTATCCCTTGTGGCCAAAGATTTATATGAACTCCAACAAAAAGACATCATTGATGAAGCTAATTATTTAGGAATTAATGAGATATTATTAAATGTAGCAAGGAGAATCGGAATTACAGACAGAATCAAAGGAACGGTGTTTCCAACGACCTATGATTTTTTCACCAAACTATTCATTTGGCTCTTTCTTACTGCCCTTACCATGGCAACGGAGGCCGAAATGGGTCTTTGGTCTATTCTAAACTCAACCATGGTTGGATTTGTGTTTATCATCACCCATCAGGTTGGTCAAGCGCTTCTAAACCCTTTTGAATGGATTAGAACAGGAGTCCCCATGAACCAAATCTGCACCATCATCGAAAGATCTCTTTTGGAAATGCTTGAAGAAACGCCACTTCCCGAAATGGAACCTGTAATTGACGGACAATATATTATGTAAGGGTTGTAAAACCCAAACAAAAAAGCCAAAGAAAATTCTTTGGCTTTTTTTAAACTCTTTACGTTTAGGTTTATTCTTATGCTTCTGCCACTTCGATAGAAACGTAAGATTTGTCGTTTGTAGATTTTTTGAAAACCACTTTTCCATCTTTTAGCGCAAACAAAGTATGGTCTTTTCCAATACCCACGTTTGTTCCTGGATGATGTTTGGTTCCTCTTTGTCTAACGATAATGTTTCCAGCGATAGCGCTTTGTCCTCCAAAGATTTTAACTCCCAATCTTTTTGATTCGGATTCTCTACCGTTTTTTGAACTACCTACTCCTTTTTTATGAGCCATGATCTATATTTTTAATGATTGATAAATCAAGTTAAACTCCAGCGTTTAACTCGTCTTGCCATTTTTTAAGTTCGTCCCAGTTTCCATCAGCAGCCATTTCTGCTTGCTTAGGCCAAGTAGATGGATCCATAGCAGCATATCGTCCCCCTTTAGGTTCTAAGATTGCTTTTAACTCATCACTAGATTTGGCAGCCAAATCAGAAAAGGTAACAATTCCACTTTCGTTGAAAAGTTCTTTTACTTTAGGGCCAATTCCTTCGATTTTGGTTAGATCGTCACCTGCGGTTTTAGAAGCCGATTTTTTGGCTGGTGCTGCTTTTTCAGACTCATCTTTAGAAGCAGCTTTGCTGGCTTTTGCCTCAGAGGTTTTTTCTGCTTTGGCAGGTGCAGCTTTGGCGGCAGGTTTTTTTCCTGTTCCGGCTACTCCAGCGATTGACTCAATCAAAAGCTGAGTTAAAGACTGTCTGTGTCCATTTTTCTTTTGGTAACCTTTTCTTCTTTTCTTTTTGAAGACGATTACTTTTTCTCCTTTTAGGTGTTTTACTACCTGGGCCTGGATGGTTTTTCCATCTATAGCTGGGGCGCCAATGGTTACGGTACCGTTGTTGTCAATCAGAAGAACTCTATCAAGGGTGATTTTGTCTCCTTCTTGTGCATCCAAACGGTTTACGTAAACAAACTGGTCTTGCTCAACTTTGTATTGAAGCCCTGCTATCTCTACAATTGCATACATAAATGTTGTGTTTAAATAAAAATTCGGACTGCAAATATACAACAAAGATTCTTATCTAGACAAGTTATCAACAATTTATCTTTCATAATGTTTAATTTTTTTATTTTCTCTAGTCTGAAAATCAAAAAATCCTGAAAAATCTTATATGGAATTTGTCTAAATCTAAGTGCAAAAATTGTACTTTTGCCATGTATATCGTCCTTATTAATATTAAACGATAAGCCCAAACACAGAAGCGATGAGTTTAAGCAATCAAGAAATGGCCGAAGTTGGAGACAAAATTGTAGAAACCTTAAAAACAATTTTCGACCCAGAAATTCCCGTAGATATTTACGAATTGGGACTAATTTACGACGTACAAATTAGCGAAGAAGGTTTTGCCAAAATAACCATGACCCTAACCACGCCCAACTGCCCTGTAGCGGAGAGTTTGCCCAAAGAAGTTTCGGACAAAGTAAAAGCCGTAGACAAAGTGAGTGATGCAGAGGTCATTTTAACCTTTGAGCCTCCTTGGGAAAAAACCATGATGAGCGAAGAAGCCATGTTCCAATTGGGAATGCTTTAAAAATTTTGCTTTCTTGAAGAAAAAGGAAACCAAAAAAGCCATCTAAAATTTTCACTTATGAAAATTTTGGATGGCTTTTTTAGATAAATGATGGGTGTTAGGCTAGTTTAAACCCAAATTATTCGTCGTAGTCGTAAAGGTCTTCTTGCTCGGCTTCGGTACCCACAGTTGCCTCAACAGTAAAAGCAATCTCTCCATTTTGGCTATAGAAATCTTCGCATTTTCCTTTCCAAGTAAACTTCATGCCTAGTTCTTCTGTAGCAGTAAAAGAAAGCTGGTTTTTAGAAGTTAAGAAGGTTTCGTCTAATTCTTCCACAAAAAGGGTAGAATAAGTAAGGCTGTATTTCTCTCCGTCTTTGTCTTCTAATTCTTGAATAGACTCTGGAATTGAGATTTTCTGACCATCCAAAGAATCGAAATCATGATCTATCCTAAAATCTTCTATGTTCAGCGAAATTTTGGGCGCATCGTTTTGGTAGGAATCTCCTTCTACATGATCCAACTCGTCTGTGGACTCAACTTCAATGAGTAAAGTGTAATAGCTTACACTCCTTGGCCAGTTCTATAAGCAAAGAAAGGGTCTGTTTGTTTAGCCTATGTTTAGAAAAATCAAACTCCAAATCTTCTAGGGTCACAGAGAAATCTTCTGCTCGAGAAGGATTGTTCTCAAATAAACTTTGAATGCTTAAAAGTTCTAACTCTTTAAAATGGGTTTCTAACTTTTTCCAAGCGGCCGTTTGGGTTGGATTCACAGACATAAATTACAATGATTATACGATGGGTTTTGTAGTGTTTTTTGGCTATATGAACTGCTAAAATACGTAATTTAGCACGAAATAGAAATTATTATGAGACCCATCGCACTGATAACTGGCGCTTCTTCTGGCATAGGTTATGCTTCTGCCCTAACTTTAGCTCCGACTTTTGATTTAATCTTATGCGGAAGAAACCAAGAAAAACTGGCAGAATTAGGTCAGAAAATAAAACAGAAAAATCCAGAAACCAAGCACCATACTCTAATTTTTGACGTTCGAGACAAACAGTCGGTTTTTGAACAAATAGAAGGCTTAGAAAAGCCCTGGAAAAACATCTCTCTTCTTGTTAACAATGCAGGAAATGCGCATGGTTTGGCTCCTTTTGATTCAGCAGACTTAGAAGATTTAGAAACCATGATATTGGGCAATGTGATGGGGCTAATTTATGTAAGCAAGGCGGTTGTTCCACTGATGGTACAAAACAAAAATGGTCACATTATCAACATTAGTTCTACCGCTGGGAAACAAGCCTACGCCCAAGGTATGCCCCATCTCATGTACAATTTGCAGATATTACCTTAATGCCCAAAGCACAATCTGATGCGACTACTTTTTGGAAGGAGTAAGAGTCTGTTTTAATTCATCGAGCGTGGTTTTGCTGTTTCCGATCCAGATTTTATCGCCCACAACAAATACTGGTCTTTGCAAAAAAGTGTAATCTTCAAGAAGATAGAACAGATAGTCTTCTTCGCTAAGGTTTTGGTCTTTTAGCCCCAATTGACTATACTTTTTGGCTCTTTTAGAGAACAAACTTTGATAACTTCCACCAAGAGATCTTAAAGCTTCTAATTCTTGCCTATTTAAAGGTTGAGATTTAATCTCTCTTTTTTCAAAGGAAGATAAATCAAACTGGTTCATAATCTTTTTGCAAGTATCGCAAGAGGATAGAAAGTAAACTTTGTTCATGTTGAGAATTCAATTGACAATTTGGCTATTACAAAGTTAGTCTTTTGTTCTAAAAATTTTTGGTTTTGCTTTTTTTGTATCTTTGGTTAGGCTGGGGTTAAAAACAGAACTAAAAAACCTTAGTCAGTAAAAAAGTTTTGCCATGAAAAAATTCTTGCTTTATGTTATCAGCCTTTCAATTCTTTTGTTGGCTGCATTTTATGCCTTTAACTTGTTTCGTCCGTTTAGTGAAGGAGACAGATCTGGAGAACTCATCAAATTTTCCAGAAAAGGAGTCATTTTCAAAACCTGGGAAGGAGAACTCAGTCAAGGGCTTTCTGGTTCTCAAATCTTTGTCTTTTCGGTAGACGGATCCAACAAAGAAATCATCCAAAAACTAGAAGAATACAACGGAGATTATGTTCAGGTGAAATACGAAGAAAGGTTTTTTACTTTTCCTTGGACCGGGGATAGCAAATATTATATTACCCAAGTAACGCAAGAACAGGCGCCAAGGCTTCGTGGATTTGATGGTCAGCAACAAATGCCTCAAAACTACCAACAGCCCTACTCTTCTCCACAAAACAGCAGCTCCCAAGGATACAATCAGCAGCCCTATAACAACCAAGGATACAACCAAGCACCACCGCAGAATTATCCACCTCAAAACGTAAGTCCAAGCAGTCCTCCTGCCCAAGGGTATGCTAACCCTGGTGAAATACAAAATCAGATTCAACCCAACCCAGGAGCCATTACAGAAAGTGCTCCACAAAATTCAGCCCCAGAGCAGGGAGGATATTAAAGAGAATCAGAAACAAAAAAACCACTCAAATGAGTGGTTTTTTTATTCCGACTTTGGTTGTTACAATAAGTTCTTAACCACAAATTCTTTCCAAGAAGTATATGGGATATATTTTACTGGAAGTTCAAACCAAGAAGGTTTGTCCAAAACTGCTTTGGTGTTGGAGAAGTTGTCAAATCCCGCTTTACCATGGTATTGTCCCATTCCAGAATTACCCACTCCACCAAAAGGCAAGTTGTGGTTGGTCATAAACATAAGTGATTCATTGATACATCCAGAACCAGAAGGGATCTCACTGATCAATCTTCTTTTCAGTGGTCCGTCGCTTCCTATGTAGTAGTGGAAAGAAAGCGGTTTAGGGAATTTTTTGACAATTTGTATCGCTTCCTCAATACTGTCATAAAGCAAAATCGGCATGATAGGTCCAAAGATTTCATCTTTCATGAGTTCATCATCCAAAGTTACACCTGTACAAATCGTAGGCTCTAGCATTCTCAGCTCACGGTTGATTTCTCCTCCATAAACCACTTTGTCTTTGGGGATGATTTGTGCAAAGCGCTCCAAATGTCTTTCAGAGGCGATTTGGCAGTAGAATTCAGAGGTTTTGTAGTCTCCCACCACGGTTTGGATTTTTTCTTTTGCCATTTCGATAAATCTCTTCTCTTCAGACCTTGGAACCAAGAAATAATCTGGAGCAATACAGGTTTGTCCTGCATTGAAGAATTTCCCCCATACAATTCTTTGCATATTCACAGAGTTGATTCCCCCTTTTGTGAAAACAGCAGGGCTTTTTCCTCCAAGCTCTAGTGTTACGTTGCTCAGGTGTGGAGCGGCAAGTGCCATGATTTCTCTTCCCACTCTTGGGCTTCCGGTAAAGAATACTTTGTCAAAAGGATTGGACATAATTTTTTCTACTATGTCTCCTCTTCCTTCAACGCACCACATGTATTCCTCAGGAAAGGTTTCGTTGATGATTTTTGCCATCACTCTAGAAACCTCTTTTGTGGTACCAGATGGCTTCACAATGTTTACGTTTCCTGCAGCAATAGAGGCTACAAGCGGAGAAAAAGTAAGTTGAAAAGGATAGTTCCAAGCACCAACAATAAAGGCGTTTCCAAGTGGCTCCGCAATGGTATAAGAAAGCGCAGGAAGGTTGGCCAAGTTGGTGCCTACCAATTTTCTTTTGGCGAATTTTTTGGTATTGGCAAGATAATATTTGATGTCTGCTTTGACCAAACTCACCTCAGACATATAGGTATTTACTTTCCCTTTTTTGAAGTCTGATGCAAAAGCAGCGTAAAGCTCCTCTTCGTATTTTTCTATTGCAGCAGAAAGTTTTTTGAGTTGTGCGATACGATACGATACGTCTAAGGTACCGTTTGAATTAAAAAATGCTTTTTGCTTTAAAAACACTTCTTTGGCCATTTCTGCTTCGCTGCTTGGGGCAGAAACTTTGGCCTGAACTCTAGGTTCTAGATTTGCAACTTCCATATAATTGAGGTTTTGGGAAAATAATCATGTGAATTTACAAAACATTTCTCAGCTCCCCAAAAATTTAACACAAGCAAGAACACAAGCAAGAAGATTAAAAGAACTTGTTTTCCAATAAAAGTCTATTTTTGTAGTAAATTTTAGAACCTATGTTATACTCGATGACCGGATTTGGAAAAAGCGAATTTTCCTATGAAAACAAGAAAATAAGCATTGAAGTTCGGTCTCTGAATTCGAAAAGCATGGATCTAAACCTTCGTTTGCCTTCTCTTTTTAGAGACAAAGAAATCGAGCTTAGAAAATTCATTTCCCAAATTGCACAAAGAGGAAAAGTAGATTTTTCTATCTATTTAGAACAAACAGCAGACGAGAAATCTAAACTACTCAACGAAGAAAAACTGGCTTCTTATCTAAATGAGTTCGAAAAAGCTAGCCGAATTTCCAAATCACTCTCTGGAAAATTAAGCAAAGAAAACAAATTTACCCTTCAGGCCAAATTTTTCGAATGGGCCTTAAAAATGCCCGATATTTACCAAGAAAAAACAAAAGAAGGCGTTGAAGACGCCCTTTGGGAAAAGGTTTTATTGGGTGTAGAAGACTGCCTAAAAGACCATAGTAGGTTCAGAAAAGCAGAAGGAAAAGTTCTGGAAAAAGAATTTACCCAGTCTATTGAAAAAATTCAGGCTTTGCTAAAAAAAGTAGAAGGATTTGAAGCCCAAAGAATCGAATCTATCAAAACTAGAATAAGCCAACAAATCGAGAATTTAAGTCTAGAAGTTGACCAAAACAGATTTGAGCAAGAACTCATTTATTACCTAGAAAAACTGGATATCACCGAAGAAAAATCTAGACTTTCCATGCATCTTTCTTACTTTCTAGAAGAGCTTAATACCAAGGAAAGCCAAAAAGGGAAAAAGCTAGGATTCATCAGCCAAGAAATAGGTAGAGAAATCAATACTTTGGGCTCAAAAGCCAATCAATCTGACCTTCAAAAAATAGTGGTTGAGATGAAAGATGAGCTGGAAAAAATCAAAGAACAAGTCTTAAATGTCCTTTGATGAGAGCTGATCTTTGTCGCAAAATGCTCATTGTTTCTGCTCCTTCGGGTTCTGGTAAAAGCACGCTCATTGGCGCTCTTTTACAGAAGAATCCCAATTTGGCCTTCTCCATTTCTGCCACCACTAGACCGCCTAGAGGAAAAGAAGAACACGGAAAAGATTATTTCTTTCTTTCGGTGGAAGATTTCAAAGAAAAAATTAAGCAAAATGCTTTTGTAGAGTGGGAAGAAGTCTATGAAGGAAGATTCTACGGAACCCTAAAATCTGAGCTAGAAAGGCTCTGGGGCATGGGCAAAACCGTTGTTTTTGACATCGATGTAAAAGGAGGTTTAAACCTCAAGAAAATGTACCCCAAAGAATCTTTGAGTGTTTTTATCAAGGCACCTAGTTTAGAAAACCTTCGAGAAAGACTCATCAAAAGAGGAACCGATAGCCCTGAGCAGATAGAGCAAAGACTAGCCAAAGCCAAAGAAGAAACAAGCCATGAATCCTACTTTGATCATGTGCTTATCAACGATGATTTATCCAAAAGCCAATTGGAGTTTTTTGAAATAGTGGAAACTTTTTTACAAAAAAAAGAGAGCCAATAAGGCTCTCTTTTTATTTTCAGATTCAATTTGGGTTTTAGTTTTTCCCTTTTTTAATCTTTTTAAGTTCTTCTTTGCTGGCAGCTTTCTGCTCTTGTTTAAGGGCTTTCACCTTTTCTTTGGTCTCCATTTTTTGCAGTTTTTTGGCTTGTTGAACTTGCAATCTTTTGGTTTCTTTTTCGGCCGCTTTGTTGGCTTTGTCTACCGCCTTCTTTTGCGCTTTTTTAACGTCGCCTCTGTCATAGCCTTTGCTTTTAACCACTCTTTCTTTTTGAGTTTTTACTTTTTCGGTCTTCTCTTTGGTTGCTTTTACTTCTTCTTGAACAGTGGTTGCACCTTCGTTTCCAAAAACAACCACGTCTGTTGCAGCAGCGTCAATCGCTCCATCTGTAGCCTCAACTGCATCTGTTATTACGTATTCTGCGCTGGTAGCATCAACCTCAACAACTTCACCAGCAGCTTCTTCTACAGCAGCTCTGGCTGCATCCATTGCCTCTTGATTGTTTGGCGTTTTACCAAAAATAGGCTTTTTCTCTTGTGCCATTGAGAAAACTGAGAATGTTAAAACTAAAACAGATAGTACTTTTTTGATTGTGTTCATGTGTTTAATTGTTAAAAATTATATTTGTTTGATTGAATTCTTGCTCGAATTATTTTGTCAAACTTGTACTCTCAACTAACGTGCCAAACTTTATTTAGCGAACTTTTGTCATACCAAAATTGAGATGTAAAATTTATCGAATTTGCCCCTCTCCTCTCACAATCCATTTTTCAGTGGTGAGTTTCTCCAGCGCAAAAGGTCCTCTGGCGTGAAGTTTCTGGGTCGAAATCCCAATCTCTGCTCCTAGCCCAAACTCATTTCCATCGGTAAAACGAGTAGAAGCATTGTGGTAAACCGCCGCCGCATCAACCAAAGAAAGAAAGCTCTCGGCCAACTGACTATCCTTGGTAACAATAGCCTCGGAATGTTTGGAAGAATGTTTCGAAATATGTTCTAGCGCCTGGTGAAAAGAATCTATGGCCGCCATGGAGCATTTTTGACTCAAAAATTCGCGCCCAAAATCTTCTGCACAAGCCAAAGACAAAAAAGGATAACCCAAGCCAGAAAGAATATCGAAACAAGTTTTATCGGCAAAAATTTCAACCTCAAAAGGCAAAAATCCCACAATGACTTTTTCGATGAAGTCTTTGGCCACTTCTTTGTCTACCAAAATCGTATCCAAAGAATTACAAACAGAAGGTCTTTGGGTTTTGGCATTGACCACAATCTCTGCCGCCATCTGAAGATCTGCGGTTTTTTCTACATACGTATGACAAACCCCAGCCCCCGTTTCAATGGTAGGAACCTTGGCATTTTCTTTGACAAAATCTATCAAACTTTGAGAGCCTCTTGGAATTAAAATATCAATGTATTGCTGTGCCTCCAAAAGGGTTTTTACATGTTCTCTTTGGGTAGGCATTAGGTAGATGGCTTCTTTGGGAAGACCCAATTCTTCCAAGGCAGGATGCAAAACCTCCTTGACCAAAACCATATTTGAATGCTGCGCATCTGAACCTCCTCTTAAAACCACGGCTGATCCAGCAAATAGCCCTAAAATAGCTACATCTATAGTAACATTGGGTCTAGATTCAAAAATCACTCCAACCACCCCAAGAGGAACAGAAATTTTACTGAGCTTTAACCCGTTAGAAAGGGTTTTTTCCAGTTGGGTAATGCCGGTTGGGTCTGGCAAATTAGAAACCTCAAGCACACTTTTGGAAATATCTTCCAATCTCTCTTTGCTGAGTAAAAGTCTATCTTTTTTTGGATCTAAATCATCCATCTTTTCCAAGTCCTTTTGGTTTTCCCCAATGATGACATCAGCCTTTTCTAACAAGAGTTTGGAAATTTTTTCCAAAAGTGAAATTCGCTTAGAATGCGCCAAAGTATTGATGACAAATGACGCCTTTTTGGTTTCTTGTAGCTTTGCAATTACCGTTTCCATTTTTAAGTTTATCCGTTTAAAAGTACCAGCTGGTCAGCATGTACCAATTCTTGTTTTTCTTTTGTGTGATTCCAAACTTCGCTGTCGGTTTTGGCTTTTCCAACAGCCAAAATCTGGCAATTGGGGTCTAAAATCTCTATGATTTCACCTGCCTTAAATTCTTCCATCACCTTCGATACACCCACCCAAAGCAGGCTTTTTCTTTTTAGAATCGCTGCCATTGCACCCGAATCTATCTGTACACTTCCTCTTACCAGTCCACCACTGGCTAACCATTTCTGTCTAGAAGTAAGATTGCTTTTGGTGGCTTTGAAAGTGGTTCCCGCCTTTTTTTCTACCGCCCGAAGAACTTCTCCTTTTATCTTGGCGTTGAACATAATGGTTTCTATGCCAAGTGAAGTGGCCAGTTTGGCGAAAGTAAGCTTGGAAGTCATTCCCCCTAGTCCATCGGTAGATTTTTCTGCCCGAGCATATTTTAAGACATCAGATACTTTTTTTACCAGCGGAATATTTTGATTGTTTTCATCTAAAAGCCCATCTACAGAAGTGCCTAGAAGCAGCAAATCGGCATCAAAGGCAATGGCCATTTGGGTGGCAAGTTCATCGTTATCAGAAAACTTTAACTCCAAACTACTGGTTACGTCGTTTTCGTTACAAATTGGAATTACCCCGCTCTCCCAAAGGATATTCACGGTTTTTTGAAGCTGCAAAAAAGTACTTCTTTCTGAAAAATGTCTTCGCTCACAAAGGCACTGCGCAACCACCAAATGATGCTTTTGAAAAAGCTGAGAATATTTGTTGATGAGAATTGGATTTCCGATGGCTGCAGCCGCTTTCTTTTCTTTGATGGTGCCTTGGTAGTCTTTCAAAAAATTCTTACCTGTTCCCACCGCTCCAGAAGAAACCATCAGCACATGGAAATTCTTGCTGAGGCTCGCCACAGCCGCTGCGATGTCTTCCAAAATTTCCAAATTGAGTTCTCCGCCCTTGCTAATGGCAGAAGTACCCAATTTTAGTACCAATTTTTTTTTCTTCTCCATAATAACCCAAAATTAAAGATATTTTTGGTTTGAAAAGGTTTTTAGCGCTTTAAAACTTCGAAGAAACATTCTCTTTTGGCTAAATTCAACTTTTTATTGCCAAGTAGAAAGAAATATTATACCTTACTTCTTGTTAATCAATTACTAAATCACAAAAATGAAAAACCTATTTACCCTTGGTCTATTCGCCTTAAGCCTTGGTTTACAAGCCCAAATGACCTCTATGGGAGGCTCCAATGAAAGATACATCGAAGTTAAAGTTACCGATACTTTGATGGTGAAGCCTGATGTTATCACCCTAAATGTTTCTCTGAAAGAATCTAGAGCTACTGAATTGGATTACTATGGTTATGAAGATGAATTAGAATGGGCTGCAGCGGCAGACGCAGCAGAAGCAGCGGCTCAAGCGGCAGCTGAAAGTGCAGGAGCTCCAGATGCACCCGTTGAATCTGTAGGAGTTGTTGTAGAGACTGAAAGAGATTATGAGGCCGAAAGAAAAGAGCGAATGAAAAAAATGAAGCTAAAAAAAGAAACTGCTGAAAAAGAGAATGAGAAACAAAAAAAACAACTAGAAGCCATTTTCAAAAAACACGGAGTAACCTATCTTTTTCACCCCAAAGATTATGGGTCTAAATTGGATATTTATGAAAATGCCTACGAAGTAACCATCAAAAATCCTGCTGTTTATCAAAAGCTACAAAAAGACTTGGAAAGCCTTGAAAATGTTTCTACGTTTATTACAGAGACAACCGTTCTGGACAAAGAAAAACACGAACTTCTGCTCATTGAAAAAACAATGAAAAAAGCTAACAGAGAGGCTTCCGCCATAGCCAAAGCGATGGGAGTTACCTTAGGCGCTCCTTTAAATGTGTCCAATCAAAATATTGGGGATATTTATACTTCTCTCTTTGACTCTGTTGAAAAAACAGGTATTGGTTCTATGTTTTCTATGTTTAGCAGAATGTTTGGTGGAACTGAAGCAAGCAAAAGCGTTTTGGTTCTAATCACCAAAAGCTTGGTGGTTAGATATTCTATCCTATAAACCTTTATTTAAATTCACACCAAAGCTCTTTCTCGTAAAAAAGAAAGGGCTTTTTTCTTAAAAATATTCTAGCGTAACTTCACTTAATTATTTCTTTTCCTTTAATTTAGATTGCAGAAAAAAGTTTTTTTATACAAATACAAAACTATGAACAAATACATTGTTTCCTTTATCATTGCGCTTAGTAATCTTTGTTTTGGACAGCAGTCCATTGAAAAAAGAATTGAATTTGAGCTGAAAGATGGCTATGTAGAAGATAAAATCATTACGCTGGGATCTTCTGGGCTTCTTCATCAAGCCGTGTCAACCAATAGGCCTATTGAGTTAAAAAACGATTTTTACTCTACAAATTTGGCTCTTATTAAGTCTTCTGCCGTACAACTAGATTCAAAACCATTTTTAGAATCTTTGTATTTCAAGGATGAATTTTCTTCCTATACCTTGTTAACTCTTACCAACAATCGCTTTTCAATTGTTTCCTCTAATATAAAAACATTAACATCTTCCAAAATTAACGGAACGTTTAAAGGTGTCTTTATCAATTTTAAAGTTCACAAAAACGTAGCTATCATTAGTGGTATTGAAAACAAAATATACAAGTTAATGTTTGTCGATTTGATAAGCGGATCGTTAAAAAATATAGATATAACCTATGGTGATTTCAATCCCAAAAGAATCTCCATTGAAGATTTTCAGCCTCTAGATGATGAAGTATTGGTATACTCTTCTGTCAAAACAGACCTCAAGAATGCTGACTTGTATGTTACAAAGCTAGACTTACAAGGAAATCAATTGGAGTCTTATAATGTCACAAATGGTATTCCAGAAAAATTGGTAAATGTTTCGGCATTGAAATCAGGAAACAAATACATAATCTCTGGTGTTTATGCTAAGCATGATAGTACACTAAAACAATCAACCTCGCTAGAATCAAATTATTCAGAGGGAGTTTTTATTGGAGAATTAATAAATCAAAAACTCAATTTTATCAAATTTTACAGTTATATAGATTTGAAAAATTTCTCCACTTACATGCCTGAAAAAAAACAAGAAGATTTAGAGAAAAAAAAGGAAACTATGGAAGCAAATGGTAGAGAAATGGCAGTAAAATACAATTTTGTTCAACACCCGCTTACTGCTGTTAACGGTGGATATGAATTTTTAGGAGAAGCATATTATCCAACTTATATGAGCGTATACAATGGAAGCGGTTATACCCGTATGTTTGATGGATATAAATACACCCATGCTTCGTTAATGAAATTTGACACCCAAGGAAACCTCGTTTGGGACAACACTTTTCCTATTACCTATGGAATCAAACCCCATTTTCCAATTAGACTTATATCTAAATCAAACATAGACAATCAAAGCAAACTTTCTTATCCTTCAATAAATTCAATACAATCTAAATCGATAAATTCTGAAACCGGTGAAGACATCTCAAGCCGTGAAACGTTAGTTATAGATACACAAAATAAAGATGAAAAAGTAAGCGGAATGGTTTCCGTCATTGATTATTGGTTTGGAGATTATTATATCGCATTTGGAGAGCAGGTTGTTGTGAATAAAACTGAAAAATCTAAAAGAAAAGTTATGTATTTAACCAAAGTTAAGCTGTAATTGAACTAAAATAATATTTATGAAATGAGTAAATCAGAAGTTTTTAAGTTACCTATCCCAAGGCACCTTCTTTTTTTTACTTTGAATTAGCCGAGTTTTATCATGAAAGCAACCATGCAAACCAACAACCCTCTACATGGAATCACCCTGAAAAAAATGCTGGAAGATTTGGTGGAGTATTACGATTTTGATACCCTCAGCCAGTTTGTGGACATCAATTGTTTTAAATCCAATCCAAGTATCAAATCCAGTCTTACTTTCCTTCGAAAAACCCCTTGGGCAAGGGCAAAAGTAGAGGAGTTGTATCTGAAGACTTTGCCGAAATTGGGGAAAGGGAGGTGAACGATAGTTTGGGTAATTAAGATTAGAAATCTGCTATGAAATCACACTTTGCTTTAATTCTGTTTGCTGTATTGTTATTGGAAGGTTGCTTCAAAGAAAAACCGCAAAGAGCAAATGACCCTACCAATCATGGTAAAACATTTGAAAAGCCTAAATCTAGAGAAAACAATTATCCTGTTTTGTCTTTAGAAACGTTAAAATATAATCTTTTAGCCAATCAAACGAAAAGTTTCCCTTACAAAGAAATGCCCCGAGATTTTGAACTGGACATGACAGATTTTGTTGCAATTAAAAACACTGAATTGCATTTCCAACACACCAAAAACCATCCCGATTACAAGACAAAGGGGTTTTCTGTTTTTATTTTTGAATATGCAAATTCTACAGATGTAACGCTGTATTTTGATTTGTTCAATAAGTTTTATCTCCAAGAGAATCAATTGCCTCATTTGGTAAAAAAAGAGGTTGATTACAAAATGGATGTATTAAGTCTTTCCAGCAAAGATTACAACTATTTGAAACCATACAAAAATCACCTGGTTTTTGTAACTGGAACCTGCTCTTTAACCCCAGAGGAGTGGAAAAATATTCTACAACAATTTCAAAATGAAATCTCTACGGCAATTAATTGTGGGTGCGGGTTTAACTGTGAGAAAAATTAATCTACTTTTATGCGATACCACCATTATACGCCCCTAAAACTGGTTTCTTTTCTATTTCTAATTTTGGGTATATACGACACAACAATAAATGATGAGTATTTTTTACAATTCTTAGCAATAATGAGCGGTATCATGTTTGCAGTATTTGCGATGATTTTAGACGCTATTTCTCATCTTTTGACCTCCAATTACCGTAAATTGGTTTTTTTACAATGTATTTTTATTCTGATGTCGATTGCCGGACTTGTATTTTATAAGCAATGCCTCTTAAATTAAGAAAACACAAAAAAACCTCAGACAGGCCGAGGTTTTTTTATTGTTTAAGACAAAGGTCAAAACAAGGACATTTTCCACATCGCTTGTTTTCGCCCTTTTTGTATTTCTCGCAGCATTTGCTCTTTTTCTTTTTCTCTTTGGAAAAAGAAACCAGCATTTCGAGTGAGATTTTGCGTTTTCTAACCTTCTTTTTTTTTGCGGTTTCCATCCTTTTTGGATTTGGTTACTCCCGCAAAGATAATTATTTTAAATTAATCTAAATAGAAAGAAGGAAGTTTTTTCACTTAAATTGCAGGTCCGCTGGAAGCTGCGCTTTGCACGCTGATTTGCATGATGTCTCTGTCGAACAAATACAATCCTCCTTTGTCTTCTCCAATCAGGTTGATTTTGTCCAAAATGGTTCTGGCAAGGGCTTCTTCTTCTATCTGTTCAGCTACATACCACTGCAAAAAGTTGTGGGTTGCGTAGTCTTTTTCTTCCAAAGAAACATGCACCAAATTGTTGATGGAAGCCGAAACAAAGATTTCGTGTTTGTAGAGTTCTTCAAACATATTCTGAAAAGAAACAAACTCGGTGGCAGGTGCTTTGAGGTCTGAAATCACTGCATGTCCTCCTCTTTCGTTGACAAACTTGATGAGTTTTTGCATATGAGTTCTTTCTTCATCAGACTGTTTGTACATGAAAGAAGAAATTCCTTCCAGCCCTTTTACTTCTGCCCATGAACCCATGGAAAGATAGATTTGGGAAGATTCAGCTTCAATTCGAATTTGCTCGTTGAGCACTTTGTTTAGTTTTTCGGACAACATGAGACGTGTTTTTTGTTCTTTTCAAAGATACAAAACCTAAGGCTTTGTTTGAAGTACTATGAAGGGAAAAAATGCTAAAAAATCATAGATCTATTCCTTATATTTGTAAAAAACATATAAAATCATGAAAAAATCCATTTTCTTTAAGTCTTTTGCTATACTGGCTTTGGCCCTTGGACTAAGCTCTTGTGTAAGCCAACAAAAATTTGATGAGCTTCAAAAAACCCATACCCAAACCCACATGGATCTCACGGTTTGTAACCAAGATTTGGCGGTGGCAAAATCGCAATTGAGTTCTGTTTCTGAGCTTAAAAAATCAAATCAAGATCTTCAAGATGCACTTAACCAATGTATTTCTTCTGGAAACAAAAACATTGGAAAATTGGTAGATGAAATCAATGCTTCTAACAGCTACATCAAACATTTGATTGCCGAAAAATCTAAAAATGATTCGCTCAACCAAGCCCTTTCCAACAAACTGAAACGTTCTTTGGACGACATTTCGGACGAAGATGTAACCATTCAGGTGAAAAAAGGAGTAGTTTTTATCTCTCTTTCAGACAAAATGCTCTATTCTTCTGGAAGCTATCAACTCAACAGCCAATCCAATGTAATTTTGGCCAAAATCGCCAAAATCATCAACGATTACAAAGACTACGATGTTCAGATTTCTGGTCACACCGATGATGTAGAGGTAAAAAATCCAAACATTGGATCTAACTGGGAACTTTCTGCCCTAAGAGCCATCGCCATTGCCAAAGCCTTGCAAAACGAGCACGGGGTAGATCCAGCACGTATTTTTGCTGGTGGTCACTCTCAATATCAACCCAAGGCTTCAAACGGAAATACCGAAGGAAGAGCCCTAAACAGAAGAACCGAAATTTTGATTCTTCCAAAATTGGATGAATTCATGAAGCTGATGGACATCGCGCCAACCAGTGTAAAACCCTAAATCAGGTGCAAAGAATAGAAAAGTTGGATGGCCTTCGTGGCATATTTAGTCTTTTGGTGGTTTTTTATCATTTGCCAAGTACCTATTTTGGCCACCAGGTCTTCCAAAATTTCTTCTTTAAAACTTCATACTGTTTTGTAGACTTTTTCTTTGTTTTAAGCGGTTTTGTACTTTCGTATCGCTACGATTCTTTTAAAAACACCTCTTCGATAGTCGATTTTGTTAAGAAAAGATTCATTCGGCTTTTTCCTTTGTTGGCATTTTCGAGCATTGTTTACTTTCTTTACGAAATCGTATTACAAACCCTGATGCCGGGCTTGTTTCCAAAAAATTTCATACCTCAAGCGGATTTCTCTATTAGCAGCTCTTTTTTGTCTCTTATAGACACCCTTTTCTTTGCGAACTCTACTCCCCTTTTTGGAGACTCAATGGGAATGAATTATCCCAGTTGGTCCATTTCATCTGAGATGATTTCTTACTTGATTTTTGCCCTTTTTGGGGTTCTATTCAAGGGATTTTCGAAAAAATTGTTACAATTCGCATTGGTTATAGGCTCCCTCTTATTTCTTTATTCTTTGGGAAATTATTTTCAGACTGGATCTTTTGGATTTGTAAGAGGAATCGTTGGTTTTTTTAGTGGATGCTTGCTTTTTTCAGTTGGCAAAACAGACTTTAAGATTCCAAACTTTTTTCAGTGGTTAATTTTGCCCTTTTTAATGCTTTTTGTCTATGAAATCCACGGCATTCCAAAAGATGAGTGGAACTTTCTAAACCATCTTTCTGTTCCTATGTTTTTTTCAGGACTTATCTTTTTAATTCTTCATAGCCAAGGCATTGTTTCTGCTTTCTTAGAAACCAAACCCATTCAATACCTAGGAAAAATATCCTATTCGGTATATCTAAATCACGCTTTGATCCTTGGAATCTTACCAAAAGGCATTTCTTTGATTTTTAACCCCTTAGGATCGTTATTTTCTCAGTTAGTCTTGATAAGCATAATCCTAATGATTTTGATCCTTTACAGCCATTTTACGTTCAATTGGATCGAAATAAAGACAGCAAATTTTCTTAAGAAAAAAATATTGCATTAAACCCTAAAATTGATGGTTTCCCTAGAATAAACAAAAAAACCTATTGAATTCTCAATAGGTTTTTTTTGTGGTAATTATTATTTAGCGCTAGTAGTATTTACAACCTTCCTCACGCACTTTCTCTTTAGCTATAAGGGTAATTGTTCCATCAAATCCAACTTTTAAATGTACTTTGTACAACTCTCCCTTCATACAATCGATTGTATACCCTATGTACTCATATCCAGTAGATATCGTTTTAATGTAATTCTTTTCTCCTTCATAGGGATAATATTGATACTCATTAAGATAAGAAATGACTCCAATGGCCTCATTTTCATCGTCTATTCTTCCTATGATTTCTAAAATTGATTCGTCATATAAAACTCTAACTGCTTTATTGATTTCAAATCTTGTACTTTTTTTGCAATCTCCAGGTGTAGGAGGTCCAAAAAACGTATCAACTTGATACTTACCAGAGTAATCATATTGCTTTAAGCATTCAGAATCTGTACATCGTGTTCCTTTTGTTGACAGAATGGTTTTTGTGTAATTTCCCAAAACATCAGTAAAACAAAAATTATAGGTTTCCATATAAGAAACTTTAGCCGAGGGATTGATTTTAGATTCATCAAAGATTGGCGCTTCATGGAACGAAGAATCTACGGGTATCTTATCTATTACTGGTTCCTGAGAATCGTCACACGAAAAAAACAAAAAGCAGGCTAACGAAAGATGGGTTAAATTTTTAAGTAAAGGTTTTACCATAGTTAAATTTTTTTAAAGATTATTTTTCGAAGATATAAAAAGTGGATTACAAATTAACTATCAATGGTTTATATCAAAAAAAACAGCTTAACATAACTTTTCTCACTTTCTTTCGAACAAACCTTTGACTTGTTCTACAAAAGCGCTAGATTTTTTTGGATACATTTTGATGGCTTCTCTAACTAGCGGAAACTGCAATACAGACTTGTTTTGGCCATCAAAGCTAGGTTCTTCTGCCTCTCTGTCCGATCCTGTTCTGACTATGACCAAATCATAAGAAGGCACCACGATGATGTATTGCCCCAAATGCCCCTGAAATTGGTAAAAATCTGGCAATCCATTTTGGTTGTTGTAAAAAGTCCAAAAAGAATATCCATAAGAAGGATGTATCCCTGGCTTGGTAGAAAGAGAAACAAACCATCTGGGAACAATCTGTTTTCCTTTGTATTTTCCTTCATCCAGCATCAATTGCCCAAGTTTGGCAAAATCTCTAGCTGAAGAGTGGATGCAACAAAAGGCTTTTTCTATGCCGTCTTTTTTGTCTAATGACCAATATGCATCTGACTCCATTTCTAGAGGTTTCCAGAGCTTTTCGCTGGCATATTCAGCCAAGGATTTTCCTGTAGCTCTTTGAAGAAGTATGGCCAAAATTTGCGTGGTTCCAGATTGATATTCAAACTTGCTGCCTGGCTCTATTTTGAAAGGCATAGAAAAAATTAGTTTTTCAAGTTCTGTCCCATAGTACGATTTGGCCATTTCGTTTACAGGAAGGGTATAATCTTCTCTCCAACTGTAACCCGAAGTCATGGCAGAAAGATCTCCCACAGTACATTTTTGAGCCAGAGGGTCGGCACCGAATTCGGGAAGAAAATCTGTAATTGGCTGCTTTAAACTTTTGATTTTCCCCTCTTCAATAGCGACAGCCATCAAAAGGGAAACCACGCTTTTGGCCATAGAAAACGAGTTGGTTTGGCTTTTTTGGTTGTAAGGCTCAAAGTAGGTTTCGTTTGCCAATTTCCCACTCTTTAAAATTAGAAACGAGGCGGTTTTGTACTGTTTTAAATAACTTTGCAAAGAATCATCAAGTGGAATTTGGTTGTAGTTTTCTGCCTTTTCTAGTTCGGTTGGATTCTGGGTAGAGATCACTCGAAACGGAAAATCGTCTTTGTCATCTATGTTTGCGGTATTGTTGCCCCTAAGATAGGTCTTTTGTACTCCAGAAATAAGATAGGTAGTGTCTGTAATCCACAAAAGTGCATATACTGTCAAAAGAAAAAGAAAGAGATATTTTAAAAAATTCATGGGACTGGTTTTTTGAATTTTGAAGATAGATAAAATTCAGAAGAAATTTCTAAAAAAGGCGATTATTTGCTATCTTTGAGAGTAGAAATTAACTAAAAACGAAACATTATGGCTTTTGAATTACCTCAACTTCCTTATCCTCACAATGCACTAGAACCACATATTGATGCCAAAACCATGGAAATTCACCACGGGAAACACCATCAAGCCTATACCACAAACCTAAATGCTGCCATTGAAGGAACCGATTTGGCTGGATTAAGTATCGAAGAAATCTTGGTAAAAGGTTTTGAAACTCCAGCGGTTAGAAACAACGGTGGTGGGTTTTACAACCACAATTTGTTTTGGGAAATTATGGCTCCAAATGCAGGAGGCTCTCCAGAAGGAGAATTGGCCGCTGCCATTGATAGAGATTTTGGTTCTTTTGAAGGATTTAAAGATGCCTTTGCGAAAGCTGCTACAACAAGATTTGGTTCTGGATGGGCTTGGCTATGCAAAAAAGACGGAAAACTTTCTGTTTGCTCAACAGCCAACCAAGACAATCCGCTTATGCCAGGGGAATGCGGAGGATTTCCACTTTTGGGATTAGATGTTTGGGAGCACGCCTACTACCTTAATTACCAAAACAGAAGACCAGATTACATCAATGCTTTCTTTAATGTTGTAAACTGGGAAAAAGTAGCCGAAAGATTTGCATCAGCAAGCTAATCCCTAAAAATTAGGCTTGAACGTATAAAACCTTGCTACTTTGGCAAGGTTTTTTTGTGAGAGAAACCAAATAAAGTAAAAAAGATGATTGGAAAAATTCATTTGGAAAAAATCTCCCTATACGCCAAACATGGCTGCTTGGAAGAGGAAGAAAAAATAGGCTCTGAATATTTGGTAGATCTAACGGTAGAAACAGATTTGGAGCTTTCTTCCAACAGCGACAACCTAGCAGATACCGTTGATTATGTGCACCTAAACCTGATTGTAAAAGAAGAAATGGCGATTCGATCTAAACTTTTAGAACATGTTTGCCAAAGAATTCTAACTAGAATAAAAACTGAGTTGCCCAAGGTTTTGTCGGCAAAAGTAATTTTGACCAAGGTGAATCCGCCCATTGGTGGAAATGTAAAAGGGGTTAAGGTAGAAATGCATTTTTAAAAAAAACCGGAAGCATAAACCCAAGTAAAAATATTTTACTAACTTTGTGCCTCTTTGGTGCCGTGGCCGAGTGGCTAGGCTATGGTCTGCAACACCATCTACAGCAGTTCGAATCTGCTCGGCACCTCTATTTTTTTTGCCTTTCTTCCCTTCTATTTTTTGTTACCCTCTGGTTTTATATCAGAAAACTCATAGATGTTTTCTTGAACCTCATCTAAAATGTCAGAGAATTTTTCGGGCTTTAAACTATAATATTCGATGGTTTTTTTATACTGAGCCTCTTTGACTTTGTGTTTTTTAAGCACCTGTCTTAAAATTTGTTTTTCTTCTAGCTCTAAGCTGTCACTATATACCTCATAGCTTTTATACAGATATAAATCTGTAAGTATCTCCTCAAGTTTGTTTTTAGAGACAACTTGCTCGGCTTTTTCTTCTTTGGATTTACAAGCCACAACCAAAAGCAGCCAAAAAAAAACAAAAACATTTTTCATAAAACGCGGGTTATTTGTTGGTATTTTAGTTTGATTACCCCCCAGATGGCCTCCCCAATAATAGAAGAATTCATTTTGGATTTTCCTCTGGTTCTGTCTACAAAAATAATAGGAATTTCTTTCAGAGGAATGCCTTTTACAAAAGACCGAAATTTCATTTCGATTTGAAATGCATAGCCTTTAAACTGAACTTTGTCCAGCTCAATTGCCAAAAGCGCTTCTCTAGGATAACAAACAAAGCCTGCGGTAGGGTCTTTGATTTTCATACCTGTAATCCATTGCACGTACTTTGAAGCGCCAAAAGACAAAAACAATCTAAAAAGCGGCCAATTGACAATGCTGGTTCCATTTAAATATCTAGAGCCAATGCTGACGGCTCCAGAATTTTTTGAAACTTCTAAAAGTCTTTCTAAATCAGAAGGGTTATGCGAAAAATCGGCATCCATCTGGAAAATAAAGCTGAAATCCCTCTGAAGCGCCCAATCAAATCCTGCCAAATAAGCTTTTCCAAGTCCTTGCTTTTCCTGCCTTGAAAGCAAATGCAAAAAAGGAAATTCGGCTTGAAGCCTACCCACTATTTCGGCTGTTTTATCGGGAGAATTATCATCAACAATCAAAATAGAAAAACCGGTAGAAAGCCCATCAATGGCTCGAACTATCAATTCGACATTTTCCTTTTCATTATATGTTGGAATTATCACTAAATTTGTCTCCATGGGTAAAAAAGTGCAATGTACCCAAAATTAGGTATTAATCTGACATTTATGATCCGAAACCTTACTAACAATGACACTGCAACCCTGATGCTATTGGGCATTCTGTTTATTATCGTACTGATAGACAGAGTATTTTCTATCCAAAAAAACTATAAAAATGGGCAAATGCTAAGTGGATTAGGACTATACTTTGTGCTTTCTATTCCTTTTGGTCTATTGATTGCCCTAATCAAGGGACTTTATTCCCCCGAAATTTTCTTGTGCTGGTATAAAATTTTAGTGCCGCTAGGTATCGTAATGACCTATTTTTTCTACAATTACCTTTGCTTTTCTATGTTTAACCACTTGTACTTAAGTGCGCATCACCAAGGGGATTCCGTTCATTTACAAAACTTAGCCCGAATTTTGATGATCCCACTTCTTATGGTTTATGCCATGGGAATATTGTATGTAAAAGTCGACCCTATGCTGGGTTTAAAACTGGGTTTTGCAGGCTTTATAATTCTTAAAATCTATCAATTTGTAAAAATATATTCTCTGGTAACAATCACAAACTTGCTTTCACCATTGTATATAATTTTGTATTTTTGCTGCTTTGAAATTTTACCTTCTTTAGTTGCGTTAAAACTAATTTACTTGTGGTAAAACCCTGTTGCCTATGAAAGTTAAATCTATACTTATTTCTCAACCCGAGCCAAGTGGTGAAAATTCTCCTTATTTTGACATCGCTAAAAAGCACAAAGTAGTGGTTGATTTTAGACCTTTTATTCATGTAGAAGGCGCTACTGCTAGAGAAGTTAGAAGTCAAAAAATCGATTTTTCGAAATTCACTGCTGTAATTTTTACCAGTAGAAATGCCGTAGATCATTATTTTAGACTTTGCGAAGAAATGCGTTTTCCTGTGCTTGATGCCATGAAGTATTTTTGTAAATCTGAAGCAATTGCCAATTATCTACAGAAATACATTGTTTACAGAAAGAAGAAGGTTTTTGTAGGACAAAAATCATTTGAAGATCTTATCCCCTGTCTTTTAAAATACAAAAACGAAAAATTCTTTTTGCCCACAGCAGACATCTCAACAGATGACGATTCGGATATTTTAGACCAAAACAACCTTACTTGGAGCAAAGGAGTTTTGTTTAAAACCGTGTGTTCTGATCTTTCTGATCTAGACGATGTTACTTATGATATTTTGGTTTTCTTCTCCCCAAGCGGAATCAAGTCTTTGTTTGAAAACTTTCCTGGCTTCAAACAAAACAATACTCGCATTGCCGTTTTTGGGCAATCTACCCTAGAGGCTGTAATAGAACATGGTTTAGAGGCTCAGATTCAGGTTCCTTCTGCTGAATATCCTTCAATGACAACCGCTTTAGACAAATACATTACCCAAGCGAACAAAGGGAAGTAGAAATTTCTTTTAGATTTAGCTGCAAGGTTTTGTTTCCTCTAAAGTGATTGTACTCAACCTGAAAGACCACATCAAAGAGTGAGGCTGGATTTTGCCTAACTCTTTCTGCCAAACAGAAACCTATGGCAGAAAAAACCTGTCCGTTTTGTTCTATTTGACACTGTAAATGCTGACCTTCATCTCCTACATAGCGAAGCGTAGAAGCTATAATTTTCACATTTTTGGCCAAAAAACAAGGCTTGGGATTGGCGGGTCCAAAGGGTGACATTTGCTCTATAATCCGTAAAAACTTAGGACTAAAATCAGAAAAATCGACCTCTGAATCAATCCAGATTTTTTCAATTTTCTCGCTGGGCAAAAGCGTTTTTTTCACTTGATTCTCAAAAGCCTGTTTAAAAAGATCATAATTTTCGGCCTTGATACTCATCCCTGCTGCATATTTGTGTCCACCAAATTTTTCCATAAGCGGCGAAATGGCCAGCAAAGCATCATACACACTATAACCCGAAACGCTTCTTGCCGAACCTACAAGTAGCCCGCCTTCTGAGGCAGTAAAAACCACAGTAGGCCTATAATAGTTCTCAATCAGCCTAGAGGCGACAATTCCCACTACGCCTTTATGCCAATGAGGATCAAACACCACTGTTGTGGCATTGTTTTCTTCTTGGTTTTGGATTATCATCTCAAGGGCCTGTAAAGTAGCCTCTTTGTCAAATTCTTTTCTAGATTCATTTAACGCTGAAATCTGTTTTGCCTTCTGCTGAGCAACCTCGTGGCTTTTTTCCATCATCAGCGAAACGGCCTTAAGCCCAGAGTCGATTCTTCCCGCTGCATTTATTTTGGGAGAAAGTGAAAATACCACGCCAGAAACATCTAAATGGCTCAATGATTCCTCTGGAATAAGGACTTTGAGTCCTGGTCTTGGATTTTGCCTTAACTTTTCTAAACCGAAATGGGTTAAAATTCTATTTTCTCCATCAATGGGTACAATGTCTGCACAAATGCTAACGGTAACCAGATCCAAGTAAGATTCGACTTCTTGCCTTGAAATCGAAAGCTTTTCTGCCAAAGCCTCCATAAGCTTAAAACCTACGCCACATCCCGAAAGTTCTTTGTAAGGATACGGGCAATCCATCTGTTTTGGGTTCAAAATGGCCACCGCAGGGGGCAATACTTCTCCAGGGGTGTGGTGATCACAAACCACAAAGGAAACTCCCAACCTCTGGGCATATTCAATTTGCTCAACAGCTCTTATGCCGCAGTCCAAACAAATGACAAGAGAAATACCATTTTCTTTAGCAAAATCGATAGATTGGAAAGAAATTCCATAACCTTCGGTGTAACGGTCTGGAATATAAGAAATCACCTTACCGGGATGAATTTTAGAAAGAAAATCGCTGAGCATAGCCACAGAGGTGGTTCCATCTACATCATAATCTCCAAAAACCAAAATAGGCTTGTTGTTTTGAATTTCCTCTAAAATAACCTCACAGGCCTTGTCCATGGATTTGAGCAAGAAAGGGTTGTGCAAATCTTCTTTTTGGGGACGAAAATAGGCCTTGGCCTTATTGAAATCGTCTATTCCTCTGGCAACCAATATTCTTGAAAGAACCTCAGAAATACCAAGTGTCTCAGCCAAAGCTTTGGCTTTTTCTAAATCAACTTCTCGCTTTAAAATCTCTTTATCACTCATGATTCTAGCTTGTCTAAAACCAGTACCATTTCGCCTTTTAGATTCCTATCCTTGGCCAGACTGGCCAATTCTTCTAAGGTTCCCCTTAGGGTTTCTTCGTACATTTTGCTAATCTCTCGGCTTAAACTTGCTTTTCGTTCGGGCCCCAAGACCACTTTAAGTTCTTCTAGGGTTTTTACAATCTTGTGGGGCGACTCATACAAGACTACTGTTTTGTCTATAGCTTTGATGCTTTCCAGCTTGGTTTTTCTTCCTTTTTTTAAAGGTAAAAAGCCCATAAAGACAAACTCATTGCAGGGAATTCCAGAAACCACAAGGGCTGGAACAAAAGCCGTGGCTCCAGGGAGACAGGTAACTTCAATTTGGTATTGTATTGCTTGTCTAACAAGCAAAAAACCAGGATCTGAAATTCCTGGTGTTCCTGCATCGCTAATTAAGGCGATGGTTTTTCCACTCTTAAGCTCTTCCAAAACACCTTCAAGCATATTGTGCTCGTTGTGCATATGAAAAGAACGCATGGGTGTGTTTACTTCTAAGTGTTTGAGAAGTTTCCCGCTGGTTCGGGTGTCCTCTGCCAAAATTAAATCTGCTTCCTTTAAAACATTTACCGCCCGAAAAGTGATGTCTTCTAAATTTCCGATGGGCGTAGGAACCAAATAAAGACCTTTAATGCTCATGTATAAATCGAAGATCTACCAATTCTTTAAGGCGATTGACATACTCGGTTTGCTCAGCCTTCCAGCCGTGCATTTTAACCGACTCTCCAATAAAGAAATAGGCGTCTTCTCTAGAACTGGTAAAATTTAAACTCTCCACAAAAGCGTCAAATTTGAATTTATCTTTATCAAAAAGGTTATTAATAAAGGCTATTCTGTCGTTTAAAGAAAGTTTGATCTCAGGCAAGTTTGGATTGGGATCAGAAAAAACATAAGACTTTTCTTGCGTTTCTTCTATCGTTTGTGCTTCTTGGCTTTGGGTTTCTTTGTTTTCGGAGTCGATTTGATGAAAATCACTTACTTGTTCAACTTCATTTTCTACGGAAGAGATAGGTTCTGGATTATTTTCAGACTTGGTTTCAGTTGGATTTTCTTCTGTTAATGGAGCAATTTCTTGAATTGGCTCTTTTTTTCCGATTCCAAGTTTGGCTTCAAGTTCTTGCAAAACTCCCTCTTGTTGTAGCTGGTCTATCTCCTGATCTACTTTAGACTCAAGATTTTGGGTGGTTTCAGACTTCTGTTTAGATTCGAAATCGGGCTGAAACAAATGTTCTTCAGTCGCAGAAGCTTCTATGTTTTCATCGGCAGAAGGGGTTAAAACTTTATCAAGGGCCTGTTTGGCTTTTAGGGTTTCTGGATCTTCTATTTCCAAAGACTTGATGTTCTCAGTTTGGTTTTCTATGTCTTGCTCTTCGCTCAGTTCAAAAGCAGAAAGTAGGCTGGCCAATTTTTGTTTTAAGGCAATGTTTTTATTGATTTGTTTGTCTCTTTCTTTTTCCAGTTGGGCAATTTTAGAAACAAATTGTTGGTCGTTTGAAGCTTGAAAATCTTGAAGTTCCGATGAATTTTCGAGATCTTTCAAACCGTTGAAAAGATTTATTTCCTGTTGCAATGCGCCGAAAACACTCAACATTTCCCCCGAATCTTCAACTTTTGAAAGCTTTTTTGCCAATTTTTTAATTGCATCAAAGGATTTCAATGTTCTTTTTTCAATAAATTTCATGCTTCTAGATGTTTTTTTGTGTTAAATTTGACTCCAATAGGACTTCAAACAAATATAATAGAAACAGAATCGATTTTTTCAATTTAAGTACACTTTTTTTGCTATGAAATTTAGCCGATTCGAAAATTCTTTTTTATCCGAGGCTTCTGCTTATCCAAGAATTGGAACAAATCCCTTTTCTGTAGAGAGAATTTATACCGACACAAGAAAAATCATTCAAGCCTCAAATAGTGTTTTTGTTGCCCTATCAGACCAAAGGGATGGCCACTATTTTGTAGAAGAGGCCTATCAAAAAGGCGTTCGGTTATTTGTAATCGAAAAACCGGTGGAGTACAAAGAAGATGCAAATTATTTTTTGGTGAATAGCTCCCTTACCTTTTTGCAAAATTGGGCTAGAAATTATCGTTTGAATTTTTCTTTGCCTATAGTTGCCATTACTGGAAGCAATGGAAAAACAACCCTAAAGGAATGGATTTACCACTGTCTCTGGAAAAAATTTAACTTGGTTAGAAGTCCCAAAAGCTACAACTCACAACTCGGAGTCGCGCTTTCTGTATTTGGCATTCAAGAAAACCACAATTTGGGTGTTTTTGAAGCAGGAATTTCCCTTCCAAAAGAAATGGAGAGGCTTCAAGAAATTCTACGGCCCAAAATTGCCATTTTACTCAATGTAAATTCGGCGCATTTGGAGCATTTCAAAGACAGAAAACAGCTGATTGATGAGAAACTAAACCTATGTAAATCTGCTCAAACCATACTATGTGGGGCTGATGATCCAGAAATTTATCAGGCAGTAAAATCGAGATTTTCAGACCGAAAAGTGCTATTTTGGGCTAACGAAAATGCTTCTGCTTTACAACTAAAGATAGTAGAAAAAATAGGTGCGAAATCTTTGGTTCGATGTGAATACAATCAAAAGACTTATGATTTTGATTTTCCCTTTCAGGATCGCGCTTCCCTTGAGAATCTTAAAGCTTTGGTTCTGCTTATCTTTGAACTGGGACTAAATTTGGAAGATTATTACAAAGAAATCTCTAGCCTTCCTTCAATAGAAATGAGACTAGAAGTTATTGAAGGAATTCAGGACAGTCTTTTAATCAACGATGTATATTCTTCCGATCTTCAGTCTATCGAAATTGCCCTAAACGCACTTTCAGAACAGCCAAAGAAACAAAAAGCAGTTGTCATAACCGATTTGGTAGAAAAAAATTCTGAAGAATCGGTAGTCTATCAAACCTTATCTGGTCTTATCAATGCCCAAAAACTTGAGTTTTTGGTATTGATTGGACCAGAGATTGAAAAACACAAATCATTTTTTAAGGCACCTGTTTTTTGCTTTGACTCAACAGACAAAATGCTGGTGAATTTCGACTTTAGAAAGTTCGAAAAAATGGCCATTCTTCTGAAAGGCGCAAGAAAATTCGAGCTTGAAAAAATCACCGATCTTCTGGCAAAAAGCTCTCATGATACCAAGTTGGAAATTTCTTTCGAAGCGATGAAAAACAATTTGATTGCCTTTCAAAGCAAACTAAAACCAACTACCAAAACCATGTGCATGGTAAAAGCCTACAGTTATGGAAGTGGTGGAGCCGAAATCGCAAGGTTTTTAGAAAAACAAAAAGTAGATTATTTAGGGGTTGCCTATGCCAACGAGGGAGCCGAGATTAGACTGCAAGGAGTTGGTCTTCCGATTATGGTGATGAATCCAGAACAAAATAGCTATCAAACCATCATCCGTCACCAGCTTGAGCCGGAAATCTACAGTTTTCGGGTTTTAGAGAAGTTTCATGCCGCATTAAACAAAGAAGCCATTCAAGAACCCTACCCGATTCACTTAAAATTCGACACAGGAATGAATCGATTGGGTTTTTTAAAGCAAGACATAGAAAACATTCTTAAGTATTTGCAAAATTCTAGCAATTTAAAAGTCGCTTCCATTTTTTCACACATGCCTAGTGCAGACAATAAAGAAAACAACGAATTTAATATCAAACAAATAGAATCATTTGAGTCTATTTATACTTTAATTTCATCTAGACTTGGATATAAGCCTATCAAACACCTTTTGAATTCTGCTGGAATTGTCAATTATCCCTCTGCTCATTTTGATATGGTTAGATTGGGATTAGGCTTATACGGATACTGCGACCAAATCGAAATGGAAAGAAACCTCATCCCTATTTCTAGCTTTAAAACGGTGATTTCGCAGATAAGAACCATCCATAAAGGCGAAACGGTTGGATATGGACAAAGATTTGTTGCACAAAATACCACAAAAATTGCTATCTTACCCGTAGGTTATGCAGATGGAATTAACAGAAGACTGAGTCTTGGCGTTGGATCTGTCATGATTCAGGGAAAGAAAGCGCCTTTTATAGGGAGCATTTGCATGGACATGTGTATGGTAGACATTACCCACATCGATTGCCAAGAAGGAGATCAGGTATTGCTTTTTGGGCCAGAATTAAGCGCCCGAGAAGTTGCAGAAAAACTACAAACCATTGCTTATGAAGTTTTAACCAGTGTTTCAAGTAGAGTAAAACGAGTGTATTATCATTAAACCATGAAAAAAAATAATTTTTTCTTCATTCTGCTTTTCTTTATGGGCTTTGTGCTTGGACAAGAAGAAAGAAAAAAAGTCGGACTGGTGCTCAGTGGTGGCGGAGCAAAAGGCTATGCGCACATTGGTGCTTTAAAAGTGATAGAACACCAGGGCATCAAAATTGATTACATTGCCGGAACAAGCATTGGCGCTATCATTGGTGGGCTATATGCTTCAGGATACAGTGCTCAACAAATTGAAGAACTCATTGAGAGAATTGATTTCTCCAAATTCATGACCCCTGGGAAACAAAGAAGTTATAAAGGGCTCTACGACAAAACTTACAACGAAAAATACTTTGTAGAATTGGAGCTAAATAAAAAATTTGCTCCTCAGCTTCCAAGTGGAATCGTCAATAACCAAGCGCCTTTGGAACTTTTGAGCCAATTTTTTAAACCTGTACACGACATTACCGATTTTAGTCAGCTAAAAATACCTTTTATATGTGTGGCCACCAACGCTGAAACCGGTGGCGAAAAAATCTTTGAATCTGGATATTTACCCGAAGTAATTACCGCCAGTTCTGCTTTTCCTTCACTTATTGAACCTGTTGAAATCGATGGGTCTCTGTACATTGATGGAGGGTTGGTAAATAATTTTCCGGTAGATTTGCTCAAAGACAAAGTAGACATCATTATCGGAGTAGATGTCTCAAGTGGCTTGTACAGCAAAGAAGAGCTCAATTCTGTGCCTCTTCTAATCGAACAGATTACCAGCTATCAAATGGTAAAAAAGACAAAAGAATCCAGAGATCTTGTTGACATTTTGATTCGCCCCAATATTGCTGGTTTTGGGGTGACCGATTTTGACCAAAACAAAACATTAATTGCTCTTGGAGAAACCGCTGCGCTTTTGCAACTAGACAAACTCAAAGCACTATCCACCGACTATGCCAACCCAGGGATCAAATTAAGTGGAAAAGAAAATTACATACTGATTTCTGACCTTAAAACCTCTGGATTAAAGAATTATACCAACCAGTACATCAAAGGAAAGCTAAACTTGGATCTTCCCGCGGTGGTATACTACCCTGATCTAATTAAAGACATAGAAAAACTATATTCCAGCGGGGATTTCAAGAAAATCAAACACAAAATTGTTCATCAAGATGCGCCCAAAAACACCTTGGAGCTAGAAATTGAAGAAAACGAACTGAAGAATCGCATCAAACTAGGGGCTCATTTCGACAATTTGCTTGGATTTGGTCTACTTGGAAATATCACCACAAAACCCAAAAACTTCAAAAACTCTAGTGTTTCTTTGGATGCGGTTATTGGCTCGAACCCAAGATATTATTTTAACTTTTACAAAGACAATGGATTTTTGCCCAGCTTTGGGTTTAACTCGAATTACATTAGCTATGACTATAACTTTAGAGGTAGCGAGCTTGATAACATCAAAGATTTGTCATATCGAAATTCAGTGCTAACCAATCAACTATTTTTTCAGAACATTGTTTTCACTAAAATTGCTGTTGGAGTGGGTATGGAACACCAATACATACGCTCAAGTACTGAAACCCTTGTAGACGGTCACCCTTTAAAAAACCCCTATAGAGACCACTTTTATAACCCCTATTCCTTTTTAAAAGTAGACAACCTAGACCATGCTTACTTTCCAAAAAGCGGAACCTCTACAGAAATTGTTGCCAAGCATTACCTAGCATCCAGCATAGAAGACTCCAGGTCTGTAAGCTCTGTTCGGGCTAGCCAAAAAATCGCATTCCCCATTAGCCCAAAGCTTTCGGCCCATATATGGGGAGACCTTGGCATCTCCATTGGTACAGAACCTCTCTATCACGTGTATAAATTCCATTTAGGGGGAACCAACCAGCAAGAAATTCAAAACACAAAGCCTTTTCTGGGCCTTCCTTTTGCCTATGCAAACGGAAATTACATGCTAAATGTAGGTAGCACCCTTCAGTATTCTGTAGCGGAAAAACATTACCTCAAAGCTAGTTTTAACATGGCTTCTTTAAACGACTATATAGAACAAGTAAAACTAGGTGATATCGATTTCGAAGGCTATGGACTAGGCTATGGTTACGATTCACCCCTTGGCCCACTAGAGGTAATCTTCTCTTATTCTCCCCAGTACAAAAGTGTAGTTTCGTATGTTAATTTAGGATATTGGTTTTAAAATGATTGAGATTCTCCCCCACTCTTTCGAGATTAAAAATGAAGAAAAAATTATCCTTTGGATAGAAAAATGCATTTACTCAATCAATGAAAATGCAGAAATTGACTGTATTGAATACAACTTTTGCAGCGATGATGAACTCCTAAAAATAAACCTGGAGCACCTTTCTCACGATACCCTTACAGACATTATCAGCTTTGACAATTCTATAGGAGAAGAAATTCTATCGGGCGAGATCTTCATCAGCATAGAAAGAGTAAAAGAAAACGCACAAATTTTTAACGTGAGCTTTGAACAAGAACTAAAGCGAGTCATGATCCACGGTGTTTTGCATTTTCTAGGACAGAAAGACAAAACAGAAGCGCAACAGGCTCAGATGACCCAAAAAGAAGAATATTGCCTATCTTTGTGGGAAGAATAATGTTCCACGTGAAACAATTTATATGTTTTTAAGTAAGTATGATGTGATAGTAGTAGGTGGCGGACACGCAGGTTGTGAAGCTTCGAGTTCTGCAGCCAAACTCGGTTCAAAGACGCTGCTAATTACCATGAGCCTACAAAACATCGCGCAGATGTCTTGCAATCCTGCTATGGGAGGAATTGCCAAAGGACAAATCGTAAGAGAAATTGACGCGCTCGGCGGGCTGTCTGGCTACGTTACAGACCTAACGATGATTCAATTTAAAATGCTAAACCTCTCCAAAGGAGCCGCCATGTGGAGCCCAAGAGCCCAGTCTGACCGAATGATGTTTGCACAGCTTTGGAGAAATTTACTAGAATCTATACCTAACTTAGACCTGTTTCAAGACAGCGTATCAGAAATAATCACAGAAAACGGCAAAGCGATTGGGGTAAAAACCCAAATGGGACAAACCATCTATGCAAAAAGTGTAATACTTACCAATGGAACGTTTTTAAACGGAACCATACACATAGGAGAAAAACAGTTTTCAGGAGGAAGAATGGCAGAAAGCTCAGCCAAAGGAATCACAGAATCTTTAATCAACTTAGGATTTACCTCTGGAAGAATGAAAACAGGAACCCCTCCAAGGGTGGACGGACGGTCTTTAGACTACTCAAAAATGATAGAGCAGCCAGGAGACGAAAACCCAGGGAAATTCTCTTACATGCCTTCAAAAAAGCTAAAAAAACAAAGAAGCTGCTACATGTCTTATACCAGCGAAGAGGTTCATGACATCTTAAAAGAAGGGTTCGAAAAATCTCCTATGTTTACAGGTAGAATTCAAGGCATTGGCCCCAGATATTGCCCATCAATCGAAGACAAAATCAACCGCTTTGCAGACAAAGAAAGGCACCAGATTTTTGTAGAGCCCGAAGGATGGACCACCTGCGAAACCTATATCAACGGATTCTCAACCTCTCTACCAGAAGAAACCCAAGCCAAAGCTCTTCGGAAAATTCCAGGCTTTGCGTTTGCTAAAATTTACCGACCCGGTTATGCCATTGAGTACGACTTCTTCCCTCCTACCCAGCTCAAACACACCCTTGAAACCAAGCAAATAGAAAACTTATATTTTGCAGGGCAAATCAACGGAACAACTGGATACGAAGAAGCCGCCTGCCAAGGACTTATGGCCGGAATCAATGCACACCTAAAAATCAACGAAAAAAAGCCACTAGTAATCGCAAGAGACCAAGGCTACATAGGGGTTCTGATAGACGACCTCATCACCAAAGGAACAGAAGAACCCTACAGAATGTTCACCTCGAGAGCTGAATACAGGATTCTACTTCGACAAGACAACGCAGACGAAAGGTTGACTGAAATCGGCTACAATCTTGGCCTGGCAAGCCAAAAAAGATGGGAGAAAACCCAACAGAAATACCAAAAAGCAGGTGATTTTAAAACTTTTATTGAAGAAACCTCTATCAAACCAGAAGAAGTAAATCATATTTTAGAAGAAAAAGGATCTGCCCTACTGAAACAAAGCGTAAAATCGAGCACCGTATTGGCCAGGCCTCAAATCGAGATTGAGAACTTAATGAAACCATCGCACAAGCAAGCAGAATCAGCGGAGTCGCACCTTCTGATGTAAGCGTGCTGCTGGTTCATTTAGGAAGATGAGTTCCACGTGGAACCAAAGAAATTGGCATGATTATTGAAAAAACAACAGCAAACTATACGATTATGAAAAAAACCATCAAAAAAATCGCCAGCTTGGCGATAATTGGAGTCTTAATGGCTTCTTGCACAACCACACAAAAACCAGCCGAAGGAGCAGTATCTGCCTCTTCTCAACAAAGAAGCGTAGACGGAGAATGGACTTTAAGCTCTATCCAACACAACGCGTCCGGTAAGGTCGAAATTCAATATCTAGACGAAGGAAGAAAAGAATGTTTGGTTGGAAGCAAATGGGTTTTGATTAGAAACTACACAGGAACCTATACCATCAACCCTGGAGCAGGCTGTAACCCTGGAGACCAAAGCATCATGTGGAGCATAGAAGAGCTAGATGGACAAAATTATTTTATGTTCAAAAAACTAACAGATCAAAAAGCCAAAGACATTTTATCTGGATACAGATTACACCTAGACTATGTAGACGAAACCAGCATGCAGCTGTCTCAAGAAATTCCATTTGAAGGAAGCAAAATCACCATTAAATATAAAAGCATACTTAGGAAGCCTAGGGGTTTCTGCGAGCAGAATCAAAACCAAAGGTTCTGGAGAATCTGCTCCTGCCTATAGCAATTCAACGGTTGAAGGAAAAGCCAAAAACAGAAGAGTAGAGATTTTTATTGAAGCAAATGAAAAAATGATTCAAGACGCCAAAAATGGTCTATAAAATCTAAATTACATCAAAAAAGAACCCCGAAAAACGAAATTAAGCCGTTTGCGGGGTTTTTTTATGACCAAAGGTGTCTCAAGTCAAAAAAAACCTAAAAGTCGAAAAAACACACATTTATGGAAGCCAAATTTTTAGCAAAAATTGGAAAAGAAGAAATCCTGATATTCATACTAGGGGCGATTTTACTCTTTGGAAATATTGGTGGACACAGCATATATATTTTAGACGAAGCGAGAAATGCAACTTGCGCCAAAGAAATGTGGCAAAACAATCAGTGGGTAATTCCGACCTATAATGGAGAGCTAAGAACAGACAAACCCATTTTGCATTATTACTTTATGAAACTAGGATATGCAATGTTTGGCATTGGCGAAATTGGAGCAAGATTCTTTTCGATTATTTTTGGAAGCTTAACATTAACCCTAGGGTACAACCGAGTAAAAAAATACAGCGGAATAAAAACCGCCAAATGGAGCGTTTTTGCTCTTATTTGTAGTTTGGGTTTTCCTGTGCAGTTTCATCTTTCGGTTCCTGATCCATATCTGATCTTTTTTACCAGTTTAAGTCTTTACAGTTTGTTTGAAATTCTAGAAGGAAATTCAAACTTTAAATACATACTGGTTTTTTACCTCAGTTGTGCTCTTGGAATATTGACCAAAGGACCTATAGCGCTAGCAATACCGGTTTTGGTAGGATTTATTTACTGCATTTTGGCACAAAAAAATATAATTAGAAGCATTCTTGCCCTAAAACCATGGATTGGGGCGATTATCATTCTTAGTATCTCTGGTCCTTGGTATTATTTGGTTCATCAAAAAACAGAAGGAATGTGGACTGAGGGCTTCTTCTTAGAACACAATCTAGAACGATTCTCCAAGACCAAAGAAGGCCACGGAGGATCCATTTTTCTAGCGCCTATCATGGCTTTGATAAGTCTTTTTCCATTTGGACTCTTAGCGCCAAAAGCTGTCTATTGCGCATTTAAAAGCAACGATAATTTTGTAAAATTTAATCTTTCGGTTACACTAGTTGTAATTGGAATCTTTATGCTTTCTAAGACAGTTTTGCCAAGCTATACCTCCCCTATCTTTTTATTTATCGCACTTTTAATCGCAAAAGAAGTCGAAAAAAATCCTAAATACCCACAAATAATCTTTGCAATCTTCGCACTTATTATTGGAGTTGGATTTGCTTTTAGCAAGCACTTTCTTCCAGAGCCATACAATGGTTTTGGGCTTGAAATTTTGGCCACTCCACTACTAGTAGGCAGCGCACTGTGTATGTATAATTGGGAGAATAGAGGTCAAATAAGGACCTATTTGTCCATGGGAATTTCATTTTTAATTTTTTGCCAATTGATGTTTTATATCCTCTTTCCCAGAATTGACAAAGAAACCGCGGTGATTAAAAGTAGCCAATACCTCGATAAAAAAACAGAAAAAATATACTTTCATAGAATGAATTCTTCCTTTGCCTTTTATAGCGAAAAACCTATTAAAGGTTATGAAGAATTAGACAAAATTCAAGCGAAAATCGACCAATCAAACACGCTATACATCATCTCCAGAAAAGACTTCGAAGAGCAGTACAAAAAACTAAAAAATGTTGAGCTTGTAGGCGAGTTCCCTGATTTGTTGGAAAATTTTACGACGGTAATTCTGAAAAAAAGACAGAATCTTTAGGTCCATAGAAGACGAGTTAATGGTGATTCTCCAAAGTAGAATAGCGCAATGAGCAAGCAAGACCCCGAAAAATGCCCCAAAATAGACATCAATAAAAAAATGTTGAAACAAATAGATTCTAGAAAAGCCAACCCATAAAGCCAAAAGAAAGAGCAAAACTTGAGAAAATGGCCTAAATTTATACAACAAACAAAGAAGATACATCACCGAAAAAATAGTTAGGGTGTGTCCTGAGGGAAAAGTATCGTGGGAATGAACCTTCACTCCATCGGCCAAATGAATGAGCGTATTGGGTAAATTTTCATGAAAATAACCCCAAGGCCTAAGGGTATTGGGCCAAAGAAAGTTCTTAGACAAAACAATCATAACTAGCTGCAATAAAGCCACATAGATAAGAGGTGTCACAAAATTAGGCTTTCTAAAAATAAAGAAAATAAGTATGGGTAACATCATAAACCCATCTCCTAAGTTTGTGAACAAGGCATAAAACTTATCCCAAAATGGGGTGTGAAAAGAATTGATCTGTAAAATGAGCTGAGCCTGATCTAATAACAAAAAATAGAGGCCAAAGAACAAAAAGCCCATAACAGGTAACAAAAAAAACCATGGGAAATTATTCCTTAGACTATCCTTCATACCCCAAATTTATCAATAATTTGCTGAGAAATAAAATATGCCAACTTGTATTTGCTCTGGTGTGTCCATCCCGCTATATGAGGAGAAAATATAATCTTATCAGATTGTAATAAGGCCTGCAAATCTTTGTTTTCTGGATCTTTGAAATCATTTTGGAATTGACTTTCTTCTACCTCTAAAACGTCCAAACATGCACCCAAAACCTTTCCAGAATCAAGCCCCCAAAGAAGATCTTTTATAACCAAAGACTTTCCTCTTGCCGCATTGATTACGTAAATTGGCTTAGAAAATTTTGAGAGAAAATCTTTGTTTATCAAGCCACGGGTTAAAGGCGTTAAAGGGGTATGAAGGCTCAAGACATCGGCTTTTTCAAACAACTCTTCTAAAGTTACTTCACCAGCGTACTGGTTTTCGAGCCCAGAGAGAATATCATAAAAAATCACCTCAACCTGGAAACCAGAAAGTCTTTGTGCAAAAGCATTTCCCATGTTTCCGTAACCGATAATTCCAACGGTTTTACCCGCTAGCTCTTCTCCTCTATTCTCTTCTCTATTCCAAATTCCTTTTTTAACTTGCATATTGGCAGAAAAAAGCTTGTTAAACAGGCTTAAAAGCATTCCTACGCAGTGTTCTCCAACCGCCACAGCATTTCCCTGGGGAGAATGTAAGCATACAATGCCTTGAGATCTTGCATACTCTACATCAATACTATCCATTCCCGCTCCTACTCTAGCGATAAATTTTAAGTTTTTGGCCTTGTTTATAAAAGCTTGATCGATATTAAATCTGGATCGAACCACCAAGCCTTGAAATTCGTGTACCCTATCCAAAACCTCATCCAAAGAACTTTGATAGTCTTCAACTACTTCAAAGCCACTCTTGGTGAGGGTTTGAACCAAAACAGGATGATTGGTGTCCAAAACTAGAATGCGCATAGAGGCCATGGTTTATACTACAAAATTAAATTATATTTTAGCAGGACAAAAAAGAATCCACAAACTTTAAGAATTCTTAACTTTATAAGATGACCATACAAGAGATACAAGACCAAATTATCGAAGAATTTTCTTTTTTTGAAAGCTGGGAAGAAAGATACCAATATTTAATCGATCTTGGAAAAGAGCTGGATCAAAATAATGAAATGGAGAAGACAGACGCCAAACTGATTGTCGGATGTCAGTCTAGGGTTTGGCTAGAGGCCAAAATAGAGGGCGAAAACCTAGTGTTTACAGCCGACAGCGATGCAATCTTACCCAAGGGAATTGCCGCTTTACTGGTTAGAATCTACAACAACCAACCGCCCAAAGAGATTTTGCTTTCAAATACCGATTTTATAGAAAAAATCAAATTACAAGAATTTCTATCTCCAACCAGAGCCAATGGACTACTTGCGATGATCAAACAATTTAAATTTTATGCCATCGCCTTTGAGTCTAAAAAAAACAATGCCTAGATGAATCTTCGTCCTAAAATACTTGTGATTCGATTCTCGGCCTTTGGGGATATCGCCATGTGTTTGTCTGTGATTCGAAGTTTTAAAAAGAAATACCCGCTGGCTCAAATCTATTTTTTGAGTAGGCCATTTGCTGCGGATCTTTTTAAGGCAGAAGACATCCATTTTATCGGGGCAGATTTAGATAAGAATTTCAAGGGAATAAAGGGAGTTTTTGAGCTATTTAACATACTAAAAACCTATGATTTCACCCATGTGGCAGACTTACATGGTGTGCTTAGAACCCATGTTTTAAGACTACTTTTTACGTTACAAAACGTAAACTTTAGGCAAATAAGCAAAGGTCGATGGGACAAATTTTGGCTAAGTTCAAAAAACAGAAAAATAAAAAAACAACTCACCACAACCCACCAGAGGTATGCCAAAGTATTTAATAAACTTGGGTTTGACTTTGAACTAGACCCCGTTGTAATCAAAAAATACAGCAAATACCAAAACAACGCCATTGGCATAGCGCCCTTTGCCAAGCACAACGAAAAGATGTATCCCCTAGAGAAAATGGAAAAAGTTGCCTTAGATTTAGCAGAAAGTGGTTACAAAATATATCTTTTTGGCGGTGGAGAGAAAGAAAAAATGATTTTGGGCGCTTGGGCAAAAAAACATCCCAACATACAATCTTTGGTTGGAAAGTTTTCCTTAGAAGTTGAGCTTAAAAAACTGAGTCAAATGGCGCTGCTTGTAAGCATGGATTCCGCAAATATGCATCTGGCTTCCCTTATGGGGGTTAGGGTAATCTCCATCTGGGGAGCAACCCATCCCTTTGCTGGATTTTTGGGTGATGGTCAAAAAATGGAAGATTGCATCCATTTAGACCTCTCTTGTTCTCCCTGTTCGGTGTTTGGCAACAAACCTTGTTACAAAAAAACGCTAGAATGTTTAGAGATTGATCCTTCCCTTGTGGTACAAAAAATAAAAAAAGCCATGATTAGCGGAGATTAATCCTCTTTCTCTGAAGGATTAATTTGCTGGTAAAATTTACTTTTTCCTTTTCTAGAAAACAAAAACAGTGGCATCCAAACAAAGAAAAAAAGTAGGGTGCCAAATCCATAAGCTAAATTTTTAGATCTTAACACTTGGGTAAAAAGATCAAAATATGCGCCCACTAGAAGCAAAACAACCGATAAAACAAGTACTACTGTAGAGGCTACTTTCATAATTATATTTTAATAGATGCACTAAACTTGGTTGAATAAAATATCTTTGTAAAAATTTTAAAACATGAAATTACAATTTTTAGCTGTATTTATGCTCTTAACCTCGCTAGGATTTTCTCAAGAAAGAGGAAACAAAGGCAAAGCATATGCCTTTTGGGGATACAATAGAGCTTGGTTTTCTCATTCAGACATTTCTTTTTCGGGAGATAATTATAACTTTCTTCTTGAAAACGTTCATGCCAAAGACAGACAAAGTGATATTTGCATAAAATATTTAAAACCAGACAATTTAACGCTTCCCCAAACCAACATCCGATTGGGATACTTTATAGATGATCATTTTAGCATTGGTCTAAATGTAGATCATATGAAATATGTAGTACAGCCAGAACAAACGGTTCTAATGAGCGGAAACATCAACACAGGAGGTCCTTTTGATGGAAGTTACCAAAAGACAGACCGAGTGATTTCAGAAGATTTTCTCAAATTCGAGCATACAGATGGTTTAAACTACATCAATACAGAAATCAAATACCATGGGAAAATCGCCAATATTATTCCTGGTAAAATTAGCCTAGAAGGTTTTGCTGGAAGTGGATTGGGTGTCATGTTTCCCAAGACAAATTCTACCCTGATGGGAGGAGAAAGAGCCGATAAATTTCATGTTGCTGGAGGTGGAGTTCATCTTACAACAGGTCTGAATTTGATATTTTTTGAGCATCTAACCCTTCAGGCGGAAGTAAAATCGGGATACATCAGAATGTGGGACATTTTAACTACCAACAACGACAGCGATAGAGCCCAACAGAGTATCTTGTTTGTAGAACCTGTATATTTAATTGGATATCAGTTCTATTTAAAAAAATAAACTTTAGTTTTCCACTAGCTCAAAATCGAGTTGTTTTTTCTCGATATCTGCACTTTTTACCTTGATTTTTACCTTATCCCCAAGGGTGATGATTTTGCCTGATCCTTGCCCTTTGATGCAGTAATTTTGAGCATCAAAAATATAATGATCATCCATCAGTGATTTTAATCGAATGAGGCCTTCGCTTCTATTTTCGGTAATTTCAACATAAATTCCCCATTCCGTAACGCCTGTAATCACCCCATCAAAAGTTTCTCCCACAAATTGTTCCATGTATTTTACTTGCATGTATTTGATGGATTCTCTTTCGGCTTCTGAGGCTAATTTTTCTCTTGAAGAACAGTGTTTGCAAAGGCCTTCCAATTCTTCTAGATTGTAGGGTTTATCACCCTCTAAAAACTGTTGCAATATTCTGTGTGCAAGGACATCAGGGTATCTTCGGATGGGAGAAGTAAAGTGCGAATAATACTCAAAACCTAGTCCATAATGCCCTATGTTTTGGGTAGAATACTCGGCTTTGCTCATAGACCTTAAAGTTAAGGTTTCAATCATGCTTTCTTCGGGTTTTCCTTTGACATCCAAAAGAAGTTGATTTAATGATTGGGCTATTTTCTTTTTTCCTTGAAGCTGAATTTCATATCCAAATTGGGAGACAAAACGTTTGAGATTTTGCAATTTCTCTGGATTGGGCTCGTCGTGAATACGGTATAAAAAGTTATATCCAGAGGCTTTTTTGCTCTTTAGACTCACAAATTCGGACACCTTTTTGTTGGCAAGAAGCATGTATTCTTCAATCAAATGATTGGCATCTTTGCTCTGCTTGAAAAAGATTCCAAGGGGATCTCCCTGTGGTGAAACATTAAACTTCACCTCTACCCTATCAAAAGTTAAAGCCCCTTCTTGAATTCTTTTGGCTCGCATCTTTTTAGCGATTTTATCCAAAATAAGTATCTCAGTGGCAAAATCACCTTCTTTGGTTTCAATGATGTCTTGGGCCTGTTGATAGGTAAATCTTTTGTTTGAATGAATTACCGTTCTGCCAAACCACTGGTCTTTGAGAACGCCTGTGGGAGAAAATTCAAAAACAGCAGAAAAAGTGTACTTGTCTTCGTTAGGCCTAAGGGAACAGGCAAAATTACTCAGAACCTCAGGTAACATCGGCACTACTCTGTCTACCAAATAGATAGAAGTAGCTCTAGCCTGAGCTTCTTGATCGAGCAAAGTTCCCGGCTGTAAATAATGGGCTACATCGGCAATATGAACACCGATAGAATAGTTTCCATTTTCTAAAATTTCAAAAGAGAGAGCATCGTCAAAATCTTTGGCGTCTTCTGGGTCGATGGTAAAGGTTAAAACCCCACGCATGTCTTTTCTTTTGGCAATTTCTTCTGGTAAAATTCGGGTGTCTAACTCTTTGGCTGCTCTTTCTACTTCTGGATCAAATTCAATGGGCAAATTGTACTCAGCCAAAATTGCGTGCATTTTAACTTGATGATCCTTAGGATCTCCCAGAACCTGAATAATTTCACCCGTTGGAGAAGATTTGGTAGTAGACCATTTGACAATTTTCACCACCACTTTTTCGCCATCTTTCGCACCTTTAAAATCTTCTTTTTTGATGTAAATATCGCTGTGAAACTGATTGTTGTCTATGATGACAAAACCAAAATTTCTGGCGGAATCATAACTTAGGTTTCCAACAAAAACTTCTTTGGCTCTTTGGATAATCCCTGTTATTTTTCCTTTGGTTTTTCCTTCCTTTTTGGGACTTTGGGCTACCAAAACAGAAACAGTATCCCCATGAAAAGCGCCACCCATATCTTTTTCGGAAATGTAGATATCGCCCTCTAATCCATCTACCATTACAAATCCGTTTCCAGATTTTGTAACATCTAAAACACCTTGAAGCTCAGAAAACTTAACACAAATTTGATATTTTCCTTTATCTTCTTCTTTGATTTTTCCCTCTTGTACCAGTTGATGTAAAGCTTTGATTACATTTTCTAGCTGAAATTTAGTAGAAAGTTCTAAAGCTTTGGCAATCTGCTTATAATTGTAACTTTGGTTGTGATTTTTAAGTAAGAATTTTTCTATCGATTGTAGAAAAAATCCAAGTTTGGGACCTTTTTTTTTCCCGAAGTGTTTTTTATTCATGTTTTATTTACAAGACATTTTGTCTATTCTATTTTGATGCCTTCCACCTTCAAATTCAGTACTTATAAAAGCATCTACCATTTGTAAAGCAAGTTCTATAGATACAAATCTAGCAGGAATAGAAAGTACATTAGCATTGTTGTGTTGTCTTGCGAGTTTGGCAATTTCTACTTCCCAGCAAAGGGCAGATCTAATTTCTTGGTGTTTGTTAGCAGTCATTGATGCTCCATTTCCAGAACCACAAATGATAATACCCAAATCTGCTTTTTTGTTTACGACTTCTAAAACGGTTGGATGTACATAATCTGGATAATCCACACTTTGGGTATCAAAAGGACCTAAGTCTATCACTTGATTTCCTAATTTTTCTAAATGGGCTTTAATAATGGCTTTGTATTCTACACCTGCATGATCTGATCCGATGGAAAATGTTGACATATAGATTTTTAATTTTACGGTTGATATCTTAGATAATAAACTTGAAAGCTTCTTGGTAATTTGTTGAACAAAAATGAAAACTTTTTCAAAAAAAAGACTTCGATTTCATTTAGAAATAGATATATAAAGTTTTGGTAAAAAACCAAAAAAAGATTTAACAAGTTATAGAAAAACTCTTCCTATTGTTATCAACAAAATTAAGGAATATAATCCATAAACAATCATTTATTCACAATTAACAAATATTGTTGATAAAACCAGATTATTACCTATTAACAGTAACAACCATGCAAGTAAAATTGTGAAAAAAATTGTAAAACTATTTCTTTTGAGTTCTTATAAACATTTCAACAAGCCTAACATACACAACAGTTTTACTTTTTAAAAAAATTCAAATAAAAAATATATAATAATAAATTGTTAACTGTTTATCAAGAAATCAAAATAGGATGTGAATATAGATTAGTTTTATTCAATAGATTAGATTGATTTTTTGCCTAAATTTGTAAATAGATTTAATGAAAACTACTGATGCAAAACATACAATCTTATAATTTCAAAGATAAAAAAGCCATTGTTCGGGTTGATTTTAATGTACCTCTTGACGATACATTTAACATAGAAGATCCAACCAGAATTACTTCTGCTCTTCCAACGATCAATCATATTTTAAATAGTGGAGGAAGCGTAATTTTACTTTCTCACTTAGGTAGACCCGAGGGTGAAAAAAATATGGATTTTTCTTTTTCTCATTTGCTATCTCAGATGGAAAAATTAATTGGTAAACCGATTCTATTTTCTTCTGATTGTATTGGAGAAGAAGCAGATCAGAAAAAACAAGCCTTAAAGCCAGGTGAAATTTTGATGATGGAGAATGTAAGATTCTATACCCAAGAAACAAAGGGAGATATGGATTTTGCCAAAGAGCTTTCTAAACATGCAGATGTTTATGTAAATGATGCTTTTGGTGCGGCACACAGAAGTCATGCTTCAACTACCCAAATGGCTAATTTTTTTGATGATAAATTATTTGGTTTTTTGATGGAGAAAGAGCTTTTGGCCATCGAAAAAGTATTAAAAACAGGAGAAAAACCTATTACCGCTATCATTGGAGGAGCCAAAGTTTCTTCTAAAATTACCATCATAGAAAATATACTTCCGGTAATCGATCATTTGATTATTGGTGGCGGAATGATTTTTACTTTCATCAAAGCCATGGGAGGAAAAATAGGAACTTCTTTGGTAGAAGATGACAAAATGGAACTCGCACTTTCTCTTTTAGAAAAAGCCAAAGAAAATAATGTAAAAGTATTAATGCCCGTTGATGTAATCGCTGCCGACGCTTTTTCTAATCAGGCAAATACACAAATTGTTTCATCTTCAGAAATTCCAGAAAATTGGATGGGTCTAGATGTTGGACCCAAAACCAATCAGGAGGTTCAAAAGATAATTGAAATGTCTAAAACCATTCTTTGGAACGGACCGATGGGAGTTTTTGAGTTGCCTATTTTTGCTCAAGGAACAAAAAGTTTAGGAGATGCCATTGCAGAAGCTACCCAAAAAGGAGCCTTTTCTTTGGTTGGAGGAGGAGATTCTGTCTCTGCTGCTCTGCAAATGGGACTCAGAGATAAAGTGAGTTATATTTCAACTGGAGGAGGAGCTATGCTAGAAAGTTTAGAAGGAAAAGCTTTGCCTGGTGTAAAAGCCATTCTGTCTTAAAAAACAATAAAAAAACTTTAATTTTTTAGTATTAAAAAATTCAATTGTATAACATAAATGAATCCAGAACAAACTTTAGATCCAAACCAAGAAGGTTCGTCTTATACTCCCCAAATTAATCCTCAACAGCTCTTTCAGGGAGAAGTGAGACTCTATAGCCAAAAAATTCAAGACCTAATCCAAGAAATCAACAAGGTTATCATCGGACAAGATTATATGGTAGAATCTCTGTTGATTGGTCTATTGTCTGGTGGACATGTACTTTTGGAAGGACTTCCGGGTCTGGCCAAAACTTTGGCCATCAATACACTAGCAAAAGCTGTTTCTGGTAAATTTTCCAGAATTCAGTTTACCCCAGATCTCATGCCTGCAGATGTGGTTGGAACGCTCATTTTCAATATGAAAGAAAACGAATTTGAGATCAAAAAAGGTCCTATTTTTGCCAATTTCGTTCTGGCAGATGAAATCAACAGAGCACCGGCCAAAGTTCAGTCTGCTCTTTTGGAAGCCATGCAAGAAAAGCAGGTAACCATTGGAGATCAAACCAATCGACCAAGAAGGAACCTATACCTTGCCAGAGGCTCAAGCAGATAGATTTATGCTCAAATGTTCAATTCAGTACCCAAGTCTAGAAGACGAGCGAATTATCATGCGTAAAAACGTAGAGCAATCTTTTGAAAAGGTTGAAAGCGTTTTGGATCTTAACACCATTTTAAAAAGTAGAGAGTTGGTTCGGGGCATTTTTATGGAAGAAAAGGTAGAAAAATACATTTTGGACATTGTTTTTGCTACCCGATACCCCGAAAAATATGGACTTTCTGAACTAAAACCGCTTATTTCATACGGAGGATCTCCAAGGGCAAGCATCAATTTGGCTTTGGCCTCTAGAGCCCATGCCTTTATTAACGGAAGAGCTTATGTAACTCCAGAAGATGTTCGACTGATCGCCAAAAATGTGCTAAGACACAGAATTGGTACCAGCTTTGAAGCCGAGGCAGAGAATATATTTTCTGAAAATATCATCGATAAAATCATCGATAAAATTCAAGTTCCTTGATTTTCTTTTAATCAAAAATCAAAATGGACGCGAAGGAAATCATCAAAAGGGTTATCAAAATTGAGCTCAAAACCCGAGGACTCACCCAAAATCTTTTTTCAGGAGAATATCATTCTTCTTTCAAAGGACGAGGAATGATATTTTCTGAGGTAAAACCTTATGTCATAGGCGATGACATTCGGTCTATGGACTGGAACAAAACGGCGCATTTCAACGAGCCATTTGTCAAGGTTTTTGAAGAAGAAAGAGAACTTACCATGCTGCTTATGGTGGATGTTTCTTCTTCGGTGAATTTTGGAACCAAAAAGCAAATCAAAAAAGAAACCATGGCAGAAGTGGCGGCAACCCTTGCTTTTGCTGCGGCGCAGAATAATGATAAAATAGGGCTAATTTTATTTTCTAATCAAATTGAGTTTTATATTCCACCCAAAAAAGGAAGAAAACACGCCTTTAGAATCATAAGAGAAATTGTAGAATTTCAGCCCAAACAGTCCCAAACCAATCTTTCTGTAGCGCTGGATTTTGCTTTAAAAGCGCTCAAAAAATCGGCCAATGTATTTTTGCTTTCAGATTTTTCGGATCAGAATTATCAAAAAAATCTTTCGATTTTTTCCAAAAGACACAAGCTGGTGGGCGTTCGAATTTTCGACCAAAAAGAAGTCGATCTTCCCGATGTGGGCTGGATTCACTGTATAGACAAAGAAACCCAAAAACAGGTTTTTGTCAATACCTCTAGCCAGAAAAATAGAGATCTTTACCGAGAACAAAACAAGAACTCTCTTCGTTATTTTGAACAAGCTTTCAGGGCTTCTTCGGCCTCTAGTTTAAGCCTTAGATGCGATCTTCCCTATACCAAAGCATTGCTAAATCATTTTAAAAAAGCCTAAAGTGACAAGAATAGTAACTGTTTTCTGTTTTCTTTTGGTATTTGGTTTGTCTTACGGACAAAGCGTTCGCCATGTATTAAACAGAGATTCTATTTTGATCGGTGAGCCTATTGAACTGGCGGTTTATGTAGAAAATCCATTAAGCGAAAAAGTGGTTTTTCCTCAAATTAAGGACAGTTTAAACAGCAAAATAGAAGTGCTTAAAAGCAGCATTGATACCCTAGAAAAAGACAAAAGATATGTTCTAAAACTTACGCTTACTTCTTTTGAATCAGGGCCTCATCTCTATGTTGGGCTTCCCATTATCATTGGAGATTCTAAATTTACTTCCGTTTTTGGTTTTGCTGCGCATGAGGTTTTGGTAGATCCAGAAAAAGGACCCAAAGACATCAAAGAAATTTATCTTGAAAAATTCACATTTCTAGAAAAGATTAATCAAATTTGGCCTCTGGTACTGCTATTGATTCTTTTGCTTTTGGCTGCTTTATGGTGGTTTTTTTACCGAAAGGCAAAACAAAAAAATCCGGTGCGAAACAAAGTATTAACCCCAGCAGAAGAAGCCTTACAAAGTTTAAAAGAACTCGATGCGTTGAATTATTTATCCCAAGATAAAATCAAAGAGCAGTATTATGCCTTGGATAAAATTTACCGAATTTTTTTAAACAAACACCACAAAATTTTTACCAAACCCTTTGTGTCTAAACAGCTTTTCGCGTATATCAAACAACATCAAATCTTGGTGGGAGAAGATTTAGAAAAATTTAAAAAGTTTCTAGACCAGGCAGACAGCGCAAAATTCGCCAAGGCCAAATTAGATCCAATTACCAACCAAGAAAACAGACTTTTTATTCAAAAAATTATTGAGGATACCCAAATCTTAAATTTCCATCAAGATGACTAGCCTAGAATTCAAAAATCCATTTTGGCTTTTGGGGCTGCTTTTTTTGGTAGTTTGGCTTCTTGTACGTTGGATTTTTAAACGCAACCAAAACACTACCCTAGAGCTTCCTAATTTAAGCCAGTTTAAGGAGAAAACGAGTCTTTTAGAAAAGATGCTTCCCTATCTTCGTTATCTAAAGTTTTTGTCTTTGGGCTTTTTGTTTGTGGCCATGGCTAGACCCAGAGAGGTGGACCAAAGCACTGGATTTAATTCAGATTTGGGAATTGACATTATTTTGGCTGTCGATGTTTCCCCTAGTATGCTTGCCCAAGATTTACTCCCAGATAGAATTTCTGCACTAAAAAAAGTGTGCCAAGAGTTTATTAATGCCCGGGTAACAGACCGAATTTCTCTGGTGGCCTATTCAGGAGAGTCGCTCACCAAAGTTCCTCTTACCATAGACAAGAATGTGCTAAACCAAGAAATCGAAAAACTTCAGGCAGGAGAGATTATTCCTGGCACGGCCATCGGACTGGGGCTTGCTACAGCCATAAATCACCTTAAAAACAGCAAAGCGAAAAGCAAAGTGATATTGCTTATGACCGACGGAGAAAACAATTTGCACCAAGTACCTCCCCTTGAGGCGGCCAAAGCGGCCAAAGAATTGGGTATAAAAGTATACACCATAGGCATCGGAACCAACGGATATGCCATCACTCCAACTTTAGATGTTTTAGGAAATACGGTATTTTCCAATCAAAAAGTTGCCATAGACGAAGACCTGCTTAAAGGCATAGCCTCAGAAACTGGAGGAAGGTATTTTCGGGCCACAGACAACGATTCTTTGGATGAAGTTTACAGAGAAATTGACCGCTTAGAAAAATCGGAAATAAAATCTTTAAACCTATACAATTACACAGAACTTTACCGCTGGTTTTTGATTCCGGGACTTCTGCTTTTGCTGATGGATTTTGTATTTAAGTATTTGTTAATTAAACAATTAGACTAAGATGCAGTGGGATAAGGGAGCGTACGGTTGGTTGTTTTTGCTGATGCCGATTTTGGTTTGGCTACTCACAAAATATGTAGCTTGGAGAAAGAATCTGGGTGAAAATTTGGCCGAGTCTCATTTGCTAGAATTTGTGATCAAAAACCTCAAAAACAATCGGGTGTGGCTCAAAGGAATTTTAATGCTTTTGGCTATGTTTTTTGGGATCATCGCCCTTATGGACCCTAAATTTGGGTTAGAAAAAGACAGGCAAGCCAAAAAGGGCATAGATATAGTTTATGTTTTAGACCTTTCTACCAGCATGAACTGTCAAGACCTTGCTCCAAGTAGACTTGAAAGAGCCAAAAAAATCATCTCTTCTTCCCTAGAGCGGCTTTCTGGAAATTCTGCTGGCCTTGTGGTGTTTGCTGCTAACGCTTACCACTTATGTCCGCTAACTTCAGATTTTTCTGCCATTTCTTTGTATTTAGAATCGGTAGAAACTTCTCTTTTAAGCCATCAAGGAACAGACATCGCAAAAGGTATAGAGTCTGCTAGGGTTTTGCTTTCTGATCAAAAACTATCCCAGAAAGTCATTGTACTGCTTTCCGATGGAGAAGACCATCAAGATGGGTTAGAAACCCAAATAAGCGCACTAAAAAAGGAAGGAATCAAGTTGATTGTCCTTGGGGTTGGAACTCCAGAAGGCGGTACGATTCCTGTGGTAGAAAATGGTGTAGAATCTCTTAAAGTTGACCAAAACGGAGAAACGGTTTTAAGCAAAATACAAGAAAAAACCTTATCAGAATTAGCCGAAAAAACAGACGGCGTGTATGCGCTAAGCCAAAGTCTTAATCAGTCTATAGATTTAATTCTAAGTACTGTCCAAAAGATGGATGCAAAAAGCCAAGACACGAAAGACACGCTTAATTTAAAGCACAATTATCAGCCTTTTGTATTTTTGGCGATGCTGCTTGTTTTAGTTTATATCTTTGTACAAGAAATTAATTTGCCATGGCGAAAAATAAAATGAGAACTTTCTATTTTTCTTTCTTTCTATTTTTAGGAATGTTGCCCATGGGTATTTTTAACGCCTTTGGACAATCTCCCTCCAAAAAAGAGTCTGTAAAGGCGGCAGAAGCCTACCAAAAGGGAGAGTACATTCAGGCCGAAAAAGGGTATCTAAAAGCGCTAGAATTAGACCCAACAAACCCAAAAACCGCCTACAATTTAGGCAACACCTATTACAAACAGGGCAAGTTAGACAAAGCCAAAGCCTATTATGACCAAAGTTTAAAGCTCTCAAAAGAACCATTGCAGAAAGCAAAGGCCAATTACAACCAAGGCAACAGTTATTTTGCAGAAAAAAACTATCAAAAGGCTATCGAAAAATACAAACAGGCTTTAAGAGAAAACCCAAGCGATAAAGACAGTCGTTACAATTTAACTTTGGCGCAAAAGAAATTAGAAGAGAAGAAAAAAGAGCAAGACAAGCAGCAAAATAACAGCGATCAACAGAAGGAGAAAGACCCTCAAAATAGCGCCAACAATCAAGATCAAAACAAAGACCAGAATAACCCTCAGCCTAAAGACCAAGAGCCCAACAAAGATCCTAACAACCAAAAGGATCCAAACGAAAAGGGAAATGACAATCAAAAAAACCAGAAAGATCCAAATCAACAGGAAAATCCTTCAAATTCACCTCAAAACCAGCCAAAGGGACAATCTCCCTATTCTCAGGCTATGTTAGAGGCGGCGGCCAGACAAGAGCAAAATTCAATGAAAAGAAAATTCCAACAGGCACAGGAACTTTCAGGAAATAAAAACCCAAAAGATTGGTGAAAACGTTTACAAATATCCTCTTTTTTGTACTAGCTTTCTTTGGCGCAACTGTTTATGGCCAAGAAATATCATTTGAAGCCTATCCTAGCAAACAAACCGTAGCACAAGGAGAGGTTTTCGACCTTAATTTTTCAGTTGAACAGACCGGTTCTTCGGTTGATTTCAATTTGACAGACATCAAATTTCCTAGCTTTTCAGACTTTGAATATATAGCCAAATTTGCCACCCAAAGCAAGTTGGTTACCAACGGTCAATTTTCTCAACGAACAGGAGTGAGAATTAGGGTTAGAGCACCAAAAAAGGGAAAATTCACCATAGGCAAAGCCATGGTTTTTATCAAAGGAAAAAGGTATTTTAGTAAGCCTTTTACTGTCAATGTTTCCGATTCAGGGGCCTCTACAGGTGGGAGTTCTTCTGCCTCTGGTACCGGAAGCTACACTTCTAAAGACAACACACTTTTTGTGGTAACCAGTGTAGACAATACTAATCCCTATGTACAACAAGGAGTTGTTTTAAGGGTAAAAGTATATTCTAGGTCTATGGACGCCCTTAGAAGGATGGTTGATTTAACGCCTCCAGGGCTTGCAGGTTTTTCGAATCACACCATAGATACAGACTCACCCTTCACTCAAGAGACCTACAAAGGCATGGAAGAATTAGCAAAACCTATACTTTGGTGCCAGAGAAAGGAGGAAGTTTTCGGGTTTCGCCAAGCCAGTTTGTTTATTTTGACCCCAAAAGGCAAGAGTACGTGAGTATTCAGGTGCCTGGGGCAGAAATTTTTTCTAGCCAAGAAAATACTACAAAACCCACAGGCGAGTCTGCAAAAAAACCAGAAGACACTACCTCTGGCAATCCTTTTAAGGAGATTAAAGAGTCGGTATTTGAGTTTCAAAATACCCTAACGATGAAGATTAAAAGAAATTTCGCAGCCAATAAAAACATATTTTATTTTCTGATCGGGGCGTTTTTGCTGGGCATTTTTATGGTAACAATTCCAAGAAAACTTTGGATCAAATACAAAAGAAAGCAAAACGAAGAAAATAGAGCCAGCTTTTTTCCACAACTCAAAGAATTAGAAGATTTAATTGCCCAGGACAACCGTGAGGAGTTTTTGAATCTTGCCGATGGGCTTATTTTAGAGATTCCAAAAAAATATTTGAAAATTGAAAACTCTCAGTTAGAAACCAAATTTGTTCATCAGAGCCTAAAAGAAAAATACGATTTTCAAATTGCTGATCTTTGGAAAGAACTCTACCAAGATCTAGATCAGTTGAGGTATTCGCCCGCACTTGAAACAGAAGTCGGTTTAGTGGAGCATTATGTAAAAATCAAGAAACTCATCCATTTGTTAAAATCACAAACATGAAAAAAATATATATCGCAGCCCTTGTTTTTGCCCTAATTCTTATGGGAATCAATCTTGCGTCGGTCAATTATTCTCAGTCGCTTTTTTCGCTAGACAACCAAAGAAATATAATTGGGGCAATGGCCTGTTTGTCTGGCGTTTTGGTGAGCTGGGTTTTGCTTGTTTTAGAGAAAAAAAGGGGGTGAGAGAATTCTTTTTGGCATTAGCTTTTTTACTTTTTTTCGGCTGTGAAAAGAAAAAAGATCCAGTCAAAAATCTGCCCAAACCTTGGCAAATTCAAAAGGTTTATCAAACTCCGCAAAACGAAGACTTAGGACATTGAATTAGGCGTTTTTGTCTTGGCAGAATGATTCTTTGATCCAAACAAGCGAATCCATAACGGGGATTTGTAGCGAGTTTTTGGCAGGGAGCTCAGAGGAAACATAAATGAAAGCCAGATGCAAACCAGGGCCGTCTTTGGGTTGATTTAATCGATAGGCTTCTCGAAGCAGCCTTTTGATTTTGTTTCTGTCTACTGCTTTTTTGAACCTTTTTTTAGGAACCGAAAAGAGTACTTTAACCCCATTTTTAGGTTCTTGTTGTGGCAAGTAAATGGCCCGCAATGGAAAAAAATTCTTCCCAATCCCTTTTTGGAAAAGCAGCTCTATGTCTTTTCTTTTTTTGAGTTTCTTTTCTTTTCCAAGGCTGTAGTCCATCGGGCAATAGATAATATTTATTCGGGTATAAAGGAAGTTCAAAGATAAGTGTTAGAAAGTTATCAATAGTTAATGTATTTTTGTAATTCATTAAAAAAATAGCTTTATGTATCCAAAAGAAATGGTTCTTCCGATGAAAGAAGAATTAACAAGAAACGGATTTACTGATATCACAACAGCCTCTGGTGTAGAAGAAGCCTTGGCCAAAGCCGGAACTACCCTAGTGGTTATCAATTCGGTTTGTGGTTGCGCCGCGGGAAGTGCAAGGCCTGGGGTTTTGCATTCGCTTAATTCAGACAAAAAACCCAATCAACTGGTAACGGTTTTTGCTGGATTCGACAAAGAAGCTGTAGACAAAGCCAGAGAATTTATGATGCCATTTCCTCCTTCTTCGCCTTGTGTAGCGCTTTTTAAAGACGGTGAATTGGTACATATACTAGAGAGACATCATATCGAGGGAAGAAATGCCCAAATGATCGCCGAAAACTTAAGTGGCGCATACCAAGAACACTGCTAAAATATAAGGAGATGAATATCGCAATTGTGGGTGCCAGCGGAGCCGTTGGACAAGAATTTTTACGCGTTTTAGAAGAGAGAAATTTTCCTCTTTCCAAACTTTTTCTTTTTGGATCAAACAGAAGTGCAGGCAAGACCTATAGCAAAGGCCTAGAAACATTATTGCCAACCCCAACTGTACCACCATACAACTTGTGATGGCCTTAAAACCCCTTAACGACATTTCGCCCGTTACAAACGTACACATTGCTACCTATCAAAGTGCTTCGGGTGCGGGAGCAAGTGGAATGGAAGAACTATTGGCTCAGGTAAAACAATTTGCAAATGGGCAGGAATTAACCGTGGAGGCTTTTTCGTCTCAACTTTTGATGAATCTTATTCCTCACATTGACGCTGCCCAAGAAAACGACTACACCAAAGAAGAGATGAAGATGTTTTTTGAAACCCAAAAAATCCTTCATTCAACTGTAAAAACCTCAGCAACTGCTGTAAGAGTACCTGTTGTTAGGGCGCACTCAGAGGTTGTTTGGGTACAAACCCAGTCGCCGATTTCGGTTGAGAAAGCCAGAGAGGCATTCTCTAGTGCCAAGGGGGTTTCTTTGGTAGATAATTTACAAGAAAAACAATACCCAATGCCCTATTTCTGCGCTGGAAAAGATGATGTATACATCGGTAGAATCAGAAAAGACTTGGCCCACGATAACGGACTTACTTTTTGGTCGGTTTCGGATCAGATCAAAAAAGGAGCGGCACTGAATGCGGTTCAAATCGCAGAATATCTGATAGAAAACAAAGCCCTTTGATCCATTGAAAGCCTTGCAAAAAACTTTCGATCTTGTAGCTATTTTAGAGGGTGTTTCTTACCTCTTATTGCTTTTTGTGGCTGTGCCCATCAAATACATTTTAAAGGACGCTAGTTACGTAAAAATGCTTGGAATGCCCCACGGTATATTATTTATACTTTATGTGGTTTTGGCATTTGTGTTAAAGGATAAATTAGGCTGGAGTAAACCTGTATTTCACAGTGTTTTACTTGCTTCACTGCTTCCTTTTGCCACTTTTTTTATTGGAAAAAAGTACAAAGGGTAACTTATTTTTTCTTGGATCCTCTGGATTTAGGTTTTGCGTATTTTTCTTTCATTCGCATGGAGCGTGTTTTGCTTTGATTGGTCTTGAGGTTTTTCTCTTTTTTGGGATGAAATCCAGGGCCAGAATTTAGGGGTAAATCATCATCTTCTTCTAAGAAAACCTTGTCCATTTCGTGCTCTAGAATTCTGTCTGTAAGCTCTAAGTCTTCTGGTAAAGGCAGCTCGGGCAAAGTATATTCTAAAAGCTCTTCGATGGCTTTCAATTCTTCTTTCTCTTTTTCGCTGCAAAAACTCCAAGCAATTCCACTGGCAAATGCCCTTCCGGTTCTACCTATTCTATGGATGTAGTTTTCGGGGTCGTTGGTAAGGTCGAAGTTAATTACATGACTCACTCCGCTTACATCTAACCCTCGGGCGATGATGTCTGTGGCAATGAGGAATTTAATTTTACCTTCTTTAAAGTCGTTTACTGTATTAAAACGATAGTTTTGGGCTTTGTTAGAATGGATAACGCTCAAGATGTCTGGAAATTCTGTGTGGACAGATTGAAAGAGAAAGTCCGCCATTTTTTTGGTTCTCACAAAAATCAGCACCTTGGTCAGGCTTTTGTCGGTTTCCAAAAGATGGATAAGCAGACTGCGTTTGTTTAAGAAATGATCGATAAAATATACGCTTTGGGCGATGTTGGGAAGCCTTTTACCTGCCTCAGAAGCCTCTACTCTTTGGGGAGAATAGAAAAAATGATCGATAAGCGCATCTACCTCTGGGGTCATGGTGGCCGAAAAAAGTAAGTTTTGTCTTTTTTCTGGCAGCATGATAAACAAGCTTTCGAGTTGAACTTTAAATCCCAAATTCAAGAGCTCATCGGCTTCATCAATCACCAATTTTTTTACGCTTTTTAGTTTGAGAAACCCGCCAAGGGCTAGGTCGATGAACCTCCCTGGGGTTGCCACCAGTACATCGCAACCACCAGATAGTATTTCTTGCTGGTTTTTGATGTTTACACCGCCATAAACGCCTCTTATCTCCACATTCATCCAAGTTGTAATTTTCTGCACTTCTATACAGATTTGTTCTACCAGCTCTCTTGTAGGAACAATAATTACAATTTGTATGGGGTGCTTGGGGTCGAATTTCCAATGGCTCAAACAAGGAAGCAAATAGGCCAATGTTTTGCCGGTTCCGGTTTGGGCAATTCCCACCAAATCTGCACCAGAAAGTCCAACAGGAATGGCTTTTTCTTGGATAGAAGTGGGGGTTTCAAGCTCCAATTCTTTTAGTGCTTTAAGCAAGGATTTACTCAGTTTAAAATCAGAAAAAGCAGCCATAGAAGATATTTTGTTTGGATAGAACTTCCACAAAGGTAGGGCAAATCTTAAGATCTTCTAGGGCTCAATTTTTCGAATCAAAATTCCATAAACTGGGAAATGGTCGCTATAGCCTCCCACAAAGCGCGTTTGCTGATAAAATCTTTTGGGATATCCCACAAAAGGCTCCTTTTCTTCTTGAAGATAATCTGGATGAAAAACCCCTGTTTTATAAAGGGCGTAAGTTTTGTTGGGCTCTCCTTTTAGGTCTTTTGAATAGAGCATTTGGTCGAATAAAAACCATTGGTCCATAAAGGCCGTAGTGCCTTCTCCTTTTTTTGCAAGTTCTACAAATGGCAGGTAAAGGTTAAGTTCATTTAGAGAAAGCAAACTTGGGTCTAAAGGCGTGTCGTTGAAGTCTCCCATAATAATTTCGCTGGTTTTGTAACCGTGTTTCTGGTTGTAGGCTCTGTTTTTAAGGATTTCTTCCCGAAGGGCATAAGAAGCTTTTTCTCGCAAATAATTAGACTCTTCTTTGCCGGACCTTCTGCTTGGCCAGTGGTTGATGTAGAGTTCTACCCACTGTCCATCTAACTTTCCTTTTACATACAAAATGTCTCGGGTATATTCTCTTTGGTTTTCTTTGTAAAGCTTTACTTGTGATAGGGGTAAACCTTTTTTCGTTGTACAAAAGGGCTACATCAATACCTCTTGGATCCATGGAGTTAAAATGAATCCATTTGTAGGGGTATCTTTTTAGGTTTTCGCTCTGGGTTAAGGCTTCTAGTACTTTGGCATTTTCAACCTCGCAAAGACCTATTAAAACAGGGGGAACAGGGCTTATGTCTCTGCCGATTTGCGAAAGAACATAAGAGATTTGCGAAAGCTTTAACTCGTATTTTTCTGAGTTAAATTGATGTTTTCCTAAAGACGTGAAGTCATCGCTTAAAATCTGGTGTCGAATTATTTTTTGGCCATTTTTTTGCACTATGGCTCCCCCAGAAGAAAAAGAATCGAGCTCCATTTTTATTGCCTTTTCTTTTTCCATGGAAACCTGCCTTTGGCTGTCCCAAAGGGGAAGTTCGGGACTTATGACATCTGCCGAATTTAGCGTATCAAACAGGTTTTCAACATTATAGAAAGCCACGGTGGCGGTTTGATATTTTTCTTGCGCACAAATAGACAACCCAAAAACACAAAAAAAAGTTAACAAAACGCTTTTCATTTCTTAAAAATTTTCTATAAATTTAACCAGAATGAGAAAGATAAATTTCATTATTTTGGAATTTTTTATCGGACTTTTTTATGCCAAAGCCCAAAATGTTTTGGAAAACCCTATCCAAAACGACTCTCTGGCAAAGCCAGTTTCCCAAGTTTTGGACTCCTTGGAAATAGAAGAGAGGGGACTTGTGCTTTTAAATTTGGAAGAGTTGGAAAACCAAGAAAACGCTGCTTTTCCTATGCTTGGAGCGGTGGGAGATCCCATAGAAAACAGCAAAAGGAAACTTTGGGGCGCCTACTGGGTGGCCAACCGAGGGCTTCAAAACTCAGATCAATCGGTTTTTCTCAACGATTTTTCTTTGAAAAATCCCTTTGACCGAAAGATTGATTTCCAGCAAATTTCGGGTCTTAATGCCCTGCAAAGAAATCCCTTGGAAGTTGCCTCAAGCATGCAGGTTTCCAAAATTGAAAACAGTCAGCTAGGCACAAGCCTTTCTTACCAATCCAATCCTTTTTTGTTTCCTAAAAAAGGAATCGTGAATTTTTCCAATACTAATCAAAACTATAACTACAGGCTTGGGGTTTCTCTTTGGAGTGGCGAGCTTAAAAACAACTGGGCATACTTTTTATCGGCCACAGCTAGAATTGGAGATAGGGTAGATCAAGCAGGCGCTTATTACAACGGATATTCTGGCGCGCTATCTTTGGGGAAAAAATTTGGACAAAACCATCTCTTGTATAGCAGTTTTGCCCTCACTTCCATAGAAAGATCTAGAGGAACGGCCTATACCCAAGAAATTTTCGATCTAAAAGGAAACAATTACAATCCCTTTTGGGGAATGTATAACGGAGAGATTAAACACGCCAAAATTGACCAAAGTTTGTCTCCTCTTCTTCAGTTCAATTACCAGTTTTCTAATCAAAAATGGCAACTTTTTGCAGGGCTTAGCCATCAGCAAAAAACGACTTCTAGAGCACAACTTGAAACCTATACACCTTTTGGTGAGTCCTATGTTAGAAACCCTCTGCCCAATTATTACCAAAATTTGCCGTCTTATTTTAATGGTGACGATTTCTACAAACAATACTATCTCTTTAGAGAGTCAGAATCTGTTTCACAGATCAATTGGGAAAACATCTATTTGTTCAATCAGGAGTCAAAAACGGGTGCCGCCAAATATTACATGGCAAAACAGGTGAGTGAAGACCAAACAACCTCCGCCACCATTCGGGCAAATGTTAGGATAGACAACAAATGGGAACTTGCAACAAGGCTAGCTTTTTCTGACACAACAAGTGAAATGTATAGCGAGTTAAGTGATCTTTTGGGAGCACAGTATGTGCTAGATAAGGATGATTTTAATGACTATCAGCTCTTTGATTTAAACCAAACCAAAGAACAAAAAACAGAAGGAGACAAACTCAATTATCATTACCAGCTTCAGCATCAATCGGCTAAAATCCAAAGCAATGCAGTCTATAAAGCAGATGGATTTAATCTAGACTTTGGCGCATCTTTAGGCTGGGAGTCTTTCGCTAGAGAGGGATATTTTTTACACTTTAATCCTGCTTTGCAGTCTTTAGGCCAAAGCCCCAAAAGCCAGTGGCTAAACTGGGGTGTTTTTGGTGAATTGCAAAAAGAAATGGGAAATTTCTCTCGTTTTGGAGTGTCGGCCAAACATTTTGTTCAGACCCCTGAGTTAGACGCCATTTTTATGGGTCAAAGATATAGCAATCTGCTTTGGGATAAGACGGGTCCAGAGGAGGTTTCGGCCTTGCAATTGAGCTATTTCTTTAAAAAATCCAAATGGGAACTCGCTTTGAAAACATACGGGTTTCTGAAAAACAATGCCTCTTTGGTTCAATTCTATTATACCCAAGGAGAGGTTAACAATCTGGTGACTGAAAGAATTTCTGGGGCAAAACTACGGTATTTGGGCCTAGAGTCTTTTGCTTCTTACCAGTGGAACGATAGACTCAAAAGCAGTCTTTTGATAAGTTTGAACCAAAATACCTACCAAAACAATCCGGATCTTTTGCTATTTGAGTCCACCAAAACAGAGCCTGTTACCAGTTATGGAAAAACCTATCTAAAAAACAGAGAGATTCCTTCTTTTCGAACAGGATTAGGGCTTCAATTAGATTATACTTTGCCTTCCTTTGCATGGATAGGCTTGGGATTTAACTATCTCTCTGGGCTAAGCGCTTCTCCAGCGGCTATACTTTCTACCGAAAACTTTTACACTTCAAACCCGGTACCGCTTACCTCTGGAATGGATGCGAACTATTTTAGAGAAATCACCAAACCCAGAGAATTTGAAGGGGCTTTTTTGGTGAATTTATCAGCTGGAAAATCCTTTAAAGTTGGGGATCATTTTGCTGGGGTCATGCTTTTTGTGAACAACCTTTTGGACAATCAAAACTATATCACCGGAGGGTTTCAGCAAAGTAGATACTAAACATGAAAAAAATTCAATTGAAAATCGGTTTGATTGCACTAAAAATCATCTTGATTTTTGCTCTATTTGGGTCTTGCCAGAGTGACCAAATTCAGCTTCCTACAACCCAAAGCACCTGCATAGAAGAATTCGATTTTTATGGACAAGGCCAGACAGAATTTCCCGCTTATGTCAATTATAGCCAAACCGGACAAGTACCATGGAAAGTAAAATCGTTTTATTACAATCAGTATTTGGAATGTTCGGCCTATGCCACGGGTCAAAAGGTTTGTTCTGTTTTTGGGGTATATCTTCCAAATAAGGCAGAAGGAATTTCATTTAAAACCAAAGATGGATACAACAATGGAGCTACCACCAAAGTCTATTTTTCACCTGAAAAACCACAAAAAGTCTCAGACGAAAGTTTTCCCCCCAGCTCTTGGGTTGATTTGAGCGAGTTTTTTGTGATTTCAAGTGGAAACAAAAGTGGTTATGGTTCTAAGTTTGTTATCTCTGGAGACTTTTATTTGTCAGAGATAAACCAAGCTGAGGGTTGGATTGTTTTTGTTTATCGGGGAGAAGACAAAAAAATTACCACCACCATGCAGATCGATCAAATTCAGCTACTATCAGATTCGCTCTGCAAATAGCAGCCTTAATTTTATTTGTCTAGAGGAATTTCCAAAACCCCTTTTGGGTTTTCAAATCCCAAGTAAAGCGACTCATTAGAAACCGCAATGCAGGAAATACTCCTAGCGCTTTTTTCAGTTAAAATTTCCAATATTTTTCCCTCTTTAGAGATCTTGAGAATTTGATTATTTGGTAGAAGTTGTTTTTTGAGCACTGAGGCAGGAAATCTACCCAAAAGATTTTTGAGCCATACAAACTTGTCTGATAATGAAAGTAAACGTGAAGGCTTATAAGGAGAAACAGCCCAATACACCTCTCTATAGGCATCGTAGGTTATAGTAAAGGGCAAAGATTCTGGGGTTTGGGCAAAGTCTTCTATTTTTCCTTTTTCTGGACCATCAAGGGTTATTTGCGCAATTTTGTTTTCTCTTGGCAAACAAACAAGCAGTTTGTTTTTTTCATTGGCTTTTTGGCAAAGTCCTCTTGGGAATATAAGTCCAGTGGTTAGCGTGTCTAAGGATTCTTTTTGAAGATTGAAAGAAAGTACCTTTCCTTTGGAAGATTTTTCCACAAAAGAATCAACCCAAAAATCATGGCTTCGGCTGTGGTCACTTTCTGTAAAACAAAGGCTCTCTTGTGTTTTTATTAGGCCTCCCAGATGTCCCAAAGGTTTTTTATTTACCCCTGAAACCAGAACTCTGTAATCTAGTTGTTCCAAGGAAAAATCCAGTATTCCTCTGTTTTGGTTGGTTATATAGAGTTTGTTTTCGGACAGATCAAAACCTGTGTTGTCTTGCTCTAAAGTAGCTAGGGTGTCAATTTTGGACAAAGAAAAGGAGTACCGAATTAAATTACCCTTAAAATCTAAACCCAACAAACCTTCTGGCGTAAATGAAAGATCTTGGCAATTTTTGCAAAAACCCTTTAATAATTTACCTTGGCTTAAATGAGATGGGGTTGGAGTAGTTTCATCCTTTGACGCTTGGTTTTTAATTTGTGCTACATCTGAGCTATGTATTCTACCTGGCAAAACATAAACAAACAAAGCCAAAAGTAGCGCTGTCCACAGAAAAAGGCGAAAGAAATAACTTTTTAAAATCATGCTTTTTGCTGTGAAGATTCAAAATATTGATCGATTTTAGGGTTTGGCAAATAGCTCCCCTTAACAGCCAGTCTGTCTGCCATTTCGTTGTATTTGTTTCCAGCATGGCCTTTTACCCACTCAAACTTTACCTTGTGTTTGGGGTAGATTAACAAAAATCTTTTCCATAGGTCGGGGTTTTTCTTGTCTTTGAAATCTTTTTTTTCCCAAGCAAAAACCCATTTTTTTTCAATGGCATCCAAAACATATTTAGAATCCGAAAATATGGTGATGGACTGATTCTCTTTTTTTAGGGTTTCAAGACATACAATTACCGCCATAAGCTCCATTCGGTTGTTGGTGGTGTTTCTATATCCTTCAAAAAAGGATTTTTGGTAAGAAGATCCTTCAATCATCATCACAATGCCATATCCACCGGGTCCAGGGTTTCCTCGGGCAGATCCATCGGTATAGGCCAGTATGTTCATTTCTTTAGGTAGCTTAAAAGCAGTTCTCTTGCTTTGTCTCTTAATTGTTCAGGAGAAAGATTTTGGTAATCCTCAGGGTAGAAAACCTCCAGAAGCTCCGTGTTTACAACACCTGGCTTTCCTCTGGTCCAAGAAAAAGGAAATTTTTCTTTCATGTTTTTGATACCCAACACAACAAGGGGAAGATTATGCTCTTTGGCAAGGGAAAAAGCACCTATTTTAAATTCGCCAAGCACAACACTTTCGTCATCTGGAACGCCTCCCTCTGGGTAAATACATATACTTGCTCCTTTGCGCTCTAGTCTTTTTTCGACCCAATCAAACACTGCTTTTTTGCTCTCAGAAGAAGATCGGTCTACCAAGATGTGGAATTTTTTTAATAGAAGACCTACCACTGGGATTTTTTCAGCCTCTTTTTTGGCCACAAACATCAGGGGATGACCAGAAAATAATTTCACACAAACCGGAATATCCATCTCTGAGGTGTGGTTAGAAATCAGCATATAAGAAACACCTTTTTCGATGTTTTTGTTAGGATGCGCTGAGTGGTTTATCCTAATTCCAGAGAGTAGAAGTAAAATTCTACCCCAGTATTCATGGGTGAGGTAGGTGTATTTTTTTAAAGGCTCAAAATAGTCCAAAACAAGGGCAGAAAGTCCAAGAACAAAGGCAAAGAAGAAGCCCACCAAGGCTATCCATATTCTCCAAATAAAACTAGAAAATTTGTAGATCCATGTCATGAAAACAAAGTTTGAGGTTTTAACATTCAAATTTACAGATAATTTTAGCCACAACTAGATTTTTAGGGATAGATTATTGCATCAAGAGAGATGTCTGTTTCTTCAGTGGCTATTTTTTCTGAGATAGGCTCAAAAAGACTGAGCCCAACTTTTTGGCAATTCGGATTTAATTTGGCCAAAAAACGGTCATAAAAACCACCTCCATATCCCACTCTATTTCCCCATATATCAGCTGCTAAAAGCGGAACAAACACAAGATCAATCTTGTCTTCAGCAAAGGGAAGAATGTTTTTTGGCTCTGGGATTCCTTTTTCGTTTACTTCTAATTCATCAAAATTGAAAAGTAAGCTTGAGTGCATTTGATGGGTAGAAAAATCGGTTTTGGGAACCACCACAGTTTTGCCCTTTTCCCAAAGTTTTTCTATCAGCAGAGAGGTATCAACCTCTTTTTGGGCTTTGATGGGCAAAAAAACATGAAAATTTTGGCAGTTTTCAACAAAAGGCTCATTTAGAATCTTTTGGAGCAACAATTGATTTTTTTCTAAAAAGGCTTGGTTAGAAAGGGCTTTTCTTTTCTCTTTGTATAGACTTCTTAGGGCAGATTTTTGGTCCATAGCAAAAAGTTTAGACGCTTTTTACAGAGATAATTTTAACTGGGCAAGCGCTTGCCGCCTTTTGGTTGTCTTCTAAAATACTGTCATCAAGGTCTTTTAAGGTATGAAATCCTTTTTTGTTAACAGATCTTAAAAGCACAGATTTTCCGTCTTTTTTCGACATTTTAAATTGCCCGGGAGCCATTTCTGCACAATAATTGCAGCCGATGCATTTGTCTCTTTGTAGGGTGATGATAACCATTTTACGATTGATATTCGGTGGCTACCACTTTGTAGAGCTTGTCTGAGGGTCGAATTTTAAAATCGAGCGGAAGGGTAATAATGTCTCCTTTTTTACCAGATTTTTCACTGGAATTTTCTACCATCAGATCTTTTACATCGGCCTCTTTGGCACCTGTGGTTGGACCGGTAATCAAAATTCTGTCGCCCACTTTTAAATCATAGGCTTCAATTAAAAATTCCCCTACAGAAGCTTTGGGATAATAATGTCTTCCTTTTCCGATGTACACTTTCTTCTGAGTGGCTTTAGATCCGCTCACCTCAGACCAAGAACCTAGTTTCTGGCCTAAATAATATCCTGACCAAAATCCACGGTTGTACACTTTTTTAAGCTCTTCCATCCATCCTTCTACTTTTTCTTTGCTGTAAGTTCCTTGGTCGATAGAATCAATGGCTTCTCTGTAACATTGGATGGTTTTGGCTACATATTCTGGGGCTCTTCCTCTTCCTTCAATTTTAAGCACAGACACTCCAGCGCTTGCAATTTGGTCTAAAAAATCGATGGTACAAAGGTCTTCTGGAGACATCATATACTCGTTGTCTAGCTCGATTTCAAAGCCCGATTCTTGGTCTATCACAGTATACTTTTTTCTGCAATTTTGTTTGCAAGCTCCTCTGTTGGCGCTAGAGTTGTGCGAATGAAGGCTGAGGTAGCACTTTCCTGAAACCGCCATACAAAGTGCTCCATGGCCAAAAATCTCTATTTCTACCAGTCTTCCGCCTGGGCCACAGATGTTTTCGGCCTTAATTTGGCTAGTGATTTTTTCTACCTGACTTAGGCTCAGCTCTCGGCTTAAAACCATGGTGTCTGCAAACATGGCGTAGAACTTTACGGTTTCTATGTTGGTAATGTTGATTTGGGTAGAAATATGGATTTCCATGTTTTTTTGCCTTGCATAGGCAATCACCGCCTGATCCATAGCGATAACGGCTGTAATTTCGGCCTCAACCGCTGCATCTATAAGGGTTTTGATTACAGACAAATCGTGGTCGTAAATAATGGTATTTAAGGTGAGATAAGACCGAACATTTTTTTCTTTGCATCTTTGGGCAATTTCTTTCAGATCGCCCAGCCCAAAATTAATTGAAGCACGGGCGCGCATGTTGAGTTGATCTACGCCAAAATACACAGAATCGGCGCCATTGTCTAGGGCAGCCTGAAGCGATTCGAAGTTTCCGGCGGGAGCCATAAGTTCGATAGAAGAAGTGCGGTTCATGGGGAGAATAGATTTTGGCTACAAATTTACACATTTTTGATTGGATAGGATTTGGTATCTTGCCTTAGTTTTACAACAAGAAAAAATTCCGATTTATGGACTTCGGCAAGGCATATTGCAACCTCGAAATACAAGAGCAGTGGTTTTCTCAAGCAGAAAGCGGCAGAATTTCTCATGCCCAGCTTCTGGTTTCGCCCCAAGGGGCGGGGGCGCTTCCTTTTGCCCTTGGATATGCCCAGAAGGTATTTTTGTCTTTGGATCCAACCGCTGGAGCCAAAATGAAAAGCCTTCAGCATCCAGATTTGTTTTTTTGTTTTCCAACCGCCTCAACAGAACAAATAACTTCAGACAAAGTAGAAAGTCAGCAGTTTTTATCTTCTTTTCGGGAGTTTATCTTAGAAAATCCTTACCAAGAATTAGAAGATTGGATCTCACACATCGGTCTTCAAAAAAAGCAAGTTTCTATCAATGTTCGGGATGCCCAGTTTCTGGTGAAGTCTTTGAGTTTGAAAAGTTACTTGGGTGGATACAAAATTGCCATTATCTGGATGGCAGAATATCTTAGCGAAGCTGCCTCTAACAAGCTGCTTAAAATGATAGAAGAGCCACCAGAAAAAACGCTCTTTTTGCTTCTTACCCAAGACGAATCTAAAATTTTGCAGACCATTGTTTCAAGATGTCAAACCATAGAGCTCAAAAGTCCAAGCCCCAAACAGGTTCAGGAATATCTAACCCATGAATTTCAAATTGAGCCCGATTTGGCTCATAAAATATCCCTAGAAAGCCAGCGAGATTTTAATCTCGCAGCCAAAAAAGCGGACAATCAAATTGTGTCTCAAGGGTTCGAAGAAAAATTTATAGACTGGGTAAGGCTTGCTTTTGTGGCCAAAACCAAAGTGTCGGCTTTGCAAAAACTAAACCAGTGGAGCGAAGAGGCTTGCCTTTGGCCTAAAGAAGAACAAAAACGATTTTTGAGCTATTGCATGGGTGTCTTTAGAGAGGCTTTGGTGCAAAATTATGGACTGAAAAACATCTCTAGAAATCCTATTTTAACAGAAGGTTTTGCTTGGGAAAAATTTGTGGGATACATAGATGGCGCCAACATAGAAGCATTGCTTTTGGAGCTTAACCAGGCTCATTTTCATATTGAAAGAAACGCTAATCCCAAGATTGTTTTCTTAGATACTTCCATCAAAATGATACGGCATTTGCATATGGGCGGGAAGGTTTAAAATCCCTTTTTTCCACACAAAATGTTAATAAGTATTATAAATTCCTAGGTTTGTGTACCTTTGCTTTTTGTAAATCAACACAAGTGGTATGAAAAAAATTCTCTACTCTAAATTTTGGTTGGTACTTTGGGTACTGGGCTTTGCTTTTGCGGGTGCGCAAACCAAACCAGCTAAGCCCGTGAGTAATGGGGACAAGATGTATTGCAAGTCGGACGCTAGGTTTCCAGATTTATCCGTACAGGCACCCACAGACGCAACGGTGGTTGCCACCAAATGGAATCTGGTTGCACCTATTGACGCTGCAATAAAGAATTCTATTACAGGCTTGCCTATATATAAAAAAGGAGATATTATTCCTACTTTGTATGATGGAAGCGTTCCAGTAAATATAGAAAAAACAGGGCTAACGTATAATTTTTCTGATATCACCAATAATTCAGGTCAATCTTCGACTCCGAGCACTCTTACCCATTCAGAACTAACCTTTGCAGTTTGGAACGAAAATGCAGCGGGTGTTCCAAGTGATTACACTTTTGTAAAAATGTCGGTTGAAACTTTTCCAGAGTTAACACCAGACCCACTCAAAACTTTTTGTTCAATCAAAGAAAACATAACGCTAAAGGTAACTCCCAAAACTGCCCTTAAAACTGGACAACAGATTGTTTGGTATTTAGACGACAATGAACATCTGGAAAAAAACTCCTTTGGGAGGAGGTGCCAGCGTTCTATTGTACCCAAACAACACTCCAACTTTTGAAGCGGCCTCCGAAGGAATTTTTTCACTAGAAATAATTTACAAAGAACAAGGGGTAGGGACAACTAGTTATTACCCACCCATTAGAAGTGTTGGTCAAATGAAGGTAAATTATACTGGTCTGTCCATTGTAAAGACGCCTGTTAAATGTACCAGCCAAACCATTCTTACCACTAACAGTGAATTTAAACCGGTAACCATTACCGTGGACGGAAGGCAGTTTACAGACCAAGTAGATTTTAAACAATTTGAAACAGGGGTTTATCAAGTTTCTTTAGAGGATAGTTTTGGTTGCACTTTAGAAAAAGAAGTAGATTTTGTAAAAAACATCTCTGTTCCTACCTATTTTAGCCCCAATGGAGATAACATCAACGATACATGGCAGCCCAATTTGGCAGATTGTGGATCTAAAGTTAGAATCGCGATTTATGATCGATATGCCCATTTGGTGTTTACCGGAGGCCCAACCGATCCTTGGGACGGAACCAAAAATGGGGTAGAAATGCCAGAGGGAGACTACTGGTTTATCGCTAGGTTTAACGACAGCGAACAGCAACTCCTTAAAGGAAACATAACACTAAAAAGAAGATAGTAGTGATGAAGAAATTAGTTTATTTGGTGATTTTCCTTTTGGGATTTGGTCTTTCTGCCCAAGAAGGACACCCTTTATATAACGCCTATTTGTTTGATAATTTTTATGCTCTTCATCCTTCTATGGCAGGTGTTTCTGACAATGCTAAAATTCGATTTTTATACAGAGACCAGTGGACAGCACTAGACGATGGACCCAACTTATATTCACTCAGTGGTGAGGGTAGATTTGGAAAAAATGTTGGGCTTGGGGCTTTGGTGTATGTAGATGCCAACGGAAATACTGAGCAGAAGAACGTTCAGGCTACCTATTCTTATCTCATCGACCTTTCTTCTAACAGAAGCAATTTTAGAATGCTCTCTATGGCGCTTTCTTATCAAGGGTCTATTTTAACCTACGATGTGTCCAAGTTGTTGCTAGAGAACCCATTAGCAACCAATGACCCTGTACTTGCAAGCGGCACCACAGACTTCAACCACAACGTAGGGTTAAGTGCTTCTTTTGTGAGCGATGAGTTTTTTGCCAGTGTTTCTGGAAATAATTTGGTGCCCATTTCAACCTCCGAAAATTTTAACGAGCAGCAAAATCAAACCAACCTTGTAGCTACAGTTGGGAACGCTTTTTCTTTGGACAATGGAGGTGTTTTTTACATTGAGCCTTCTGTATCTGGAATTTACAGATTTGCCAACGATTACCAGTTTGCAGATTTAAATACTAAGTTTTATTATAACAATAAGCCTTCTGCCTTTAGACTTTGGACGGGTGTTTCGCTTAGATCGGTATACGACAACGACAAAGTTTCTATGCTTGGAGTTACTCCGATGCTTGGTGGAAAATATCAAAAATTCACCTTTGGTTATGCCTATCAAATTCCTTTGGATCAGTATGTTTCTGAGAATTTTGGGGCCAGCCATCAGATTTCTATCGGATTAGATTTGTTCGAAGATACAAGAAGACAATATTGTAACTGTTCATACAAGTAATTAAAGTTTTTCTTAATTTCTAAAGTGCAGGTTCTTTTAAAAAGAGCCTGCACTTTTTTATTTCCTAAGAATAGGTTAACTTCCCCTTAAATTTTTTATATGATACATTTAGAGACACTAGATTTTTTGATTATCGCAGCTCTACTTTCCATTACCGTTCTAATTGGGGTATGGGCTTCTAAAACTGCAGGAAAAGATTCAGACGAATTCTTTTTGTCGGGAAAAAACATGCCGTGGTGGCTTATGGGTACCTCTATGGTGGCTACTACTTTTTCAACCGACACCCCCAATTTGGTAACCGACATCGTAAGAAGAGATGGTGTAGCTGGAAATTGGGTTTGGTGGGCTTTTTTAATTACGGGTCTTTTAACGGTATTTGTATATGCCAAGCTTTGGAGAAGATCTAATGTAACCACAGATTTAGAATTTTATTCCCTTCGATATGGAGGAAAACCGGCTAAATTTCTAAGAACCTTTCGCTCTGTTTATTTAGGTGTGGCTTTTAATGTGATGGCCATGGCAGGGGTTACTCTTGCTGCTATTAAAATTGGACACATCATGTTTGGGGCAGAGCCGTGGCTTGTGGTAATAATAGCTGGAGCCATCACCGTATTTTTTAGTGCTTTTGGAGGATTCAAAGGCGTGGTTTACACCGATTTTTTTCTGTTTTTTATGGCCATGGTGGGTTCTGTTGCCAGCGCCTATTATATTGTGAATCTTCCAGAAGTGGGAGGTTTGTGTAACTTAATGAGCCAACCGGTGGTGCAAGAAAAGCAAAACTTTTTTCCAACATTGTCTAACAAAGAACAATGGATGACACTTTTTATCATCCCTCTAGCAGTACAATGGTGGAGCGCTTGGTATCCAGGGGCAGAACCTGGTGGCGGAGGGTATGTTGCCCAAAGAATGCTAGCGGCCAAAGACGAGAATCATGCGGTGGGAGCAACTTTCTTCTTTAATTTTATGCACTATGCAGTAAGGCCTTGGCCTTGGATTTTGGTGGCTTTTGCTTCTTTGATTGTTTTCCCAGATGTAGAAAGTATAGGGAGAATGTTTCCGAACATTCCAGCGGATAAGCTAGGCCATGATTTGGCTTATCCGGCCATGCTTACCAAACTACCTGCGGGACTTTTAGGGCTTGTGTTGGCTTCGCTTTTGGCGGCCTATATCAGCACTATTTCTACCCATCTAAACTGGGGCTCTTCTTATATTGTCAACGATTTTTATAAGTTAGAAATAAACCCAGATGCCAGCGAAAAGCAACTGGTTTTTGTTGGGCAAATATCAACGGTTCTTCTTATGGTAGTGAGCGGATTTATTGCCATGAGCCTTACCAATGCCACCCAAATTTTTAACATTATCATTATGTTTGGGGCTGGAACGGGGCTCATTTTTATTCTTAGATGGTTCTGGTGGAGAATCAATGCGTGGAGCGAAATTTCTGCCATGTTTGCCTCCGGAGTTGTTTCTTTGCTTCTAAACTTTACAGACCTTGGAAAAACCTTTTTTGGAGAAAATGGAAAGTTCGAAAGCCACTATCAATTTCCCTTTGTGGTGCTTGTAACAACGCTGGTTTGGGTTTTGATCACTTTTTTAACCAAACCAGAAACAGACCAGCAGCTTTTTGCTTTTTACCGCAGAATTAAGCCAGGTGGTCCAGGTTGGAAATTAATTAAAGAAAGAGCCCTAATCAGTGGTGAGACTCTAGAGGAAAGTAACCAAGGATGGAGTCTTCCGTATGGAATTTTGGCCATGCTTGTGGGTTGTGTTTCTATTTACAGCTGTCTTTTTATGTTAGGAAATTTCTTATACGGGAAGCCTCAAGAAGGATTTCTACTTCTAGGCCTCTTTGTGGCTTCTGGTTTTGTGCTGCTTTGGATCTGGAAAAAGATCAAAAACAAATTGATATAAAAATTTGTTAAAATCTTTTTTTGCATTTGCGAAAAAAACCTATATTGCATATATAGATTTTATTAACAAACCCAAAGCGTGTTGTTAACAATTTTAAAAAACAATTCAAGAATGTTGATATGAAGAAATGTTTTAAATTTTTTGGAATCGTACTTTTTACTTTTTCAACTTTGGTGCAAGCCCAAAAACAAGACGACTTAATTGTTGAGCTTGGAGGATTGTACGCAATTCCGTCTGCCATTGGAGAGCCCATCCTTATGACTTCTCCCATGGGTCAGTCTTTCCCTGACTCTGGAGGAAAAATAGATCCTTTCTTTGGGCCGATTGGTCTTATCAAATACATGTCCTCAGACCACGTGGGAATTGCCACCCTAATTGGACTTCCTCCTCAAATGAAATACCACGGACACATCAGTTACGATGGTACCTTATATGAAATTGAGCATACCTCCAATATGCTTCCTTTGGCATTTTTGGTTTCTTATCTAACAGGCCAAGACAGAGACATTGTTAGAATAGGGATTACAGGAGGTATTGCCCTTCCGCTTTCTCTTAATAACGAGGTTGTAATTACAGATACCAGCAAAAGAGACGACCCTAGAGCGCCAGAATATTCTGAGTTTTCTTCTTTGTATGTTACCGACGCCTACCAAAGAAGAAGAAGGATGACTCCATACTTAGGTCTTTCTGCCTATGTAGATATAACGCCCAAACTGGGTGTATATGCTTCGGCGGTATACATGCCACTAGGTATAGAATACACCTACAAAGGTAAAGCCAGCGACGAGTTTGTAAATGGGATTATTGCACTTGCCGGAAACCAGTTTGTACCCAAAGACAACAACCTTATCATCAATAATGAGGTACAAGTAGATCCTATATTTCTTTCTGCTGGGATCACCTACAATTTTGGAAGCCTAGGCATACAAAGATAGTTTTACCTGCTAACAAAACCAGAAACGATGAAATTAAAGCTTATTATTATTGCGTTAATCCTTTCAATGGGTACTGCTTTTGGGCAAAAAAAAGGAGATTTTATGGTTTCCATGGGAGTATCTGCCCTTGCGCCAACCGATGCAAAACTCACCGCGCCAAGGGTTACCGCTCCTTTTTTGCTGGGTATGCCAACCAGTACAGCCACGGTGGTTACTCAACCTTCCTTTTTCTTGTATTTTGATTACATGCTTTCGGATCATTTTATGTTAAACTTTTATTTTTTACCCAGTATGTTTCCGGGCATAGGCTCTTTTACCCCAGGGCTTACTCTGGCGGCAGATTTAGATTTGCTTATTGGAGGAATTTACCCCTATCCAGAGATTGCTTTTGTTGGGTTGCCTAGCCAGGGAAGAGTCTTTGAAAGATTTGATGGAACGGGGCTCAATTACAATTATATAGAACAAAGCCATTCTGGATCTCCACTTCCTTTTGCCATTTGGTTTACCTATTTGTTTGGAGAGCCTGGAAACATTTTACGGGCTGGACCAGGGATTGGACTAGGTATACCCTTAACTTTTTCTTCTGGCAATACCAAATTCAAAGACCTTAGAAAAGATTACGAGTACGCAGATAGCTATACCAATAAACCTGTGAGAACCTTCGGTTCGCATACCAATGAGCTTCATCCAGATTTTGCCCTTAACTTTGTGGTAATTGTAAACCTTTCTGAGAAAGCCTTTTTAGACCTAAGAGCCAGTTATATTCCTGTTACCTATAACCAAGTAACCCATGTTCAATTAAACTTAGCTGGCTTAACGGGAGGGCTTACAAGCAATACAGGCGAGGAAGGGCTAATGGACAACTTAAACAAGTTAACGTATCTTAAAATGGAGCCAGAAATTGTGGCCAACCCCATATTTTTCTATGCGGGAGTTGGATACAACATGGGAGATGTACCAGCCAAAGCCGGTAGGCTCATCGAAAACACCTTCCGTTCTAAGCGAAGAAAAATGTAAACCTTTAGGTTATTTTAGCTCAATGCCTACCGGGCAGTGGTCTGAGTGTTTGGCCTGTTGTAAAATAAAAGCGCTATTAACCCTTGAGGCCAAAGACTGGCTTAAAAGCACATAGTCTATTCTCCATCCTTTGTTGTTGGCTCTTGCATTAGCTCTATAAGACCACCAAGAATACGCGTCTTTTGTGGTTGGGTGCAAGTGTCTAAAAGAATCAACAAAGTTTGTTTTTTCTAGAAATTCTCCAAACCAAGCTCTTTCAACAGGTAAAAAACCAGAGGTATTTTTGTTAGATACCGGGTTATGGATGTCTATTTCTTGATGGCAAATGTTGTAGTCTCCACAGATAATCAAATGGGGAAGTGTTTTCTGCAAAGAGAGAACGTACTGGGTAAATTCTTGGCAAAAATTCAGTTTGAAGTCTAATCTGTCTAGGTTTGTGCCAGAGGGAAGATACAAACTCATCACAGAAAAATCTTCAAAATCTAAACGAATGATTCTTCCTTCTTGGTCCATGCTTAATATTCCACTACCAAGGGTAACCTTTGAAGGGTTTATCTTACTGAAGATTGCAACGCCACTGTATCCTTTTTTTTGGGCAGAAAAAAAATGGGTTTGGTAACCCATGTTTTGTATTTCGAGAAAATCTTGTTCTGCAATTTGGTCTTGGGTTGCTTTGGTTTCTTGCAAGCACAAAACATCTGGAGCCTCTTGCCTAAGCCAATCTAAGAAACCTTTGTTGATGGCGGCTCTAATTCCGTTTACGTTGTAAGAAAGTATTTTCATAGATCTTTGGGCTTTTTCTTTTTCTTCTTCTTTTTTTCTTTGTTTTGTTCAAGTTTGGCTGGTTTGTTGGCATCCAAAATAGACTTTGTTTTTTGGAGAGATTCTGCATTTATCTCTAGGTCTTCTTGCGTTATTTTTTCAAAAGAAGCGTCTAGGGTGAAACCTTGCTCCATAAGGTCTTTAATCCGAATAATTTTGAACAAGGTTTGGTAAGAATACTGCCTGTTGTTAGACTTGGAAGCCTTAGCAAAAATGATTTTTTTATCTTCCCAATACCGAAGCTGTCTTCGGGTTACTCCCGTAAACTGCGCAGCCTCCCCTATGCCTATGGGGATGTTTTTTATAAAGTGTTTTCTGAAATCTTTTTCTTTCATTTTGCTTTCTTTTTATACAGTGGAACAGTGCTGCAAGCCTCTCCATACATGATGGATCTGGCAACAGGATAGAGCTTTTCTATCAGAAGCAAATAGTTGTTTTGTGGGTCGATTCCCGTATTGCAACCTTTTAGAATAATGGGTTTGTCTTGGTAAACAGAAAAATCGTGAGCCAAAATGTTAGCGCCAATTAAACTTTCTTCCACGTCTAAGAGACTGCCTACTTTTACACTTTTTGCGACACCCACCAAATAGGTGCTTACAAGGGCAAAAGCCCATCCTGGAAGTATGGCTTCTGTGCTGCAGTGCAAAGCGACGTGCTTATCTTTAAAAGGCTCGAAAGAAAAGTCCTTTAATTGTTCTCGAAACTCTTTTTCTACCAAAAGAATTCCTTGCTTTAACCAAGGAGATATATCTAAGGAAACACGCTCTTCCTTTGGGAGAAAGTCCCTTAGGTCAAGGGTGATTAAATCGCTCTGAGAAACTTTGTTTACAATGGTGTCCATAACATCAAATGATGGTAAATATACTAATTAGACATCGTTTTTAGTTAATTCTAGTGTATATTTGAAAGAGAAATCTTCACATTAGATGAAATATTACCTGATAGCCGGAGAAGCTTCCGGAGATTTGCATGGCGCCAATTTAATGGGCGCCCTAAAACAAATAGATCCCTTAGCCACTTTTCGGGTTTGGGGAGGAGATCTAATGGCGGAAAAGGGCGCAGAGCTGGTTTCCCACTACAAAGATCGCTCTTTTATGGGCTTTTTAGAGGTTGCCAAAAATCTACCTAAAATCTTAGGCTTTTTAAAGTTTTGCAAGGAAGACATTCAAAAGCACAAGCCCGACGTAGTGGTGTACATAGACAATTCTGGGTTTAATCTTCGTATCGCGCCCTTTGTAAAAAAGCTTGGAATTCCAAGTGTCTACTATATTTCTCCTCAGGTTTGGGCCTCTAGAAAGGGAAGGGTAAAAACCATTCTAAAAAGCGTGGATAAAATGCTGGTTGAACTTCCTTTTGTCAAAGATTTTTACAAGACATATTCCCCCGATTTTCCGGTTGAATTTGTGGGAAAAACACATCCCATAGAATACTTTATCGCCAAAAGAATTGTGACTCTAGAATACATCTCTCTTGTTAACCTTATTTGGGGCGATGAATTGGTCAAAGAACTTATTCAAGATGAGTTTAACCCTCAAAACATTAGCCAAGAACTCAAGAAAATTTTAGAGTCAACCAATGCCGAAAAAATCAAAGAAAACTACTTTTTGCTTAAACAAAAATTAGGTGGAGAAGGTGCTTCTAAAAGGGCTGCGAAGGCTATTTATTCTTTCCTTGTAGAAAAAAATTGACGCCAAAGACCTTACTGTTAAAATTTTGGTCTTCCTAGAAAAATAGGGTAAATTAAGCAGAGAATTTGGCTTGTATGAAAAATCAGCCCATTTTTTCTGTTCTTCTGGCCTTTGCTTTGGGAATAATTCTAGAGGTAAAATCCCCTGAATTTGAATGCAATACCCTTTGTAGGGCTTTTTTTTCTGGCTTTTTCTTACTTCTTTTTGTTGTTTTTAATTTTAGAAAAAAGATTCAAATTAATAGCAGACAGATTCTCTCTTTTTTAATTTTATGTCTGTTTGTACTTTGGGGATATGTAAGGCATTTTTATGCAAACAAACCTTCTTTTGAGGCGAGTTCTGGTGATCTTTTAAAAGTCAAGGTAGAAAAGATACTCTCAGCAGATTTTTACCGCCAAAACAAGGCTTTTGTTAGGGTTTTAAATCCAAAACAATCCAATTTTGAATCTAGTGCCACAAGAGCCTTGGTTTATTTTGACCAAAAAGTAAATACCGGGGAAATTTTTTTGCTCAAGGCCAAGGTATTAGAATTTCCTAAAAACAAAAATCCATATGGGTTTGATTATGGAAAGTATCTCAAAGATCAAGGAATTCATTTCGTGTTGGAAAGCAAAGCCAGTAAAAAATTAAAAGGTCAAATTGGTATAAGAGGAAAAATTTACCAGTGGTTTGAAAGGGCACAAAATCAGTCAAGTTATACAGGAGAATCTATAGACTGGATTAAAACCATGTTTTTGGGCGATTCGATGGATTTTTCTGCCCAGCAAACTGAGGCACTTCGTACCTTGGGCCTTTCTCATGTGGTGGTAGTTTCGGGCTTACATATAGGCATTCTGTATGGTTTTTTCTGGGGAATTTTCAGCCGAATTTTTAACCTAAAAAAGAATAAAGTAGAAGTTTTGTCTTTTTTGATGGTTTTGCTCTATGTTCTGCTTTTAGAACCCACAGCTTCTGTGCTTCGGGCGGTTTTGTTCTTGGCCCTGTATATTCTCTCTAGAATACTTAAAAGACCACAACCTTTTGAACATGTGCTTTATCTCACGGCTCTTTTATGCCTGATTTGGAATCCCAAGTTTTTGTTTCAACTGAGCTTTCAACTTAGTTTTGCGGCTGTATTTTTTATTGGTTGGCTCAATCCTTTGTGGTATAATGTTTTTGCAAAGTTTAAATACAAAGACAGCCTTTGGTTTGGTGCGATGGCTACTTCTTTTAATGCAAATTTGGGGGTTAGCGGCATTATTTTGTATTATTTTGGAAATTTCCAGATTTATTCGGTGCTTGTCAACACTTTATTGACCCCTATATTTTCTGTACTTACCGTGGTATATTTTTTAAGTGGGAGTTTGCTTTTGATGGGTATTGATCTCTCTTTTGTTGTAAATCCGCTTTCGGGATTTTTAGAAAATGCCTTGACTTTCTTAGAAAATGCTTTAAAACATGGATTTTCGACAGGAATGTACTTTTCCTTGTTTGAGGTTTTTCTGTATTATGCCTTTTTGTTGGCTTTGGGATTAGGCCTTAAGAAAAATTTAAAGATCCCTGTTTTGTCTTTGCTCATTTTATTGTTTGTATACCAGCTAAACGGAATAATTCAGGGGCAAAAAAGTGAAAAAAAACATGAAGTCTGGGTTTTTTATAGCCCACGGGGACTTCTTTTGACCCAAAGAAATCAAAACAAAGCCACCGTTTATTTTACAGATGAGGTTGAGATCGAGAAAATAAAGACTCAATTTCTAGATAAATGGATCAAAAGGGAAAAAGTGAATAGGGTTCGATTTACAATGCTTCCAAAGCTTGATCATTACCAATTTGGAGCCTTGGATATAAAAAAAGACACCTCTTGTAAGTGGCAAATTTCTTCTGCCCAGCAAAAATATATCTGGTGCCTAAAAGAAAAAGGTGCTTATCATTTGAAAATCACTCCTTGACGCAAAAACTCAAGAAAACTTACGCTGCTTTGGTACCCTCTAAGTATGTTGCCAATTTTTTTGGTGTTAGACAAAATAACGTAAGAAGGATATGACATCTTTTTTTGCAAAAACACATAAGCAAAGGCATTGATTCCGCCTGTGCCACTTGGAATAAATTTGTATCTATATCCGTTGAATATGGCAGGGGTTTCTTGTTCTGCATTAAATTTTACGGCAATATAGTTTTTGTTGATTTCAGCAATTACCTCTGGGTTTTTGAAAGTGGTTTGGTCCATTTTCTTGCAGTATCCACACCAATTGGTGTAAAAATCGATAAGAATCTTTTTGCTTTTGTCTTTTTCAAGCATTTTTTCGGCTTGTTCAATGGTTACCCAGTTGATTTCTTGGGCAGAAACAAAGCCAGAGAAAAGAAGGGCGAAAAAGAAAAGATAATTTTTTATGGGGGCAAAAAGTTTCATAAGGTTTGTTCTTGGTAGATATATGTCTAAGGCAAGATTTGTGCCAAAATTAGTGTAGGTTGGTATTGGCGCTTTGAACAATGGTTTTTTCTTTGAAAAAATAAGCCACGGGTATAAAAAGTACAAAGGCAGCCAACATCAGCAGACCAAAAAAGTCAAAATAGGCCTTTCCGCTGAGTTTGGCACTGTAAATTTGAGCTCCTTGCGTTAGAACTCCTTGAATTCCAGCAATGGGTTTTCCTGTTGTGATGCCTTGAAGTTGGATGTTGTTTTTATTTACGCCAGAGATAAGGTAGGTACCTTTAAAATCCTCTCCATTTTTGTCTTTTAGTCCGATGGATTCTCGAATCTCTATCTTTTCTCCTACTGCAAAAGTTTTGTTTTTTACCTCAAGAGAAGTTGCCTTATCACCAGCCAAACCTACTACTTCTGTGGGCGACACAATGGCATGGTTTACCCCTGTGGTAATAAGGTTCCCTAACGAGTGAGAGAGCAAATACAGCCCCATGATGATAGATTTAAGTGATACAGGTGCTTGTTTGTATGAAATCTCAAGGGCGGTAATGTTCACCAGCACTTCAGCGATGGTAATGATTAAAAAAGCCCAAAAATGCCAAGAGATACTTACGGTTTCACCCTGTAAAAGCTTTTGTTCTACAATACCGAGCAAAAAGAAAGAAAAGGCAGCGATAAACATCCCTGTTGCAATTTTCCAAAGCGATTTGATTGTAGTGAATCTCTCGATAAAAGGGTAAACCAAAAAGGAAAAAATAGGCACCAAAGTAAGTACCATTACAGGGTTGATGGACTGAATTTGAGAGGGTAAAACTTCCCACTTCCAGCTTAGAAATTCTATGGTTTTATCCATTCCAAAATGATTGGCCTGAATAATCCAAGTGCTGGAGGTTTGCTCGTAAAGCGCTGAAAACACAGAGATAAACAAATAAACTACCAAAAGTTTTCCGATGGTTTTTAGGGTTTCAGGATTTTTTAAATCTTTTAGTATTTGGTCTTTGTCTGGCTCAATGGACACATATTTTTTGTTTCCTAGCCAAAAAACTAGAGTAGCAAGCAGCATCAAGGCACCTGGGATTCCAAAGGCGATTTGCGGACCGAATTTCTCCAGCAAAATGGGCGTTAGAATGGTAGAAACAAAGGCGCCGAGGTTTACAGCCAAATAAAACCAGTTGAAAATTCGATCTAGTAAATTTTGGTTAGAATCATCAAACTGATCTCCCACGTGGGCAGATACACAGGGTTTAATTCCACCACTTCCAAGGGCAATAAGTCCCAAACCTACCATCATTCCAGTTTTGTTTTCAATCAGAGACATCACCAAATGCCCTAGGGTATAAACCACCGAAAGACTGATGATGGTTTTGTATTTTCCAAGAAAAAAGTCTGACAAAAATGCCCCGAGAATAGGAAAAAGATAGACGCCTGCCCCAAATTTATGTATAAGTTCTACAGATTCTCCCTCGCCCATCAAAAGGTGCTGGGTCATAAAAGTCATCAAAATGGCCTTCATGCCATAGTAAGAAAATCTTTCGGCTAGCTCGTTGCCGATGATATATGGGATTCCCCCAGGGTAGGTGCTAGTTTTCATAGGGCTAAAAATAGGAAAAAATTATTTCGATTTTTCCCAAAATACTTCATTTGTACAAAATTTCAATGAAACAAATCTAGGGCTATAAAAGCCAGAAATCCCTAACTTTGGACAAACAAAAAATATGAAACCATGAAGCCTGTGGAAGGATTTTCAAAAAAAAGCAAAGAACAGAAAATAGCTTGGCTATTGGAAACGTATTTACAAAGTTCTCCCCAAGACAAGAAGGTACTAGATCAGTATTTAAATCAAGACGATAATATTCAGAAGCTGCACGAAGAATTTTCAGAAAACACCCTGACCAATTTTTACATTCCCTTTGGCATTGCTCCTAACTTTTTAATCAACCAAAAATTATATGCCATTCCAATGGCCATAGAAGAAAGCTCTGTGGTAGCGGCTGCTTGTAAATCGGCCAAGTTTTGGTTAGACAAAGGCGGATTTAAAACCAAAGTACTCTCGGTTGTCAAAGTAGGGCAAGTGCATTTCACATTTAAGGGAGAGGTGCCGAAGCTCCAAGAATTCTTTAGATCTTATCTTTATTCAAAGCTTTTTGAAGACACCCAATCTATTACAGAAAACATGCAAAACAGAGGTGGTGGGATAATCAACATAGAACTGAAAGACAAAACCGCTGATTTGGAAGATTATTTCCAGCTTTACTGCGAATTTGAGACCGTAGATTCTATGGGGGCGAATTTTATCAATTCTTGCTTGGAGCAATTCTCCAAAACCCTAGAGCGTGAAATTCAAGGGTCAGATCTTTTCTCAAAACAAGAAAAAGAAAGTCTAACCACCATTATGTGTATACTTTCTAATTACACCCCAGAGTGTATTGTAAGAGCCTCTGTAAAGTGCGAAATCTCTCAACTCTCTTCCGACCCTAAAGACGCTGAGCTATTTGCCTACAAATTTAAACAGGCAGTAGAAATCGCCAATGTAGAGCCTTACAGAGCCATTACCCATAACAAAGGCATCATGAATGGGGTAGATGCGGTGGTTATAGCCACTGGAAACGATTTTAGAGCCACCGAGGCTTGCGCCCATGGTTATGCCAGCAGATCTGGCAAATACAAAAGTTTAACCCATTGTAGCATTGAAGACAATCAGTTTGAGTTTTGGATTGATTTGCCTATTTCCATCGGAACGGTAGGAGGTTTAACTCAGCTTCATCCGCTGGCCAAATTGTCGATGAAAATACTTCAAAATCCAACGGCTAGAGAATTGATGGAAATAATTGCCGTGGCAGGTTTGGCTCAAAACTTTGCGGCGCTTCAATCATTGGTTACAAGCGGCATTCAGAAAGGACACATGAAGATGCATTTGCTGAACATCTTAAATTCTTTCGGGGCAAACGAAAAAGAAAAAGAATATTTTATAGATTTCTTTAAAGACAAAACCGTGAGCTATCATTTGGTAGAGGAAGAACTATCAAAGCTCAGAGAAAAAGCTTAGGTTCTGTTTTCCTGTTTTAAAATCTCCATAAGATGCCCACTTGCAAGGTAGGCACCGCTCCATGCAGCCTGAAAATTAAAACCGCCCGTTAGCGCGTCTATGTCTATAATTTCTCCAGCAAAATACATATTGGGATATAACTTGCTTTGCATGGTCTTAAAGTTGATTTCTTTCTTTTCTACCCCGCCACAGGTAACAAATTCATCTTTGAAGGTGCTTTTGCCGTCAATTTGAAATTTTCCATGGCATAGTTTGTCGCAAATGATTTGAATTTTCTCTTTGGAAAGATCAGAATAGTTGAGGTTTTCGGGAATTTTTAGCTCTTGTAAAATTCCAACCCAAAATCTTTTGGGCATTGGGGTGATGCTATGTGCATAGACCGATTTTTTTGGATCAGATTTCTTTTTTTCTTCAAAAAGGGCAGTCAAATCTTCTTTATCGATGTTTAGAAAATTCACCTCTAGGGTGAAATTGTATTGGATTTGGGCCAGAGATCTTGCGCCAAAAGAAGAAAGCTTTAAGATTCCCGGTCCAGAAAATCCCCAGTGGGTAAAAAGAAGCGCTCCTGTTTGTTCTAATTTTAAGGAAGGAATGGTCACTGAGGCGTTTTCAAAACTTATCCCCATCAGCGAGCGAACAAATTTATCTTGGCAAACAAAGGTGAAAAGCGATGCAGTAGCAGGAACCATTTTGTGGCCTAATTTTTCTAATACGCCATAAAAGCTAGGAGTTCCACCGGTACACACAAAGAGATAATCGAACCAAAATTTTTTCTCACCACAAAGAACCCAAAATCCATTTTCTTCTGGAAGAATTTCTTCGGCCTTTGTTTGGGTTAGAAGGGTGGATTTGGAGGCACTTTTTAAAAGGGCATCAACAATGCTTTGGGAAGAATCGCTTTTGGGGAAAATTCGTCCATCTTCCTCTGTTTTGAGAGGCACGCCTTTTTCTTCGAACCAGCTCATGGCATCTTGAGGTTGAAAAGTATGAAAAACACTCAGGAGTTCTTTGTTTCCACGAGGGTAATTTTCTACGAGTTTTTTGGGATCGAATTCTCCATGGGTTAAATTGCATCTTCCTCCCCCAGAAATTTTCACCTTTTGCAAGGGCTTGCTAGATTTTTCAAGCAAAACAACCTCAGCATTTTCAAGGTCGTTGAGCCGAGCGGCAACAAAGTATCCAGCGGCACCTGCACCTAAGATTCCAATGCGTTTTGGGTTTGGTATTTTTGTGGACATGCTTTTGCTTTTTGCTATCTTTGTAAACTTAAGACAAGTCTATGTTAAGTCAAAATATTCAGCCAACCAATCAAGAAAATAAATCTTACGATTTACAAGAAATTTTAGATTTGTACCATCTCCCACTGATGGAACTTGTTTTTAAAGCAGCCACGGTGCACAGAGATCATCATGATCCCAATAAGGTTCAAATTAGCTCGTTAATTTCTATCAAAACTGGGGGTTGCGCTGAGGATTGTGGTTATTGTCCCCAAGCGGCAAGATACCATACAGGGGTAAAGGGAAATGATCTGATGAGTCTAGAAGAAGTAGAGCAAATGGCAGAAAACGCCAAACAGGCTGGATCTTCTAGGGTTTGTCTTGGTGCTGCTTGGCGAAATGTGAAAGATGGTCCAGAGTTTGATAATGTGCTTGAGATGGTTAGAAGCCTCACCAAAAAGAACATGGAAGTTTGCTGTACCTTGGGTATGATTACCGAAAACCAAGCCAAAAGACTAGAAGAAGCAGGTCTTTACGCCTACAATCATAACATAGATACCTCATCGGACTACTACAAAGAAATTATCTCTACAAGAGCCTTTGAAGATAGAATAGAGACCATTGGAAACGTCAGAAAAACATCCATCACCCTTTGTTCGGGTGGAATTATCGGCATGGGAGAAACCATAGAAGACAGATGCGCTATGCTCAAAGTTTTGGCAAACATGACTCCTCAACCTGAATCTGTTCCCATCAATGCGCTGGTTGCTGTTGAAGGAACACCCATGGAAGACATGGAGCCAGTTTCGATATTTGAGATGATAAGAACCATTGCCACAGCCAGAATTATCCTTCCCAACACTCAGGTTAGGCTTTCGGCAGGAAGAAACCAAATGAGCCCAGAAGGACAAGCTTTATGTTTTATGGCGGGAGCAAATTCTATCTTCTCAGGAGACAAACTTCTAACCACGCCTAATCCTTTGGCTAGTGAAGATGCAAAGCTTTTTAGGGAACTAGGTCTTAAACCCCAAGCACAAAATACTGAAAGGCACAGCCGCTAAGGGCATAAACATAAGATTCAGAAAAATATTTTAGAGGCAATTGCAAATCTACATCAAAGATGAGGTTGGTGGTTTTTTCCTCTAGAGAATACGTAAGCCCTAGGGCGCCTTCAGCTTGGTTGGGCATACTAAGAATCGTTTTTGCTTGCAAGGCATATTGTTCTTGCGGGCTAAGGTAAGTTACCCCTACACCAGCTTTATACGTGAATTCAAATTGAGCATGTGCTAGGTTTGCCAAGGTAAAAAATGCCAGAAATAGTAGTTTTTTCATCATCCGGAGTTTATGGTTTTCGTTCAAAGATAAGCGGAACTAAACTTTAGCCCTAAAAATTTAACATTTTTGTGGTTTCAAGCATGCAGATTTTTTTGTAACTTATTGATATCCAAAACCAAATTCGAATAGTATGAAAAGTTTCAATTCTTCAATGTTTATTGGAGTGTCACTTTTATTCTCTTGTAGCGCTTTGGCTCAAGTTGGAATTGGCACACAAGAACCCAAGGCGGCTTTAGACATCCAATCTAGTGAAAGCGGAATTTTAATTCCCAGATTAACCACCCAGCAAAGGGATGCCATTGTAAATCCCCCAGAGGCACTTCTTATTTACAACAGTGATCTTAAATCCTTTGAGTTTTATAATGGATCTTCATGGAGTGCTTTGGGCTCAGGAACTTCTACACCGCCAAAGAGCAATAGTCCGTTGTATTTTTCTGAATATGGAGAAGGAACGGGGAACAACAAATATTTGGAAATCTACAATCCAACCGATAAAGCCATTTCGCTTTTGGGGCATCAAATTTGGAGAGGATCCAACGGAAACCCGCTTTCCAACACCAAGTTAGATTTGGTAGGAGAAATAGAGGCTTATTCTACTTTTGTGGTAGCAAATCCCAATGCAGATCCATTTATTTTATCCAAAGCCAGCCAAACCAGCGGTCTTCTAAACTTTACAGGAGACGATGCTTTGGCATTAGTTGAAAACGCTTTGCTCGTTGATGTAATTGGCAAAGAAGGGGAAGTTCCAACCGGAGGTTGGAAGGTTAATCAGGTGGATGCTGCCACCCAAAACCACACCCTTAGAAGAGACCCATCCATTGGAAAGCCCAAATTAGAATGGGTAGAAAACAATTCGGATTGGATAGTTCTTCCTAGCGACACCTGGACCAATCTTGGAATTCGATAGGGTTAATTTTCTATGCTTTTGTGTAATTGTTGCATTCTTTGGTGGGCGTCTTGGATAGATTGAACATTTTCGAAACGTAAAAAATAGACTTGTCCACTGGCCGATTCTTTCGATGCCTTCTGTTTGAAACTGGCAAATTTGGGTGTATTTTGAATGTATAAAAGCAGTTTGTGGAATTTGTCTGACTGAAAAAAGCCCAAATCTCCATGGATCACAAAATAACAAAGTAAAGTTTTTTGTTTGAGTACAATTTTTTCTATGCCCATTTTTTTGGCCAACCATTTGAGCTCTAAACCGGTAAAAACAGTTTCTACTTCGATGGGGAACTTTCCGAATCTGTCTATCAAATTTTGTTTGAAAATGCCTAAATCTTCAGGAGTTTCAATCTTGCTGAGCTGGGAGTACATCAAAAATCTTTCCTGAGTAGAGTTGATGTAATCATCTGGAATTTGGATGGGAAGATCGGTGTCTAGTTGTACATTTTGGTTTAGGTCAATTTCTTTGTCTTTGTACAATTCTTTGAACTCTGGCTCATGACGAAGTTCCAAAACGGCTTCATTTAAGATGTTTTGGTAGGCTTCAAAGCCTATTTCGGCAATAAATCCGCTTTGTTCGGCACCCAGAAGGTTTCCAGCGCCACGAATTTCCAGATCTTTCATGGCAATTTTAAATCCCGAACCAATGTCTGAAAACTGTTCGATGGCTTGTAATCTTTTTCTGGCCTCGTTTGTTAGGGAGCTTGTTGGAGGGCAAATGAGGTAACAAAAAGCCTTGGTATTGCTTCTACCGACTCTTCCTCTCATTTGATGCAAATCGGCCAGTCCAAAGTTTTGCGCACCTCCGATAAAAATGGTATTGGCATTGGGAACATCTAATCCGCTCTCTACAATGGTGGTAGAAACCAGCACATCGATTTCTCCAGATCCAAATGCCAACATCAAATCTTCGAGTTTTTTGCCTTCCATCTGTCCATGTCCTATGGCTACTTTAGCCATGGGAACCAGTCTTTGTATCATCCCTGCAATCTCTTTGAGGTTTTCGATTCGGTTGTTAATGAAATAGACCTGACCGTTTCTCTCTAGCTCAAAAGTGATGGCGTCTCTAATTCTTTCTTCAGAAAAACCGATGATCTCCGTGTTTACTCCTTGTCTGTTGGCCGGTGGAGTTTTGATAATAGACAAATCTCTAGCTGCCATCAGCGAAAATTGCAAAGTTCTGGGGATGGGAGTCGCCGTTAGGGTAAGGGTATCTAAATTGGCTTTGAGCGTTTTTAATTTGTCTTTTACATTTACCCCAAACTTGTGTTCTTCATCTACAATCAAAAGGCCAAGGTCTTTGTATTTTACTTCTTTGCTCACAATTTGGTGTGTGCCGATGAGAATATCAATCTTTCCAAGGGCTACGGCTTCTAAAATTTCTTTTTTCTCCTTGGCCGTTTTAAAACGGTTGATATAGGCAATGTTCACAGGAAAATCAGAAAGTCGCTTCTTAAAAGTATTGTAATGCTGAAAGGCCAAAATGGTGGTGGGCACCAGAACCACAACCTGTTTTGAGTCTGCGGTGGCTTTAAAGGCTGCCCGAATGGCGATTTCTGTTTTACCAAAACCTACATCACCACAAATGAGTCGATCCATGCATTTTTCAGATTCCATGTCTTGCTTTACAGCAAGGGTAGTAGATAGTTGATCGGGGGTGTCTTCGTACATAAAAGAAGCCTCAAGCTCTACCTGCAGATAGGTGTCAGGACTAAACTCGAACCCTTTTTCGTTTTTTCTCTGGGCATAGAGTTTGATAAGATCATAGGCCAGGGTTTTAACTTTGGCTTTGGTTTTTTGGGTTAGGGCTTTCCAAACAGGTGATCCGAGTTTGCTTAAGGTTGGTTCGGTTCCATCTTTGGTTGAAAATTTAGAAATCTTGTGAAGGGCATGGATGTTTACATACAAAAGATCTTTGTCTTTGTATACCAGTTTGATGGTTTCTTGAATGTTGCCATTGTTGTCGATCTTCATTAGTCCAGCAAACTTTCCAATTCCGTGATCGATGTGGGTTACATAATCGCCAATTTGTAAGTTTTGGATTTCTTTGAGAGAAATCTGGTCTTTTTTGGCAAAGCCGCTGGGTTTATTAAACTGTTTGTAGCGCTCGAAAATTTGATGATCCGTGTAGCAAACCATTTTCCCTTCTACATCTATAAAACCATGGTTCAAGTTCGAGAGTATGGGCTCAAATTTAATTTTGGCGTTTAGATCGATGAAAATATCCTTGAGCCTTTGGATTTGTTTTTCACTTGTGCAGCTAATAAAAATTCTATAGCCATCTTCTTGTAATTCCAGAAGGTTATCTAAGAGCAGAGGAAATTGTTTTCTAAAACTAGGTTGAGGTTCTAGTTTGAAAGTTACACTGCTAGAATTCAAAAAATAGGGGCTAATTCCACTTTCAACAACCAGGAGGTGTTGCAGTTCTTCTAAAAATTCTTGAGAAGGCAAATAGATTTTTTCTGGCGAAACCTGAGTGATTAAACCCTTTTGATTTTCAAAGATATCTTTTGCTTTTTCGAAGTATTTTTCAAGGGTTGTAAGGCAATTTTCTAGTTGATTTACAAAGACCAAATCTTCTTTTTGAAAATAATGTAAAAGTGAGACCCGAAGCGAAAATTCTTCTTTGTTTTCTATGTTTGGAAGTAGGTCAATTTCATCTAATTCTTCTAGGCTCAGTTGAGACTCTAGATCGAAAGCGCGAATTTTTTCAATTTGATTGCCAAAAAAGGAAAGTCTGGTTGGGTTTTTTTCCGAAAATGAAAAGAAATCTACGATTCCTCCACGGATAGAAAATTCACCGGGCTCATAGACAAAGTCTGTGTGTTTGTAATGATAAGAGAAAAAAAGTTCGGTAAGAGATTCTATTTCTATATTTTGTTCTTTTTTAAGGCAAAGCTTTGATGTTTTTAGGGCTTTGGGGTCGATGACTTTTTCTCTTAGGGCATCGGGATAACTCACCACTGCTTTTATAATCCTAGACTCATTGAGTTTTTTAAGGGTCAAAGATCGGAGCACCACATTGGCGTTTTCTGTAAGATCTACTTGGTAGGGCTCTTTGAAGCTATGCGGAAAAAAAAGCAATTCTTCTTCTGAAAACACGGCTTTGAGTTCGTCCAAAACATAACAAGCCTCTTGGTAATCTTGGCAGACATAAAGCATTTTACAGCCCTGTTCTTGTACATGTTTAGCCAAAAGAAAGGAGTAAAAAGAGCCTTCAAAACCAGAAAGAAAAACAGGTTTTTTCTTTAAAAAAGCCTCTTGGAGTTTTGGTTGATGCAAAGAAAAGCCCTCAAAAATCGGTGCGAAAGAAAGTGAATTCATCTTGTGGCAAAGATAGGCATCCTTTTGATTTTCTTACAAGGTTTTCACATCTGAGAGAAAAACCAGCACAAAAAATATAATAATCAACAGCCGGCCATAATTTTTGGGAATTTTCACCTTCAATTTTGTAGAAACTTCTTTTGCAAGTAGCCAAAAAACAAAGGCATACAAAAGATCTAACACATCAAAGGTACCATCGGTTATATGGATTCCCTGAAAAATTTCAAGAACCAAAACATAGAATATAGGCAAGAAAAGCAATACTTTCTTTTGGCTTTCATTTGCTCTGGTAACACCAGCTATTAGGGTGAGACTAAAAATCCAAAGACCTTCGGGCAGATTGTAAATCATCCAATAGGGCAATTCCCAAAACGGTTTGATAGAAGAGGTATAGGGGTATAAAAGCTGCGATTTCAAAACAAGCTGATGCACCAAAATCTGATTGGTTCTAAACCCTAAATAGATATACAGACTTACAAGAAGAGGCGAAATCAGCAGAAAATAAAAAAAGGTGTTTCTTAGAGAAAACAAAATTCAATGGGCTTATTCAAAATCAAAGTCCAAAAATAGAATATTGTACACCGAAAATTTTGTTTTGGCTCATAAAATCGTAAGGGTTAAACAATAAAACCCAACATTTTCATGTTTTTAGACCAAGTCCAAAGAATTTAAGATTACCTCAAAGGTTTTTTTCAGTTCAGACTTTTTGATGCTGTAACTAGGGAGAAGATAGACGATGTTTCCTACAGGCCGAAGTATAACACCTTTGGAGATATAGTAGTTGTACAAGGTGTTTCGAAGTGAAGAATAAAAACTTTGGGCTTCTTCTGTTTGTATTTCTAGCCTAAAGATCACCCCCAAATGTTCCATGCTTTTGATTTTGGGATGTTGATTTTGTTTTTTTTCAAAGTCCTGATAAATTTTAGAAATGCCTTTAATTTTTTGCTTTGTTTTCTGCTTTTGGCTTATTTTCAGACTTTCAATTGCCGCCGCACAACCCAGTGGATTGGCCATAAAGGTATGTCCGTGGAAGAAGGCTTTTTCGGTTTTTTCAGATAAAAATGCTTGGTAAATCTCTTGGCTACAAGAAGTGGCGGCAAGAGGTAAAAATCCTCCTGTCAAAGCCTTGCTAAGACAAACAAGGTCTGGTTTGTTTTTTAGATAATCTATGGCAAAAAGTTTTCCTGTTCTACTAAAGCCTGTCATCACTTCATCGGCAATGGTTAAGACTTTATATTTTTTGCAAATTTTTAAAAGTTTATCGAGGTATTTGGCCTTATAGAAATTCATCCCTATGGCGCCTTGCACCAAAGGTTCAAAGATAAAACCAGCAATACTTCCTTCTTTCAAAAGCGATTCTAGTTGGGTTTCAACCGATTTGAAATTGTCCTCTTTGGGAACAGGAATTCTTTTTACATCAATAAAATAATCTTTGAATGCCTCAGAAAAAAGCCCGATGCCAGATACTGCCATTGCCCCAAAGGTATCTCCATGGAAAGCGTTTTCAAAGGCTATAAAAGTGGCTTTTTTTTCTCCTTTGTTCAGATAATATTGCAAACACATCTTAAGGGCAACCTCAACGGCGGTAGAGCCATTGTCCGAATAAAAAATTTTGGATTGATTTTTGGGCAAGACTTCCAGTAATTTTTCAGATAGTTCTATGGCCCACCGGTGGCTAAATCCACCAAAAAGGACATGCTCTAGGGTTTGGGCCTGTTTGGCAATGGCCTTGGCGATTTGTTTGTTGCAATGTCCATGAGGGTTAGCCCACCAAGAACCAATGGCATCTATGTATTTTTTGCCATTTTCATCCCAAAGAAGCGCGTCTTTTCCTTTCTGAATAACAATGGGAGGCTGGCTTGTTTGGTGCTGAGTATAAGGGTGCCAGTTGCAATCTAGGTCTCTTTGAGATAAAGATTTTTTTGCCATTTTTAAGATTTGAAATGGTTCCAACCTTGGGCAGAAAGGGGGATAGAATTTTCTCCCGATTTGTCAATCAAAACACTGTTTAGGGTTTTGTTGCTGGCAAAACCAATGACGGTTAAATTCGGGTTGGCTTTTATTTTGGGATGATCTTCTAATGGAACGGTAAACAAAAGCTCATAATCTTCTCCTCCATTTAAAGCCGCAGTAATGGGGTTGATGCCAAACTCTTCGGCTGTGGTAATGGTGGATGGATCTAGCGGAATTTTATCTTCGTAAAGGCTAAAGCCAAGCCCCGAGTGTTTGGAAAGATGCAAAACCTCTGAGGCCAATCCGTCAGAAATATCAATCATCGAGGTGGGCTTTACCGAAAGTTCTTCTAAAAGACCGATTACGTCTAACCTAGCCTGTGGTCTTAACTGTCTTTCGAGTAGATAAGGATAATTGGCCAAGTCTGGTTGTGCGTTAGGATTCGCTTTAAAAACCTGTTTTTCTCGCTCTAGAACCTGAAGACCTAAATATGCAGCGCCAAGATCTCCGCTTACAACAAGTAGATCGTTGTTTTGGGCGCCTGATCTTTTGCAGATTTTTTCCTTTTTGGCCATTCCAACTGCCGAAATGCTAATGACAAGTCCCGAAGTTGAAGAAGTGGTATCTCCTCCTACCAAATCTACTTTGTAGGCTTGGCAGGCCAAAGCAATGCCGCTGTAAAGTTCTTCTAGAGCCTCCAAAGAGAAACGATTAGAAACAGCCAAAGAAACTGTAATTTGAGTCGGTGTGGCATTCATGGCGCAGATGTCACTTATATTTACACTTACCGCTTTGTATCCCAGATGTTTCAGGGGCATGTAAGAAAGATCGAAGTGGATGCCTTCTATCAAAAAGTCGGTAGATAAAACCAGCTGCTGATCTTTAGGGGTTTCAAGGATGGCGGCATCATCACCAACGCCAAGAATGCTACTAGGGTTTTTGAGGCTAAAGTTTTGGGTCAATCGATCGATCAAACCAAATTCTCCCAAAGATCCAAGTTCTGTTTTGCTGATGTTTTTGTCTTCTATCATAGCCCTAGGGTATATTTTTCTTATTTTTTTTGAAGGTTCTTCAAAGGTAAGGGATGATTGAAATCTTTGGCCAAATGTCCGGGTCTTGGGTAAACCCAAAGATCGTGGTTTTCTAAAATTTCTTGGTAATTTTTCCATTTGGTAAATCCTACCAAATTGTCTTCTCCCATGATAAGATCAAATTGATGCTTAGGATATTTTTCTCTAAGTACCGCCAGTGTATCTACTGTATAGGCGGGCTGCTTCATGGAAAACTCTATGTTGCAGCTTTTCATCTTGGGATAGTTCTTGATGGCCATTTCTACCATTTCTATCCGAGTATAATTGCTAATAAGGCTTTGTTTCTTTTTGAAAGGACTCTGAGGGGTAACTACAAACCAAAGATTTTCAAGGGTTGAAAACTCCAAAATATGATTGGCCAAAATTACATGGCCCACATGTATGGGGTTGAAAGATCCAAAAAATAGTCCTATTTTCATCCAAAGAATTTATCACAAATATAGTTTTATCTTTGGTCAATACCTATGTCTGAATCTGCTGTTAATAATATCGATCTAATCATACAGAAAATGGAAGCCTACTGCGCCTACAGAGACCGATGTTTGTTTGAAGTGGAGCAAAAACTCAATGATTTTGTTTTGATTACTGAGGTTAGAGAAAAGATCTTTGAGCACCTGTACAGAGAAAAATTCTTAGACGAAACCCGCTATGTATCTAGTTTTGTTAAAGGAAAATTCAACCAGAAACATTGGGGGAAAATCAAAATTACCCAAGAACTTAAAAAGAGAAACATTCCCCAAAAGTTGATTCAAACCGAATTAGATAAATTAAACGCTTTTGATTATCAAAATTCGCTACTTAAGCTCTTGAAAAAGAAAGATTTGGTCTTAAAAGAAAACAATCCTTACAAGAGAAAGCAAAAGTTGGTTCAGTTTTTGTATTCCAAGGGTTATGACTTCCAAGATATCCAAATTGCATGGGAAGATTTTGAAAGCCAAACAGAACAGTAAAATTCTCTTATGGAGAAAAAAAGAACGAAAAGATGAGTACATATTATACAAAAATAGCTTTTAGGTTTACAGGTGTAATTTTCGCCCTAGGACTACTTGCTTGTAATACTACCAGAAGCATAGAAAAAAAGGTCTTGCAAGGAAATTATGATCAGGCCATAGATACTGCCATCAAGCAAATTCAGGCCAAAGGTAAAGCCAAACAAGACGATCAAACCGTACTTTTGTTAGAGGAAGCTTTTAGAAAAGCCTCTTTAAACGATCAGCAGAGAATCAAAGATTTAGAACTCAACCCAGACATCAACAATCTGCAAGAGATCTATGGACTTTATCAATCCCTTGGCAACAGACAAAGGAAAATAGAGCCTCTTTTGCCTCTTTATATAGGCGGGTCAAGAACAAAAATGGCCCAGTTCGACATGTACAATTATAGCCCTAGAACCGAGCAGGTGCGGCTTAAACTTTCGGAAATGCTTCTAGATTCTGCCACAGGGCTTCTAGAAACTGGTCAAAAATTAGACGCTAGAGTTGCGTACGATCAGCTAGTAAAACTGCAAAATATATCTCCTGGATACTCCTCAAGCATCAATTACTATTTAGACAAAGCTAGAAAAATTGGGACAGATTATGTGCTTGTGAAAATACTCAACCAGACCAATCAAATAATACCCCGTCCCCTAGAAGCGGCGCTTTTGGAGATTGACACCTACAAGTTAGACAGAAACTGGCAGGTTTTCCACGGAGAAAAAGTTTATGGAACAAGGTACGATTACGTGGTGGAGCTTTCCATTGGACAAATTCAAATTTCACCCGAAAGAGTCGATCGAAATTCTTATACCAAAGAGACGCAAATCGTAGATGGATGGGAATACGCCACCAAAGATGGAAAAGTCCAAAAAGACAGCTTTGGAGAGCCCATCAAAATAGACCGCTATAAAACGGTGGTAGGAACCGCGGTTGAATTTTCACAATTCAAAGCTTGCAATATTACAGGACAGGTTAGACTTATCGAAAACCAAACAGGTAGAGTAATGGACAAAGAAAATATTGCTTCTGAGTTTGTTTTTCAGCACAGATACGCCACTTTTTCTGGAGATAGACAGGCCTTTGGTCCAGAAATTCAGAATCTTTTCGGTCTTGGTCCGGTTCAGTTTCCTTCTAACGAGCAAATGGTTTTCGATACTGGGGAAGATCTAAAGGCCAAGCTCAAGGCTTTTTTATCAAGACTAAGATTCTAAAGGTCCTCTAAAGGTTGATGATTTGATCTAGAGTATAGCTAGGGGCAACCTCAAAGGGAAGCATGGCGTTGATGAGTTTAAACTCAGAAAAATTCTTCAAATCATTTTGATGAATTTCCAGTTCTGAAATTTTTCCATTCTCAAGCAGATGTTGTCTTTGTATTCCCTTTAGAAGTGGGTTTTTGGGTGTAAACCAAGCGGAATTGTCAAAAAAAAGTAGGTTGGCAAAGCTCACATCGCTTAAGTAACCATTTTGAAGAATTAAGATTTCATCTGCTGGACAATACGCCAAGAGCGAATCAAAAATTTCTCTGTTGGCGTATTTAAACTGGTAGTCTATTTTGGGCGCATCAACCAAATAGAAGCTTTCAATTTTCTTAGGGGAATAATGAGAAAATTCAATTTTTTCGATTTTTTCTCCGTAGCAAATTCTACATTTATAATTCCCCATTTCATAAGGCAGGTGGTCTTTTAAAACCTCAGACAAAGAAATCTCATCTGAACAACCAAAAAGAATCTTTCTGCTTTGATTCAACCTTTTTTGGTGAAGCAAAAGATGAGGAATTTTCCCATCTAAAATCTGCAAAGTTTCAAGTAGTAGGGACATATATTTTTTGTAAAAGTTCCTGGTATTCTTTTTCAAGCTCGCTTTGATGGGTAATGCCTCCGCCAGTTTTGTAAACCAAAGATCCGTCTTCTGATTTCTCTACAAAGCGAATCATCACAAATGAATTTAGATTTTCTCCATCAAAAATACCACCCACACCGGTATAAAATCCTCTGTTATGGGTTTCGCTTTGAGAAATAATCTCCAGGGTTTTGTGTTTGGGCGCTCCAGAGATAGAGCCGGCAGGCAAAAGCATTTGGATGATGTCCCCGATTTTTTGGGGATAATCTTGGGGCAAATCTCCCGATATTTTAGAGCTTGCAGCCAGTAGTTTTTTTCCGGTTTGGGTTGATAGGGTTTGCAGGTAACGAAATTTTTCTACCCGAACATTTTCTGCCACCAAACTCAAATCGTTTCTAATTAAGTCTACAATGGTATAATGTTCGGCGGTTTCTTTGGGGCTTTTTAGAAGCTTTTCTTCAGCGTTTGGGAGATGGGCGTCTATGGTTCCCTTCATGGGATAAGAGTAAATCTTCCCTTTTTCAATCTGCACAAAAATTTCTGGAGAATAGCAGACAAATTCTTCTCTTACCCAAAGTTTAAAAGCCGCTTGACTCTGAAAAAACAAAGTTTTTAGGTCTACATTGAGTTTGATGGGAATAGATCCTGTGAGGTTGGTTAAAAAAGAATCTCCTCTTTTTAAATGAGACATCACCCTTTCAAAAGAGTTTTGGTAATTGTTTTGATGTGATTTTGTGTCTAAAACCTCAAAAGAGATGGTTTTTTTTTCTGGAGAAAGATCGTAGTTCTTTTGGCCCTGAAAATCAAACAAAATTTCATTTGGATTCACTTTGTCTAAAGCAAGGGCAAGGGGAGTTTCCTTTAAGAAATCCACCATAAAAAAAAAGGGAATTTTTTCTTTTCCAAATTGGTTCATTTTTTGGAAAGTGGCTTCAGGGCTAGTTTTCATAACTTCAAATGCCTAAAAAAAGCTTGGCGGTAAGAAAGTAGACAATTACCCCTAATATGTCGTTTGAGGTAGTAATAAAAGGCCCTGTGGCAAGCGCTGGGTCTATTCCGTATTTGTTAAGTAGAAGGGGAATTATGGTTCCAATAGAAGCGGAGACAATTACCACCAAAAACAAAGACATAGAAACCGAAAGGGCTACTCCCATGTCGCCATTGGCATAATAGTTATACAAGAATATAACAAAAGACAAAAACAGCCCACTTACAAGGGCAATGCTTGCTTCTTTAATAAGGTTTAACCAAATGTCTTTGTTTAGCGTTCCATTGGCAAGCCCTTGCACCACAATGGCCGAGGATTGTACTCCTACATTTCCAGCGGTTGCCCCGATTAATGGAATAAAAAGTATCAAGAGCGGATAAAGGCTCATGGTATCTTGGTTGGTTTTTAAGATCTGAGAACTAAGCACTCCACCTATCATCCCAATTAAAAGCCAAGGAAGGCGCGCCTTGATAGAATCTGTAAGTGAGTCTCTGGAGTCAATGTCCCCAGAAATCCCAGAGGCCAATTGGTAATCTTTTTCGGCCTCTTCTTTGATTACATCAAGTACATCGTCCACGGTGATGGTTCCAACCAGTCTGTTGAGGTCATCCACAACGGGAACCTCGTATAAATCGTACTTTTGGATGTATTTGGCCACTTCTTCTTGCTTGTCGTTGGCGTTGACCGCAAAGAAATTTTCATGGTAAAAGGCCTCAATTTTTTCATGGTTTTGAGCCGTAAGTAACCTTTTTAAACTTAAGGTCCCTAAAAGTTCGTCTTGATCGTTCACCACAAAAACAGAGGTTACTCTTTCCATTTCTTGGGCTTGTTTGCGCATTTCTCTCACGCNTTACCGTGGTGATAAGCATTGCTCTGATTCTTTTTTTACTTGGAATATTTGGAATTATTGTCATCAACTCTAAACAGTACTTCGATTATCTCAAAGAGCAGCTAACCGTCGAGGTTTTCTTTAAAGAAGTTTTAGATCAAAGAGACATGGGAAAAGAAGTAGCCATGCACAAAAACTATATTTCGGGCATACAAAAACATAAATTCATTAAAAAAGTTCAGTATATCAGCAAAGAAAATGCTGCGGTTATCGCCAAAAGAGAGCTTGCCATTGCCACCGATGATATTTTCGAAGAGAACATCTTTCCAGCTTCGGCAGAAATCACCCTTAAATCAGAGTTTGTAAATCCCAAAACCGTAGACAGCATCAAGACCATTTTAAGAAATAGTCCCATAGTAGAAGATGTGGTGAACGACAACGAACTGATGACTTCGGTTTACAGAAACATATCCAAAATAACCATGTGGATTATTGGTTTTAGCATTCTACTTTTGCTGATTGTGATTGTTTTAATCAACAATTCTATCAGGCTTAGAATTTTTTCCAAACGATTCTTAATCAAAACCATGAGATTGGTGGGTGCCAGAAGAAGATTCATTATCATGCCTTTTGTTAAAACAAGCGCTTGGCTAGGGTTCTTTGGTGCTTTGCTTGCAATTTTGGCATTAACGGGATGTTGGTATTATTTTACCCAATATATCAATGCTCCTTTTGTAAACAACCAATATCTTCTTTTGCTTTTGGTACTTATTGTTACTGGAATTGGCATTGCGGTTTTAAGCACAGCCCTTTCTACTTGGAATTTCTTAAAATTAAAAACAGATGAGCTCTACACAGACTAATACAAAGGCCCATTTGTTTGGATCAAACAATTATAAATGGATGTGGATAGGACTGGGGCTAATCTTTCTGGGTTTCGCTCTTATGACTGGGGCAGACGCCAACACAAGACCAGATGGGGAACCAGACTCTAATTATTTCAATCCAGATATTTTTAGTTTTACCCGTATTAGGTTGGCTCCTTTTTTGGTTCTTCTGGGGTTTGGTGTAGAGGTTTATGCCATTCTTTTAAAGAAAAAATAACAGCCAAAAACACCTTATGAAGCTCGAAGAACTCTTGGAAGGCAAGACTTTTTTGTTAGACAAGCCCCTAGATTGGACTTCTTTTCAGTTGGTAAACAAGATGAAGTATGCCATCAAGAACGCATACGGAATTAAAAAGATAAAAATCGGACACGCCGGAACCCTAGATCCCAAAGCTACGGGTTTGCTCTTGGTGTGCGTGGGAAAGTCTACCAAACAAATTTCTTCGCTTCAAGGGCAAACCAAAACCTATACAGGAACCATCAAACTAGGGGCAACTACCCCAAGTTATGATACCGAAATGGAAGAAACCCAGCAGATGGACATTCCAGCATTCAGCATCCAGACACTAACAGAAGCTGCTCAAAGTTTTGTGGGCGATGAGATTTTACAATATCCACCTGTTTTTTCGGCGGTCAAAAAAGACGGAAAAAGACTTTTTGATTATGCCAGAGCCCAAAAAGAGGTAGAAGTTCCCCCAAGAATTGTACAGGTATATTCTTTTGACATAACCTATGTTTCTATGCCTTATGTAGGTTTTAAAGTTGTTTGTGGCAAAGGAACCTACATTCGCTCTTTGGCTTTTGATTTAGGCAAGAGTCTGGGTGTTCCTGCCTATTTGGTCTCTCTTAGAAGAACAAGCATTGGGTCTTTTGAGGTTTCAGACGCTAATAACCAACTTTTGAAGCCCGATTTTTATTTGGGCTAAGGCATCTCAGGGATTAAATGTAATCGTCTTAGAACTAAATTATTGAAAGCCCTTGCTCTTTTTGCTTTTTATGACCACCAAATTGTCAAAAATACAAAGCTTAAATACGCCCAAAGTATTGAAAATAAGACGTGCATTGAGGTTTCAAATGTTTTTCCTTTCCAAAGTTCTGCTGAATAACCGAAAAATTGAATAAAAAGTCGAACGATCCAAAAGATACCAAAACCAAGTGCTATTTTTTTCCCAAGAACTGTTTCAACAAGTTCTTTCGCAGATGTTAGGCAAAGTAAGCCCATAAGAAAAACGGTAAAGGCAATAAAAAAAGTATGAACGGTCATCATTTGTCTGTTTATAAGACTCAATGATTTAAGCTCTTTGTCCCAATTGAAATACTTTGGAAAGAAAATATGAATTAAGCCTAAAGCCATCAAAAGAAGGCTGATTATTTTTAGATGTATCTGCATTTAAGGGCGACTGTTAAAGATGGACATAAAAGGTGTAAATTTTTGTTCGGTAAATGTTGAAAACCCTGCTGCTTGAAATGCTTTTTTCCAAGTGCTTTTGGAAAAGAAATGTGTAAAGCCAATAGTAAATGCAACAAAATTTGGAAAGTCTCGCAAGTGTTCAATCATAATTACGTTGGCATCTGGTTTGCAAACTCGATTACATTCTTTTAAAAATTGTATTTTCTCTTCTTGTGAACGAATTTCGTGAGCTGCTGACAACAAGAAAATCAAATCAACTGAATTATCTTTTAAAGGAATTGAATTTGAATTAATTTGTTGCGTGTTTGGATAAACCATACTCACTTTTCTTGCTCTAATAATCGCTGGTTCTGTATGTTGCTTGGCATTATAAAAGTCAAAAACGTGCAATTCTGATTTTGGAAAATTGTTTTTAATAATAAAACTTGTTTCGTCAAATCCTGCATTAATATTCAAGATTTGTTTGCCTACAGCATCCTTAAAATTGTAATTTTTCAACCAATCGAAATTATAATAACCCGAAAAGTCGTAAACATAAGCCGAAACAATTAATGGCATTATTAAGCCATACAGAAAAGACAAAATAGTAATCCAAAGGAATAGAGTCGACCAATTAAAAATTAAAAAACTTAAAATGATTAAACTTAAAGCAATTAATCCAAACACATAAAAATGTCTGTTAAAGCTCAAGATATTTAGTGCTCCTTGAAAATTTCGTCTTTTTATTTCCATTTTTCAATTTTGCCTTTTTTCCAATGGTAAGGGATATCTCTAATTACAAATGCGTTTGCCAGTACAATATTTTGAAGTTGTAAGCTTTGTAAAAACTCAAAATTATAATCCATCACTCTTAATGGATTTGGTGTCCAATTTTGCCGAACACCTTCAATGATTAAAACTTCTTTCGTTTTTTGGTTGTACGTAAATGTAAAAGGCAACGGTCCTGCATATCTTCTTGCCTCTTTCCAATCTGCAAAAGGTGAGTGTTCTGGCAATGAAATGTTTTCTTCGGACTTATCTATTTTTAATTTAAAGTTCGATTTTGTTGAAGATATTTCTTTGGTTTTATCTTGTTCCGATTGTTGAATGTCGGTAGTTGTGTAATTGTAATGAGTGAAAATGTTGCCCAAAAATTCCATTTTTGATTTGTCAGTTTCTGATTTTAAAATGTACAAGCCACGCAAATTTTTTCCAGCGTTGGTAGTGTACCTCACAAATACACGATAACCAATTAGAAAGAAGTCGTTACCCATAAATCTTGGAAAACCTTTTGGTCGCAAATCTTTGGTTTGAACCATTGCAATAGCGATGAAAGCCCATTTGTTCTCAAATGTGTCCAAGGTTAAACATTCTGGAATTAGATTTTCAATTTGTTCTTTTGGAACAGCAAAAGTTAAAACGGTTGAGTTTTCAAAAAATGCTTCAACCGCAAAAGGATGATTTTTTAGGAATGAAAGCATACTATGTTTGTTGAGATAATCTTTTGTTCAAGTAAAATTCGTTGAAATAAACGATAAGAATAAATATAAATGCAAAGAACGAATTTAACTTACCCCAAAGCAAAAGGTCAGGAACAAGAAGGAATTCTAGAATGTTCATTGTAGCAACAATTGCAATTTGAGCAATGGCATTCAGTCGTGTTTTAATTCTGCTCAATATCCAAATCGCCATAAAAATTTCAGAAATTCCAATTAAAATTGTCAAAATTCGAGAATAATCTGCACCTAAAATTCTTGAAACAATTTCTTGATGTCTAGGCACAAGATTTAAAACTTTACAAAAAAGCCCGTTCGCTACCCAAACTGTCGCAATCAAATAGGTCAAAAACTGATGTTTTGTTCTGTCGGTCATATTTTTAAGGTGTCGATACTTTACAATTTGCAGGCAGCTTGTTTGTTAGATTTAAAAAGTAAGAAGAATTATTTAAAATCCTCTATAATTTCTAAAGTCGTGCTAAAATCAACGAGTTTTCCTTGAAACTTTTGGTAAATTTTAGATCGATAAAACGTTTCTTTTTCTTGAAGAAATTTCTCTAAAGTTTCCTTTTTACAAGTAAATTGAATGGAATAGCCAATACCCTCTATCCCTTTTACAGGATCAATTTTACAAAGTCTTGCATTTTCAAAGTTTTCGTGCTCCAAAAGAGGAGAAACCAAATTTTCCTTGATATAATCTAACCAAAGATCTTGGATGGTTTCTTCTATTTGATAGGTGAGGTTGTAGATAAACATAATTAATTGGATTTGCTTTGGGTTTCTTTGAGCTGTCTAAGATTCAAATATACAATAGAGGTTACAATAATAATTCCCCCCAATATTTGGTAAACACCTAGGGTTTCTCCAAGTATAAAATAGGCCAGAATTACAGTAGAAAGAGGGCCAAAACTAGCCAAAACACCAAAATTCGAGGCGCCAATTTTTTGGATGCAATAAGAGATTAGAAAAGAAGGTAAAACTGTACAGAAAAAGGCCATAATCGCCCCAATTTGATATACCGAAGTAGGATATTTAAGTAGAGTCTCTGGTTTGGTCTGAAACGCAAAATGAATTCCAACCCCAAGGGTAGAAAAAAACATGACATAGGCCGTGTAGGTATTGCTAGAGATTTCCTGGAGCAAAGATTGACTCCCCACCAAATACAAGGCATAAAAAACAGAAGCCAAAAACACATATATAACCCCTATCCATGCAAAATCTTGCTTTTCCTCAGAGAGTAGAACAGGCAAAAAAAGACACAGAACCCCAAGATAGGTAAACAAAATAGCCTTTTTTTGGTAGCCATAAATTTTAGATTTGAGTAAAACAGCAGAAAAAATCAGTACAAAAGTGGGATATACAAAAAGAATGAGACGCTCCAAACTGGCCGAGACGTATCGAAGTCCTTCAAAATCGAAAAAAGAAGAAAGATAGTAACCGATAAGACCTAGAAAAATCATTTTGCCGTATAGCCTAAGGGGAAGCAACCCTTCTTTGAAAAGATGCACCAAAATAATTACCAAGTAAAAAGGCAAAGAGAAAAACATGCGCAAGAACAAAAGGTCTACACTGCCGGCGCCTTCCTTGTAGCCAATCTTTACCAAAATGGCTTTGAGTGAGAAAAGAATGAGACCCAAAAGACCCAATAAACTATACAGTAGGGTTCGGTTTTGGGTTTTCATGGCTCAAGGCTGGTTTGTTGGGTAGGGTTAAATTTTCTTTGGGCTCATCTAACAAAAGTCCATCAACCTCTAAAGTCCATCCGATGGTTTCCACCAATTTTTCCATGATGAAAATCGCCGAAAGCGCTTCTTTTTTTGCGCTTTCTAATAGGCCACTTTGGGGTATTTTTTCGGAGATAAAGTCTTTGGCTTCTTGGTTTAGAAGCGTCATGTCGTTGGCATCAAAACGGTTTAAAAGCGAATCTTTGGTGTCGTAGTATTTGTAGTCTGTTTCTAGGTGAAGCACTTGGGGCTCTGGAAATGCGCTGAGGTAAACCTTTTTGTTTTTGTCATCTGCCCGAAGAACAATTTTAGAAAGATCGTAGCCCACACTGGCTTTGGCCTGCACAATAACCAAGGCTTTTTTCTTGCCTAAGAAATCTAATAAACTAGACTGCTTGCTTTGATAATGATAAATTTCTGAGAAATTTCCTTCAACGGTAACCAGTTTGCAAACGGTTTTTAATTTGTCTAGAATAATACCAGCCTGCAATTGGTTTTGCTCTTCTTTCTTTTTTCGAAGGAAAAAGTACCAGCCCGAGCCAACGATGAGAATCAGAAAAAAAATCAATACAAATTCCATAAACCAAAGATACACAAAGCATACTCTTGGAGGAACATTGTGTTAAAAATTTTTTTTGCCCCAGTGGGTCTCAATAATTTTTGTAAATTTGTAACTAATCCCGTAACAATTGCGGGATTTGTTTTTTTAATATACGCTATACAATGTCAACACAGTACGTAACCCAAGAAGGATTAGACAAATTAAAAGCAGAGCTTTCTGATCTTATTTCTGTACAAAGACCCAAAGTGTCTGCCCAAATCGCTGAGGCAAGAGACAAAGGAGATTTGTCTGAAAACGCAGAATACGATGCTGCCAAAGAAGCGCAAGGTCTTTTGGAGATGAAAATTTCTAAACTAAAGAATTTCGGGATTTGTTTTTTTAATATACGCTATACAATGTAAAAAATTAAAAATCTAGACAACAATTCACTTTTAGATTACACCCTAGTACCAGAAAGTGAGGCTGATTTGGCCTCTGGAAAAATTTCGGTGAATACCCCTATCGCCAAAGGGCTTTTGGGCAAAAAAGTAGGAGAAAAAGTAGACATTACCCTTCCTAATGGCAACACCCTTCATTTGGAGGTTTTAGAGATTTCTCTTTCTTAAAAGTTTTACAAAAAGCTAAAAAAATGGCATCTGTATTTACCAAAATTATTCAGAAAGAAATTCCGGGGTATATAATCGCCGAAACTGAGGATTGTATTGCTTTTTTGGATGTTTTCCCTCTGGCTTTGGGACATGTACTGGTGGTTCCCAAACAAGAAGTAGATAAACTTTTTGATTTAGACGAATCTGTTTATCTAAAACTCATGGCTTTTTCCAAAGAAGTGGCCACAGCCCTAGAAAAAGCAGTTCCTTGTAAAAGAGTGGGCGTGGCAGTTATTGGTCTTGAAGTTCCCCATGCCCATGTGCATCTCATTCCGCTACAAAGCGTAGAAGATATCAATTTTTCTAGGCCGAAAATGCAGTTTTCTGAACAAGAAATGAGAGAGGTTCAAAACAAGATTATCGCCGAACTCAACAAATAAATCTTATAAAATCAGTCTTCTAGGCAGGATGATTTTGATTTCTGTACCTAAACCAACGGAGGTTTTTTCTACGTAAATCTGCCCGTTGTGGTATTCTTCAATAATCCTTCTGGCAAGCGAAAGCCCAAGTCCCCAACCTCTTTTTTTGGTGCTATAACCCGGCTCAAAGATTTTTTGTTTGAATTGATACGGAATCCCAGAACCCGAGTCAATCACACTTAGGTTTACATACCTAGAGGTTTTTTCAATCAGAATTTTGATGGTTCCTTCGCCTTTAATCGAGTCGATAGAATTCACGCATAAATTTTCAATTACCCAAGCATAAAGCGTTCTGTTTAGTGGAATAACAAGAGATTCGGCCTCGCAGATAAACTCAAATTTGATTCGAGAACTAGCCCTACTTTTGATATAATCCATGGTTTTTCGGGTTACCTCTACGATGTCTAAATCAATCAAACTAGGAGTAGAACCCACCATAGAAAACCTTTCTGCTATGTTGTTGAGTCGGTTTAGATCTTTGTCCATTTCTTGGATGATGCTTGGATCTATGTCTTCAAGCTTTAATAGTTCTAGCCAGCCAAGCAAACTTGAAAGCGGTGTTCCAATTTGGTGGGCAGTTTCTTTGGTCATTCCCATCCAAAGTAGGTTTTGTTCGGCTTTTCCCAGCCCTTGAAGGTTAATATAACTGGCTACCACAATAAAGATCATCAAAAAGATAAGCAGATGAGGAATAAATTCTAATATCTGAATTAGGGTAGAATGTGAATAGAATAAGCGGTAGTTGGGATCTTGAAGTGAAATTTCTTCAAATCCTTTTCTTTCTAGTTTCTGAACCGAAAATCTCACTAGCAAAGACTCGTCCAAATATTTCCAGTACACAGGTTTCCCTAGTTTGTTTAAGATAACAAAAGAAACATTGGGATTGTTTTCGACAATAAAGTGGTTTAAAGAAGAAGTCTCAGACTTATTTTTTAGATATTCTTTATGGGCGAAATAACTCAGTTTGGCGGCAGTTTCCTCGTTTTTTTTCACTCTTTCAATTAAATTCATGGAGATAGCCCCTCCAGAGATCACCGTAAATACGACGATGAAAAATAGCCATCGGGTGATAAGAGGTTTGTTGTTGAACATAGCAAAAAAGAAGAAAATGAATTTTAAATCTAAGATATATCTTAACTTGCAATAAACGAAATTAACCCGATGAAAAACATAGAAACTTATATAGAAAATAACAAAGATAGATTTGTAAGCGAGCTTTTTTCTCTTTTAAAAATCCCTTCGGTAAGTGCAGATTCTACCTTTTCGGATAAAGTTAAAGACTGCGCCCAGGCGGTTTGTCAGCAGTTACAAGCCATAGGGGTAGATGAAGCTCAGGTGTATTCTACCCCTGGGCATCCCATTGTTTTTGGTCAAAAAATGATCGACCCAAAACTTCCAACGCTTTTGGTGTATGGCCACTATGATGTTCAGCCCGCAGATCCTCTAGAACTTTGGGATACAGATCCTTTTGAGCCAACCATAAAAATAACAGACATACATCCCGATGGAGCCATTTTTGCCCGAGGTTCTGCCGATGACAAAGGCCAATTCTTTATGCACATCAAAGCCTTTGAAGCCATGGAGAAAACAGGAGAGCTTCCTTGTAACTTTAAATTTCTCATCGAAGGAGAAGAAGAAGTAGGATCTATTCATCTGGAAGAATTCATCAAATCGCACAAAGAAATGCTTTCCAATGATTTGATTGTAATTTCGGATACCGAGATGATTGCCCAAGATCAGCCCACCATTTGTACAGGGCTTAGAGGTCTAAGTTATTTAGAGGTTGAGGTTACAGGCCCCGATTTAGACCTACATTCAGGGGTTTACGGAGGAGCGGTTCCTAACCCAATTAACATTCTTTCTAAAATGATTGCTTCACTTCATCAGAGCGATGGAAAGGTAAGTGTCAAAGGGTTTTATGATGGAGTTTTAGAAGAATCTACCCAAAGCAGAGCCCAGTTAAATGCGGTTCCTTTTTCCCTTGAAGAATTCAAAAATAGCATAGGCATAGCCGACATTGTGGGGGAAGAAGGTTATACCACCATAGAGCGAACCGGTATTAGACCTACCCTTGATGTCAATGGAATCTGGGGCGGATATACTGGAGAAGGAGCCAAAACGGTAATTCCTTCTAAGGCTTTTGCCAAAATTTCCATGAGATTAGTACCCGGGCAAGATCCCGATAAAATTACCCAAAAATTTGTGGAGCATTTTCAGAGCATTGCTCCCCCAAGTGTAAAGGTAAAATGTACGCCCCACCATGGTGGATGGCCTTATGTCTTGCCAGAGGATCATTTTGGCTATAGAGCTGCAAAAATCGCTTTAAAAGAGGGCTTTGGCAAAGAGGCTCTTCCGCTTCGAGGAGGTGGAAGCATCCCAATTGTAGCGCTTTTCGAAAAGGTATTTTTAACCAAAACCGTTCTTTTGGGCTTTGGACTAAATTCAGATGTTATCCACTCTCCCAACGAAAACTTTGGCCTTAGAAACTTCTTTAAAGGCATCCAAACTTTGCCTATTTTCTATAGGGTTTTCTCTGAGCTTAAGATGGGGAAAATGTAGGGTGAATTATTGAAAGACAATTTTCAAACACTAATAACCTTAAAAAAAGTATTTTTCTCCCTTTTAAGCCTTCAAAATTTTCACTTGTGAAAATTTTGAAGGCTTTTGGATTGTGGGCTTCCGCCTAGAGGGTTTATTGTTAAATGTTGGAGGAAGAAAGTTTTTTATGTTGGCTTTTATATATTTCCTCTACCCCCAAGCAGATCTAAAAAAATCGGTCAAGGGTTTGGCGGCTTTGTATTGTTCTAAAATTATCTCCACCAAATTGTCTTGCAAAACAAAAGATTCATCGGTGTAATCTTTGATAAAATAAAAGCGTTTGTTTAAAATAAGCGGCTTTTCTGCCACTTGGTCTTGCCACTCTTTGGGTAGTCTTTTGTTTTGTTCGGTTGGGTTTAGCCCACCTGGATAATAGGCCAAAAAATTAGGATCTTTTAAAAGAGACTCAAATTTCGAGTAATTTTCTAGCAAGAAAGCTCTCAAGTTTTGCAAATCTTCTTTGGATAGATTATAGCAGCCTCCGCCTACAAAATTTTCTCCAGGTCCAAAATGTATATAAAGACCCGGGAAAGAGGTGTTTTTGGTTCCGTAGTTAGAAATTATAGCGCCTTTGTGCAATTTGTAAGGGCTTTTGTCGGCCGAAAAACGAATGTCTTTGTTGATTCTAAACTGAGCATTTTTGGGCTCCAAAGGGCATTGAGGCTCTATTTCTCTGTAAGCCGAAAGTAGATCGGTCAAAAATCTATCAAAAGGCTTTTTGACCGATTCTTGGTATCTTTCGTTGTTCTGTTTAAACCAAGCCGTATGATTGTTCTTTGCAAGGTCTTTGAAAAACTGGTTGAAATCGGGGCTAAAGTATTTCATTCTTTATAGTTTTTTTTGCAGGTCTATTAAACTTTGGGCGATGTTTCTGTCGTTGGAGAGCCTTGGGGTTTTGTTCTGCCCACCAAGCTTACCAATGCTTTTCATGTACTGGTTAAAACTTCCTTTTTTAACAGGATAGATTTCCAGTTCTTTTAGCACATTTCCTTTGATCAGGTCTTTGTAATATACGTTTAAATTTTGTAGCTGAAGATCTAGTTCTTTGATAAAAGCAGCCATGTTTTCTGGCTCTTTGGAAAACTCTATGAACCATTGATGAAAAGGAAGTCCATGGGAAGGATTTACCTGTGGTGCGACGGTAAATTCTTCGATGTGTGCGGGAAATTTTTCTAAGGTTCTTTCAAGAGCCGTTTCAACCTCATAGGCAATCACATGCTCTCCAAAGGCTGAGGTAAAATGTTTGATGCGTCCAGAAACTTTTATTTTAAAGGGATAAAGCTGGGTAAAACGGACTGTATCTCCAATGTTGTATCCCCAAAGTCCAGCGTTGGTATTTAGGATAATTACATAATCTTTGCCTAATTCTACTTTTTCAAGGTTTATACGCTCGAAATTGCCTTGGTTGAAATTCTCCACCGAGATAAACTCATAGTAAATTCCATTGTTAAGAAGAAGAAGCATGTCGTCCTTTTCAGGATCGATTTGATAGGCAATAAACCCTTCAGAGGCGGGATAGGTCTGCAAAATATCCAGTTTTTTTCCAAGGAGTTGGTTCATCTTGGCTTTGTAGGGCTCGTAATTAACCCCGCCAGTTACCATCAGACTTAGGGATGGAAAAATTTCAGAGATGGATCTTTTTCCTGTTGCCTCAAGCAGTTTTTCATAATACATGATTAGCCAAGGAGGAATCCCACTAATCAATCGCATGTCTTTGGTTTTGGTTTCTTCTACAATGGCCTCCACCTTTTTTTCCCAATCTTCCATGCAGTTTACCTCCCAAGAAGGTTCTCTGTTTTTTTGGAGATAAGAAGGAACATAATGCGCCGAAATTCCCGAAAGTCTGCCCAAAAGCACTCCGTTTTTTTCTTCAAGTTCTGGGCTTCCTTGCAAAAAAATCATCTTTCCATCTACAAAGTTTGCTTTCTTGGTTTGGTGAATGTAAAACAGCAAAGCATTTTTGGCAGAATCCACATGAAAAGGCATAGATTCTTTGCTGATCGGAATGTATTTCGAACCTGAGGTAGTACCCGAGGTTTTGGCAAAATAGAGGGGTTTTCCTGGCCAAAGAATGTCTTTTTCTCCCGCCACCATTTTTTCGATCCAAACTCTTAAGTTTTCGTAATCGGCAAGGGGAACTTTTTGAACAAAATCTTGGTAGTTTTGGATATTTGAGAAGTGATGCTCTTTTCCAAAAGCCGTATTTTGGGCTGTTTTCAGTAAATATTTTAGAGTTTTTTTTTGGGTTTCAAGGGGTTTAGAAATCCATTTTTGTTCTTTTTTAACCTGAATTTTGGCATACAAAAGGGCGGCCAAAGATTTGATAGACATGGTTTAGGGTAGATTAAGATAGGTTCTGGGATCTACGGATTTTCCGTGGAGAAAAAGTTCGAAATGAAGATGTGGGCCAGAAGAAAGAGAGCCTGTAGAGCCTACGGTAGCAATGTTCTGTCCTGTTGAAACTGAGTCACCTTGCTTAACCAAAATACTTTGGCAGTGCATGTATTTGCTTAAAAATCTATCGGGATGAGAAATTTCTATTAGATTCCCAAAAAGGGGATCGAAAGTGGCTTTTTCAACTTTACCTTTTTGGATACTTACAATGGGCGTTCCGCTTTGGGCAGCAAAATCTAGGGCTTTGTGCTTGTCGTTGGTTTCGAATTCTCGGGTGAGCATTCCGTTTGTAGGCACCACAAAAGATGAAGAAACATTGGGGTGATGGGCTTTGTTTTTCCCCTCAGGAACAATAATGTTTTTGAGGTTTTCCAGATAGATTTGGTCTGATTTCATTTGCTGTTCTAGCTCTGTAACTTGTCTTTTGAGCGATTGTATTTCTTGTTTGTTGCTGTGCGCGGCAAACTCTGAATCTGGAGAAATCCATCTACCAAGAGGCGAAAACAAAAGCAAAAGCAGACTCAAAACAAAACCTGCGAAAAAAAGAGAAAGCAGAGCCAGCAAAAGATCCAAAGGCCTAAAATTCTTGCTGAATTTTTCTTGCAAAGTATCTGGGTCTAAAACAATTCCTTTAAAAGGTTTGTCTTTGATGGATAAAAAAAGTTGCCAATAGTTCTTCATAAATTCTCTCCAGAAAGCCATTTAAAGGTTTTATGGTGTAAATATACTCAACGGATTTGTAAAAAAGAAAAAAGCTGACAGCTAGCCGGTAAGAAGATTTTTTTTTATTCTAAGGTTTAACTAGATTTGTTAGGTTATGAAAAACCGCTTGTTACTTCTTTTTGGGGTTTTGTTTTTGCTTGGCTGTTCGACCCGTAAGAACAATTTCTTTACCCGAAACTACCATAAAATCACCGGTCAATACAATGCATTGTACCATGGAGAAAATGCGCTTTTAAAAGAGTTGGAGTCTAGAAAGGTAGGTTCGGTTTTTAAAGAAGACCAAATCTTACAAATGTCTCCCTACACCATAGAAAAAATTCCTTTCGATCAGGTAGTTGATCTCCAAGAAATCAACCAAAAGGCTAGTTTATTTAAGGAAGTTAAGGACAGCACGGAGCAAGAAGAGGTGCTTTCGGATATGCAAATTGCAAGAAACAAAGCCATCAAAACCATAGAAGAGCATTCCATCCAGATTAAGTCCAAAGAATTTAATCCAGATGTGGCAAAAGCCTATCTGCTTTTAGCCAAAACCCAGTATTTTCAAGGAGAATACATTCAAGGATTAACCTCCCTAAATTACATAGAGAAAAACCTTTCTGACTACAAAGATTTTCATCAGGTCTATCTTTGGCTTGGGCTGCATCATGGCGCCTTAGAAAATCCCGAAAAAGCCCAAGAATATTTTAACAAACTCATCAAAGAAAAAACCACCAGAAAGCAAAGAGCAGAAAATCTTTCTTATTACGCCCAACATTTGATTCAAACCCAAAATTGGCAGTCTGCTTATGATTTGTTAGAGGCCAACAAAGAGGTTTTTCCAAGAAAGGAGCAAGACAAAATTAAATTTGTTCAAGGACAATTGTTAGAAAAATTGGGTCAAACCGATAAAGCGACGGCTGTTTTTATGGCCTTCGATCAGAAGAAAAAATCGGCCTATTTCGAAGACTCAAAAGTGGAGCTGGCTAAACTTTATCCTGCCAATACAGGTAATTTTGATAAAATAGAAAACCAGTGGCTAGCCCTGGCTTCTGAAAAAAACACCACAGAAAACAAGCAGGCCACTTTGTACTATGCCCTAGCCAAAGCGGCGCAAAGGGCGGGTCTTTCCGAAAAAGAGTCTTTGTATTTGAGTAAAACTTTAGCCCTTTCCAAAGACAACCCCGCTTTTAAGGCCAGCATTTACCAAAGCAAAGCTGAGGTTTTATACAAACAAAAGGATTATTATTCTGCCAGTTTGTATTTTGATTCTGCTGCTTCTCAAAATGTAAATCAATCTGAAAGTTACAGAGACAAACAGTTGGTTTTAAAGAATTTGGTAGAAAAACAAGATAGCCTTAGGGAAATTCAGACCTTACTTGCTCTTCAAAAATTGGAGCCAGAGGCTCAATTGGAACAAATCAACCAGTTGATAGAGCAGGCAAAACAAAAGTCGCAAAAATCGTCTCCTCAAGGTACTGAAAGTCAAAAGGAAAAGTCTGTAGAAAAAGAAACCTCGGCTTGGTATTTTTATAACCCAGAACTGTTGGAATCTGGGAAAAAAGCCTTTGCTCAAAAATGGGGAGATCTAGCTTGGAAGGCCGATTGGAAGTTTGAAAGAAGCCTAAAACAAAACCAGTCCACAGAACAAATACAAGAGCAATCCAGTACAGAAACACCCCTAGAACAAACCCAAACCGCCGCCTATTGGCAAAACAAAATCCCAACTAGTCCAGAGCAAATCAAGGCCTTAAACCTAGAAAAAGAGGCTCTAAGCTTTGATATTTTCGAGATTTTCGATCAAAAATTAAAGGATAAAACCTCCAGTGTTCAAACCTTAGAATCGCTTTTGTCATCAGGGGTTGAATCTTCCCTAATCAAGCAAAGAACCTACTATCAGCTTTACAAATTAACCCTTGAGGAAAAATATAAAAAACAGCTTATAGAAGAATATCCGGGTTCTGTTTTTGCTCAAAAACTCTCTGAAAATTCGGAGTCATCAAGTTCTGCTTCCAAAGAGAAAGCCCAAGAAATTTACGAAAAAGCTCTTCAGGCATACCAAAACAAAAAGTACGATATCGCAGGGGAAGAGCTTAAAAAAATACAAAATCTCTCTACTCAAAAAGATAGCCAATGGGGTCCCAAAATTGAGTTCCTTGGCGGGATGATTCTTCTAAAACAAAATCTTTTGTCTAGCTCAGACCAAAGTGTAGAAGAAATGAAAGCACGATTCCAAGGTTTGATTTTAGATTATCCGGGCAGCGAAGAAGCGATAAAGGCCAAAGAGATTTTAGAAACCATCAAAAACCAAAACCCTTAAATATCATGTTCGGAAAAAAATCAAACCCTCCAACACCCGTTTCAAATTTTGCCCCTAAACCCGTTAGCCCAAGCCCTTCTGTATCATCTTCGTCTCATACCATCATTGGAGAGTCTGTAATCATTGAAGGAAACCTTGTTTGCAAAGGAGATCTGAGGGTAGATGGTATTATCAATGGAAACATCAAGGCAGCTGGAAGATTAGTACAAGGAAACAAATCGATTATTACTGGCGACATTCATTGCGGGTCTGCCGATCTAGAAGGTACCACTCAGGGAAAAATTCTCTGTCAAGATCTTTTGAGTGTTAAATCTACTGCGGTGATCAAAGGTGAAGTATTAATGAGCAAACTCTCGGTAGAACCGGGGGCTGTATTTAATGTAAATTGCCAAATTAACCAAGGAAAAACCGTTACTAACCTTGTGGAATCCGCCGCTGTTTAGTAGAATTTTTCCTCAATTTTCTCTTCAAAAACATGCGATGGATCCATCCATTGGTCTATAATTGTGTGGAGCTGCTGCATCAAATTCTCTATGGTTTTTGGGCTAAATTCTTTTTCTCCTAGTATCAGCAAAGGCCTTTCTATTTGGTTTTTGGTTAGGTCGAACATGCTCATGGAAATTATTTGGCCTGGTTTTTCTGCTGCCCAAAGGTAACCGTAGAAAAGTAGTTGAAAAATCCCCTTTTTATTGTTGTCAAAGATATTTTGCTCTTCTTTGGTTATTTCTAAAGAATCAACTTTCCCCGTTTTGAAATCTACCAACCGGTACATCCCGTTGAGTCTATCAATTCGGTCTATTTTCCCCGTTAGATTGATTGTATAATTGGGATGTTCAAACTCCCTAGAGACAGAAACTTCTAGTTTTTCGATGCAGAGTTCGTTTCCTTTTTGTAGGGTTAAAAGATCTTGTTTAACTACTTTTTTGAGATAAGACAAAACCACCATTTTTTGGAGATGATTCTCGCCCTTGGTGTTGGTTCCAACCATATTTATAAAATGCTTTTCTAGCATAGGTTCTATTTCTTTCTCAATTTTTAATAGGTCAGATCCAACCAGAGTTTTCCCAATAAGCGGCGTGTAGAGTTCCTCTAAACACAGATGGGTTAAAGTTCCAATACTTTGACTAGATAGATTTTCTTCAACCGATAAATCGTCTTGTTTAATGCCCAAAACATAGCGTTTGTAGAAGTCTAATGGATAACCCAAAAAAGAAGCTATAGCAGAGGCAGAAATGCCTTTTTCCATGTATTGTTTAAGTGCCAAAACGCCCCCCTTGGTTTGGGCGATTTTTTTCTGACTCTCAAGGGTAGTTAAAAGCGAACTTTGCACAATTTTGGTTACAATTTTGTGTGGGCTTTCTATTTCTAGCTGTGAAAGAAATCTGCTTTTTTCTCCCGAACCTAAACCTTGGGTGTCTGTGTTGTAAATAAAATAGATGTTTTTGGCTCTTTGAACGAGTCTGTAAAAATGGTAACCATAAATAGCATCGTTGTCTACAAAAGTATTTAGTCCTTTTTCTTTTCGAACATCAAAAGGAATAAAAGTGTTTTCTTTTTTTCCGAGTGGTAAAACTCCTTCGTTCACAGAAGTCATAATTAGATTGTCAAAACTTAGTAGACGGGTTTCTAATATACCTAAAATTTGCAAGCCAGAAAGAGGATTCCCAATAGAATTAAGGGTCTGGGAAGAAAGTTCTCCCTGATAAAGCAAGTATAAAACCTTAAAGCTTCCTATCCAATCAGGATGCTGGATTATTTTTTTGTGCAGCGATTCAAATAGTTCACAAAATAGGATTAAGGCATTCTTTTCTAGTTCGCTTTTTGCAGTCTCAAGAAGGCTTTCCGACCATTTTTTCAAAACTTCGATAAGCGATGAAGGTTTTTCGAAAACAGAGAATAGAGCTGCAAAATCTGGGGTTTCTTGTAATTTTTCCTGAACCCAAGGGCCATCTAAAAACAGCAAATTGTTTTTTTCAATGGCACTTATCATTCCGCCCATGGCATTTTGATAACTGGTGGGCAAATGCAAGTTTTTGCCTAAGCTTAGAATGTTTTTGTAATAAAAAGCCTTGTTTTTTCCTAGTTTTTCTCGGTTTTTGTGAAGATCGAAAACCTGCTGAAAAAGCGTAGAAATCCCTTGTTTGCCAAGAGGGATCCCCATGGTGAGGTTGATGGTATCTATCTCTGGGGTAAGGCCACCAAGTACAGGTTCTAAAAGGAGTTCATCGGCCAAAACAAGCGCTGTGTTTTCCTTTTGAAAAGTGAGATCTTCCAAAAGTACGCCCGCTACTTTTCCTTGGCTAACATTATTGGGAACTTCGACAAATCCAATGTTTTTCTCTTGAATAAATTTAGCAGACTCACTGATGAATCCTTTAGAAAAATATGGATTTTCTTTGTGTTTTCGAAGGAAAAAACCGGCCTCTTGAAGGTCTTGATCCAAATAATAGGGGTCTGAATCAAAGAGAATTTCCCCAGAATTGTTCTTGATAATTTGAACAATCATTTTTTCTTCTAAAACCGTGAAAGCGTTAAAACCGATAAAAACGAACTGGGTTTGGTTTTGTTTTAAAAAATCATTTATGTTTTTATGCGCCTGTCTGATAACGGCTCCTTTGTAACCCAGATTTTTGTCACTCAAATCTTGGTTTAAAACCAGATAGGCCGATTTGAGTTCTCTCCAAAAATTAAGCTGATTATACATCAAGGTCTTTTGCTGTTCTTCTAGGGACTGACTGTTTTCGCCCCAACGCTCAATTTGGTGGATGTCGCTTAGATAATCAAAAATATCCAATGGATCTTTAGCATTGGCATCAATGTCATCGAAATCTTTCAGGGCGATGCTTTGCCATTTTAAAAAATCTTCAAAATTCGCCTTGGTTGGGTTCGCCTTGGCATAAGCCTCAAAAAAGGCAAAGCAAAGGTCTAATCCTCCGAGCATATTTAGGCCAGAGATTTCTTCCATGAGCTCTTCTATGGTACAAAAACTAGGCAAAACCCCTTTGAAATTTCTAGTCTGAAATTCTTTCTTGAAAAAAACAATGGGTCTTTTCCCGGGCAAAACAAAGCGGGTAGAAGAAAAATCGCAAGAATTTTTCATCAAATGGTCTAAGGTTTCTTCAATAAAAGATTTCATCGGTGGGAGTTAGGTTTAGAATTACTAAAATATGTAATTTAGAGCTTATGAGACAGAAGTTATTTTGGTTATTCATTGGCCTTGTGTTAGGCCTTTTGGTTTTTAAGTTTTTTCCTTTTTTTGATTCTAAGAAAAGCAATGTTAGGCAGGAATCTCAAATGATTTCTTTTGAGCTTCAAAAGCTCAACAAAATGGTGGCGGTAGAAAAACAGTACGCCAATTTGTATTCTCACCAAGACGCCTACGATTTTTTAGATTTTTCTTTTGGAGAAAAAAAAGTGATTCTGCTTGTTAAAACCAAAGTCCAGGTTTCTTATGATTTAAACCAAATGAAAGTTGAGCTAGATAGCATTAACAAAAAAATTGTAATTCAAAAGCTTCCTGATGCCAAATTTGAATCTTTCCCAAGTGTAGAATTCAAATCTTTAGACCAAAGCATCATCAATCAATTCACCAAAGATCAGCTGAACCAAATCAAAAACAAAGCAGCCCTTGAAATCGAAAAAAACATAGACAAAAAAGAGCTTGAAGAGGCGGCAGAAGTTCAGCTTATGGAAAATCTGTCTAAGGTCTTTCTTTTGGCCAAAGTATACAACTGGCAAATAGAAAATCAGACACCCATCAAACTTATTCCTTTCGACTAAAAGACTTAAATGCTTTTGTTAAATCCGGTGATGGCTTTGACAATTCCCCATCCGATGATAAGGGTAGTTACAAGTACCATTAGGTAATTTTTGAGCTTAAAGACAACCGGAAATGGCGTACTTGGGTTGATCATTTGGAAAGGAAAATGTTGCTGGATAAAAATCACCAATGTCCCTAAAACAATACCCAGACTCGTTCCAATCAGGATGATAAGAAGACCCGTGTAATAAAAGATTTGACGGATGTCTTTTTTGGTCATTCCCATGGAAACAAAAGTCTGAATTTGTTTCTTTTTATCGACCATTATCACCACGATGGCTCCCGCCAAGGTAAAATAGGCAATAATAATGATAAGGGTAAAAATGAGATAGATCACAAAATTTTCTGTGTTCATCACTTTGATAAATACACCGCTTTGCTCGGTTTTGGTTTCGACCTTATACAAAGAGGCAAAGGTTTTATCACCCAAAAGTTCTTTTTTCACTTGTTCTGGCTGGGCATCTTTTTTTAGTCGAACCTCAATTTGGTAAGCCGTTTTGGTATCTACTTCTCTAAGAGACTGGATAGATTCTAGGCTGGTTAAAATAAAAGGATCCCAGTTTTCGTTCAGGCTAAAAATTCCAATTGCATAACTGTCTTGAAAGGAGAAAGCTTCTTCTTCCGATTTAATCATTCCTTTTCCAGGCTTGGGCATAAAGATTCTAAGGGGTCTTTCCTCAGATAGAATCAGGCCTGTTTTATAGGCGATTTCGGCCGAAACAAGCAGTTCGTTTTGGTACACAAATGGCAGATATTCTCCAACTTTAACAGCGGTATCTATTTTGATAACCTTTCTAAAATTTTCGTCTACCCCTTTTAACGCACAGATTTGCTCTTTGCCTTTGTAGGTAAAATACACTTTTTCTTCTAAGGTTTTGGCGTAAACCTCCACCGATGGATGGCGGTCTAAATCTGCGGTGAGTTTATCTATTTCAGGTAGAATTTTGCCTTTTTGGGCAGAAATTTTAAGATCAGAATTGGTTTGGGTGTACAGAGATAAATTCAGGTCTTCTAAACCAGAAAAAGCCGAAAGCACAATGAGCATGGCAGAAGATCCAACCAGAATAGCAAGTACCGTAATTGAGGTAATGATATTTACAATGTTGGTGTTTTTTCTAGAGAGAAAATACTTTTTGGCGATAAAAAAGGGTAGATTCACAAAAAGTTGGGGGTCAATTAGGCAATTGGATTGTGGGCTTTTCCGTCTAAATCTTGTTGAATTTTATCCATCTTTTCGAAAGTTTCATCCAGATAGAAAATGAGATCTGGAATAATTCTAAGTTGGTTTTTGAGCTGGAGGCCGAGTTTTTTTCGGTAATCGCTTTTTTGCGCTTGAATTTCTTTGAAAATAGCCTCCCCATGATCTGTTGGGAAGATGGAAAGATAGATTTTGGCGATGGAAAAATCTACGGTAACCCGCACTTCTGTTACAGTAATTAAAATGCCTTTCAGCAAATCTTTGGATTGCTTCTGAAAAATCTTTGCAAACTCCTGTTGAAGCAAATTGGCTACTTTCTCTTGTCTTGTTGTGCTCATAGGACAAATTTACGAATTCTAGTTTAGTTAAAATTTTATTGCCTTAAATTTTTTGCGTGATCTCCAATTATATTGTAATATTGCACTTCCAGCCACTTGCCTTGCAAGAAAAAGGAGAGGTCCTATAGCTCAGCTGGTTAGAGCACCTGACTCATAATCAGGTGGTCCCTGGTTCGAGCCCAGGTGGGACCACAAAAAAACAAAAGGGTTGCTAATTTTAGCAACCCTTTTTTGGTTTAAGTAGGGTTCGGAATTATTTACACATTTCATCTATGAGCTCCTGAGCATCAGTGTCTCCTAGTTCTTTGGCTTTGTTAAAACTTGTACAGGCTGCTTTCTTTTTGTTTAGTTCTGATTCTGCCAATCCTTTGTAGAAGAATGTTGTAGGATCAGTTGGGTCAATTTCGGCTGAAGTAGTTAAATCTTGCAAAGCTTGTTTAAAATCGCCCATATCTCCATAGGAAATTCCTCTTATCCGATAGACAAATGCGTTTTTGGGAGAAAGTTCTAATGCTTTATTATAATCTACTATGGCAGCAGAATCTAGATCTTTTTGTGCCAAAGCAAGTCCTCGGTTAAGATAGGCATAATGGTTCTTTGCGTCTAACTCTAGTGCTTTGTTAAAGTCTAAAATGGCTCCGTTGAGGTCTTCTAACTCTCTTTTGCAGTTTCCACGAGCATTATAGGCATCACTGTGTTTAGGGTCTAGCTCTATGGTTTTGTTAAAGTCTATAATTGCGCCAGAGTAATCTTCCATGTCATGAACAGCAGCTCCACGAAAATAATAGGCTTCAACATTTTCTGGGTCTAGTTCTATGGCTTTGTTGTAGTCTTTTACAGCGTCTAAATACTCTTTTTTATTATATCTTACACTGGCTCTTTCCATGTAGGCGACTACATTTTTCGGATCTACTTCAACGGCCTTATCAAAATCTAATAAAGCACCACTGTGGTCTCCCAGCTGGAATTTAGAATTCCCTCTCATCGCATAGGCATAGCTGTATTCTGGATCTAAATTTATGGCTGAACTTAAGTCTTTTATCGCTTCTTTGTACTGACCTAAATCTAACTTGCAAGTACCTCTGCTGGCAAAAGCAGAGCTATTTTTAGGATCTAGAGATATGGCTTTGTCATATAGAACCATCGCGCCTTTTAAGTCTTGGCTTTTGATCTTAAAGTCGCCCATATAGACATAGGCATTGCTGTATTTTGGATCTATTTTGAGGATTTTTTCCAAATCTTCTTGCGCTCCTTGTAAATCACCTAAAGCCAGCTTGTAGTCGCTTCGGTTGAGATAGGCTTTTTTGTAATTTGGACTTAATTGGAGGGCTTTGTTTACATCTTCTAAAGCGCCATTGGTGTCTCCTGTTTGATTTTTGGCGTATCCTCTTTTTCTGTATGCGATATAGTGATTCGGATCTAATTCTATTACCTTGTCAAATCCAGGAAGAGATTCTTTGTACTGATCGTTGTGATAACCTATTACAGTTTTTTCAAAAAGTTCATTGGCTTCTTTGCTTGGCGAAGTATAGTTTTCGTCTGGGTCTTTTTCTGGTGTGCTGCTCTGTGCATTTGCTTGCAAAGCAAAGCCCAAAAACAGTAAAAGAAGCATCAGGGGTCTAAGGAAATTTTTCATGATTAGGTTGGTTTTGTTCTATCTAAGGTAGATTAATTTTTGAATTAATTTGAACAAAATCAAGAAAAAAATCGATCAAATCCTTTTACTTCAAATATTTAAGACCTTTTTCCTGTTGCAACCTTAGGGAAACCTCTTGTGCTTGCTCCCAAATTCTGATGTACATTTCGGCTCCGTTAAAAAGGGGTTGAATCTCCTCTGGGGTGTATCCTTGTGCCTGAATGTCGGCAATCAAATCGGGCAAAAGCCCAATGTTGGCAAGTCCATCCCCATTGAAATCCCAAGTTTTTTCTCCCGTGGAAAGCTTATCAAAAACCACATCACCACCAAAAGAAGTAAAGGGATAAGACATAGGGTTTGCCTGTTTTGTTTTGCAAGGATTGGTTGTAGGGTTGAACCTTGGCCCAGTTCCAATCAAAGTTCCAAAAAAATCTGTGCTTATCATTTTGGCAGGAAAATTCTGGTATTTTTCTGTAAGTTGTGCAGTGGTTTGTGTGTAAAACATCAAATCTTCTGTGGTGGCGTACTTGCAAGCATTTTTTTCTGTTGGAGCTTTGGTTTGCAAGGTGGTTGTCATAAATCCATCTTCCTGGGTTCGGATTTCATTGTCCGAATCCAACAGGTGTTTGCTGTGGGTGTACAGGGCTGGGTAACCTTCTTGTTTGAGAAGTTCTTCCAATTCTTTTCTGGCTCCTTCTGCGTTGTGGTCTAGGTCTATGAGCATGCCCATTTTCATCATTTCCACTGCCAAAATCCTTCCTTTTTCTGGCAGGGGATTTTTCTGGCAATATTTTTTGCTTGGGTCAATCAGGGGAAGTTCTTTTTGGTTCTTTTCCAAATATCGGGTGACGATTTTTTTTCTGATTCCCTTTAAATTGTTCACTTTGTTTTGGGTTAAGGCAGGGGTAATGCCGTTTTCACACTCATCCCAATCGATTTTTTTTCCACTTCCCAAAAATTGCATCAGCTCAAAAGCGGCTCCAATGTGGTGTCCGTCCGAAAAATCGTTGTCTATATGGTGTACGGGAAACATTACACTCACACCGAGTTTTTTGTATTCAAAGAGTTTTTCTCTGATGTATTCCTCTGTACACTCTGCTCTGCCTGGTATGTCTGCACAGGCCATGGGCGTTGGCATTTCCATGCCCAAAACCAGTGCCAGATTTCCTTTGGAGATTTCTTCCCTTGCCTCTTTTGGACTGGTGACAATGCGAAGCCAACCTTTGCCTTTTCCTCCTTCTTGCGCATCGATATAGCTTTCCAAATCTCTGTAAAATTGCAGATATTCCACCGTTCTTTTTTCCATGTTGTAGGTGGAAGGGTCGGTTTTTTGGTTTTCTACTTTTCTATCGAAACGGGTTAGGGGATAAACAAAATTCCCAATGGTATTGGTCGCCCAAGAATCTTCTACATACGCCACCAGAAGCCGAAGTCCGCCCAGTCTGGCTCTCTCCAGCCATTTGTAGTAGGACATTTGGTGGGTGGGCATATCAAAGGCGGGATACTCTTCAAAACTGGGATAGCCTTTTGTGTTGTGCCCTGACAAAATATCCAGAGGATTGAGCTTGGAAATGTCTTGCCCACTCATCCGAATCTGGTTTCCACCTATGTCAAAAATCCCGTGTTTTCCATGTACTGCTTGGCAACTTCCAAGGGCATCTTCAATTCCTAAAGGAGAAAAGGGTTTCCCCGCATTGATTCTAGAATTGGCCATGGTAAAGGCTCCCATATGGTTGTGCACATCCGCCAGTCCATAGAGGGTTCCATCTGGATTTTGGGTTTTTAGAGGATGGTTGATTTTGGCATCCAAATCGGCTTCTGGAAACGGTACACACTGGATACTGGGTTGTAAACCAAACCTTTTTGCAGAAGGTTTCACTCTTGTCAGGGTATTGTTTTCACCCAAAAAAAGTCCTTTGTTGTTGTGAAAAAGGGTGATTTTTCCGTCTTTTTCTTGTTCTATTTTCCAAATGATTTCGCTGGACCTTTCCCCAGAAAGAATCAATCGGTATTTGGAATCTAGGCTGAGGTATTTTTGGTTTTTGCTATACAAAATGTATTCTCCAAGTCCGCTGGCTTTGAAGTAAAAAGGAGTATCCATTTCACCAGTTTGCACAAAACCGTCAAGGGTGAAACAACCACCAGCCAAAACCATTTCTTCTTTTGAAATTTCTGTATTTTGAGCAGAAACCAAAAAGAAACAAAGGAACAAAGCCAAAGAAAGGCTTCGGTTTAAGAGTTTAAGAAAATTCATTTTTTACCATGCCAAAGAAAGTTCTTTAAAGTTAAATAAATATCTGGCTATGATTGAGGTTTATAGGATGATTTTTAATTTTTCTTAAAAGCCATCAAAATTTTCACTTGTGAAAATTTTGATGGCTTTTGGAAGTGAGAGGCTTTCGCCTAGAGATTTTGTTGGATTTAATAATAATCTACTTAAGAATTCTTCACCGAAATCAAAAAGTAACTTTTCTTACCTTTTCTCAGCAACAGATATCTGTGGTTTAACAAATCGTCCGTTCCAATTTGGGACTCCAACCCGATTTTTTCTTGATTCAAAGAAAGGCTGTTTTCTTCCAATGCCCTTTTGATTTCACTCTTGGATTGGAAAAAAGTAGTTTGAGCCAGAAGCTCCAGTGCATTTGGGTTTTTCTCTAGTTCTTCTTTGGGAATTTCGAAGGTGGGAACGCCTTCAAAAACAGACAAAAATGTATCTGTGTCTAGGCTTTTGAGGTCTTCTAGGGAAGATTTTCCAAAAAGGATTTCGCTGGCTTTCAGTGCCATTTCCAATTGGCTTTCCCCATGTACCCAAAGGGTGATTTCTTTTGCCAAGGTTTTTTGAAGTAACCTCTGGTGAGGTGCTTCCCCATGAACCAAAATCAGTTTTTCAATTTCGTCCAGTGGCAAAAACGTATAGATTTTGATGTATTTTTCAGCATCTGCATCGGTTTGGTTTAGCCAAAATTGGTAGAATTTGTAGGCGGAAGTTCGGTTCAAATCCAGCCAGATGTTTTCTCCACCTTCACTTTTTCCGAATTTGGTTCCGTCTGCTTTGGTGGTCAGCGGGCAAGTTAAGGCGTGGGCTTCTCCTCCCAAAATTCTTCGAACCAATTCTGTTCCCGTGGTCATGTTTCCCCACTGGTCAGACCCTCCCATTTGCAGGGTACAACCTAGGGTTTTGTAGAGATGAACAAAATCGTATCCTTGGAAGAGTTGGTAGGTGAATTCGGTAAAGGACATTCCTGTTTTGGAGTCTTCACCCACTCTTTTCTTTACAGATTCTTTGGCCATCATGTAATTTACGGTGATGTGTTTTCCGATGTCTCTGGCAAAATCGATAAAGGAAAAATCTTTCATCCAATCATAATTGTTCACCAGAATGGCGGCATTTTTTTCACCGCTTTCAAAATCCAAAAATCGCTCCAATTGGGCTTTGATTCCCGATACGTTTTTGGCTAGGGTCTGTTCGTCCAAAAGATTTCTTTCGGCAGATTTTCCAGAAGGGTCTCCAATCATCCCTGTGGCTCCACCAATTAAGGCGATGGGTTTGTGTCCGTGTCTTTGCAGATGCACCAAAAGCAAAATGGGCACCAAACTTCCTACATGGAGGGAATCTGCGGTGGGGTCAAACCCGATATAACCTGTGGTTAAGCTGGAAAGTTGGGATTCTACCCCTGGGGTATGGTTGCTAAGTAGGCCTCTTTGGGAGAGTTCTTCTAGAAATGGATTCATCTTTATGCAATAATTTTAGGCTGAATAATCTTTTGTGATGGATTTTTCTATTCAAAGAGCAAAGATAGTTTTTCTCGCTGTTTTTTTTGGCTACCTTCGGCATTATGTTGCATCAGAAAACCTATGTTGTTCCCAAAATTGAAACAGAAGAAAATCTGCAAAGACTTGTTCTGCCAATTGACCAACTAAATTGGCCTCAGTTTGATTATAAGCCCAATGCCAAAGTAAGCCTTTGGTATTCTACTTTGTCTTTGTGTTTGTTTTTTGAAGTAGAGGAAAATCATCTATTAACTACAACCCAAGAAATCTCAGCCTCGGTGTGTCAGGACAGTTGTGTGGAGTTTTTTATGTCTTTGGATAGAGGAAAATCGTACTATAACTTTGAGTTTAATGCCACAGGAACCCTTTATATGGCCTATAGACAAAGCCAAAACCGCAAGCAAAAATGCCTTTTTTTAGTAGAAGAAATTCTTGAAGTAAAAACAGCGCCCAGTTTGCTCAAATACAGTTTAGTAAACCAAAAGGGGAAAAATATTCCTTGGTCTTTGCAGGTGGAAATTCCCTTTTCTTTTTTTGGAGGGATAGAAAAGTTCAGCCAAGGTTTTTCGGCTAATTTTTACAAATGTGCAGATAAGGCAGACCAGCGGCATTATCTAACGAGTTTTCCAATCGATGGTGCCTGTCCAGATTTTCATCGTCCCGACTGTTTTGCCTCTTTTACACTTGAAATGACCCAGTAATTTTAATACCTTTGAAGAAGATCTAACGGTATGATATTCAAAAATTCTTTTGTAGACTCAATCTCAGCTTATCTGTCTATGTATTTAGACGGAAGCTTACTGAAGTTTGTTGAGGCCATAGTCTTAACCTTAATTTTGTGTCTACTTTTCTTTGCGATAAATTTTATCATAAAGCTCTTTTTAATGCCCATTATCAAAAGAATCGTGGCTTCTACCAAATTTTCTTGGGACAATATTTTGTACCAAAACGGTGTGTTTGTTTCCATTATCAGCATTCTTTCGGTAAGTGTCATCAGTAGAGCAACTCCTTATCTCTTTTACAAAAGCACTTTTCTTTCTCAGCATATAGGCAAAGGTTTATCCATTGTAACTTTTGTTTTGCTGATTAACTTTTTTTACCGACTCATGGATTCTTTGCAAGAGATTTCTACCGACCAGAACAATTACCAAACCATTGCGGTAAGAACTTTTACCCAAATGATAAAAATTGTTCTTGCCATTCTAGGGTTTTTCCTTGTTTCATCGGTGCTTTTTGATTTCAATTTGCAGACCATCTTGGCCAGTTTGGGAGCCTTTACCGCCATGGTGCTTTTGGTTTTTAAGGATGTAATTTTAGGCTTTGTTTCGGGGATACAAATCGCTTCTTCTAAGTTGGTAAAGGTGGGAGATTGGATAGAGCTTCCAAAACAGGGTATCGAAGGCACGGTACAAGAAATCAATCTGGTTTCGGCCAAGATTCTAAATTTCGATAAAACCATCACTTCTGTCCCTACTTATGATCTTATCTCAACCCCGGTAACCAATTACCAGGCCATGAAAGACATCAACCGAAGAAGAATCAAAAAGGCACTTTATTTCAACATTAAATCTTTTTATTTTTTAGATCCGGAGTCTCGTGAATTTTTGTCGAAAAAACCACTTCTTCAAGGGTATTTAGAGCATAAAAAACAGGCCGAACTCACCAACATAGGGGTATTTAGAAAGTATGTAGAACTCTATTTAAAAAGCAACAAACATATAGATCAAAACGAGGTAATTATGGTTCGTCAGCTCAATGTTGGACCCCATGGATTGCCTCTTGAAATATATTGTTTTACCCAAACCTCCGATTGGCTGGTCTATGAGCAAATTCAATCTGATATTTTCGATCATATTTTAACCCTTTCCAAAGATTTTAAATTAGAACCCATACAGAACATCAGTCAATAAAACAAAGGACTTTAGGCCAATTTCTTTTGAAACAGAGCCCAAATGTTATATCTTTATTGCTTGGAACAACAAACCCAAAACCTCAATTATAACCCCAAAAGATGGAAGAAATCTCTACAATAAGGTCGGCAGAATTTTTGCCAGATTTAGCAGAATATACCCTCATCCAAAGCGCCAAGGTAAGCCAAGAGGCTCCCTCTAACATAGCCCTTGTAAAATATTGGGGAAAAAAGGAAATTCAAATTCCAACCAATTCTTCCTTGAGTTTTACCTTAACCAAGGCCAAAACCAAGACTGAGGTTGGTATTGAAAAAAAATCGGGCGAAGGATTCGAAGTGGTGGTGTATTTTGAAGGGAATCAAAACGAAAAATTCAAAGAGAAAATTTTAAAGTTCTTTGAGAGAATTCATCCTTTTGTTCCGTTTTTGCAGTCTTATCGATTTGAAATTCATACAGAAAACACTTTCCCCCACAGCAGTGGAATTGCTTCATCGGCCTCTGGATTTGCCGCTTTGGCACTTTGCTTGGTGGAGATAGAAATACTTTTGGGTGCCGATTTTTCGCCTCAAAAAAAGCAGCTCAAGAGTTCATTTTTGGCCAGATTGGGTTCGGGTTCGGCCTGTAGATCTGTCTACAAAGGGTTGGTGTATTGGGGTGAAAATCCCAACATCAAAGGGTCTAACAAACGTTTTGCCATAGAAGCTCCTTTTGAGGTTGCTCCTGTTTTTAAAACTTTTAGAGACACCATTTTGCTCATTGAAGAAGGCCAAAAGAAAGTTTCTTCAACAGCAGGACATGCGCTTATGGAAAATCATCCTTACAGAGACAGAAGGTTCGAACTGGCAGAAGAAAACATCTTGAAGTTTCAAGAAATATTTAAAAATGGTGATTTAAAGGCCTTTGTTGCTCTTGTCGAACAAGAAGCCTTGGGGCTTCATTCTCTAATGATGACTTCTTCTCCGCCCTATTTGCTGATGTCAACCAATACACTGGTTGCCATTAACCTGATTTGGGAATACAGAAGACAAACCGATCTTCCCCTATGTTTTACCTTAGACGCTGGGGCCAATTTGCATCTTTTGTATCCTGAAAGCTGCCAAGAAGAAGTAGGTGAATTTGTCAAAGAAATGTTGGCGCCTTTATGTTCAGATAAAAAATACATAGAGGACACCATTTGCTGGTAAATCAAAAGATGAGGGTTTGATTTTTACCGGATTTCTTCAAAAATTTTTCAAAGCCAAACCAGATTTTTGGCAAAACGATTCCCCGATGAACAAATATTTAATTGTAGGGCTCGGAAACATTGGGCCAGAGTACGTGTATACCCGTCACAATATAGGTTTTTTGATTGCCGATGAGCTAGCCTCAAGCCAAGGACTTACTTTTTCGCCCACTTCTTTTGGTGTTAAAATTCAGTTCAAGTATAAAGGAAGAAGCGTGATGGTTCTAAAGCCTGATACCTACATGAACCTATCTGGAAAAGCCATCAAATACCATTTGGGCAAAGAAAATATTCCTTTGGAAAACTTGCTTGTGATCACAGACGATTTGAACCTTGAATTTGGAACTTTTCGCTTAAAAGCAAAGGGTTCGGATGGAGGCCACAATGGTCTTAAAAGCGTTCAATCTCTTCTAAATACTACCCTTTATCCTCGTTTTAGATTTGGGGTGGGAGATTCTTTCCAAAAAGGAAAACAGGTAGATTATGTGCTTGGAAAGTGGACCGAGCAAGAAATGCAAACCCTCGCTGATCGAATTGAAAAAGCCAAAGACGCAGCGCTTAGTTTTGTCTTTGCAGGCCTTTCCAATACCATGAATCAGTTTAACGGGAAAGAGTAAACTCTATATTTTAAGTGAAATTTGGCTTTCTTTTTTCCACAAAGGCCAAGGTACCTTCTTTAAAATCATGGGTATCAAATAAAGAGGCAAATCCTTCAATTTCCTTTTTGAATCCTTTTTCAGGTTGATTGCAAAGGTTGATGGCCTCAATGGCTTTGGCAATTGCCGTAGAAGAATTTCCGATGATTTTTTCTGCCATTTTTTTAGCGGTTTCCAAAAGCAAATCTCCCGAAACCACCTGATTTACCAGCCCCATTTCATAGGCTCTTTGTGCCGAATAAAACTCTGCGGTAAATATGGCTTGCATGGCTCTACCTTTTCCGATGATATTTGCCAGTCTTTGGGTTCCGCCGTATCCAGGAATAAGACCTAAAGTAACCTCTGGAAGACCCATTTTTGCATTTTCCGAGGCGAGGCGAATGTGGCAAGCAAGGGCCAATTCTAAACCACCGCCAAGGGCAAAGCCACCAATGGCCGCAATGACAGGTTTGGGTGAGTTTTCAATCTTGTCAAAAACGTTTTTGTGTCCTGTTTCGCCTAAAATTCTGGCTTTTTCTATGTCTAAATCTAAAAATTCTTTGATGTCTGCCCCAGCAACAAAGGCTTTGTCTCCAGCTCCAGTGATGACAATTACTTTTACTTTTGAGTCGCCAATAAGCATATCTAATCCATGGCTAAGTTCTTGCATGGTTAGGCTGTTTAAGGCATTTAATGCACTTGGTCTGTTGATGGTTAAAACCGCAAGTTGGTTTTCAATTTCGATGTTTAGATTTTCAAAGCTCATTTTAAGGGATAAGATTTAGATAAATTTTAAAGCTTGAAAATAGCAAATATTTCTTAGATAAAAGACATAAAGAAGGTTTGTATTTTATTGAATGCAAGTGTCTAAAAATGTATATCTTTAAATAAACCCATTTAACTTTTTTAGATGAGCAAAAATTTAATTTATTTATTTTTGATACTGGTTTCATGTAATTCTAAACCTACAGAAAAGCACGACGCGATTTCATCTTCACAATCTCAAAACATTGAAGTTGAAAAACCATATATTGAAGACTCAGGTTTCATTGACTTGGATAAATTGTTTATTAACGACAATTTAAAATATACAGACAAAAACCTTTCTGAATCGAAAATATTTGATAATATCGGAATGCCTGATTCTATAAAAATTGACACTGTAAATTATAATATAAAGACTTTCTATTATGGCAAAAGTTATCTTGAATTTTTAGATCATCGAATTGTTGGTTTTCATTTTGTAGATAAAAACCTTAGGTTCACAGATTATTTTTGGGTTGGAATGCCAATTAAACAATTAAAGGCAAAATATCCACAACTTTATAGTAGTAGGGAGGATGATGGTTTTCACGTTGTCAAAACTGGATGGGATGTGTTGTATGTAATCGATAAAGATTGGAGTCAAAGAATATTGGTGTTTTTTGACCATGAAAAGGTTAGGGAAATATCCGTTTCATTTTATGAAGACTAAGGCAATATAACTTCTTTCTATAACTAGATTCAAATCAGAAAAAACAATCTCCAGCCATCCTAAATTTTCACAAGTGAAAATTTAGGATGGCTATGTCTCCTGGGCTAGCCCTAAAGGTTATTCTTTCTGAAATTTAACAGACTGCAAAAGCAGACAAATTCCTCTTTTTCTATATTTGCCAAAACCAAGTACCATGAAAAAACGCAAAGCCTTGAAAACCCTAGGGATATTTTTGTTATCCCTACAATTGGTTTTTTCCCAAGAAATTGACCCATCCAAAATAGACATTGTTCGCGACGCTTATGGGGTTCCAGATATTTTTGCCAAGACCAACAGAGAGGCAGCTTATGGAGTAGCATGGGCACAATGTGAGGACAACTTCAAAACCTTACAAGATTTGATGATTACCGTCTCTGGGATTCACTCCAAATATGACAACAAAGGAATCATTTTTGACCTCACCTACCAGATGTATGACTTTGAAGGTCTGATTCAGAGTCAATATTCCAAGGACATCACCCCAGAATTGGAATCGATTTTGGAAGCCTACTGCCTTGCCATAAACCAATACGCCAAAACCCACCCAGAAAAAGTGGTTTACAAAGAGCTTTTTCCTTTGAGTCCAAAGCAAATTCTCAAGGTATATTCCATGGCTCTTTTCGCCCCAACGGCTTTTCCATCTATCGCCAAAGTCTTCAAGAACAAAACTTTGGATACGCGCAAAATCCTCGTTGATGCTACCCAAAAGGGTTCCAATGCTTTTGCCCTAAGCAGTCCCAAAACCGCCGATGGCAAAACCTATCTCATCGGGAATCCGCATCAGCCCATTGGAGGGCCGTATGAGTTTTGGGAAGTGGGCGTGCACACAGAGGAAGGTCTGGACATCCATGGAGTTACATTTTCGGGAGGTGGGGTTTTCCCAACCATTGGTACCACCCCCAATTTGGGTTGGACCCACACGGTGAATTACCTCAACAATGTGGATACCTACAAACTGGAAATGCATCCCACAAAGAAAAACACCTACAAGTATGATGAAAAGTGGATAGAACTGGAGGAAAAAACAGCTCGAATTACTTTGCATTTAGGGGGAATGAAAATTCCATTGAAGAAAAAATATTATCTCAGCCAATATGGTCCAACCCTCAAAAACAAAACGGGATACTATAGTGTAAAATCTAGTGTTTTAAGCAACCTAAGGCATTTTGAACAGTGGTATGAAATGGCCAAATCTACCAATTTGGAACAGTTTACAAAAGCTTTGGAAATCCAAGGAATCGGTTTTTTTACCGTTACCTATGCAGACAAAGAGGACAACATCTTTTTGCTCAACAATGCCCTGATTCCCATTCGGGACGAAAGTTTTGATTATACCGAGGTTTTGGTTGGAAATACCTCCAAGAACAATTGGAATGCAAAGCAAGTTCACCCCATACAAGCTCTGCCATGGACAAAAAATCCTGTTTCTGGATATGTTTACAACACCAACAATTCACCTCTTTCAGCTTCCTCAACAGGGGACAATCCAAAATACGAGGACTTTCCCAAGAGCTTTCGAATCCACAAACCAGACAATAGCAGATCGAGGGTTCTGTATTCTCTCTTAGAAAATTCACCCAAAATTTCTTTTGAAAAGGCAAAGGAAATTCGGGACAATGTGTATGTGGACAAAAACCATCTGTCTGAATGGAATTGCATGAACTGCGATGTGATTCCCAAACTTCTTGCCGAAACTCCAGAGCTGGCTCCCGCCAAAGCGGTGTATGACAAATGGAACGGAGAGTTTTCCATAGACAACAAACAGGCTCCCTTGGCTGCTTTTGCTGCGATGAAAATCACAGATTATGTTTATGCTGAATATGCCAATCCAGACAGAGACATTCCCGAGGAGGTTTTGGTCCAAATTTTGTTGGATTCGCAAAAATTTCTACTGAAACATTATGGAACTTTGGAATTCCCTTTGGGTGATTTACAGAAAGTCAGCCGTTTTGGAGAGGAAAGACCCATGTATGGATGTCCTTTCACCCTTGCCAATTCTAAGTTTGAACTTCAAAAAGACCATACTTTGAAACTCATCTACGGAGATACCTACATCTTCTATGCGAAATACGGAAAACAAGGTTTGGAAGAGCTCAGAACCATCAACACCGTAGGAAATAGTTTGGAAGAGGGAAATCCACGTTCCACCAACCAAATGGATTTGTACGTCAACAAACAAACCAAAAACATAGAACTGGACAAAGAAAAAATTCGGGTTAATGGAACTTTGAGCCATCCCCAATAATTCTCTTTCAAACTGAAAATATAACACACTATAAGTGCAGACAAATTAATCTGCATTTTTTATATTTACAAAAACTAACCTTCAAACCGTTGAACCAAAACCCACTAAAAATGAATAAAAACATCTTTTTGAAAACCCTAGGGATATTTTTGATGTCCCTGCAATTGGCTTTTTCCCAAGAAATTGACCCAACCAAAATAGACATCGTTCGGGATGCCTATGGAGTTCCAGACATTTTCGCCAAAACCAACAGAGAAGCCGCTTATGGAGTAGCATGGGCACAATGTGAGGATAATTTTTTCAACATTCAAGAACATATCAAAGGAGTTTCAGGGAGTTTTTCTGAGCATTCCAACATGGGAATTTTGCTGGATTTGATTACACAAATGTTCGAGTTCGACAAAATGGCGAACGAAAGATACGCGCAAGACATTTCTCCAGAGATGGACGCAAACATGAAGGCTTACTGTTTGGCCCTCAACAATTACGCAAAGGCTCATCCAGACAAAGTGGTGTACAAGGATATTTTTCCCATCAAACCACAGGACCTTGTTAAAGGATATGCAATTGTTTTGCTTTCCAACCATTTTGCAGACGTCGCCAAAGTAGCATTTAACAAGACGGACGATGTAACCCAAAAATTCTTAGAAGAAAATATGGGCAAAGGTTCCAATGCCTTTGCTTTTAATGCCCCAAAAACTGCAGACGGAAATGCGTTTTTGATTGGGAATCCCCACAATCCAACTCAAGGACCATATTCTTATTGGGAAGTGGGCGTGCACACAGAGGAAGGATTGGACATTCATGGGGCAACTTTTGCTGGAGGAGGAGTGTTTCCTAGCATTGGAGTAAACCCCAATTTGGGTTGGAGCCATACTGTGAATTACGTCAACAACTTCAATACCTACAAACTGGAAATGCATCCGACCAAAAAGAATACCTACAAGTACGATGACCAGTGGTTGGAATTGGAAGAGAGAACAGCCAAACTCACACTCAATCTCAAAGGTGTAAAAATCCCAATCAAAAAGAAATATTTCATCAGCAAATACGGTCCCACTTTGAAGAACAAATCGGGGTATTATTCTATGAAAACTTCTGTTCTCACCAATGTTAGAGCTGCAGAACAATGGTACAGAATGGCTCTTTCTACCAATCTGCAAGAATTCAAAAAGGCTTTGGAAATCAACGGATTGGGAATGTTTACCATCACTTATGCAGACAAGGACAAGAACATCTTCAAACTCAGTCAGGGTATTTTTCCCGTTGTGGATGAAACCCAGAACTGGAGTGGGGTACTTGTTGGAAATACCTCCAAAAACAACTGGGATGGAAAAAAATTCTATCCAGTAAAGGATATGGTTTGGGTAGAAAATCCCTCCAGTGGATATGTGTATGACACCAACAATGCTGCAATCAAAACCTCTGGTCCCATGGACAACCCCAAAATAGAAAACTATCCCAAAAGTTTTGGACTCCTCACAATGGACAATACCAGAGGGAAGACTTCACATCTTTTATTGAGCAAACCAGAAACCTTCACTTTTGAGCAGGCCAAAAACTTCAAAAACAGTGTTTTCGTGGATGTAAAAGATCTGGATTTCCACAACTGCACCAACTGTTCCATCGTTCCAGAATTGATTGCCAAAACACCTGAGCTGGCTCCTACCAAAGCCGTATTTGAGGCTTGGAATGGTGAATTTGCTCCAGACAACAAACAGGCACCTGTGATGGCCATGTTCATACACAATATGGTGGAATATATCTTTAAGAATTTTGGAAACTACGAAAGACCAATCCCAGAAGCTGAATTATTGGGATTTTTGCTAGATGCACAAAAATTTCTTTTGAAACACTATGGAACCCTTGAATTTCCACTTGGAGATCTACAAAAAACCAGAAAATTTGGAAAAGAGTACCCCATGTACGGTTCAACTGCGACCATTGCTGCAAGCACTAGACAGGAATTGGATAAGAAAGATCACAAACTCATTTTTGTAGACGGAGACACCTTTATTTTTGCCGCCAAATTCACCTCTGAGGGTTTGAGTGAACTGAGTACCATCAATCCTTATGGAAATAGCAATTATGAAGAAAGTCCACACAGCACAGACCAAATGGAGCTTTTTTCAAAACAAAAGACCAAAAACATAGAACTGGACAAAAATAAAATTCGTGAGAAAGGAACATTGAGCCATCCGAGGTAAAGGGGGCGAGGTTTTTAAATGAGGATGGAATTATTAGGAAATAATAGATTGTTTATAAGCTTTGTTCTAACGATTTTTTATAAAAAATGATAAAAATAAGTTTCCTAGTAAAGGCATCTTTGATATTTCTGTTGGTTACATCTTTTGTCGGAAATACAATTACTAAAAGAAATAGTAGGAAAGATTTCATAACCCAACTCAACAAAGAATTAAAATATTTTGTTGAAAGTCACGAAAAAATCAATTTTTCGTTGATATTTAGTAGAGACTCTTTGGTAGAGAGTCAAATGAATATTCATGTAATATATGAAAATTCAATACATTACAATGGTTATCGAGGGAAAATCAAAATTGGCAACAAATTTATAGATGTCTATTGTCATGACGATGCTAAAAAGTACTTAAGAGATTTAAAATTAGTTGATAGGAGAAAGAACAATACTCTAGATGGTCGTTTGTATCTTTCATCTGATGAAAAGAAGTACTCAAAACCTTTTTTTAAGGTTATAAATAATGAGTTAGAACTTTTTGATGAAGATTCTACGATCATTGATACAAGATATATTTCAAACAGGTATGGACCTTTGATTTGGGAAATAAACACTTTGGAAGACTTGATTGCAGAAATGAATCTAATTTTACCTGTTTCACAGAATGATAAAAAAGACATTAATCTTAGACTTTCTAATAAATATATTGAATTTGACCCAATAATTTACGAACAGAATATATGTTTTGAGACAGATAGATTTAATGTCTATTTGAAAAAGGAAGAATTAAAGAAAAGTCAACTGGAAATAGGGAAAGGACTATCAGAATGTACTATGCCTGATTATGAATTTCGAACTTTTGAAGTATATCCATTGATGTATCTTGTTTTTAAAAAGAGGGATTATAATCTATATGAACTAGATGGCGGTGTTCCATATACATATTTAAAAGAAAGATATGGAGTAGATTGGTGGTAAAAGAGACAGAGCATCATCGGCAATAGCAATTATGAAGAAAGTCCACACAGCATAGACCAAATGGAACACTTAGCCATCCATTGTAGAAATCCCATTTTACTACTACTTTGCTTTTAGAATGACTTTTGTTTGTAAGGCCAAAGGTTTTATAGAGAGATTTTTAACTTACTGAAAAAAAGACAGTTGATAAATAAATTTAAGTTTGTAGATTTTTTTTGATACTTTTATCACACGAACCAAATCTTTGGGATAATGAAAAAATCACTCTCTATATTATTTTTATTTGGCCTATCAATGGTCTTTTTTTCTTGTAACAAATCGGACTCCGATGAACAGCTCGGGGTTTCTGCACCCGAAAACACCATTGTTTATAGAAACGAGAGTTATCAAAGCATCCAAATGAAGGGATACAAAAACGGGACTCTCATCAAAACCTCAAGTCTTAAAAAAAGAACTGAATTAAATCCTGAAATCATCGATTCTTTGGTTTTGAAAGAAAATTCTTCTTTTTCAAATAGCGCCATAGATTCCATTGTTATTTTGTACAATGTAAATTCGGGATGTTTCTATCAAACTTTCGGAAAGACATCAGACTTAGCAAATCCTCGAAACCCATTAGCGGCAGGAGTTAAATCTGAAAAAGCAAATGCAGATGGAAGTTATACCTACACCTTTACCTTCCCAGAAGATGTGTTTTCATCAGATGTTAAAGTCTGTAACTAAATCTAGCTAAAATAAAATTTTCGCCCTGCTTGATGATTTAAGTAGGGCTTTTTTATGGAAAAAATTTAATTATTTATAAAGTTCACATTTTAAGTGTGGACTTAAAAAGTACATTAAAACCAGTGAGAAAAGCCTATCTTTGAAGTTCAACAACAAAGGACATGAAAAACATTCGCAACTTTTGTATTATCGCTCATATCGACCACGGGAAAAGCACCTTGGCAGATCGATTGCTCCAAGAGACCAAAACCGTTTCGGATAGAGACCTTCAGGCCCAAACTCTAGATGACATGGATTTGGAGAGAGAAAGAGGGATTACCATAAAAAGCCATGCCATTCAAATGGATTATGTGTACAAGGGCGAAAAATATGTATTAAACCTGATTGATACCCCAGGACACGTAGATTTTTCTTACGAAGTTTCAAGAAGTATTGCTGCCTGCGAAGGAGCGCTTCTGATTGTTGATGCCGCTCAAAGCATACAGGCGCAAACCATTTCTAACTTGTATTTGGCCTTGGAAAACGATTTGGAAATCATTCCAATTCTCAACAAAATAGATTTGCCTTCTGCCAATCCAGAAGAAGTAACCGATGACATTGTAGACCTTTTGGGTTGTGATCCTTCGGAGGTAATTCATGCCAGCGGAAAAACCGGAGCGGGAGTTTTGGATATTCTCTCTGCGGTTATCGAGCGGATTCCTGCCCCCAAAGGCGATCCAGAGGCTCCCCTTCAAGCCCTTATTTTTGACTCTGTCTACAATTCTTTTCGAGGTGTTGAAACCTATTTTAAGGTGGTGAATGGAAGCATCAAAAAAGGTCAAAAAATTAAATTTATGGCCACCGGTGGAAAGTTTGATGCCGATGAGGTTGGAACGCTCAAACTTACCCAAGCCCCCAAAAATGAAATCAAAACCGGAGATGTGGGTTACCTTATTACCGGTATCAAAGACGCCAGAGAAATTAAAGTAGGAGACACCATTACCGATGCCCAGAATCCAACTTCTGCTGCCATTGATGGTTTTGAAGATGTAAAACCCATGGTTTTTGCTGGAATCTACCCAGTGGACACCGAAGAGTACGAAGAACTAAGGTACTCTATGGAAAAGCTTCAACTCAATGACGCTTCACTTGTTTTCGAGCCAGAAAGTTCTGCAGCCTTGGGATTTGGTTTTAGATGTGGATTCCTTGGAATGCTACACATGGAAATTATCCAAGAAAGGCTAGAAAGGGAATTTAACATGACGGTGATTACAACGGTTCCCAACGTGTCTTACCATGCATTTACCAAAAAAAATACAGAAGAAATTATTTTGGTGAACAATCCATCGGATCTTCCAGACCCTTCTTCTTTGGACAGAGTAGAAGAGCCATTTATCAAAGCTTCTATCATCACCAAATCGGACTTTGTGGGTCAGGTGATGAGTCTTTGTATCGAAAAAAGAGGCCGAATTACCAATCAGGTATATCTTACCTCTGACAGGGTAGAACTCACTTTCGATATGCCTCTGGCGGAAATTGTGTTTGATTTCTATGACAGGCTTAAAACAGTCTCCAAAGGATATGCTTCTTTTGATTATTCACCCATTGGTATGCGAGCTTCCAAACTGGTAAAAGTGGATGTGCTTTTGAATGGAGAGGTGGTAGATGCGCTTTCATCTCTTTTGCACCAAGATAATGCCTATGAAATTGGGAAGAAGATGTGCGAAAAACTCAAGGAACTCATTCCTCGCCAACAGTTCGATATTCCCATCCAGGCCGCCATCGGTGCGAAATTCATCGCCAGAGAAACCATCAAAGCCCTTCGAAAAGACGTAACGGCCAAATGTTACGGAGGAGACATTTCCAGAAAGAGAAAACTACTCGAAAAACAGAAAAAAGGAAAAAAACGTATGAGAGCGGTGGGGAATGTAGAGATTCCACAGGAAGCCTTCATGGCGGTTTTGAAGCTCAATGACTAGCATCGCCAGTTTGATACCTTATTTGAAAACCCCAAAAAGTCCTTTTTATTCTTAAAAAGGGCTTTTTTGCTTAAAATGAATTCCTTAGCTTTGATTGAAATCCTTTAGAAAAAATAGAATGAAAAAAATATTTACTCTTTGTGCCATTGCTTTGTTAAGTCTTGCTTCGTGTGGAAAAGATGAAGGGCCAGATTTGCCTCCAATAAGTAGTTCTTCTGTTTTGCCTAAGAGAGTAACGTATATAGAAAAATCAAATGATGAAAATGATCAGGATGAAGATAAATCAATAAAAAATATTACATATAACGGCAATAAGATTAATGAAATCACTACTTCGGTTGGTTCAAGAGATGTTTACACCTATACTGGTGATTTTATAACCAAGATAACATCCCTTAATGTCAAAAATGAGATTATAGAGACTGATGATTTTAGTTATGATCATAATGGGAAATTAATATCTGTTGTAACTATTTCAAATAATATGAATAGTGAGGGAGAATTAATTACTACCAAAAATAAAGATGTGTATACTCACAACAGTGATGGCACTATTGTTCAGGAATCGTATCGATTCGATTTAGATGGCAAAGAAGTAAAAGATGATGGCTCAACTATATTTACTGTTTCTAATGGAAACGTAATCAAAGAAGTGCGTACCAGTGGCGATCAAAATAACATAAATGTCAATATCTATGAGGATGAATATGACAATAAAAAATCACCATTTTCCAATATAACAGGATTTGACAGATTGATATTTGATGCTCCAACCTCTAGAAACAATCCTCTAAAAAGTAAATACCAACATATTTACAATAATGTTGTTCAAAGTTCAAGTACACATATCTATACTAATACTTACAGTACAGATGGTTACTTGTTGTTTTCTAGTTTTGTAGGTGATGATTACTCTGGAAGTGAGTCATACGAATATTAAAGTTTAATTAGATAAAAGAAACCAGATGAAAAAAATATTTGCCCTATTTGCCATTGCTTTGTTAAGTTTTACTTCTTGTAAGAATGACGAAGGTGAAATTCAAACTCCACCAAGCAGTTCTACTATATTGCCTACGAAAATTTCGTTTATTAATAAAGAAGATCAGGCGGGGAGTACTAAGATTATCTACAACGGAAATAAGATTGTTGATGCCACACATGCTGATCTAAGTAGAACTGTTTATAGCTATACTGGAGATTTGATTACACAAATTACAGAATATGATAGCACTGGTAAAATTTCATTTAAAGATTTTTATACGTATCAAAATGGAAAATTGAGTGAGAATAATCATCAATCGATTGATTCAATTGGTGCAATTAAATCTAAAAAGAGAGAGACCTATACCTACAATTCAGATGGAACAATTCTTTTAGAATCCTATTCCATAGATCCTACAACAAATGTTGAAACAAAAGATGATCATGGTACAGAGGTTTTAACCCGCTACAATGGAAATATAATTAAATGGGTTCATATATCTTCACATACCTATTCAGGAAAAACATATACTCATACAACTACCTATGATTATAAGTATGACGATAAAAAGAGTCCCTTTGCAAATGTTATAGGTTTTGATGCACTTATTGATGTTTTTAGTGATAGAAACAACCTTGTAAGTGAAACTGAAACAACTGAAGAAAAAGTAGATGGAATAGTTACATCAACCCGAACAGAAACCGTCGATTATGCAAACCAGTACAATGAAAACGGTTTCCTAACCAAATCTAGTTACTTTAAGTATGATTTCCTTTTTCAAGAGGAATACGAATACTAAAACCAAGTCAAAACTCCACAAAAAAGTCCTCTTTTGATTGTTCAGAAGAGGATTTTTTGTTTCAAAATGCCCTATTTTTGTCAGTGAATTTCTTGAACAAAAAATCCCCAAACTCCAACTATGGAAACCCTGATAGACAAAATCGTAGCCAACCCGAAACTCCACAGCAAATGGCTCAATTCTCTTTCTATGATGGAAAACGTTGGGGCAAAGAAAATCAAGAATTGTGAAGACCCTGTTTTTGTGTCGGAAATGATTCTCAAACATGCTTCAGAGGAAGCCCGTCATGCTTATTTTTTGAAAAAACAAATCGTAAAGATTGAAGAGAATGCTTGTCCTACCTACGAAAAACAATATTTGATTAGGCACCGTAGCTTTTATTTCTATTCTGAAATACAATTTCCTCCAAATTGGAATGGTTGTATTTTTTTTCTTCTGCCATTTTTGTCTATTTTATGGTTGAATTAATTTGATGGGCTTTTAGCCCCAACTTTCTTTTCGTAAATGGCTTTTTCCCAAGGTTTGATCTCGGTAACTCCATATTTTCCACTGTTGGTGATGGCCATTTCGTCCAAGATGTCAACAAAGTTTTTGTATACAGCATCATCTGAGGGTTTGATGATAACGGTAAAATAATCCTTATTTTCAGCTGAATTCTTTGCTTTTTCAATCACTTTTCGGATTCCTTCTCTATCAAAAGTTGTTTCGTTAAGGTTGGCTTCCGTTAGTGAGATGTTGTCTTGTTGGTGCCAAAAAATTCGGTTGTCTTCTCCAAGTATAATAGAGATGGAGTTAGACAATTTAATTTCTGTGTCTGGCCTTTTTTGGTCTTTTTTGGGTTTGGCTGGAAGTCCCAAATCCATCACGTTGGGTTTGCTAAAGGTGGTGGTGAACATAAAAAATGTAATCAAAAGAAATCCCAAATCCACCATAGGTGTCATATCCACACGGGTGTTTTGTTTTTTAGAACGAACCTTTCCACCTTTGTTTCCTTTGTCCTGTACCTGTATATCTGCCATGTTGTGTAAGTGTTTAATTTGGTATTCCTTCCTGAGAAGTGATAAGCCAAAATTTCAGAAAGTTGATATCCCTAAGTCCTTCAAACAAATTTTTCATCTTGGGATACTCAGTGGTTACATCTCCTTTGATGGCCAATTTGTAATTGGGATTCACAGCCAAACTTTGTTCTACCCAGTCAATGAGTTCCTTGTTAACACTGTCGATAGGAATTCCCGTTGGATCTTTGTACAATTTTTGCTGCTCAGAAGGTAAGTTCAAATAAAAGGCTGTTCTTTTTAAGAAATCAGTGGAATTCAGCAAAAGTTTGTTGAATGCTCATAGCGATTTCATCAATCTTGTAGGTCAACTCATCAATTCTAGAGGTAAAGTAGTTGTACAAGATAATGGCCACCGCTGAGGTACCAATTCCTAGTGCGGTATTGATAAGCGCCTCAGAGATACCCGTTGAAAGTGCTGCAGCATCGGGTGTTCCTCCTCCAGATCCTAACGCGTAGAAGGCTTTGATCATCCCAATTACAGTTCCCAAAAGGGCTATCAAAGTTGCTACAGATCCTAAAGTAGAAAGAATCATCATGTTTTTTTCTAGCATAGGCATCTCTAGGGTTGTTGCCTCTTCGATAGATTTGTTAAGGGCTACCATTTTTTGTTCTTTGTTCATGGAAGTGTCTTTAGAAAGTGCTTTATAGGTTATAAGCCCTTCTTTGAGTACATTTCCAACAGAACCTTGTTGCATTTCACATTCTGCCAAAGCTTCATCTACTTTGTTTTGGTTAAGTAAACTTCTCACTTTCATCACAAATCCATCCAAGTTTCCTTTTCCAGCGGCTTGTTTGATTACAAAAAATCTTTCAAAAGAGAATACAATTACAGTAATCATAAAGGTAATGAGGATCGGAACGATGAACCCTCCTTTGTAAATGATTCCCAGAAAGGATTCTGGATGTATGTCTTTGGTTTCAACATCAGAAAAAGCCACAGAGCCGCTTCCCAATTTGTCAGCATCTTTAAAGTTTCCTGGGTTCCCCAGTACAAATAGATAGATGAAAACTCCTACCAAAAATAAAATAGGAATAATCATTGCAGGGTTCAGTCCTGATTTTTTTGCAACAAATTGCTCTTGGTTGTTTGAAACATTCATTTCCATTGTTGTATTATTAGGTTGTTTAAATTAAAGATAAATTTTCCGTTTTTTTCTGACACAAAGCTATTCAAAATTAGAAGATGGTCAATGTTAAATTTACGTGTTTTTTAGGTTAAGAAATAACATTTAAGAAATTTTCTATAGATTTTTTAAATTTATTTTATACAAGATTCAATTAAACTTTGTTGGGGTGTGAGCATTAAAGATCCTTTTAATACAAAGATGTCTCTGGGTTATAAAATAAAAAAACCAGCAAATCTGCTGGTTTTAAAAATTTAAGTAAAGTAAGTGGATTGTGTTATTTTATTTTCTCTACGATGGATTTGAAAGCCTCTGGGTTGTTAAGGGCCAAATCTGCTAATACTTTTCTGTTTAGCTCGATGTTGGCTTTTTTAAGTTTCCCCATAAAAGCAGAATAGGAAAGTCCATATTCTCTTGCTCCGGCGTTGATTCTTTGTATCCAAAGCGCTCTGAAGTTTCTCTTTTTGTTTCTTCTGTCTCTGTAGGCGTAAACCAAACCTTTTTCAACGGCATTTTTGGCTACGGTCCATACATTTTTTCTTCTACCAAAGTATCCTTTGGCAAGTTTCATTACTTTTTTTCTTCTATTTCTAGAAGCTACTGAATTTACTGATCTAGGCATAATTTTTAATTTTTTTGTTGTGGGCGGTAAGATTTACACTTTTTTGGCGCCACAACAGGGTTATACATTTTAGGTTAACCAATCACTTAATTACTTAAGTCTTAGTTGCAATAAAACACTTGGTGTGTCTACTTTGCTTACCAAACCGCTTTTGGTTAGATTACGTTTTTGTTTGGTTTCTTTCTTTGTCAAGATGTGGCTTTTGAAAGCATGTTTTCTTTTAATTTTACCAGAACCGGTAAGCTTAAAACGCTTCTTAGCACTTGACTTTGTTTTTAACTTTGGCATTTTGTTTCTATTTATATTACTTTACTTAATTTTTCTATTTTATTTTCTTCTTGCTGGCCATCATCATGATCATCTTTTTTCCTTCCAGCTTAGGCATTTGCTCTACTTTTCCAACTTCTTCTAGATCTGTGGCAAGTTTTAAAAGCAAAATTTCGCCCTGATCTTTAAACACGATAGACCTTCCTTTGAAAAACACATAGGCTTTCAGTTTAGAGCCTTCTTCCAAGAATTTTTGTGCATGGTTTTTCTTGAATTCGTAATCGTGTTCATCGGTCTGAGGTCCAAATCGAATCTCTTTAACCACAACCTTTACTTGTTTGGCCTTGAGCTCTTTTTGTTTTTTCTTTTGTTCGTACAAAAACTTTTTGTAGTCTGCAATTTTACAAACCGGAGGGTCGGCCTTTTCGGTAATCATAATAAGGTCTAGCTCCAATTCGGCAGCCAATTCAAGGGCAGCCTTGGTTTGATAAACCCCTACCTCTACGTTGTCTCCTACCAATCGAATTTCGTCTACATAGATCTTTTCGTTGATCTTATGCAGAACTTCTACTACTCGAGGAGTGTATCCTCTTTGTTTTTTTAGTGCGATAATGTACCAGTTTTTGTTTCTATTTCTTTTTGTACCAGGGCAACAAAATCTTGCAAAGCGAAGTCTCCTAGATCTCCCTGGCCGTGTTTACGAACCGATAAGCTTTCTGTAGACTGTTCTTTTTCGCCCACAATCAGCATAAAGGGAACCTTGCTTACTTCTGCATCTCGGATTTTTCGTCCTGTTTTCTCGTTTCTGGTGTCAACCAGGCTGCGAATATCGTTATTTTCGAGCAATTTTGAAACTTTTTCTGCATATTCTACATAATTTTCACTAATTGGCAGAATCATCACCTGGGTTGGGGTGAGCCAGAGGGGAAGGTTTCCGCCGGTGTTTTCTAGTAAAATTGCAATAAATCTCTCCATAGAGCCAAAAGGCGCTCGGTGTATCATCACCGGTCTATGGCTTTGGTTGTCTGCTCCTTTGTAAGACAAATCAAAACGCTCGGGAAGGTTGTAATCTACCTGAATGGTCCCCAGTTGCCAACTTCTGCCTAGGGCATCTTTGATCATAAAATCTAACTTGGGCCCATAAAATGCAGCCTCTCCGTACTCTACCACGGTGTTGAGCCCTTTTTCTTTGGCCGCCAAAATGATGGCAGACTCTGCTTTTTCCCAGTTTTCATCAGAGCCTATGTATTTTTTTGGGTTTTCTGGATCTCGAAGCGAAACCTGAGCCGTATAATCATCAAATCCAAGCGCTTTAAATACGTATAAAGTTAGGTCAATTACACTTTTGAACTCTTCTAATAGCTGATCTGATGTACAAAAAATGTGTGCATCGTCTTGGGTAAAACCTCTCACGCGGGTTAAACCATGTAGCTCTCCACTTTGTTCATAACGGTAAACTGTCCCAAATTCTGCGAGCCTTTTAGGCAAGTCTTTGTATGACCATGGCGAAGAATTGTAAATTTCGCAGTGGTGAGGACAGTTCATGGGTTTGAGCAAAAATTCCTCGTCTAGGTTCGGTGTTTTGATGGGCTGAAAAGAATCTGCTCCGTATTTTTCGTAGTGACCAGAGGTAACATAAAGCTCTTTGTGTCCGATGTGTGGGGTTACCACCATTTCGTAACCTGCTTTGGTTTGGGCTTTGGTTAAAAAGTCTTCTAGTCTTTTTCTAAGTGCCGCTCCTTTGGGAAGCCAAAGAGGAAGTCCCGCGCCTACCTTTTCTGAAAACGTAAAGATCCCCAATTCTTTTCCTAATTTTCTGTGGTCTCTTTTTTTGGCCTCTTCTAGTCTTTCTAGATATTCGGTGAGGTCTTTTTGTTTAGGGAAAGTGATTCCGTAAACCCTTGTGAGTTGAGGATTGTTCTCGTTTCCTCTCCAGTACGCACCGGCACAGCTTAAAATTTTGGCAGCTTTCACAAAGCTTGTATTGGGTAAATGTCCTCCTCTACAAAGATCTGTGAAATCATCGTGGGTGCAGAAAGTGATGCTTCCGTCCTCTAGATTTTGTATAAGTTCTGTTTTGTAGGGATTGTCACGGTACGTTTCTAAAGCCTCTTTTTTAGAAACTGCATAAAGTTTGAATTCTGCCTTTTTTCGGGCATTTTCAATCATTTTCTGTTCGATTTTCTCAAAATCTTTGTCTCCAAAAGTTTCGCCTCCAAAATCTACGTCGTAGTAAAATCCATTTTCAATGGCTGGACCAATGGTGAGTTTGGCATTGGGATAATAAAAAGTGATAGCCTGCGCCAAAAGGTGTGCCGATGAATGCCAAAAGGCTTTTTTCCCTAAATCTCCCTCAAAAGTATACAAAACCAGATGGGCGTCCTCTTGGATAGGTGTGGTAATTTCTACTTGATTTCCATCTACAGAAGCAGAGAGAATTTCTCTTGCTAATCCTTGACTGATTTGCTGTGCAACCTCTAAAGGGGTAACTCCTTTGGGATGTTCTTTGATAGTGCCATCTGGAAGCGTAATTTTAATCATGAAAGTAGTTTTAGAAATGCAAATTTAGGATTTATTGGTTGGCTCTCCTAATAAAGAGATATAAAGCAAGGGCGCCAAAGAGAAAATTAGACATCCATGTGGCTAAAACAGGCGATAGAATTTCATTTTTAGAAAAAGAAATTAAAGATTCTCCCAAAAAGATATACATAAATGCTATTAAGAGTCCAATGGCTAGATTCAGCCCAATTCCACCCCTTCTTTTTTCTGAGGCAAGTGAAAGCCCTAAAAAAGTGAGTACCAAAACAGAAAATGAAATGCTACTTCTTCTATGAAATTGGGTTTTGTAACTCCCTAAATTGGTGGAACCTTTTTCTTGTTCTCTTTCAATAAATCGAAGTAGTTCTGGGCTTGTCATTACTTCAGAGGCGTATCCTTCTGGCAAGAGTTCGTCAGGAGTAACTTTCAGCGGGAAACTCATCTGTGTGCCAGAGGAAAGTTTTTCTCTGCCCTTTTTGTCTATCTCTCTAATATAATAATTAGAAAGCAAAAAAGTAGAATCATTGGGCTGCCAAGTAATTTGATCGGCCCGAAGATTTTTGATGAGTTTCAGTTTGTCTTTTTGGTCGAATTTTTGGTACAGAAACCCAGCTCCACTTTGAGGCTCTCTTCGGTACTCATTGACAAAAAGATATTCATCTTTAGAGAGTAAAACAGAAATACTTTTAACTTGGGTATAATCCATTTTCTTGCTTTCAGTAAGCAGGTATTTGTACTCAAATTCGTTTTTCTTTTTACTGGCTTTGGGCAGTAAAAAATGGTTGACTCCAAGGGATATGAGTCCAAGAAACAATGCAGTAAAAAAATAGGGAGTAGAAAATCTGGGGAAGCTAATTCCCCCCGAGGTAATGGCAACAATTTCTGTGTTGTTGGCAATTTTAGAGGTAAAAAAGATGACGGTGATAAAAACGGCAATGGGCAAAAATGTATTGAAAATCCATACCGACCAATAGGGATAAAACTCTACAAGGGCTTGTTTGACAGATGATCCGTTGTCGTTTAATCGGTTGATTTTGTTGCTTATGTCAATAACCACTGTGATGGTTAAAAGCAAAGTAGACATCACCACAAAGGTAACTAAAAACTGTTTGACGATATATTTGTCTAGAATTTTCAAAGCCTATCTTCTTTGGTCTAACTCTTTTACTACACTGTTTTTCCAAGCATAAAAACTTCCATCGAGAATTCTTTTTCTGGCTTCACCTACCAAATCTAAATAGAAAGCTAGATTGTGGAGTGTGGCAATCTGTTTACCAAGGGACTCTCCACACATAAAAAGATGTCTTAGGTAGGCTTTAGAATAATGCTGATCTACATAAGAAGTCCCTCTTGGGTCTAGGGGAGAAAAATCATCTTTCCATTTGGAATTTTTGATGTTGATGGTTCCTTCCCAGGTAAAAAGCATTCCATTTCTAGCATTTCTGGTGGGCATTACACAGTCGAACATGTCTATTCCAAGGGCGATGTTCTCCAAAATGTTGGCAGGAGTCCCAACAGCCAATCCACACAACGTTTCAGCCAGCGGTGGGTCATGTCCATGGATTTTTTGGCGGTTTTTTTGTCACAAGGGTAAGGTGTGCACTCGTCAAAAGCCATGATGATGTCTGCCCCAATATACCGCTGAATTTCCATGGCGTATTCTGGAGAGAGAAAATGCATGGAACCATCGATATGGGATTTGAACTTCACCCCTTTCTCGGTAATTTTTCGCATCGGCCCCAAAGAGTAGACTTGGTAACCTCCAGAGTCCGTTAAAATTGGTCTATCCCAATTCATGAATTTGTGTAGACCTCCCGCTTTGTACAGAAGCTCATGCCCCGGCCTTAGATACAGATGGTAGGTGTTTCCAAGAATAATCTGGGCCTCTATGTCTTTTTCTAGCTCGGTTTGCTGGATGGTTTTTACCGTACCTTGGGTTCCCACAGGCATAAAAATGGGCGTTTTTATGTCTCCATGGTCGGTGGAAATTACCCCTGCTCGGGCTTTGCAATAATCGTCGGTTTTTTCTAAGGAAAACTTCATGTCTGCAAATTTAGTCCATTTTATGGTACGGCATAAAAATCCATCTCAATTTCGCACAGAAAAATATGTAACTTTGCCAAAAGTACCATTATGAATATACTAGACGGGGTTAAGGTTTCTAATGATTTGAAGAACGAAATCAAGCAAGAAGTAGAAGGATTTATAGCCAAAGGATTACGAAAGCCACATCTGGCTGCGGTTTTGGTGGGAGAAAATGGCGCAAGTAAGGCCTATGTAAACAGCAAAATAAAAGACTGCCAGCAGGTAGGTTTTACCTCTACCCTTGTCAAGCTTCCCTCCGAAATAAATGAAGAAGCACTAGAGGATACAAATTGGTGGGAGATGTAGATTATAATTCTGTCGCCCCGCTTTGTAGTTTCATTACTCCAGTACCTGGTGGTGTAGGTCCTATGACCCGTGCCATGCTGCTAAAAAATACGCTGCTTTCATACAAGCGAAAAGAAAATTTGGTTTAAAATCACCTATGCAAAATCAAGCTGAAGGAGAATTTCTCCCCATCATGGAACATTTTTACACCATTCAGGGAGAAGGTTTTCACTCTGGAAAGGCTTCGTATTTTATCCGCATTGGAGGTTGCGACGTAGGTTGTCATTGGTGTGATGTAAAAGAAAGTTGGGATCCAAAGGCTCATCCACTTTTACCTGTAGATTCCATTGTAGATATCGCTACGGCCCATTCTAAATGGATTGTTTTAACCGGTGGAGAACCAACCATGTGGAATTTACACTATCTAACCCAAAAATTAAAAGCCCAAAATTGCACAGTCTGTATGGAGACCTCTGGTGCTTATCCTATTTTAGGGGAAATAGACTGGGTTTGTCTTTCTCCTAAAAAAAATCAACTTCCTATCGAAGAAAATTATCCCAAAGCTCAGGAGCTAAAAGTAATTATCCACAACCAAAACGATTTTGTTTTTGCCTTACAACAAGCAGAAAAGGTCTCAGCGTCTTGCCATCTTTTTTTGCAGCCAGAATGGAGCAAAGAAAAAGAAATGACTCCCTATATCGTAGATTTTGTTCTGAAGAATCCTCAGTTTAAAATCTCCCTTCAGACCCATAAGTACCTTAATATTCCTTAAAATCCAAAGCGTTTTTTGAGCTGATAAAAGAAACTTTCTTCTTCTTTGATGCTTTCTTCAAACTTAGAAAGTGCCTGTTGGGCGGTATCTGGGAAGTCGGTGAAAACCCCATCTATCCCTAAATTAAAGAAGTGCAAATACTCGTTGATGGGATCGTTTTTGTATTCAAGAGGAAGTCTATACCATTCGTTTCGAAAAGAATATGCAAATACTTGTAAATTTCTTTGGTGGGCTCTCTCAATGAGGTTGGTGGCTACCAGGTTGGTTCTTTCCTCTCCGTTGTAAGAAACAATATAAGGTTTCCAAACTCCAATGGCCTGTGCGTAGGTTTTAATTTCGTCTAGACCTTTGTTGGAGATAAGATCTCCGTAGTTTCTGGCATCATTGTATTTACCAAAATCATCGGGTGCTCCAAATTGATTGTCGTAAACCAGTTCTCCTTTGTGGTTCAAAAGATCGGCATCGATGAGTTGAACCAATTTCACTTTGGATTCGGTTCGAATTTTTTTCAGGTTCGAAACCTCGAAAGATTCAATATAAACAGGGGATTCTGCATTGTTCCAACCGTGTTTGTTTAGCACTTTTAAGGTTTGGTCTTCTATGTTGAGGTTGTTTCTGTGGTGGAAACTCGCGTTTTTAATCTCTAAAAAAAGCTGAATAGGTTTGGTCTTTGGATAAGCCTTGATTTGGTCGATAAGCTCGGAGAGGGTTGTAAGAGAATATTTGTAATTGTGTTCTTGCGGCCGGTCTTCAAACACTTGTTTTACACGTAGTTCTTTGAGTTCTTCTAAGGTAAAATCGCAAATAAACCAATCCGAAACAGGTTTTCCTTGAAGGGTTCTGATGGTTTTTCTGTCTTTGAATTTAGGAAAGCTAGCAATATTGGTGCTGTTAGAAAGATACAAATCATGTCGAAGGATCAGCGCGCCGTCTTTGCACATGGCCAAATCTACCTCAAGGGCATCCACACCCATTTCAAGCGCAAGGGCAAAACCTTCTTTGGTGTGCTCGGGCAAAATTCCGCTTGCGCCACGATGTCCGATGATATAGGGTAGATTTTTTTTCATGGTTTTTTCTCCTCTAAAATTAGCCTAAAAGGTCTTTTTCACTAGGATTCTTGGCAAAATAATGCACAGCGTAACTGCACTGAGGCTGAACCTTGTAGCCATTTTTTCTGGCAAAATCTAAGGCAAAAGCGGTGAGTTTTTCTGCATATCCGTTTCCTCTAAACATCGAAGGAACCCCAGTGTGGCTAATGATTAGGGTTTGACCTTTTAAAAAATAATTTAGTTCTGCTTCAAAGCCTTCGCCTAAATCTAAGACAAACCTAAAGTTTTCTTTTTGATGCTCAACTTCCATGGGGTAAAAATACAAATAACCAACTTTATTTTCTATTTTTGAAGATAAACAATTCCATCAGTGACAAAAAAAATACTCATTGTAGACGACGAAGCCGACATTGTGGAGCTTTTAGGGTATAATTTGGCCAAAGAAGGATATCAGATTTTTACTGCCCATAACGGGATGCAAGCGGTTGAAATGGCCAAAAAAAATCTTCCAGATTTGATTTTGATGGATGTCATGATGCCTGTGATGGATGGCGTAGAAGCCTGTAGGCAAATTAGGGCTTTAAGGCTCTCTCCTAGTGCGTTGGTGGTTTTTTTAAGTGCAAGAGACGAAGAATTCACCCAGCTTGCTGCCTACCAAGCAGGTGGAGATGATTTCATTAACAAACCCATCAAACCAAGAATATTAATCAGCAAGATAGAAGCACTATTAAAACTTACCACAAGGGAAAATGCTGATATTTTAGAAGTTGCAGACATCAAAATCAATCGAGAAAATTATCTGGTTTATTATAATTCAGAGACTTTTACCTTGCCCAAAAAAGAATTTGAACTGTTGTGTGTTTTGTCTGAAAATCCTTCCAAAGTTTTTGGAAGACATGAAATTTTAGACAAAGTTTGGGGCAGCGAGGTGGTGGTAGGAGATCGAACCATCGATGTGCACATACGCAAACTAAGAGAAAGATTTGGCAACGAGAGGTTTACTACCATCAAAGGTGTAGGTTATAAAATAAACCAAGACTAAGGCCAAGAAGATGAAAAAAAACCTTGGCTTGGCGCTGGTTTTTTCCTTGGTAGGGGCAGGTTTTCTATGGCTTATTTTTGTGCTTTTTTCTGTAGAATTCCCTGCTTTTCTCCTTGCTGTTTTCTGGCTCTTTTTGCTGTTGTGTTATTATTTGATCATTCATCTTTTAAAGCCCAAAAACCCTGTTGAGCCTCAAGAAAAAGAATCGGAGTCGGTTTTTAGAAGGGAGTTTATGGGTAATATTTCCCATGAGCTAAAAACCCCACTATTTTCCATTATGGGATATACAGAAACCCTTATGGATGGAGCAGCAGAAGAGCCCATGATTCGAGAAAAATATTTGTCTCGTATTAAAAACGCCTCTGAAAGATTGGTACATCTGCTCAAAGACATCGATTATCTTTCTCAAATAGAAAAGAAAACCATTTCTTTAGAAAATTCCATTTTTAATATTCAAACCTTGGTCCTTGAAGTCTACGAATTTTTGGAGATGAGGGCTGAAAGTCATAACATCGAGCTGCTAATCGAAGAAAATTATCCCCAGTACAAAGTGGTGGCCGACAAAAACAAAATAGAACAGGTGCTTATCAATCTTTACGTGAACGCCCTAAAACACGCCCAGTGTACTGAGATTGTTACCGCTTTACTGGTGAAGGACGATCAGTTGGAAATTCGAATAGCAGACAACGGAATTGGAATTTCGGAAAAGGAGTCTTCCCGAATTTTTGAAAGGTTTTACCGGGCAGACCAAAGCAGAAATAGCCAAACAGGAGGTTCGGGACTTGGACTTTCTATTGTGAAACACATTTTATTGGCCCACAATCAAACCATAGAATTAGACCAGAGCTACACCAAAGGCGCCTGCTTTGTTTTTAGACTTCCACTTTACCAAAAGTAAAGCTAAAAAAAGGGATGGAAAGCTTCTTGAGTATGTTCTATAGTTTGGTTTTCAGGATTTTCTCCCACCACAGTAACCACATCAAAGCGAATAGGCAAATCGAGTTTGTGGGTTTCTAGATAACCATTGGCGCCCAAAACAAGCATTTTCATTTTTTTGGCATCCACTGCATCAAGGGGTGAAATTAAAAAAGATTCACTTCGGGCCTTTACTTCTACTATAACCAGAGTTTTTTGGTGCTCAAAAATGAGATCAATTTCAGATTTGTAATACCTCCAATTGGCGGCCAAAAACAAGTAACCTTTGTCTATAAGAAACTTTTGGGCAGCTTGTTCGGCTTTTCTTCCAAAGGATAGTGCTTGTAGTTTCTTTTCCAAATTTTTGTTTTTATAGAGGACTTAAAGGGCTAAAATGAAGGCTTGAATTTTATAACTACTTTGTCTTCTTTGTAGCTGAATTTGGCCTTGCTTTCAAAAATCAGTGGCAAATGATGCGAAATATGCCCGCTTGGAACACCAAAAAGAACCGGAACTTCTAGGTTTTTAAGTTTTTCACAAATAATTCTGTAGGCCATTTGATCAAAGTCACCCAAATAATTGGGGTTTTCTTCCTTGGTGTCCATCTTTGTGAATCCGCCAATTAAAATGGCTTTGGCATCTGCAAAAAGCCCGTTTCTTTTTAGGTTTTCTAACATTCTGTCCAAATGGTAGAAGTCCTCATACCAATCTTCCAAAAACAAGATTTTGTTTTTGGTCTTTACCGCAGAAGGGCTGCCCAAAAGACTATAAACGATAGATAGATTTCCTCCCACTATTTCCCCAGAAAAATCTTTAAATGGTTTGTTCTTGGGATGAAAGAACTCAATTTGGGTAGATTTTCCTTTGAGAATTGAAAATACATCTTGGTAGGATTCAGGGCTATTTCCACCGGGTAAAACTTTGGCCGTAACCCCGTGTATGGTTGGGATGCCAAGTAAATTAATTTGGTTATGAAGGGCAGTGATGTCTGAGTAGCCAATAATCCATTTGGGGTTTTTCTTAAAACTAGAAAAATTGAGCTGGTCTAAAAGCTGCACCATACCATAACCACCTCTGGCACACCAAATGGCTTTGATTGTAGGGTCATCTAATCCTTTTTGCAGGTCTTTTACTCTGTCTTTGGGTTTTCCGCCATAGGCATACCCAAAATTGTATACATCCAAACAATGAGGGGCAATTTTGGCGGTAAAACCTTTCTTTTCAATCAAGTGCAGCGCAAAATCTAGGTCTTCTTTTTTGAGGGCTCCACTTGGAGCGGTAATGTAAATGCAGTCTTTTTTCTGCAGGGGTTTTGGGTTTATGCTTTTCATCTTTCGGAGTTCTAGACTTTGGTTTTTAAAAATACAAGATTTTGCATTGCGCGTCCTACATTTTTGTCTTTTTTTATTTCGGGGGAACTTTTTGATAGAAAAACCTTACTTTTAGTTTCAGAAACAAAGATTCTGTTCCAAAAACATGAAAGAGAAATACACTTTTGCTTTTTACAATGTAGAAAATCTTTTTGATATCATAGACGATCCCAATACCCAAGATGATGAATATACTCCTTTTGGTAAGAAAAAATGGGATCTCAAAAAATATCAAAATAAGATCGGTAAGTTGGCGCAAGTAATTTTGGAGATCGGCAAAGATCAAACTGGAACTTCTCCTAGTTTAGTTGGGCTTTGCGAGGTAGAAAATAGCCATGTGTTAAACGATTTAATCCATCATGTAAATCTCTACGAACTTGGATACGAGATTGTACATTTTGAATCCAAAGACGAAAGAGGGGTTGATACTGCACTTTTGTATAAGAAAAGCGATTTTTTCATCACCCACAAAGAACCTATCCGTTTTGAGTTAGAAAACCCAGATGGAACAGAAGACTTTACCCGTGACACGCTTTTTGTTCAGGGACTTTTTAAAGGTCAGGCAATATCTGTTTTTGTTTCGCATCTTCCCTCCAAAAGACTAGACGATCAGAACAAACCCAAAAGACTTGAAATTGCGGGTATCATCAAACAAAAATACCAAGAACTCCTTAGCGGCTCTCAAGACAAATATGTACTACTTATGGGCGATTACAACGACGACCCATTTTCTGAAACTCTGGCTGGTTTTGGCGCCCAAGAAGATCCGTTTAGTTTGCCTTTTGATACTTTATTTAATCCGATGATTTCTCTTGCCAAACAAGGAAAAGGGTCTTTGGTACACAAAGGAGAGTTTTTTTTGTTCGATCAGATGCTTTTGTCAAAAGCGTTTTTGGGCCCAAATGCCAGTATCAAACACCTAGAAACTTCTGTTTTTGATGCCCTCTTGGTAAAAGAATGGAAAGGAGTCTTTGAGGGAAATCCATTTAGAACCTATGTTGGGAATAAGTATTTGGGCGGATATAGCGACCATTTTCCAATTTATAGTATTTTTGAGAAATAACAAGGGAAGATTATGAGAATCACAGAAACAGGGATTATAGAGTTAGATGGAATCGACAAAATTATCCTCAATGCCATGATGGATGACGCCAAAGCCCCTGTGGCGCAAATTGCAAGAGAAGTTGGGGTTTCTTCTACGGCTATTCATCAAAGAATAAAAAAACTGGATGAATCTGGACTCATCGAAAGCACCAAAACCTACATCAACCCCAAAAAATTGGGATATACCACCATTGCCTATGTGGGGGTGTTTTTAGATAAATCTTCTCAATATACCTCGGTAGTTAGTTCTCTAAAAGAGCTTCCAGAGGTGGTAGAGTGCCATTTTACCACTGGGAATTATGCCCTATTTATCAAGATTCTGTGTAAAAACAACGACCATCTAATGCATATTTTAAATGTGGGTATTCAGCAAATTGAAGGGGTAAACAGAACAGAAACCTTTATTTCTTTAGAACAAGGTATTCAAAGGCAGGTAAAGCTGTAAAAGCACTATCTTAACCGCATTTGTTGCAACCTTCCGGTTTGCTTTTGGGCTTTAGAAGTCTTAGATATAGAAATCGAAGGCAAGCGATTAAAACCAGTGCTAAAAGTAGATATTGTAAAACGAGCATAGGTTTTAACATAAAAGTTGATAAGCCAAAAAGGCGAACAAATAAGCCACCAGATTCATATACACCAGCTGTGTGATGGGCCAAAACCAACCACCAGTCTCTTTCTTTACCACAGCTATGGTGCTCATGCACTGCATGGCAAAGGCGTAAAAAAGCATCAGAGAAACTCCACTGGCAAGGGTATAGGCCTTTTTACCGCTTAGCGGGTTGATTTCGTTTTTAAGTTTTTCCTTTAGTCCCATTTCTTGATCCCCACTATTAGAAATATTGTAGATGGAGGCCATCGCACCCACAAAAACTTCTCTTGCAGCAAAAGAAGAAATGATGCCTATTCCCATTTTCCAATCGTAGCCAAGGGGAGCAATTACCGGTTCTAGGGTTTTTCCTAGGTTTCCAAGAACCGAGTGTTCCAGAGAATAACCTGCAACTTTTTGTTCTAATTCTTGGTCGTGTATACCTGGGTTTTGAGAAGAAATGATTTGTTTGGCATTTTTGAATTCTTCGCTATATCCAACTGAGCCCAAAGCCCAAAGAACAATGCTTATAGAAAGAATTATTTTTCCAGCATCTAGTACAAAATCTTGGATCTTTTCCCAGACAAAAGCAAGTAGGTTTTTGATTGATGGAAGTTTGAAATCGGGCATTTGCATAATCAGCTCACTTCCTTTTTCAGCTTTTAGAATTTTTTTGAGTCCCCATCCAGTTAAAAGAGCCATGACTATCCCTAGAAAATAAAGGGCGAAAAGTACAAGCCCTTGAATGCCAATGCCAAATAATTTAGTTTTTGGAATCACCAGTGAAATGAGCAGTGCGTATACCGGAAGTCTTGCTGCACAGGTAACAAAAGGAGTAGCAAAAATGGTGATAAGACGCGTTTTTCTCTGTTCGATGGTTCGGGTTGCAAGAATGGCAGGAATGGCACAGGCGGCTCCAGAGATAAGCGGGACCACACTTTTTCCACTCATTCCAAATGGTTTGAGCCAGCGGTCCATCAAGAACACCACCCGACTCATATATCCGCTTTCTTCCATCAAGAACAAAAAGAAAAAAAGAATGGAAATTTGTGGGATAAAAATCAGAACACCTCCAATTCCAGGGATCAGCGCTTGACTAATCATCTTAAAAAAAGGTCCTGAAGGTAATATTTCTTGAAGAACAGAAGAGAGTTTTCCAAATTTTTGATCGATCCACTCCATGGGAAGCTCAGATAGGCTGAACATAGACTGAAAAATTAAAAACATCAGAAACATAAAAATTAGGTAGCCCCAAAAAGGATGCGTGCTTAGATGGTCTAATACAGTGGTAAACCTAGAGTTTTCATTTTTTTCAAGGGGAATTTTATCAAGTAACTTATCGATTCTTTCATAATGCAAAAGCGTTTCTTTTACTTGAAGTCTTTTGGGAATTAGCCCGTGTTTTTTTCTTTGCTCTTTTAGTATGTTAATTTGGCTTTCAGAAAGGTTTTTGTTTTGGGTTTGGGCAAGATTGTTCCAGACCCAATTTAGATTTTCTTCTCCGAGTTTTTGGGCGGTTTCCTCTACCGCCAAGGCAAATTGATCTGGGTACACCGCTGAGGTTTTCTCAGTAGAAACCTTTTGGCCAAGATAATTTTCTAAGTTTTTTACGTTTAATCCCGTTTTAGAATTTACCAAAAAAGTAGGCACTTCTAAAAGCTCAGTCCACTTTTTTCCCTCAATACCTTTGGTTTGGTTCTCCATTTGGTTAATAGCCAAAACAATAGGAATTTCTAAGGTTTTAAGCTGCCTTAAAAGCAGTAATCCTCTTTTGAGGTATTTGGCATCAAGCACCACCAAAAGCTGGTCTGGATGGATGGGAGAGTTTTTGTCTATCAGCGCATGGTAGACCACTTCTTCGTCTTTGGAGCTGGGATAAAGGCTATAAATTCCGGGAAGATCAATCAGCTCGATAGAACCCAAGGGATTTTGTAATACTGCTTTGTAGAAATCTACGGTAATTCCTGGGTAATTTCCTACTCTCTGGTTTGAACCTGTAATGGCATTAAAAAGTGTAGTTTTTCCAGTATTGGGATTTCCAATTAAGGCGATTCTCATTGCTTATTGTTCTAGGTCAATTAACTCAGCAATGCTTTTTTTGATGGCAAGTTTAGAGTTATCTGATTCCAAAGAAACATACACAGGTCCGTTTAAAGGCGCTTGGCATTTCATTCTAACTGTGGCTCCTGGGATTAAACCGAGCTCCAGGATTTTAGTAGGTAAATCTTCGCTGAGGTAGCCTTTGATTTTTGCGGTTCGTCCTATTTCTAGATTAGATAATACCATGTTGAGTTTCCATTAAGCCACAAAGATAGACTTATTATTTGGATTAAATATAAATAGTGTAAAAAATTTCTACATTCCTTTGATTTGGTGGGCGGTGTGGGACCAGTAAAAATCTAGTTTAAACTCCTTTAAATTGATTATTTTTGCCATACATTATAACTAACTTAAAACATGGAGGATCTTTCTAAAATTTTTGTTTCATTTTTCCAATGGATTAGCTCCGTTCAGTTTTTACAGCTGATCTGTTCATTGTCTATTCTTGTAGTTTTGCACGAACTTGGGCATTTTATACCTGCCAAGCTTTTCAAAACCAAAGTGGAGAGATTTTTCTTGTTTTTCGATCCTAAATTTGCCCTTTGGTCTAAAAAAATTGGCGAAACGGTGTATGGAATAGGTTGGCTGCCCCTTGGTGGATATGTGAAAATTGCCGGTATGATAGACGAAAGCATGGATACCGAGCAACTCAAACAAGAACCCCAACCTTGGGAATTTAGATCTAAACCGGCCTGGCAAAAACTCATCATCATGCTGGGAGGGGTTTTTGTAAATGCCATTTTGGCTATCCTAATTTTTACTGGAATCCTCATGTATTGGGGAGAAAGTATTTTGCCGCTCAAAGAAGCAAAATATGGAATTTCAGTGAGCGAAACTGCCGAAAAAATTGGGCTTATGGCTGGGGACAAAATTGTAAAGATTGGAGACGTTACCCCACAAACAATAAACGAAGCCGCAAAAGAATTGGTTTTGGCTGATGTTGGCTCTAAAATTGTGGTGAACAGAGACGAAAATTTGGTGGAGATTGTAGTAACCGAAGCGCAAAAGAAACTCATTTTTGGAAGCAAAGACAAGAAGGCTCTTATAGAAAAGCGTGTTCCAGCTTTAATAGGGAAAATTGTTTCAAATTCACCAGCCCATAAAGCGGGGCTTCAAGAAGGAGACGAGATTGTCTCTATCGACATGGAAGAAATCGCCGCGTTTGATCAGGTACCCGATTATCTTACCAAAAATAAACCCAAAGAGGTAGAGGTTACCCTTAGAAGAAACAGCGAAATTATAACTAAACCCATTGCATTGGATGCCAAGGGTATTTTAGGTATTTATCCTATGGATGATTATCAATTGGAGAAAGAGAATATCTTTAACTACCAAAACAAAAAATACACCAGTTTGTCTGAGGCCATTCCTGCCGGTTATGCCAAAGCCAAAGACATTTTGATGGTTCAACTTCGCTCTTTTAAACTTATGTTTAACAAAGAAACAGAGGCATACAAACAAGCGGGTTCTATTTTTTCTATCACCAAAGCCTTCGCCCCAGTTTGGGATTGGCATTCTTTCTGGAGTCTAACCGGAATGCTTTCTGTGGTCTTGGCTTTTTTCAATCTACTTCCTATTCCAGGTCTAGATGGTGGACATGCCATGTTTGCGCTTTATGAGATGATTGTAGGTAAACCTGCTCCACAAAAATTCATGGAAATTGTTCAAACCATCGGTATTGTGTTTTTGTTAGGCCTAATGTTACTTTCCTTTGGATGGGATGGTTACAAAGCCATCAACGAAACATTGGGGAATAAAATGTAATTTTTTAAAATTTATTTTTGAAAACTTGCAAATAGGTTTTATATTTGCAATCCCAAAACACTCCTCCTTAGCTCAGCTGGTTAGAGCATCTGACTGTTAATCAGAGGGTCAAGAGAGGTAGAATCCTTAAGCCATGTGAGTTATTTCAAAGGGAAAAGAGCCAAAAAACTTCTTTTTGAACCTTTGTCGCTCCAATCTCTGCTCACAGAAATTGTTGGGGACGAATCTCTGTTTGGATTGTATTTGTTCGATGGACAATTTGCCCATCCAGGTTGGAGCGGTATGGTAGCGATGTTGGATGAAAATCCACAGATGCTCATCCACAAAAAACCGATTTCTTTGGAAGATTTTATTCTTGTTGAGCTGCTTTTGGAAATCGATGCTTTGGATGCTCACTTTGGTGGAAACTGGGCACCGCTTGGAATCAAAATGTCAGGAGAAGACAAAGACAGTCTTTCTTTTCCAGATGAAATCCTTGGCGAGCTAGACAAAGTGTACAGACTTTGGCAAGAAGCCTTCGAATGGACCTATTACGATCAGGTTGCAGCTGGATTTTCTGCTGTTTCTGCTCCACAGAAAAGTGAAAAACCCAGATTCCAAGCTTTCTTTTGCATCGATGACAGAGAAGAATCCATCCGAAGATATGCAGAAAAAGAAATTCCCCTTTTGGATACCTTTGGAACCCCTGGGCATTTCAATATCTTGACGCACTTTTTGCCAGAGCATGCCAAGTTTCATACCAAAATTTGTCCTGCACCAGCGGTTGCCAAACACATCATTTTGGAAAAGGAGTCATCCAAAAAAATCGCAAAGGAGAAAACTTTTTCCAAAAACAACCACTCATTGCTTTATGGTTGGCTCAATTCTACGACCCAAGGTTTTGTTTCTGCGTTCAAATTGGTCTCCAATATATTTCATCCCAAACATCAAGAATCTGCAGTGGCAAGTTTTCAGCACATGGGTGAAGATTCGATTTTGACCATCGAGAATACTTCTGTGGAAGACAAATACATGGACCTTCAGATTGGGTTTACACCAGAAGAAATGGCCAATTGTGTATATGGTGTTTTTGCAACAACGGGACTTTTGAGTGGATATGCACCTCTTGTGTATTTTATTGGCCATGGAGCCAGTTCCATCAACAATACCCATTATGCTGGATATGATTGTGGAGCTTGTAGCGGAAGACCGGGTTCTGTCAATGCCAGAGCCATTGCATTTATGGCAAATCACCCAAGGGTAAGAGAACTTCTCAGAGAAAAATCTGTTGACATTCCAAAGGAAACCTACTTTGTAGGTGGCTTGCACGATACCACAAAGGATGAAATCTACTTTTATGATGTCCAAAACATTCCAGAGAATTTGCAAGATTCTCACAGAGAATTTTCTCGTGGTATGGAAATCGCTCTAGACAAAAACGCTGCAGAGAGGTCCAGACGTTTCATTTTACAATCCGACAAAAAGGACATCCACAAAAAACACAAACAGGTAAAAGAAAGGGCAGTATCTCTGTTCGAACCCAGACCGGAATACAACCATGCCACCAACTGTTTGACTTTTATCGGAAGAAGAAATTCCATGCACAATTTGTTTTTGGACAGAAGGTCCTTTTTGAACTCCTATGATTATTCCACAGACCCAGATGGAATCTGGCTTGGAAACATTTTGGGAGCAGCCGCTCCAGTATGTGGTGGAATCAATTTGGAATATTATTTCTCCAGAGTGGACAGAGAAAGATTGGGAGCAGGAACCAAACTTCCCCACAACGTAATGGGACTCATTGGAGTTGCCAATGGAGCAGATGGAGACCTCAGACCCGGCCTTCCTTTTCAGATGGTGGAAATTCATGACCCTCTGAGGCTTATGATGGTCATAGAGCAATTTCCCGAGGTCATTTTGCAAACCTTGGAGAGAAGTGCTCCAAACAATTGGATTTTCCTTCCCCAAAAACACATGATAAGTGAGGAATTTGACATATTTAAAAATGAACACAACCATTTTTTTCTCTCTTTTTATTATGACAAAATCACGGCGGTGTATTGGGTGATAGGTTCATTTTTGACCTTTCTCATCAGTACTTATTCTCGGGTTTATCTGCATAGAGAAAAGGGATACAAACGGTTTTTCAACACCATTTTGTTTTTCTTTTTCGGCTACCACGTAATCATTTTCGCAGGAAATTTCGAAACCCTGTTTGTGGGTTGGGAAATTTTGGGTCTTTCTTCTTTTCTGCTGATTGCCTTTTACAGAGAGAGATATTTGCCGGTTCGAAATGCACTCAAAGTCTTTTCAATTTACAGATTGGGCGATGTAGGAATCATTCTTGCCATGTGGGCGAGCCACCATCTTTGGCACGAAAACATCACCTTTATGAAACTCAACGACCAAACTCTGGTACATGAGCATCTAACGGAACACTCTGGAGTGGGGATTTTCATCTCTTTGATGCTGCTTTTGGCAGCGGCGGCAAAATCGGCACAACTTCCATTTTCTTCTTGGCTTCCAAGAGCCATGGAAGGGCCAACACCTTCCAGTGCCATTTTTTATGGCTCTTTGTCTGTGCATTTTGGTGCCTTTTTGCTACTGAGAACTTTGGAATTCTGGCATGAACAAACCTCAGTGAGAATCATCATTGGACTTTTGGGACTCTCTTCTGCCCTTGTGGCAACGGCCATTTCTAGGGTGCAGTCTTCGGTAAAAACCCAAATTGCCTATTCTTCCATCGCACAAATCGGAATCATTTTCATCGAAATCGCTTTGGAATTGGAGGTTTTGGCACTGGTTCACTTTGCTGGAAATGCCTTCTTAAGAACCTACCAGCTTCTCACTTCCCCTTCTGCGGTGAGTTATTTGATACGGGAGCAAGTGTACAATTACCAGGAAGAACCCAAAACAGACATTCCCTTTTCCAAAAGAATGGTGGCAACCCTATACCAACTTGGGGTGATGGAATTTAGATTGGATGAGTTCTTGCACAGATTTGTCTTTCGACCTCTTCGAAATTTGGGGCACAAATTGGATTTTATCGCTCCCAAAAATGTTTTGTATTTGCTGCTTCCAACCTTCTTGCTGGGATGGAGATTGCTTTTGTGCAAAGAAAGCATCCAACTTGGTGAATACGAAAAATGGCTTCCCAACCTTTTTTCATTCTTGGGATTGCTCCTTGTTTTGAGAGCCTTTGGTGAGAAAAAATCGCCCAAACTGGCATTTCTGCTTTTGATGTTCGGTCATCTGTGGATGACTTTGGCCATCGGTTTTAACGAAACTTTTTCCAATCAAGAAATTCTGATTTATCTCTCTGGAATTCTTTTGGGAGGATTTTTGGGGGTTTTGAGCCTTTGGATTCTGAGAAACAAAGAGAAGGGAAACTACGGACTAGACAAATACTACGGACACGTGTATGAACATCCAAGGCTTGCCTTTGTATTTCTGATTTCTTGTTTGTGTTTGATGGGATTTCCTATTACCAGTACCTTTTTGGGGGTAGACATCATTTTTAGCCACATCAGACAAGACCAGTTTTTCTTGGCATTTTTCAATGCAATGGCTTTTGTCATTGGTGGGATGGTTTGCATGAGAATTTATGGGAGAATCTATCTGGGAAGACACATCAAAACCTATCACGAGGTCCCGTACAAATCCAATTGACACAGTTTTTTCAAATCAAAATCTTCGGGGTAAAATAAACACACAACACACTTCACTTTTTCTACTATTTAAATATTATATAAAAAATATACATCATGTTTACAAACGATAAAACCAAAAAAATTCCAGCAGATGGATTGGCTGGACTCAAAGAAAATTTCAAGGACGATGCCATTTCTGGATTCATTGTCTTTTTGCTTGCTCTTCCCTTAAGTTTGGGGATTTCTAAGGCATCAGATTTTCCACCCATTATGGGGCTTTTCACTGCTATTATTGGAGGAATTGTGGTGAGTTTGATAATGGGGTCTAAACTCACCATCAAAGGACCTGCTGCTGGACTGATTGTGATTGTGGCGGGTTCTGTAGCCGATTTTGGAAAAGGAGACCCCATTTTGGGATGGAAATTGGCATTGGGTGCCATGTTTGTTGCAGGTATAGTGCAGATTCTCTTTGGACTGCTCAAAATGGGAAAATTGGCGGATTTTTTTCCCCTTTCTGCCATTCACGGGATGCTGGCTGCCATTGGAATCATCATCATTGCCAAACAGATTCCCATCCTGCTGAACGACAATCCAGCACTAGCCAAAGGACATGGACCTCTGAAACTCATAGCGGACATTCCTACGTTTATCATGAATATGGATCCCAAAGCATCCATCATTGGATTTGTGAGTTTGGCCATTATGATGGGTTGGCCTTACATCAAAAATTCAAACATCAAAATGATTCCCGCTCCGCTGGCGGTGCTTCTTTTTGCCATTCCAGCAGAACTTTTCATGCACTTCAAAGAGACAGAACCTGCCTATGCCTTGGTGAAAATTGGGTCTGTGATGGACAATCTAAATATCAATGTCAGTTTTGATGGAATTTCTGAGGTTTCAACCTTTGTAAAATATGTCATCATGTTTGCTTTGGTGGGTTCTTTGGAATCTTTGCTGACTGTCAAAGCCATAGACATGGTTGACCCATACCGAAGAAAAAGCGACGCGAACCAAGATTTGATTGCCGTTGGAATTGGAAATACCATCGCAGCGGTGCTTGGAGGGCTTCCCATGATTTCTGAAGTCGCTCGTTCTTCTGCCAATGTTACAAACGGAGCCAAAACCAGATGGGCTAACTTTTTCCACGGTTTTTTCATTCTGGTTTTTCTCTTCATGGCTTCACCCATTCTGGAAATGATACCCAACGCCGCACTCGCTGCCATGCTCATTACCGTTGGGATCAAACTGGCTCACCCAAAAGAATTCATCCATACGTTCAAAATTGGAAAAGAACAATTGGCGATTTTTCTGGTTACCATTTTTTTCACTTTGTATGAAGACCTTTTGATAGGAATTGCAGCGGGAATCTTACTCAAAATCCTCATTCACCTGTACAATGGAACGCCCGCTTCTTCCCTTTTCAAGGCTCCCACAGAGGTATCTTTCAATGGAAATAAGTATTTGGTGGAAATCAGCCAGTCGGCGGTATTCACCAACTACTTGGGAATCAAAAGCAAGCTGGATGCCATTCCAGCGGGTTCTTCTGTTACCATAGACTTGAAAGGAACCAAACTGGTTGACCATTCTGTGATGGAAAACCTAGAAAATTTCAAAAAGGATTTTGAGGAAGATGGAGGAACTGTGACCATCATCGGTCTTGAAAATCACCATCCGCTTTCTTCTCATCCCCTTGCAGGAAGAAAGACTTCTTAATAGGGAAAAAAATATCAAATTAGATAATAATCCTCAAAAATGCCAAACAGGAGAATTTCTCTTGTTTGGCATTTTTGTATCTTGTACAAAAATTTATACCTATGGTCTGCATCATCACTGGAGCCTCTTCTGGAGTAGGAAAAGCCTGCGCTGAATATTTTTCAAAACAAGGATACAAAGTTTATGGATTTAGCAGAACTAAGGTGGAAAATGCGAGTTTTGAAAGTCTCAGCGTAGATGTAACCAATCTGGAAGTGGTGAAAGCGGCAGTGGAGCAAATTTTAAGCAAAGAATCTCAAATTGATTTTGTTCTGAACAACGCTGGAAAAGGTATGTTGGGCTCTTTTGAAGATGCCACAAAACAGGAGATTTTTGATTTGTTCAATTTGAATTTGATAGGATGCCTGAATTTGGTCAAAGCCGTCATGCCACAGATGAGGAAACAAAACAGCGGAATTTTCTTCAATGTTTCTTCTGTTGGGAGCAGCATGGGGCTTCCTTTTAGGGGATATTACTCCGCTTCCAAAGCGGCACTGGACAAATGCACAGAGGCCTTTCGTTTTGAAATTAAAAATACAGGCATTCAAGCCTTAACCCTCAATTTGGGCGATGTGGATACCAACATCGCTTCGGGAAGAATCCTAAGCGAGGTTTCAACTCACTATAAAGACGTGTACAAAAGGGTCACAGACAAAATAGGTGAGCATGTAAGCGCTGGTTTTGACCCAATTGAGGTGGCCTACTTTGTGGAAAAGTGTCTAAAGAGTAAAAAAAGACTCAAAAGTTCCTATACTCTCGCTCCTTTTTCCCAAAAACGTGGGGTGATACTCAAGAAATTTTTGCCCAAAAACCTCTACGAAAAACTGCTTGCCAATTATTCTGGGGTTTGATGAATTCTATATATTTACTTTTAGAGATAGACCAAAAGACAAACAACGCCAACCAAACCAGTGCAAAATGAAAATCGTTTATGTTCAAACCAACCCTGTTTTTGGAGAAAAAAAGCAGAACTTTAATCAGGTAGAATCAATGCTTCAGGGAGTGAGTGCTGATCTGATTGTGCTTCCAGAGCTTTTTGCCACAGGGTATACTTTTACCTCCAAAGAAGAAGCTTTTGCTTTGGGTGAAGATCACAAAGGAGAAACCATTGCGTTTTTAACCCAAATGGCCCAGAAAACAGGTGCTACCTTTGTGGCGGGTTGGATTGAAAATGAGAACGACTGCTGCTATAATGCTGCTGCGGTGGTAAACGCGGATGGTTTTATAGATTCGTATCGAAAACTCAACCTTTTTAACCGAGAGACCCTTTGGTTTTCTCCTGGAAACAAACCCTTAAAAACCTATACCATCTCTGGGGTAGAAGTTGGAGTAATGATTTGTTTTGATTGGTATTTCCCAGAGATCACCAGAAAACTCACCCAAATGGGGGCTTCGGTCATTGCTCATCCATCCAATTTGGTTTTGCCCAATTGTCCAGATGCCATGGTGACTAGATGTCTTGAAAACAGAATTTTTGCCATCACAGCAAACAGAATTGGAAACGAAAAAAGAGGAGAAGATGATTTCACCTTTATTGGGAAAAGCCAAATAACAGCACCAGGTGGGGCGATTCTCTCTAATAGATATCGAATTTGCACAACCCAAACCTTTTTATTCTAAAATTTGTGTTCTTTTGGGTGTGGCTTTAAGTTTTGTGAGTTTGATGGTTCAACTCAAAAAGATGGAAAAATAAGTAATGGGGATACTTTATTTGCTTCTTGTTGTAAGTTCGGCGCTTTTGCTGATAACTCTTAAACTCATTTCACTGAAAAAAGATGAAAACCTAGGTTTTGTCTATTTGTTTTTGCTTACATTAAAATTGGTGGTTTTGGGCTATCTTTCTAGCAAAATGAACCTTCAGATCCCAAAAGTTGAAAAATTGATTTTTGTATTGGCTTGCTTCTTTTTTTCTTTTGTGGAAGTGTATTTTTGCGCAAAATTGTTAAAAGATGTGTAAAGGATGATAAATCGCACCATCAAAAATCTTTCATTTGGGAATATTTCTCTATTTTTGCAGAAAATTTTTTTGAAACGATTCATTCAAAATACAATGATCAAGCAAATACTAAAAAGCAGTTTGATAATGGCCAGTGTGCTGTTGATGTCATTTCCTCTAAAGGCAAACCCGGTAGAAGGGAAGCCTACTCAAGAGGCTCACTCGCAAGAAAGCGGACATCATGGAGGTGCAGTAGACTCTAAAGAAGAAGTAAGTGAGTATATTGCGCACCACGTAAAAGATTCTCATGACTTTACTTTGTTTGCCGATGGAGAGAAAGGTACCCACACAGGGTTTCATTTGCCTGTAATTCTTTGGGACAAACAAAGCGGGCTTAAAATGTTTTCTTCTTGCCTTTTTGACTATGAAAACAATGTAGCTACAGTAGGTGGAGACAGTTATAGATTACACCACGGTAAAATATATAAAACAGACAAAGCGGGAAATTTGACTTATGATGCAAAACATGGTGAGCATCCAACCAACCAAATGCCTTTGGATTTTTCTATCACCAAAACGGTTTTGGGAATGCTTTTAACCAGTCTGCTTTTGCTTTTAGGTTTTGGCTCTTTGGCAAGAGGATATAACGCCAACGCCCTTCCAAAAGGAATCGGAAGGTTTTTAGAGCCACTTGTGATTTATGTAAAAGAAGAAATTGCCATTCCAAACATTGGAGAGAAAAAATATAGAAAATACATGGGCTATTTGCTTACTGTGTTTTTCTTTGTTTTGCTTGCAAATTTACTCGGTCTTACGCCTTTAGGGCTTAATATTACGGGGAATTTAGCGGTAACCGCTTGCTTGGCTTTGATTACCTTTTTGATTGTTCAGTTTTCTGGAAATAAAGATTATTGGAAACACATTTTCTGGATGCCAGGAGTTCCAGTGCCGCTAAAAATACTTTTGGCTCCCATTGAACTTTTTGGGATCATTGTAAAGCCCATTGCTCTTATGTTGCGTCTTTTTGCCAACATGACCGCTGGTCACATAGTGGTTATGGCGCTTATTTCGATTGCTTTTGTGGCCAAACAAAAATTAGGAACACCAATGGCTTCTGGGATGTCGCTTTTTTTCACCCTTTTCATTATGTGTCTTGAACTATTGGTTGCCTTTTTGCAAGCGTATATATTTACCTTACTTTCTGCTTTGTACATAGGTACGGCAGTAGAAGAACACGATCATCATTAATAGAAAAACTTTTTTAATTATTATTTTAACTATTTTAAATCATTCATTATGGAAATTCCAACTTTAGTAGGAGCCGGGCTAATTGTAATTGGTGCTGGACTAGGTATCGGTAAAATTGGTGGTTCTGCCATGGAGGCAATCGGGCGTCAGCCAGAAGCTTCTGGTAAAATCCAAACAGCTATGCTTATTGCTGCTGCACTTATCGAGGGATTGGCTTTGGCTGCACTTTTTGCATCTTAAGACCCAACAAAAAGACAAATCCATCCAACGATTGGTTGATGGATTTGTTTTTTCTTTAAAACAATAATTAAAAAAACACATCATACATGGATAAGTTAATTCACGATTTTGGATTAGGACTGTTTTTCTGGCAAGCCGCTATCTTTTTAGCCTTACTTTTCTTACTAAGAAAATTCGCTTGGAAACCCATTTTGGATGCCTTGGATGAAAGAGAATCTTCTATAGAAGACGCCCTAAACAATGCCAAGAAAGCCAGAGAAGAAATGGATCTTCTAAAGGCTGAAAACCAAAAAGTGCTCAAAGAAGCCAAAATTGAAAGAGACAATATGCTTAAAGAAGCAAGAGACTCTAGAGATAAAATTATAGAGGAAGCAAAAACCAAAGCATCTGCAGAGGTGGCTACCATGATGGAAATTGCCAAAAAATCAATCGAAAACGAGAAAATGTCTGCCCTAGTTGAACTTAAAAACAATGTAGCGCAACTTTCTATCGAGATGGCAGAAAAAGTATTGGGTGGAGAACTTAAAGACAAACCTGCCCAAGAAAACTTGGTAAAATCACTGATTAAAGACGCAAATTTAAGCTAAGATGGTCAATTACAAATTAGCCAGAAGATATGCCAAAGGGCTCTTAAAGTTCGCGGTTGAAACTAAGCAAGAAGAACTTATCTCCAGCGACATTCAAAAGCTTTCTACGCTTTTGCAAAATAGCCCAGATTTGGCTTCTTTTCTTGCTTCGCCTATTATAGATAAGGCAAAGAAATCAGAAGTTTGCGCCGAAGTATTCAAAGGTTTTTCTGCTCCTGTTAGCAAATTTGTACAGGTAGTTTTGGATCACGGAAGAGAATCAGAACTTAAACCTATTTTAAAGCAATATGGCATAATTGCCAAAGAAGAACAAGGCATCAACAAGGTGGTTATTACCTCTGTGGTTGAGCTTCCAAAAGAGCAACAAGATCAAATTATTTCTAGCAATGCTTCTTTTTTCAATCTAAAAACCAGCCAATACGAGATAATCAACCGAATAGATCCTAGCCTTATTGGTGGATTTATTCTTCGCATTGGAGATCTACAACTCGATGCAAGCATCAAATCAAAATTGAACAAACTAAAGAAAGATTTCAACGTAAATCATTATACACCTAAATTTTAAGAAATACACTTGCCATGGCAGATATAAATCCAGCTGAAGTATCAGCAATATTAAAGCAACAACTGGCCGGTTTTCAATCGGAAGTTGAATTATCAGAAGTAGGTTCCGTTTTACAAGTGGGTGATGGTATTGCTCGTGTGTACGGTCTTAACAACACCCAATATGGTGAACTTGTTGAGTTCGAAAATGGTACCGAAGGAATCGTATTGAACCTAGAGGAAGACAATGTTGGGGTTGTACTTTTGGGTGAGTCCAAAGACATTAAAGAAGGAAATGTTGTTAAAAGAACAGGTCGAATTTCTTCTATCAGAGTAGGAGAAGGAATGCTAGGACGTGTGGTTAACACATTGGGTCAACCTATCGATGGAAAAGGTCCTATCACTGGGGAACTTTTGGAAATGCCTCTTGAGAGAAAAGCTCCTGGAGTAATTTTCCGTCAACCTGTAGATGAGCCTATGCAAACCGGTATCGTTTCTATCGATTCGATGATTCCAATTGGAAGAGGACAAAGAGAGCTTATTATTGGTGACCGTCAAACTGGAAAAACCTCTGTGGCTATTGACGCGATCATCAACCAGAAAGAGTTTTATGACAGAGGAGAGCCTGTATTTTGTATCTATGTGGCCATCGGTCAAAAAGGTTCGACCGTTGCTCAAATCGCAAAAACATTGGAAGAAAAAGGAGCTTTGGCTTATACCGTAATCGTTGCAGCCAATGCATCAGATCCTGCTCCAATGCAAGTATATGCTCCATTTGCAGGTGCTGCCATTGGAGAATTCTTCAGAGATACTGGGAAACCAGCACTTATCGTTTATGACGACCTTTCTAAACAAGCCGTTGCATACCGTGAGGTGTCTTTGCTACTTAGAAGACCACCAGGGCGTGAGGCTTATCCTGGAGACGTTTTCTACCTTCACTCTAGACTTTTGGAAAGAGCTGCAAGGGTAATTAAAGATGACAACGTGGCAAAAGAAATGAACGACTTGCCAGAGTCTTTGAAAGGAAGAGTAAAAGGAGGAGGATCACTTACTGCACTTCCAATTATCGAAACCCAAGCGGGAGACGTATCTGCATACATTCCAACCAACGTAATTTCTATTACAGATGGACAAATTTTCTTGGAGTCAGACCTTTTCAACTCTGGGGTAAAACCAGCGATCAACGTGGGGATTTCTGTATCCAGAGTAGGTGGAGCGGCACAAACCAAACCGATGAAAAAGGTATCTGGAACCCTAAAATTAGACCAAGCACAATATAGAGAGCTAGAGGCATTCGCCAAATTTGGATCTGACCTTGATGCTGCAACCATGTCTATCATTGGGAAAGGAGAAAGAAATGTAGAGGTTCTTAAACAAGATGTAAATTCTCCAATTTCGGTGGAAAATCAAGTTGCTATTATTTATGCTGGAACCAATGGTCTTTTGAAAGATGTTCCGGTTAAAAAAGTGAAAGAATTTCAAGAAGACTATCTTTCTGCGCTTAACCAAAACCACAGTGGAGTTATGGAAGAGCTTAGAAAAGGAAAATACACCGATGAAATTACCGATGTATTGAAATCAGTCGCTTTGGATTTAGCAGGAAAATACGCATAAAACCAGTCTAAAAAATGGCAAATTTAAAAGAGATACGTAACCGAATTACCTCTGTCGCCTCTACCATGCAGATTACCTCTGCTATGAAAATGGTTTCGGCTGCAAAGCTAAAAAGAGCGCAAGATGCAATTACCCAAATGCGTCCTTATGCAGAAAAGCTGCAAGAGCTTATGCAAAACATATCTTCTACCCTAGAGGGAGAAGTGGGTGGCGCATTTACCAAGCAAAATGCAAGCGAAAAGGTACTTCTTGTGGTATTTAACTCTAATCGTGGACTTTGTGGAGGATTCAACTCTTCTATCAACAAAGAGGTGATTAAAGCAGCCAAAGGACAGTTTAAGCAAGGTGGACTTGATGTATTTGCTATTGGTAAAAAAGGTCTTGAGATCTTTAATAGAGAAGGTATCAAGGTGGTAGACAATCTACAAGACATCGTAAATAAACCTACTTTCGATCAGATTACAGAAGTAACTGCTTGGGCCATGGAAAAATATTCTAATGGAGAATATGGTAAAGTACTTGTGGTTTACAACAAGTTTAAAAATGCTGCAGTTCAAGAGGTTACTTTTGAGCAAGTATTACCCGTGGAACTTCCCAAAAGTGGAAATGCTGTATCTTCAGAGTATATCTTCTCCCCAAGTAAAGAGCAGATATTGGTTGATTTGATTCCTAAAACCATCAAAACCCAAATGTTCAAAGCCTTGCTAGATTCTGCTGCTTCTGAACACGGGTCTAGAATGACTGCCATGCACAATGCCACAGACAATGCTGGGGCGCTTAAAAGTGAACTTACCCTTACTTACAACAAAGCACGTCAAGCGGCCATTACCAACGAAATTTTGGAAATTGTTTCGGGAGCAGAAGCGCTTGCCTCTGGAAACTAAGACAAATTCTATCCATAAAAAAGCCACGAGATTCTCGTGGCTTTTTTGTTGGTAGTTATTTTACTTTCCCCATCTAAGACTTTCCATCAGCACCACAAGATCTTTTTTGAGATAGTCTACTGAGGGAGAAAGCGAGTCTGCATTGGGATTGGCTTTAAAATAGAGCGACCCCGAAAGAAAATGTTTTGTCGAATCTGTAAGGTAAAATTGCAAATTAGAGGCCACATCCCCTTTGATTTGGTATAGTTTTCCATAGGTTTTGTTGGAAGGGTTCTCAAAGCTTTTTGGGACAATGGCACTGGCCTTAATTAGGTGCTTGTACGCCAAAGTTTCACTGTCTTGGATGAGTTTGGGAAGATTCCCTTCAACCTTGTAATAGGTTAAAAATACCGTTGCGTTTAACTCTGGATACAAAAGATTGTACCAATTCTGCTTTTTTGCTTTTTCTAGGTTTGCCAGCTTGCTTTTTTCAAATTCAAAAGGAAGAAAACTCTCCGAGTAATTTTGGTACACAGCCACTGGAAAATCAACCCGAACATATCCTTTGGGTTTTGGCGTAGGGTTGTTGTTACACTGACAAAAAAGAATCAGACTTAGGGCTAAAAACAAATTTTTGACAGAAATCATGGCTTAAAAATGTATACCCAAAGGTACTTATTTTAAGCCATGATTTTGATTTGGATCATGGATTTTTTAGACTGATAAATTCTATCTTGTCTGCATAAATCTCTGTGATGTATTTGGTTTGGCCAGATTCATCATCCCATTTTCTGTTCTTAATTTTTCCCTCCAAGTATATTTTGTCTCCTTTGTGTAAATTGCCTTGGCAAACTTCTGCCAGTTTTCCTTTGGCAACAATGGTATGCCATTCTGTTTTCTGTATTTTTTCTTGGGTGGCTTTGTCGGTGTAAGATTCGGAGGTAGCAAGGGGAAAACGAGCCAAAAGTTGATTAGATTCGAATCTGTGAATTTTGATGTCATCTCCTAGATTGCCTAGCAAGATAACTTTGTTGATGGTACCATTCATGGCGCAATTAGATTTTGGTTTGACCTTAAGGTACAAATTTTTTTAGAAAATCTGCCAAAGGTTTGGGAACAGGGAATTTATCTAAGTCATTTTTTTGCGCTACTGTGTAGTTGTTTTTCTCTCCAATTAGCTCAAATTCTGCCCTGGAGTCTATTTTCTTATGCCAAAAGCTGAGTTGTAATCTCTGATGCGTTAAAAGGTGATTTTGGCTATGAATTAGCTCTAAATCTTCAACCGGTTTTTGTGCCATTTCTGGAAAATCAAAAAGCCCTTGCCAGATGTCTTTTTGTTTTCTTTGTTTTAGATAAAAAAGATCTTGAAACTGGTAAAACACATAATGAATTTCCCTGTTTGTTGTTTTGATTTTCTTAGATGAGAAAGGATAGAGATGGGTTTTTCCAGTCTGGTAAGCCAAACATTCGCTCTTTAGTGGACAGGAAGTACAACTTGGATTCTTCGGCACACAGATAGAAGATCCAAGATCCATGATTGCTTGATTGAGATCTCCCATGTCAAGTTTTTTGTTTTGAAGCATCTCGCTTATCTTTTCAAACAAAAAAACACTGCTGCTACTTTTATGGATGTCTATTTCTAAGGCAAAAACACGGGTATATACCCGAAGGGCATTGCCGTCTATCGCGGGTGTTTTGTGGTTGTAACAGATTGAGCAAATTGCCGCAGCGGTATATCTTCCTACGCCTTTAATCTGTAACCAGCCTTTAAAATCTTCTGGAAACTTTTCGCTTTTAACAATCGATTCCGCCCCAAGGCGCAAATTTCTTGCCCTTGAATAATAGCCTAGCCCTTGCCATAGTTTTAACACTTCTTGTTCTTTGGCGTGGGCCAAATCTTCAACACTAGGAAAAGCTTCTATCAAGCGATAAAAATAATCTAAACCTTGTTTTACTCTGGTTTGCTGTAAGATTATTTCTGAAATCCAAACCTTGTAGGGGTCTTTGTCTTCTCTCCAGGGAAGTTCTCTTTTGTTAATCCCGTACCAATCCAGTAATAAATCTACGTTCATAAGTGTAAAGGTAATGGAAGAAGGTGAAAAAAAATAATGAAAAAAAGATTCGTAAGCTTAAACTTTTCAGTATATTTGCACCTCTAAAACACACATTGAGTAACTATAACATTAAATAGAAAAGGAACAATGACTAAGGCTGAAATCGTAGCGAACATTTCCAACAAATTGGGATGCGAAAAATCTGACACGCAAAGAATCGTAGAGGAATTTATGGAAGAAGTGAGAACTTCAATGCTTTCGGGCGAGAATGTATATTTAAGAGGCTTTGGGTCTTTCACTATCAAGGAAAGGGCTGAAAAAACTGCCAGAAACATTTCCAAGAATACAACCATTATTATTCCGGCTCATAATATACCTGTATTTAAACCTTCCAAATCTTTTGTGGAGAAGGTAAAACAAAAAGTCAAAATAAAATAAAAAGAACATTATGCCAAGCGGAAAAAAAAGAAAAAGACACAAGGTTGCGACCCACAAGCGCAAGAAAAGACGTAGACAAAACAGACACAAGAAGAAGAAATAATCTTTCTTTTTGAACTTTATCACGCACTTCTTAGATTGTTTAAGAAGTGCTTTTTCTGTTATCTACAATTCTAATCCATGAACAAAGAACTTATACTAAGTGCACAGGAGGAGAAAATTAGAATTGCACTATTGTTAGATGGTAGACTGATTGAATTGCACACCCAAACTCTTGCTAATAAATTTTCGGTGGGAGACGTGTATGTAGGGAAAGTTAAAAAATTGGCCACAAATCTGAATGCTTCTTTTGTCGATATAGGACATCCGAAAAATGGATTTTTACACTATCAAGATTTAGGGCCTCATTTGTTGAGTTTTTCGAAATACTATTCTTTAGTTAGATCAAAAAAAATAAATAGTCCAAAGCTAAGTAACTTCACCAAGGAGGAAGAGATTCCCAAAGACGGAAAAATCGAAACGATTTTAAACCCGGGAGACAACATCATTGTACAAGTTTCTAAAGAACCTATTTCTACCAAAGGACCAAGACTTACTTCAGAGATTTCCCTTGCGGGTAGATTTTTGATTTTACTTCCTTTTTCTAAGAAGATTTCGGTTTCTCAAAAAATCAAGGAAATTTCAGAGAAAAAGAGGCTAATTCGGCTTTTAAAGCAGGTTACTCCACAAGGTTTTGGTGTTATTGTAAGAACTGTAGCCGAGGGAAAAGAAGTAGAGGAAATTAGAGGAGATTTAGAGAATTTACTCAGCCGATGGGCGGTTTTACACAAAACCTTAGAAAAAGCACCGATTCCCTCTAGAGTTCTCTCAGAAATGGATCGAGCCTCTTCTATCATTCGGGATACTTTTACAGATCAGTTTACCAAAATTGTCTGTGATGATCCTCATTTGACCTTAGAATTAAAAAATTACATTAACGGCATTGCGCCAGGAAAAGAGAAAATTGTGAGCTTACATGACAACCCCATTGTTCCAATTTTCGAGGAACATTCCATTGAAAGACAAATCAAACAGTCTTTTGGTACAACGGTAAACATCCCAGGTTCTAAAGGAGCTTATCTGGTAATCGAACATACAGAGGCTCTTCATGTAATCGATGTGAACTCTGGAAATATTTCTAACAAAATCAAAGCCGATCAGGCCGAAAACTCACTTCGGGTAAACCTTCAGTCTGCTACAGAAATTGCTCGTCAACTTAGGCTTAGGGACATGGGAGGAATTATTGTGGTAGACTTTATAGACATGGCTTCACCAGAGGCCAGAAAAGAGCTTTTCGATCACCTTACCGAGGCGATGAAAGACGATCCAGCCAAGCACAAGATTTTGCCTCCGAGCAAATTTGGACTCATCCAAATTACAAGACAAAGAGTAAGACCTGAGACAGATCTAAACACAAAAGAAAAAAATCCTTCTTTAATAGACTTGGTAGAAGCGCCTATTACTTTGCTTTCTAAATTTGAATCTGAAATTCGTGTAATTTTAAACGAAAATCCCAAAAGCAAAATTTATTTACACCTGCATCCTTTTGTGGCGGGATATTTAAAAAGTGGATTTCCATCACCTAGACTAAGATGGTTTTTCAAACACAAAAAATGGATCCACATTATTCCAAGAGATGCGTACAGTTATTTGGAATACAACTTTTTGGATCACAAAAGCCAGCCGCTAATCAAAAAAGACTAGAACTGGATTTTTGATCATCAAATAAAAAAGCCCTCATTTATTTAGAGGGCTTTTTTTATAAAGAAAATTAATGTTACACCATCACAATCTGCAAGGTGTTTTTGATTTTTTGTTTGAGAAGAACAGGTTTTCCCTCTGTGATTTTTTCTTCAGAATCTTTGTCGTAGTGGCGAATGGTGTACAGATTTACATCTTTTTGTACACTGCAATTGTAGGTGGAAGATATTTGCTCCAAGAATCCATCCAGACCACGAAGTTTGTCCTCCAATACCAAAGAGAGATGGATGGCGGAGTTCTGAATCATGTTCACTTTTACTCTGTGCTGAGCCAAAACCGTAAAAATTTCCGAGAAATGGTCTTCTGTGATAAAAGTGAAATCTTTGGTGGAAAGCTCCATCAAAATTTGGTCTTTTTTCAGAATGAAACAAGGTGTGTAAGGTTCCAATGCTGCACCTTTTTTGATGGCAGTGCCGTCTTTTTCTGGGTTCAAAAAGGATTTGACAAAAAACGGAATTTCCTTTTTCTGTAAGGGTTGCAGGGTTTTTGGGTGAATGACAGAAGCTCCATAATAACTCAGTTCTATGGCCTCTTGGTAGGAAATGTGGTTGAGAAGAACCGTGTCCTTGAATACCCTTGGGTCTCCGCTTAAAACCCCAGGAACGTCTTTCCAAATGGTCATGCTTTGTGCATCTAGGCAGTAGGCGAAAATAGCTCCCGTATAATCCGAACCTTCTCTTCCCAAAGTGACCATCATCCCATCTTCATTGGAACCCAAAAATCCTTGGGTGACATAGAATTTGCTTTTGTCCAGTCCGGAAATGGCTTTTTGGGTTTCTTCCCATTGGATTTTTCCCTCTCTGAAGTTGGAATCCGTTTTGATATAATCTCTTACATCCAGCCAGATGTTGGAAAAGCCTTCTTGGTTTAAATATTCGGATACAATCACCGTGGAAACCAGCTCTCCGTAACCGATAACTTGGTCATATACAAAATTGTATTTTGGGGATTTGTTTCTCTCCAAGAATCCTTGTAGTTCAGCAAAAAATCCATCCACCTTCGCATTGACTGTTGTTGGGTCTGCAAAAAGTCCAGAGATGATTTCTTTGTGATACAAAGCGATTTCTTGGATTTTGTTTTGGTAAAGGGAGGGGTCTTGGGCGTGACTTTGGTAGAGCTCAATTACTTCTTCCAGTGCATTGGTGGTTTTTCCCATGGCAGAGACCACCATCAAAATTTCTTTGTTTGCAGAAGGTTCTGCGATTTCCAATACGGATTTGACATTTTTTACCCCTTCTGCATCTTTCACAGAAGCACCTCCAAATTTAAATACCTTCATCTGATAGTTATATGTTTTCATTTATAAAGTCTAGCCAAATTTTAATTTAGATAGAGCTCTAAGTATTTGTGGTAAAGGTAAAAATTATCCCCTTTATAAAAGTTAGTTTTTGTTTCAAAATTCCCATCTTTGTACAAATAATCTAAGCCAAAGTATGAAAAAAGAGACCACCCAAACCCTTGGTGAATTCATCATCGACAAACAAGAAGATTTTCAGTATTCTTCTGGAGAACTCTCTAGACTCATTAGTTCCATCAAGTTAGCTGCCAAAGTAGTAAACAGAGTGGTGAATCAAGCTGGACTGGTTGGGATTAATGGATCTGCAGGTGGAGAAAATATTCAGGGAGAAGAACAGCAAAAGCTAGATGTTTTTGCAGACCAAGCCTTTATCAAAACCCTTTCTTCCAGAGAGGTGGTTTGCGGAATTGCCTCAGAAGAACAAGATGAGTTTGTAACCATTGTGGGTTCAGAAGACTCTAAAAGCAGCAAATATGTGGTACTTATTGATCCTTTAGATGGGTCTTCGAACATTGATGTGAATGTAACGGTAGGAACCATTTTTTCTATTTATAGAAGAATTACTCCTATCGGAACGCCCGTTGAGCTCAAAGATTTCTTGCAACCCGGGAATAAACAAGTAGCCGCTGGATACGTGGTATATGGTTCTTCTACCATGCTGGTCTACACCACTGGAAATGGCGTGAATGGATTTACCCTAGACCCATCGGTTGGTACTTTCTATCTTTCTCACTCCAATATAATCATACCTCAAGAAGGAAAGATTTATTCGATTAATGAAGGAAACTACATTAAGTTTCCCAAAGGAGTCAAAGAATATATCAAATATTGCCAAGAAGAAGACCAAAACTCTAACAGGCCATATACTTCTAGGTATATTGGTTCTCTGGTGGCCGACTTCCACAGAAATATGCTCAAAGGAGGCGTATATATCTATCCTACAACTTCATCTTCGCCCAATGGTAAATTAAGATTACTCTATGAATGTAATCCTATGGCTATGTTGGCGGTACAAGCTGGAGGAATGGCGACAGATGGAATCAATGATATTCTGGACATTCAGCCTACCGCGCTCCATCAAAGGACTTCTTTCTTTTGCGGTTCTTCTAAAATGGTAGAAAAAGCCAAATCTTTTATGGTAAAAGAAAGTTAAGACTTGGGGAAATTTCACAAAAAAAATACCCTCAAAAAAATTGAGGGTAAATAAACACACATGAGTTAATCTATTGAAATAAATAGTTTTAGCTCGAGGCAAATATATCTTTTTTATATTAAAAAGCTATTATTTTTTTCTGTTAAAATTACGCCATAGAATGATACACGTTCTGCACGTCATCATCTTCCTCAATTCTCTCTAACAATTTTTCTACATCGGCAATCTGCTCCTCGGTCAGTTCTTTGGTAACTTGTGGGATTCTTTCAAAACCAGAAGAGAGAATTTCCAATCCTCTGCTTTCCAATTCTTTCTGGATGGCTCCAAATTGGGCAAAAGGACCATAGAGCATAATTCCGTCTTCATCGGCAAAAACCTCTTCTACCCCCACGTCAATCATTTCTAGTTCCAGTTCTTCTGGGTCTATTCCGTCTGCTGGAATGCGGAAATTGCAAGTGTGGTCAAACATGAATTCCACAGAACCAGAGGTGCCCAGTTGTCCTCCGCATTTGTTGAAATAACTTCTGATGTTGGCCACAGTTCGGTTGTTGTTGTCGGTTGCAGTTTCAATCAAAATGGCAATTCCATGGGGTGCGTAGCCTTCAAACAAAACCTCTTTGTAGTCTGCAGAATCTTTGTCTGTGGCTTTTTTGATGGCACGCTCTATGTTGTCTTTGGGCATGTTTTCGCTCTTGGCGTTCTGGATGGCTGCCCTTAGTTTGGAATTGGTTTCTGGGTCTGGACCTCCTTCTTTGGCGGCCATCATGATGCTTTTTACAAGTCTTGGAAACAGGGTGGACATTCCAGCCCAACGTTTCATTTTTCTGCCTTTTCTAAATTCAAATGCTCTTCCCATTGTATATTTTTTTGACTAATTTATTGTGGATGTTTATCCTACGATATTGATGATTTTTCCAGGAACAATGATGATTTTTTTGGGTGAATTTCCTCCCAGTTGTTTGAGGGTACGCTCGTCTTGAAGCACAATTTCTTCTATTTCTTCTTTGGACAAATCCAGTGAAAGATTGAGTGTAAAACGGGTTTTTCCGTTGAAAGAAACGGGATATTCTCTCTGTTTTTCTACCAAATATTTTTCTTCAAATTTGGGAAAAGAAACCCGAGAGATGGATTCTTTGTGTCCAAGTTGAAACCACAATTCTTCTGCGATGTGTGGTGCATAAGGGGAAATCAGAACCGCAAGAGGCTCCAAGATGGCTCTGTGGTGGCATCTTTGCTGTTGCAATTCGTTCACACAAATCATAAACTGGGCAACCGAGGTGTTGAAAGAGAAATTCTCTATGTCTTCGGTGACTTTTTTGATGGTTTTGTGTAGGGTTTTGTACATCTCAGCTGTTGGTTCTTCACCTGAAACAATGCTTCCGTTTTGGTCGAAATACAATCTCCACAATTTTTTTAGGAATCCAAAAACCCCAGAAATCCCAGCGGTGTTCCATGGTTTGGCCTGTTCTAGCGGCCCCAAAAACATTTCGTACAAACGCAAGGTGTCGGCTCCATAGTCATTGCAAATGTCGTCTGGGTTTACCACATTGTATTTGGATTTGGACATTTTTTCTACCTCTCTTCCTACGATGTATTTTCCGTCTTCTAAGATGAACTCCGCATTTTTGTAATCGGAGTACAAAGGATGAGCTTTGAATTTTTCGATATTCAACTCATTGTTTACCTCGTTGATGCAGGATAAGTCTACGTGGATGGGATGTACGTTTTTTCCCTCTATGAGTCCTTTTGAATAAAGGGTTTTGGAGTCTTCACTTCTATATACAAAAGCACTCATTCCCAATATCATCCCTTGATTGATGAGTTTTTTGAACGGTTCTTCTGTTGGTGCAAAACCTCTGTCTTTCAGAAACTTATTCCAAAAGCGAGAATAGAGCAAATGTCCTGTTGCATGTTCAGACCCACCGATGTACAAATCCACATTTTGCCAATACTGTAACGCGTCTTGGCTGGCGAATTCCTCTGGATTTTTTGCATCCATGTATCGCATCCAGTACCAAGAAGAGCCAGCCCAACCCGGCATGGTGTTCAGTTCCAATGGAAAAATTGTTTCCTCCCCCAACCCCTCCGAAGGAGGGGAGATAAGTTCGTTTGAGACAACTTTGTTATTCACTGTATCCCATGCCCAATTCGTGGCATTTCCAAGAGGAGGTTGTCCATCTTCGGTAGGCAAATATTTTTCTACCTCCGGCAAAACGATGGGCAAATGTTTCACATCAATCATTTGTGGAAGTCCATCTACATAATACACGGGAAAAGGTTCTCCCCAGTATCTTTGACGTGAAAATACCGCATCGCGAAGGCGATAATTCACTTTGGCTTTTCCTGCCCCCAATTTTTCCAGTTCTTCTATGGCTTTTTTCGTTCCAGATTTGTAGTCCAATCCGTTTAGAAAATCCGAATTTACCAGCTCGAATCCCTCTTTTGAGGCAAAGGCACAATCCTCCCCCAACCCCTCCGAAGGAGGGGAGCTAAGGCTAAATATATTTTTTATAGGAATACCAAAATGCTTGGCAAAAGCGTAATCTCTTTCGTCTCCACAGGGCACCGCCATTACCGCTCCTGTTCCATATCCAGCCAGTACATAGTCTCCAATCCAAATGGGAATGGCATTTCCAGTAAAGGGATGTTTTGCATAGGCGCCTGTAAATACGCCAGAGATGGTTTTTACATCAGCCATTCTTTCTCTTTCGGAGCGTTTTGCAGTGGCTTCAATATAGTCGTTCACCGCTTGTTTTTGCTCAGGGCTTGTAATCTCTGCCACCAATTCGTGCTCAGGGGCTAGAGTCATAAAGGTTACTCCAAAAATGGTGTCTGGGCGGGTGGTGAAGACTTCAATCCCCTCCCCAACCCTCCCCGAAGGGGAGGGAGTAGAAGAAACTGGAAGAGATTCTCTTGACTTCAATTCAAGCTCTATTTTATTTAAAACTTCTGATATTTTTTTGTTTACTTCTTCATTAGAAAAACGAATTACTTTAAAATCGTGTTTTTGTTCTAATTCTAAAGTTCTTTCCTTATCAAGTTCAATTTGTTCTTTTGAATTGTGATATTCACCATCTACTTCAATTATCAATCTTTTTTCCAAACAAACAAAATCAACAATATATCTTCCAATCAAATGCTGTCTTCTAAAACGGACATCCAATCTTTCTCTACGTAAATTATCCCAGAGAATGGCTTCCGACAATGTTGGTTCTTTTCGCATTTTCTTAGCATGAAGAAGTAAATCTTTAGCTATTGAAGTGTCACCTGTTAAATATTTTGGATCCGATATTAAAGAAGTTTCTTCTCCCCCTCCTTGGGAGGGGGTTGGGGTGAGGATCTCAAACCTTACACTAGCCCCAACACTTTTCCCAATCCAGTTTTCTTGAGAATCTTTCAGAGACTGGGTCCAATCCAGTTCTTTGAGGCCATCCAATAATCTTTGGGCATAGGCGGAAATTCGCATCGACCATTGGGTCATTTTTTTTCGAACCACGGGATGTCCGCCACGCTCGGAAACTCCGTTTACAATTTCGTCATTGGCAAGCACGGTTCCAAGGGCTGGACACCAGTTTACCTCTGTTTCTGCCAAATAAGTGAGTCTGTATTGCAGCAGAATTTTTTGTTTTTCCCCTTCAGAGAACCTGTTCCACTGTTCTGCGGAAAAAATCTCTATGTTTGGGTCGCAGGCAGCATTTACTTGGGCATTTCCTTGTTTTTCAAAAATGGAAACCAAAGTTGTTATGTCTTCTGCTTTGTCTGTGTCCTTATTATACCATGAGGCAAAAAGCTGAACAAAAATCCACTGGGTATGTTTGTAATAGTCTGGACTGGAGGTTCTTACTTCCTTTTCCCAATCAAAAGAAAAACCGATTTTGTCTAGCTGTTCTCTGTATCTGGCAATGTTTTCCGCTGTGGTTTTTTCTGGATGTTGCCCTGTTTGGATGGCATATTGTTCTGCAGGAAGCCCGAAAGAATCATATCCCATGGGGTGCAAAACATTGAATCCTTGGTGTCTTTTGTATCTGGCAACAATGTCCGAGGCGATGTATCCTAGAGGATGTCCCACATGCAAACCCGCTCCAGAGGGGTAAGGGAACATGTCTAGCACATAATATTTGGGCAAACCAGACCCAGAGAGGGTTTCAAAAGTTTGGTTTTCTTTCCAGTGTTTTTGCCATTTGGCTTCGATGTCTGTGGGACGATATTCCATAGGGATTATTTAGGTGTACAAATTTACGAAAAAAACTTAGTTTGAAAGTCTAGGCAGGGCTTGGCGCATAAAAAAGTAACTAAAAAACGATAAACTATAATCTTTATGCTTTTTTTGTGATTTTTTAGAATAATTCAAACTAAAATTTGTAATTTTAATATGATCTTTGTGTTCGGTTTGAACGGTGTAAAGCATCAAACCTGTAATAAATATAATGATGATGAAAAATTCAATTTTTATACTTTGTCTGGCTTTGTTTTCTGCTGGAGTTCAGGCGCAAGTTGCCATAGGAAAATCTGATGTAAACGGAAGTGCTACAATCTTAGATTTTGCCGAAGGCACTACCTCTGGAATAATTCTTCCTCGTGTGGAAAGTCTTCCACCAAGTGTTGGAGGTACTTTTGTTTATGATGCCACAGATTTAAAAGTAAAAGTATATGGAAAGGTTTTGGATGAAAACGGAAATCCGGTTTCAACCAGTTGGATAGCGCTTACAGATACTCAAGGGGAATTTGATTCTGCCATTCAAGATGATTTTGATGAAAAGCACGAAGGATCTATCATAGGGGCATCAAACTCTTCCAAAGAAGGGGTTTTGGTTTTAGAGTCATCAAACAAAGCTATGATTTTGCCTAAAATCGCTAATCCAGAGGTGAATGTAAAATCGCCAGAAGCGGGTATGATGTGCTACGATACAGTTACCAAAAATCTCTTGGTTTACAACGGAAAAGAGTGGTATTCTTGGAGTATAGACTAAGAATCTTCTTGTCAAATGCTTCTTTTGAGAGCCATACAATAACCTAGGTGTAAAGATTCATGCACTAGGTTAAAAGAGATCGCATCTGTGATGTTTTCTAGTTTTGATCCAAAGCTGGTTGCATAGGGAACATAACTTACAAATCTACCTGCTTTTAAGTCATTTTCTAGCTTGTCTGCAGTTGATACCAGCAATTCTTTTAGGTAATCAACATCATTTTTGCTGATTCTTTGGTTGGGTTTGCTTCCTTTTTTATAGGCCAAAACATATTCTTCTGATACGTACATTTCAAGGGAAGAAAGTTTGTAACACAAAAGTTGCTGAGTAACCACGCTGTGAGCAATATTCCAAAAAATAGAATTGTTGTATCCCGAAGGAATTTTAGAGAGCGCATGCAAATCTAGTTGGTTTAAATAATTTAGATAATGTGAGCGGGTGGTTCTTAAAAGGTCTAGAGAATTTTGCATGGAATAAAAATTGATTGAATCTGAAAATTAATAAATTTCAAACCAAAGACAAACAAAGAGTATAAAATAATTTGTTTTGTATCTTTACCGAAAATAACACAAAAATGGCTTTGCAAAAATTAGAGGTACAACAATTGTTGGAAGAATTAGAGCTCACCCCAATGGTGAAAAATATTCAAATTTTTGACAATGAAGTTCAGTTAGACTTAGAAGTAAAGTCACCAGCGTTGCATCAGAAGAAAAAGTTTGAGGAGGCCATTTCTCAGGCTTTTCAAGATAAGTTTGGCCCTGAAGTTTCAACCAAATTGCACTTTGTGGTAGAAGCCAAAGAGAGTCTACCTCCCATTGCTGGAAAAGCCATCCCAGGTGTTAAGCATATTATCGCGATTTCTTCTGGAAAAGGAGGAGTGGGAAAATCTACCGTTACCTCTAATTTGGCGGTGAGCCTACAAAAAATGGGCTTTAAAGTAGGGGTTTTGGATGCGGATATTCACGGACCTTCTATGCCTATTATGTTCGATATCGAAGATCAAAAGCCAAGGCAAATTCATATTGAGGGTAAATCTAAAATGCAACCTATTGAGAGTTATGGCATCAAAATTTTGTCCATAGGATTTTTTACCGACGCAAATCAAGCCATTGTTTGGAGAGGCCCTATGGCTGGAAAAGCTTTGCATCAAATGATTCATGACGCCCACTGGGGAGAACTAGATTTCTTGCTTTTGGACCTCCCTCCAGGAACCGGAGATATTCACCTTTCATTGGTGCAACAAATACCAATTACCGCAACGGTAATTGTTTCAACACCTCAAAACGTGGCCATGGCCGATGTAAAAAGAGGGGTAAACATGTTTTCTCTGGATAGCATCAATGTTCCTATCCTTGGGATTATCGAAAACATGGCCTATTTTACACCCCTTGAACTTCCTCAGAACAAGTATTATATTTTCGGTGAAAGCGGGGCCAAACATATGGCAGGGCAATTAAATATTCCATTTTTGGGAGAAATCCCATTGGTACAAGGCATTCGAGAGTCAAGCGATGTGGGTAGGCCAATTTGTTTGCAAGAAGAAAATCCCGTTACTTTGGCTTATCATCAAATCACCCAAAACATGATTGAAAGTTTGGGAAAAAGAAATAAAAATTTGCCTCCAACCGAGGTTGTTAGAATTACCACCATGGCTGGTTGTTCGCCTAAGAAATAAATAAGATGCAAGAAAAAATACAAAAAATAGAACAGGCGCTTTTGGAAATTAGACCTTTTCTGAAATCTGATGGTGGAGACATAGAGTTTGTTTCCCTAGAGAATGATATAGTTACCGTTCGGCTACTTGGCGCTTGCACAGGCTGTTCTGTTAACGAATCTACCCTAAAATTGGGTGTAGAAAATACCATCAAAAAATATCTACCCGAAATCAAAGAGGTAATCAATTTGGCTTAAACCTACTTTAGGGTAAAGCCTGAATCTGCTGCTCTTTGGGATATTTGATTTCGTACTGGTTGTACAAAATCACTTGTTTTCCACTTCCTATGGTTTGAACCCATGAGAGTTTACCAAGGCTGGCGTCAAATTCTGCTCCCCCCGTTGGAACCTTGTTTTCTACGATAATGCTTCCCTCTTTTGAAACCGGAACACGGTCTACAATCTCTATGTTGATGGGTCTGTTTTTCTGGTTGGTGATTTTAATCTCCCACTGATAAAGTGTGTTTTCTTTGTTAGAAGTTAGCCCTGAAGATTTTTTGCTTCCCGCCAAATTGGTATATTCAACCATAATGTTGTCGTCTTTTCCAAGGGAAATTTCAGAAAAAGTTGCAGATTGCTCTAGGTTTAATTTGCCCACATAACTTTGTTGGTAATAAACCGAGGCTTCTCCTGGAAGAACATTCAGTTGAGCAAAGTTTTCGATTTTTGCCGTTAAATAGGCCTTTTTGTCTTGATAGGGTAGGGCTTTGTACTGGTAAGTAGCAGGTACGCTTTGAGAATGGAAAACCACATCCATGTTTTTGACTCCATTTTCCACGGTAAAAGGCGAACTGAGTTGGTACTCAAAAAAGCTGGATCCATCGCTGTAATCTGCCTGTGGAGCAGAGGCCACCATTTCTTTATATTCATTACCATCTTCTTTCTTCAAACTCGACATTTCCATCACAGCATTTTTTTTAACCGTCTTAACCTTTTCTGATTCTGAATAAAAATCATTATCTTCAGATCTAAAGTTTAACGGAAAAGGAGAAAAATTGGGTAAATTTTGGTTTACCGATGGATTGGCAGAAGAGAAAATCAGCTTTACATCTTTCCAATCTTCTCCTGTATTTTGAGATATTTTGGCCTGATAATTTAGAGTTAATGGCTGACCAATGTCTTCTACTTTAATCTGGTATTTGGGCGACCAAAAGGCCTGTCTTGTAAAATAGGTGATTTCTAGTTTTGCGTTTGCTAGATCTGTATCACTTTGGGTGGTTATCTCTATGCCAGAGGTAGGTTTTTCAGAACTTTGGTTGGTTCTAATCTGCTGGTTTAATTTCTCTAACTCTTTTTGTTTGGCGTTGATTTCAAACTGCAAGGCGACTTTTGCTTCTTTTACTTTTTTGATGTTTTCTCTAAAATTCTGTTCAATTTTAGCCAGTTCCAAAGAGGAAATAGGTTCGTCTTTACCTGTTACCACTTTGTTGGAAGTCAAAAAAGATTCCCATTCTACAAGCGATTCCATGTTTGCATTTTGCAGCGCGATACTTTTTTCTAACTTTTCTTTCTCATCAAGGAGAATTTGGCTGGCTGTTGAACTGGCTTGGCCTTTGAGCCAATTGGCCCTGTGCTCTACACCGGTAATGGTAAAATCTCCATATCCTTTTACAGAAATGCTGTTTGGGTCTACATCATAAGGGAGATTTGGGATAGAAAGAGTAGTTCTACCATTTTCAATTTTAACCCAAGCAGTTCTTTTGATCATCGCACCAGAGCGATACAAAACAACCTGAGTTACTTTGCTTTCACTAGCCAAAAGTAAAGCTGAACAAAAAAGCAGTAAACAAGATAGAAATGATTTCATGGGTTGTATTTTATAAAGATTAAAGCTGTTTCGAGCTTATTTGTAGAATTTAAGTGGCTCTACTAAATTTTTGTATTCTTCCAAATCTGCTTTGAGCGAACCTACCAAAATATCTGCTTTCACCTGAATGGGCACCAAATTGCTGTCTTCACTAACATAAATGGTTAAACTCTCTTTCTCTTTGAAAATTCTCCCTGCTTGTACAAGTGGTTTGAGGGCAATGCATTTGATTTTTCCAAATTTGGTTTCTTTTACAACCCCTTTGGCTGTAATTTTCACTTTGAAGGGGTAAATTTCTTCGTCTAAGAAAATATCCATATCAACAGAATCCCCGACTTTCTTTTTGGAAAAGTCTTGGTTTCTAAGGTAGTAAAGAGATGAAAGCATGTCTTGAATCTTTGCATGCACTTTGTAACTTTTATTGGTTCCGTTTTTTTTGTCACTTACCGTAGCGCTATTTTTGGCATGGTTAAAATAGGTTACTTGGTTTTTGGTGTAACCTCCTTCATTGATGTTTCTAACGCTTTTAGAAGGAATCCCCGTGGCTTTGTTGATATAGCTTTCGTAGTGATCTTCTACCTTGAAGAAAGAACTAACTACACCGGTGCTGTATCCATATCCTTTGATGTAATGATGAGGCTCATTGTTATACTTGGCATCGTACACCGTTAAGGTGGCGAAACCAGCATTCATACTCCCGTAATGAAAGCGGTATTTTAAGAATTCACCTGCTTTATATCCAAAGGTAGTTTGCTGAGTGTTTATTGAATGTTGTTCAAAAGAGCTAAGTAAGAACAAAGCAAAAACAAAAAGTAGGCTTAAAGAATGTTTCATAAATTTGGTTTTATTCTCTTGGAGAATGCTTTAGATAAGATAGTACAAAATATTTGCCAAAAAAATATTTAGACTGAAATATTTGTGTTTTTTAATAGGCTCAAGAATTTTTCTCTAGGTATTTCTTTGGCGCCAATTCTTTCCAAATGAGGGTTGTAAACTTGACAATCGATAAGTGTATATAGGTTTTGGTTACAAAGATGCCAAAGGGCTATTTTAGAAGTGTTTTTTTCTATACTAAACATGCTTTCACCACAAAAAATTGAACCGACCTCAACTCCATAAAGGCCTCCAACCAGTTCTTGTTTTTGGTTCCAAACCTCAAAACTATGGGCCCATTGGTGTCTATGAAGTTCAAGATAGGCTTCGATTATTTCAGAGCCAATCCAAGTTCCATGGCCGTCTTTTCTTTTTGCATTTTTACAGGCCAAAACAACTTCTTTAAAGCAGAGATCTTGAGTTACTTTGTATTTGTTTTGAGAGATTAGTCGCTTGGTATCTTTGTCTAATTTTAAATCACTTGGGTTTAGCACCATTCTGTTTTCTGGACTAAACCAAGCGATAATTTCCCCAGGATTATACCAAGGGAAAATACCACTTTTGTAGGCTAATTTCAGTCTTTCTACCTTTAAATCTCCTCCCAAGGCCAGGATTCCATCAGAATTGCTTAGGGAAGGATCTGGAAATTCTAGCTTGTTTGGATTTAAAAGTACCAAAACCTAGATTGATTAGAATGGAAGATCGTCGCTTGGGTCTTCTTCCCCTGGATCTGCTGATAAATTTTGTGGCGCACCAGTAGGCATCGGAGCATCGGGTGCAGATGATTGGGCAGCATTTTCTATTCTCCAACCTACAATGCTGTTGAAGTATTTGGCCACGCCCTCTGGATTAATCCATTCTCTTCCTCTAATGTTGATGGAGATTTTCACGTTCTGATCCTCAGCGTAATTGTTTAATAAATCCACTTTGTCTTGGGTAAATTCTACCAAGATTTGTTGAGGATATTGCTCTTGGGTCATCAGTACCACTTCTCTTTTTCTAAACCCACTTGGGAAAGTTTGGGCGTCGAAGATTTTCTTAATTCGTCCTGTTAATTCCATGTCTTAAGTATTTTGTACAAACAAAGATACAAATAGAGTACTAATTTTGATGAGAATTATTTTTTTTCTAAATCTAAATTCACTTATATTTGCAATCTCTTTAAGCGGATGTGGTGGAATTGGTAGACACGCTAGACTTAGGATCTAGTGCCGCGAGGTGTGAGAGTTCGAGTCTCTCCATCCGTACTAAAAAAGACCTTAGAAATTCTAAGGTCTTTTTTTTGGTGTCTATTTTAGGAGTTTTTCACAAAGGGTTTCTTCCACCAAGGCACTTCTTTGGTTTGACCATAGCCATATCCGTACCCATATCCGTATCCTTTGGTAGTATCAACCGCGTTTAGCACAATACCTAGGGCCGTTTCTTTTTTGAGTTTGTCTCTAAAGTCGTGAAGATTTAGGCTGAAGCTCTTTTCGGTGTATTCCGATCGAACGGTGTATAAAATCGCATCCGCGAATTGGGTAATCAAACTGGTATCAACCACAGGAGCAGTTGGTGCAGTATCTACAACAATGATATCATAATTCATTGATTCTATCTCCTTAAAAAACTCCTCAACTCTTGGGTGAAGCAAAAGTTCTGCAGGGTTGGGCGGAATTGGTCCTGAAACAATAGCGTCTAAGCCAAAGTTTCCAATGTTTTTCTGGGTAATTTTCTCTAGCGTTAAATCTGAATCTAAAACATAATTGACAAATCCGAAATCGCTTTTGATGTCAAAATTTTCTCCCACTTTAGGGTTTCGAATGTCCAGCCCAATATATAGTACTTTTTTCTCTGTAATGGCGTAGGCCATCGCTAGGTTCGAGGAGACAAAAGATTTCCCTTCTTTGGGAATGGTTGAGGTGACAAAAACCACCGGAGTATGATCGGGTTTTAATGACTGTAGAACCAGATCGACACTGCTTCGAAGAATTCTAAAGGATTCAGCTTCAGAAGCTACCGAAGATTTGTTCACCACGATATTTTCTCCTGTCGAATTTTTCACAATGGAAGCGTAAACTGGGGTTGAAGTCAGCTTTTCGATGGATTTTTTGTGATGCACCTTGGTATCCATCAGTTCTTTGAGGTAAACCAGTAAAAAGGGAACCAGAAGACCAAGTAGCAATGCGCTAAGCAAGATGATCGATTTTTTCGGCGCTATGGGTTCTTCTAGTGCATAGGGAGCATCGATTACTTTGGCTTGTGGCTCTGTGATGGCCTGAGAAACTCCGTTTTCTTCGCGTTTGGTAAGCAAAAACAGGTAAAGATTTTCTTTAATTTCTCTCTGTCTTTGGATATTTCTAAAAATTCTTTCTTGTTTGGGAATAGAAGCAATTTTTCCGTTGACAATTTCTTCTTCACCCTTTAAGGTATTTAGATTGATCTGTTCTGCATTTTTTTGTTTTTGGAGACTCTGAGAAATGGTGCTTTTTAGATCTGCAAGTTGTCTGTCCAGCTCTGCTACCACCGGGTTGATGTGGGAAGATGAACTCAAAAGCCTGTTTCGCTCAAGGAATGTTTCGTTGTAAGTAGCAATCATAGAAGCTAATCCAGGATCGGTAAGGCCAATGTTGGAAGGAATAAGTACATCGTTTCCACTGGAAGAAATATAGTTTAGAAGAGTTTGCATCACCTCCAAACGGGTTTCACTCTCCAGGGACTTTTTCCTGAACTCATTAGAGTTTTCTAAGAAAATGCCTGCTTCAGACTGAATATCGGTCAGATTGTTGTTGGTTTTAAAATCTTCGGCTTCTTTTTCAATTACACCAAGATCGGCAGTAAGAAGTTCGATTCTTTCGTTTAAGAATTTTTCGGTGGCATTGTTCACCAGAGATTTGTCCTCGATGGATTCTTGGTTGTATTTTTCGATGAGTTTGTCTAGAAAACTCACCAATTTTTCTTTGTTCTCCCCTTTTATGGAAAGACTAATGATATTTCCCTTTTCGTTTAGAACAGTCGCAACCAGACTGCTTTTTGCGCTTTTTTGGTCAAAGGAATTGAGGTTTATTGAATAAGACGCATCCTCAAGTAAACCTTTTTTAGAAACAATCAGGGTTCCGATCTCTGGAAAAGTAAAGGGTTTTCCAAAATTGGCTGTTTGGCTATGATCTTCATTGGAAATTTCAAATTTTTGGCCGTCAATTTTTTCAAGAATCAGACTTTCTTTAGTCTTTTTGTCTTGATTTTCTTTTAAAATCTCAATTTGAATAGGGGAAGGAAAGATCTCCGTTTTTTTGATGTTCCCTTGGACAGCATATTGGTGTTGAAAATCATTTTTAGAAATCACCCTTTCTAAAAGAGATTTCGATTGTATAATCTCTATTTCGTCGATCAAATTGGCACTAGCGCCTCCCGTTAAAAGTCCCATGTCTTCAAACTGGCTAGTTAGCGCGCTGGCACCACCTTCTTCTTTGTTTTTAATGAGTAAACTTGCATTAGCCTGATACATAGGCGAAGCATAACGCAAATACACAAAAGCCAATGCAAGAGATACAAGGGCTCCAAACACAAACCATGGCCAAGACCTAAGGTAAGGTGCTATGAGTTCTTTTAAATCTATTTCTTCCTCTATATTTTCCGGGTAGGAGGTATTTTCCATTTTCTAGTTAAATAATATTGAAATAAGGGTAATTACGATTGAAGATACAGAAATTGCTACAGCCACAAAGGGGCCATATTTCGCATTTTGAGCGCGTACTTCATTGGGTTCTACGTACAAAACATCATTTTGTTTTAAGTAGTAGTATTCAGAAGAAATGACATCAGAAGAGGTTAGATCTATCCTTTGGGTAATTCTTTGCCCATTTTCTTCTCGAATCAGCATGATTCCATCTCTTTTTCCTTGAATGGTTAAATCTCCTGCCAGTCCAATTGCCTCTAAGATGCTTATCTTTTCATCTTCTACATCGTAGGTCCCAGGTTTGTTTACTTCTCCTAGTATGGTTATTTTGTAATTGACAATGTTGATATTAACAATAGGGGTTTTAAGGTAGGGTTGTAATTTTTGAACGAGTTCAGAAGTAAGTTGACTTTTGGTCATTCCTTTGATGTAAAGTCTACCTAAAACAGGAAAATTGATATACCCTAGCTCGTCCACTTTGTAGGGGCTATTGGTGAGTGTACCTACGCCATTTTGATTACTCGATGGATTGGTGACAATTGAATTAAAAGGTCTTGCGGTTTCAGGATTTATATTCGAAACAGAAATGGTGAGTAAATCCCCAGATTGAATCTGAGGGTTGTTGGCTGATTTTTGGATGGCACTTACCTCTTCTTCTATGTCTTGAAAGTACACTACTTTTTTAGAAGAAGTACAGCTGGAAATCAAGAGATTCATCAAAAGCAGTAGTGTAAATGTATATCGGGGCATTGTTTTCATGAATAATTTTAAGATAGGTCTAAAGTCTGGTAATCTGAGTTCATGCTTTTGAACTCTGGAACAATTTTTTTAAGTTCAACCACCACCTGGGTTGAATCTGCATGGGTAGAAGATTCTATTAGCGCATCAATTTGAATGGATAAATCGTTGTATTCTATCGCTTCTTCTTGGCTAATGAGAATTTTTTTGTGGTGGGTGGGAAGCGTTTTGGCGCTCTGGGTTAAAAGTTCTTCGTATAGTTTTTCCCCGGGTCTAAGACCAATTTCTTTGATTTTGATGTCTTTTTCAGGAATAAAACCAGAGAGCCTAATCATCTTTTTGGCTAGGTCGATGATTTTGATCTCTTCTCCCATGTCAAAAATGAAAATTTCCCCTCCTTTTCCCATGGTTCCAGCCTCAAGAACAAGCCCGCAAGCCTCTGGAATGGTCATAAAGTATCGAACCACCTCTCTATGGGTAATGGTTACAGGACCTCCTTTGGCAATTTGCTCCTTGAATAAAGGAACCACCGAGCCGTTAGAGCCAAGGACATTCCCAAATCTTGTGATGATGAATTGGGTTTTGTTTTCAGGTTTATTTTGGAGAGATTGCACCAACATTTCTGCCACTCTTTTGCTGGCACCCATCACATTGCTAGGGTTTACTGCCTTGTCCGTGGAAATCATCACAAATTTTTGTGTTTGGTATTTTTGGGCGCACTGGGCAATGATTTTGGTTCCAAGTACATTGGTGAGAATTGCTTGGCAGGGATTTTTTTCCATCAGTGGAACATGCTTGTAGGCTGCAGCATGATAAACCAAAGTAGGTTTGTAGTTTTGGAAATGAAGTTCCATTTTTTTGTGGTTTCGAACGTCATCGATCAGAAATATTTTTTCAACTTCTGGAAAATTATGCTCTAATTCTAGCTGCAACTGATGAAGTGGGGTTTCACCAAAGTCTAAAAAGATTACTTTTTTAGGTTTTAAGGTGCAAATTTGTCTTGAAATTTCACTTCCAATAGAACCCGCTGCCCCAGTGATAAGTACTGTACTTTGGCTTACCAAACTGATGGTTTCTGGATTGGTGAGTTCGATGACATTTCTTTGCAACAAATCTTCTATCTGGATATTTTTGATTTGGTTAGACAAATCTTTGGGATCCATATTTTGATCGATACTGGGAGTGTTAATTACTTCGATATCATTTTGCAAGCAAAGGTCTACTAGTTTAAGTTTTTTCTCCAAATACAGGTTTTCATCTGCCAAAATTAGGGTTGAAACTTTCCTGTCCTTTAAAAATTGAATCAGGTCGTTGGTGTAATGAATGGTTTTGTTGAAAATCTGTTTTTTTTGGGGTCTTTTTAGCCAAACTTCATCTACCAAACGTATAAACCCCATAATCTGGAATCGTTTTGGATTTTCAAGAAGTAGGGCATTGGCTGTAGCAATGGCATTTTGATTTTTCCCTAAAATAAAAGCCTCTTTTCTATTTCCACCTACCCAAAAAAGATCGAACAACTCTTTATAGAAAAGCCTTGATATAAACATCAGACAAAATAAAAAAAGCGAAAATATAAGAAGGGCCGTTTCTTGAAATAGATTCGATTTAAATTGAATATGGTAGAGAAAACTAGTCAGTACAAGAAAACAAAAGGTAGTGGAGATGGATGAAAAAATCTTAAGCGCATCCATTGAGCTGGAGTAACGGATGATTCCAGAATAGGTATTGAAAAAGAAAAAACTCAAGGCATGAACTCCTACAAAAAAAAGGTATTTGAATGCTTCATGTAGTAGAATCCCAGAAGAAAAAAGAGGCATAATAAGATACTGTGTTAGCCAAACTGAAGCTAAAACAAAAAACAAATCAATAAGCAGCACCAGCCATCTTGGAGAGTGTCTAAGCTGATTGTTTTCGAGTCTATGTTGCTGATAGACCCGAAGGGTTTCCTTTATTTTAGGTAAAAATTTTATCAATTTTTCTCAAAATTAGCCAAAGACGAAAGTACAATAATTAAAGCAACTGGGCAACTTAATTCTAAAGGCTTAATGCCTTGGCTCTTAGGTAATCTTCCTGCGTGTCAATTCCAAGGCTAGAATGGGCAGTTTCAATCATCTGGATAGAAATACCAAGGGAGAGGATTCTTAGTTGTTCGAGTTTTTCTGTTTCTTCCAAATCGGTCGAAGGGGTCTCTGTAAAGGTTTTCAAAACCTCTTTTTGATACCCGTAAATGCCCAAATGTTTGAAAGCAGAAATGTTCTGTGGAATATTCATTTCTTTGTCCTTTTCCCATGCATTTTTGAGCGCTTCAAATTCATCTCTGCAAAAGGGAATGGGGCTTCTGGAAAAATACAAGGCTTTCCCATCTTTGTCTGTAACCACTTTCACGCAGTTTGGACTAAAATATTCTTCTGTTTTTTTTATGGGGGTTTTGGCTGAAACCATACCACTTCCCTGTTTTAGAGCCTCTGCGATATCTAAAATGAGTTTGGGATCTACAAAAGGCTCGTCTGCTTGTACGTTGACAATGGCATCAAAATCGATTTTTTGGGCAACCTCATAAATTCTGTCACTCCCGCTGGGGTGCGTTTTTTTGGTGAGAAAAACCGCTTCTTTGGGAGCAAATTTCAGGGCTTCTTTTTCCAAAATTTCATCATCCACAGCCAAGAAAATGTCTTGAATACCAGATTTTTGGCAAGAGAGATAGGTTCTTTCCAGCACAGATTTTCCGCCCAAGTCCAGTAGCAATTTGTTTGGAAGTCTTGTGGAGGCAAGTCTTGCGGGAATGATGATGGCAATTTTCATTGTTCTAAATTTTTCGTTCTGATTTGTTTGCTCTTAAACAAAACAGGTTTGTATCACCTCACAAACTCTTTTCAAATCTTCTTCTGATAAGTTCGAGCCACTGGGAAGACAGAGTCCTTTTTCAAACAATTCTTCAGAAACACCCTCACCATAAAAAGACACACCTTCAAAAATCGGTTGCAAATGCATGGGTTTCCATAGGGGTCTAGACTCTATGTTTTCTGCTTCTAGGGCCAAACGGATTTGTTCTCGTTTTTCAAAAGAAGGGGTAAGGATGGTGGTGAGCCAGCGGTTGGAATACATGTTTTCTTTTTCTTCAACAAACTCTATAGGAAGTTCTTTTAGGGCAGATTTGTAGTGGTCGAAGTTTTTTCTTCTAAGGGCTATGTGTTTGTCCAAAACTTCCATTTGTCCTCTTCCAATTCCAGCGGTAATGTTGCTCATTCTGTAATTGAATCCAATATGGCTGTGTTGGTAGTGTGGAGCTTCATCCCTTGCCTGTGTCGCCAAAAAAGTGGCTTTTTGGATAAGCGTTGGATCTTTGGAAACCATGGCTCCACCCCCAGAGGTGGTGATAATTTTGTTTCCGTTGAAAGAATAAATCCCCATAAGTCCAAATATTCCTAGTTTTTGTCCCCTGTAGGAAGAACCAAGGGCTTCCGCTGCATCTTCAATGAGTGGAATTTGGTGTTTTTCGCATACAGAAAGAATCTCTTCCATTTTGGAGGGCATCCCATACAAATGCACCAAAATGACCGCTTTGGGTTTGTTTCCTTTCTGCATTCTATCCTCGATAGCCTTTTCAAGAGCAATGGGGCACATGTTCCAAGTTTCTCTTTCTGAATCCACAAAAATTGGGGTGGCATGTTGGTAACAAATCGGGTTGGCAGTTGCACAGAATGTAAAGGTGGAACAGATCACTTCATCTCCCTGTTTTACACCCAATAGAATGAGTGCCAGATGGATGGCTGCCGTACCAGAGCTCAAGACCGTGGCGGAAGAGACTTGGTTGTAGTTTTTCAAATCTTCTTCGAATCCATTTACATTGGGGCCAAGAGGAGCCACCCAGTTGGTGTCGTAAGCTTCTTGTACATATTTCATTTCACCACCGCCCATGTGCGGGGATGAAAGCCAGATTTTTTCTTTCATCTGATAAATATAGTTTTTAATATGATTATGCAATCCAAAATCAGGGATTGATTATAATAATAATCCAGATTCATTCTCACTTTATCTGGAAAAATGATTTGGTCGTTGTACTGTTTGGGATTTGATTCTTTGGCCAAAATTTGTTCTTCTTTTCTGTATTTGATGGCAGCCAGACTGGTTAGACCAGGCTTCAATTCTAATATATTTCTATCTTCTCCTTCCAGTTTGTCATAATATCCGCCAATGTCTGGTCTGGGACCTACAAAAGACATTTCACCTTTTAGGATGTTAAATAGCTGCGGAAGTTCATCCAACTTGCTTTGGCGAAGAAAAGTTCCGATTTTTGTCGGAACCTTTGTCTCTGGAGCGATGGTTCTAATTTTGTAAATCAAAAAGGGTTTTCCAAATTGGCCTATTCTTTTTTGGGTGAAAAACCCGATTTTTCGGGTGTCTAAAGAACTTACAAGCAGCAACAACAAAATTACAAAACACGCTGGAACCAGCAAAATGAGGGCTAGGGTATAGTCAAAGAGGGTTTTCATTCAATTTCATTGTACTTGATTATTTTCCCTGGATTCCCAACCACAACTGCAAAATCTGGAACATCTCTTATCACCACTGCCCCTGCACCTATGGTTGCCCATTTCCCTATTTTGATTCCTTGTAAAATTGTCGAACCTGTACCCAAATAATTTCCAACCTCCAAAGTTGTTTCTCCTGATACATTTACTCCAGGCATAATAGAACAATAGTCTTTAATTACACAATCATGACCTATAGTAGAATTTAGATTGACAATTGCAAAGTCATCAATTTTGATATTTGTAGTTAAACTTACTCCTTTACATATAATATTTCCAACGCCTAGGGAAATCTGATTGTTTTGAATTTCTACATTTGGATGAATCAAATTTGGAAATGAAGATTTCTCGAAAGTATTATTAAAAATAATTCTTTTCTTAGTTGTAGGATTTCCAATAGCCAATACCAGTCTGAGATTAGGACTATGTTTTTTTATATCTGTAATTTTGCCTATCACATTTTCCACTAAAGTATTGTCATCAAAAAAGCCAATAAAATTATATTGGTTTTTATTTTGGTTTATAGCTGTAATCAGAGACAATACTTCTTGCCCAAAACCACCAGCGCCAATAATTGCAATATCTTCCATACCTATTCTCCAGTGAATTTTTCCATTGTCTTGCTTGTATTTGAAGAAATGCCTTCTGATACAAATACTTTTTTGACAGTTAAGATAAGAATTTTGACATCCAATAAAAAACTGCAGTTTTTAACATACCAAACATCATATTCAAATTTCTCCTTCCATGAGATGGCATTTCTTCCATTTACTTGAGCCCAGCCAGTAATACCCGGTTTTACATCGTGCCTTTTGGCTTGTTCTTTGGTGTACAAAGGCAGATATTCTGGAAGCAGAGGTCTTGGACCTATTAAACTCATATCTCCTTTGAGTACATTGATGAGCTGGGGAATTTCATCCAGAGAAGTTTTTCGAACAAAACCGCCTACTTTGGTAAGCCTTTTTTCGTCTGGAAGCAGATTTCCGTTTTCATCTTTGTTGTCGTTCATGGTTTTGAACTTGATGATTTCAAAAATTTTTCCATTTTTCCCAGGTCTTTTTTGAAAAAATAGGGGCGTTCCTTTGTTGGAGAGGGCAAGAAAGAAAAAAACCAACAAAAAAATGGGGAAAAGAATAATGCACCCTAAGAGGGAACCCACAAAGTCTATACAGGGTTTGATAAGTTTAGGATACATAGTTTGTTTTTTGCATTAACTCTTGCATGTATTTCTCTGCCAATACTACTCTATCAAAATGAATTTTAGCATAATTGTATCCGTTTTCACCCATCGATTTTAATTCTTCTTTTGGTAAATTCATGAGTTTTTTTACAGCCATTGAAATTTCACTAATGTTTTCTGGTTCTGCATATAAACCACAATTTGCCTTCTCTATGAGGTCTCTAGATACACCGTCTATCGCTAATAAAATAGGAATTTTACAGGACATATAATCAAAAGTCTTGTTAGAGTAGATGGTTTTGAAAGTGTCCACCTTTTTTAAAATGGAAACACCAACATCTGATGATAAAATATACTTAAAAACTTCTTGTTTTGAAACTGAGTTTCTAAATATAACATTTTTTAAATTTCTTTTTTTTGCCTCTGACACAAGAAATTCTTTTTGCATTCCATCACCAATAAGTTGGAAAATCACATTTGTGTTTTTAAGCTCTTCTGCCACCAATATTAATTGAAATAAATCGTTCGCTAGTCCATGTGCTCCAACATAAGTAATAACAAATTTGTCTGAGAAACCTAATTCCTTTTTGAATTCCATAGCATTAAAATTTGAAGACAATTTTTCTGCCAGACTAAAATCTGATGCATTGGGTATCATGATGATTTTTTCTGAGGGAACTTTTTTTTCAGTAATAAGTTTGTCTCTAAAAGCAGGTGTCAAGGTGTTGATGAGAACAGCTTTTTTATACATAAAGGCCTCGAACCAATATGCAAATTTTATGAGAAATTTGTTCTGTAAAACACCATTATCTATAGCTGATTCTGGCCACAGATCTCTTATTTCAAATACAAATGGAATACTTTTTACTTTTGACAAAATATAAGCTGTTATTCCAACAAATAGAGGAGGAGAGGTAACCAAAATGATATCGAATTTTTTATTGGTCTTAAAAATCCCAGTGAATAGACTAGAAAAGACAAATGAAAAATATCCCCAAAGTCTTCCTATAAAATTAACATTATAACTTTCTGAAACGTGTGATCTTAGGACATGAACTCCTGGATAAAAATCTTTATCAAAAAAGGTGTATTTCCCTTTGTATCTATCTAACTTTTTTCCTGTAGAGTAATGTACCATTCCAGATAATACAGTAACAGTATGACCCTGTCTTGACCATTCTTGACTCATTTCGTTAAATCTAGAACCGCCTCCATCACCTTTCTCCAAAAAATATTGATGTATTAGAAGAATATTCATCTTTTTATCTTTTTTACATTTGTTGTGATGCCATTATTGTGAAGACAAAAGCTGATAAAGATCCAAAATTCAGGTCTAAGCCAAAATGAAGAGCTGACTATAAGCCTACCCATTGACGTTACAAAAAAAATCAAGAATATAATTTTGAAATTGTTGTCGGAACTTCTAAGAGCTTTAAATATGTTTTTAATCAAGAAAAAGACAAAAAAGAAAAGTCCAAATATACCAAATGAAACCACTATGTCTAGAAATATATTATGATAATATGATGCTCCTGTATCTATCATTGATACATTTAGAGGAGAACCCAGAATAGGGGATTCTTTAAAACGTGAAATCGCTGTTTCGTAAATTTTATCTCTACCAGAAGAAGTAGATGCAAGTGAGTTTCCTAAAACCAAATTCGCGTATTTTGTTAATGCATATGAAGAGTAACCATATCTGGCTAATGTGGTAATTGTAAAAAGTATAATGGATTTAATATTTAAAAAAAGGGTAACAATACAAATGAGTATGAAAAATTTAGTAGATGGTTTAATTCTTGATACAATGAAAATATAAAAAAACATAAAAATCAAAAGGGTCAATGTTGCACCACGAGCTCCAAAAACAAACAGTTCGATAAAAGACAAGGCGAATAATATCCAAGCACTTTTTCTTCTTTTTTTATCAAAGATATAAGCGAAAGAAAAGAAAACAGTTGGCAAAAGGGAGTATCCAAACCTCATATAATTTATTTCATCTCCGTAGATGGGTGTGAGAGGCAAAAAACAGATTAACAGGAAGTTTATCCATGCCAACTTATATCCATATAACAGAAAATCAGGATAAGAAAACTTTATTGAACCAATAATAATCGCTGAAATTCCTATCGAAATATAGGACTGTAACAATTCTAAGGCAACCGAATATCCACTTTTGTCATATTCCTCAAAGGGTAATTTTAAGAGCAAAAGCATAAGAGGTAAGATGATAATTACAACTAGTTTCGGCGTGATAGAAATACGTTTGGTTAGAAAACAGTAACCCAATAAGAGTGATGTGAATGCAACAATGGCGTATTGTCCTCTAAAAAGTATAGTGAAAGGAAGCAAAAATCCATACTGAAAAAAATACAAGATTAAGATAAGTGCATTGCTTTTCCTATATTCAGTTGGGTTTAACATGGTTATTTTTTAAATTGATTTCATTTTTAGTCCCCTATAAAATATGTTTCGAAAGAATTTTGTTCGATATAATCTAGCCAACACAATAATTCATTTGCAAATACAGTATTTGTGTTTAAAGTTTGGATTGATGTTAATTTTAAAAAACGTTTCAAAGGGCTTTCTAATAATATGAATTTCAGACTTTTGTAAAATTGATTATCATGGGTTTCTCTAATTAGTCTATTCTGATAAATAGAAAAGCTGTGAAAATTTATATTAATATAGTCTAATTTATTGATGTAATTTTCAACTGTAGATAATTTAAAAAAATCAGGAGATAGGTTTACCAATTCTTCTTTGCCTTTTATAGACCTAATCTTAATTGATGTAACTGGATATTCTTTTATCCCATTTTTTGTTTGGTAGACATTGTTCTTTTCAATTTCTCCAGTTACAAGGTTGATGGTTGGTTTTTCTTCTTTTTGTAAGATTGAACTGTTTTTGTAACCTGATTCAAACAATGAGTCATAATAGAACTCGTTTACACTAAAACCTCCAGGCCTGAATGAATTGACATGAATATTTTGGGACTGAAAAAAGTCTTTTGCATAGACCAACAATTCTTTTTGTTTGTTCAAATCATATTTGTTGAATTCATCGTATTTGGTCTCAAAACTAACGGGTAAATTCAAAGCATGAAGATGTGGTTCAATTTTGATGTTTTCATAGGATTTCAAACTATGCAACAACCATTTGATGAATTCTAAATAGATTGATTGATCAATTTCATTTTGTTTGGAAGAAAGACTAATGAAAAATGTTCCTTTTAATTGCCTTTTTCTCATTTCTTCTGCAATAAACATAGATGCCAAATATACGCCTGTAAGGTAATTCGAGTCCTTGCTAATACCAGAAACAATGGTTTCTATATCAAAGGTTAAGTAAATTTTTTTCATTTCAAAAATTTTTGCTTTAATGCGATGATTTTAGATAAATATTTCTTTAGAACTGGAAATAGATTTTGAAATAGAAAATATCTAATATTAGAATGCTTAAAATGAATTGTAATATAGGGCTCAGTAAGAGTTGGGTTAAACATTCTCTTGAATCTTTGTACTTCTTCTGGACCACCATAAGAAATATCATAATATTGTAATCCTAACTTTGATGCCAATACCATGCTCTCCGTCTGTAGGAAATATCCAGTTAATAAATCTGGTTTATTTCTTAATACCCCACCCATGGTATAATGTAAAGTGTTTTGAGATTTTTCTAACAATACAGCTCCCTGTAATTTCTCCTCATACCATGCGGTTAATAGATATGCATTTTCTTTTTTTGTACTATAGATAATAAAATCATTCATTTCTTTCCAAGACCTTACTTGATAACCCTTTTCTTTTGCGTTTCTCTCAATGCAGGAATATGCGGATTTCAATTCATCTTCAGTTTTTGCTAATTTGGACGTCAATCCCTTTCGATAAGATGCTCTAGAATCTCTTCTTCCATTAGAAGAAAAAGTGTTTATCAATTTTTCTTTATCAAAAGTTGAATCATCAGGACACAATGAAATTATATTGTGATACTTTGCACAAGTAACGGGTGGAAAAATTGCCCCAGAAATATAATTTTCAGATATAGAAAATGTTTTGGATATGGTTAATTGTGAGGTAAATGCATTTAATTCTTTTGCTCTGGAATGAAATTTCTCTATGTATGCATTGAAATCTTTGTATTCAAATCTTTCAAATTCTGGACTAATGCTTGGTCCATAAGAACAAACATAAATCTTTAGAAACGCCATCTTTACGATTATATTTGCAGACCCCATTAATATTTTCTCGTCCTGATCATCCATATAAATCAAGAGCTCCCAATCCATTCCATATTTTCGATATGAATCTACCCTTCCAATAGATTGTAAAAACACACTTTCTTTGTCTGAGAAAATAAATTCATCCCATTTGTTTAACCATTTTTGGTCTGATGTAACTATCCATCTTCTCATTTAGGTGATTTTATTTTTAATATCTGAACGAAATCTACCTTTAAATATTTTTTCGAAAAATAGAGACAAAAATAGCAAGAAGCTAACAAAATTAGGCACCCTGTAATATATTTGATTGTATCGTTGTTTATTTTGTTGATTAAACTTGTCGAAAAAATAAAAGATACTGCTACAATTGACAATTTCAAAAAAGTTGGGTTGAGTTGAATTTGATACATTTTTTTCACGGCAATAGACATAAGTGCCATATGAATTGCACCCATCAGAAATAAAGAATATCCAAGTCCAGTTAATCCAAAGTATTTATATAAAATCATTGTAAATAAAAATTCTAGAATTCTATAAACAATAGAGATTATTGTATAAATCTTGAGGTTGTTCTTTGCAACTAATATCAAATCAATTTGATTTGAGCATATGGATATGAGAGTACCATAGATTCCAATTTTCACAAAATCAATGATTGGATAAAATTCTTTCGAATATAAAAAACGGATAATAATTGGCAACAAGAATAGAAACAGAACAATGAGTGGAAGAACAATTAGCAAACTTACTATTGATTGTTGGTTTAGTTCTGATTGTAATTTTTTATTGTCTGAATTTATTGCAGAAATTCTTGGGAAATAATCTGTGGTTAGGGCATTTATAACTACACTAAAATAACCTACCATAATCATAGTTCCAGCATTGTAAAATCCTACCATTTTCAACCCCCCATGGTTGCTTAAATACGATGATATGAGGAATGTTGAAAGTTGACTTAAAAATACCGTAAATGTTAGAGCCATCCCCATTTTAATCATCCCATTTCCTTTGTTGTATAATTCTTTTACATTAAAATTAATTTTATGTGAAACCAGTTTTGAAGTAAAGTATTTTGAAAGAAGATAGGCACTCAAAGGTGTTATGATTAGAACAGGAATCACTCCATTTTGTTTAAATATCAAATAAATTGGTACTGAAATTATAAGCCCCAAAACACCACCAAAAATATTTGATTTTGCCAATAGAGTTTGTTCTCGTATTCCTTTTAGTATTGCAGTTTGTCCTTCCCATAAGATTGTCAAAGACACTGCAAAAGACAATAACAAAAAATCATTGGTTCTGAAAGTGTTTCCGAATGCAAAAACACTCAGATATTGAGATAAAACCAAGGAAAGAATAAATCCAATCAAAGAAGTGAAAACTGTAATACTTACCGTCAGGTTGATTGCATCTTCTAGTCTACTTTTATTTTGAGACTCATTGGCTTCAGAAATTTCTCTTATTGAGCTTTGTGAAATCCCTAAACTGGCACCAGTTTTTAACATACCGATTGTCGATGACCCATGTCTACTTCATCTGAATACATGAACAAATTTTCATCCTGCAATCCGACTTTTTCGTAAAATTCTCTTTTTGCCAGATTCATTCCTCCAGTAAGTGCCTGGCAATAGTTTGTTTCCTTCTGAATTGAATCAATTTTCTTGCCTTGATATTTGGGCAACATTATCAGTGAATCAGAAATTTTACACCCAAAGTCCTCAATTGTAATTTGGTCTTTGCTAATTATTATAGGAGCAATCATACCCAAATTATTATCGCTAAATAGAAAGTTATGCAATAAGGTAGAAGCTCCTTTCTCCAATCTTATGTCATTTCCTATCAGCATGATAGAATCTACGTCTTTATTTGAAAGTGCAAATCTTATTCCGTCGTTGTAGGCTCCAGTACAACCTCCATTTGTTGTTCTTTCAATGATATGAGAGCTTGTGAAAGTTTCTTTAACTTTATTCAAATACGTTTCATCTGAATGATTATCTACAATAATGTGCATGTAAAACTCATCTTTATGTTCCAAATAGTGAGAATACCATTCGTTGAACTTGTAGTCGTCATTGTAGGTGATACTTATTGCAGCTATTTTCATTTCTGGTTAAACTTTGAAGTATAGAATTGTTTTTTAAATCAGGAGTATTAAATAGTGCCATTATCTACATGAATATTTTGTCCAGTAATTGAACACGCATCCTCTGATAATAAAAATGCTACTGTTTTGGCTACAGACAGAACAGCTGTTGCTTCTTTCATAGATGTTCTGTTATATATTCTATTCTTTTGATCTTCTGATAAAGTTGCACTCATTGCTGTTTCCATAAAACCAGGCACAACAACATTAGAACGAATTCCTAAAGCGCCCCATTCTCTTGCTGTATTTTTGGAAAACGCCTCTAAAGCACCTTTGCTCGAAGCATACATGGCTAATCCCTTATAACCAGTATGAGCACTGATGGAGGAAATATGTACTATACTACCTTTAGTCTTATTGAAAATCATATTACGAATTGCATACTTTACTAAAATAAGAGGTGAAAAAACATTTGTTTTATACATTTCCTCTAATTTTGACAAATTTAAATTCGTAATTATATCATCATAAGCATGAGCTGCATTATTTATAAAGCCATGTAGAGGAATTGAATTTGTAACAAATTCTTTAAAAACAGTTTGATAAATTTTTTCAGCATTTGAAAGATCTATGCTTTTGAAAAACAACTTCCCTTTATAGGTGACTTCTAAATCTGCAAATTCGGAAGTATGACTTCTACTAATTGCATAAACAGTATTTCCTTTTTCTAATAAAACCTTACATATTTCTAAACCGACTCCTCTTGAAGCACCTGTCAATAATATATTCATAACCTTTTCAATTTCCCTGTTCTAGTTAATGTGAAGGATTCTACAAATTTTATTCGTCTTGGTATCTTAAAATCTTGGATATTTTTAGACAAATAAGATCTTATTTTAGATTCATCAATATTAACACCATCCATTAATTTTATTTCAGCACAGAGTATATTACCCAAAACCGAATTAGGTTTCCCATAAACAATTGCCTCTTGTACTTCCATCATATTTAAAATAGCTAGTTCAACTTCGGAAGGGTTTACCTTATACCCCCCTACATTTATCAACTCATTTTTTCGACTTATAAAACGAAAATAGGTATTAGTTTCGTCTACAAACTCAATTATATCTCCAGTTTTATAATAGCCATCTTCCAATATTAAATCCTCAGATTGCCCCAACAAACTCTTACAAATCAATAATTCTTGATTTTCAATTTTAAATTTATCTTTAAATTCTAAAGGAATCTTAAAGAATTCTCCTTTAGAAATCAGCAAAGACCCGGCTTCTGTTGAAGCATATATATTATTAATTTTTGCATTGGGGAATATTTTCTTGATATTTTCATGCAGTTTTTCAGCCGATTTCTCACCTCCAAAAGTAATTCTTTTTAAAGTCAAAAATTCCTTTTCAAAAGGTAGTAATAATCTATAAAAAGTTGGCGTTGCAGAAATATTTGTGATAGAATACTTTTCAATTGCTTCATATACTTCACGTCTGGAAGAATTAAAAATATTTACCAAAGTATTTTGATTTGAAAAAGCTTGAAAAAATACTTGTAAACCAGCTATATGGGTAGGATTATATGCAAAACCCCAAGTTTGGCCAATATTGGTGTGAGATTTTCTTACTGCTTTACTTAATGTCGCTATTGAATGAATTATTTTCTTGGGTTGGCCAGTGGTTCCAGATGTAAATATTGTTATCGCAGATTTAGATAAAATAATTTTCTCCAACAACTCATCAACTGTCTTAAAAAACAAAGGTTTAATTTTCTTTTCTGTGATTACATTTTCTTCCAAACCTGAATTAATTAATTCAGATGCACTTAAGTCAGAGTCTAATAAAATTATATCATTTTCGGAAGCAATTGCAATAATAAAATTTAAAAAAAATGAGTATAGATTGTCTGATTTAAAAGCATAATTATAAAAATTACTTTTATTTATGTCATTTAATAACTCATCATATTGCCTTATTTCATCTCTATCGATTAAGAATGGTAGCATTATTTTGCCAGTTTTATGTAAATTTCCCCAACTGTATTTACCAATCCATTTTCAAAAATATCAATATCAAACTCATCTTCAATATACACTGTCAATTCTGCTAAATCAAATGAATTTAAACCAATATCATTTCTCAAATCATCAGTTTCATTTAAACAACTAAGGCTATCTAATTGTTTATTTAATCTGATATTATTTATTATTTCTAATATTTTGCTTTCCATTTTTTTAAGTTTTTTTTACACTTCTTTATTATATCATTACTGTATTTTCATTTTAGTTTATTGTTTTTTTAAAACAATCTTATTTCGCATAAATTCTTTCAATGAAATTGCTGGAGTTCCTATCCAAGTATCATATATATTTCTTTTCAAATTTGTCACAATTGAGGAGCCTACTGTAACCAAAATATTTTCATCAACACAAATATCATGAGTAGATGAAACACCTGCCCCAATATAGCAATTAACACCTATTATGACACCACTTGATAAATTTACCCCAGAACCCATAGAAACATTATCATTTATAATTGTTTCATGGGCGATATTGCAACCATATCCAACATGCACGTTAGTTCCTAATCTTACTTTCGAGCCTAAAATACACCCCGCATTTATAACGGTTCCTAGCCCTATATCGACATCTTCATAAATAATTACAGAAGGATGAATAATTGTTGCAAAATTATTCGTATATTTTTTTATTCGATTAAAAACTTGTTTTCTTACAATCCTATTTGTCGGATTTGCAATTGAAGAAACAAAGTATGCGTCAGAATATTCTTTACCGTCTTCTATATTTCCAAGTACTCTGTAGCCCATTATTTCTTCTCCTAACAATTCAGAATTATCATCCAAAAAACCTAGAATTTTCCACTCGTTTTTAATTTTATTTATTGAATTTATAATACAAATGACATCCATTCCTGACCCTCCAGCGCCTACAATAATAATTTCTTTCATATTATTTTTTTTTAAATTCAACTTGTTTTATATATAATTTGCCGTTCTCATCTTCGATATATCCATTTGGATATGGATCTTCTAAGCATCTAAAAAAGTTATATAATTCTTCCGTATTCATTTTGAGTAAATCTTCTTTTTTTAAACGGCTATCAATAGGGTTTCTTTTTTGTCTTACTATAGATTCTTCAGGCCATTCTTGCCAAGAAATATTTGGCATATCATCCAAATATCTATTAAACAAAACTATACTTGTAGATGTCATTTGATATAAAACATCAGACATATTCCCTGACAAATCTAAATCAACTTCGTGCGAAAACAATCTATTATGAGTGTGAGCTCTTTTGGAATATTTATCGAAAGTGAAACTAAATATTCTGTGTTTTGTTCTAGTAACACCATCTATAATTTGGAGCTGCAAAGGTGATCCGTAAGAATATCTATCTAATTCTGCACAATGTACTCCAATCGCCTCAATTTTTGAAGTTATTTCATCACCTAATTCTTCACTCCAACCACAGGAGATAATTAAATCAAATTTGTTTAAATTTAATTTTAAAAGTTCATCGTGTGTTTTACACAAGACGCTTTCTTCAACCCTAGGGTGTTTTTTAATTGATGGATAAACATCTAAAGACCACTGCCTGTACGCTAAAAAAATAATTTTCATATAAGTATTATTTTATAACCACCATCCACAAGGAATGGCTACAAATTTAGATTTAAATTCATTTACTCCCTTTAAATTTACATTATTATTAAAAACAGAATAGATATTATTGTTAATGTGTACACCAGTCGCAAAAAATCCTTTGGATTTGAAATGCTCAATAGTTTGGTTTTTGTTTTGTGAAAGGGTACCAAAAACCCAATAATTGGGATTTGTATTGTTGTTTATTTCGAGAGGTTGGATGTTTTGACTTTCTTTTAGTTGGGCTGTCCATTTTTCACCATTCCTCTTCTGCTTTTGCAGCAGCTCTTCAATTTCTTCCATTTGTTTGACTCCCAGAAAAGAGTTTACTTCGCTCATCATTCCCCCAAAACCTTCAAGGTGTATATCACAATCTGGATTTATTTCTCCATCAGCTGTTCTGAAATTTTGCCTATCAATACCAAAATCTCTAATTAAAACGGCTTTATCATATAATTTTTTGTTTTTAAATACTATAGCACCTCCTTCAATGGTATTGGGTAATCTAACAGTCTGGAAAGAAAAAACTGTTACATCAGTCCCCAAATTTCCTAACCTTTTGCCATTGTATTCAGAACCAAATGCTTCAATTCCATCATCAATAATTGGGATGTTGTATTTAATACCCAATGAATTTATTTTATCAATTTCTCCAACATATCCACAAAAATGATTGTGGAAAATTGCTTTTGTTTTATTTGTGATTTTTTGTTCTACATCTTTTGGGCACAAAGTTCCTGTATTTGGATTGATATCTGCCCAAACGACTTTCAATTTTCGTGTAACAAATGGTTGATTTGATGCCAAACAGCTTACTGGACTTGCGATAATTTCATCTCCTGGTTGTAAATCTAGAGTTGAAAGTAGAATTAACATCGCCATGTTGTAAGAATTTACACTCAGAACAAATTCAGTACCTATAAATTTTTTTAATTGAGCTTCAAATTGTTGTCCATATTTCCCAAATCCAAGCTGACTAGAATATAGGATGGTTTCTAATTCTTTGGTAATCCCTTCAGGCATATATGGTTTATATATAGGTATCATCTTACCAACCTCTCTTAATTATCTCAATCATTTTTTCTTTATCTTCATTCGAGAGCCACCATCCACAAGGCAGATGAACCATCTCTTTGTAAAACTGGTCGAAAACGGGTAATTCTGTTCTGGACTCTTTAAATAGGGAATGCCTGTCATTTCTTAAATGCAACTCTGAGGCTGTAATTCCATTTTCGGCTAATTTTTTGATGAATCCTTCTCTATTTTGTACTTTCATTGTATACAACCAGTACGATGGTGAAGTATTTGGGTTGTATTCCAACAATGAGACACCGGTTATATTTTTTAGATTCTGGTCAAAATACAATCCATTTTCAATATACTTGCCTAAAATATTATTTATATGATTCATCTGCACAATTCCAATGGTAGCATTCACATTGTTCATATGATATTTGTAACCAGGTATCGTGATATCATTTTCTAATCTTGGCTTTGTTTTGTCTAAACCAAACCAACGAAGCAATTTTCCTTTTTTGTAATTTTCTTCAGACTTTACACAAAGGAATCCTCCATCAACAGTTGTCATGTGTTTTATAGCTTGGAGAGAGAATATAGTATAGTCTGAATGTGAACCTATTGGTAAGCCATTGTATTTTGCACCAAGAGCGTGAGCTGCATCTTCAATTATTGGAATATTAAATTCCTTAGATATCGCAATAAATTCGTCCATATTGCAAACCATTCCTGCATAATGGACCAACATAATTGCTTTTGTTCTAGGGCTGATTTTTTCACGTACACTCTTAGGGTCAACCAATCCAGTGTTGGCTTGTACATCTGCCCAAACAACTTTTGCTCCAACAAGCTTTATGGCTACATTGGTTGGTTCGGCAGTTAGAACAGTACTAATCACCTCATCACCCACTCCAACTCCAGCCAATAATAATGACAAATGCAATGCTGCCGTACCTGAATTCAGAGAAAGTGATAAAGGGTTTCGAATAAAATTTGAAAATTGATTCTCAAATTCATATACTTTTTCTCCTTCTGCAATATATCCGCTGTAGAGAGTTTCTTGGAGTGCAGGAATTAATTCTTCAACAGGAGGAATAAAAGGCTTAACAATGGGAATCATATCTTAAGAATCTTGGTTGGCTAACTCTTTTTTCACATAATCCAATGTTAACAACAAAGATTTTAATTCTTCGACATTTAATTGGTTTGTATTGTGGGAGTTGTATTCGTCTTTGGTTAATGAAGGTCCATCTTCCTGGACATATTTGGTGTAATTCAAATCTCTATAATCTGCGGGAACTCTATAAAATCCACCCAAATCTTCGGCTTTAGCCATTTCTTCTTTGGAACACAAAGTTTCGTACAATTTTTCTGAATGTCTTTCTCCTATTATTTTGACTTCATTATTTGCGTTGAATAATTCTTTTAATGATTGAGCCAATGTAGCAATTGTTGCTCCAGGTGATTTCTGTACGAAGATATCACCAGGAGAGCCATTTTTGAATGCATACATTACAAGTTCAACCGAGTCTTCAAGGGACATCATGAATCGGGTCATGTTAGGATTTGTAATTGTCAATGGCTTACCTTCTTTGATTTGTTTAATAAACAACGGGATTATGGAGCCTCTTGAGCACATTACATTTCCATATCGGGTAGCTGTATAGATGGCTTTAGATTTTTGAACCCTTGAGTCCCTTGCCTTAGAAATAGCCAATTTCTCCATCATCGCCTTTGATATTCCCATCGCATTTATTGGATAAACAGCTTTATCTGTACTTAATACAACTACTCTTTCAACATTATTTCGAGCAGAAGCTTCCAGCACATTTTCAGCCCCCAAAATGTTTGTCTGTACAGCTTGTGTTGGGTAGAACTCACAAGAAGGCACTTGTTTTAAAGCTGCAGCATGAAAAACATAATTTACGTCTTGCATCGCGTTATTTATACTATCAAAGTCTCGAATATCTCCTACGACAAAATTCAATTTGTCATTTTTGTACTCGATTCGCATATCTTCTTGCTTCTTTTCATCTCTACTAAAAATGCGAATTTCCTTTAAGTCTGAGTTTAAAAAACCTTTTAACATCGCATTTCCAAAGGAACCTGTTCCACCAGTTATTAGCAAAATTTTATCTTTAAACATATTTGTTATTTTAACACCCCACAAAAATCAAGTACAATTTGATTTTCTTTTAATTTCATGTATTTAAATTCATCATGAGCAACTAGCAATACAACTATATCAGCTTTTTCAACAGCCTCTTTGTAACTTGTAAGCTTGAAGACATTGTGAGAATCTATATTTGGCTCAACAATAAAGTATTCACCATTGTTGTCGTCTTGCAACACTTTTTGCGCAATATATTTGGCTGGAGACTCCCTTAAGTCATCAATATTGGGCTTAAAAGCAAGCCCCATGAGTGCCACTTTGGGTTTTCTTTTGTTATCAAGTTCAAATTGTAATTTGGCATTTTGTATTTTTTCTGCACACCAAAAAGATTTGTAATTGTTTACTTCCCTTGCCATTCCAATTATTTTGGATTCCATTGGGTAGTCTGACACGATAAAATATGGGTCAACTGCAATACAATGTCCACCTACACCACAACCTGGTTGCAAAATATTTACTCTTGGATGTTTGTTCGCGAGCTCAATAAGTTCCCAGACATTAATAGATGCCTTGTCACATATCAGAGATAGTTCATTGGCAAAGGCAATCTGAACGTCGCGAGATGCATTTTCTGTTAACTTGCACATTTCAGCTGTTCTTGCATTGGTTGGATGCAATTCGCCTTTTACAAACTGACTATAAAATGCGATGGATTTTTGGGTTGATTCCTCATTTACTCCACCTATAACTCTGTCGTTATGTACCAATTCGTGCATGACATTCCCTGGTAAAACTCTTTCCGGGCAATAGGCGAGATATATTTTCCCCTCGAGCTCTGGCCTTTCAGAATAAATGTATTGCATCATTTTTTCTGTAGTCCCAACTGGAGATGTAGATTCAATAATATATAAATCTCCATTTTTCAAAAGTGGTAATATTGCTTTTGTAGCAGCTTGAACAAAAGAGATGTCTGGTTCGTTTTTTGCTTTAAAAGGAGTGGGTACCACAACAAGATATACATCTGCTTCTATAGGCTTGGTATCCGCTCTTAGATATCCATCAAACACAGCCTTTGCAACTGCAGTATCCAAACTTGGTTCTACTATATGTATTTTTCCTTGATTAATGGTATCTACTACCTGTTTGTTTACATCTACACCATGTACATAGATACCATTGTTGGCAATCAGTGCTGAAGTGGGAAGGCCGATGTACCCAAGACCAATTGTAACTACTTTATTTTGACTCATAGCTCAATTTCTTTTATAAATTTCACAATCCTTTCACAGGCTTTTCCATCTCCATACGGATTGTGTAAGGCACTCATTTTGTTGTAATCTTGTGAATTGTCTAACAAATTTAGACAATTTTGAACGATTTTTTGTTTTTCAGTTCCTACCAAAATCACAGTTCCAGCTTCTACAGCTTCTGGTCTTTCTGTAGTATCACGCATAACAAGAACAGGTTTTCCCAAACTTGGTGCTTCTTCTTGAACACCTCCACTGTCTGTGATAATCAGATAAGATTGGTTCATCAACCAAACAAATGCAGGGTAACTCAGAGGTTCAATGAGTTTTATGTTTTGAATATTTCCTAATATCTCAAATACAGGACCTTTTACATTTGGATTCAGATGTACAGGATATATGATTTGTACTTCCTCAGATTTAGTTTGGGCAATTTCTTTCAAAGCTGAACAAATCTGAACAAAACCATCTCCGTGGTTTTCTCTTCTATGACCCGTTACCAGGATGAGTTTTTTTGTTGAATCGATTGTATTTTTTAGAGACTCAATTTCTGGATTGGTTAAGGTATTGACCTTGTCAGAGCTCTCCAATAGTGCGTCTATAACTGTGTTTCCCGTAACCAAAATTGTAGATTCATTTACTTTTTCGTCTAGTAGATTATTTTTAGAAGTGATAGTTGGAGCAAAATGTATGTCAGCTATTCTTCCTGTTATTTGTCTGTTGATTTCTTCCGGAAAAGGAGAATATTTGTTGTGTGTACGTAGTCCAGCCTCAATGTGGCAAATTTTCGCTCCAGAATAAAATGCAGAAATACTCGCTGCCATGGTTGTTGTTGTATCTCCGTGAACATAAACAAAATCGGGTTTGAACTCTTCGAAAATAGGTTTTAGACCCATGATAATGTCGCAGGTTAGACTATGTAGATTTTGACCAGGTTTCATCAAGTTTAAATCGTAATCGGGTTTTAATGAGATTCCTGTGAAATTGTCAATTTCGCCTTTTCTTGCCTTGGCATACAGACCCTTAATGTCCCTTTCTTCGCACTTTTCAAGGGGTGTACTTACATAAACCTCAAAGTAGTTTTCTTCTCCAACAATGTTTTTTACCAGTTCTCTGTCTTTGCTTAAAGGTGAAATAAATGCACCTAGGGTTATGATGCCCGCATCGATGAAAAGTTTGGCGATTTCCGCAACTCTTCTGATGTTTTCACCACGGTCTTCCTGGCTAAATCCAAGGTTTTTGTTGATTCCTAGGCGAATGTTGTCTCCATCCAAAAGGTAGGTTTTGTAGCCATTGTTGTAAAGTTCTACTTCAAGAGCATTGGCAAGAGTCGATTTTCCTGAGCCAGAAAGCCCAGTAAACCAAATGAGTCTGCCTTTTTGACCTTGCAATTTCTCTCTGTGCTGCCTTTGAAGACTAAAATTTTGTGAAAATAAATCTGTATTCATACCCTAACAATGGTGAACAAATGTAGCGCTATATAATCTGTTTGAGAAGTTTATTTGCCTAATTATTTGTCTTTTAAGACTTCTTTGTTCATTACTTCTTTTCTAAGTCCAGAGCTCGAAAACCTATGGTTTCTGCTATTGAAATAGAATTCAATCCCTTGTTTTTCGCAATATTCTCTTCCAGTAAAGGGTTTGTTGATGTATTCATCACCAATAATTCTCACATCAATTTTGAAAGAACGCAAAATATCTTCTAAATCTTGTTCAGTAATGTAAGGGACAATCTCATCTACATATTTACAGCCTTTGAGTTGAATATACCTCTCAACGATGGTCTGTGTAGGACTGTTTTTATCTTTTCTGTCTAGGGAAGGATCTATTTGTAAACCGCAAATTAAATAATCGCATTGGCTTTTGGCTTCTTCTAGCATTTTGATGTGCCCTGCGTGCAAAAGATCGAAGGCGCTGAATGTAATTCCTACTTTTTTCATGTTTGCTATTTATATCTCTTCAAATACCATTCAACGGTTTTTACAATCCCAGTCTCGAAGTTTTCTTCTGCCTTCCAGCCCAAATTGTTTTCAATTTTGGTGGCATCAATGGCATAACGTCTGTCATGGCCGGCTCTGTCTTCTACATAGGTAATTTGCTCGGTATAGCTTTTTCCGTCTTCTCTTGGGGAGAGTTTGTCTAGCAGCGTACAGATGGTCTGGGCGATTTGGTTGTTGTTTCGCTCGTTTCTCCCTCCAATGTTGTAGACTTCTCCAGAGATTCCTTTTGCGTAGGCAATTTCTATGCCTTTGCAGTGATCTAGTACATACAACCAGTCACGGATGTTTTTTCCGTCTCCATAAATGGGGATGTTTTCTCCATTTAGAGCTTTTCGAATGACTGTTGGAATCAATTTTTCATCGTGCTGTTTGGGTCCGTAATTGTTGGAACAATTGGTGATGATGGTGTTCATCCCATAGGTATGATGATAACTCCTGATAATCATGTCCGATGCTGCTTTGGAAGCGCTATACGGAGAGTTGGGAGCGTAGGGAGTGTCTTCGGTGAAGAGTCCTGTTTCACCCAAAGTCCCATAGACTTCATCTGTGGAGATGTGCAAAAATCGTGCATTTTCAAACTCCTTCTTGTACACAAAAGGTTTCTCCATCCAAGATTTGTAGGCGACATCCACCAAAGTGAATGTTCCGTTTACATTGGTTTCCACAAAAACCCCAGGGTTTTTGATGGAATTGTCCACATGGGATTCCGCCGCAAAATGAATCACCCCAGAAATGTTGTGTTTTTCAAAGAGAGATTCAACCAGAGTCCTATCGCAGATGCTTCCCTGAACAAAAATATGTCTGGGATGATTTTCCACCTCTTTTACGTTTTCCAAATTTCCTGCATAAGTTAGGGCATCCAAATGAATGAGTGTAACGCCTGGATGTTTTTCCAAATAGTAAGGCACAAAGTTGGATCCGATGAATCCTGCGCAGCCTGTTACCAGTATGGTTTGTGGGTTCATGCTTATTTATTTCTTGTTTTTTTCATTGGCTTTTTTGATCAAATATTGACCATAAGCATTTTTTTTCAGTGGTTCTGCAAGCTCCAACAATTGTGCCGAAGAAATATACCCTTTCTCAAATGCGATTTCTTCTAGACATGCAACCTTGAGCCCTTGTCTTTTTTCAATGGTATGGATAAAGTTTGATGCCTCGAGCATAGATTCGTGGGTTCCAGTATCCAGCCAAGCGAATCCTCGTCCCATTTTCTCTACATGTAGGGTGTCAAGGCTCAAATATTCTGCATTGACCGAGGTGATTTCTAGTTCTCCTCTGTCGGAAGGTTCGACTTTTTCTGCGATTTCTACCACAGAATTGGGGTAAAAATACAGACCTACCACTGCATAATTGCTTTTGGGAACTTTGGGTTTTTCTTCGATGGAAAGGGCTTTTCCTTTTGGGTCGAAATCGACCACGCCATATCTTTCGGGGTCATCTACATAATAGCCAAACACGGTGGCTTTGTTTTCAGTTTCTGCTTTGTGTACCGCATTTTGAAGCAGACCCGAAAGTCCCGTTCCATAAAAAATGTTGTCTCCCAAAACCAAACAAACAGAATCATCCCCGATAAATTCTTTTCCCAAAATGAAGGCCTGAGCCAAGCCATCAGGGGAAGGCTGTACTTTGTAGCTTAGGGAAATGCCCAAGTTGGAACCGTCTCCCAAGAGTTTTTCAAAGTTTGGTAAGTCTTCAGGGGTTGAGATAATCAGAATTTCACGGATTCCAGCCAGCATCAAAACCGAAAGGGGATAATAGACCATGGGTTTGTCATAAATGGCCAAAAGCTGTTTGGAAACCCCTTTGGTCAGTGGGTAAAGCCTTGTTCCAGAGCCTCCTGCAAGTATTATTCCTTTCATAAATTTGGTCTTTGGCGCTAAGGTATTAAAAATGCAGAACTTTTCTTAGGTTTCCTTTATCAAAGAAAGCATCTCTTCTATGTATTCTCGAGTATTGGAAAGCCTAGGCACCTTGTTTTGCCCGCCAAGTTTGCCTTTTTTTTCTAACCAAAGGTGAAAAAGTCCTTTGGGAGCCACAACCACACGGGGAGTTTCTAAGGTGAGATTATTTTCTCTTTTGGCCTTGTAGTCTGAGTTGAGACTTTGAAGTTTTTGATCTAGAAAATGGGTGAAGCTTTCTAGATTATCGGGTTTTTTTTCAAATTCGATGAGCCATTGGTGCGAACCTTTGCTCTTTTGATCCATAAAGATGGGCGCAGCAGTGTAATCAATTAGGTTTGCTTTTGTTTTCTGGCAGGCTTCCTCAAGGGCTTGTTCTGCATTATCGATGATCAGCTCCTCTCCAAAGGCATTGATAAAATGTTTGGTTCTTCCTGTAATTCGGATTCGAAAGGGGGCAAGGCTGGTGAATTTTACTGTATCGCCAATTAGGTATCTGTATAATCCTCCATTGGTGGTAATTACAAGGGCATAATTTTTATCAATTTCTACCTCTTCTAAGCTCAGGGCTTTGGGATTTGGCAGATCAAACTGATCCATGGGAATAAATTCATAGAAAATTCCATAATCTAGCATCAAAAGCAAATCTGAGTTTTCGGCCCTATCTTGGATGGCAAAAGTTCCTTCCGAGGCATTGTAAATTTCCCAAAATCGAAGTTCTTTGCTGCTTAAGCTTTTGTAAATTTCTCGATAAGGAGAAAAGTTAATGCCTCCATGGAAAAACACTTCTAGATTGGGCCAAAGAGCATCCAGAGTTTCTGCGTTTTTTTCTTTTAAAAGTCTAGATAAAAGCACCAACATCCAAGAAGGAACACCCGTTAAACAGCCTACATCTTGGTTGTAAACAGCAGAAATGATGGCGGGCATTTTTTCTTCCCAATTGGCCATAAGGGAAATTTCTTTGTTTGGGACGTTTTTTAGTTCTGCCCAAATGGGTAGATTTTGGATCAAAATAGAAGAGAGGTCACCCGTTATAACATCTGCTTTTTTGTCCAAAACATTGCTTCCGCCTAGTCTTAGGTTTTGGTGAGAAAATATGTCAGTGTCTGGGTAGGCCATTGCATAGAGGGTAAACATGTCTTTCCCTCCTTTGTAATGACAATCTTCCAAAGAGTCTACACTGATGGGGATAAATTTGCTTTGAGCATTGGTGGTACCTGAAGATTTAGAAAACCACTTGGTTTTTCCAGGCCAAAGCACATTTTTTTCACCCATCAAAGCTTTTTCTATGTAGGGATGAAAGTTTTCGTAGGTGGTAATGGGAACTTCTTTTCTAAATTTTTCTAGACTATCAATTTGACCAAAATTGTGGTTTTTCCCAAACTGAGTATCTTTGGCTTTGAACAAAATAGAATGAAGCTGTTTTTGTTGTACATCAAATGGATAAGATTTGAAGATCTCGATTTGATGCATTCTATTTTTCATCCACCAAAAAAGTGGTCCACTAAGAAGTCTCATCCGTGTTTTAATTTGTAGCTTTAGGCTAAAATATAAAATCTTTGAATGAAGTTAGAAGGAGTTTTCAAAAAGATGAGTAGCCAAAACAAAAAGCCTGTTGAATATTTTTTGCTTTTGGGTGACGATTTACTTTGTTTGAACCAATTAATAGGTAGAAAAATCAAAATCAAACACAGTTTTAACCAGTGTTTGCATTGTCAAAAGGATTTGCCCATTTATCGAATGGGATATTGCAAGACCTGTTTTTTTCTGGTGCCACAAACCAATGAAAGCATACTTCGGCCAGAGCTTTCCACCGCCCATATGGGTATAGAACAAAGAGATTTGGCCTTTGAAAAGGAGCTAGAACTTCAGCCTCATATCGTGTATTTGGCGGTTTCTTCGGGCCTCAAAGTAGGAGTGACCCGAAAATCCCAAACCCCAACGCGTTGGATAGACCAAGGAGCGAGCTTCGCACTGCCCATTTTGGAATGTGAAAACCGCTACCAAGCGGGGATTACAGAGGTTGCATTGGCACAGCATGTCGCAGATAAAACCAATTACAGAAAAATGCTCACAGGAGACATTCCTCAGTTGGATTTGGTCTTGGAAAGAGACAAAATTCGTGAGTTCATTCCCAAAGAAACCGCCCATTTTTTTCTGGAAAAAGAGGAAATTCAATATTTTGTGTATCCTCTGCCGAACTTAGATAAAATCACTTCTCTTTCACTCGACAAAAACCCAGAAATCGAAAAAACACTACTTGGAATCAAAGGACAATACTTGGTTTTTGATGACTTTACCGCACTGAATGTTCGCTCCTTTGAAGGCTATGGGGTGGAGGTGGAAGTGGGTTAGAGGAATACCAAAAACGGCAGAAAAGATTCTCTTCTGCCGTTGTAAGTAATTCCCAAAGGGTGAAATTATATTTCCTTAATATCTGTAATACTCTGGTTTGAATGGTCCCTGAACTTCAACCCCGATGTATTTGGCCTGCTCATCCGAAAGGGTTTCCAGTTCTACAGAGAGTTTTTCTAGGTGCAAACGCGCCACTTTTTCGTCCAAATGTTTGGGAAGCATATAGACTTTGTTTTCATAAGCCGAAGCGTTTTGCCAAAGTTCCAATTGAGCCAAAGTTTGGTTGGTAAAGGAGTTGCTCATCACAAAACTCGGATGTCCCGTAGCACAACCAAGGTTTACCAGTCTTCCTTCGGCCAAAATCAAAATGTCTTTCCCAGCAATGGTATATTTGTCCACCTGAGGTTTGATTTCAATTTTTGATGCTCCGTGGTTCCCATTGAGCCAAGCCATGTCGATTTCGTTGTCAAAATGCCCGATGTTGCAAACAATGGCTTTGTCTTTCATCTTTTGAAAATGTCTTCCTACCACGATGTCTTTGTTTCCCGTTGTGGTGATGATGATGTCCGCATTTTCGATGACAGAATCGAGTTTCTTCACTTCATATCCATCCATAGAGGCTTGCAGAGCACAAATTGGGTCGATTTCTGTTACCGTTACAATGGAACCCGCTCCACGGAAAGAAGCTGCAGTTCCTTTTCCTACGTCTCCGTATCCGCAAACCACCACTCTTTTTCCTGCCAACATTATGTCTGTGGCACGTCTTACCGCATCCACAGCGGATTCTTTGCATCCGTATTTGTTGTCGAATTTGGATTTGGTTACAGAATCGTTCACGTTGATAGCTGGCATAGGAAGGGTTCCCGCCGCCATACGCTCATAAAGGCGGTGTACTCCCGTTGTGGTTTCTTCCGAAAGTCCTTTGATTCCGGAAACCAGTTCTGGATAACGGTCAATCACCATGTTGGTAAGGTCTCCACCATCGTCCAAAATCATGTTGAGCGGTTTTTTGTCTTCACCAAAGAAAAGGGTTTGTTCTATACACCAGTCAAATTCTTCTTCGTTGAGCCCTTTCCACGCATAGACAGAAATTCCCGCTTCTGCAATGGCAGCGGCAGCATGGTCTTGGGTAGAAAAAATATTGCATGAACTCCAGGTTACTTCTGCTCCCAAATGGGTGAGGGTTTCAATTAGAACCGCAGTCTGAATGGTCATGTGTAAGCATCCTGCAATTCTGGCACCTTGTAGGGGTTTGGAATCTCCAAATTCTTTTCGCAGTGCCATCAGTCCAGGCATTTCTGCCTCGGCCAATTCTATTTCTTTTCGTCCCCAAGCAGCTAGGGAAATGTCTTTTACTTTGTAGGGAATGTAGGTCATGGGTTGATAGGGTGTTTTTCGGATGCTTTTAGAAACACAAAGTTACTTAACTTTTTGCAAAACACTTTGGCTTTGGATAAGGAAAAAAATCACATCTTTTTAAGGCAATGCAGAAAATAGAAATGGCTTAGACCCCCTGAAATCAAAAAAGAAAAAAAAGTAGCCAAGGCGGCACCTTCTATTCCCCATCTGGGGATGAGTAAGCAGTTGAGCAAAACGGCAACTATAACGGTTATTGCAGCAATGAGGGCATTGTTTTTAGCCTCTCCCATGGCCGAAAGTAGATTTCCAAGAGGTGTTCTAAATATCATCGAGGCAAAGGTAGCCAAGGTTAAAATTTTAAAAGTCTGGGCATCTTGGTACTCTTTCCCAAAAATTAGCGGAAACATAAAATCACCAAAGATAAATACCACCAAGACCATCAAAAGACCTATGATCATAAAGAACCGAAAGAATGAATAGTAATACTGTTTTAAAAACGCTTTGTTGGAATGGTTCTTAGATAATTTTGTAAAATCTGTTTTGGTGAATATTTGAGGTAAGAACAGTAAATTAATAGGAATCATGGAAGACACTTTATAAAGCGCGATTTCTTTGCTGTCAGAAAGAAAATATCCTAGACAAAAGACGTCAATTACAAGTATCAACTGGGTTAAACAACTGGTAAAAGAAGTGAGAATTCCATAAGTCCAAAATTCTTTTTTGGAGATTATATTTCCTATTTCTTTGGGCCATGAAAGGCTAAATTTCTTATCACCCATCGAACTTAAAACTAGATAAAGGTAAGCCAAAAAGGGCGAAAGAATGAGCGACCAAATATATCCTTGTGCATCAAAAAAGTAAGTGAGCCCAAAACTCATCAAAAGGAATACAACACTATAGGCATTGTCAATGTGGGCATAATGCTGGTTTTTTCCCAGTGCTCTGTAATGGTTTTTTCTTTGTTCCAACAGAAACCAGCCCAAAAATCGGAGTGAAAAAAGTCCCAAAATTTCTTTTGCCTCCGGTAGATTGTAGGTCATAGGACTTTTAAAGGTAAAGATGAATCGGGCAATAGCCAAACTGCCCAAAAGCCCTAGACTAAAACTATAGATAGAAAGTGCATTTTTGGCATTTTCTCCTTGAACTTGGGGAGAAAATCTGGCCAAACTCTGTGCCGACCCTGCGCCTACAAAAGGCAAGAAAAAGGAAAGCAAACTAAAGGCATAAGCGATATTTCCATAATCTTCTTGGTTAATCCATCTCACCACAAAAACGGCATTGACAAACAAAACAATTTTGTTTATAACCGATGAACCAAACATATTGGCTCCTTTGTTTTGAAGGAAGGAAGTAAGAAAACTAAGAATCGATTTCAAGATCTTTTTTTGCGAAAATACGCCAAAAACTTTTTTCCATCCTGCACTTGTTGTTAATTTAGAGCCGTATGAAAAATAACTCCATCAAACACGCCTTTTTCGACCTAGACAACACCCTTTGGGATTTTAGAAAGAACTCTAAATTTGCCTTAGAGCAAATGTATCTTCAGAACGACATTGGACAGCGGTTTGGTGTTGAATTTGAGATTTTCGAATCTACCTATCAACAAAGAAACGAAGCTCTTTGGGCGGATCTTAGAGACCAAAAAGTAACCAAAGAAGAGCTTCGGGCAAGGCGTTTTCCTGAGGCTTTTGTGATTTTAGGCATAGAGGATATTGCCCTTGCCCAAAAGTTTGAGGCCGAATATTTTGACCAGATTGTAAAGTTTGACTATTTGGTTGAAGGTACAAAGGAGCTTTTAGACTATTTAAAACCCAAGTACAAAATTCATGTTCTAACCAATGGGTTTTTAGAGGTATCAAGACGAAAAATTTACCAATCAGATCTTCATCCTTATTTAGATTCTTGGTGCAGCGCCGAAGAAGCCGGAGGGAGAAAGCCTAGCCCAGAAGTATTTGCTTATGCCTTAGAAAAAGCGGGCGCAAAAAAACAAGAAAGCGTCTACATTGGCGATGACTGGATTGCTGATGCCCTAGGTGCACACCACTTTGGACTTACTTCTTTCTTTTTTAACATTGACAATCTCAAAGTGGAGCTACCAGAAAACGTCTTTGAAATCAAAAAGTTATTGGAAATAAAGAGGTGGTTGTAAATTGGTTGAATTTGGATTTTAGAAATAAATGACAAAATAAATGTATATTGCTAATAAATTTAAAATCAATTTATTATGAAAAAAATATATTTAACATCTCTAATAGTAGGTTTGCTCATGCACTCATGTAAACAAGATGAATACATTCATCCCCCTAGTCAATCAATCGACAAGTTAGTTTCATCTAGAGAGATCGATCCGTGTTTAACTGTTGATCAAGAACCTAAAAATGAAGCTTCAAAATATAATACTAGGGGAGTTTCTAGTTTCGAAGTGAAAAAATTTGTAAGAGGTGAAAAAAATTCAACTGATACGAGCACTGTATTGCATGAGTTTGGGCATGTTTTAGGTCTTGTACACGAGCAGCTTTCACCCAAATTTAACGGCTGTTTAGTTAGGGATAAAGTATATAAATATTTCTATGATAATCAGAACTGGGATAAAGATAAAGTAGATGTTCAAATTTTTAATAAAATTTCAGAGCCAATGTTAGTGGCTAGTACTGATTATGACGAAAGGTCTATTATGCATTATTATTTTCCTGGTTCAATTACATGTAATGGATTGCCCATTGGAGGAGCAAGTGTCATATCTCCAAAAGATGTCGAAATTATTAGACTGATCTATTTAGATTATTATAAATGGAGTAAATATGGAAATGCAGTAGGATTAGTTAGGTTATCCAAAGGTAGTAGTTATTTAATAAACACAACGATAAGTGAGGTCAATAAAAGTATAGCAAATGGATATAAAGTTGAAAAGATTATGGGGTATTCACCAATCAGCTCTAGAAAAGATACAACCCCATTTTATAGCCTATATAACCCAAAAATTGGAGCATATTTCTATTCTTCTGACTTAAATGAAGCTAATCTTGCAATTAGTAGAGGATATACTCTTAGGAATAATAATATGGGTCATGTTTTTATTTATAAAATTGCAAACACAGAAGGAATATCTAGGTTTTATGATAAAAAATCAAATACATATTATTATTCTTATGATATCCAAGACATTCGATTAGCTCAAAGCAAAGGGCTTTATTATGAAAATACGATAGGATATGTTTATAATCAATAACTTCTTTAGATGTCTAAAAAAAACACCTTAGAAAAGTTTCTCTAAGGTGTTTTTAAATGTATCATTCAACTGCTAGTTTTTTTGGACAGAGAACTTGTTACCAAAAAAAACTTCCTGAAAATTGGAGTAAAGCACAAAAAGTAAGGGTAGTTAAAAAAAGTGTATTTAATGTCTGTTTAGTACATTCTATTAGTGTCAACAAAAAGTAAGGAAAGATAAACAACATCGCTCTAGCTGTTTCACCAGTTTTGTATGCCCCTGTTGCAAATATTAACAATAGTGTAAGCATGCCAGAAATAAAAATCCGAATGTTTAGATTCTTGAAATTTAATTTCTTATGCGTTAATCCAATCACCAAAATCAAAGGATTTAATAAAACCACAATGTCAAAAATATTTTCAATTCTAGATAATGTAAAGTACGTTGTATTGATAAACAATCTATATCCAGCTCTGTTTTCAAGTATTGAAGCTTGAATAAACGATTCAAAATGATTGTAATTGTAAAACTTATTTAGGAAAATTGAAACAAAAACAAATACAATGGCTAAAATCAAATAGGCAACCACTAATTTTTTGAAACTTTTTAGGTTTAGTGCTAATACAAGAACACTTAAGCCTACTAAAAACATAGAGCCGAAGGTTAACAAACTCGAAATTGTGAAACCAATAACCATAAGCAAAACCCCTATGCGTTTTTCTTGTAGAACCAAAAACAGACCTAACAAATAAGTAGTAAAAAAAGTAACTATAATGGAATCTAACCCACCAATTCCATAAATGTTCACTGCAGGAATTACAAAAAACAAGCTCAATAAACTTTTTTGCGATTCAATATTTGTTTTGAGAAGGGTTAAAATTTCTTTGATTAGAAAAAAATTGACACTATAAATAAGTAAAAAGGCCATGCTTAAACCCAAAACAGATTGGCCAATCCACTTATAGATCCAATAATGAATCAATACTGAAAACGGTGGGTGTGTTCTTGTATGGGGTAGGTAGCTGAGCTTCATTTCGCTGAAAGTAGCCAACCATTCTTTAGGATTTTCAATTTTAAGTGCATCATGAAAATACTCGTATGCATTGTTTGTCTTACAAGAAAAATAATCATGTAGGGCAGTCCCGCCCAATTAATTTTGAAGAAGTAAATAGAAAACGGATAGACTTTGGGTATGTCTATTATAGAGTTTGTTGCTTTTAGAAATATAGATAATCCTTGCATTAAGCCTAAAAAAAATAAGATTATGAAAATCATAATCTTACCTTTTTTATTTAAAAACTCATTGGTTTTCATCAATCCGCTAGAACAATCGCTTTGTTGTTGTTGAATTCAATCACTCCGCCCTTAATTGAGAATTGCAGAATTTTATCATCCAGTGGAGAAGTTTGCACTTTTCCGTTTCCATTTTGGTAGTCTTGGAATTCTTGGGTGTGGGTATGCACTTCAATGATCCCTTCTTTCAAACTAGAAACAATGGCAGCGTGATGGTTTAAGATGTGAAATCTTCCATCTGTTCCAGGCAAGTTGATAGAATCTACTTCGCCTTCAAAAAGTGTTTTTTCTGGAGTAATAATCTGTACGTACATCGTTCTTATTTTTAGGCTTCAGCCAACATTTTTTCTCCAGCCTCGATTACTTCCTCGATGGTTCCTTTAAGGTTAAAGGCCGCCTCTGGAAGGTGATCTACTTCACCGTTTAAAATCATGTTGAAACCTTTGATGGTATCTTTGATATCAACCAAACATCCTTTCATCCCTGTAAATTGCTCCGCTACGTGGAAAGGTTGAGAAAGGAATCTCTGGATACGTCTTGCTCTAGAAACCACAAGTTTATCTTCTTCAGAAAGCTCGTCCATACCCAAAATCGCGATGATGTCTTGTAGGGCTTTGTATCTTTGAAGGATTTCTTTTACGTTTTGTGCACAGTTGTAGTGCTCATCTCCAATTACTTTTGGATCCAAGATTCTAGAAGTAGAATCCAGTGGGTCTACCGCTGGATAAATCCCCAAAGAAGCAATTTTACGAGAAAGTACCGTTGTTGCATCAAGGTGAGCAAAGGTTGTTGCTGGTGCAGGGTCTGTAAGGTCATCCGCAGGCACGTAAACCGCTTGTACAGAAGTAATAGATCCTTTTTTGGTAGAGGTAATTCTCTCTTGCATCGCCCCCATCTCTGTTGCCAAAGTCGGTTGGTAACCAACGGCCGAAGGCATACGTCCTAGAAGTGCAGATACTTCGGATCCCGCTTGGGTAAAACGGAAGATATTGTCCACGAAGAAAAGTACATCACGTCCTTTTCCGTCTTCACCACCATCACGGTAGTATTCAGCCAGAGTAAGTCCAGAAAGGGCTACCCTTGCTCTTGCCCCTGGAGGCTCGTTCATTTGTCCAAATACGAATGCCGCTTTGGATTCTTTCATGAGTTCTTTGTCCACTTTGGAAAGATCCCATCCTCCTTCTTCCATAGAGTGCATAAAAGCATCTCCATATTTGATGATTCCTGCCTCTAGCATCTCACGCATCAAATCGTTTCCTTCTCTGGTTCTTTCCCCAACACCAGCAAATACAGAAAGTCCTCCGTGTCCTTTTGCGATGTTGTTGATAAGCTCTTGAATCAATACCGTTTTACCAACTCCAGCTCCTCCAAAAAGACCAATTTTACCTCCTTTTGAATAAGGCTCAACTAGGTCGATTACTTTGATTCCAGTAAAAAGAACTTCGGTAGAAGTAGTAAGGTCTTCAAATTTTGGTGCAGGTCTGTGGATAGGCAAACTTTTTCCTGTGTTTACATTTCCAAGTCCATCGATGGCATCTCCAGATACATTGAAAAGTCTTCCGTTGATTTCTTCACCAATGGCCATTTGGATAGGCGCTCCCAATGCAACCACTTCTTGTCCTCTAGAAAGTCCATCGGTTGCATCCATTGAGATACATCTAACGGTATCTTCTCCGGTGTGTTGTTCAACCTCTAGGATTAATTTCTCTCCATTGGCACGAGTAATTTCTAGTGCATCGTAAATTTGTGGTAATTGGTCTACGTTATCAAATACTACGTCGATAACCGGTCCGATAATCTGTGAGATTTTTCCTTTATTCTGATCTGCCATTTTACAATAGGTTTATTTGCGCTATTTAAATTTTCGCAAAGATAAATTAAATTCACCAATGGGTTGGGAATAAAATCAAAAGATTTTTGTCATATTCTCAAATTTCTCAATCTTTTTCTTGATTTCTGAAAGAAGTTTAGTTTGAAACATTTTGGTCGATGAGTTTTTTGACACCTTGAAATGCTTCTACAGTTTTCTCTGGCAAACTTCCGTCACCTTTTGGACCTAAATTAAGTAGAAAGTTTCCACCCAATGCGTTGACTTTGTTGAGTGTTTCGTACAGTTCTTCTGCACTTTTGTATTTAGAAGTTTCATCATTTTTTTTGTATCCCCAAGAATCGTTTGTGGTCATACAGGTTTCCCAATACCCCTTATGCCCATTTCTTGGCACATGTTGTTCTGGGGTAGTGTAATCCAAGTTAAATCCATCATCTTTTAAAGTATGATAATAACTAACACGGTCGTTCATAATAAGACTTGGTTTCTGGTTTCGAAGGAAATTGTACAAATCTTTCCCGTCTTGTAAGCTATACCACTGAGGTTGCCAAGAGCCATCAAACCAAAGTAGGTCTGGATCGTAGTTTTCGATGAGTTCTGTCAGTTGCCCCTTCATGTAGTTCATGTAGGAGATTTCGTCTTTTTCTGAGACTCTTGGCCTAAACCATCCCAAGTATTTTATTGCATATTTTTCTGTTTGAGAAGGTACTTTGAATTCAGGTCTGCTCCAATCCAAAACACTGTAATAGATTCCGAACTTAAGACCATATTTTTTGGCGGAAAGTTCAAATTGTTTGATGATGTCTTTTCCATATGGAGTGCTTGCAACATCAAATTCAGTGAGTTTGCTGTCCCAAAGGCAGAATCCTTCGTGGTGTTTGGCGGTAATCACCAAATATTTCATTCCTGAATCTTTAGCAAGTTTGGCAATCTGGTCTGTGTCTAATTTTGTGGGGTTAAATAAGTTGATGGTCTTGGCATATTCGTTTATGTCCACATTAAATTCTTGAGGCATCCATTCTGAATAGCCTTTGGCAAGTTTTCCTTTCCATTCACCGCCATGTACACTAAATAGTCCAAAATGGATAAACATTCCGTATTTGGCGTCTTTGAACCATTGCATTCTTTGGTTGTATTGTTCTGGAGTTTCTGTCGCTACGTAATCCACCAAGTTTTGCTGATTGGTATTTTGTGGAGTTTGGGCTAGAGACAATGAAGTCCATAACATGGCAAAGAAGGGAAGTAAGAAATGTTTTTTCATTTTGTGTTCAGTTTTGGTTTTTCCAAAAGTAAAGTTTTTTTTAATTTCTCTTTGTTTTCTTCCTCCAAGAGTTTTTTCGCTAGTTTGGTTTTGGTAAAGTTTTTCCAGTTAAATTTGCAACCAATCTTTTTTTCTATCCCAACAAAAAAACAAGAAACAAACCAAATAGAAGTTGAAACGATTTTCCTCCATAGATTCTTTTTCTACCCAAAGCCCCATTGTGCTTACCATTGGTATGTTTGATGGAGTACACTTAGGACATAGAGAAATTCTTTCGGCACAAAAGGAAATCGCCCAAAATATCGGTGGAGAAACCGCTCTTCTTACCTTTGACCCTCATCCCAGAAAGGCTTTGCAAAAAGACGAAGATTTGTTCTTTTTGTCTCCACTAGAGGAAAAAGCACAAAAACTGGAGTCTTTGGGGTTAGACAATTTGATTGTTCAACCCTTTGACAAAGCTTTTTCTGAAATCACACCAGAGGAATTCGTAGAGAAAGTTCTGTTTGAAAAATTGCATTTGCACACCCTAATTATAGGACACGACCACAGATTTGGAAAAGGCAGAGCTGGTGATTTTGACCTTCTACAGAAATATTCCACAAAACTTGGATTTTCTCTTTTGCAGATAGAAGCCATCCAAAAGAGGCAAAAGGTGGTGAGTTCTTCCAAAATCAGAACCGCTCTTTTGGGTGGAGATTTGGATTTTGCCAACCACAGTTTGGGGGATTTTTATTCTTTACAAGGCAAGGTGATTGAGGGGAAAAAAATTGGACAAACACTAGGTTTTCCTACCGCCAATCTGCAGATGCATCCCCAAAAATTGATTCCCAAAAAAGGTGTCTATGCCGTTTGGGTGAAGTTAGATGGAAAAAAAATCAAAGGGGTGATGAACATCGGTTCCAATCCAACGGTGAGTCAGGAAAGGTCAAATTCGCTAAGCGTAGAGGTACATCTTCTGGATTTCTCTTCCGATTTGTACGACAAAACCTTAGAAGTTTCGCTTGTTTCTTATCTACGTGAAGAACATAAGTTTTTTTCTCTTTTGGAATTGAAAGAACAAATCGCCAAAGACATAGAGTTAGCAAAAGATATTTTGGATTGAAAAGACCTAAGAAACCCCAAAAAACGCAAAAGCGAACTTTCGCTATAAAAATTCGTTAAAAACAGACAAAAGAGGACGGTTTTTTTGTGAGGGTTTGGTTTTTTTCTACTTTTGTGAGAACTTTCAGAAAATTCATTTTATTAATACTATAAAATAACCAAATGAGCTTATACAACGATTACCTAGCTGAAATTGAGCAAAGAAAAGCCCAAGGACTTCATGCAAAACCCATCGACAAAGAAGATCTATTAAGCGAAATCATCGCACAGATCAAAGATACAAACAGCCCAAGCAGAAAAGAATGTTTGGATTTCTTCATTTACAATGTGGTTCCAGGTACTACTTCTGCTGCAGGAGCAAAGTCTGCATTTTTGAAGGAAATCGTTTTGGGTCAAGCGGTTGTAGCAGAAATCACTCCAGATTTTGCTCTTGAGCAACTCTCACACATGAAGGGAGGTTCTTCTGTTGCGGTATTGCTAGATTTGGCATTGGGTGAAAACGCAGAGATCGTCAATAAAGCCGCGCAGGTGCTAAAAACCCAAGTGTATTTGTACGAGGCAGATACAGACCGTTTGGCAGCAGCCCTAAAAGCAGGAAATCCTATCGCCAAAGAAATTTTGGAAAGCTATGCAAAAGCAGAATTCTTCACCAAACTTCCAGAGATTGAAGAAGAAATCAAGGTTGTGACTTTTGTTGCTGGAATTGGAGACATTTCCACCGACCTTCTTTCTCCAGGGGGAGATGCACACTCTAGATCAGACCGTGAATTGCACGGAAAATGTATCTTCGAATCAAACCAAGAAAAACAAAAAGAACTATCCGACCTTATTGCAGCACATCCAGACAAAAAAGTGATGATGATTGCAGAGAAAGGAACCATGGGAGTAGGTTCTTCTAGAATGTCTGGGGTAAACAACGTTGCCCTTTGGACAGGAAAGAAAGCCAGCCCATATGTACCTTTTATCAACGTAGCACCAATAGTTGCAGGAACCAACGGAATTTCTCCTATCTTTTTGACTACCGTTGATGTAACAGGAGGAATTGGTCTAGACCTACAAAACTGGGTGAAAAAATTGGATGCAAATGGAGATCCTATCTTCAACGAAAAAGGAGAGCCTGTACTAGAAGAAAAATATTCAGTAGCAACAGGAACGGTTCTTACCATCAACACCAAAACAAAAAAACTTCTCAAAGATGGAGTAGAGCTTATGGATATTTCCAAAGCCTTTACCCCACAAAAATTGGAGTTTATCAAAGCGGGAGGTTCTTATGCCATCGTATTTGGGAAAAAATTGCAAACCGTAGCTTGCAATTTGCTAGGAATCGAAATTCCAACGGTATATGCTCCTTCTAAAGAAGTGACCATCGAAGGACAAGGTCTTACTGCGGTTGAAAAAATCTTCAACAACAATGCAGTAGGGGTTACTCCAGGAAAAGTGCTTCATGCAGGTTCAGACGTGAGAGTAAAAGTAAACATCGTAGGGTCTCAAGATACTACTGGACTTATGACTTCTCAAGAACTAGAGTCTATGGCAGCAACGGTAATTTCTCCAGTTTTGGATGCAGCTTACCAATCTGGATGCCACACCGCTTCTGTTTGGGACGACAAATCCAAAGCGAACATTCCAAGACTCATGAAATTCATGAACGATTTTGGACTTATCACCGCTCGTGATCCAAAAGGAGTGTACCATTCAATGACAGACGTAATCCACAAAGTACTCAACGACATCACCGTGGACGATGCAGCCATTATCATCGGAGGAGATTCTCACACCAGAATGTCCAAAGGGGTTGCTTTCGGAGCAGACTCTGGAACGGTAGCTCTTGCCCTTGCAACTGGAGAAGCGACTATGCCAATTCCACAATCTGTCAAAGTAACTTTCAAAGGAAAAATGAAAGAATACATGGACTTCCGTGATGTGGTTCACGCAACCCAAGCCCAAATGTTACAACAGTTCGCTGGAGACAACGTTTTCCAAGGTAGAATTATCGAGGTGCACATCGGAACGCTCACCGCAGACCAAGCCTTTACTTTTACAGACTGGACAGCCGAGATGAAAGCCAAAGCTTCTATCTGTATTTCTGAGGATGCAACACTTATCGAATCACTGGAAATCGCCAAAGGAAGAATCCAAATTATGATCGACAAAGGAATGGAAACCAAAAGTGGTATGCTCCAAGGGCTTGTTGACAAAGCAAACAAGAGAATCGCTGAAATCAAATCTGGAGAAAGACCCGCTTTGGCACCAGATGCATCGGCAAAATACTTCGCTGAAGTAGTAGTAGATTTGGATCAAATCAACGAGCCGATGATTGCAGACCCAGATGTAAACAACGAGGATGTATCCAAAAGATATACCCACGATGTCATCCGTCCGATTTCTTATTATGGAGGAACCAAAAAAGTAGATCTAGGATTCGTAGGATCTTGTATGGTTCACAAAGGAGACATGAAGATTTTGGCACAAATGCTCAAAAACATCGAGGCTCAACAAGGAAAAGTGGTTTTCAACGCTCCTCTTGTGGTAGCTCCACCTACTTACAATATTGTAGATGAACTCAAAGCAGAAGGAGACTGGGATATTTTGAAGAAATATGCAGGTTTCGAGTTTGATGACAACAATCCAAAAGCCGCAGCACGTACCAAATACGAAAACATCTTGTACCTAGAGCGTCCAGGTTGTAACCTATGTATGGGGAACCAAGAAAAAGCTGAACCAGGAGATACCGTTATGGCAACTTCTACTCGTTTGTTCCAAGGTAGGGTAGTAAAAGACTCTGCGGAGAAAAAAGGAGAATCTCTACTTTCTTCTACACCTATTGTTGTGCTTTCTACCATTTTGGGTAGAACACCATCTCTGGAAGAATACAAACAAGCGGTTACGGGAATCAACCTAACGCAGTTTGCTCCACCACACAAATTGCTTGTTAGCTAAGCACGCGTGCTTTTTTGTTTTTTTCTTCCTTATATATAAGGAGTAAAACACAAAACAATTTATAACCCCAAAAAGCCTGAACAGATTTTTGTTCAGGCTTTTTTGTTGGGTTTTTAAAATATAGCACACAATAAAATTCATGAATTGTTAACATATAATGTTAAAAAATATAAAAATACAATTGTTAATAAACAAGAAAAAATGATTGCCAAGTGCTTTGTAATTCATGGATTTGCTCTTTTTTTTGCTCAAATTTTACAAAGTAGACAGTGTTAAAGTTTTGACTTCATGGTGTCTACATGTGCGGGGTTCAAAATTAAAATTATACCTTTGCCCTGTTTAATTTATAAAAACCAACCTATGTTAAAAAATTTACTTAAAATTTCTTTTGCATTTACAGTGATCGCAGCTACTGCTGTATCATGTAACAGCAACGATGCTTTGGAAGCGGCTCAAGACGAAACTCCAGACCCATCAGGTTCAGTTCTTGACTATGACGGAGACGGTGTTCCAGACTATCTAGAGTACCTTTTTGGAACAGATCGAAAAGAAAAAGACTCTAACAAGACTGACGAGTTCCCAACAGATCTTGAGTACATCTTGAACAAAAAATCTCCAACTCAATTGGATAAAGACAATACAGACGGGGATGGAGACGGTGTGCCAGATGCTATCGAGAAAATGTTTGGGCTTAATCCAAAAGAACCTAACTCTGGTCTTGAAGGTCAAGCGGCTCTACCTAAAACTGATTTGGATTATTTGTTGAGCAGATTGTCTGCACCTCAGAAATTAACTGAGAGCAATGACAAACTTTTGCAAGACACAGACGGAGATACGCTTCCTGACTATTTGGAGGTTCTTCTTGGTTTGTCTCCAAATAACAAATACACTGATGGTAAAACGTACGATCCAGATAGAGTTGCAGGTTTGTTGAAAACTCCAACTGTAACTCCAACTGACGGAGACGGAGATGGTATTCCAGATGCACTTGAGCTAGAAATTACTGCATCTAAAAAGTACAAAGACGTAACCACTGGTCAACCTTTGCAACTAGATCCTTCAAAAAAAGATACTGACGGTGACCAAACTTCAGACTTGGCAGAATTGGTAGCTGCTATCACTTTGGCTAACCAACCAACAACTCCAGTTGTAGATACAAAAGACACTGACAAAGATGGTATTTCTGACACCAAAGAAGCAGAATTGGGTACAGATCCAACCAAAAAAGATACTGACGGTGATGGTTTCACAGATTTCTATGAGTTGTATGTAGCCAACCCTGAAACAGATCCTAAAGATCCAAACAGCCCAAAACCTATTACTCCAACTTCTCCTGATACGGATGGTGATGGTCTAACTGACGCAGAAGAAAAAACTGCTGGTACAGATCCTGCAAAAGCTGATACTGATGGAGATGGAATCAACGATGGTATCGAAGTAAAAGTTACCAAAACCAAACCAACAGAAAAAGACACTGATGGTGACGGTTACACAGACTTCCAAGAATTGTACTTGTACAATCCTGCAACTGATCCATTGAACAAAGACAGCAAACCATCAACAACTCAAGTTGAAGAAACTGATGCAGACAAAGACGGTCTTTCTGCTGAAGAAGAAGCTAAATTGGGTACAGATCCAACCAAAGCGGATACTGACGGAGACGGTCTTTTGGATGGTGTAGAATACCACACTACCAAAACAGATCCTAAGAAAGATGATACTGATGGAGATGGTTCTAAAGACGGAGCTGAGGTTCTTACTTTCGGAATTGTTGATAAATATGACGAAACTGGAAAGAAAACCGACGGTAAAACTGGTACTATTGCTGCTTTGAACAAAGCTGTGAAAATTGAAAGTGGAGTTATTGATGGTGTTGGTGAAGGATCTTTGATCAGCATTACAGGATCTGCTCCTTACTTCAACCTACTTTTTGGAGGTCTTCCATTAGGTGAAGCATCTATCCAATTGGCTGCCAAAGAAGGTATGGACACTCTTGGACTTATGGATCCAGCGAATGAAAACGCAATGACTTTCAAAACTGGTGGATACTACAACTTTAGAGTAAACACTTTCTATGACCAATATGGTCTTGCTTCTGTAGCTTGGTCTAAAGAAATTCCAATCAGATTGTACAAATATGCAGCTGGTTCTACTGATACTGCTGCTGCTGAAGTAATTGGAGAAGGTTCATTCAGCTTTAGCTGGTCTGCTACTGTTCTTTATGACACTAGACAAACTACTTTCGATGCACTTAACGTTCCAGTAAAAGCTGGTGATACAGTGAGATTGTTACTAGATCCTTACTTTGGACTACTATGGAATGGACTTACTGCTGACCTTATGATTGGTTCTGTAAGACCTTCAGGAGATAACGGATTGGTTTCTTTCATCTACGTAGAGTATTTAGGAAATTAATTTCCCCTTTATTTATACAAAAAGGCCATCTTCGGATGGCTTTTTTGTTTTCTTAAAAAACCCTAAAGGAAACTTTAGGGTTTTTGTGTTTGATAGAAATGGGGGTGGTTTTTCTTGTCTTTAGGCGGTAAATTCGTTTTCCTGTTATTGTTTTCTTGTTAGTATACCGTTGGTTTCTTACAAAGCGAAAACTAAAAACCCAAACCTATTGCATTTTATATTTTCATTATTACTTATAAAGAGAACGACAATAAAAAAAAGTTTGAGTTTCCCAAATGAAATAAGCCTACATGGTATTTGGAAAACCTATTTTCTAATAGGTATTAAGTGTCTAAGTTTTGGATATATCGTAAGGCTATAGTATAATGTCTCTAGGGAATATATCACCTAGGATTGATTCTTCTTTGTGAATATTCTAAGTTTTGTCGTTTGGTCTGAGGAGATATAGAAGGCTGTAAGATTAAACACGTAGGAGAGAGACCATCGCGACAAGAAGATTATCCTAGCCTATGTTTGTTATTGCCCAGTAATGTGCATAAAAAAAGACCCTCCAATGGAGGGTCTTTTGGTTTAAGCTGAGCGTTTTTTATAAATCGAAGCTAGCAGTATCGGCAGATTTTTTAAGGATAGAAGAGAAAATTCTTCCTAGATAATCTATTTTGATAATGTTTTGTTGCTCGGGGAAAGAGGCAAAGAAAAGTCTGTTGGTTACTTTGATAGATTTCACACCCTTGGCATCTACCTCATAATATAACCAAAGCACTTTGGGCGAATCTTTTCTTCCCGAAAAAACCATGTTTTGTTTTACTCCGTTTACATAGATTGTAAAGTTACTTTTGAAGTATTTGTCAGCCGCTGCATCAAAACCACTTTCTGTGGCCTTCATTCCAAGGGTAGACTCCAATTGCTCTGTAAAAATTTTCGAGGAAACAGAAAACGTTCCGTTGCTCTCTGAGTAATCTATGTTTGTAGTGGTTGCGTCAAACATCAAGCTAGGGGCAAAAGCCATGCTGGTTGCAATTACAAATCCAATAAATACATTAAACCATTTCATAATTAAACTATTTTAAAGATATATGGCAAATTTGATGCCAAAATGTTTTTTCATTCTTTTTTTCAGTCTAACTCTAGTTTATCTAAAGTTTTGATGATTTTGTTTTGAAGGCCAATACTGGGTTTTTGTCTTTCTAAGACCATTTGTAAGGTTTGCCGGTATTCGTCTTTAAACTCAGGGATAACAAGTATGGATTTTTGCAAAATATCCATGGCATAGACCTTGATGGCGGTATCTGTTTTGGAATCTAAAATCAAGTCAAAACAAAGGGAAACCATTTCCTGTTTTTGGTTGGGATCAAAATTTGTGTTGGAAATAATCCTTAGGGCATTTCTAAATTTCGCCTTTGAGCTTGGGAAAAATATCTCTTTCTCTAGTTTTTCTAGATACTCAGAAATATCCAAAGATTGCTTTTTTGCATTCTTCTTTAGTGCACAAGCAATTTCTGAAGCCGCGAGTTGGCTTAGCCTAGTATCATCCGAAAAAAACTCCTGAAAAAGAGTTTTTAGCTGTGCCACTGATCCCAAGGAATTCTACTTAAAACGCAGGCAGCTGCTACCAAAATAAGTAAAAAAGTCCCGCCATTGATATCGGCAGATTTTTTGGTTTTAGCGTTGGCAACGGTTAAAAATAGTGCTGCAGAAATCATGGTCATCGGGTGTTCTACTACCAAGAGCCTAAGGGCAGAATCTTTCATTACATTTCCCATACCAGTACTTAATGCAGCTGATACCGCAGGTGAAATGAACATCAACACCATGCCTATCAAAAACTGAATGTGCACAGAAATCATGCTAAAACTAAGTAGTTTTCTAAACCAAAGAGGCAATTCTTTTTTGGTGAAAAAGAAAATGGCAGAGGTAACAAGGGTAATTAAAATTAGGGCAACCACAACATATGCCCAAGACGAATGAATGTTTTTTACAAAAGTAGAGTCCATGGTATCAATTTTTAGTTCTTTCAAAGATAAGGATTGTTGCCCAGCCTAAGAAATGGATTTTAAAATGCTTTTAGGCTAAGATCTTTGTTTTCTGCCGAGTGTATGAGACCTCCAACCGAAATATAGTCCACACCCGTTTTGGCATAATCCACAAGGTTATTCCCGTTGATGCCTCCGGAGGCTTCTGTTTCAGTTCTTTTGTCGATAAGTTTTAGGGCTTCGGTGATTTGGTCTGGACTCATGTTGTCTAGCATAATTCTATCTACACCAGCTAAAAGAGCCTGTTTAACTTCTTCTAAATTTCGGGTTTCAACCTCAATTTTTAGGTTTTTTCCCTTTGCTTGAAGGTATTTTTTTACATCATTTACGGCTTTTTCTATGCCTCCAGCAAAATCGATGTGGTTGTCTTTGAGCATAATCATATCAAAAAGTCCAAATCTGTGGTTGTTTCCTCCACCAATGAGAACCGCCCATTTTTCTAACATTCTGAAATTGGGCGTAGTTTTTCGGGTGTCTAATAGCTTGGTGTTGTATCCCTCTAATTTTTGGGTCATTTGATGGGTAAAGGTGGCAATGCCAGACATTCTCTGCATGCAGTTTAAAACCAATCTTTCGGTGGTAAGAATAGACCTGGCACTTCCATGAATTTCAAAGGCTACATCGCCATACTGGGCTTTTTCTCCATCCGAAAGAAAGACTTCTACTCGAAGGTTTGGGTCATAATACTTAAAAATATACTCAGCCAAAGAAACTCCCGCCAAAATGCAAGAATCTTTGACCAGCAATTTTGCTCTGTTCTGTTTGTCTTTATCTATGGTAGCCATGCTGGAATGGTCTCCATCTCCTAGGTCTTCTTCTAGAGCCAGTTTGATAAAAGCATCGAGTTTGTCTTTGCTTGCATACCAAGGGAATTCGGCGGTATTTTTCATTTTTTTTCTTTGTCTAGATCTTTGTTATAGAAGGCGCCTCTGTTTTCTTTTTGCTCGATGGATTGGGTGATAATCAGGTGTGCGATGTTCACCAAATTCCGAAGTTCAGAAAGCTGAGGAGATAAGATAGACATGTTGTATAGCTCTTGAACGGAGTCGTAAATTTCTTGCTCTCTCTTTTTGGCCAGCTCTAGCCATTGGTTAGATCGAACGATGCTCACCAGCTCGCTCATGATGGTTTGAAGTTCTTTTCTGAGCAAAGAAACCAGTACCATTTCTTCGGCCATTTTCATTCCATCTTGGTTCCAGTGAGGAACATTGTCTTGGTTTTGGCGATTAAAATCTCCTTTTTTAATCAGTTCGATGGTTCTCTCTGCGGCTCTATGCCCATAAACTAAAGCTTCCAGCAAAGAATTTGAGGCCAATCTGTTGGCGCCATGGAGCCCTGTATTGGTGCATTCTCCAACAGCCAAAAGATTCTTGATGCTGGTTTGCCCCATTTGATCTACATCTATACCTCCACACAAATAATGCGAAGCAGGAACCACCGGGATAAGTTCTTTGAAAAGATCATATCCTTCAGACTTGCACTTGTTGTAAATGTTGGGGAAATGTTCCATGAATTTTTCTTGGTCCAATTCACGGCAATCAAGCATCACGTGGTCGTCTCCAGAAATTTTCATCTCAGAGTCAATAGCTCTGGCAACAATATCTCTAGAGGCCAACTCTTCCCTTTTGTCGTATTTGTGCATAAAGGGTTCTCCACTTTTGGTTCTAAGTTTTGCACCAAAACCTCTTACGGCCTCAGAAATCAAAAACAGTTGACCAGGGCGATTGCTATAAAAAGCCGTGGGATGAAATTGTATAAACTGCATGCCGCTAATTTTGGCTTTTGCTCTATAGGCAAGGCCTATTCCGTCTCCAGTTGCCACCAGTGGATTGGTCGAATTTCTGTATACATGTCCCGCACCTCCAGTTGCCATAAGGGTAATGTCTGCCTGAATGGTAATAATGGTGTTGTTTTTTATGTCCAGTGCATAAACCCCATAACAAGAGATGTTGTTTTTGTCATAAGGCACATCTGGCAAATGATGCTCGGTGATGATGTCAATAACAAAATGATGGGTTAAAAGCTCTATATTTGGATGCTTTTTGATGGCAGCCAGAAGCGTTCTTTCCATTTCTGCTCCTGTTACATCTTTGTAATGAACCACTCTGTTTTCACTGTGCCCTCCTTCCATGCCAAGGTCGAAATTTCCGGCTTCGTTTTTGTCGAAGTCTGCACCCCATTTGACCAATTCCGAAAGTCTTTGAGGGCCTTCTTCTACCACAATTCTCACCGATTCTTCATTGCAGAGTCCATCTCCAGCGATAAGGGTGTCTTTGATGTGTTTTTCGAAACTATCTTTGGTAAAATCTGTTACCACCGCTACTCCACCTTGGGCATAATTGGTGTTGCATTCTTGGGGTTCACTTTTAGAGAGAATGGTAATTTTAAGTTCTGGATTCAGCTGTGCGACTTTCACGGCATAGGAAAGCCCAGCGATGCCAGAGCCAATGACCAGTACATCGGGATGTAGCATTTATTTTATGTTTTTGGATAGTTCGAGCATTTTTTCAATCGGCTTTAATGCTTTGAGCCTTAATTCTTCATCTATTTCGATGGCAGGAAGTTCGTACTTCATAGCCAAATAGATTTTCTCAAGGGTGTTTCTTTTCATGAAATAACACTCAGAACAAGAACAGTTTTCATCGTCTACCAGGGCAGGAATCAGTTTTTTTCCAGGGGCTCTTTTCTGCATCTCGTGTAAAATCCCTTCTTCGGTTGCGATAATAAACTCAGTGGCCGAATCGTCTCGAACAAAATTTAGTAGGGCAGAGGTGCTTCCAACAAAATGAGCCATCTCTAAAATATTGGCCTCAGACTCTGGATGAGCAATGAGCTTGGCGTTAGGATGGTCTAAAATTTGTTGGGCGATTTTTTCGAAGTTAAAAGCCTCATGAACAATGCAAGCACCATCCCAGAGAATCATATTTCTACCCGTTACTTTGTTTAGGTAAGCCCCTAAATTTCTGTCTGGAGCAAAGATGATGGGCGTTTCTTTTGGGATAGATTCTATCATGGCCACCGCATTAGAAGAGGTAACAATTAGGTCGCTTTCTGCCTTTACTCCAGCATCACAGTTGATATAACTAACCACCTGAGATCCGGGATGTTTTTCCCTTAGAGCCCTTAAACCTTCTCCAGTACAAGAATCTGCTAGAGAACAACCCGCCAAGGTATCGGGAAGTACAACGGTTTTTTCTGGATTTAGAATTTTGGCACACTCACTCATAAAATGAACCCCACAAAAGACAATCATTTTGGCATCTGTTTCTTTGGCTGCTCTGGCCAGTTGAAGTGAATCGCCTAAAAAATCAGCCAAATCTTGAATCTCTTTAGACTGGTAATAATGCGCCAGAATGATGGCGTTTTTTTCTGTTTTGAGTTTTTTAATCTCCTGCACCAAATCTAAATCTTTGGGTACATCTAATTTTAGGTAACCATTTACTGGCAGCGCCTTTGTGGCTTGTTCTAGTGTGAGCATATAGTTTTGACTATTTTTGAGTAATAGACAAACAAATCTACAAATTTTAGACCGAACTTATCCCCAAGGCAAAGAGATTGACAAAAAACAGGAAAATAATAACCCAACGGTTTTTTTGAAGCAAACCATTGGGTTTTAAAGTAAGAAAAATTTAAAGAAGTTTAATCTTTGAGTTTTTGGCAAAAAGAAACAAAACCATTTACGGTGTCTGTTACCACATTTTTGTAAAATCCTTCTACCACTTTTTGATCTACAAACAAGCTTTCAACCGAGGGAGAAATAATGAATTTTGGGTAAAGATACGCTTCCATCTTTACCAAATATTGTTGCAAGGCTTTGGCAGCCAAAACCCCACCCAAAACCCCAGTGGAAACCCCAGCAACCATGGCAGGTTTTTCGCTGTAAAGGTTTACAGTATCTAACATGGTTTTTAGTTCTCCAGGGAAAAGTCCATTGTATTCTGGTGAAACAATAATAATTCCATCGGCTTCTTTCAGCCCTTGGGAGAAGGACTCGGCACTTAGATTTCCGTTTTTATAGTCAATAACATCCAAAATTTGGGTCTGGATAGATTTTTCAGTCAAAAGGCTTTCAATAAAAAGCGTTACTTGGTGGCTATTTCTTTCTGCCCTTGGGCTTCCAGAGATCAGTGCTATTTTCATGTTTTATTTTTTTATAATATCCTTCAAAAATAAAGGATTCTCTGTCAATTAGCCAGCGGATTTAGTAAATTTGAAAAAAATTAAGCCAATGAATATACTTGTGGTAGGAAGCATGGCCTACGATGCCATAGAAACGCCTTTTGGAAAAACAGATAAAATTTTGGGTGGAGCAGCCACCTATATTGGACTTTCTGCCAGCAATTATCAGGTACCCATTGAACTGGTTTCGGTTGTAGGGGGAGATTTTGATCAAACCTATTTGCCTATGTTAAACCAAAAGGGAATTTCAACCCTAGGGGTAGAGGTTAGGCAAGATGAGAAAACATTTTTCTGGTCGGGTAGATACCACAGCAACATGAACGAAAGAGACACCCTTGTAACAGAGCTCAATGTGCTAGAAAATTTTCAGCCCAAGGTACCTTCTGGAAGCAAAAAGCCAGATATTTTGTTGCTTGGGAATCTACATCCATTGGTTCAGGCATCTGTTTTAGAACAACTAGAAGAAAGACCCAAATTGGTGGTGATGGATACCATGAATTTTTGGATGGACATCGCCTTAGAAGACCTTAAAAACACAATCCAAAAAGTAGATGTACTGGTGATAAATGATCAAGAAGCTAGACAACTTTCGGGCGAATATAGCCTTTTACTTGCAGCCAAAATAATTCAGCAAATGGGCCCAAAATTCCTTATCATCAAAAAAGGAGAACATGGCGCCATGTTGTTTGAAGGCGAAAATTATTTTGTGGCTCCAGCCATTTTGCTTGACAAAGTAATCGATCCAACAGGAGCCGGAGATACTTTCGCGGGAGGATTTGTGGGATACTTAGCCCAAGTGGAAAAAATTGATTTTGGTCAAATGAAAATGGCCCTTTTACACGGAACCACTAGGGCTTCATTTTGCGTGGAAGAACTTGGAACCAAAGGTTTGATGGAGATAGAAGAAAGGGCTTTTGATCAAAGACTTTCTAAGCTTAAAGACTCATTTTCCCTTTAAAATATTTTCGTATAAAATTCTGATTCCTCGAACGGTATGCAGTTTATCGCTGGTCTGAATTCCTTGTAAAATAGGGCTAAAAATATGCCCCAAACCTCCAGTTACAATTACCGTTAAATTGGGGTCGTTCACCTCGGTTTTTATTTTTTCTATCATTCCCTCAACCAAACAGGTATATCCATGAATCATTCCACTTTGCATACAGGTTTCGGTGTCTTTCCCAAGAATGGTGTCGGGTTTTTTAAGTTCGATGTCTGGAAGTTGTGCCGTGAGGCTAGTGAGCGAACTAAGGGCAGTGATTACTCCAGGGGCAATAACAACCCCTAAAAATGCGCCGTTTTTGTCTACAGCCGAAAAAGTGAGCGCCGTACCAAAATCGATGATGAGTTTATTTCCTGAGAAGTATTTATGTGCTGCCACTGCATTGGCATATAAATCTGTCCCTAACTGGTTGGACTGATGGGTGATTTCTGATGGAGAATTTCTGTCTACCACCACTGGTTCTGCCCCATAAATTTTCTTTAGAGCCAAGCCTATAATTTGGGTGAGTGCAGGTACCACAGACCCAATGGCTATTTGATCTATAAAATGAAGCGAATCTTGATGGTTGATGCTGCTAAAAATCGCCACATATTCATCGATAGATTTATGTGGTTTAGAGCTAATGGTCCAGGTTTGAAGGCTTTTTTCTCCGTCAAAAACACAAAAACGAATGGTTGAATTTCCAATGTTAACAGCAAGTAGCATAATCAGGTATCTTGGTAGAATTGAAAAGTACTCAGATTTTTTTTTACAAACAAAACAAACCAGGCAGAAATAAGTATATTTAGGAAAATTTAGCAAAAAAATAACAACTATGATCTATTCTAATCTTCCAGGAACTCAGGTTAAAGTGAGTAAAATATGCTTAGGAACCATGAATTTTGGTGAACAAAACACCATCCAGCAAGCGCATCGTCAGTTGGATGTCGCACTAGAAATGGGGGTTAATTTTATTGATACCGCAGAGCTTTACGCCATTCCTATCAAGGCAGAAACCCAAGGAAGCACAGAGAGATTCATAGGAGAGTGGCTCAAAAATCAAGACAGAGACAAAATTGTTCTGGCCTCTAAGGCGGCTGGACCTATGCCTATTTTAACCCACATTAGAAATGTACCGAATTTCTCTAAAAACCATTTGATAGAAGCCGTTGAGGGAAGTTTGAAACGTCTTCATACCGACTACATAGATCTTTATCAGCTACATTGGCCAGAGCGTGCCACCAATTTCTTCGGTACTTTGGGATATACTCATAAGTCCGATGAAACCGGCACCCCGTTTAAAGAAGTTTTAGAAACTTTACAAAGCTTGGTAGAACAAGGAAAAATCAGACACATTGGACTTTCTAACGAAACGCCTTGGGGACTTATGCAATTTTTGTGGCATGCCCAAAAGTATAATCTTCCTAAAGTAGTTAGTATTCAGAATCCATACAGTTTGGTTAACCGAACCTTTGAGGTGGGTCTCTCCGAAATGAGTATTAGAGAAGAAGTAGGATGTCTTCCTTATTCACCACTTGCAGGTGGACTTCTAAGCGGAAAATATCTATCTGGGAAAAAACCAGAGGGTGCCAGATACACCCTTTATCCTAACTATTTTAGTAGATATAGTCACCCCAATACTACCTTGGCGGTTGAAGCTTATGGAGATTTGGCGCAAAAACACAATCTTTCTTTGGCTCAAATGTCTCTGGCCTATGTAAACAGCAGAGATTTTGTAACCAGCAACATTATTGGAGCTACCACAGAGCAGCAACTAAGAGAAAACATCTTGTCTTCTCAGATTGTATTGTCTGAGGAAGTATTAGCAGGAATTGAAGAGATTCACCTAAAATATCCTAATCCTGCTCCTTGATTTTATCAGGGTTATTTTTGACAAAACTCGCCCAACCTCCTTTGCTCTTAGTCTTACCAGTGGAGGAGGTTGAAGTTGTTGGAGAGTCAAAGTTATAGCTATGACAAACTGCGGCCGCTAAACCGTCCATAGCATCTAGGTTTTTGGGTAAAACTTCTATTTTGTAGAGCTGTTGCAACATTTTGGCCACCTGCTCTTTGGAGGCATTTCCGTTTCCAGTGATGGACATTTTTATTTTTCTAGGTGCATATTCGGTCACGGGAATTTCATGACTTAAAGCCGCAGCCATAGCCACGCCCTGGGCTCTCCCAAGTTTGAGCATACTCTGGGCATTTTTTCCCATAAAAGGAGCTTCAATGGCGATATGATCGGGATGAATTTCTCCAATCAGTCTTAGGGTTTTTTCAAAGATAGACTTGAGCTTAAGCTGGTAGGTAAAGTCTTTGGGAAGAACCAGTTCGTCAATTAAGATAAATTCAGATTTTTTTCCCATCATTTTGATGGCACCAAAACCCATGATTTGGGTTCCAGGGTCTATGCCTAAAATGATGACTTCTTTGTTTTGACTCAAGTTTTTTGCTTATAAAGAATTTAGGTAGGCACTCCATCCTTCCTGCTGATATTCCCTGGCGATTTTTTGTGGGTCGGAACTTTGGTAGATTCCTCTGCCTACAATCATAAAATCGGTAGCAAGTTCTTTAAATACATACTCTGGGGTATTGTATTGCTGACCTTTGGTGTCATTTTTGCTAGCCAAATTTACTCCAGGGGTAAACAGAAGTAGGTTTGATGCTATCTTTCTTTGGGCTACAACACCCATGACTCCTTGCGCATTTTCGGAAACCTCAAGGGCTTTGGTTACATAGTGATTGTCGGTTAATGCGCCCTTAGAAGACATCTCCACTATGGTAACAACACCTATGTTTTTAAAAACCTCTAAACTTTGCTCTCCACCGATGGGGTGAGCGGTAATCATATCTGCCCAAGAAGAAATTTGATGAATTCCTTGGTTAAACTGAAGAGAAGCGGTATTGCCAATGTCGGCAAACTTTCGGTCTTCGAAAAGCAAGAATTTCTTCTCCGCTGCCAATTCTTGAAGCTGAGAAATCATTTGAAGAGAAAAATCTTCGATGATGTCTACATGTAGTTTTAAAGCCACAATGTTGTCTCCTACCTTGGAGGCTAAATCGACAATTTCACTTGCTTTGGTAAGGTCTGCTGAGCAAATAAGATTGCTTTGTTTTTCTTGGGCAATTTGAAGCAATTTTTTTCCCACACTGTGGGTAGTGGCAGCTTCTTTTTCTTTGTAAGATAGTCTTTTGGTAGGTTTAACCTCTGGGGTACTTTGCAAAAACGCCTTGATTTTTTCTACCTGACCATCTTCTAGTTTGTTGTATTTGTGCAGGGTGTCAATTACCTCATTGATGGTAAAGAGTGTATGCACATTGTATCCTTTGGACTTTAAAAGCTCTTTTCCTCCTTGTTCTCTGTCTAGAACCACCACAATATCGGTGATAACCAATCCTTCTCTTTCTACTTCTTCTATGGTTTCAATGAGGCTTTTTCCAGAGGTAATAACGTCTTCTACCAAAAGGCAATTTTGACCTTTTTCAAAGATTCCCTCAAGCATTTTCTTGGTTCCGTACCCTTTGTTTTCTTTTCTTTTGATAATTAGCGGAAGACCACTTTCTAAACTCATGGTTGTTCCCATAGGAAGCGCGGCGTAGGGTACACCACAAATCAAATCAAACGGGACATGATCGATCAAATTTAGCAAATTATTTGAAAGCGTTTTTAAAAGCTGTGGGCTAGAGGCCAAAGAACGTAAATCTATATAAAAAGGAGATTCAACTCCACTTTTCAAGATAAAGTTCCCGAATTTTACAATTCCATAAGGGAAAGATTTTAACAAAAAGTCTTCTTTTGGCGTCATAAGGTTCTAAATTTTTTCAAAATTAAAGAAAATAAGCCAGCAACTGCTTTTTTGAATCAACAAAACCCAAGAATTCTTTCTTTTCACATACTTACCTCAAGCAATTTGCTGGTTGTAAGCGGACTTAGGGTTACCTCTGTTACCGAAGCAGGAATTAGCATAGATTCTCCCTTGGAGATCATCAGGCTTCTTTTTTTGCTTGTAATTCTAATTTGTCCTTCTATGCAGAGGTAGATAACAAAAGAGTCTAAATTTTGGTAATCTAAATCTATTTCTTGGCTTATTTGAAGAATGTTGGTCTTAAAATCTTGGGTATGAATCAGCTTGTTGGCTTTGTTTTCTATGAGTTGATATGCCGTTTTAACTTCATCAATCTCAGAAAAATCGATAACTTCACTGGCCATTTCGTTGTGAAGTTCTCTGAGACTTCCGTCTCTTTCGGTTCGATTGTAATCAAAAATTCGGTAGGTAACATCCGAGGTCTGCTGAATTTCTGCGATCATAATTCCAGCCCCTATGGCATGAACCCTACCGGTTGGAATGTGAAAAGCATCTCCTTTTTGTACCTGAATTTCGTTCAGTACATTTTCAATGTTGTTTTGTGATAAAGCTTTTAGGTATTCTTCTTTGCTGGTGCCTTTTTTGAGCCCGATAGTTGTGGTTGCATCATGGTCTGCATCCACCACAAACCACATTTCGTTTTTTCCTAGAGATTGATGGTATTTTTTGGCCCAACTGTCTCCTGGATGAACCTGAACAGAAAGTTTCTCTTTGGCGTCAATAAATTTGATCAGCAGAGGGAATTTATTTCCAAACCGGGCATATACTTTTTTCCCAACCAGTTCTTCTTTGAAAATTTTGATGATTCCAGGGAGGGTCTGTTGAGCCAAAAAGCCATTGGAAACCACACTGGGAAAAGAGGCGACATCAGAAATTTCCCAGCTTTCACCAATTAGAATATTTGAGGGAAAAGGTTTGTTGAGAAGTTTAGAAAGCTTGGTTCCTCCCCATAATTTTTCGATGTATTGGGGGTTAAATTTTAAAGGGTAAAGTTGGCTCATATAAAAATCTCAAACAATGGCTAAAAAGATAAAGATAGGAAATCTTCCCTAAAAATTATACAAACTTATTTGGGTTAATATCCCAAAAAAAAGATGACATAGTTTATTATTTCTGTCTGTTTAGGATTGTTTATTTTGAAAACTAATGGTTAGATTTGTATTATTGTTACAAAGTAAAATTATGTCAGAACAGCACAACGAGTTGGATCATTTTAGTTCGAATTTTCAAACCCCCATCAGAGAGGATGCTTTCGCCCTGAGCGATGAGCAAAAAATCGAGCAAATCAAAGAAAAAATGGCCGAAATATTACATGTTTTGGGGATGGATCTAAAAGACGACAGTTTAAAAGACACGCCTAAACGTGTGGCTAAAATGTTTGTCAAAGAGATTTTCGGTGGGTTAAATCCAGAGCGAGAACCCAGCATGTCTACCTTCGAGAACAAATACAAATACAACCAAATGCTGGTTGAAAAAGACATTGTAGTTTATTCTACTTGCGAACATCATCTACTTCCCATTGTGGGTAGAGCCCATGTGGCGTATATCTCCAATGGTAGGGTGATTGGTCTTTCAAAGATGAACCGAATTGTAGATTATTACGCCAAAAGGCCTCAGGTGCAAGAAAGGCTTACCATGCAGATTGTGAAATCTATGCAAAAAGCATTGGGTACAGAAGATGTGGCCTGTGTGATTGATGCCAAACACTTATGTGTAAACTCTAGAGGGATCAGAGACATAGAGAGTTCAACCATTACCGCAGAACTTGGAGGATGTTTTAAAACAGATCCTACAACCCGAAAAGAATTTTTGCAATACATCGGGATGAAAACTTCTTTCCACGTATAATCTTTTTTCTATCTCCATGCAATCCATTTCTGTATACGATTCTCTAACGGGTCAAAAAGTGCCTTTCAAACCGATTAAGGAAGGATTTTTGTCCATGTATGTTTGTGGGCCTACGGTTTACAGTTATGTGCACCTAGGGAATCTTAGAACTTTTCTTTCTTTCGATATTGTATATCGATATTTTTTGCATTTGGGATACAAAGTGAGGTATGTAAGAAACATTACCGATGTAGGTCATTTGGAAGACGATGCCGATTTTGGTGAAGATAAAATTTCTAAAAAAGCCAGAATAGAATCTTTAGAACCCATGGAAATCGCTCAGAAATACACCAATGATTTCCATGATATGCTCAAAAAAATCAACAATTTACCCCCAAGCATAGAGCCCACTGCAACGGGCCATATATTGGAGCAGATTGAGATTATAGAAGACCTAATTCAAAAAGGTTTTGCATATCAAACCAATGGTTCGGTTTATTTTGATGTTAAAAAATACAACCAAACAGAGGATTATGGTATTTTATCGGGTAGAAACATCGAAGAACTGCTCAACCATTCTAGAGACCTTGAAGGTCAATCTGAAAAAAGAAACCCTCAAGATTTTGCTCTTTGGAAAAAAGCATCACCATCACATATCATGCGATGGAATTCGCCATTTGGAGTAGGATTTCCAGGTTGGCATCTAGAGTGTACGGTAATGAGTACCAAATATTTGGGCGAAACTTTTGATATCCATGGAGGAGGAATGGATCTTAAATTTCCTCACCACGAGTGTGAAATTGCACAAGGGAAAGCCGCCTATGGAAAAAAACCCGTCAACTACTGGCTTCACGCCAATATGCTTACCCTAAACGGAAAAAAAATGAGCAAATCCACAGGCAACACCATTTTGCCTATGGAACTTTTTTCTGGAGATAATGCTTTTTTTGAAAAGCCCATCTCCCCAGAAGTGCTTCGATTTTTTATGCTTCAGGCTCATTACAGGTCTGTATTAGATCTTTCTAACGATGCGATATTGGCTGCGGAAAAAGGTTTTGAGAAACTCAAAGCCGCTTATTTTTGGTTATTAGAATCTTCCCAAGCAGAAAAACAAAGCAGTATAGACATACATTCTTGGAAGCAAAAATGCTATCAAGCCATGAACGATGATTTTAATACACCCATTCTTATTTCGCACCTTTTTGAGGGGGTAAAATACATCGATGGATTGAAATCGAACAAACAAACCCTAAGTCAAGAAGATTTAATTCTTTTTCAAGAGACTTTTAAGGAACCTTCTAATAGAGAGAATTTTGCATCGGGGCTTGCATATCTAAAATCGCAGCCTAGGGCTATTTGCAGTCCTCCACCAAAGCAGTTTCCGTGAATTAGGGAAATGACAGGAACCGGAATCTCTCTCCAAACCATGGCTACTTTTTGCACCAAATTTACCCTTGAGAAAGGTTTTTTCCCCATGAGTTTAATTAAGTTAACAAACATTCCATTTTTAAAAATCCCAAGGATGTCGAGTCCAGAACAAAAAGAAGGTCCTTCTCCTTGGAGAATCACTGCCCGAATGGATCTATCCTTTTTGATTTTATTTGCTGTTTCAACAAGACCGTAAAGAATTTCAAAACTAAGGGCATTGTGTTTTTCGGCTCTGTTTAGGGTAACAAAGGCGATTTGATCTTCAATTTTAAAAAGCAGTTGGGGCTCGGTTTTCAAAGCATTTGCAGTTTAATTGTCGAATTCATTGGGATACTCTTTGGCGATTTCCTCTATGGTTCCCATTACTTTGTCTTCTAAACTATTTTGGAAAGCCATAAGCTTTTCAGAGATTTTTTCATCTGAGCTACCAATGATTTTGGCTGCTAATATTCCTGCATTTTTTCCACCATCTAAGGCAACGGTAGCAACGGGAATCCCAGAGGGCATTTGCAAAATAGACAAAATAGAATCCCAACCATCTATGGAGTTAGAAGACAAAACAGGCACTCCAATCACAGGAAGAGAAGTTAAAGATGCTAACATTCCAGGCAGATGAGCCGCACCTCCAGCGCCTGCAATAATTACTTTGAGTCCTCTTTTTTGGGCAGAAGATGCATATTCTATCATCCTTTGAGGAGTTCTGTGCGCAGAAACCACGGTTAATTCATAAGGAATTCCAAGAGTTTGTAAGAATTCTGCGGCCTCTTTCATAATAGGCAGATCGCTTTTGCTTCCCATTACTATTCCCACAGAGGGTTTTCTGTTTTCTTTTTTCATGATTTGGAAATTACCTTTAAATTTTCTTTGATGGTATCAATTTTTGGCAGCAATTCTTCTTTGGAATTACCAACCAAAGTAATATGTCCCATTTTTCTGCCTTTAGAGGTTTGTTTTTTTCCGTAAAGGTGCAAATAGGTATTTTCTAATTCTAGAGCTTGTTGGACCCCAAGATAGTAGGCTTCTCCACTAAAATTTTCTTCACCAATTAAATTTAGCATCACAGAAGTTCCTTTGAGCTTTGTGCTGCCAAGGGGATAGCCCGCTAAAATTCTAAGCATCTGATCAAACTGAGAACAAAAAGCTCCTTCTATGGTAGAGTGTCCAGAGTTGTGAACCCTTGGCGCAATTTCGTTTACCCAAATGCTTTGGTCTTTGTTTAGGAAAAGTTCAACAGCAAAAATCCCTGCAGAACCTAATTTTTCTACAGCCAAGAGGGCAATGTCTATGGCTTTGGTTTGTATTTCATCTGAGATTTCTGCTGGACAAAGCAAATAATCTAGCAAATTGTATTTGGGATTGGCTACCATTTCTATGGCAGGATAGGCTTTTCTGTTTCCTTTTTGGTCTTGCACCACAACCACAGCAATTTCTTTTTGCAAATCGGCAGCTTTTTCTAGTACACAGGGAGCTGAAAAACTAGGGTCATCTACCGAATTGATTTTCAAAACGCCCTTTCCATCGTATCCTCCTGTTCGTAATTTCTGAAAACAAGGCAAGAAAGATTCATGTTGGGTCAAAGGTTCATTTTCTTCTAAAAGCACAAAAGGAGCCGTAGGAATTTGATGTTTGGCATAAAAGGCTTTCTGCAAACCTTTGTCTTTGATAATCTCTAAAACTTCGGGATCTGGGATAATTTTTTTGCCCATTTTCTTGAGTTCTATAAGGGCAGAAGTGTTGACATGTTCAATTTCGATGCCAATGACATCCAAATCTTTTCCAAAGTCAATTACCGTTTGGAAATCGTTGAAGTCTCCTAGGGTGAACTGGTGGGCTAAATTTTTGCAGGGAGCCAGCGGGGAAGGATCCAAAATGGATATTTCAACGGGATAGTTTAGGGCGTTTTGTAAAAACATTCTCCCAAGTTGACCTCCTCCTAATATTCCAATTTTCATGTTTCAAAGATAATCAAAAGATTTTTTTTAAACTTCTTCTTGCTGAAAATCTAGATCCTTTCCGTAAGTTTCTCCCAGCTTTGTCCAAGCCCAAAAACCAAGTAGCAAAAGCAGAGTACCAAGAAGTATGTTGGCTTGAATGCTATTTTGAAGCATCTGATTAAAAAACAGGTATAAAGCGTTAATTCCAATCACTGCTCCTCGAACAAAATTGGGTGCTGTACCGGTAACCGTTGAACGAAGATTGGTACCAAAACTCTCCGCTGCAATAGACATAAAAAGCGCCCAATAGCCTGCTGAAAAGCCCAGCAAAATAACTCCTAGATAAAAATTGAAAATGGATTTAATTCCCACAGTCCAGAAAAAGGTAAGCCCCAAAACAATAGAAAGCATAAACAATAGTACTGCTTTTTTCCTGCTTTTTAGGTAATTCGACAAAAGTCCAGAGCTAACATCTCCAAGGGCAAGCCCCAAATAAATGTACATAATGCAGTTGGGGGCAAATTCTTTAGGGTTAATGGTTAGTCCAACAGATTTTGCGAGTTCAGGCGAATATTTGGCATAAAATTGCACCAGATACCAAATAGGAAGCGCAATGAGGATAATGGAAAGGTAGGTAATTAGATTTTTCGGTTTTAAAAGTAAGCTGAAATCCCCTTTTTTGGCGCTTATGTTTTTTGATCCTTCAAAAAGGGCAGATTCTTTGACTTGAAATCGTAGAAAAAGCAAAACAAACCCCATAATACCTCCTAAAAAGTAAGAATATCGCCAGTTTTCATAACCGATGGCTTTCACAACCATAACCCCAATTACAGCGCCTAAAACGCCAAAGGACGCCACTAGTGCTGTGCCTAATCCTCTTTTTTCTTTGCTTAATAGTTCGCTTACCAGGGTTACACCTGCGCCCAATTCTCCAGCCAAACCAAATCCAGCAATGAGTCTTAAAAGGGCATAGGTTTCTACGTTTTGAACAAATCCATTGGCGAAATTAGCCAAAGAATAGGTTAGGATAGAACCAAAAAGCACAGTGAGTCTTCCTTTTTTATCGCCGATAATCCCCCAAACAATTCCTCCAAGTAGCATTCCGCCCATTTGGAAGTTGTCTAGCAACAGCCCCAATCTTTCTACTTCTTTTGGATCTGTTATGTCTAGGGAATTTAGACTTGGGATTCTAACCATGCCAAAAAGCAGCAAATCGAAAACATCTACAAAGTAACCAAGGGCAGCTACCAATACCGTAGCATTGAAAATAGAAAGATCTTTTTTCATTTTAAATTTTTCCAAAAGTAAGGCATAAAGCCCAATTTAAGGAATTAGTAGTTCAAAAGTCTTGGTGGTTTTTAATCCTTCTTTGTCAACAGCCGTTACTTTTACAGTGTGGGTTTCTCCAGATTTTAATCCAAAGGTGCTGATTTTGGCAGTTGTAGTTATTCCACCTACAGTTGATTTGTGTGGACCAAGCTCTACCACGTATTCCATGATTCCTACAAAGTCCGGGTCTGTGGCAGGAGTCCAAACAACGGTAGCCAAATAAAAAGGATTAGGCTCTGCTGTTACGCTTGTTATGGTGAAGTCAGAAGGAGGGTTTCCACTGGTTGAAAAATCAAAGTTTACCACTTTAACGGCTCCACTTGAATCTTTGATGATAAAAGTAGCCATACGGGATTGGCTTTGAGAAACATCAATTTGTTTCGAGCCAGCAAGCACTTTACTTCCAGATTTGTCTAGCAAATAAGTATTCGGGCCTACCACAAGTGTAGCCTCTAAGATAGTGTCTTCTTCTTTGTCTGTATATTCTTCCCAAGAAAGCGTTACCAAACTTCCTTGGCGGTCTGTAACCTTTACATTAAAGGGTGCTGAATTTTCACTTTCATATTCTACATAAGGAGGTAGCTCATCATCGTTTTTGCAACACGAAGCAAAAAATAGAACCCCAAGGGATAAGCATGTAATAACGAAGTTTTTCATCTTTTTGATGGTTGAATTGTGAAATAAGAAACAAATTACATAAAATTTTGTTAAATAAACGAATTAAATCAAAGATTTTCTTCCAATTTTTTTAGTAATAATGTCTTTTTCTAGATTCCATCCCCTTGCAGGCGAATATTCTCTTCCGTAATATATAATCTGAAGATGTAGTTTATTCCAAGATTCCTTAGGAAAAAGTCGCTTGGCATCTTTTTCGGTTTGAACTACGTTTTTTCCATTGCTCATTCCCCATCGAAACATGAGTCGATGGATGTGAGTGTCTACAGGAAACATCGGATGACCAAAGCTCTGAGACATCACTACCGAGGCGGTTTTATGACCAACCCCTGGGAGTGCTTCGAGTTCTTCTAGGCTTTCTGGCACCTCTCCTTGGTGCTTTTCAATCAAGATTTTAGAAAGCGCCAAGATGTTTTTGGATTTGGTGGTAGAAAGGCCAATTTGGGCGATGTATCTTTTGATTTCTTCGGCCGAAAGTAAAACCATTTTTTGAGGTGTATTGGCTATAGAAAAAAGTGCTGGAGTAACCTGATTCACTTTTTTGTCTGTGGTTTGGGCCGATAAAAGAACCGCAATTAAAAGGGTATAAGGGCTAGAGTGGTCTAAGGGAACTTCAAGGGTTGGGTAAAGTTCATCTAAAGTCTTTTGGATGAAATCTATTTTCTCTTTTTTTGTCATAGAAAAGCGAGATGGGTCAAATTTGGAAACGAAAATTTCTGTGAAGTTAAAGCTAGAAAATCATTTGATAAAATATCTAATCTGAATTTTAATTCATAAAAAAATAGTAATTTTAAAGCCTAATGAATAAAAAGGTATCGTGTTAAACCTAGGAGACAAAGTAGAGGAGTTTGAGGGATTCAACCAAGACGGGAGAAAAGTGAAGCTATCGGATTATTTAGACAAAAATCTCATTTTGTTTTTTTATCCCAAAGCAAGTACCCCAGGTTGTACTTTAGAGGCTTGCAATCTTTCGGAGCATTTTGAAGATTTCCAGAAAAAAGGATACAATGTTTTAGGTGTTAGCGCCGATTCGGTGGAAAGACAAAAAAAATTCAAAGAAAAATTCAATCTCTCCTACGATTTAATTGCAGATGTAGATAAAAAAATCATCGATCAATTCGGGGTGTTTGGAGAAAAACAATTCATGGGAAAAACCCACATGGGAATTTACAGAACCACCTTTGTGATTTCTAAACAGTCGGTGATTACCCAAAGAATAGACAAAGTGAAAACCAAAGAACATCACAGCCAGATTCAAATCGAATAAACTTTAAAACCAATTAATAAAACCAAAAACAACCAAAACCAAACCACTTAAAATTTTAATTATGAAAAAAACTTTACTTTTTTTGCTTGTCTTTTTTCTGCTTTTGCAATGGTTTCAGCCAGAAATCAACCAGGGCTCATTGACTCAGTCTGATTTTTTTGCCTCGGTCAAGGCCACAGAAGAGCAAAAACAAATGATTCAGACTTCCTGCTACAACTGCCACTCCAATCAATCAAAGTACCCCTGGTATGCCAAAATTAGCCCAGTTTCTTGGATTTTGGCTCATCATATCAAAGAAGGTAAAGAGCATCTGAATTTTTCTACCTGGAAAGAATTATCTGTACTTGACAGAGAGGATATTTTGAAAGAAATGATAGAAGAAGTAGAAGGCGACAAAATGCCACTTTCTAGCTATACCGTGATGCATCCTGAAGCTAAGCTCACAGATGCACAAAAACAATCCTTAATAACCCTTTTCAAACAATTAAAAACGACCAATGAGTAAAGAAAAAGAAGAAAAACTAAAAGCCTTAAAGCTAACCCTAGAAAAAATGGACAAAGCCTATGGAAAAGGCTCTGTTATGAGGCTTGGCGATGAGGTTGTAGATACAGAAGTAAGTGTGATTCCATCGGGTTCTTTAGGGGTGGATATCGCCCTTGGAGTTGGAGGATATCCTAAAGGTAGAGTAATTGAAATCTATGGCCCTGAATCTTCAGGAAAAACAACCCTTACTTTGCATGCCATTGCTCAGGCTCAAATTCAAGGAGGAATTGCCGCTTTTATTGATGCTGAACACGCTTTTGATAGATCTTATGCTGCAAAATTGGGGGTTGATGTAGAAAATTTGATTATTTCTCAACCCGACAATGGTGAGCAAGCCCTTGAGATTGCAGACAATTTGGTTCGATCGGGAGCCATAGACATTGTGGTGATAGATTCTGTTGCTGCCCTAACACCCAAAGCCGAAATTGAAGGAGAAATGGGCGATTCTAGAATGGGACTTCAAGCCAGACTCATGTCTCAGGCTCTTCGAAAACTCACCGCTTCTATTAGCAAAACCAAATGTACCATGATTTTCATCAACCAGCTTAGAGAAAAAATTGGAGTGATGTTTGGAAATCCAGAGACCACAACCGGTGGGAATGCCCTTAAATTTTATGCTTCGGTTCGAATTGACATCAGAAAAAAGACCCAAATCAAAATGGGAGAAGAAGTCATTGGGATGCAAACCAAAGTTAAGGTTGTCAAAAACAAAGTGGCTCCTCCTTTTAGAGTAGCCGAGTTCGACATTATGTACGGAGAAGGAATCTCTAAGGTGGGAGAAATCTTAGACAAAGCCGTAGAGCTAGATATAGTTAAGAAAAGCGGTTCTTGGTATAGCTATCAAGATTCCAAACTGGGACAAGGGAGAGATGCAGTGAAAGATGCGCTCAAAGACAATCCAGAACTTTGCGACGAGTTAGAAGCGAAAGTAAAAGAGATGCTTTCTTAAAGTCACTAAAGACATAATAATTAAAAAACAGCTGCAAAATAATTTTTGCAGCTGTTTTTTTGTCCCTAGTTTTCTAGCTAAATTTATTTTACAACTTAAAAATTAACTTTTCCCGAACAATTTTTTGTCTTCTATAAGTTGTGCAATTTCTTTGGGAACATATTTTTTCCAATCATCTAGACCCGATTTGATGAGTCCAGGAACGTTGATGGAGTCTATGTTTAGACTTTCTTTGTCTATGCCTTCAATGTCTAAGATAGAACGTTTCTTCTTGAAATAGGCGTAGAGTTCTTTCAAATCTTCTGGAATCGAAAGGGTGTTAGAATCGTACAAATCTCCGTTTTCTAGATTCAAATACGGATAAACATAGAGTTTTAGGTTTCGAATAAAAAGTTTTCCGAAGGACTCTAGAATTCCGCCCGGAAGTTCTGCATAGTATTTCTCGTCAAAGATCTCAAGCAAGTTGTGTAGACCCAAGGTTACACCAATTTGGGCCTTGGTGAATTTGGTAAAATAGTTCACCAATTTGTAGTATTCTGAGTGGTTCGAAATAAGTACGTTGTATCCCAAGGCGCCAATTAAATCTACCCTATCCAAAAAGTCCTGCTCGTTTAATTCTCCTTCGTTAGAACTTTTTAGGTTATTGGTGGTAATTTCGAAAAGTACTTCTAGGTTTTCTCGGTCTACATTTTGTTCTTTGATAAAAGCTTCGAGTCCTTTTTCAAAAACTTCAATTCCAAGGGTGGTGATGGGTTTGAAACTTCCCCGAAGCACATACACATTTTTTTTGTAGAACAAATCCGAAGCCATTAGGTTCTGGCTTGGGGAGAAGATTACTGCATCGGTCATCTTGTTTTGCACCAAAAACAAACTCATAATTCGGTTGTCTATGTTGGCAAAAACAGGCCCGCTAAAATTGATGGAATCTATTTCTATGTCTGAGATAGAAATATGGTCGTAGAGCGATTTCTGTAAAGATTTGGGTGCCTGATTCAAAAAGAGCGCTCCATAAACCAAATTTACACCCATAATTCCAAGGGTAGATTGTTGTAGTCTGGCTGAATTTTGATGAAACCGAACGTGAATTAAAATCTCAGAGTATTCTTGTTGACTGGCATCGGTTTTGAATCTGATTCCCATCCATCCGTCTCCGGGATTGGTTTTTTCCCAGTTTATGGTGGTTACGGTATTGGCATAGGTAAAATACAATTTGTCTTTGTGTGGGCTTTCAATCAGTCTTTTTTCAAGAAGATTGGTTTCGTGCTCCAACATTTTTTGGAGCCTGGGTTTGCTTACGTATCTGCCACTTTGTTTGCCGTAGATGGCATCTGAAAAATCTTTAGAGTAGGCGCTCATAGATTTGGCCATGGAGTTGGAAGTTGCTCCGGCTTTGAAAAAAAACCTCGAAGCTTCTTGTCCTGCTCCAATTTCTGAAAAGGAACCATAAAATCTTCCATCCAGATTAATTTTTAATGCTTTTTGCAGCGGAGTTAAGACATGTTTTACTTCCATAAGTTCAAATTCTGTATGTTTACAAAAATACGAGAAAATAGAATTGCATTTGTAATGTCAAAGTTAATATTTTTAGGTACTGGCACTTCTCAGGGAATTCCTGTCATCGGTTCGAATCATCCTGTTTGTTTGTCTACAGATCCAAAGGACAAAAGGCTTCGGTCTTCGGTTTTGATACAAACCATTGGTAGTAAAAACATTTTGGTGGATTGCGGTCCCGATTTTCGAACCCAAATGCTTCGGCAGAAAGTAGACCATCTGGAAGCCATTTTGTTTACCCACTCCCACAACGATCATATGATTGGGCTAGATGACATTCGGCCCCTTGTTTTTAGAGCCCAAAAAGACATGCCTATTTATGGTTTAAAAGACACTTTAGATCAGATTAGACTTAGATTTCCCTATGTCTACAGTCAAGAAAAATATCCTGGTGTGCCCGGTGTTGTAGAACATCCCATTCAGGCTGGACAGGAGTTTCAGGTTGAAGACATGCAGATTCGAGCTATTTCTGTGATGCACGGAAATCTTCCGATCTTAGGATATAAATTCGGGTCATTAGCCTATTTAACCGATGTAAAAACGCTCCCAGAGGTAGATTCATTAAAAGGGCTTGATGTTTTGGTGATTTCTTGTCTTCGGCTTTCAAATCCTCATCACTCTCATCTTATTCTTTCTGAAGCCTTAGAATGGATTGAAAAAATCAATCCCCAAAAGACCTATCTCACCCACATTAGTCACCACATGGGATTTCATGCTGAGGTACAGAACATCCTTCCCCCCAATGTTTTATTGGCTTATGATGGCCTAGAAATTTCTTTTTAAAAAGGAGTTAGACAACAAAAGATTTCAAATTGGGATATTGGGCGAGCAAATCTTCTTTTGTAAGAGAAAATCCAAAGGTTTGAGCGTAGAAAAGGGCATTGTACATAATACAATTTTGGGTATAACTGTCATTTTTCTCAAAACTTTCTAGCAGTAGTTTTCTTTGAAATTCAGCGGTGATTTCCTGCGTTTTCTCTAGGTATTCGCTTTGAAATTCAAATCCGAAATCTTCTGGAGAAACCTCTGATTCTAAAATTTCTCCTTTTGGGTTTACAAAAGTATATTGGCTTTTTTTGGAAAGCGGCAATTGAGGGGAGCCTTCGTCTCCTTTGATGATTAGTGCTCCAGCAACCTTTCCTTGTAAAATTCTTGCTAGCTCTAATTTGTAGTGACTATGTGTATAGCCTGTGAGCACATAATTTCCTTCTTTTCCTTGTATGGGTTGAAGCAGTTTTTCGAAAGTGGCAATAAAACTTCTTTTTACCATTTCTTTTCTCATCTGTTTGTCTTTATACAGGGCTGGGAAAAACACAGACTGATCTAAATATCCAAAATAGCTTTGTTTGGACTGAATTTCTGTTTTCAATTCTTGAAGGCTTTTCAAGGGATTTTGCCCCATGTTTTGCAAAAGAGAAAAAACAGTTAAACCATTTTTGGGTCCTATTTTTTCTACCCCATGAATGGAAGTTGGAATTTTGCAAAGTGAAAGCAGAAGAGCGGTGTATAGACTATAATTGGGTTTTCGATTCCAACCGTCATAGGGGTTGCAAAAATCTAGTACAAAGTTAAATGGACTAGAAATTCGTTCTGATCGATCAAAAAAACTTTCCAAAAAAGTTCGATTTTCTTCTAATGTTTCTCTCTTGAGCCTTTCTAGTTGCAGAAAAGTTGCCTTTAGATAATCTGGAGCATCTTTTTCAAAATACAAATCCATGGCAATTTGGGCTTCCTTTGGGCTTAAATCTTCTTTTCTAATTAGCTTTTGGCAGAATTTTTCTAAAGAGGTTCCTAAGAGAATTTCTGTTTCATCATTTTTGTCTTGAAATAAAAAATGAAGTTTTGGGTCTAAGTCTAAAATTCTCTCTTCAAGAGTTTCTATCAATGTTTTTTCAAAAGAATTTTGTTCTAAGATTAGGGTAGAAGCCAAAAGACAAGCTTTGGTAATAATTGAAGTTTCAGAAGAAAGAAGAAGAGGCAAAAGTGTTTCACACTGTTCTTGTGTAAAATGTTTGCTGCCTTTTTCTCCTATTCCTTTATGAACAAGTAAACTTTCGAGTTGGATTTGTGGATGCATTGATGTATCTTGGTTAGATGGAAAAACCAAAATTATCGAAAAAAACCGTCAAACTACTTATCGGTTTGAAAATTGCCAAATATATAGTCCTTGGACTATGGTTCTATTGGGGCGACTGATAAGCTAGCTTTTGCTATTCTGCTTGGTATTGTAAACCTCGGTTCAAAGGATTTTTTACATCGATCCAAAAAACATCCAAAGGTTCAGATTCTTCTATTTCTCCATTGTTATTGGAGTCTTTCTTGGCATAGACAAACATAAAGTCGTTTCCAGCATCATACTGAGAACTTACAACCGAATAGTTGGGAGGCACAAGAACCTGTTTGTTTTCTCCTTTGATGTCGAAGTGATAAAATCTTCTCAAATCCTTCAAATTCAGAAATCCATCATTGTTAGAGTCTTCGTCATAAACCGAAACCATATAATAGTTTCTTTCCACGGGTTTGAAATCCATGCTGTCTTTTGAAAAGGCAGGATAATAAAAGGTTTTGATAAGTACAGGTTTTGGAAAAAAGTATTTTGCCTTTTTGGATTGAAAATCAAATAGAGAAAGATTGACCAAATTGTATCCGTACATCGCTGTGGTTCCGGGCATAAAATTTCCATTCCAATTGTTTCCGTCTTTGTCATCCTCATCACCCCAAGTAGAATAATATTCGGGAGAGCCAACAAAAATCTCGCCACTGGGTTTGCTGGTATTCACCTTGAAAATAGGTGTGATGCGGTATGCGGGATTTTTTGTAAGCAATACCTTAGATGGACGTGTTTCCATTTTAATGGTATCCAAACTCAGTCCAGCAACTTTTTCGCCCGCTTCGTTTTCGACTACTTCACTGACTTGAAACCCTTTTTTCTCGTATTTTTCGCCACAACTCCAAAGAAGGAACAGAGACAAAAGTAGGGTTAGGTTTATTTTCATATTTGATTTACTTTTTTGGGTTTGGTTAGGTTTGTTTTATTGGATGTTTTCCATCTGTTTTTCCAAAGAAACCTGTGTATTTCCAGGTTTTTCGGGTACAAAATCCATTGCGTATTCTGTTAGGGTGGTGATGGTCAAACTTGGATTCACCCCCAAATTGCAAGGCATGATGGAGCCATCCAAAATGTACATGTTGGGGTAACCATGTACCTCAAATTTGTCATTGACAACCCCTGTTTTTTCGGTTTCTCCCATCGGGCATCCTCCCAAAATGTGTGCGGTGGAAGACATGTTGAACAAAGTTTCTGTGGTCGCATTGGTAATGGTTGCCTTGGTTTTTTTGGCAAACAATTTGGCCACTTTTTGTCCTTGTGGAATGTAGGCTTTGATTTGCTGTTTGCTGTGGTTTGTCATAGAAAGCCTGTTTTCACCCAAAAGCGGAATTTTTTTGAGTTTCAGCCCCATGGAGTTTTCCAAACTTTGCATCACAAGAAAAAACAAACCTCTTTCTGCAATGCCCGGTTTGAAGATATACTTTAAGGTTTTGAGAGGATGTTTGACCGTATTCCAGATAGATCTGTAAGCCCTTTGAAAAGGAGTTCCTTCATCTGTGGCGCCCATCATAAGAAACCACATCAGCCCAGATTTGTTGTCGTATTTGCAGAGCTCGATGTGGGTGTCATCATCTGGTTCAAACACCGCCGAAATCGCCACCCCGTTGTTGAGTTTTCGATCTGCATCCGAAAGTCCAATGAGCATTTCGGAGTTGGTCATGATGTTGTCTCCAAGGGTATCGGAGAGTTTGGGGAGCGTTTTGTGAATGTGTTTCTGCTCTAACAAAAGATGGGTGGTTCCAAGTACTCCCGCGGAAACCACAAGTCCTTTGGAGGTAAAAACCTGTTTGTTTTTGTTGAGTCTCCATCTCCCAGTGGTTTGTGTGTGGATTTTGTACAGATCATCCTCAAATTCAATTTTGGTTACCTTGGTTAGAGGTTTGATAATCGCTCCAAATTTCTCGGCGAACCAGAGATAGTTTTTCTCTAGTGTGTTTTTGGCATTGTCTCGGCATCCCGTCATGCAGGCCGCGCATTTGATGCAGGCATTTCTTGTAGGGCCAAGTCCTTTGAAATAGGGGTCTTTTTCTTCTCCAGGCTTGCCAATAAAAACCCCAACTCCATCTACATGTCCAAAAGTTTCTTCTCTTCCCATGTCTTGGGCGACTTCTTTTAAGACCAGATCTTCGGCTCCGAATGCATCATAGGGAGTGGTTCCAAGCATCATTTTGGCTTTGTCGTAGTAGGGGGTAAGGGTGGATTTCCAGTCTTTGAAAAAAGACCATTTGGGATTGTTGAAAAAGGCATCTGGTGGAAACATGTGGGTGTTGGCATACACCAAGGAACCACCTCCAACGCCTGCTCCAGAGAGTATGGCTACCTCGTTGAATACATTGATTTTCTGAAATCCAAAGAGATTCAGATCTTCAGCCCACAAAAATTTGGGAATATTCCAGTTGTTTTTGGGGAAGTCCTTGTCTTTCCATCTTTTTCCTTTTTCCAAAACCAAAACTTTGTATCCTTTTTCGGAGAGTCTCATGGCAGAGGTACTACCTCCAAATCCAGATCCAATGACGATATAATCGAAAACGTATTCCATAAGTAAAAATGTTAATTTTTTTCCTGACAAATGTGAAGAAAAAGTCAAGATAGGAATTTTAACGCATAGAATCACCTAAAAAATCGATTTTTTGTAGTCTAATTTTGTTAAATTTTAGGATTGATGGACTCAGATGGAATATATAAAATGTATATTTTCTCTTGTCTCAAAAAAGGCCAACTAAAATTTTCATTTGTGAAAATTTTAGTTGGCCTTTTTAATTTTTATTATTTTTTTGAATAAAAATCTTTAAACTTTCATCAGCATAGAAAGGGCTTTGTGCAAAGTTTCTTTGAGGTCTTTTCTGTGACAGATGAAATCAATAAAACCTTTTTCCAGTAAAAACTCAGCGGTCTGAAAACCCTCGGGCAAATCTTTCCCGATGGTGTCTTTAATTACCCTCTGTCCTGCAAAACCAATCAGTGCGCCGGGTTCTGCAATAATTAAATCTCCCACCATGGCAAAGGAAGCGGTGATTCCACCAAAAGTTGGGTCTGTAAGAAGTGAGATATAGGGTAGTTTTGCCGATGAAAGCTGTGCCAGTTTGGCCTGAACTTTAGCCATTTGCATTAGGGATAAACCTGCTTCCATCATTCTAGCCCCTCCCGATTTTGAGATAATTAAAACCGGTTGTTTGTGGGTGATGGCATGGCTGATGGCACGTGAGATTTTTTCTCCTACCGCAGACCCCATCGATCCTCCAATAAAAGCGAAATCCATGGCGCAAACGGTAATTCCAAGTCCGTATATGCTTCCTGTAGCAGTTCTTACTGCTTCGTTTAATCCACTAGACTCTTGGGCTTCTTTGATTCTTTCCAGATAACCTTTGGTGTCTCTAAATGAAAGTGGATCTTTGGAAGTTAGTTGAGGATTGAGTTCCAAATAATTTTGATCGTCAAAAAGAATGTCAAAATATTCTTGGCTGCCAATGCGAACGTGGTAATCGTCTTCTGTAGAGACAAAAAGGTTTTCTTTGAGTTCTTCAGATTCGATGATTTTACCCGTTGGAGTTTTGTGCCAAAGCCCTTTTGGAGAATCTTTTTTATCCTCGGTTAGGGTTGTTATGTTCTTTTTTCTTCTTGTAAACCAACCCATAAATTATCCTAATCTGTTTACATTGTTTAGGTCTTCAAAAGCTTTTTCTAGTCTGCTAACAAAGGTTTTTTCTCCTTCTCTTAGCCAAACCCTTGGGTCGTATTTCTTTTTGTTGGGTTTGTCTGCCCCTTCTGGATTTCCGATCTGTCCTTGCAAGTAATCTTTGTTGGTGTCAAAATAGTTTCTGATTCCTTCCATAAATGCATACTGGAGGTCTGTGTCTATGTTCATCTTGATGGCGCCATAACCGATGGCCTCTCTAATTTCTTCTACACTAGATCCAGATCCACCATGAAAAACAAAATCTACGGGTTTTGGTCCTGTCCCTAATTTCTCTTGCACATATCTTTGAGAATTGTCTAAGATTTTAGGCGTTAGTTTTACGTTTCCAGGTTTATATACTCCGTGTACGTTTCCAAAAGCCGCCGCAATGGTAAAGTTCGGGCTTATCTTTGAGAGTTCACTAAAGGCATAATAGACTTCTTCGGGTTGGGTGTAAAGTTTGTTGGAATCGATGTCTGTGTTGTCTACTCCGTCTTCTTCTCCACCGGTTACCCCAAGTTCTATTTCTAGATTCATCTCCACTTTGGCCATTCTTTCTAAATACTTTTTGCAAGTAGCGATATTTTCTTCGATGGGCTCTTCAGAAAGATCAATCATGTGGGTGCTAAAAAGGGTCTTTCCGTGTGTTTTGTAATGCTCTTCGTTGGCATCCATCAGCCCATCAATCCAAGGAAGAAGTTTTCTCGCGCAGTGATCGGTGTGTAAAATTACAGTTGCCCCATAGGCTTCAGCCAATTGATGAACATGTTTGGCTCCAGCGATAGAGCCCATAATGGCAGCTTTTTCATTTTCGTTAGATAGTCCTTTCCCTGCGTTAAAAACACCTCCTCCATTGGAAAATTGAATAATTACCGGTGAATTCAATTTGGCAGCTGTTTCTAAAACGGCATTGATAGAATTCGATCCCACAACATTTACCGCAGGAAGCGCGTACAAATTGTCTTTGGCGTGTTGAAAGATTTCTTTTACCAATTTGCCAGTGGCTACTCCAGGGGGAAAAAGTCTGCTCATGTCTTTGATATTTTAATTCTCACAAATATAAAGGTTTCTAATTTAGAAAGGATAATTGATTCCGAAATTTACCATCACATCTTGGATGGGACGTATATCTTTGATTACCCATCTTTGTCCAGGGTCAAAAATTGGATTGTAGGCTTTATAAGCGAAATCAAAACGTAGAAGTAAAAATGTGAGATCATATCGAAGACCCGCTCCCACACCGACTCCAATGTTTTTGTAGAAATCTTTAGAGGTCAAACTAGATTCATCAACCAGTCCGTTCAGTTCCCAAATGTTTCCGGCATCTATAAAAACTGCGCTATATAAATCATCGGTCAAGAAATTTCTAAGCTCCATGTTCAGGGTTAATTTCACGTTTCCAATTGAGAAATCTGAATAGTCACTTTTAGTTGCTCCAGGCCCCAGTGAGTAAGCCCTCCAGGCTCTGATGTCGTTGGCACCTCCTGCAAAATAGCTTCGGCTAAAAGGCAGTTGTTCGCTGTTGCCAAATGGAACGGCGATACCAGCAAAACCTCTTAAGGCAAAGGCATTGTTGTATCCGAAATTCCATTTCTTTCTAAGGTCTACTTCGGCACGAATAAACTGGGCGTAGCGTATCCCAAAAAGAAGGTTGTGGTCTTTTTGTTCCAAAGGATCATACTCTTTTTCGTAGTCGATTAAGTTGTCCAAAAGACTCAAAGTAGATCCTGAAAACTCTACCAAAGCGCTCACCGAAAAAGGATGTAGATAAAGCAAATCTTTTTCTTGGTTGTACAAATAATGATAGCTGGTAGAGGCGATTAAGTTGTTTTGGGTGATGATGGATTTTCGCTCCAACATTTTCAGGTAGGTGAGGTAGTTTTGATTGTCCTGAAGAGTTAAGGGATATAAGATGTCATATTTGGCTAAAGCGGCAATGTCATCGTCGGTGAGTTCCCCTCTTTCATAGGCTTCTCCCGCACTAGGGTTGTAGGCAAAATATTCGTTGTAATGGGTGTTTTTAATGGTGTTGTCTGTGGTGAATATCGAATAGTATTTTTCTTGGTCTCTGTTGTTGTTGAGTTCTAGATTAAGCACCCGAAATGAGTGGGTAGATTTATCCGAAGGCTGAATTTCGTACCTGTATTGTCCTGTGGCATTGATGTTACTTAGACCAATGTTTTGTTGCATGTTTAGGTTAAAGCTAGCCATGGTTTTGGGGGTAAAATCTTTGGGAATACTTTCAAAACCGAGCATTCTAGGAAAGGTCATTTGGGCGTTTAATCCGAGTTGGTAGGCATTGAAAAAGTTGTTTTCGCTCTGGGAATCCGCAAGTTTTACCGTTCCAATGGTAGCACTGGTAGAAAGGTCTAAAATTTCACCTCCACCCAATGCGTTTTTTAAAGAATATCTAAGTCCAGGAGCAATCCCAAAATTCATGAAGGCAGAATAGGATCCTTCTAAGAAAGCTTCAAAACTGTGTTGTTTTTTTGGAACCAGCTCGATGGTTGCTCGAAGTAGGTTCTGATCTGTAGAAAGAGAATCCTCACTGGTATAAGGCGTGATTTCAAATTTCGAAAGGGTGTAATTTTTGTTGCTGTAAATGTTGTTTTTGGTTTTCACCACATTTTTTAGGTCGTATTTATCGCCCGGCCTAATTAGTACAAGGTCTGTGTAGGCTCTATTGGTGAACTGATTTCCTATATTGTCTGTTTCTTCTTGCTTTTCAAGGTTTTCTTCAATTTTATTTTGAACTTCCTTTGGTTTGTCTTTTTTGTAATTGTACAGTATGTACCCTTCGTTAAGCGATGGGTCTTCTGGTTTTTTATTTCTAAAACCTGCTTTGTGACCGTAAATGATAATCTCTTTAAAATAGTAGGGTTTGATTTCCCCTAAAGAATCTAGCGGATTTTTAGTGATTTTAAGGATCACATCCAGTTTGTTTTTACCAGAGGTAGAATCCACCAAAAATCCAATTTGATTTTTGTCTGCATCAAAACCATAATATCCGTTTTCTTGGAAAAGATCGGCGATAAAGTCTCTTTCTTTCTCGAATTTATCCAAATCGAACCGCTGGGCAACACGAATTTTAGATCGATATAAGTTTGCGCTGTATAGACTGTCTAAATTAGGGTCGGCAATTTGGAAAGAATAAGAATTCAGAACAGAAGCAGGGCCGCTTTGAATGGTGTATATTTCTTTTACTTTTTTCTTGCCTACAGGTTTATGCGAAACAGAAACCTCTGGGGTAAAAAAACCTTTGGACTTATAAAATTTTTGCAAATTCTCCACTGAAATCCCGCTAAGGGTTGAGTCTAAAATGGAAGGCTCTTTTTTGTTTCGATAAAAAAATCTTCCCAAAGAATAAAATTTAGCTCTGGATGCTTTGGGTATATTGTATTGGTCTGATAAACTATCCAGTCTAAACACTTTTCTTTTGCTTACAGGAAGTAAATAATAATCCCGAAAAGCTTCTTCGTATTTTTGGTCGTAAAGGTTGTAGCTCCAAACCCCAATGGGTAAAAAATTCAGTTCTTTTTGTTTGACATAATTTCTTAGCTGAGAGTTAGAAAAGACCTTTTCTCCTTTAAAAACTGTTTTGCTGATAATCCTTTTTCCTTCAGGCACTTTTGTGGTGGTACAGGAAATAAGTCCAAGCAAAACCGATAAAATTAATAGTATATTTGTCTTTTTAAAGAGCATTTTCCAACATTAGGGATTAAGCAAATATATGTTATCTAAAAATCAAACCAAACTCATCTCCAGTTTAAAGCAAAAAAAATATCGACAAAAACATGGTTTTTTTGTGGTAGAAGGAGAAAAGTCTGTGAAAGAGTTTGTGGAAAGTAGTCTAAAGTGTGTGCAAATTTTCTCCACTTTAAACTACCCTTGGCTTTCATCCACCAAAGAGGTACAATTTGTAACCCAAGAAGAAATGGCGCGTTTAAGCTTATTTTCTTCACCCAGTGAAATTTTGGCTTTGTTTGAAATCCCACAGAATAGCGATTTTATTCCTCAAGAAGATTCTTCATTAATTCTTGCCTTAGACGGAATTTCTGATCCTGGAAACTTAGGCACCATCATCCGACTTTGCGATTGGTTTGGTATTTCAGAGATTTTATGTTCGCCCGATACAGTGGATTGCTATAATCCCAAAGTGGTGCAGGCTACCATGGGTTCTTTAACCCGTGTCAAGTTGCATTATTGCGATTTAGAACAAACTTTGCCAAAGTTAGATTTACCGGTTTTTGGCGCGATGCTTCAAGGAGAAAATTTGTATCAGTCTAGTCTCCCAAAACAGATGATTTTGCTTGTTGGAAACGAGGCCAATGGTATAAGACCCAGTACCATTAAAACCATCAATACCAAGATTTCTATCCCTAGGTTCGGGAGCCAAAAACAGACAGAAAGTCTCAATGTAGCCATGGCTACGGGTATAATTTTAGGGGAGTTTTTTGGTAGAAAAATTAGCCAAGATTAATCGGGGCTAGTTTTTGTTTTTTTCTTGAAGCAAAAGATGAAGTGCCTTTGCTTTGCTTTGTCCCAAAACATCTGCAAGTTCTTTTTCTGAAGCATTTCTTATGCCTTTGATAGACTTAAATTTGTCTAATAGTTTCTTTTTGCTCACAGGACCTATTCCGCTTAGGTGGTCTAACTCCGATTTTAGACTGTCTTTGCTTCTTTTGGCTCTGTGTTTGCTGATTCCGTATCTGTGGCTTTCATTTCGAATGTGTTGAATCACCTTAAGGGTTTCGGATTTTTTGTCTAAATAAAGTGGGATGGGATCATCTGGAAAATAGATTTCTTCCAGTCTTTTGGCAATACCCAAAATGGCGATTTTTCCTCTGAGGCCTAAGGCTTCTAAACTTTTTACCGCCGAGGACAATTGGCCTTTTCCGCCGTCTATCACAATGAGCTCTGGTAGGGGTGAATTCTCCTCTAGCATTCTTTTGTATCTGCGATAAATAACTTCTTCCATGGAGGCAAAGTCGTTGGGGCCTTCTACGGTTTTGATGTTAAATATCCGGTATTCATTTTTTGAAGGTTTTCCATCTTTAAAAACCACGCAAGCACCCACAGGATTTGTGCCTTGAAGGTTAGAGTTATCAAATCCTTCGATGTGTCTGGGTTCTGCGCTAAGATGCAAAAGAGTTTTCATCTCTGCCATTATGCGGTTGGTATGTCTATCTGGATCTACAATTTTGATCTGTTTCAGCTGGTCTTGTCTGTAGAACTTGGCATTGCGTATCGAGAAGTCTACAAGGGCCTTTTTGTCGCCAATTTTAGGACAAACAAGCGCCAAGCCCGGAATTTTATAATCTACCTCGAAGGGTAAAAAGATTTCAGAAGAGGTAGAGTTAAATTTATTTCTCATCTCAACCAGTACCGAGAGCAAAATCTCTTCTTTGGGTTCTTCAATTTTGTTTTTGAGTTCAGAAGAATAAGACTGAACCACAGAACCATTTGCCACCACCAAGTAGTTGTAGTATATCAGATCGTCGTCAAAAACAAGTGTAAGTACATCTACATTGCTGATGGATGGATTAACAATGGTAGATTTTGCCTTATGGGTTTTTAAAAGTTCGATTTTTTCTTTTAGGCTTTGTGCTTGTTCGAATTGTAAATTACTGGAGAAACGCAGCATTTTTTCTTGAAGAATTTCAAGTGATTGGCTATAGTTTCCTTTCAATAAACCAGAAATTGCCTCTACGTTTTGGTTGTAGTCTTCTAAATTTTGTAGGTTTTCACAAGGACCCAAACAGTTTTTTAGATGATATTCTAAGCAGCACTTATACTTGGCATTTTGAATGTTTTTTTCGCTTAGATCAAAGTTACAGTTTCTAAGGGGATAAATTTCTCCAATTAACTCCAATAAGCCTTTGGCCATTTTTACATTGGCATAAGGACCAAAATATTTGGAGCCATCTCTTGGGGTTTTTCGGGTTAGGAAAATTCTTGGAAATCTTTCATTTTTGATGCAAATAAAGGGGTAAGTCTTATCGTCTTTCAGCTGGATGTTGTATCTGGGCTGAAGGGTTTTGATCAGATTGTTTTCTAAAAGCAGGGCATCAAACTCGGTTTCTACCACAATGGTTTTTAATGAAACGATTTTTGACACCAAGGCTTTGGTTTTGCCAAGCTGCTCTTTGGCAAAATAAGAAGAAACCCTTTTTTTTAGGTTTTTGGCTTTGCCCACATACAAAATCTCTCCATTTTTGTCAAAAAATTGATAGACACCTGGGTTTTGGGCAAGCGATTTTAGACTTAGAGAAAGTTCATTTGGGTTTTCCAATAGGTTGTGAGTTAGCTTTAGAGGGTTTTACCTTTGAGTTTTGCACTCAAATTTACATAATAAAACCTTCCGTTGCTAGGAGTTCCAAAAGTTTTGTAGTTAGAAAGATGATCGATAAAGCTTTGGTTAAACACATTGTTTACCCCAAGAGAAAGACGCATGCTTTTGTCTTTGAAAGGATTAAAGACCACTCCAGCATCTACCCACTGGTAAGATTCAGAAGGCGTTTCGAAATACGAAACACGGTTTTGCTCAAATTTGTGGGTTGCCTGTACAAACACCTCTTCTAGACCCAGGACAGGTCCATCTAAAAACAGATAAGAAAGTGTTAGGTTGGCTCTGGTTTGTGGAATTAAAGCCAAGGCTTCTCCTTTGTCATTTTCTCCATATACCGTAGAAAAGGTAGATTCGACATGGATTCCATGTTCTTTGTGGGGATGATAGTGGGCACTAATTTCGCCACCATAAAGGATTGCGTTTTCTTGGTTGTACTCAAAAACAGGCAGATCGTCTTCGGTTTCTCCAGTTGGTGTAAGGGCGATGTAATCTATAATTCTGTTTACAAAAGGATTTATAGTCAAGTTAAGGTGAGCAGTATCATAGCTCAAATTTAAGTCTAACTGGGTAGCATTCTCACTGGTTAGATTTCTGTTTCCTTCTTCGAACCTATTGACAGAGTGGTGTCCTCCGTCCGATAGCAATTCTGCGCTGGTTGGAGCTCTAAATCCGCTTGAAAGATTGATTTTTAAAAGTGCATTTTCAAAAGGTTTGGTGCTCATCCCAAGAGAATAACTCATCGTGTTAAAAGTTCTCGACAAAGCTTCTTGACTATGTATATGATCTCCATGCACACTAAAGGACTCCTCTGTGTCGAGGCTTCTAGTATCGGTTCTGATTCCAGCCAAAAGGTCTAGGTTTTTGGCTTTATAATTGGCCAGAACAAACCCCCCTAAATCTTGGGTTTTGGCATTGGGAATTAAAGTTTCTTCTCCTTTATTCCAAAGAGATTGGTCTGCTCCTTGAACACCCGTTGTAATATCTAATTTGGGGCTGAATTTATAATTCCAATGAATTCTAAAGTTGTAGGTTTGCTGGTTCATGTTTAGGGCAGCACCCTCAAAATCTTCTTCGTATTCTTTTCGGATGTGGGTTTGGTAACCAAAGGTTGCCTCCAAAGTAGATCTGTTCCACTTGATTTGATTGTCGAAAGTAACTCTTTGGTCAGAGGTAGTTTGTTTGGGTAGATTTATGTTAAAGCTACGGTTGTTTGTGGCGCTTCCGTCTTCGGTTAGTGCAAAATCTTCTTCTAACATAGAAAGGGTAACAGAGGGCTTCCANATGGATCTTTGATCCAAATATTTTTTCGAGTCATATCTAATCTCCAATCGGCAAAAGGAATAATCACCACGGGAAATTCTAGTCCTTTGGATTTGTGGATGGTCATAATTTTTACCCCTTGTTGATTTTCTGGAGCGGTTACGTAGAGGTTTTCTTTTTGGTTCTCCCAATGTTCCAAAAATCCGTGTAAATCGGAATTTTTTTTCATGGAAAATTCAAAGCAGAAATCCAAAAGACCAAGCAAATAACTGTCTGAGGTTTTATCTTGAAAAAAATAACCGCAAACAAGTTCTATCCAATCGTAGAGCGAAAAACCATCAGAATCAAAAAACAAATCCTTCAATCCAGGGTTAAGGTTTGTATTTGGCAATAATTTGTCCCAAAAATCAGAAAAAGAGCCATGAATTAACTCCTTTGAAAAAGCGTTGAAATCATGCAAATCAATTCTATTGAGTTTAGAAAGCCCGTAAAGCACCTCTAATCTATGGCTTGGGTTTTCTTTTTCGCAAAACAGATAAAGGCAAGAAATAATGAGTTTAACCTCTAGGGAGTTTTTCATCAGCAAAGACTCATTGGAAAGGGTTGAAATTCCATTTTGATTGAGATATTCTGCAAGTAATTTCCCTTTGCTTTTGTTTTTAACCAGTAGAACCAGATCGCTTTTTTGGTAGCCTCTGTCCAAACAATTTTCTATGATTTTTAAGCAGTGTTCCAGTATTTGATGGTTGTACTCTGTTTCTTTTTTTTCCTTTATAAATCGGTTGATTTGTACATGCCCACCTTTTTTTTGGTTGGTATTCTGGGCTGCATTTTTATAGAGATCTTGGTAGGTTGGGTCTTCTAAGAAATCTGCACAGCGTTTGTAAAGAGCATTGTTAAACAATGTAATGTTGTCTTTGCTTCTATAATTGGTCTCTAGGGTTTCTACCTTGGGTTGGTTGGTACTATTTCCCTGAATCAGACGAATCATCTGCTCTGGATTTCCCCCTCTAAAGCGGTAAATAGATTGTTTGGGGTCGCCCACCAAAACCACTGTATCGCTACTGGAGACTGCGTTTTCAACAAGAGGGATTAGATTTTCCCATTGCAAAGTAGAAGTGTCTTGAAATTCATCGATAAAATAATGATGATATCGAACCCCTAATTTTTCATAAATAAAAGCCGAGGGCTGGTTTTTGATATTTTTGTGGATGATTTTGTTGAATTCAGAAATAAGAAGTGTGTTGTTTTCTTGCATGATTTCTGCCAAAATTTTTTCAATCTCGCTGTTTACAAAAAGACCTGCAAGTTTTAATTTGATATGTTTTAACCCTTGGTGTTGCTTAATAAGTAGTACAACATCATGAAAAAGCGCACAAAGAGGCTCGAAAATCTTTTCTATGGCTTCTTTGTCTTGTTTGCTAGCTTTGGTTGAGGCTAATTTTCGCTCATCTACATTTTTTTGTACAGTATCACTGGGTAGGCAAAATTCATGGTTTATTTTTTCGAAGTAATATTTTATGCTTTTGTTGGTTCCTCCAGCAAATGAAGCCGTTTCTATGCCTTTACAAAGTTCTAGTGCGGTATCTATCTTCTTCTGAATTTGATCTTTAACTTCTTTATGCTTTTTGAATAAATCTTTTCTGTAAGAAGAAAGTTCTTCAAGTGAATATTTTTTGAGTTCTTCTACAAAATTAAGGTGATGATCCGAAATGAGTTCCTGGCTCATCTTGATAAAAACATCAGATAGCCTTGGTTTTTGTTCTTCTCCTAGAGACTCTAGGGCGACAGATTCCAAAAGACTGGTTAGTACAGGATCTTCTCCAATTTTAGNATTTTTTTAATTCTCTTTAAGAACCAGCGTCCATAAGGTTTGAAGAATATTTGATTTTCCCTAACAATTCCCGAGGTTAAATAAACAGGAATGTTTTTTTTGTTTAGCACATCCAAAAGATTATACCAGTATTCGTACTTCACCAAAAAAAGCGCTTTGGGGTTTAAGGCAGAAATCAGCTTTATAATTTCTCCATGAATATCATAAGGCAGGTAAAATACTACATCGGCAAGTGGATCGTCTTTTCTTATGTTGTATCCAGAGGGAGAGAAAAAAGATACCGCAATTTTATCTTTGGGATATTTAGATTTTAGGGCCTCTATAACAGGCTTTCCTTGCTCAAATTCACCTAGAGAGGCGCAATGAAACCAAAGGCATTGGTCGCGTATGGGCTCTATTTTTTGGCTAATTCTTTCCAAGGTTTGGGCTCTTCCTTTTACCATATCTTGGATCTTGGGGTTAAAAATCGCCCCAACTTTTAAGGCAAGTTTTAGCCCATACATAGACAAAGTGTAAAGCGCTGCGATCATATAACGAAAATACCATAACCATAACGGTTATCCAAATGTTTTTAAATATAGCCATTTTTAATAGACGCCTTTTTGTAAAGTGTTAAAAAACATTGGTTCTTTAGCAAGATTTTGTATGTTTGTTAGCAATTGTTTAAATGAAAAAAAGTTTAAAAAATAAGCTATGAGCGCAGCAGTTACGGTAATTTCCAACGGAATGTATTTTGATGGAACAGGAAAAAAAGGGTCTATCCAAAATGTTCTCATCAAAAACGGAAAAGTAGAAAAAGTAAGCTCCAATCCAATTCAGGTTGAGGGAGCCACAGAAATCGACGCAACGGGAAAATGGGTTATGCCAGGAATGATAGACATCCACACCCACTATGATGCAGAAATTGAAGTAATGCCAGGAATTGAAGAATCTCTTAGACATGGGGTTACCACCTGCATCATGGGAAACTGCTCTCTTTCTGCCGCCATTGGGAAAGACACAGACATTGTAGATCTTTTTTGTAGAGTAGAGAACATTCCTGCCCAAAGTTTGAAAGATTGGCTGGTAAACAACATTTCTTGGAAGAGCGTCACAGAATACTATCAGCATTTGGACACCCTGAATTTGGGTCCAAATATCGCAACTTTCTTGGGTCACTCCAATGTCCGTATCGAAGCGATGGGACTCAAAAGAAGCCTTACAGAAAGAAAGGCCTCAAAAGAGGAAATAAACAAAATGAAAGCCATTGTTAGCGAAGCTGTAGATGCGGGATTTTTGGGACTTTCTATCGATATGCTTCCTTTCCACAGAATGTCAGGGGTTTTCAGTTCAGAATTTACAGGATTTACAGTTCCATCACAAGTGGCTGCGGTTTCCGAGTACAAACAACTCTCTGAGATTCTAAGAGAAAGAGACAAGGTACTTCAAATCACCCCCAATGCCATCAAAAAAACCACCATTTTGGACATTTTTGCCCTGAGTTCTGGTTGGTAAAAGCCAAATCGGGAAAAATTTCGAGCAGATTGCCAAAGAACTCGGAAAAGATCCAGTGGATACCTTTATGGATTTGATGATGGAATACGACAAAGACATCCGTTGGAAATGCGACACCGCAAACCACAGACCAGAACAAAGAATGGATTTGCTTTCAGACCCCAATTGCATGCCTGGATTCAACGACTCTGGAGCCCACAACGTAAACATGGCTTTCCACGATGGAGGTTTGCAAATGCTTGCCCAAGTGTACGAAAACCAAGACAAAATGAGTATCGAACGCGCCATCCACAGAATCACCAAAGAAACTGCAGATTTCCTAAACATCGATTGTGGAGACATCTCTGAGGGAAAAACCGCAGATTTAATTGTAGTAGATCCATCCCGTTTTAAAACAGACTTAACCCTAGAACCTACCGAAGACCACCACCCTATGCTGGAAGGAGGATACAGACTGGTAAAACGCTCTGGAAAAGTGGTTCAACATGTTTTTGTAGGTGGAGAAGAAGTTTACAAAAACAATGGAACCGTTGGTTTTCACCCAGAACTTGGGAAAAGAAAATTCGGAAAGCTTTTGCGTTCGAAATCTTAATTTTTTCGCTTTCTATTAAGCATAAAAAAATCCCTGACTCCAATAGAGTCAGGGATTTTTTATATTCCATCTTTATTATTCTTACAAAGGTATATTGTAAGAAAGACCTAGTCCTAAAGAAGAAATAGAGTTGTCAGACATAAAGGTATTTTGGTAGTATCCAAAAAAGTTCCAGTCGTTGTTGTGGTATCCAATTTCTGGTCTTAGATAAAAACCTCCAGCGTCTAGCTTCTCGCTGTTGTCAAAATCTTTTTCAGTAGTTGTAGTACCAATTGGTGAAGTGTCTGTTGTTTCGATAGACCCTTTTCCTCCGTTTATCAGCAATCCATATCCTGCATCGGCTCCAAAATAGAAACCAGTGTTGTCTGGATAGTATCTAAAAAGTGCTGCAATTGGAATAATTCCAAAATCATCGTTTTTAGTTTTGATAGTTTGTGAGGTTAATCCAGCCAAACCAGTTTCTGTTTTGGTAGTGTCATCTCCGAAATAGTTTGTGTATCCAGTGGCAAACCCGATCCCAACATTGGTATTAATTAAGTGTTGGTACGAAATGTTTATCCCTAGGGCCGCAGAAGAAATGTCTTTGGCGTCAGATACTGGAATTCCTGCTTGAATTCCCACTTTGATAAGATCATCTAATTCGCTAGATGAATTGTTTTGTGCACTTGCTGTGCCCATCAAAAGAAATCCTGCTAATAACAAACTTAGTTTTTTCATATTTTTATTTGTTTGATTGTACTGAGGTTTAACATAAAACATGCCAAAAATAATTTTAAGGGCATAGATTTTCATTTTTTTGGTCTTAAGTCTTCTAAATAGCCTTAATTTCTACCTAAAGCTTTTGAGGAAAAAATTGGGTTTCACTACTTTGACCCAAGACTTTTTAATACCTTTGAATAACTATAAAACTCTTATCGATGAAGAAAATACAAATGGTGGATTTGGTTTCTCAAACCCAAAAAATTCAGTCAACCATCACAGATTCTTGGAACAAAATCCTTCAAACAGGAGCCTTTATAGGAGGAGATGAAGTAAATGCCTTTTCCAAAGAACTCGAAACTTTTTTGGGAAACAGTAGCCAAGTTATTCCTTGTGCCAACGGAACAGATGCTCTTCAAATCGCCTTAATGGCCTTAGATCTCAAACCAGGAGACGAGGTAATTACCGCAGATTTCACTTTTGCTGCTACCGTGGAGGTAATTCACTTGTTGGGATTGACATCCGTACTTGTGGATGTAGATCCAGAAACCTTTTTGATGGATCCCAAAAGACTCGAGGCTGCCATCACAGACAAAACCAAAGCCATTATTCCCGTGCATTTGTTCGGGCAATGTGCCCCGATGGAAGAGATTCTACACATCGCCAAAAAACACGATTTGTTTGTGATAGAAGATACTGCTCAGGCGATTGGTGCTGAATACACCTTTACCGATGGAAGCGCCAAAAAAGCAGGTACCATGGGAACCATTGGCACCACTTCTTTTTTCCCCTCCAAAAATTTAGGTTGTTTTGGGGATGGAGGAGCCATTTTTACAGGGGACGACAAACTCGCCCATATCATCCGAGGCATCGCCAACCATGGGATGTATCAGAGATATTACCACGATGTAGTTGGGGTAAACTCCAGATTGGACGCTTTGCAGGCCAGCGTTCTGAGAGCAAAACTTCCACTTCTTCCAGAATACAACAAGGCAAGACAAGAAGCGGCCAGAGTCTATTCTGAAGGTCTTTCTGGAGTAAAAGAGCTCAAAACTCCAAGTTTTGCAGCAAATTCTACCCATGTTTTTCATCAATACACCTTGCAAGTGTTGAATGGAAAACGAGATGAATTGCAAGCTTTTTTGGCTTCTAAGGATATTCCTGCGATGATTTATTATCCCGTAGCCCTTCGAAAACAAAAGGCATACGATACTGGAAATTACAACGATGCTGAGTTCCCCGTAACGGACGATTTAATCACCAAAGTAATTTCCCTACCTATGCATACGGAATTGGATAGCGAGCAACAAAACTACATCATAGACAACATCAAGGCGTTTTTTCATGAAAACAACTAAGGGAAAAATTCTGGTTACAGGTGGATTGGGTTATATCGGCTCGCATACCGCTGTTGAACTTCTCTCTCAAGGGTTTGAGGTTGTTTTGCTCGATGATCTAAGCAACTCCAAAGCCTTTGTAAAAGATAGAATTTCTGCCATTACTCAGAAATCTCCCGATTTTGTTCAGGTAGATTTGAAAGACAAAGAGGCATTGTACGATGCCTTATCTCAGTATGCTGGAAAAATTGAGGGTGTAATTCATTTTGCAGCCCACAAGGCGGTTGGAGAAAGTGTTGAAAATCCACTTAAATATTACAAAAACAACCTTTTGTCTCTCATTCATGTTTTAGAATGGATGAAAGAATTCTCTGTTGGCTCCCTCATTTTTTCTTCTTCATGTACGGTTTATGGGCAGGGTGATACCATGCCTCTCACCGAAGATTCGCCCCTTAAACCCTGCGAGTCTCCCTATGGAAATACCAAAAAAATGTGTGAGGAAATTTTGGTTGATTTCGCCAAAATCAATAGCCAGAAGTGTACCCTTTTAAGGTATTTTAATCCCATTGGAGCACATCCTTCAGGGTTATTGGGAGAACTACCTCTTGGGGTTCCCAACAATTTGGTGCCTTATGTTTCTCAAACTGCCGCTGGCATTAGAGAGGTTTTAAAGATTTTCGGCAATGATTATCCAACTCCAGACGGCACGGCTATCAGAGATTATATTGATGTGGTAGATTTGGCTTTTGCTCATGTGTTGTGCCTAAAAAAACTTCTAGAAAAAAGTTCTGTTGAGGATTCTTCCAGGGTAGAAATATACAACTTAGGAACAGGAAGTGGATCTAGCGTGCTAGAGGTAGTGCAAACCTTTGAAAAAGCCGCACAGACCAAGGTGAACTATATTTTTGCACCCAGAAGAGAGGGAGACATTGTTTGCGCCTATGCAGACAACCAAAAAGCCAAAATAGAACTTGGATGGCAACCCAAAACCAGCCTTTTGGAAAGCCTACAAAATGTTTGGAGATGGCAACAAAGTTTAGGTGAAGATTGATGTTAATCTTTCTTTTGATAATGAAGACAGAAACGCAAAATGTACCCACGCATTTTGCGTTTTTTTGTTTTTGAGGAGATAAATCTGTTAAAAATAATCTACAATGCTTTGATTTTGTTAGATTTGAATAAACCTATTGAAAAATGAAAATATCCAGTTTTACAATTCAAGAATACCGAGCAATCGAGAAAATAAATTTCAAACTTAATTATCAAATTAATCCAATAATAGGAATAAACGAAGCTGGTAAGACTTCAGTTTTAAAGGCTATTTTGGCTTTTGATAAAACAAGAGACAAAACCAACAAAGGAGAACATTTAGAATTTAGAAATAATTATTCCATAAATAAAAAAGAATGTAAAATCAGTGCAGAATTACATCTAGAAGAAACGGAGTTAAAAGAATTATTTTCAATCTCAGGAATAAAAACAGATTCTGATGAATTTCTAGCATTATCTAAATTTAAAGAAGATAATTGTTTCACATTAATTAGAACTTTATCAGAACCAAACCTTCCCTATTCATTAAACTTATCAGGTATTTCTGAAAGAACAAATACCAAAATTGTAAAATTTCTAGTTTCAAATTTGCCCTATATATTATATTTCGATGATTTTGCAGATAGAGTTCCCGAAGAAATTGAATTTCCTACTGACTATGAAAAAACAGGAAATATAGGGAATGGAAAAGATAGAGACTGGAAAGAAATAATTGAAGAAATATTCAAGAGAGCTGACACTGAGGGAGTAAGTGAAAATGTTAATGATAATCACTTAATACCGTACCTTAAAATTGACGACAAAGATACTAAAGATGATATATTGTCCGATGTACAAGACACTCTAAATAAAGAAATAATAAATGAATGGAAACGTATTAAAAAAAGTGGAAATTCATTTGCTGATGATAGTGATAAACTTGAGTTGGTAATTGTTAATGAAGGAAATGTATTTAGATTTAAAGTTAAAGATAAATCTCATCAAGATAGAAAAAGAACATTTGACATCAGTCAAAGAAGCAAAGGTTTTCAATGGTTTTTTAATTATATGATTAAACTAAAGTTTAACCCAAATTATAAGGGAAAATTAGAAAACTCTATATTCCTCCTTGACGAACCAGGTTCATATCTTCATTCTTCCGCTCAAAGTGAGTTACTAAAAGAATTAGATACTGTTTCACAAAAAAACACAATAATTTATTGTACCCATTCTCAATTTTTATTAAATCCAGAAGTAATTAAATTAGGAAGTATTAAAATTGCAGAAAAAAAGGATGCTAAAATCTCACTTCATAATTTCGGAAATTTTAAAAGTAGCAATGATAAAGGAGCGTTAAGCCCTATTTATCAAGCTTTACAGCTCAATTTTGCAAATGATTTTCTAGGTAAAATTGTAATAACTGAAGGTATAACAGATTATTACCTTTTAAAAATTCTACAGAACCACACGAATTATATAGATAAAGAAATTAAAATTATACCTAGTTCTGGTGCAAGTCAATCCTCAACATTATTAAGCCTTGCAATTTCATATTCAGATGACTTTGCTATATTTCTAGACAATGATAAAGCGGGTAAAACTGCAGAAAAAAAATATCTAAAAGAATTTGGAGAATTTTTAAATAAAAAAATTCATATTTACAAATCTAATGAACCAAGATTTCTATTAGAAGACTATTTATCTCAAAATGATAAAGATATCTTATTAGAATTAACTAAATCTAAAGATATTAAAAGAGCCTTAGGATTTCTTTTTTATGACTACAAAGAAAATCAGAAAACCTTTATTACTAAACTATCACCTGATACTCTTAAAAATCTAGATGATATTTTTCTAAGAATAAAACAAATTTAATCAAACACAAAAACATTTGAACATTTATTAAAATGTTCATATATTTGTCCAATAAAACAAAAAGTTTGTGAAAACAACAGGTAGAAATTTGTCCATCGAAAAACTCTCTAAGGTTGCGGGAGTCTTAAAAGTCATTGCCCATCCAGTAAGGCTAGAGATTTTGGAGATTTTGGAAACCGCAGAATCCATGGATGTAGGAACTTTGTGCAGCAAGATTTCTTGCGGCTGCGAAATTTCTATGCTTTCTCACCATCTTACCAAAATGAAAGACAATGGAGTTTTGGACAACAAAAGAGAAGGAAAACAAATCTATTACAGCATCAAAGACAGACAAATCCTCTCTCTTTTTGATTGCATGGAAAAATGCAAACTCTAATTTTTTTAAAAAAACACTTCCGTTTTTTTTTGGCTCAAACATATGAACAATTGAACAACTAATAAAATATACATCTTTTGGAAAACTCGCTACAATACATTTTGGAATTTGGTCTTGGCTACTTGGGGGTGCTTTTGGCGGGAATTTCTCTGGGTCTTACCGGTGGTGGAGGTTCCATTTTGGCCATGCCCGTTTTGGTGTATCTCTTCGGGGTAGAGCCATTTTTGGCTAGAACCTATTCCCTTTTTATGGTGGGAGCTGGTGCCATTGCAGGAAGCTGGCAATACTACAAAAACAAAGAAATTTCGTTTCCCTTGGCACTCATCTATGTTTTGCCCGGATTTTTGGCCATCTATTTTACCTCAACCTTTTTGATGCCCATGCTTCCCAAAGAGATTTTTTCCATCGGAAGTTTCACCCTCACCAAAGATGGACTCATTATGCTTTGTTTCTCTATTGTGATGTTTCTTTCCGCCTATGGAATGATTCGTGAAAAAAAAGAAACAAATCCAAACTCAAACACACATGAACTATATATAGACACAAACCCAAAAACCAATGTACCTCTTGCCCTTTTGATGGGTGCTGCAGTGGGAATGCTTACCGAGTTTTTGGGTGCGGGAGGAGGATTTCTGATTGTTCCTTCACTGGTTCTGTTTCTCAAAACGCCTATCAAAACCGCAGTTGGAACCAGCCTTTTTGTGGTGAGTTTGAACTCTCTTTCGGGAATATTTTTTCATATCGATACAGATGGAATCGACCATTTTTTTCTACTTCGCTTTGTTTTGATTACCTTAACTGGCGTTTGGATAGGAGGGAATTTGTCCAAAAAAATCGATTCGAACAAACTCAAAAAAGGGTTTGGATACTTTGTCCTTTTGATGGCTCTGGTCATTCTAAGCCAAGAACTCACAAAATAAATCTCTTTTTTAGAAAACGTAAGAAAACCAAAGAAATATTAGAATCAACAAAAAATTCCAAAGATGAAAATAGAACAAATTTATACTGGATGTTTGGCACATGGAGCCTACTTTATCTCTTCCAATGGAGAAGCAGTGGTGATTGACCCTCTTCGTGAAATCAAACCCTATCTAGAAAAAGCAGAGAGAGAAAACGTCAAAATCAAATACATTTTTGAGACCCATTTTCATGCAGATTTTGTCTCTGGACACAAAGATTTGGCAGAAAAAACAGGAGCCAAAATTGTTTATGGACCCACAGGAGCCAAACTGGGTTTTGATGCACACATCGCCAAGGATGGGGAGATTTTCCCTCTGGGTGAAATTTCTTTTCAGCTTCTTCACACACCTGGGCACACCCTAGAATCCAGCTGTTTTTTGCTACTAGACAAAAACCAAAAACCCCATTCTCTTTACAGTGGTGATACCCTTTTTATCGGGGATGTGGGAAGACCAGATTTGGCACAGAAAATAGACGACACCCTAACCCAAGACAAACTCGCTGGAATGTTGTATGATTCTCTTCGTGAAAAAATCATGCCTCTTCCCGATGATGTCATCGTATATCCTGCACACGGAGCGGGTTCTGCTTGTGGAAAAAACATGAGCAAAGAAACTTTTGACACCCTAGGGAATCAGAAAAAGAACAACTACGCACTGGCAGAAGGTTTGAGCCGTGAAAATTTCATAGCCGAACTCACCTCTGGCCTTCCCACTCCTCCAGCCTATTTCCCCCAAAACGTGATGATGAACATTTTGGGAGCGGATTCTAGCATCGATTCCATTTTGGACAAATCCTTTGGAGCTGGGCTTTCCCCAGAAAAATTCGAAGAATTGGTGAACCAATCTGGAGCCTTGGTTTTGGACACCAGAAAACCTGCGGATTTCGCCTCTGGTTTTGTTCCCAACTCCGTTTTTATCGGAATAGATGGAAGTTTTGCTCCATGGGTAGGAACCCTTATCGAGGACATCAAACATCCATTGGCTTTGGTCTGCGAGGAGGGATGTGAAGAAGAAGTAATTACCAGACTAGCTAGAGTTGGATACGACAATGTGCTTTGTTACTTAAAAGGCGGAATCAAGGCTTGGAAAGAAGCGGGGAAAGAAATAGACCACATAGAGAGCATCAGTCCAGAGGAGGCATATCAAAAATTCAAGGAGGAAAATCTTCCTGTGGTGGATGTTCGAAAACCTTCTGAAAATCTTTCCCAAAGAATCGAAAATGCCATCAATCTTCCACTGGATGCGGTGGGTGTCGCCACAGAAAATCTGGACAAAAACAAAACCTATTTGGTGCATTGTGCGGGTGGATATCGCTCGATGATTTTCAATTCTATCTTAAGAGCCAGAGGATATGACCATCTTATTGACATCAAAGGAGGATTTACTGCCATTGTTGAGGACGCAAAATTCCCGCTTACCAATTTTGTTTGCCCTTCGACCCTTTCGTAAAAGATGATTCAGGGTTTCAAACCAAATTTTTAACCCAAATTTCAATCCAAATAAATATTCAAAAATACCCTCGTTTATGGAACAAATACTTTCTTTTCTTTCTAAGCCTTGGCCCTTTTATGTTTCTGGGCTCGCCATTTCTTTTGTGATGCTTTTGCTGCTTTGGATGGGAAAAAACTTTGGGGTATCCGATACCCTAAGAACGGGCTGTGCCATGCTTGGTGCTGGCAAAACCGCTTCTTTTTTCGACTTTGATTGGAAGGAGCAAAGATGGAATCTCGCCTTTGTTTTTGGGGCGATGATTGGTGGCTATATCGCACAAACCTTTTTGCATGCTCCCACCAACATTTCACAAGAAACTATTTCAGATTTGCAGAAACTGGGCATAGAATACAATGGAGGTTTGGCTCCAGATTCACTCTTTTCATGGGAATCTTTGGCCACAACCAAGGGATTTGTCACCCTTATTTTGGGAGGATTCTTGGTGGGATTTGGCTCGAGATGGGCAGGAGGATGCACCTCAGGACATGCCATCTCTGGGCTTTCTAACCTGCAAATTCCCTCTCTGATTGCGGTTGTGGGATTTTTTATCGGCGGACTTGTGATGACCCACCTGATTTTTCCATTCATTTTTAAATAAAACCTAGAAAACAATGAAATTAGCAAAATTCACCCTAGTGGGAATCCTCTTTGGAATTGTAATGACCAAATCTGAGGCCATTTCTTGGTACAGAATTCAAGAGATGTTTCGTTTTCAATCTTTCCACATGTACGGAATCATTGGCGTTGCGGTAGTGGTGGGAATCATCATGGTAGCACTTATCAAAAAAACAGAAGCCAAAACCCAACAAGGAACACCCATTGTTTTTCATGACAAGAGCTTTTCTGTTCCCAGATATCTGTATGGAGGGATTCTTTTTGGATTGGGCTGGGCTCTCTCTGGTGCATGCCCGGGGCCTATGTACACACTGGTTGGGAACGGAGTAACGGTTTTTGTAGCCATCATCGCCTCTGCCCTTCTTGGAACCTACTGTTATGGGCTTGTGAAAGACAAATTGCCCCATTAACACCACTTACTTTAAAAAATTCAAAAAGGTTGTAGGAGAAATTCTTACGACCTTTTTTTGTGGGATTCTTTGTATATTGGGTGGTGGCAGTCTGGCTAAGACTATCTTGCATTAATATCTATCAATTCAAAATCTACAAATATGACAACCTGCTTTTTGAAATATACAATTGACCCAGATAAGGTAATTCAATTTGAACACTATGGAAAACTTTGGATTGATTTAGTAAATGAAATGGGAGGGCTTCATCATGGTTATTTATTGCCACACGAAGGTGCAAACAATATTGCATATGCTTCTTTTTCTTTTCCCTCATTGGCTGAATACGAAAATTATAGAAACAGAATCTCTCATTCACCCAAATGCCTTGAAGCCTTACAATACGCAAAAGACACAAAATGTATTATAAGTTTTGAACGAAATTTTTTAAGACCAGTATTTGAAGGAGTTTCTGAGAAAGAAAAATTGTTTTACTAAGAATAATCTAGGAACTCATAGAGAATAACGATGATTTGGTTTGAAAAAAACATAAGCCAGACCTCTAAAAGGGTTTTGCGAAATAGATACTTATCGCTAATCCGAACATTCATACTTTTGTATATTTTTGTTCTAGGTTGAAACGAAGTGGAGAATTCAACAATCTATTTGATAAACAAAAAATGAATAAATACAATCTATACTTTGGACTGTTGTTATTTGTGTGTTTTCTATGTTCTGGATTTTATTTAGAAGAATATTTTAAACCTCAAAACATTCAAAATCTAACGCTACGAATGGAAATTAGAGCAAATCACATTTATATTCTATTTGTATCTCTTTTGAATGTCCTTTCTTTTAAATGCGATTTATCAAAAGGAAAATTGACCCCTTTTTTTGAATTTGCATTTAGAATTATGCTGATTTTGTCTGGCATTGTAGCAATCTATGCCTTTATGTATAATCATCATGGAAATTTGCTTAAAAGGGATTGGACTTTGCTTTCGGTTGTTCTGTCACTTTCTTCTATAGCCATATTTTTAACGAACGAATTGATTTGCATTTTTGTAAAAAAATCAGAAACGAACCGCCAACAAGATTTTCCAAAATAAGGACTTCATAGCCACGAATGTTTTTACAAACGTAAAATTCCTTTTATCCCAGAATCAACTGGTTGTAATCCAAAATGGTTTTGTAGCCTTTGGAGACAAAATAGTTTTTGTCTTCTCCGGTAACCAAGATAAAATCTCCACCCCAAGCGCCTAAACTTTTGATGGATCCATTGTAGTTAGAGAACCATTTTTCTTTGATGGTTTGTGTCTTTAGAATTTTGGACATCTTAGACTCCGAATCTTCTATCAGCGTTTCGAATTCTTCTAAAGTTTGGCAAAGACAAGCTTTTTCTGCCATAGATGAGAAATCTTCTAAGATTTCTTTGCTGGCTGGAGTTTCCTTTAAAAACTCAGATATGGCCTGTTGGCTGTTTCTTTTTTGGTTTAGGTATACAAAGAAGATTCGATCCGAAAATTTGGGTGCAAAAGAAGCTTGGCTCACCAAAGGTTTCTTTTGCGAATCTAAAGCATAATAAATGGGAGAGGAGTGTTTGGCGCAGGCAATGTCGTAGCCACTTCCCCCAAAACTAAGAGACAATAGCTGGTATGGATCTACCTTTAACCAACTAGACAAATTATAGACAAGGGTAGAGCTGGTACCCAGCCCCCAAAGGGTAGGGAATTCTAGTCTGGTGACGCAGTGGTAGTTGGATTGATTGCAAAACGATGCACCGAGAGATTTTGCCGCTCTAAAAAGTCCCAAAAGTCTTTCGCTCTTGCTTGGGTCAGAGCTTTCTAAGATCAGGTCGCTTTTTAGGTCTATCTTACAGGTAAACCAACTTTTTTCGTTGATTTTAAAAGCTTTCCAAGACAAGATGCCTTCTCCAAGGGTTTGTTCTACCTCTAAACTTTGTCCATATTTACAAGGCAAAGCCAGTGCTTTGGCGCCATAAAGCACCAAATATTCTCCAAAAAGAAGAAGTTTGCCGTGGCTGTAATATTGGGACAAATTAGATTTCGGCACTGTGTACTTCTACTTCAGAATTAATTTTTTTCACCATGCCAGAAAGCGCTTTCCCAGGACCAACTTCTGTAAAGCTGGTGGCACCATCTAGAATCATTTGCTGAATGCTTTGGGTCCATTTTACAGCTGAGGTAAGTTGAGCCACCAAATTGTCCTGAATGGCTTGAGGGTCTGTTTCTGCTTTTTGGCTTACGTTTTGGTAAATGGGGCAGATGGGAGCTTTAAATTGAGATTGAAAAATGGCTTCTTTTAATTTTTCTGCTGCAGATTCCATCATCGGGGAGTGAAATCCTCCTCCAACAGGAAGGATCAAGGCTCGTTTTGCACCTGCTTGTTTTAAGGATTCGCAAGCGGCTTCTAAGGCTTTAATTTCTCCTGAAATAACCAGTTGTCCAGGGCAATTGTAATTGGCGGCAACCACAACCCCTGGAGTTTTTTCGCAAATGTCTTCAATAATGGCGTCTTCTAGTCCCAAAACAGCAGCCATAGAAGAAGGAGCAAGTTCGCAGGCCTCTTGCATGGCTAAGGCTCTTTTGTGTACCAAAGAGAGTCCTTCTTCAAAGCTCAAGGCTTGGCTGGCCACAAGGGCCGAAAATTCACCCAAAGAATGTCCCGCTACCATGTCTGGCTTAAATTGTTTCATGCACATGGCCATCACCACAGAATGAATGAACACCGCGGGTTGGGTAACTTTGGTTTGGGCAAGTTCCTCTGGGGTTCCTTCGAACATAATTTGGGCGATGTCGAATCCAAGGATATTGCCTGCAACATCGAAATATTCTTTGGCCAAACTGTAATTCTGGTGCAAATCTTTGCCCATTCCTACAAATTGAGATCCTTGTCCAGGAAATATATATGCTTTCATTTATTGGTTTTTATCGTTGTTAAGTACAAAAGTAGAAGCCAGTCTATCCCCTAGGGATCTAGATCTACGATCCAAAAGATACAACAAAACATTGTTTGTAAAAATAAGGCTTATCATCAATTGTAAAATTTGAAATTGAGGCTCTTGGATCAGTAAATTTTCTATGAATTTGATAATAGGATCTAAACTTTGGCTATTTACAAGTCCATTTTGGTAAAGTTTTTCCATCAATGGAAATGCTAGCAAAGTAGTGGCAATATTGGGTAAATTTCTAAGCATAGATCTATGGAAAGTTATCTTTTTTCCTTGCTGGTCGGTAACTGCAATCCCTAAGGCCAATTTACCCAAAGAGGCCTTTTTTGAACTGCTTTCTAAAAGGGGTTTGTAAAGAAGTAAAACCAGAGAAACCAAAACATAGTTGTAAAAACAATTGGGTAATAAATAGAGCAAGGAATTGTGTAAAAGCCCAAGGAATAATCCGTCTAAAAGATAGGCAGTAGCTCTTTTGGAAATCGGAGCGAAATCAAAAATTTTGTTTGTTTTTTCTATCATGTTATTGTACTAATAAATTACAGCCCCTAAGATCGCTGTGGTCAAATCTTCCTAGAACCTCAAAGGTACAAGAGCTTTTGTTTTTACCCAAATCATCGGTGGCAATAAAGCTACAACTGTAAAGATTGGCCAAATCTATCACATTGATGCCTCCGGTTTGTCCATCCTTTAGATAGCAAAACGGATCGTTCAGTTCGCGAATTAAGATTTTCATCCAGCTGGGTGTTTCAAATAGGCTTTCTTGGGTGGTATATCCTTGAGAAAGAAGCTCTGTCATGCCGTATTCTGAGTAAATGGTAGAAAGCCCGAAGGCTTTTTTTAAAACGGCATTAAATTCTTCTTTGGGCATTTCTTCTCTTTTTCCCTTCATGCCGCCTGTATCCATAATTTTGGTATTAGACAAAGACATAGGAAACCTTTGGGCAAAATCAAGCAGGGCATAACTCACCCCAAAAAGCAAAGTGGGAAGTTGATTTTTTTCGTTCTCCAGTATTTTCTGAGCCAATTCTTCTTGGTTGTGTAGGTAAAAACCGCTTTTTGGATGGGATTTTTCGATTAATTTTTCGACCATATAAACCAAAGAAGAACCTTCTCTTTCTAGATAACTAGGCAAAAGGGCGAAAATACACAGCTCGGATAGTTCACCAAAATGGTTCTGAAAAGTATTTAAAAAACTTCTTTGGTAAAGGTTTAGGTCAAACACATAATGTTTGCTTTGCACCATAGAGGTGGTGGCTGAACTTAGAAACACTTTTTGGAAATTTTCTTGGCAACTCACCTTATGGGTTTTGAAAAACCCAATAGGCAAAAAAGGAATTTCATCGATGTTTTGAATGTCTCTGATGTCTTTTTTGAGTGAATCGACAAAACTTCGGTACACCCTGTTGCGCTCATATTGAAATCTAAAAACCTCTAGGCTTAAAGATTGAAAAGAGTCCTGGTCCTTGATTTCAAAAATAGCATCCTCTAACTTCATTTGGTTAAACTACTTCCAGAATCTGATCTCCAATGGCTTTAAAGTAAGGATAAAAGTAACTTTCCACAATGGCCTCTGGGGTTATAAATTGGAAAATGTTGTTGAATTTGGTGAAGTAATGGGTGAAAAGGCAAAGAAGCAAACCGTATTTGAGAACTCCAAAAACGCTTCCCAAAAGTTTGTTGATAATTCCAAGACCCGTGGCAGAGAGAACTCCACGCAGAAGATTTGCCACCAGTTTGATTGAGATAATAATCAACACAAAAGTTACTCCAACCGATACAAAAGGAACCCAAGTGGGATTTACTAGGCTGCTTCCTTCAAAGAAATTTTGGGCAAAAGAGGAAAACTTAAAACTACCAACAGTGGCAATTCCAACCCCAACCAGAGAGGCAATTTGATGGATGAAACCTTTGCTAAATCCAAAAACGAGTCCAACCAAAAGGGGAATTAAAAAAATATAATCTAAAAATACCATAAGTTGCAATTTTGGTAAAAATAAACAATCTATTTTTGCCAAATGAGTATACTTGGCGATAAGTGGAAAAAAGTAGAAGATTTTTTTTCTGAAAACTTTCAGGTTGAAACGCCTATGGATTTAGATATTGTACTTTTTCTTATTGGGGTACAAGAGCTAGGTTTTGGCGCGCAAGAGTTTAAAAAAGACGATAAACTCAATTTGATGCACATTGCGGTGTGCAGAATACTAAGCCCATTTGGTTATTATGCCTTTGTTGATAAAGATAATCAAGGTTGGCCTCACTATGAATTAATCAAACCGCTTCCTGTTCTAAAACCCAATGAGCAAACCCTTCTGATGAAAGAAGCGGTTATCCAATATATGGAAGAAGAAGGATATATTTAAACTATTGTTGAATTTTCGAAGTTTTCAGGAATCCAAAGAAGCAAGTTTTGTAAGGTTTCAAGGTCTTCTAATTCCACCAATTTTTTTCGGGTTTCTTTGAAGTTTTCTATCCCTTTAAAATAGTTGGTATAGTGTCTTCTCATTTCTAGAATCCCTAGTTTGTCTCCCTTCCACTGGCAGGACCAGTTTAGATGATCCAGTGCTGCTTTGGTTTTTTCTGCCAAGGTAGGGGCTTGCAAATGATTTCCAGTATTTAGAAAATGTTTGATTTGATTAAAAACCCAAGGATTTCCAATGCTAGCTCTTCCAATCATACAGCCATCGAGTCCAAAATCGTCTCGCATTAATTTTGCTTTTTCTGGACTGTCTACATCGCCATTTCCGAAGACCGGAATATGCATTCTTGGATTGTTTTTTACCTTTGAAATGGGCTTCCAATTGGCAGATCCTTTGTACATCTGGGCTCTTGTTCTTCCGTGAATAGAAATGGCGGCAATGCCCACATCTTGAAGTCTTTCGGCTACTTCTTCAATGTAAATAGAGTCATCATCCCAGCCCAATCTTGTCTTGACTGTGATAGGAAGCGAAGACCTTTCTACCATGGCTTTGGTAAGGGAAACCATTTTGTCTATGTCTTTTAGAATTCCTGCTCCCGCACCTTTGCTCACTACTTTTTTAACTGGACAGCCAAAATTGATGTCAATAAAATCTGGCCCAGAGTTTTGTACGATGTCTATGGCCTGTAGCATAGAATCTAATTCGGCGCCAAAGATTTGGATTCCCACAGGTCTTTCGTGACCGTAAATATCTAGTTTTTGTACGCTTTTTTGCGCATCTCGAATGAGTCCCTCTACCGAGATAAATTCGGTATAAACCATATCGGCTCCATTTTCTTTGCAAAGCCTTCTAAATGGAGGATCGCTCACGTCTTCCATGGGTGCAAGCAATAGGGGGAAATCGGGAAGTTCTATGTTTCCTATTTTGATCAAAATCGCAAATTTATTTGGCAAAAATAGGCAAAAAAGAAGCCTCAAACAAAAGGCAATCCTTCGATTTAAATAAATCTATAGAAAAGAAAAACCAATATGGATTAGTTGAGTTCTTCTGGGGTGTTTGTAAATTCAGAGGCGTTTTGAAATTGATCTGTAGAATCTCCTTCAGTCGCTTCGAATTCTTTTGATTCTTTTTCTATTGAAGCATTTGCGCCTACACTTCTGACAATTTCTTTAAAATCGTTTTTCTTGAATTTAATTTTTTTGTGTTTAAGTGTTTCAGCCTCAATATAATAAACTGTGTCTTCAGAAATGTTGCTACAAAGGGCGCTAATTCGCTCAAGGTTGTTCATGATGTTGAACAAAATCAAACAATTCTTGGTTTGTTTTTTGTTGTCTTGAATGTATTTTTCAAGGGTTTCAGCGGTCTTTTTGTTGATTTCTTCAATGGCGATGTCTACCCGAAGTACTTTTCTGGAAAGCTCTGTGTCTTCATTTATAAAACCACCAATGGAGTCGCTTACTTGGCTCAAAACCAGATCGAAAACCTCATTGAAACGCACCGCCTCTAGTAGTTTTTTGTCGAAGGCAGAATTAAGGGTTTCTTTTCGAACATAATTGGCGATGGTATACGCGTGATCTCCAATTCTCTCCAGGGAAGCAGAAATTTGTAGACCAGAAATCACAAACCTAAGATCGGAGGCTACAGGATTGTAAAGAGCGATAATGCTCTCACATTCAGCGTCAATGGTAGAGTCCATGCGGTTGACAATCTTCTCTATTTTGCGAACTTCGGTGGCTTGTTCGGTATCTAGTTCTTCGATGCAGTGTCTGGATCGTTCGATTTGATTGCTCACCAAATTCATCATTTTGATGATGTTTTCTTTGAGTGAAAATAATGAGAGATCGATTGTAGCCATGGTTTTTTATAGGTTTATCCGAATCTACCGGTTATATATCTTTCGGTGGTTTCGTTGTTGGGTTTGGTAAATAGTTTTTTTGTATTGTCATATTCTATGAGCTCACCCATGTAGAAAAAGGCCGTTTTGTCGCTAATTCTGGCCGCTTGCTGCATGTTGTGGGTTACGATCAAGATAGTAAATTCCTTTTTTAAATCCACAAGCAAATCTTCAATTTTTCCAGTTGAAATTGGATCTAGAGCAGAAGTAGGCTCGTCCATTAATACCACATGTGGTTTTACCGCTAGTGTTCTGGCAATACAAAGCCTTTGTTGTTGTCCACCTGAGAGTGCTAAGGCAGATTTTTTGAGTTCATCTTTTACCTCTCTCCACAAATCGGCCTGAACCAATGCTTCTTCTACCCTTTGGTCGATGAAGTTTTTGTCTTTGATCCCTTGAATTTTAAGTCCAAAAGCTACATTTTCGTAGATGCTTTTGGGAAAAGGATTGGGTTTTTGGAACACCATTCCAATTTGCTTTCTAAGCTGTTCAACACTTACTTCTTTTCTGTAAATGCTTTTTCCATCCATCAAAATATCACCTGCACTTTTATAGCCTTCGATGTAATCGTTCATTCGGTTGATGTTTCTAAGAAAGGTAGATTTCCCACAACCCGAAGGCCCAATGAGCGCTACAATTTCTTTCTCTCTAACCCCTAGGTTGATGTTTTTGATAGCCTGAAATTCTCCGTACCAAATGTTGATGTTTTTGGCCTCTAGTTTATATGTTGTTTCCACAATTTTATTATTTAACTACCATTTGTTTTGCCACTTGTTTCTAAGATATACCGCAATAAAGTTTAACCCGAAAGTTATTACTAAAAGGATGATGATTCCCGCTGCTGCATTGGTTTTAAAATCTTCACTTGGCATACCTGTCCAATGAAAAATTTGTATAGGAAGCACCGTAAATTTATCCGTAGGTAAAACCGGAACCTTCGAGGCTCTTAAAAGCGCGCCAACTACAATAAGCGGAGCGGTTTCACCAATAGCTCTAGAGAGAGCTAGAATTACCCCAGTGAGAACCCCACCAATAGAGGCGGGTAAAATCTGCGTCCAAATGGTTTGCCATTTGGTGGCTCCAAGGCCGTAGGCGGCTTCTTTGATAGATTTGGGCACAGCTTTGATGGCTTCTCTGGTAGATACAATGATAATGGGCATTACCAGCAGCGAAAGAGTAAGCGAAGCCGCAAGAATGCTACTTCCAAAATCAAGTGCTTGCACAAAGACGGTAAGTCCTAAGATTCCATAAATTACAGAGGGTACTCCAGCCAAATTGGCTATGTTCACCTCAAGAAGATCGGACCATTTGTTTTTCTTACTGTATTCTTCTAGATAAACACCTGCGCCAAGTCCGATGGGGAAGGCAAAAAGTGCGGTAAACACAAGTACGTAAACCGATCCTAGTAGTGGAATTAAGATTCCCGATTTTTCGGCTCTTCGAGAAGAGTGGTTGGTGATAAAATCCCAATCTATTCTTCCCAGTCCATCCATACCTATTTTTCCAATAAAAAAACACAAAGCCAAGAATCCTGCCAGGGTGCAAAAAATCCCCCAATATTCAAATGCCTTGTCTTTTCTAGAATTCCACCTGTGGTTGTTTTTGAAATCAGTCATATTTCTCTTGGTATTTTTTCTTGATGTAGAAACTAAAGTTGTTCAGCAAGAAAGTAAGAACAAAAAGGGCGATTCCTGCAGCAAATATGGAAGTTCTGATAAAAGGTGTAACCACCGTTAAGGCAAAGAATCCATAAACCACCGTGGGTACAGCTGCTAGCATTTCTAGCATGGGTTTAAAGATTTTTTGGGTATTGGTTTTGGCGTATTGGCTCAAATATATGGCGATAGTAAGGCCTACAGGTAAAGCTACAATCATGGCGATTGCAGTGGTCAAGAGCGTTCCTGATAATAGAGGAAGTATACCGAATTCACGGCTGATGGTCGGTGCCCATTTGGTCCCAAAAAGAAAATCTGTTATCCCTACATTGATTTCTTTGTTGGTGAAAAAAAGCACCGAATTGTATGTAAGTATAGCAATAATGCCTATTGTGGTAAAAATAGTTATCCCAGCACAAAACATCAAAAGGGTTTCGATGATTTTCTCAGTTTGTTTTCTCTCTTGTAGTGCCATTATAAAATATTTAAATCATCAAGCTGTAAGCAATTTACAACTTGATGATTTGTTTAGAAAATGATTTCTCAATTATTATTTGATGAAAGCAGAAAATTTTGCTTTTTGCTCTTGATATTTTTCCGTTGGAAGTGGAATGTATCCTGCTTCTGCAGAAAGTTCAGCTGCTTTATCCAAATAAAAGTTTACAAATTCAATAACCTCTGGTTTTTTTGCAGCTTCGCTATTTACATATATAAATAGAGGTCTAGAAAGAGGGGCGTAGCTTCCATTTTTTACATTTTCTATTGTTGGAAGAACGGCTCCTTTTCCACCATTGATGGCAACTAGGTTAAGTTTGTCTTTGTTTTCTTCAAAGTAAGCAAGACCAAAGAATCCAAGAGCAAATTTATCTCCAGCAACTCCTTCTACCAAGATATTGTCATCTTCGCTGGCGTTAAAGTCTGATCTAGATTTTGGCGCTCCTTTTTCTGGATCTATAATTGCTTCGGTAAAGTAGTCATAGGTTCCAGAGTCTGTACCTGCTCCGTAAAGTTTGATTTCTTCGTCTGGAAATCCAGCTCTTACTTGTGACCATTTGGTGATTTTTCCTTCAGCGGCAGGCTCCCATATTTTTTTAAGCTCTTCTACAGTTAGGTCTTTGGCAAAGGTATTTTCTTTGTTTACAACCACAGCTAGTCCGTCAAAAGCTACTTCTAGTTCTACATACTCAATTTTGTTCTCTTTTGCAGTTGCAGCTTCTTCCTCTTTGATGGCTCTCGAGGCGTCTGCAATAGCAATTTCACCTTTGGTGAATTTTTTAAATCCTCCTCCAGTTCCAGAAATCCCAACATTTACACCCACGTTTGGAGCAATGGCTTCGAATTCTTCAGCCACAGCTTCTGTAATAGGTGCAACGGTAGAAGATCCGTCGATCTCGATAGTACCTTCAATGGCATCATTGGTTTTTGCGTTTTGGTTTTCGGTTTTTCCCTTGCAGGATACAACCAAAGCCATGATGCTTGCACTTAATAACAATAAGATTGATTTTTTTCTCATTTTTTTATAATTAATTTTTTTCAAGGACAAAGGTACATTCTGTGTTTTTTTCCAATGTTACCTAGATGTTAACTTTGTAAATTATTTTGAAGAAAAAACAGCATGCTTTTGGTGTAAAATTCCTCTGGATTATCTGCCTGAACCCAGTGTCCGGCCTCACTAACAGACAAAATCTGTGCATTTGTAAATTGACTTCTTATAATTGGAAAATCTTCAGAGCTTATATAAGGAGAATTTTCTCCGTACAAAAATAGGGTTTGAATGCTAGAAGTACCATTTTGGGATAATTTTCCAAAATCACATCCAAATTGGCTTTCCATTTAAAGGTGTTGTCTTTTTGTCTTTCAATGTTTTTTCCAACAAAACCTACCAGTTCCCTATCTTCTAGTTTTTCCAATAAATATTGATGTATGTCACTTCGATCTTCGAACTTTTTTAAATCTGTACTGTGTAAAAGGTTTAGAAGACCTAACATTGAAGGCTGATAAGCCCTCTGACAAATGTCTACAACAATTACTTTGTGAAATCTTTCTGGATATAAGAAAGATAGGGTGATGGCAACTTTTCCTCCCAGAGAATGTCCGATGATTAAACATTTTTTGATGTTCTCAGAATCCATGTACTGGATAATGTCCTGGGCCATGCTTTCAAAGCTCATGTTTTTTTGGTGTGGACTCTGTCCGTGATTGGGTAAGTCTAAGAGATGTACTCTATAAGTTTGGGCATATCTTTTTCCCAGTACACCCCAGTTGTCACTCATTCCAAGTAGCCCGTGCAGAATAATTAAATCTGTTTTGGGTTCTTCGATTTTTCTATAATGAAGCATTCTTGAGCTTTTCTTGATAAGATTGGATGGTTTTTTCAAGTCCAAGATACAAGGCTTCACAAATTAGTGCATGGCCAATAGATACCTCTGATAGTTTGGGGATTTCTCGGGCAAAAAATTCGATATTTTGTAGGTTTAGATCATGACCCGCATTAATTCCTAATCCCAGTTCACTGGCTTTGATAGCCGTTTCTAGGTAGGGATTAATGGCGTTTGTATTAGATAAGGTATAATTTTGCGCGTACATTTCGGTGTAAAGTTCAATTCTATCTACCCCTGTTTTGGCTGCACTTTCTACCATGGCTGGGTTTGGGTCTAAAAAGATGGAGGTTCGAATGCCTTGGGCTTTAAATTCAGCAATCACTTCGCTAAGAAAGTCAAAATGTTCTTCTGTATCCCAGCCTGCGTTTGAGGTGATGCTGTTTACTTGGTCTGGCACCAAGGTTACTTGATGAGGTTTTACTTTGAGTACCAGATCCATAAAAGGTCTGTAGGCCGGGTTTCCCTCGATGTTGAATTCGGTCTGAATGAGATCTTTTAATTCTTCAACATCTTGATAAGTAATGTGTCTTTCGTCTGGTCTTGGATGAACGGTAATTCCATCTGCCCCAAATTTTTGACAATTTACCGCTGCCTCTAAAACGCTTGGGAAATTTCCACCTCTAGCATTCCGAAGGGTTGCAATTTTATTTATATTTACACTCAATTTGGTCTTCATCTAAATCGTCTTGAAATTTGGTGAAACAAAAATAAGTTAAAAAACAAAAACAATTGCATTCTATGGAAGATTCAACCCAGCAGTATTTGTCTTTATTTATTATGGTAATAGGACTTTTTGGGATTATTTTGCCTTTTGTTCCAGGGGTTTCTCTGGTATGGTTAGGTTTCTTGCTTTTTAAATTCACCCAGATTTGTACCTATTCTTGGACAACGGTATTTGTTGCGCTTGGATTTACCCTTTTTGCCTTTGCCATGGAATATGTGGTTCCTATTTTGGGGACCAAAAAAATGGGAGGAACCAGATATGGTGTTATCGGAGCGATGATAGGTCTTGTGATGGGAGCTTCTATCGGATTTGGGGTTGGGGTTTTATTCATGCCTTTTATTGGGGCGTTTATAGGGGAGCTTCTTTACGATGGTCAAGATTTTAAAAGAGCTTTCAAAGCTTCTTTGGGGACTATTATTGGCTTTATGCTAACCACAGGAATCAATATTCTTGTGGCTTCTTGGATGCTTATTTTGGCGTTCAAAGATTTCGGCTTTTTAGATATGTTTAAGTAGTAAATGCGTATATTTTTGTCCTGCAAAAGAAAATTTGTTATCTTTGCGGTTAATTGAGAGAATTGAAAAGATTGAAGAGGGCAGTTTAGCCCTCTTTTTTTTAAACCATGAAAAAAAGAGCAGAAGAATTATTGCATGAAGTTTTGGCCGAAAACCCACATTTGTTTTTGGTGGATTTTAAGGTGGATTTATCCGGTAAAATTTCTGTAACAATTGATGGAGATTCGGGGGTAAAGGTCAAAGACTGTGTAACGGTTTCAAGACACATTGAGCACAATTTGCTCGAAGAAGACCCCGAGATGGAATTTTCATTGGATGTTTTTTCTGCAGGTGTTGGAAGCCCACTAGTTTTACCAAGACAGTTTAAAAACAATGTTGGAAGAGAGCTCAAGGTAATAACCAATCAAGGAGAAGAATTTCTTGGAACCCTTACTGGGGCAGATGAAACTCAAATTGAACTTTCATGGAGTCAAAAGGAGCCTAAGGAAATCGGAAAAGGAAAAATCTTGGTTGAAAAATCAATTAACATAGAACTAAGCAATATAAAACAAGCAATAGTGCAAATTACGTTTTAACGACAAAATGAAATGGATAGTTTAGCTTTAATAGAGTCTTTTGGAGATTTTAAAGATGAAAAGAATATTGACAGAATCACCCTGATGGCAATATTGGAAGAATCTCTGACTTCTGTTCTCAAAAAGAAGTTTGGATCTGAAGACAATTTTGATATTATTGTAAATCCCGACAAAGGAGATCTTCAAATTTGGAGAAACAGAATCGTGGTTGCAGATGGAGAAGTAGAAGATGAAAATGCCGAAATCGAAATTTCTCAGGCTAGAAAAATCGAGCCTGATTTTGAAGTAGGAGAAGAAGTTTCTGAGGAAGTTTTGATTCAGAATTTGGGTAGAAGAGCCATTTTGGCCCTAAGACAAAATCTAATTTCTAAGCTCACAGAACACGATAATGTTCAACTTTTTGATAAATTCAAAGATTTGGTTGGAGAGATGGTTTCCGCTGAGGTTCATCACATCAGAAACAGACATGTAATTGTGATGGATGATGATGGAAACGAAATGATTCTGCCCAAAGAAGAGCAAATTCCTTCTGATTTTTACCGCAAAGGAGACTCCATTAAAGCGGTGGTAGAAGATGTGAAATTTAGAGGAAACAAACCGCAAATCGTGATTTCTAGAACTTCACCCAAGTTTTTAGAAAGACTTTTTGAGCAAGAAATTCCAGAGATTTTCGACGGGATTATCACCATCAAAAAAGTAGTGAGAATTCCAGGTGAAAAGGCAAAAGTAGCCGTAGAATCTTACGACGATAGAATCGACCCTGTGGGAGCTTGTGTGGGTATGAAAGGATCAAGAATTCACTCGATTGTAAGAGAGCTTCAAAACGAAAACATCGATGTGGTAAACTTTACAACCAATCAACAGCTTTACATTACAAGAGCACTGAATCCAGCCAAAATCACCCGAATGGATATCAACGATGAAGCCAAATCTGTGAAGGTATACCTAAAACCAGAAGAAGTTTCTAGAGCGATCGGAAAAAGTGGATACAACATTCGCTTGGCTTCTAGACTTACCGAGTATGACATCGATGTGTTTAGAGATTCACCAGCCGAAGAAGATGTTGAACTAAGCGAATTTTCGGATGAAATCGAACCATGGATCATTGCTGAATTTGCCAAAATTGGACTAGATACTGCCAAAAGTGTATTAGAGCATGATTTGGTAGATTTGGTAGGTAGACTAGATTTAGAAGAAGAAACCATTAGAGAAGTAATCCAAATTCTTCGTGAAGAATTTGATGAATAAACCTAAGATTTGGGTTTTCAAAGTAATAAGTAAGTAATAAATCAACAGACGTATGTCGGGTAGTATTAGATTAAATAAAGTTTTAAAAGAACTCAACATTTCAATGGAAAGAGCAGTGGAATTCCTGCACGAAAAAAGCATTGAAATCGAAGCGAGGCCTACATCCAAAATTGACCAAGAGGTATATGATATCTTAAAAGGTCAGTTTCAATCGGATAAAAAACAGAAAGAAGCTTCTGAAGAAGTGGTACTTCCTAAACTACCGGTTAAAAAAGAAGAGCCTTTGGCCAAAGAAGAGGTAGTAAAAGCTACTGCCAAAGGACTATCTGGTCCAAAAACCGTTGGAAAAATTGATTTGGAAAGTCTTTCTCCTTCCAAAGAGAAGAAAGTTGAAGCGCCTTTGGAAAAAGAAGACACTACAAAACAAACTGCGACCAAAATTTCTGCTGAAACAATCAAAGAAACACAAAAGGAAAATGCCAAGGATTCTTCTGAGCAAGATCAGCTCATTAAAGCCGTAGCGCCTGTTTCTAAATTAAAAGTTCAGGGAAGCATAGATCTTAGCAAAACCGAAATTTCTAAAAGACCTTCTAAAGCCAAAAAGCAAGAAGAAAAACAGGTCGAAATACAGCCTCAAAAACCGGTTGATAAGAAAGAGGAAAAACAAAATCCAGAACCAATAGTAGAAATTGAGCCAGTAGAAATACCCGCTGAAGCTAAGACCGAAGAAACCCTTGCACCCACAGAGGATATACATAAAACCAACTACACCAAACTGGATGGGCCTAAACTTACGGGACAAACTTTGGACCTTTCTAAATTTGAGAGAAAACCAAGTATTGATAAGAAAAAGCGTAAGCGAATACAGAAAGATGTAAAACCTACAACTGCTGGAACTCAAAATCAAGCTGGAAATAGACCTACTGGAAATAAGCAAAACCCAAGACCTGCAAGGGTAGCAGCGGTAGAGCCTACAGAGGAAGATGTACAAAAACAAATCAAAGAAACCCTAGAGAGGCTTACCAATAAAGGCGCCAAATCTAAAGGATCTAAATATAGAAGAGACAAAAGAAAAGAAAGAGCCGAAGAACAAGAGCTAGAAATGATGGCTCAGAGCGAAGACAAAACGCTTCGTGTAACCGAATTTGTTACCATCAACGAACTTGCTAGTTTGATGAACGTAGGGGTAACAGAGGTAATTTCTACCTGTATGTCTTTGGGTATTATGGTTACCATGAACCAACGGTTAGATGCAGAAACCCTTACCATTGTGGTGGACGAATTTGGTTTTGATATAGAATTCGCTAAAATTGAACAAGACCTAGAAGAAGAAATTCCAGACAGCGAAGAAGATTTGCTCACTCGTGCGCCAATTATCACTGTGATGGGTCACGTAGACCATGGTAAAACCTCACTTTTAGATTATATAAGAAAAGAAAATGTAATTGCTGGAGAATCTGGAGGAATCACCCAGCACATTGGGGCTTATAGTGTGGTACTAAAAAATGGACAAAAAATCGCGTTCTTGGATACACCAGGTCACGAAGCCTTTACTGCGATGAGAGCTCGTGGAGCGCAGGTTACAGACCTTGTAATTATCGTGGTGGCGGCCGATGATGATGTAATGCCACAAACCAAAGAGGCCATTTCCCATGCGCAGGCTGCAGAAGTACCTATGATTTTTGCTATCAACAAGATGGATAAACCTACGGCCAATCCAGACAACATTAAAACGCAACTTTCTACCATGAACATTTTGGTAGAAGATTGGGGAGGGAAATACCAGTCTCAAGAAATCTCCGCCAAAACAGGAATGGGCGTAGAAGAACTTTTAGAAAAAGTACTTCTAGAGGCAGAAATGTTAGACCTAAAAGCCAATCCTAATAGAGAAGCTTCGGGAGCTGTAATCGAGGCCGCACTGGACAAAGGTAGAGGTTATGTTTCTACCCTAATGGTTCAAAACGGTACTTTGAAAATTGGAGATTATGTGGTGGCAGGTTCTAACCATGGAAAAGTAAAAGCCATGTTAGACGAAAGAGGTCATCCCCTTAAAAATGTGGGGCCATCTACCCCTGTAACCATCTTAGGATTAGACGGAGCGCCAACTGCCGGAGATAAATTTAGGGTCTATTTGGATGAAAAAGAAGCCAAACAAATCGCCAGCAAAAGAGATCAACTTCAAAGAGAGCAGACCATTAGAACCCAGAAACATCTAACCCTGGATGAGATAGGACGAAGAATTGCCCTTGGAGAATTCCAACAACTCAACATCATCCTCAAAGGAGATGTGGACGGTTCTGTAGAAGCACTTACAGATTCACTTCAAAAACTTTCTACCGAGGAAATTATGGTGAAAATTCTTCACCGTGGAGTAGGACAAATCACCGAGTCTGATGTACTTTTGGCCGCCGCTTCGGATGCCATTATCATTGGATTTAACGTGAGACCTGCCTCTGGTGCTAGAGACATTGCAGACAAAGAAGAGGTTGAAATTAGAACCTACTCTATTATTTACGATGCCATTTCTGATGTAAAAGAAGCCATGGAAGGAATGCTTTCTCCTGATCTAAAAGAAGAAATCACCGGAAATGTGGAAATTAGAGAAACCTTCAAAATCTCTAAAATTGGTGTGATTGCAGGTTGTATGGTACAATCAGGAAAAATCTTTAGAAATTCTAACATCCGAATCATTCGAGATGGAGTGGTAATTCACCAAGGTCTTCTGGACAGTTTGAGAAGATTCAAAGACGATGTAAAAGAAGTGAGCAAAGGTTATGAATGTGGACTAAACATCAAAGGCTTTAATGACATTTTAGAAGGAGACATCATCGAAGCTTACCAAGAAGTTGAGGTAAAGAAAACCTTGAAATAGGGCAAAAAAAATGACTTTCAAACCCTTATTTAAGGGTTTGATTTTTTTAATTTGATTCGCGAAATTGTGGGCATGAATACCAGAATTATACTTGTTTTTTGTTTGTTGTTTAGTTCTTTGGTTTTTGCCCAAACTCCCGGCTCTACAAGTCCTTTCGATTTCCCAAATACCAAATATTACCAAAAAAACAGTTTCGAAAAAGACCTTTTTTTCTTTAGCAAACCTTCCAATGACGGAACGGCCTTAAATCCACTGAGTCTTAATTATTCAGATTTGGTGCATACACGCTTTCAGCCCAAAGGAAAGTCAGATTTTTTGCAGAACCAACAAGAGGTACGATACTTCGACGTAAAAACACCACTCACAGAATTTTCACTTGAAAATGCAACCGAAGAAGGATATTATTTACGAACCTTATTTACCAGAAACCTAAGCCCAAATTGGAATTTTGCTTTGCAATACAAGGCGCTAAAAAGTTTGGGAAGATACCAAAGGCAAACCTCAGACCACGGCTCTTTCAATGCCAACACCCATTATACAAGCCCAAACAATAGGTTTTCGGCCGAGCTTAGTTTTCTTCAGCAAAATATCATAAACCAAGAAAATGGAGGGATCAAAAACATAGAAGATTATTCCAGTGGTAATCCCGATTTCTTTCAAAGAAGCAGAATGGAAGTAAACTTAGAGGATGCCAATTCTGTTTTTCATACCAAGTCTATTCTTTTTCAGGGGAAATACAAGCTGTATAAAAATCCTATAAAAATAGATAGTTTGCAAGCAGGAGGATTTTATCTCAAAAACAAATCCGAAATGGATTATTCTAGGTTTGTATATACAGCCAGCGAATCGTCTTTTGACGATCCAGAAGTTACTTCCTTTTTTGGGCCGTCTAACAGTGCTACCATTTTTGACCAAAATAGATGGAAATCTATGGGCAGCACATTATTTTTTGGATTCGAGAATTCAAGTACTCAAATTGAGGTTGGGCCACAATTTATCAGCGGAAGTTTTTATCAAAATGAATTGGATCAAAACACCTATGATTACGCTCAGATTGGGTTCCAAGGAAGTTTCGAAAAAAAATGGGACAACCTAAAGGCTAGCACCAAAGGACAATATTTGCTAGGAACTGATTTTTTCAACACATTTAATTTGGAGCAAGAAGTTGTTTGGTCTGGTCCAAAATTCCAGTTGGGAGCAGGGCTTGTTTTGGCCAGTAAAGCTCCCGATTACAATTTTTTATACCACAACAGCAACTACACCGATTTTGCTTATAACCATATTTCTGATTTTTCTACCGAAAACCATCAGGTTTTACACGTAAATCTAAAGGTTAATCCTTGGAATTCTTGGTTAGATTTTTCGACCCAAAGAATCGAAAATTATACCTACATCGACTCAAACAATCAAATTAAACAAAGCGAGAACCCAGTTTCGGTGAGTCTTTTAAAAGCCAACAATCAACTCCAATTTGGAAACATTCACCTAGACAACACCCTTGGGTTTCAAAGTGTGAATAGGGAAGATATTTTGCCACTGCCTAATATCATCGCTAGGTCTTCGGTGTATTTTCAGGGGCCTATGTTTAAAAATGCAGCCCAAGGACAGATAGGCTTTACCGCACACTATTTTTCTGAATTTGAGTCTAGAGGGTATCTTCCTGTGCTAGGAGAATATGCCCTTCTTGCAGATGAGCAGAAACAAAAAATAGGCGAATCGCCTATTTTAGATGTGTTTTATAACCTAAATGTAAAAAGAATGAATATTTACATTCGAGCCAATAACGTTACTTCTTTCCTTCGTCCAGCAAACCAGTATAACTTTCCAGGTTATCCTACCCAAGAATTCAAAACGCAAATTGGTTTAATCTGGCAGCTTTTCAACTGATTATCGGCAAGCTTTTTCGAAGTTGTTTTTAGAATTTTCGCTACCCAAATTCATGGCTTTTTCCCATTGGATACAAGCTTCAGACTTTTCATTCATTTTAAAGTAGGCATTTCCAAGGTTGTTTAGGGCAGAAACATTTTCTGGGTCTACACTAAGTACAGATTTGTAGGCTAGTGCTGCCTCGCGATAGTTTCCAGAGGCATACAAAACATTGGCTTTGTCTACCGATTTTGATACATTCGCGTCCATTTTAATAATGCCTCGGTTGGTGTAACCCAGAGAAACTTCTGGATTAATGGTAAGGGCTTTATTAAAATCACTCATGGCTTTGTCATACTCTCCTCTGTAGCCGTAAGCTGCCCCTCGGTTGATATAGGCAATGGCGTCATTTGGATTTAGTTCGATGGCTTTGTCGTAACTTCTAATGGCGCTAGAATAGTTTTTTGAATTGCCATATTCTACACCATTGTTGTAGTATTTGGCTGCAGTTTTTTTTGAATTTTGGGCCATAGACAAAGATCCAGCCAAAACCAAGGTGAATAAACAAACAATTTTTTTCATTCTATATTATTTTCAACAGTTAGCATTTTATCTAGCCTACTGACTAGATAAAACAAGGTTATAAAAGTAGTGTATTTAAAAAAAAACCGCGAACATAATTCGCGGTTTTTTTCAAATCGGTTAAGATTTATTTTACTCTATACCAAGTTTGGCTTCTACCAAGGGCTTCGATACCTATGTATCCTTTCACTTGAAGTTTATCTCCATTTAAAACGACAAAGCATTTGTATACTTTTCCGTTTTCAGGATCTAGAATGTTACCTCCAGAGTATTTGGTAGTTTTCCCTTCTTGCTTTAAGTCTTTTAGGATTTGCATACCTAGGATTTTTTGGTTCTTTCTGTAATCGGTACAATCGTCACATTTAGAGTCTTGTTCTTTTGGGTCCATTATTTTCACTACGTTTCCATAGTATTTTCCATCTTTGGACTTGAAGATTTTTACATAAGAGCTTGGTTTTCCATCTACATCATCGATGGTTTTCCAGGTACCTTCTAGGCTTTGAGCAGATACCATTGAGATGGCAAAAAAGAAGGCAAAAACAAAAGAGATAAATTTTTTCATAATTTTTTATTGGTTTTAATTTGAACTTAGCGTGAATTTATATATTATTTTTAATACTGATTACACATTGCGTGCCAAAATTTCAAAAATTTTGAAAAATTATGCAATAAACAAGACAAAATTTCAGCTATTTCTTTTGTTTTTCAGGGTTTTAAGACATTTTGTCTGCAAGTATTTTACTTTTCGTGCTTTGGTTTGTTTTTTGAAATAGTGCTTTTGTAACGTAAAACCCAAAAGCCATGAATTTTGATCTATTTACTTTAAAAAGTCAAGCGCTTTTACATGAATTGCAAAAATTTGCCAAAGATAAGGGTCATCAAAGTATAAACCCAGAACATCTCTTGTATCTTCTACTTGAAGAACCTTATTTGAAGTCTTTTTTTAATCAACCGAAAGAACTTCAATCAGAACTCAAAACAAAAATAGAGGGTTTGCCTAAAGTTCAGGGAAATTCCAATGAATATCTTACCACAGATACCCTAAAAATCCTTGAAGAATCTCAAAGAATCTCAAAAGAAAACGGCGACCAGTTTACGCCTTTAGAAAATATTTTGCTCGCTTTTTATTCTGTTTCTTCCTCTGTAAAGGACTTGTTAGAAAACCATTTGAGCAAAGAAAAATTACAAAATCACATTCAAACTTTAAGAAAATCTAAACCTGTGACAAATCAAAACGCCGAAAACACGTACAATGCACTAGAAAAATATGCCAAAAATCTTAACGAACTAGCCCTTAAAGGCAAGTTAGATCCGGTGATTGGTAGAGACCAAGAAATTAGAAGAGTGCTGCAAATTCTCTCTCGAAGAACCAAAAACAATCCCTTGTTAATTGGAGAGCCAGGTGTTGGGAAAACCGCCATCGCAGAAGGATTGGCTCATAGAATCGTCAATGACGACGTACCCGAAAACCTAAAAGGAAAGCAAATCTATGCCTTAGATTTGGCTTTGCTGATTGCTGGTGCCAAATATAAAGGGGAATTCGAAGAAAGATTAAAAGCCGTTGTAAATGAGGTTTCCGAGTCTATGGAACAGGTAATTTTGTTCATCGATGAAATCCATACTTTGGTTGGCGCAGGAGCAGGTGAAGGGGCCATGGATGCAGCCAACATTTTAAAGCCTGCTTTGGCAAGAGGAGAACTTAGAAGCATAGGCGCCACCACGCTTTTGGAGTATCAAAAATATTTTGAGAAAGACAAAGCTTTGGAGCGAAGATTTCAAAAAGTTTTGGTAGAAGAACCCAGCGAAGAAGACGCCATTTCTATCCTTAGAGGAATCAAAGACAAATACGAAGCACATCATAAAATACGAATTCAAGATGCGGCTATTGTTTCGGCTGTAAAATTATCCAAAAGATATATATCCGATCGATTTTTGCCAGACAAGGCCATTGATTTGATAGACGAAGCTGCGGCTAAAATTAGAATCCAAATGAATTCTAAACCCCAAGAACTAGACGAGCTTAACCGAAAAGTAACCCAACTAGAGATTGAAATTCAGGCCATCAAACGCGAAGAAGATCTAACCAAATTGGTTCCACTAGAAGAAGAGCTCAAAGGTTTGATTCAGAAAAGAGATGCTCTTCAAGAACGTTGGCAAGCCGAAAGATCTGCTTCAGATAGTATCCAAAGCATCAAAAACGAAATAGAATCTCTAAACTTTCAAGCAGACAAAGCTCAAAGAGAAGGAGATTTTCAGACGGTCGCCGAAATTCGATATGGGAAAATCAAAGACAAAGAAAAAGAACTTTCTGCTCTTGTAGAAAAAGCCAGTAGCCAAAGCGACAAGTTGGTCAAAGAAATGGTAGAACAGGAGGATATTGCTTCTGTGGTTTCGAAATGGACGGGAATTCCGGTCGAAAAGCTATCTGAGGGAGAAAAAGAAAAGCTCCTAGACTTAGAAAGCTATCTGCACAAAAGGGTGATTGGTCAAGACTTTGCCATTGCTGCAGTTTCTGATGCCATCCGAAGAAACAGAGCCGGTCTTAGCGATCCAAGCAAACCCATGGGTTCTTTCTTGTTCCTTGGACCAACAGGTGTCGGGAAAACTGAACTTGCCAAGGCTTTGGCGGAGTACCTTTTCGATTCTCAGGACAACCTTACCAGACTAGACATGAGCGAATTCCAAGAGAGACATTCGGTTTCAAGGCTCATTGGCTCGCCTCCGGGTTATGTGGGCTACGATGAAGGTGGACAGCTAAGCCAAGCGGTAAGAGAAAAACCATATAGCGTGGTGCTGTTAGACGAAATAGAAAAAGCGCATCCCGATGTGTTCAATGTGCTTTTGCAAGTTTTGGATGATGGAAGGCTCACAGACAACAAAGGAAGATTGGTAGATTTTAAAAACACACTAATAATTATGACTTCAAATCTGGGTTCTATGCAAATCATAGAAGAATTTGAGAAGTCGCCCAAAGATTTTGATCCCGAAAAAATGCAAGACAGAGCCATGGCACTACTCAAAACTGCATTTAGACCTGAGTTTTTAAATCGTATCGATCAAACCCTTGTTTTTTCACCCTTAAGCAAGAAAGAGATTGGAAAGGTGGTAGAACTGCATTTAAAACAGATTGCCAAAATGCTTTTGTCAAAAGAAATCACCTTGCAATACAGCCAAGAGGCCGTAGATTTTTTAACCCAAAAAGGCTACAACCTGGAGTTCGGAGCCAGACCGCTTAAAAGATTGGTAGAAAAAGAAGTGTTGAATCCGCTTTCCAGAACTTTGCTTTCCGGTAAAATTAGCCCCAACGATGTTTTGGTTTTGGATTGTTTCGATGAAAAACTAGTCTTTAGAAGTCCTAGTCTTTTAAACTAGGGCTTTGCCAAGCAAAAAAATCGTATTTTTGCATGAAGTTTTTTCCTTAAAAAGGAGGAAAGTGATCTTTGAAATTGGGGCTGACATGGATTCGACTACAAGAACAGTGGGCAAGTAAGCATGTGGTACTATGTTTCCTACGTACCTTAAAAAGTGGATTCAACCTATTTAACTGGCGAGAATAACTACGCCTTAGCTGCCTAATTTTTACCCGAATTATAGTAAGGTATTGGCGCATCTGTACTAGGTACAGAAGCTAAGTATCTCTCAGGGGCTCGGTTTCGCGGCGCCTGATTCAGAGGTATAGAAATGCGAAAATAAGCTTTCGAAGGCTTCGGTCGAAAGTCGAAAAAACATAGAAGATAAGTTTTGTCTTGGGCGTTTGCTCTCTGGGCAAAATCGAAAATCAAAAGCAAAATAAACATGTAGAAAGTTTGTTTATTGCTTGTTAGGACGTGGGTTCGATTCCCACCAGCTCCACTTTTTTATCCAAAAAAAAACCACCATCGGTGGTTTTTTTTGTTTTAATCGAGTCCAATCTTCCCACTACATTCCCCACAAAGCCTAAGCTCCACATTGTCTATGGTAACGATGGTTTCGGCAGCGTCTTGCATCACACATTCTTTGTTTGGGCAGTGAGCAAGTCCCAAGTTGTGACCCATTTCATGAGTTGAGATTTTGCTCAGGCGAGAGAAAAATCTGGCTCTGTCCACGCTTTTTTTGTCCAGGCGAAAGGTAGAAACCACACAGCTTTTCCCAGGGCAAAATCCTAGCCCAAAAACACCCCAATCTCTGTATTTTTGTTCAGGAAGAAGGATTTTTCCCTTCGAATCCCTTTTGGTGGTAGAAATATCCCTTTCTGTAAGTCCCAAGACATAAGAAAGGCTGTCTGGTTTGGTGTTTTTAAGGATTTTTATCAAACTGTCTGCTCTGTATCTGGGAGATTTGATGTTCACAAAAGCAGATTTGGGCAGTGGTTTTTCCTCCAAAACAACCACTGTAAAACCATACATTTTATGTAATGTACTTTGTAAACTGTCCAAGATTTCCCTTTCAAAATGGTTGTAGGGTTGGATGCCTATAATTCTCTCTTTGGGTTCCTTTTGGCAAGAAAATAGCAATAGCAAAAGCCCGATGAGAAAAGCCCTAATTGCCATCAGGTACTACTTCTGTAATAGGCGGAGGCATTATTCCTCCTTGTACAACCGGGCCTCTATCGTGAGGTGGAGCAACTTCACCCATTACCCGAGGTTGTTTAACTTTTGTAGAATCCACAGGTTTAGTATCGCAAGCGGGTTTTCTTGGCGGAGCAACTTTTCCAGTTAGGGGTTGTTCAAACTGTTCTGGCTCTCTTATTTCAACAGTATCTACTCTTTCTTCAATGGTTTTTGGATCTACCGCTACAGTTACTCCTGTTAAGACTTGTGGCTCGTCTTCATGCGGAATTTGCAAGGAATCCACCAGTTTTACTTTTTTGATTCTTGCGGATTCACCCCTTGGTGTAGTACAGCTAAAAAGGGTAGTGGCAAAGGTGAGGAAGAGTGCCCATTTGGCAATTTGGCTGGGGATTTTGGTCTGATAAAACACGCCCACTGGCAAACTGAGTTCAAGATCTTTGGGCTGATCCAGTTGATCTTGGTAAAACCTTCCGCAGACAGAACCAGAGGTGGCTCCACTAATTACAGAGAGAATCTCTTCATTGGTTTTCCCAGTGAAATCATAGACGGTTTTCTGGCAAGAAAGACAGAATCTTCCGTCTAGGTTTTCTTTCATCTTGTCCCAGCTTTCAAAGCAGGGTTCCTTTATGCTCGGTTTTGTCATTTGTTATGGTGATTAGAGGGCTGAATGGTAGGTTTATATCAAAAATCGAGCCAAGGGGAGTCTCTATTGGTTGTCTTTTTCGTAAGGCACAGCTAAATCTGGAGAATAATTATTAGGCTCTTCCATGACAGAAGGAACAGGATAATCATGCTCCTTTGGTTTGTTTATATAAACCTCTGGAGGCGCTGGATTAGGGTACGATTCAACTTCTGGAAGTGGGTTAGCTTTTACATCTTTCTTTTTAATAGGAGGATCTATTATTATAGGCGGATCCAATATTACTTTAGGCACTATTTCTGGTGGTGATGGAGGAAATATTGTATCTTTAGTAGGAGTTTTGTTTTTTGCATTTTTCTTAGGAGTAATGGGATCTACCTTTAGGGAATCGGGAGTATCTTCAAGTTTTGTTTTGATGGAATCCACAACTTTTGTTTTGATAGAATCCGATGCGGTTTCATTGTTATTTTTTGTTTGATCTTCCTTTGTGTTTTTACATCCAAAAAGGGTACTTACAAAGGTAATAAGCAAGGCGAATTTAGCGATTTGGGTAGGAATTTTTGTCTTGCCTAGGATTTGATAGTTTGGTTTTGCCATTGGGGTTGGGGATTAGAAGGTTGGATATCAAAGTGAAATCAAAAATCGAGCCAAGGGGAAATATTAATTTCTAGAAAAAATATCTAAGAAAAACTGGACAAAAGCATTGGATGCTTTTTTATTTACAAACTGATTGTATCTCGCTCGATAATGGTCAACAAGACTTTTGTTTGTCAAAGATTTACAAATTTTTGTTGCATTTTCTTGCCACAAATTATATTGAAAGTCAATGTTTTTTTGTTTGAAGTTTGCCAATTTGTTTTGTTCTTGTTGTAAGTACAAATCAAAGGTATCTCTTTCCTTCTTGTTGGAAAGCACCTCGAAAGATTCTATAAGGTCTAAATATTTTTCGAGATTTTCTATGTCTAAGATATGCTTGGGTGAAATCGAACCTGATTTTAACCAAAATGCTTCTAAAAGTTCGTTTTTATCAGAAGTTTTAGATAAACCCAAAATGTGGTAATAATTCTTCAAAATATGAAACAAAATACTTGTTTAAATGTAAAGAAAAAATCAATCTGAAAATCAGAAAAATATCATTCCCCAAAATGCAATTTGGAACAAATCAGTCCGGTGGGAATTTTGGGAAGAACCCAAGTGGCTTTGGGTGGCAAAACCTGTTTTTGGTCTGCTTTTTCTTTGATGACCTCAAAAGGAATAGGGGCAAGGTAGATGCCGTACTGAAAATCGTGGCTCATTTTTTGGCGTTTGTCCAAATCAAAAGGCCCTGGGAAATATTCCAAATCTGGACAAAAGGTGTTTTCGTCCATGTCAAAGACTTCAAACAAAATCATTTTGGAAACGATTTCTGTATCCAAAAGAAAAGGAAACCTTTCTCTTGGCTTTAACAAAAACCATTTTTCTTTGTGTTGAAGCTGAATTTCTCCCTTTTTTGGGGATGGATTGTACTGATGGATTTGGGAAACCTCAAAGTTTTTGGAAAGAGAAGAAAGTACCTCTTCCAAATTCAAATTGCTTTGGGTCAAAAATCGGTTGTATTCAAAGACTTTCAGGCTGTTTTGTTGCAAAATGTAGGCGAAAATCCCGTTGTGTGAGGCATTGAGGTCAAAAAATCTTTCCATGGCAGCACATCTGTGGTGTCCATCGGCAATGTAGAGTTTTTCGACTTTTTTGTAAAGCTCAATTATTTGGGTTTCTTGAGGTTTGGTCAAAACCCAAAATTGGTGGATTTTGTCGTTTCGCTCTATGGTTTTGGTCGGGGGTTCTGTTTCTATTGCTTTGTAAAAATCGCTGATTTCTGGAAGTGTGGGATGGCTAAGCAGAACGGGCTCTTCCAATTCGTTTTTTTCCAAAATGGCATGGAAGAGCGCGTTTTGTTTGTGGGTAAGAAGGTTTTCGTGCTTTAAAATTTCTCCACGCAGGTAATCTTCTGTGCCAATTCCACACAAAATCCCGATGAAATTCTGCCCAGATTTTTCGGTGATTTTGTACACCAAAAGATGTTTGGACTCTGTATCAAATGGGGTGGTAGGAGTAAAGGGAAGAAGATTTGCCATGGGATGAAGTTTGAGAATGAAAGTTATAGATTTTCTTTCTTTTCTTTAGGGATTTAGGTCAAATAGGTTTGTCTTTTTTAGGAAAAGGTAGGTTTTTGCTTTGTTTTGAGAAATCAAAACTAAAAAACAACTGGTTTAATCTTGGAATTGAAAATAAAAGTTCAAATAAACGCATTTTACAGGCCTAAAAAAGTATTTTTGTAGTTAGTCAATTTTAATTTTTATGAATCATACACAGAGAATTTTAAATTTCGCCAGACCCTACCGAAAGAATTTTATTTTAAACTTAATCTTCAACTGGCTTTTTTCTTTGATGTCTATTTTCTCTGTAGCCTCTATCGAGCCTGTTTTAACCATCATTTTAAATGCGAAACAAACTTCAAAAGAACTTGCTGTAAAACCCGTTTTTACCGGTGAGATTTCTAATATTTCCCAGTATTTTCATGCTTGGCTTAAGTATACCATCTCTAGTTTTACAGAGGATTATGGTGCCGGCAAAGCTCTTTTGTATTTTGCTTTGTTTACCATTTTCACCTTCTTTCTTCGAAATGTTTTTAGGTATATCAGTTCGTATAACCTCATAGAACTTCGGGTAAAAACCTCCATGGACATTAGAAATACATTCTATCAGAAGATTTTAAAACTGCCCGTGGCCTATTTTTCGGACCAAAGAAAGGGAGATGTTATGGCCAGAATATCCTCGGATGTAGGAAATGTGGAGGGAAACATTTTGATGTCTTTGGTAGATTTAACCCGAGCTCCATTTATGTTATTTATGTCTTTGGCAGCACTTTTTGTTTATGATGTTAAGCTTTCTTTGTTTTCTTTAATTTTAATTCCTTTTATGGGAGGAATCATCAGTTATTTTGGAAGCAAACTCAAAAAAGAATCCCATGTTTCTCAAGAGCTTTTGGGGCAGACTTTTTCTAGGGTAGATGAAACCATGACAGCTTATAAAATCATCAAGGTTTTTGGAGCCCAAAATATGCTAATTAACCAATTTCAAAAGTTGACGGATCTTTGGAAAAATGCCACCATCAAACTATCTAGAACTTCCGAGATTGCCTCACCATTATCTGAGTTTTTGGGTTCTGTGGCTCTGGTTGGAGTATTTTGGTATGGAGGTGCTCAAATGTTAAAAGGAAACAGCTTTATGACCTTAGCGTCTTTTATGGTCTATCTGGGGCTTTTTTATCAGATGTTAGAACCCGCCAAAACCCTCACCAGATCTTTCACAAATTTAAAGATGGGAGAAGCCTCCGCCGAGCGAATTTTTAACATATTAGATCTTCCAGAGCCTTTTGTAGATGCTCCATCGGCACAAGAGGTAAAAGAATTTAAAAATTCTATAGAATTTAAAAATGTAAGTTTTGGTTATTCTAAAGACAAACCTCTACTTTCTGATTTTAACCTGAACATCAAAAAGGGAACCACCGTGGCGCTGGTGGGACAATCTGGAAGTGGGAAAACCACCATCGCCAATTTACTTTCAAGGTTTTATGATGTACAAAAGGGCGAGATTACCCTGGATTCTGTTAACATCAAAGATCTTAAAATAGAGCAATACAGCTCTCTGCTTGGGATGGTTACCCAAGATTCAATCTTGTTTAACGATACTGTAGCCAATAATTTGAGACTCGCCAAACCGTTGGCTACTCAGCAAGAAATGATAGAGGCTCTCAAAGTAGCCAATGCATGGGAATTTGTAGAAAAATTGCCCCTTCAATTGGAGGAAAATGTTGGTGAGGCGGGAGGAAAACTCTCTGGTGGTCAAAAACAGAGATTGAGCATCGCCAGAGCTGTACTCAAAAATCCGCCTATTATGATTTTGGATGAGGCAACCTCTGACCCAAAGTAGGTAAACAACAGGGATAAGCATCAAAAGGATATAAATTAGATTTTGGCTCAAAAGACTCGGCGCCAAAACAAGCGGAAAAAGTAGACCTACCACAGCTCCGCCCAAATGGGCAGAATGCCCAATGTTTCCATGTCCGTTTTGCATACCATAAATTGAATAAAACAAATAACCTATTCCAAAGATCCAACCAGGAATAACTCCGTAAATAAGAATTCCGTTAGGATAGGTAGCAATGGCGGCATAAATAATCCCAGAAACTGCACCAGAAGCACCCACCGCCGAATAGTAGGGTTTGTTTTTGTGGATGAGTAGTCCAAGCAAACTTCCCCCAAGCATAGAGGCAAAATAGATCAAGAGAAAAATTCCAGCAGAAAAAGAGCGCACCACAATGTCTGCAAAGAAATAAAGGGTAATCATGTTAAAAAGAAGATGCTGAAAATCTACATGCAGAAATCCGCTGGAGAACATTCTATCGAATTGTTTTCCTTGAAGAATTCCCGAAACATTGAATTTATACCTTTCAAAAATTGAAGAATTCTCAAAAGCCATATAACTAATCAAACAGGTTAGCACAATTAAAACAAGTACCGTTGGATGCATAAGGTGTAATTTATCATTAAAAATTAAGGGTAGCTTGCCCGTCTTCTTCTATGTTGATGTCAATTTCATCTTCCTTTGAAACAGGAGATGGATTGAGATTGTTTTCTGGTGTTTCTGATTCGAGATTTTCCTGGGTTTCTTCTTCTGGCTCAAACTCTAGAGGCTCTAAAATTTTGACTTCTTTAAGGGCTTCTTTGCTGAAAATATTTCCTTGGGCTTTGATGCCTTTCACAGCAATAAGGTCTTCTACCAAAAGGGTTTGAGGATCTTTTTGCAGCCCATTTGTTTTCTTGAAAACAATTTCAACCTTAGGTCTGTAATCCAGAAGTACACATTCTATGAAAGACCCTGGGTTCTCTGATTCAAAAAATATTTGTGGATTTGGGGTGTTTTCCAGCAAAAATCTTTTGATGTAATAACAATCCTTATCTTTTTCATAGTAAATGCAACTGATGGGTTTTTTGGGATCCCATTTTTCGATGGTAAGTAGATCTTCTGGGAAGTGTAGGGTTAAATCGAAACCGGTGAGCTGGGCTTTTCCATCGCTAGAAAGGGTTAAGATCTTGTCGGTGGGATGAAACTGCCCCAAAAAGTCGCCTCTTTCTTGGGTGTTAAGTTTGCCTATGGCAGGATCGAACCAAATTCTTCTAGGCGCCAAGGTAGAAACTCCACTTTCTTTGAGTTCTATTTTTTTGATGGCGTTTTTGGTTACCAAGTTTCCTTTTGAGGTTCTTCCTTTGATTAAGATATCCGAAAAATCAAGGTCTATTTTGAGTTTTTTAAGCCTTAGTTGAGGTCTTAAATGCACCGTTACAGACTCTGCTTCTCCGTTAGGATTCGCACTAAAATAAAGAATTTCTGAATCTTTGTTTCCAGCGGTTAAATCGTATTCTTTGTCTCTAGTAACCCCTGTTACATTGAATCTTTTGATGTAGTTGGCTCCTAATTTTCCATCTCTGTAAATCAGGTTGTAAACGGTTCTTTTGTCATTTTTGTTCCAAACCGCCACATGGATGATGTTTTTTCCTACGAAAGTTTTTCCCTCTACCTTGGTTACCATCATGCTACCATCGGCACGAAAGACAATTAAATTGTCTAAATCCGAACACTCAAAAAGAAAATTGTCTTTTTTTAGATTGGTTCCGATGAATCCTTCGCCAAAGTCTGCATACAACTTTACATTCGCCGCCGCCACTTGGCTAGCCTCAATGTTGTCGAAGGTTTTTATTTCTGTTTTTCTTTCTTTTCCAGCTCCGTATTTCTTTTTTAGGGCTAGAAAATAATCGATGGTAAAAGTTACAATGTTGGCCAAATGGTCTTTTACCTGCTCCATTTTTTCTTCGATAGAAGCAATGAATCACGCAGGCATTAGGCGAAAGCGAAATCTCACATTCGCTAAAAGCATAAAGGGCATCGATCATGATGTCTAAAGAAGTCCCAGGGTGAAGATGGATGAGGATTTCTGCATTTTCAGCCGTGTTGTCCTCAATTTTTCTGATCTTAATTTTTCCTTTGTCGTTGGCTTTTAAGATAGAATCAATCAGGGTTCCAGTGGTAGTATTGTAAGGGATTTCTGTGATGCTAAGGGTGTTTTTGTCTACCTTGTTGATCTTGGCTCTCACCTTTACTTTTCCTCCTCTTTCCCCTTTGTTGTACTCCGAAACATCTATCATTCCTCCGGTTAAAAAATCCGGATATAGGGTAAAGGGTTTTCCTTTTAAATGAAGGATGGTTGCGTCGATGAGTTCGTTGAAGTTATGAGGCAAAATTTTGGTAGAAAGACCAACGGCAATTCCTTCTACCCCATGGGCCAAAAGAAGCGGAAATTTTACAGGCAGATTGTCCGGCTCTTGGTTTCTACCATCGTAAGAGGTATTCCACTGGGTGGTTTTGGGGTTAAAGACAATTTCTAGGGCAAACTTGGTTAGTCTTGCCTCAATATATCTAGAGGCCGCTGCGGAGTCTCCCGTTAGGGTATTTCCCCAGTTTCCTTGGGTGTCAATCAGTAGGTTTTTTTGACCAATTAACATTGTTGTAGCGCAAATCTTCTAACCCATCTTCTATGTTCAATGCGGCTTGAAGCAAATTGAACTCTTCGTTTTCGTACACGATTTTTTTGGTGAGTCCATAGGAGTTAAGGGGTTTTCCTCGAAGCGAAAATACCGCTTGGGTTTCTACATCTCGGCTTTTGGTGATGGATCCAGAGGCCGAATCTCCCTCGGTAATAAACAAAGTAGACTCTTTGGCTCTGTCTTTGCCTGTGTTGTAATGTTGTCTACAATCCCGAAGTTTTTTGTTGTGCAGATTGGCTTTTTTGGCTCTGTCTTTGGCGAGTTTTCGAATACCAGAGAGTTCTTTTCTCTCTCTTTCGGACTGAACAATTTTTCTTTGGATGGCATCTGCGATTTCAGGATTTTTATGAAGAAAATTATCAAAATGATTCTTCATGAAATCGTTGATGTAACCTCTCACGGTGGGCATATCTCCACCCATGTCTGTGGATCCTAGTTTGGTTTTGGTTTGAGACTCAAAAACCGGTTCCATCACTTTGATAGAAATCGCAGCAATGATAGATTTTCTAACATCCGAGGCTTCGTAATTTTTGCCAAAAAAGTCTCGGATCGATTTTACATAGGCTTCTTTAAATGCAGCCAGATGGGTTCCTCCTTGGGTGGTGTTTTGTCCGTTTACAAAAGAATAATACTGCTCCGAATAGGCTTTTTGGCTGTGGGTAATGGCAACCTCAAAATCTCCTTCCTTTAGATGAATAATGGGATAGGTGGCTTCGTCGGCTTCTATTTCTTCTTCCAAAAGGTCTTTGAGTCCATTTTCAGAAAAAAATTCGGATCCGTTGAAATAGATTTTTAGCCCTGGATTTAAATATACGTAGTTTCGAAGCATGCGCTCCACATACTCAAATCGAAAATTATAATTGACAAAGATAGAAGCATCTGGGGTGAAAACCGTTTTGGTTCCTTTTTGCAGACTGCTGGATTTTATTTCTTCTTCTACAGTAAGTTCTCCTTTTTCGAATTTGGCTATTTTGGTTTGACCATCTCTTATAGATTGCACCAAAAATCCGCTAGAAAGGGCATTCACCGCTTTGGTACCTACCCCGTTGAGTCCTACAGATTTTTTAAAGGCAAGGGAGTCATACTTTCCACCGGTATTCATCTTAGATACCGCTTCTACCATCTTTCCAAGGGGAATTCCTCTTCCGTAATCTCGAACCGTAACAGTTTTTTCGTCTATTTGAACCTCAATCTTTTTTCCAACACCCATCACATATTCGTCGATGGAGTTGTCCAAAATTTCTTTTAGAAGGATGTAAATCCCATCATCAGGGGCAGAACCATCGCCCAGTTTTCCAATGTACATACCTGGACGCATACGAATATGCTCTTTCCAATCCAGAGATCGGATATTGTCTTCAGTATAGTTTTGGCTCATGGTTTGGTTTTTTTCTGCGCTTTGGTTTTATAAGATAAGTTTAGACGTTGAAACGGAAATGCATAATGTCTCCGTCCTCTACGATGTATTCTTTTCCTTCCACGGAGAGTTTTCCCGCTTCTTTGACTTTGGCTTCAGATCCGTAATTTACAAAATCTTCGTATTTAATGACTTCCGCACGGATGAATCCGTGTTCAAAATCTGAGTGAATCACCCCGGCTGCCTGTGGAGCAGTCGCCCCTTTTTTGATGGTCCAAGCACGCACTTCTTTTACTCCAGCGGTAAAATAGGTTTGTAAATTTAGCATCTGGTAGGCCTCTCGAATTAGTCTGTTTACTCCAGCTTCCTGAAGACCGGCTTCTTCCAAAAACATTTGTCTTTCTTCGAAGGTTTCTAGCTCTGCGATGTCAGCCTCTGTTTGAACGGCCAATATAAGCATTTGAGCGCCTTCTTGTTTGATGATTTCTTTGAGTGAATCTGTGAAAGCATTTCCTTTGTTTACACTTTTTTCATCTACATTGCAAAGGTACAAGATGGGTTTTTGGGTGATGAGATGATAACTGGCCATCATTTCTTTGTCGTCATCAGAAAGTTCCATAGATCTAATGGATTGTCCCTCTAGAAGGTGCGCTCTGGCTTGATCTAACAAACTTTGTTCTTTTTTGGCGTCTTTGTCTCCGGTTTTGGCTGCTCGGTTTACTTTTTCTAGTCTTTTTTCAATAATTTCTAGATCTTTGAGTTGCAGCTCTATGTCTATGGTTTCTTTGTCTCTAAGGGGATTTACGGTTCCGTCTACATGGGTAATGTTAGGATCTTCAAAGCAGCGTAATACGTGAATAATGGCATTGGTTTCTCTAATGTTGGCCAAAAATTGATTTCCTAGACCTTCTCCTTTGCTGGCTCCTTTTACCAGACCCGCGATGTCTACAATTTCTACCACAGCAGGTTGGGTTTTCTCTGGTTTTACCAGCTCTTCTAGTTTTATAAGTCTAGGATCTGGCACAGAAACCGTTCCTACATTGGGCTCTATGGTGCAAAAAGGGTAATTCGCAGATTGGGCTTTGGCGTTGGAAAGACAGTTAAAAAGCGTTGATTTTCCAACATTGGGTAGGCCTACAATTCCACATTTCATAACTATTTCACTTTTATTAGTTTTACAAAAGTACGCAATGTATTTGAATCTCTAAAGTTCTGCCTAGATGATTTATGGGCATATTTTACTTGCAAAGGGTAAAACTTAAATGCTTTCTCAAAGGGATTTTTTTATCTTTACCCCATGAAAAAATTATTGACTTTATTGATGGTTGTTCTAAACTTTTTCTTTGGTTTTGGGCAAGAAAAATCACAGGTAAAAGGAAAAGTACAAGATCCAAATGGAGTGGGCATAGAACTGGTTGAAGTGATTGCTCGATCTAGCTCTAATAAAGAGGTAGAAGTTGTAGAGTATACCCTAGAAACTGGAGAATTTGAGTTGTCCTTAGAAAACGGAACCTACGATTTAACTTTTGACAACACACTAGATCCCAAAAAAAGTATTCAGATCATTGTCGAGCAAAACACCACTTTGCCTCCAGTTGTTCTTGAAAGTGCTACAAATACCCCAAAAAGGGATGAATTAAAAATTTCGGACATTAATCTTGTGGCAAGAAAAAAACTCATCACCCAAGAAGTAGGCAAAACCGTGTACAATGTGGCTCAAGACCCATTGACCAAAGGAAAAACCGTGGCAGATGCTCTTGGAAATGTCCCCTCTGTTGGAGTGGATGCAGATGGTTCTGTAACACTAAGAGGTTCTTCCAACGTAAAGGTGCTTATCAATGGAAAACCGTCTTCTATGGTGGGAGTGGGAAATGCGACTTCGGGGCTCTCTAGCCTTCCTGCGGACATGGTGGAAAGTGTGGAGGTGATTACTTCTGCCTCTGCCAAATATGATGCAGATGGAGAGGGAGGAGTCATCAACATTGTCCTTAAAAAAAACAACAAAGAAGGCATCAATGGTTCCGTGGAAGCGGGTGGAGGATATCAACCCAAAGCCTTTGTCAACACCCAACTTGGGGTCAACACCAAAGCAGCAAACTGGAACTTTGGAGCAGGTTTTAGGCATGAAGAACCCCTTTTGGGTGTGAGATACACTGCCCAAGCTTTGGATCAGGGGCAAATCACAGAAAAATTGTCCCAAAATTCCACAAGACTCAAAAACAGAAATACTTTGTACGCCACAGCGGGAGTGGATTTTTCAATTGATACACTCAACACCGTAAACTTCACCCTTGGGATGAAAAACCTGTGGGCAAACAATTATAGAGACATCCATTTTTCCAGTGAAACCCCAGGAGTTTCCACTTCCTCTTGGATGAGAAATGAAGCAGAAGATGAAGACAACAACGCCATAGATTTTGGACTTTCTCTCACCCATCTAACCCAAAAGAAAGGTGAGAAAATCACCTTTTCTGCCAATTCTGCTTTTATGAATGCCCAGCTAAATTCGGACATTACAGAGACGGTTTCCCCAAGAAGTACAGGTGAGGCTATCTACACTTCAAGTGACGAAAAACAGTACAACGGACAGGTTTCGGTAGATTACATCAATCCACAGCTACCTTTCATTTCCAAGACTTTCAAACTGGAAACTGGGGCGAAGTACGACCAGATGCTCAACAACACAGATTTTTCTGTTCTGAATTTGGCGACCAATGCCTATCTCTCAGACTTCACCAATGATGTGATTTACGACCAAAAAGTGGCTTCTGGGTATGTGATGGGAACCGAAACCTTTGGAAAATGGACTACAAGTGGGGGACTTAGGGTAGAGAATACAGACATCGACCTTTCCTACCAAAATTCCGATACCAACATCCATAAGAATTACACCAATTTCTTTCCATCGCTTCAAGCTCTATACAACCAAAGCGACAAAACCCAGCTTCGTTTTGCCTATTCCAAAAGAATCAACAGACCTTTTGCCAGATTTCTTTCTCCCTTCAATTCTTATTCAGACAACAAAAACATTTTTGTTGGAAACCCAGATTTAGACCCGACCTACACCCATTCCTTTGAAGTGGGAGCCCAAACCAAAATAGGAAAAGCCACTCTTTCTCCCGTTGTTTTTTACAGAAATACCCAAGATTTCATCTCTGTGATTTATCTTCCAGATTCTGTGGACCCAACTGTTTTTGTGGCTACACCAAGAAACATTGGGGTAAATCAGTCTTATGGGCTCGAAAATACCATCAATTTTCCCTTGACATCAAAGTGGAACACCATCACCACCTTTACTGTTTTTGGATATTCCAGAGATGCCTCTTATCTGAATTTTGATTTTTCAGGAAATGGAATTTCTGCCAACCTTACCCATAGAAGCAACTTGAAACTTCCAAATGGTTGGGACCTTACCGCCAGATACATGTTCAACGGGCCAGACAGAGACAATACCAACCAAAGAAAATCTTTTTCTTCCTTTGATTTGGCAGTGAACAAAGAACTGTTAAATGGAAAGGCGAGCATCGGGCTGAACGCACAAAACATTTTCAATACCATGTACAGGTCTTTTGAAGTTACCACTCCAACCTTTTACAGAGATGTACATATGCAAATGAAAAACAGACAAATCGACCTTGTGTTTGTGTACAGATTCGGACAAACCTCCAAACAAAAAAATCAAGCTCCCAAGAAACCAGCCATGGAAGATATGGATGGAGGGTTTTAAGGAGTATGTAAATTAACACCATGTTAGGCTTTAAGCACAAAAAATCCCCTTTAGAGTTTTCCAAAGGGGATTTTGTATTGTAATTGAGGAAAATATTATTTTCTTTTCAGAACAGCTTTGGTTTTTTCGATAACCGCAGTGCTGTCTATGCCGTATTTTTTCATGAGTTCTGCTGGTGTTGCAGATTCTCCAAAGCTATCGTTCACCGCAACAAATTCTTGTGGGGTAGGTCTTTTTTCAGAGAGTAGTCTGGCTACAGATTCACCAAGTCCACCAAATTTGTTGTGCTCTTCACAGGTTACGATGCATCCTGTTTTTTCTATGGATTTCAAGATGATTTCCTCGTCCAAAGGTTTGATGGTATGGATGTTGATGATTTCTGCCGAAATCCCTTCTTTTGCAAGTTCATCAAAGGCCAAAAGTGCCTCCCAAACCAAATGTCCTGTGGCAACGATGGTGACATCTGTTCCTTCTTCTAGCAAAATTCCTTTTCCAATTTCAAAAGGCATGTCTTCTGGAATAAACACCGGAATGGAAGGTCTTCCAAAACGAAGATAAACGGGTCCATGGTGCTCTGCAATGGCAAGGGTAGCTGCTTTGGTTTGGTTGAAATCACAAGGGTTGATCACGGTCATCCCAGGAAGCATTTTCATAAGGCCAATGTCTTCCAAAGTTTGGTGGGTAGCACCGTCTTCTCCAAGGGTAAGCCCTGCGTGAGAAGCACAGATTTTTACGTTTTTGTCCGAATAGGCAATGGATTGACGAATTTGGTCATATACCCTAGCGGTAGAAAAGTTGGCGAAGGTTCCTGTAAAAGGGATTTTTCCTCCTATGGTAAGTCCCGCAGCGATTCCCATCATGTTGGCCTCTGCAATTCCCACTTGGAAAAATCTCTCTGGAAATTCTTCGATAAATGCATCCATCTTTAAAGATCCAACTAGGTCAGCACAAAGTGCAACCACATCTGGATTTTTTTTGGCAGCCTCCAAAAGACCTACTCCAAATCCTGATCTGGTGTCTTTTTTTTCTGTGTATGTATATTTCATGGTGTTGTTTTCTGGGAATTAATAATCGGAAAGACTGGAAGGAAGTTGACCTAAGGCAGTTTCTAGTTGGGCATCGCTAGGGGCTTTTCCGTGCCAAGCATGTGAACCTACCATAAAATCTACACCCGCTCCCATTTCTGTATACAACATAATGGCGATGGGTTTTTTCTTACCTGTTTTCTCTTTGGCCAAATTCAAGGTTTTGATGACAGAAGCATAGTCGTTTCCGTTTTTTTCTTCCAACACTTCCCATCCAAAAGCCTCGAGTTTTGCTCTTAAATCACCAAGAGGCATCACCTGATCTGTATCTCCATCAATTTGTCTTCCGTTGTAGTCGATGGTCGAAATTAGGTTGTCTACGTTTTTTCCTGCAGCATACATGAGTGCCTCCCAGATTTGTCCTTCTTGCAATTCTCCATCTCCATGAAGACTGTAAACAAGGGAAGAATCACCGTTGAGTTTTTTGGCTTGTGCAGCACCAATTGCCACAGAAAGTCCTTGTCCCAGTGATCCAGATGCCATTCTCACCCCAGGAAGTCCCTCGTGGGTGGTGGGGTGTCCTTGCAAACGAGAGTTGATTTTTCTAAAAGTCGCGAGTTCTTCAACGGGGAAAAATCCATTTCTGGCAAGGGTACTGTACAAAACTGGGGAGATGTGTCCGTTGGAGAGAAAAAACAAATCTTCTCCTTTTCCGTCCATGGTAAAATCGGTGGAATAGTTCATGATTTCCCCATAAAGAGCTTGAAAATATTCTACACAACCAAGGGAACCACCAGGGTGTCCGCTTTGTACCGCATGTACCATGCGCAAAATATCTCTTCTAATTTGGGAACAAATTTCCTCTGGGGTATGTTTTTCTGACATAAAATAGAATATCTAAAAGTATAAAAGCGAAGATATAAAATAATGTACAACTAGCCCAGAGTCTATGGAATTTCTAGAAAAATTCTAGAATGATTGACACGACTTAAATGAAATTTCTGTTTTTTTTCTTTTTCGGACTTAGGGCTTTTTTTCTTCCTCTTCTGTTTTTGGCTTGAAAATTTCATCGAGTCTATCGAATTCTTTTCTGTATACCATTCCCGCTCCAAAGCTTTGGGCATAACCAGAGTTTGTAGCACCAAAGTTTTCTACCCCAAAAGCGGTAGGTCTAGAAAAAGCTCTTAGCAAAAAGTCTCCATCATTGTCTTTGGTAACATCTAGTTCGGCCTCGAATTGACCGCTGATGGTCTCATTGTATGCTCCACTGAGTGGGACACCAATAGAACCATTGACCCTAACCCTTGGATTAACTTCATAGTCTACCGAAGTTTTAATTCTATCTGAGTTAAGGGCAAGATTGTTTCTGGCGGTATACTCAAAATTAAGTTTGAGGTCTTCGTTGAGGTTAGAGATAATGTTAGCCAGTTGATTAAGTCCGTATTCTATACCAGAAGAAAGGGTGCTGTTTACACTAACATCTGTTTGTGAGATAAACTGTCCGATGGTAAGAATGGCCCCAAACTGGTTGGTGACTTCTTCTTTGGCGCTAAATTTGGTGGCAAGCTCTTGTTTGATTTGTTCACTAGCTCCAGGGGTTTGGATGTCGAACCTCAGTTCTGGATCGTCTAGACTTCCGCTTAGGTTAAGAAGGAGTTCTGCGTCTATGTTAATCTTTTGCTGATTGCCTAGATATTCTCCAACGTTGCTCACGGTTTTGTTGTAGGCTGCGGTAACATCAATGCCTGCTTTGCCAGGATCGCCGTTAAATACAATGTTGCTGTTGTTTTTGAGTTTAAAATCTTTAGAAATCACCCTTCTAAATTGATATTCTCCATCTTTGATCTCATATCTTCCATTTAGGGAGATGTCTCCTGCTCTGTTGAGTCTAAACTTTAAATGGTCGGCTTTTCCTAAGGCTTTGATGGCATCTCCAGAGGTGGGGTCAAAAATTAAGTTTACAGGGGTATGGGTGTCTAGGTCTAGGTCAAAATCTAATTCAACGCCTTTGAGTTCATCGGGTTTTTGGGCCAAAACTTCAGCCTGTGGATTATCAAAATCGATAAATTTCACCAAATTGCTTTGGGCTACTGTTTTGCTGGCACCCATATTTACAGTTATCTCCGATCCTTTGCTTATTTTGGAGGTTCCAGAAATGTCTAATCCGTTTAAATCATCAAAAGTGATTTGGAAATCTCCATTGGCAAAGGCTCTACCGTAAAAGCTTTCGTTTAGCTTGGGGTTAGAGTTTAAAACAAGAAGATTGTTGGAGTTAATGGTAAGGTCAATTCCCCAAGTAGAAAGATCTTTGAAGAAAATAGATCCATCTAATTCTCCTTTGGTTTTAAAGGTGGTGTCTGTCATGGGGTATCCGTTAAGAAGAAACACCCCGCCGTTACCCTTTAAAAGCGTTAAATCATTTCTACCTGGAAACAAATAATCTACCCCAGTGTAAGGGATAGTTAAACCCAAATCTTCCAGGGCCAATTCTCCGTTGTAATTGAGGTCTGAAACGGGTCCATCAAGGTTGATGTCTCCATGGAGATTTCCTCTGAAATTCTGGATGCTATTTCCCAAAAACTTTTGAATCATCTTCATGTTGAAGCCTTCGAAGTGGGTAACCAAATCTACCTCTGGTTTTTCTTTGGTATTGTCTATGTAACCAGAAATATTTAGGATTTCTTGATCGAAGAGTTTTTGGTTGTCAACCAGCTGAGATTCTACTTTGTAGGCTTTTTTGTCTTTGTCAAAATGAGACTGTAGGTTTAAATCTCCCAGAATATAATCATCCAAAGCCACATCTTTTACCTGCAAATCTACGTTAGGTTCTAGGGCATATTGGGTTTTATTGATTTGAATTAACCCATTGGCGAGACCCTTCCACTGACTTCCATCTTTTTTGCCTTTGGGAATTAGGTCTGCCAAGACCAAGTCTTCAACATGCAAGTCAAAATTGAAATTCTCTGAACTTTTATAGTTTCCCTCTACCATTAACTTCTGACCCTCTCGGTTAAGGGCGATGTCGTAGATACTAAAAATTTTGTTTTTAAGATCCAAAAGCAAAAAGTTTCCCTCTACACTGTTTTGTTGGTTAATCTGCCAAGGTTTATTGTCTATTAATATTTCGGATTTGCTAAATCCAATTTGCATACGATTTTGCGCATCGAATTTTTGGTATAGATTTAGGTCTAGGTTCGATCGAAAATCCCCACTGGTTAGGTCTAAATTCACCATTGCATCCATCAGATCTCCCCTTGGAGTAGCGCTAATGGAGATGTTTTCTAATAGGGTTTTTCCTGTTGAAAGTTTCTCTATTTCTCCTTGAATTAGATATGGGTTTTGTGTGGATAGATTAAGATGGGTTGCCCCCAAATTTATGTTGTCTATGTTAATTCCCTCTGAGGATAAATTCATGCTGAAATCTCCCGTTGTTGTATTGGCAGAACCGCTAATTTGGGTATTGGGCTCAATGCTTAGTTTGGGATAAAATAAATCGAAAAAGCTATTGTTTAGGTTAAAGTCAAAGGTAAAGTTTTGTCCCTTGCTCACGCTTTGAGGTTTGTATTTGAGGTAAAGTTTTCCAAAGGCATTTGAAATGATGTCTGGCACTTGGGTTAAGATGAAATCTCCCTGAGCATATCCTTCTATGGTTTGAGGTAAACTCACAAATACCTTTTTCTGGCTTTTACCTATTTTTTCGATTCCAAAATCAATTTGCTCAAAAGCCAAGGCTTTGTTGTTGCTGAGGTAGATAAAATCTGTAAGGTGAAGATTTCCTAGCAAATCGTCTAGGTGTGTAAAACTTAATTTTCCACTCGCTTTTCCGTTAATCTGGCTGTTGGGCTCTTTGGTAATGCCGTAATGGCTGAGGTTTAGATAGTTTAGCTTGGCGTCAAATTCTACCTGTTTTAAAACTTCTTTGTAGAAATAGATTCCAGCGATTGTACCTTTGGCCATGGCATTGTTGATGTTAAGATTGGCATCGATTTTTTCATCAGAGAAGTTTCCGTCAAAAGAAAGGCCATCCAAAAGTTTGTTTTGGTAGGTAAATTTCTCAATAAATCCTTTGGCTAATAGGTTAAAAGTTTTGTTTTTTCCTTCCAATGAGAAGGGACCTTTGGCGTCTATCCAGCCTTTGAGGGCTGGGTTGTCTAGTTTTACCAGCGCATCGATATAGTTCCCAGAAAAAAGCCCGTCAAAGGTGGTGTTGTCTAAGATTTGATCTTTGATCGAGAATTTGTTTAACTTTCCTTTGGTGTTTATTTTTAGGTTTTTATCGGCTCCTATTCCATCGAAATTTAGGTTTCCGCTAAAAAGTCCAAGTTGGCTTTTTGGGGCAAAAGCAGAGATCAAGAAGTTTTCGGCTTTTAGATTAGGGCCTTGGCATTTAAATCTAAGCTTCCTTTTTGGGTGGTGATTTTGGCATTGGAGACAATTTTGACTTTGTTTAAGAAAAAATCTCCTACATAATGTATTTGCCCAAAAGGCAAAAGAATTTCTGGTATTTTTTGGGCTACTTTCTTGGGAAGATATGCCTTTAGGTTAGCATAAGAGCTAGAAAGATCTAGGTTTTTTGACGATATTTCGCTCTCTCCAGGGCTTAACACCTGAAACAAATCTAGTTTTGTGGCAAGCAGCTTGAACTGCTTGCTTTGGGCCGAAAATTCTTCTAGATGAAGATTTTCTAAGGTTCCACTTGCATTTTTGAAAGAGATTTCTGTGGTGTTTTGTTTTTCCCAATCTGGAATAAAATAGGTGAGATCGTAATCCGAAACCACCGATCCTTGGTTGAGGTTCATTTTTAGAAGTACCTCTTTGGCGAAGTTTTTTAGTCCTTTCTTGGGGTCAAAATTTAGCTTAAGGTTTCCACTTAAATTTGTTCCTTTTGTTTTGATAAGAAAATCTTCCAAATCTAAACGGCTTTCGTCTTTGAGTACACGAGCCCTGAATCTTAAAAAATCATAGATTTTGTTGTGTTTTTTCGCCTGAAAAGAAAGGTCTTCTATTCGTGCCGAAATGCGGTTGTTTTTAGAGGAAAAGGCATTGATGTCCGCAAAAATCTTTTGAGCATCAAGCTGCAAAAAATCTTTTTGGTTGTAATTTAAAACACGCGAAACTCCAGAGAAAATATCCACATCTCCAGAGAGAACAAAGTTTGGATTTTTTTCTTTTTTGGGATCAGAAAGACTTTCAATGAGTTGGGTGAGGTTAGATTTTTTGGCTCCTTTGTAGGTGATTAGTTCTAATTTGGGCTCATCAAGGCTTAGGTGTTTGATTTTTAGCTGGTCTTTTTTAAGGTAAAGATCTACATAGCTAAGGTTGGCTTTTACTTCTTTAATCTGTACAAATTTCAGACCGGTGGAGTCTCTGGCTCCTAGATTGTGTAGGTGAACATTGCCAAAGAAATCGATAGACAAAGAGTCTAATTCTAGGCAAGCAGACTGTTTTTGATTGATTTTTTCGAGGATTTTTCTGCTGATCTCACTTTGCACTTTGGGATGTTGGATTAGGCCTAAAGCCAAAACCGCCAAAAACAGCACGCCAAGGAGCAAGAAAATGATCAGTTTAAAAAATCGAACAATCATTAAAATAATATATATTTTTGTAAATATATGAAAGAATCAATTACCATACTAGCCATTGAATCTTCTTGTGATGATACCTCTTGTGCGGTAATAAGAGACGCTAAGGTTTTGTCAAATCTTATTGCTAACCAAAAAGTGCACGAAAATTATGGGGGTGTGGTGCCAGAATTGGCCTCAAGAGCCCATCAACGAAACATTGTGCCTGTGGTTTCAAGGGCACTTTCAGAGGCTGGAGTAGATCCCAAACAGTTGGATGCCATTGCATATACCAGAGGGCCAGGACTTATGGGTTCGCTTCTTGTTGGGGCTAGTTTTGCCAAAAGTTATGCTCAATCTTTGGAGATTCCTCTTATTGAAGTCAACCATTTGCAGGCTCATATTTTGTGCCATTTTATAGACCAAGAAGGTTTTGAAAAACCGCCTTTTCCTTTTTTGTGTTTAACCGTTTCTGGAGGCCACACACAGATAGTTTTGGTTGAGCAAAATCTTGAGATGAAAGTAGTTGGAAGCACACTCGACGATGCCGCCGGTGAGGCTTTTGATAAAATTGGCAAGGCCATGAGAGCAGAACAATGTCTTTTTGTCAAAAGAAGAAAGCCGTCATTTGGTAAAGGTTCTGCGGGCAAGAATTTCCGATGAACTTTGGCTAACAGACGGAAAAGGGCTGTTGGCTCATGCAAAGGTGAAAAGCCTAGACCAAAATAGAGCCGAAGTAGAAATTGTAGAAAGATTTTTTGAGCATCAGAAACCCAAAGCCTATTTGCATTTGGCTCTTGCGCCTACCAAAAGTTTGGATCGATTTGAGTTTTTTGTTGAGAAAACCACAGAAATAGGAATCCAAAGAATCACCCCTATTTGTTCTGCCAATTCTGAGCGAAAAACCCTCAACCACGAAAGAACCCAAAAGAAGGTGGAGTCTGCTCTAAAGCAATCTTTGGGCGCCTATTTGCCCCAGTTAGATCTTTTAATTAGTTTGACAGATTTTTTAAATACAACCGATTTTTCTAGCTATACCCATCTGTATATCGCGCATTGTAATCCAAATTTTGAAAGGAAAGCCTTGGATGGATTTGCACCTTCTTGCAAAGCCCTTATTCTGATAGGGCCAGAGGGAGATTTTAGCCCCAAAGAAATTGAGTTGGCTATCCAAAAAGGGTTTACTTGTATTCATTTGGGTGAAAAAAGACTCAGAACAGAAACTGCCGGAATCAAAATTGCCACCCTTTTCGACTTTTTAACTGCCTGAGGTCGAGTTTTTCTTTCATTTTTATCCCTGTTGTTTAAGAATAAACAAACATTTTTTTAAGAGTTTGTTTGAATGGAAAATATTCTCTAGTTTTAAGCATCTTGGCAAAACCAGAAAATAACTAAAACCAATAAAACAAAATTATGGAAGATTCATTGATTCAAAAAGCATTGCCTGCATCTCTAGGAATAATCATGCTCGGAATTGGGCTACACTTAAAACCAAGCGAAATGATATTCTAAAAGAAAATTTTTCCAGAGTTGGATTGTCTTCCCTTCTTTTTGCGTCTGTGAGTTTGCTTTCGGGGTATATCGCTGGGAAAATTTTCGGTCTGCAAGAAGCACAAAGCAGAGCCATTGCTTTTGAAATTGGGATTCACAATTCAGCACTAGCCATTGTGCTTGCTATGGAAATTTTGAAAAGTGAAGTGATGGCGGTTCCCTCTGCGGTGTATTCGCTTTTGATGTATCCTATTGCAGCTTTGTTTGGGTTTATGCTAAGTAGGATGGATTCTGCTAAGGTATGATGAATTGAGTATACCTACGACTCCAAAATTTGGAGTTGGCTAAGTGTGGATCCGTTGGCAGAGAAACAACCAGATGTTTCACCGTATGCTTATGTAAATAACAATCCAGTAAGGTACATTGACCCAGATGGAAGGTTTTTGTTTGATGTTCATAATAGAATTTTAACCAATGCAATAAATATGATGAAAACAAGTTTTTCTAAAGATATTTTAGCTGGAATGGGTTATAATAATAAAATTTATAGGGGTGGTATTGTATTTCCCGATCTGAGAGGTGTGGGACCTTTTAGTGGTAAATACGATAAACATGACCATTTTGATTCTATGAATAAAGATCAGATTGCGACCAATTTTAATAGAATTGGTTCAGAGGCAAATATGTTGATTAAACAATTTAAATCAGGTTTAATTAGTGAAAATGATTTTGGATTTGGAATCGGCGAACAAGTTCACGCAATACAAGATTTTTATTCACATTCCAATTTTGTAGAATTATTTGAAGAAGCTGGAGGAGACATAAATGGATTTATTCCAACTTATGAGGAAGTAATGAATGGTAATAATTATTCCAAACTTAAGGACTTAATTAATTCAGGTAGGTTATTTACAGGTGAATATGATGAAGAAAATCATAAGAGAGGTCCTGGTTCACATCAAGTTATGAACAAAGATCAAGGTAAAGGTAGCTCGTTAAATTTTCGAGGGTTTCTTTCTGAATTTCTTATTGAAGATGCTCATAATAAAGCTCCAACGCCCCAATCACGAGCAGCAGAAAGAGCAGCAGAAAGAGCTACATTTCAATTTTTAAGAAGAGTAAGAGACGATTTATAATGAAAAGATATTTCAAAATACTTTGTATTGGATGGTTTTTGACATATCTTTTTGTCAAATTAAACATAAAAGACAGCTTTTTATTTGCACATATTAAATATAGAGCAGTTAATTCTGGTATATACTCTTATTGTTTAATTATGTTGGTTTGTGCCTTTTTTTTTGAAAAAAGACTGAGAGCAATTTTGTTAATTGTACCTGCATTTTTATTAGTTATTTCTTTTGTTATGTTTTTTCCATATTCATCAGAAATTATAAAGATTTTTGATGGATTTGATCCATTATATGGAATGACAATTTCAACTTTGTTAGCTTTGTTTTTTTTAGATTTTTTATTCAATAAATTTTGGACTAGCTACCATCAAACAATAACCCCTAAACCCAACCAATAATAAAACAACCCCTTTATCCAAAATCCTTTAAAAACTTACACTAAAATTTTAACCTTCCCCAAGAAAATTTCTGGGGCAGTTTTTTTTGAATTAGTGCAAAAAACCCAAAACAAAGATTTTATAGAGTAGCGACATTTTTGGAGAAGAAGTCTTTGAAGCGTTTGTTAGTGAGCATTTTGTCCACGAGTTTGAAGATGGTTGGTCTTTTTCTTCGAGTTGTGCGATGCGTTTGAGTTGTTCTTAAGACGTATTTGTCTTCTAAGCATTTTGTTTGGGATGATGACTTCTTGTGGTATGCCAACTTTTGCGGTCACTGAGGCTCTCGAAGTGACCTTTTCCAAGGACAAAAACACGAAGTAAACTGCCGATGCCTGCGGTTGCTGGGGTTTTCGATGGTCACTGAGGTTCTCGAAGGCGGAGGAAACAACCTCTCCTTAAATCCTCTCCAAAGGAGAGGAGACTATTGTGGAAAGGGAGTTTTTAAGAGAAATTTCTTTTGATATTACTTTTGGACTTCCTGAAAGTCATTCCATATTCCTAAAACATTTGGTTATCAATTCTTTGCTCCCTCTCCTTTGGAGAGGGTTGGGGTGAGGATTTACCCCCAAAAACCCCGAAGCCCCCCCAAGCCTTGAAAAAAAGGCTATTTGGCTTGCCCCTTGAACATAGAACGAATTATATGGAAAACCCTCTTAAAGAATTTGAGGGTTTTGCGTGTAATGTCAGAATGTTTTATGTTAAATAGCTTCCAGAAGGGCTTTGAGAGAGAGGTTTGGGGGCTTTGGGGCTTTTGGGGATGAAGCCTTTTTTATTTCATTTGAAGAAAGAAAACAAAAGACCCTTAGGGTCAAAAAAGAAGCCTTTGCGAGTGTGCAAAGGCTTTTTGGTGTTTTAGAGGGTGGCGACGTTTTTGGAAAAGAAGTCTTTAAAACGTTTGTTTGTGAGCATTTTGTCCACGAGTTTAAAGATGGTTTGCTTGTCATCTTCTTCGAGTTGAGAAATGAGTTTCAATTGCTCTGAAGCATGTTTGTCTTCGATGATGACTTCTTGGGGTATGCCACTAAAGTGTTGCCCTTCGAGAGCCCACAAAATCACCCAAAAGAAAGCTTCAATTTTTCTATGGAGGCTTCTTTGGTTTTTTCTCTTTGTTCTTTTTGCAGTTTTAGCGGTGGGCTTACTCTTTCCCCGCAGTTTTCAACGCTACAAGATTCGCAGGTTACCCCAACCTGTCTTTGGGTGATATTTGGGTCTTCCAAAAAGTGAATGAGTTTTTTGGATTTTTCACCGATGAGAAGTCCAATCGAAACACTTCTGAGCATATTTTCTGAGCTGTGGTCTTTGGTTACTGTGGTGAAAATTAGGTATTTGTCACCAAGTGGATACTGAGAAATCTGGCAGTCTGTAAGGTAGGGTTGGTTGTCCAGTTCTTTGAAACGATTGAATAGGGTAATAGAAAGCCATCTTCTGCAATAGTGTTCTAGGGTTTCATTGGCATGAGGTGAGGTGTTTTGGGAAAGGTGCAACTCTTTGGTGATGTGGTATTCTTGGGTGTTTAAGACATAGGACATGCGGATAAAAAACAAATCATTCACCTTAAAATGCACAGAGAGCAAATTGCTGATTCTCTGGTAAAAAGTCTCTGGAGACTGGGTAAATTGGGTCATCAGAGAATTGAACAAAATTGGATTCCATTTGGGCTCCATGAAGAATTCTTCTAGTTTTTGTAAGACAGCCATTTTGGGAATCAAAAGGGCACCAGCAAAATAGGAGTGGTAGAAATTGTGGAGTAGTGGGTCGAAACTGTTGTGTTTGGCCCATGGAAAGGTGTACAATCTTTCGGGAGATTCCAAAAAGTGGTATCCGATTTCTTTGGCATAAATGAATTCCAGATGGATGTCTTGTGCACATTCATTGATAAGTAGGGTTTTGTTTTTCTCCAAATAGATAGAGCGTAGATTTTCCAGCTCTTCACCATGGGAAGAAAAATCCAGTTTTTTGATGGAATAACCATATTCTTCCTCCAAAATGGATTCCAGAAAAAACAAACTTGGGGTAACATCGTTTTTGGTTCTGTAACGCAGGTTAAAGAGTTCTACCTTTTTTTCTATCTCTTCAAAATAATTTCGATTGGCTTCTTGGTAAGAGCGAAGGGCAGCCAAAAAGAAGTTTTCACGGGTTAGGTTGTAGTGATTTCCAATTTCAATCAAAGTACTCAAAAATGCCGTGACTTTGATGGGAGCCTCTGCGATGATGTCAATCAAATCTCTTTCTTCAATCCCGAAAAGTTCCAGCGGAATTTCTTTGAGTATGTTGGATTCCAAAATTTGACCGATGGGAGAGAGGTTTTGGTCTAGCTTTTTGGAGATGAGCATTGCACTTGTGGTTTTCAGTGCAGTGGCAAGAAGCTCTATTTTGTCTTCTTTGGGATATTTTTTTCCTTTTTCAATCTCGTTGAGGTAAGATTTGGAAAGTCCAGTGAGTTTGGAGAGTTTGAAAAGAGACAAATCTTGCTGGGTGCGAATTTGTTTTACTTTGAGTCCAAAAATAATCTTCAGGTGGTCTTCTTTCTTCATTGTACTAAAAAAATGCTAAAAACTTTGAAATTTAATAATATGTACCTAATTTAGCGAACGTTCACTAAAGTATAAAAAATATAACAATAAAACCCTATATTAGATGATAAGTACATCCAATGAAAAGTTGAAATTAAACGGAACAGACAAAGCTTTTCCAGAGGTTTTGACCCCAGAGGCAGTGGATTTTTTGGTTGCTTTGCACGAAAAATTTAACGCAAAAAGATTGGAGCTTTTAAAAGCCAGAGAAGAAAGACAAGTATTTTTGGATGCAGGAAATTTTCCATCTTTTCCAGCAGAAACCAAAGACATCAGAGAAGGGGACTGGGTAGCTGCACCACTTCCAGAGGCACTACTAGATAGAAGAGTAGAAATCACAGGTCCTGTGGACAGAAAAATGGTAATCAATGCCTTGAATTCTGGAGCGAAAATGTTTATGGCAGATTTTGAAGATGCCAATTCACCCACTTGGGAAAACAACATGAACGGACAGATTAACTTAACTGATGCTGTTAACCGTACCATTTCTCTAGAAGACCCAAAAAGTGGGAAATCTTACAAATTGAACGACAAAATTGCGACACTTCTGGTTCGTCCAAGAGGTCTTCACCTAGATGAAAAACACATTCTTGTAAATGGAGAAAGAACTTCTGGGTCACTGGTAGATTTCGGATTGTATTTACTTAGAAATGCCAAAGCAACTGTTGAAAAAGGATTTGGTCCTTTCTACTATTTGCCAAAATTGGAAGACTATACAGAGGCAAGATGGTGGAACGAGGTGATTGTTTTTGCACAAGATTACCTAGGAATCCCACAAAAAACGGTAAAAGCTACGGTTTTGATTGAGACCATCACGGCTTCATTCCAAATCGATGAGATTATTTATGAACTGAGAGACCATATGGCGGGACTGAACTGTGGAAGATGGGATTACATCTTTTCTTACATCAAAAAGTTCAAAAACCACAAAGGTTTCGGAGTGCCAGACAGATCTGAAATCACCATGGAATCTCCATTTATGGCGGCATATTCACTTCGTGTAATCCAAAGATGTCACAAAAGAAATGTAGCTGCAGTAGGAGGGATGTCTGCCAACATTCCAGTAAAAGACAATCCAGAAGCCAACAAAATCATCATCGACAAAATTGTGGCTGGAAAAACCCGTGAGGTACAAAACGGACACGATGGAACTTGGGTTGCTCACCCAGCTCTTGTAAGCGTTGCGATGGAAGTGTTTGACAAATACATGCCAACACCAAACCAAATCGATAACAAAAGAGAAGATGTCAACATCACTGAAGAGCAACTACTGGAAATGCCAAAAGGTAAAATTACCGAGCATGGTGTAAGAGAAAACATCAACGTAGGTATTTTGTATGTAGAATCTTGGCTTTCTGGACGTGGAGCAGTGGGACTTTACAATTTGATGGAAGATGCAGCAACAGCAGAGATTTCCAGAGCACAACTATGGCTATGGATTAACTCTGGTGCGAAAATGGAAGACGGAAGAACTGTGGATATGGAGTTGTACGAGGCTCTCAAAGCAGAAGAAATCGTAAAAGCCAAAGCCTATGTGGGGGAAGCGTACATTGCAACTTCCAAATTTGACCAGGCGGTAACTCTTTTCGACGAATTCATCAAAGCCAAAACATTTGACGAATTCTTAACGCTCAAAGCTTACGAGTTAATCTAAGTAACAAACTAAACAACAAACTCAAAAATTAAATATTTAACACATTATGGCAACACAACAAAATTATGTTTCTGTTCTTGAAACAGTAAAAAATCTAAAAGCCAAGTATGGTAACTCTTGGGGTGCAATTTCTCCTGAGAATGCGGCGAGAATGTACAACCAAAACCGTTTCAAAACTGGTATTGATATCGCAAAATACACTGCTGCGATCATGAGAAAAGACATGGCAGAGTACGATGCAGACAATTCTAAATACACCCAATCTCTTGGATGCTGGCATGGTTTTGTGGCGCAACAAAAAATGATTGCGGTAAAAAAACACCACAAAACAACTTCCAAAACTTACCTATACCTTTCTGGATGGATGGTTGCTGCTTTGAGATCTGAATTTGGACCACTTCCAGATCAATCTATGCACGAAAAAACTTCTGTACCTGCACTTATCGAAGAAATCTACACTTTCCTAAAACAAGCAGATGCAGTTGAACTCAACGACCTTTTCAACAGATTGGATGCTGGAGAAGATGTTCAAGCACAAATCGACAACTTTGAGACGCACGTAGTGCCAATCATCGCTGATATCGACGCTGGATTCGGTAACCCAGAGGCGACTTACCTATTGGGTAAAAAAATGATCGAAGCAGGAGCTTGTGCTTTGCAAATTGAAAACCAAGTATCAGACGTGAAACAATGTGGTCACCAAGATGGAAAAGTAACTGTTCCTCATGAAGAATTCCACGCAAAAATCAACGCACTCAGATATGCATTCTTGGAATTGGGTGTAGAAGATGGAATCATCGTTGCTAGAACAGACTCTGAAGGAGCTGGACTTACTCAAACCATCCCAGTTTCTAAAGAAAAAGGAGATTTGGCTTCCAAATACATCAGTTTCTTGAAAACCGAAGAGGTTGACATCGCAGATGCAAAAGAAGATGAGGTACTCATCAAAAAAGACGGAAAACTTCACAGACCATCTAGACTTTCTTCTGGATTGTATGAATTTGCTCCAGGAACCAACATCGACCGTGTTGTTCTAGACTGTATCGCTTCTATCCAAGCTGGAGCAGACCTACTTTGGATTGAAACTCCAATTCCACACGTAGGAGAAATCGCTCACATGATGAACAGAGTAAAAGAGGTAATTCCAAACGCGAAATTGGTTTACAACAACTCTCCATCTTTCAACTGGACTCTAAACTTCAGAAAACAAGCTTATGATGCAATGAAAGAAGCGGGTGAAGATATGTCTGCATATGTGAAAGAAGAATTGATGGACATCAAATATGACAACACTCCACTTTCTGAAAAAGCTGACGAAATGATCCGTACTTTCCAAGCGGATGCATCTAGAGAGGCTGGAGTATTCCACCACTTGATTACACTTCCAACTTACCACACTACAGCTCTTCATATGAATGACCTTTCTGAAGGTTACTTCGGAGACCTAGGAATGTTGGCTTATGTGAAAGGAGTACAACGTCAGGAGTTGAGAAAAGGAGTATCTTGTGTAAAACACCAAAGAATGGCAGGTTCTGACATCGGTGATGACCACAAAGAATTCTTCGCTGGTGAACTTGCACTCAAAGCAGGAGGAGCCAACAACACTTCTAACCAATTCTAATCTTTTTAAGAAAAGAATTTGTTTCAAAAGAGAGCCCCGCTGTTAGCGGGGCTTTTTTATGAATTTTTGGTTAGATGGATATTATATCTATATTTGTCTAAACATTTTAAAAAAATAAAAATGAACGTAACAAAAAAATTATTGACACTAGGGCTAGCTTTAGGTTCTATGTTCACTGCAAATGCACAAGAATTGGGAAGTACACTCATTAGAGGAGGTGTGAATTACAATCATCTTTTCGGTACTTATGGTGACGCTGATAATGATGGATCATATATCACTGGGTCTATGGTTGGATTCAATGCAGGGGTTACCCAAGAAATTGTTTTAAGTAGTGACATTATGCTAGAAACAGGTCTTTTGTATACCTCAAAGGGTAAGAAAGACGATAGCAAAGGTGAAGGTTATGAATACTCAGATGAAACTAATCTATCGTATATTGAGCTTCCTATCGACTTTAAGTATAAAGTTACTGGAAGCTTGCCTTTAATTCTAACCGCTGGACCATATGTGGCTTACGGGGTAGATGGAAAGAGTAAAGAAACTGCTACTGTAACTGCACTCGGAGTAAACTCTAGCGTTGAAAAGGATATTGAATGGGGATCATCCGAAGGAGAGTACAACCAATGGGATTATGGTTTCAATTTTGGAATTGGTGTAGATTTAAACCCAATTGAATTGACTTTAAGATATGGATTGGGATTAAGTGATTTAGAAAACAATAGTGAAGATGAGGATGGTTTAACAAAAAAGTATTACAACAGAGGCGTTTCTCTAAACATTGCTTACAAACTAAACTAATATTTCTTAGTTATAAAAAAGCCCCGCAAACAGCGGGGCTTTTTTTGTTATGCTAAATTCTATTGTTTGGGCATCACATATTTCTTTTTGTAAACCTCCGATGGAATGCGTTTTTCTCCAAATTTTTCTCTTAGTTCCACCACATCTTCTTCCAGAGCCATGGCACGGTAGATTTCTGGCCAAGGTTGGTTGATATTTTCAAACAATCCATTTCCTCTTTTGATGATGATGGTTTTGCTCGCTGGATGGGTGTACACTTCGTTTCCAAGAAGACCTTGCATATAGTAGTCAGAATCTTCATACGGCCAAGCCCAGTATTCTTTAGAACCTACATAAATTTTGTTTGGTTCTACGCCTTTTCTGGCTCCCTCTGGAGTTTTTCCGTCCCATTCGTTAACTGGAATGTTGATGGTGTTGTTTCTAAAAGAGAGCGAATAATGGAATCCTCCTTCTCTTTCGTTGTTGGTTCTAATTTGGTCTACAAACCATTTTGGGATGAGTTGTTCTCCCCTCCAAACTCCTCCTTGAAGAAGGCATTGAGACAATTTGGCATCGTCCATGGCGGTGAATTTGAGACAGCAAAAACCTCTAGCCACTCCTTTTTCATCGGTAAGCCACTCTCCATCTGTTTCCATTTGCAATTTGTCCCAGAGATTTTCTTTGAAAAAGTCCACAAAATTCTGACCCGTGGCTTTGGAAATCACCATGGTAACCAAATGGGTTGCCTGAGAATCGTAGTTGTAATAGGTTCCAGGCTCTGCGATGCTTTTGATGTTTTTTAAGATGTGGGTGTTGACATCTGAGGTATAAGCTATGTCGGCAATTCGGCTGGTGGGATTTCCAAGCCCTGCGATTTCGTTATACAAAAATCCAGACCTCATGTTGATTAGGTCTTTCACCTTGGTTCTGGGGTCCATTTTTCCTTTTAATTCTGGAATGTATTTGAGCACCAAATCGTCCATCTTCAAAAAACCTTTCCCTACTGCCACAGCGAGGGTTGCAGCAGTATAACTTTTGGAAACAGACCAGACATTGGAGATGGTTTCTTTTCCTCCTTTGTCAAAGTATTTTTCGTAAACCACTTTTCCGTCTTTGATGATAATCAGGGCTTGGGTTTTGGTGCTTGCGAAGAGTTCCTCAATATTTACTGGGGCTTTTCCATCAATCTTAAGGGTTTTTCCTTCCAAGAAATTGGTAGAAGAAACAGGAAATTTATAGGGGGTGCTTGATTTTGGAAGTGCTTTGAAGTTCTTTTTGGTTCCTAAATAATCATAGGCAGAAGGAAGGTTTTTTACCAATGCTTCTTTTGCACTTTTGAGCTCCATACAAGAGCTGAGAATTCCCAAAGCTCCCAGGCCCAAAAGGGTGTTTTTGGAGAAGAGTTTGGTTTTGAATTTGTTTTTTTTCATGGTTTTTGGTTAAATTTTGATTTGTTTGGCTTAAATATAAGATTTTTTTGGCTTGATTAAAAATCAGCCAATGTAAAAAGCCACGAAAAGTTCCGTGGCTTTGGTTTGTTTTCATCAAGAAAAAAAACAGAATTTACTGTTTTGGCATAACGTATTTGGGTCTATTTTTGAGCTCCAAAGGAATTCTTTCTTCCGCAAAGGGTTCCAAAACTTCCATTTCGCTTTTTTCCTCGGCGATGGCTCTGTAAATTTCACTCCATGGTTGATTGATGTTTTCCAGTACTCCATTTCCTCTTTTGAACGTGAGAGATGGTTTCTGGACCTCCTTTTTCGAAATATTTTTCATAAACGATTTTTCCGTCTCTGATGATAAGAAGTGCTTGACATCTGGATTTCTCAAAAATGCTCTCGATGTCAACTGGAGCTTTGTCCCCAATTTTTAAGGTTTTCCCTTCCAAGAAATTGGTTTTTTCCGCATAGGGGAATTTGTAAGGGTTTTGAGATTTGGGTAGGGGAACAAAGAGTTTTTTTGTTCCTCCGTAATCATAAGCATCAGGAAGGTTTTTTACAATAGCTTCTCCCAAGGTTTTCAGATGAAAACAAGAGGAAAGAAGGGTTAAAAAAGCGATGGCGGCAATGCTTTTTGCACGCAAAAGAGGGCTATTTTTCATGGTGTAGATTTGGTTCGAAATATGTTTCATATTTTTAAGAATTCCAAATCTAACATATTTTTTGTTTTTAATTACAAGACCTTTAACGTTTTTGTTTTTTACAAACAAAAAAGGCTTTCCAAGAAAGAAAGCCTTTTTTTAATTGAGGGTTGTTAGATTACTTTGCAGTTAGTCTAAGGGCAACTCTTCTGTTTTGTGCTTTACAAATGTCAGTGTCATTTGCTGGACATTCTGGGTGCTCAGAACCATAACCTTCAGAAGCTACACTTGCAGCTGGAACTCCTTCTGCAACTAGCAATTTGGCAACTGCCTCAGCTCTTTGAGCAGACAAAGTTTTGTTACCTGCAGCATCACCAGTGTTGTCAGTGTATCCACCTACTTTAATGTTTGCAGCTGGATATTCTTTTAGAATAGCAGCAATGTTTTTCACTTGTTTAGAAGATTCAGCTGTTAGTTCAGCAGAACCAGAATTGAAGAAAACTCCATTTAGGTTTAACCATCCTTGGGTTTTGTCTTCTGTGTTTACAGTGAAGTCACCAGAAAGTTGGGTGTACAATTGGTCTTCTGCAGAGTCTTTGGCGATGTTTAGCTTCAATCCAGAAGGAAGAGTGATGTCGAATAAATCACCTACTTTTCTAACGAAGTTACCCGCAGCATCCAATGTACCTTCGGCAACAGCACCAACGGCAGCAGCAGCTCCAGCTCCAGCAGCAGCAACACCAGCGGCAGCATCACCTACAGCAGAGCTGTTTTCAGCGTTTTTGTCGCATTTGCAAGAAGTCATTGCAAGGGTAAGAACTGCAACGAAAGAAATTTTTAGAACTTGTTTTATCATAATGGTTTGTTTTTTTTTTTAATGTGAAAATTTGATTAATGATTAAGTAAAAATAATAAAAAAAATGAATGTTTGAATAAAATTTTTAACTGTGCAAAGCACGCTTTCCAGTAGCATCTAAAGCAGCTTCTTTGATGGCTTCAGTAAAGGTAGGATGGGCATGAGAAGACCTAGCCAAATCCTCTGCAGAAGCTCTAAACTCCATGGCGATTACCGCCTCGGCTATCATGTCTGCTGCCCTGGCTGCCACCATGTGTACGCCAAGGATTTCATCGGTTTTTTCATCAGAGATAATTTTTACCAGTCCATCCAAATCGTCACTGGCTCTGGCTCTACCCAACGCTCTCATGGGGAAAGTACCAACTTTATAGGCGATGCCACTTTCTTTATCTGTCCTTTGGCATTGGTTTGAATCCCTATTTTGTCTAATCCCAAATCTTTGGTGTAAGGGGTTCTTCCCACAGAAATAAGGCAATAATCGGCACTAAAAGTAACCTCTTCTCCTTTTTTGTCTTTGGCGGTAATTTCTACTCTTTCACCTTTGTTTTCAACTTTTGTAACTGCGGTTGAAGTATGAAAAGTAATGCCTTGTTTTTTGAGGGTTTTTTGCAATTCTTTGGCGATGGTTCCATCTAGTGTGTTGCAAATGGTTGGGGCATATTCTATGACGGTTACTTGGCTCCCTAGCCTATTGTAAACAGAACCCAATTCAAGACCAATTACTCCACCTCCAATCACCACCAATTCTTTGGGTACTTCTGAAAGCTCAAGCGCTTTGGTTGAAGAGATAATTCTTTTTTCATCAATGGTAATAAAGGGTAAAGATCCTACATCAGATCCTGTGGCAATAATAATTTTATCTGATTCTACTTTTTGGTCTTTTCCAACCTGAAGCGTGTGGGCATCTATGAAACTTGCTGTGCCATGAAAAACTTCTATGTTGTTTTTCTTCATCAAAAAGTCAATTCCTTTGGTGGTAACTTCTACCACCTGATCTTTTCTTTTTAACATTTGACCAAAATCTAGCTTTAAGTTTTCTGCTCCAATTCCGTGGCTGGCAAAATTTACTTTGGCATTGTGGTAATGCTCAGAAGAATCTAAAAGTGCTTTAGAAGGGATGCATCCCACATTCAAACAGGTACCCCCAAGGGTGGCTCTTTTCTCGATTAAGGCAGTTTTAAAGCCTAGTTGTGCACATCGGATGGCTGCTACATATCCGCCAGGTCCTGCTCCAATAACAGTTACGTCAAATTTCATGATGGGTTATATATTTAGTCTTGTAGTGAAAATACAGATTTTAAAAGTTCGCTGGTTCTTTTGGCGGGATTAGCCCGAATGTCGGCCTCCTCTTTGGCAATCATCGTAAACACTCCGCTTAAGGCTTGTTTGGTAACATAGTCATTTAAATCTGGGTTTACTTTGGTTGCCGTTGGAAGCGCATTGTATTGGCTAATTAAGTTTTTCCAGATACCATCTGCGCCCACTTTACCCATGGAAGCCTGAATTTCTGGATAGAATTTTTGGTACAACGCTGCTTCTGTTTTTTGTTTTAAAAAGTTGGTTGCTGCATTATCTCCTCCTTTAAGTAGGGTTAATGCGTCTGTAAAAGTGATGTTTTTTACCGCATCTACAAAAATAGGCGTAGCCTGTTTTACTGCGTTTTCTGCTGCTGCATTCAAAGATTGAATCCCTTTGTCTGCCAAAGATCCAAGGCCAATTTGTCTAAGGGTGGTATCTACTTTTTTAAGTTCGGGTGGAAAGAGGATTTTCACCATATCGTTGTTTAAAAACCCTCCACTTTTGGTCAGATTAGAAACTTGATTTTTGATTCCCAAATCTAAGGCTTCTCTAAGGCCTTCACCAATTTGTGTTTGGGTTAAAGTTCCAGTGGTTGTTCCCCCTGTGGCTGCTTTGTAAACATCCAAAACTTTTCCAGCTTTTTGAGCAGTATCTTGGTTTAAAACTCCAGGAATTTGCGTGGCCACTTCTGCCACTTGGGCAGCTTGTTGTAGTTCAGTACAAGATGAGAGGCTCAAAAGAACCAATGGAAAAACTATTTTTTTCATGTTTTCACTTTTTTGAGTATAAATCTACTGAATAATCATTAAATAATTTGGCTTTGGTGGTATATATTTATAAACTAAACCTACCTTTGCATTTTATTTTTAGAATTAAGTTTATGCAATCCATTAGAAACATAGCCATTATTGCCCACGTAGACCACGGGAAAACCACTGTGGTGGACAAAATCATCGATGCTTGTAAGGTACTCGATGAAAGAAAAGAAAGAACAGAGCTATTGTTAGACAACAACGATTTAGAAAGAGAAAGAGGAATTACCATTCTCTCCAAAAACGTTTCTGTACATTATAAAGACACCAAAATCAACATCATTGACACTCCTGGGCACGCCGATTTCGGTGGAGAAGTGGAGCGTGTACTCAAAATGGCAGACGGGGTACTGCTCTTGGTAGATGCCTTTGAAGGTCCTATGCCACAAACCCGTTTTGTACTTGGAAAAGCCATAGAACTTGGACTAAAACCCATTGTGGTTGTTAACAAAGTGGACAAAGAAAACTGTACACCAGACTTGGTTCAAGATTCGGTTTTTGATTTGATGTTCAACCTTGGAGCAACCGAAGAGCAATTGGATTTTGCTACCGTATTTGGTTCTGCCAAAATGGGTTGGATGTCTGACCAATGGGAAAAACCCACAGACAACATTCTGCATTTGCTAGACATGGTATTGGAACACATTCCAGCAGCTCCTTTTGTGGAGGGAACGCCTCAAATGCAAATCACTTCTCTGGATTTCTCTTCTTTCAAAGGAAGAATCGCTATCGGTAGGGTATCTCGTGNATAACGCAAATATTCCGTGCCATAAAAGTTCATATAGGGGTTAGAAACAACAAAAATATACTGTTTATACTTAGCCATAGAATAGGTTGTGCTTCCGTATAGTTTCAACTTATCTTGAGCCAATTGAATATTTTGGGCCAATTGCTTTGGATATTGGGATAGGAATTCGCAGTTTTTTTTCCAAGGTTCATCCAAAGATAAAGCCGAGTTATTGCTTTCGGGCAGAATTTGACTTCTTGCACCCATTGGCGCCAGATAAAAAGCCATCAACAAAACCCTTAGAATGGCTTTAGATAAGAATCGAAACAAAAGCATATCTTTGTAAAATGAATGGTTTTAAATGGTATTATAGTTTTGTTTTGGTCTTTTTGGGGTGTGCTAAACCCAAGGGGCTGAATCATAACTTCATTGAAAACCAAACCTCTAAGCCAATTGTCTTTGAATTGCTTTTGGAAAACTTTGACTTTTCTGAACCAGAACCTAACCTGAAAGTTATTCAAAATAAAGATGAATTTGTCCAAATGTGGCTAGAAATTCATCAGGCGCAAAGAAAACCGCTTGAAATTCCAGAAGTTAATTTCGAAAAAGAGTTTGTTTTGGTTTATTCTCAAGGAAAATTGCCGATAAAACAGGCAAAAAAAATAAGTCAGATGCTATATAATCCTCAAAGTGGTTATAAAATTATGCTAGAAGAGTATTCAAAGCAAACCAAAGCGATTGATGAAGTTTCTGTTCAACCTATTTTTCTTTATAAGGTTGAAAAGAAACCCTTAGCCGAATTTCAAATGTTAGATTCAAAATCAAATGTCTAAAATTCCGATGATATATTTTGACAATGCATCCACCACACCTCTTTTACCAGAGGTGATCTCCGAAATGGTAGAGGGCTTGACGCATCAATACGGTAACAGTTCTTCGCTTCATCAAAAAGGGAGAGCCGCCAAGGCAGAGATTGAAAATACCCGAAAACAAATCGCTTCATTTTTAAAGGTAGATCCTATGGATTTGGTCTTTACTTCTGGTGCCAGTGAATCCAACAACCTAATTCTTACCAGTGTAGTGAAGGCCAAAAAGATCAAAAAGGTTTTTTCAAGCCCATTGGAACACAAATCTGTATTGGATCCGCTTTTAGATTTAGAGAAAAACAATAAAGATTTAGAGCTAGTTTGGCTCAAAGCAAATAAAGATGGAAGTTTAGATTTGGCGCCACTCAGTGACCATGAACCTAATTCTGAAGTTTTGGTGAGTCTGATGCATGGAAACAACGAGATTGGTAACTTTTTAGATCTTGAAAAAGTAAGTGAAATTTGCCAGCAAAAAGGTTTCTTTTTTCATAGTGATTTAACCCAAAGTTTGGGTCACTCGCCTTTGGATTTAAGCCAAACACCCCTTGATTTTTTCTCTTTTAGCGCTCATAAGCTACATGGGCCCAAGGCAGTGGGAGTCGCCTATTTGAAAAACGCCTTTCAGTACCCACCACAAATTTTAGGCGGTTCTCAAGAATCTGGATTAAGAGCTGGAACCCCAAGTGGGGTAAACATAAGGGCCATGGGAAAAGCCCTTGCGTTATCCTTTGAAAACAGTCAAGAAAATTCTCAAAAAAGAAGTAAACTCAAGAATTACGCAATAGAAAAATTACAAGAAAATTTTGAGGATATTGAATTCAATGGACTTTCTCAAAACCGAGAAAAGAGTTTGGATACTATTTTAAATGTAAGTCTAAAAGGAGAATTTCCTATGCTGGCTTTCCAATTAGATTTAGAGGGAATTTGCGTTTCGCAAGGCTCTGCGTGTAGTTCTGGAAGTGTAAAACGATCCAAAGTGATCGAAATTCTGGATGATTTACACGGTAGGACCGAGCAAACCCACACACCACTTAGAATTTCATTTAGTCACTTAAATACTTTAGAAGAAATCGATCGTTTTATAGATTCTCTTTTAAAGATCGTAAAATCTTAACTTGTTTGGCGCCCATCTTGTAGCGTGAATAGGAAGCATCCCAATATTCTAATCCTAGGGATTCGAAGAGTTCAACTAGTTCTTTTTCTAAAATGCCTTGCCCTATACCATGGATGAAAATAATTTCTGCAGGTCCTTGGGTTTTGGCTATTATGTCTTTGGCATACTCAATCTGCTTGATGAGTTTCTGGTGAGAAGGGGTCTGAGATGGAAAATCGTTGAAGGCATCAAAATGCAAATCGATCTCAAAGGTTACCGTTTTCTTTTTGGTTTTAAAGGCGGGCTTTTTTTTCTGCTCTACGGTTTTAAATTTTGGATCAAGATAATCAGTGTAAAGCCCAGGGTTTTGGTTTAAAAGTATAAAGTCGTCTTCTTTTACGCGATACACAAAACCATCTGAATCTTCTACCTCTAGCCAGAGCCCATTTATCGAAATTACCTTAGCGGACCATTTTTCTTGTATTGATTCAACCCAATCTCCAACCTTAAATTTATTTGATGCCATTTTCGTTGAGCCATCTGTGATATTGTTCCACATTTTTAGCGTGCTGAGACTCTGTTTTGGCAAACTCGTGGTATCCTGGATTTTTGGCGCTGGCGCACATAAAAATATAGTCGTTTTTCTCTGGATTTAAAACGGCATCTATGGCTGTGGCATTGGGAAGGCATATGGGAGCGGGTGGAAGCCCTTGGATTTGGTAGGTATTAAATTCAGAAGGGCTGTTGAGATGTTTGTAGTATACCCTTTCTATTTTTTCTTTGAATCCCGTGTTTTTTAAGTAACCATACTTGGCCGTTGGGTCTGATTGAAGTTTGATGCCTTTTTTGAGTCGATTCAGGTATAGTCCTGCCACAATGGGTTGCTCTTTGGGTTTGTTGCTTTCCATTTGCACAATTGATGCCAAAGTGATGACTTCTAGTTTTGTTAGACCTGAGTTTTCAAGGGCTTTGGTTCTTTCTTGGTTCCAAAATTTCTTTTCTTCTGCCCCCATTCTCTCCACGAATTTTTGGGGTGAATCTGTCCAAAAGAAATGATAGGTGTTGGGCAAAAAGTATGCTTTTATTTGTTCATCGTCTAGGTTTTTGTTTTTGGCAAAAGATCGTATTTCATTAAGAATTGCCAGAGAGTCTGAGAGCAAATTTTTGGATGCCGCCCCCGCAATGTGATAAATGGTAGGTTCATTTTTAAGGGTTACTTTTACCTCAGACTGATCTCCAGACCTAAGTTTATTTACAATTTCCAGTGAGCTTAGATCTTTGTCTAATTTGTACATCCCTTTTTTGATCAGTGAAGGATAATTTTTGGTTTTGGCCATAAGTAAAAAAGCCTCTTTGTCTTTCAAATGGGGCGATAGAGAGTCCATCACTTGCTGGAAAGTGGCATCGGGCAAGATGTATAAAGTAGTGTCTTCTTTTAAATTGCTTTGGCTGAAAGATGTAATGTATTTACAAGCGTTTAACATTAAAACAGTTAAGGCAAAAGGCAAATATTTTATATAGGAGATTCTTTTCATGGTTTAAATTTCAATTTTTCCTTCGAAAACAAATTGGGCAGGACCCATTAAATAAATATTTTCGAAATGGTTTGGGCTAGATTCTATAAAGTTTATCTGAAGATTTCCCCCTAGGGTTTGAATTCTCACTTGGCTTTTTTTTGTATGTCCAGCTTTGTAACTGGCAATGGCTGCAGCGGTAACCCCTGTTCCACAAGAAAGGGTTTCGTTTTCTACCCCTCTTTCGTAGGTTCGAACCCAAAAAGTTTCATCGGGCAATTTCTCGACAAAATTTACATTGGCTCCTTCTTTAAAATAAGGGGATCCGTTTCTAATTTCTTTGCCTTTGTTATATACATCGAATGCTTGAATGTTAGTTACAAACTGCACATGGTGTGGAGAACCAGTATTGAGGAAATAATCTTTGTTTTCTCGCTCTTGTATTTGGGTTACATCTATCATTTTAAGTTCTACCTCAGAGGCAGAAATACCAGCCAAATGTTCTCCATCAATGGCCCAAAACTTGGTTTGGGTTTCGATGATGCCTAAATCTCTTGCAAAAGCCACGATGCTTCTTCCTCCATTTCCGCACATGGTAGAAATATTTCCATCTGAGTTGAAATATACCATTTCGAAATCGTAGCCTTCTTTGTTTTGAAGCAGCATAAGTCCATCCGCCCCTATGCCAAAATGTCGGTTGCAAAGTTTCTCTATGGTTTGGTTGTCAGTGGGAAAGGATAGGTCTCGATTGTCTATCAAAATGAAATCGTTTCCGGTGGCTTGGTATTTTTTAAAAGGGTATAAGGGCATGTTAGCGGGCCTTTTTAGATTGAAAATGAGTATACAAAAATGCCTCTTTTTTTTGATTTGAAGAAAAGGGCATGAAAAAAATAAAAATTTACTTAACTTAATGTTTAGTGTGGTATTACTTTTGGAGATAGATAAGGGTTATAAAGCTTGTTTTTAAAATTATTTTTCAATTGAAAACTCACTGAAGTTTAACTTAAAATGTAAAGATGAAAAAGATATTGACCTATGGTCTGGTTGGGGTTTCAAGCGCTGTTTTTACCTTGACAACCATTTGGCTAGTGAAAGATCAGTTTTCTGGGTTCTCACAGAACCAGCAAAACGGAGATGAGTTCACCCAAATGTCAGACAAACAAAATGTAAGTTTTGCTAACGCAACCTTTGCCAGAGCTTCTAACAACCCTACTTTTACTACGGCCGCAGAAAAAACCCTTAATGCTGTGGTAAACGTAAAGAATTATTCGGACAACAAATATAGTGCGACCAATCCTTTCGATTTCTTCTTTGGACTTCCCGGTGGAACCGAACCTTCTGACCCAAACCAGCCCACTGGACACGGTTCGGGAGTAATTATTTCGGAAGATGGATACATTGTAACCAACAACCACGTGGTAGATGGAGCCAAGAAAATCGAAATTACCCTTAACGATCAAACCACTTATCAAGCCGATGTAATTGGGAAAGATCCTAACACAGACATCGCACTTTTAAAAATCAATGCCAGCGGACTTACCTATCTAAAGTTTTACAATTCAGACGATTTGCAAATTGGAGAATGGGTTCTGGCTGTGGGAAATCCTTTTAACTTGAACTCTACTGTTACCGCAGGTATTGTTTCTGCCAAAGGGAGAAGTCTAGACATACTCAAAGGTTCTGCCCGAAATCCGATAGAGTCTTTTATTCAAACCGATGCAGCCATCAACCCTGGAAACTCAGGTGGAGCCCTTGTAAATACCAATGGCGATTTGGTGGGTATAAACTCTGCTATTTCTTCTCAGACCGGAACCTATGTGGGGTATGGATTTGCGGTGCCTTCTAATTTGGTTCGAAAAATTGTGGAAGATTTAAAACAGTTTGGAATTGTACAAAGAGGATATTTGGGGGTAAACGTGATTGATTTGAGTGATGAGACAGCCCTAAAAGCCTACAACAAAAAGTCGGGTACAAGCTATAAACTTCAAGAGGGAGTTCTAATTGTTGGAGTAACCGAAAATAGTGGAGCCGCTTCTTCTGGGCTTAAAGATGGAGACATCATCAAACAGATTGATGGAAAAATAGTTAAATCTCAAAGTTCACTATCTCTGTTAATTGGGAGTAAAAGACCCGGAGATACTGTGAAGGTAACGGTAGATAGAGACGGAAAAAGCAAAGAGTTCCAAGTAAGGCTTAAAGACACCAAGGGTAGAGATTCTGTTAGAGCGTACAGCGATTTATCAGCCTCAGAAAAACTTAGCTTTACGGCGATTCCGCTTACCAAAGAACAAAAACTGCGTTTGGGGGTAACCGATGGAGTACTCATCACTTCGCTGGAACCTGGCGGAAAGCTTTCAGAAATTGGACTTAGAGAAGGATATGTAATTCTTAAAGTCAACAATCAACCGGTGAATAGTCAAAAAGACATTGACGATATCATCAACAAAAACAAAGACATTTCCATTAATTTTGTCGATTCCTATGGTAGAATTTACACCGGTGGATTTAGTCTCTAACCATTCTAAAAAATAATCAACACAAAAAAGCCGAAGAAATTTTTCTTCGGCTTTTTTAATGGTGAGGGATTTTAAAAATCAAGAAAAAATCTTAGTGCTTTTTAAATCTTTCGATGGCTTCTTCTATTAAGGCGTGTGCTTTTTCTGCTCCAGCGTAACCATTAGAAGTCACCGTTTTGTTTTCCAAATCTTTGTACACTTTAAAGAAATGCTCAATTTCTCTAAGCAAATGTGGGTTTACTTGGTCTAGGCTTTCGATTTGGTTGGCAATTGGGTCTCCCACTGGAATACAGATGATTTTTTCATCTTCTCCTTTGTCATCAGACATTAAAAATACACCCACAGGTCTAACTTCCGCATAACAACCAGGAAAGGTAGGCTCGGTGAAAAGTACCAGTACATCCAGTGGATCTCCATCTCCACCTAGCGTATCTGGAATGTATCCGTAATCGGCTGGATAGTGCATGGGTGAAAAAAGCATTCGATCAAACACGATGCGGTCTTTTTTGTGGTCGTATTCGTACTTGTTTCTACTTCCTTTGGGTATTTCAATTACCACTTCAATTGTCTTAGACATAAGCTTACTGTTTTTATTTTAGGCTACAAATTTAAGGTGAAACCTCCTTGGATTCCAAATTTATTAATGGCAGGAATACTTGAGTTTACAGAAGTTTCTCCATCCAGATAAGAATCTCTCCACATAAAATCTACCCGAAACATTCTGTAATTTCCAAAGCCTATGTTTTCAATCCCAAATCCATATTCTATGTAGGGTTTTCTAGAAGGAGCTACATAAATCCAGTTCGATTGGTTCAAATCTCTAGCTCCTTGCGAAACACTTCCATATCCGATGTTTACCTTGGAGATAAGTTTGAGTTTGGTTTCTTTTAATAGTGGAATTTTCGAGATGATAAATCCATCAAAGTGATGTTGCCAGTGGAAGGTAAAATACTCATCTGTTACAAACTCGTAGAATTGCATCAGGCTAAATTTCTTGGCATCGGTTACCACATTGGGGTTGGCAGGAAGTACATGCAAAAGTGCCAGAGGTACCGGCTCGAAGGTTTTTCCTGCATTGATAAAAACACGACTGAGCCCTACAGATCCCATTTTGATAGGAGAGTATAACTCGAATTGCATTCGGTTGTAGTTAAAATCAGCACCAAGTGCATCTTTGATTCCTCTGGTATAAATTAGGGTAACGCTAGATGAGGTTTTTTTCTTTCTTTCGTATCTATCCACTCCGTATCTTGAATAATCAGCCCCTGGGGTGTATTCGATCATAAAGTTCACGTTGGTGTCGGTGAGTTCGTCTCGAATGGGCTCTCCTGGAATTTGGTAAGAAACATCAAAAAGATTTGTGTCTGCGGATTGAATGTTTTGATGTGTTACACCAAGCCCAAATTTTAGGTTTTTAATGGGTTCTATGTCTGCGTAAACTTTGGTTCTGCTTACATCAGTTAATTTGTTGATTCCACCTATGGTAAGAAGCGAAGCCGAAGAATTTCTTCTCTGCATAATTTCGTTGGGTGTGATCAAATCATTGGGCATTTCATAATCGCTTTTGTGGCCAATTCCAAGGGTAAACCTGTTGTGGGTATTAAACATATATCTCCCTTCGGCGCCATATTTGAATTGTTCATCTCTAAATCCATAGGCGGTATAGGCTCCAATTCTCCACATGTCGTTGGGGCTAAAAAAGGTTCTAAAACCAAATCGAAGTCTAAAACCTTCAACATCGTTGTATCCCACCGTATTAAAAATACTACCCAGATCTATGTTTCCTACGTTATAGTAACCAGAACCAAGAATTTCCCCTGCTTTGACCATCGCTTTAAATTTGGGCGTGTCGTTGAGTTTTTCCGAGGTTTCGTAAATGCCTTTCTCTTCTTCACTTAGGTCATAAGGTCTGTTTTCTGCCCAGAACTGGTCGTCTTTGGCAAAAGCATCGGTAACATCAACGCTTACTTTGGGTAAGTAATACTCATCGGGATGAGGCACTACACTTAAATCGTATTTTGAGAAAAGGGTGGTTCTGTGCGCATAAACACCGAAAGATTCTTTCTTGCTGGTTAGGGAAAGGTCAATCATCACATATTCTCTCTCTGGTACAAGGGTATTGTTTTTGTCTAGTTTGAAAGATTGTTCTAAATAGATTTGGTTTACAAAGTTCAGATTGAGCTCAGAGGGAGATTGAAGCCTGGCTTCTTTGACCATGTAATTTTCTTTGGCGATGTAAAGTTCACCTTTAAAAGTATTGGTAAGCGAAGCTTTGGGTTCGTACCGAATGCGGTAACATTCTACTCCGTCCATTTCGATGGTTCCTAAAAGCTCATAGTTGTAAGAAGAAAACCCATCAGTGGCAATGGGGCTAACAAAAGGTCGGTAGAAAATATAGATTCTATCTTGGTACAGGTCGTATTTTTCGTAGATGTTTTGGAGCGAACCAGAAATAATTTCGTTGTCTTCAACTCCAGCGGATTTGTTGGCCAGAAGCTCACTAATTTCTTTGTTGTCTGGATTGTTTTTTCCCTCCACTTTGTAAAGGGCTTCATTGATGAACAAAGGCAGATAGGGCCTTCCAGTAACTTCAGAAATTTGTACTTTCTCTTTTAAGAATTCGAATCCATTGAAGAATTTTCTTGACATCAGTGCGCTGTCTGCATTGGCGATGTCAAATTGCAGTTTTTCGTACTTTTCAAACGTATACCCCGCAGCACTTTTTACCCCATTCTTCTTTTTGTTTTCCCAAACTTTTTGCATAATGGCATAGGCCGGATTTTCTTTTTTGTTTCGATAGGTTGGAATGGGTTTTTTAGATAAAGTGATGTCCTGAATTTTCAAGTCCGAATTAGGATTAGAAGCGCTCGTTTTTATTTTTTCTAGTAAGATGGTAAGATCTTGACCCGAGGTAGCTTCTACTTTTTTGATTTCGTAATCCGTCGCATCGATTTGTAAAATAGCCCCTTCTGGAACGGACTTAAGTAAAAATCTCCCATCTTGGTCTGTAAATTCTGCTAGGTCTGTATTCAAAACTTCTACCAGAGCATCTGGAATAGGCTGTTTTGTTTTTTGGTCTAATACCACTCCACTTAGGTTTTGCGCACTTAATCCAAGTGAAAACAGTAAAAAGTAAAACATTAGTAAAACTGAATTTCTCATGAAAATGGGTTTAAATCTCCACGAATGTAGTAATTACCATTGGTAGAGCAAAATATTTAACTACTTTTGCCTCGATTTAGGTGATGCATGGGTTGTAAAAACCAGGATGCATTGAAAAGGGAATTCGGTTAAAAACCGAAGCTGTACCCGCAACTGTAAGTTTTGAGAAAGAAAAAACAAAAGGCCACTTTGTTCAAATCAAGGGAAGGCGTTTTTTCAAGCGAAACAAGCCAGGAGACCTGCCTAAATCTTGTGAATTCGGCTTTCGGGAAAAAAAGCAAGACATTTCGGACTCATTTAGGTTGATACAATGAACCTGAAGTACCTGTTTGTTTTGTTTTTTGAAAAAGCATTTTTTAATGTTCAAAAAAAAAAATAACATGAACAAACTTCTCTTTTTTGTGGCTTTTTTGGCCTTTGGTTTTGGGTTTTCTCAAAGCAAATCTTCTTCTGATTCTTTGGTAATTCAGGATATTGTGGTTACTGCCACCAAGACTAAGGTTTCTCCCAAACAAATTGGAAGGGTGGTGCATGTAGTAGATAGTGCAGACTTGCAAAACATGCAAGGCAAAAACATCCTAGAGATTTTAAAATCTGTCCCAGGAATAGAAATTGGCGGTTCGGGAAATGCTTTTGGTAGTAATTTTTCTATTATTTCTCGGGGTGGAAGAAACAAAAACGCGCTGGTTCTAATCGATGGAATTCCTGTTTTTGATCCTTCTCAAATCGAAAACAACTATTACGATTTAAATTTGGTAAATCCTTCTTCTTTAGAAAAAATCGAAGTGGTGAATTCTGGAGGAAGTACCCTTTATGGCTCTGGAGCCGATGCGGTGGTAATAAATCTAATGACCAAGAAAAATTATTCTAATGAAAAACCTTTGGCTCAGATTGGGGTTTCGGCAGGAAGTTTCGGAACCTTAGACACCCATTATTCTTTGGGTGGAAAGAAAGATAAATTGAGCTACAATTTCAGGGGGTCATATTTGAAAACAGACGGAATTTCTGCTATCAATATTGCAGGCTCGGATCCCGATTTGGACGGGGGAGATAAACACAATCTGGGAGTAAATTTTCAGTATGATTTGGGGAAAACAAAATTGTTTACAGATTTTAATTTCAACCAAATAATAGCTCAGTATGATGCATTTTTTGGAGACGATAAGTATACTTCCCAAAACAAAAAACACCTTGTTGGATTAGAAAACACCCATGGTGCAGGTTTGTTCAAAGCCACAGCCCAATATTTGGAAACCCAAAGAGATCAGTCCGGGGAATATACCTCAAGGGTTTATCTGGGACAAGCTGAAGAATATTTTAAATTTTCTGAAGAGTTAGATCTACTTGTTGGATACGAACTTCGAAGCGAAAATTATTTTGCAAACAGCTCATTTTCTGGTGTTACTTCGGCCAGGGAGAATCAATTTTCTTCGCATCAACCTTATGTGCAATTGCAGGCCAAGTGGAAAAACTTAAACCTTGTAAGTAGCGCCAGATATGTTTTTCATTCTGCATTTGAAGATGCTTTTGTGTATCATGTTTCGCCCAGTTATCTGTTTAAAAATATAGCCAAAGACACAGATCTTTCCATTCGGTCTTCTCTTTCTACAGCCTATATAACCCCAACGCTCTATCAACTTTTTACCGATGATTTGTATACAGAAAAAAATCCTGCTGAATTTTCTCCTGAAAACAGTCTAACGCTTGAGGGAGGAATTTCTTTGTATGTGGGGAAGAAGTTTACCTTGAATGGAACCTATTTCAACCGAACCACCAGGGATGAAATTTTATATAGAAACGGCGTATATGATGAGAACTTTAGTTTGGTGCAAAGAGGAATGTATTTCAATTCTACAGGAAAGAATCAGTATGATGGTGTAGAGGTAGATTTTCAGTACAAACCCTTTCATTTCTTGTCCTTTGGATCATCCTATACTTATACCAACCTAAAAAATGTACAAAGCGTGGCGCAATCCCTTAGAATTCCAACCCATAAAATAAGTGGATTCGTACGCACACAGCCTAGCAAAAACCTAAATGTAGGTTTGCAATATACCTATGTAGACCAAAGAGAAGATCAAGATTTTTTCACGTGGCCCTATCCACTGGTTAATCTTCCTGCATATCATCTTTTGGATTTTCATTCTTCATACAACATAAACAAAAACACTACCTGTTTTTTGATGCTAAACAATCTGTTGAACCAGAACTACCAAGAGGTTTTTGGTTATCAAACTAAGGGAAGAAATTTTATGCTGGGCCTAAATTTTACTTTTTAAGTTTTAAAAAAGGTAGAAATACATCGTTAAGATACCAATGAAAAAGGCGAAACCCTAGGGTTTCGCCTTTTTGCTATTTCAGAAAGAATTCGGGATTTCAATTATCCTCCATAATATTTTTTTCTTAGCTCTTTGACTTTAGGATCAGAAAGATATTCGTCGTAGGTCATTTCTCGGTCTATCACGCCATTTGGAGTGATGTCTATAATTCTATTACATACCTGTCTCTTATACACATCTAGNGTTGCAAAATTAATAAGTTTAATTGACAATCATGATTAAAAAGTTAAATATAGAAAACAGAAAGGCCAAATTCAACTTTGAGTTTATCCAAACCTTAGAATGTGGACTTGTGCTCACCGGTACTGAAGTAAAATCTATCCGGGCATCAAATGCGAGCATTGCCGAATCTTTTTGCCAGATAAAAAACCAAGAATTATACCTTATTAATATGTATATAAAGGAATATGAGCTTGGTACCTATGCCAATCATCAACCTAGAAGGGAAAGAAAACTACTCATTAAGGCCGAAGAATTAAAAAAATTACACAAGGCCGTCAAAGAAAAGGGATTAACCTTAGTGCCTGTTAGACTGTACTTTAACGACAAAAATAAAGTAAAAATTAAGGTTGCTTTAGGCAAAGGAAAAAAAATACATGACAAAAGACATGTCCTAAAAGAGAAAGATTTAGGCAGAGACTTGCGTAGAGTTGTTAAGAATTACTAAATTTGTCATGTTTAAAAACTTAAAATTAAGTATAATTTGTTTTGATATGAAAAAGTTTAATTTATTATTAGCTGGAGTTGTAGCGATGTTATCGACTACTGCAACTGCGCAAAATTCAGACAATCCGTGGTACATCAGTGCTGGATTGCACTCAGTAGATCATACCTCTGTAAACGGAGCGTTTGATGGATTCTTTGATACCAAAGACTACAGCTTTGTTCCACCACTTTCTAGAATTGTTGTGGGTAGAAACGTAGCCAAAGGGATTGGAGTAGATATTACTGCTTCTGTTGGAGAAATTGACAACAAAGCGATGCTTTCTGGTCAACAAGCTTCTATTGGAAGTGTAGCTTCTTTGACTGACAAATTTTTCTTGAATGTAGGTCCTGGGGTTAGAATTTCTCCACTTACTCTTATCACTGGAAACTCTGGAATGATTGACCCATACCTAAGATTGGGAGCAAACTACAACAGATTAGACTACAGACAAGAAGACGGTACAGATGTAACTGGAACTGTTCCTAACGATGCTGATTTCGACCACTTGGGTCTTTCTGCTGGTGCAGGTTTGAACGTTTGGGTTACAGAAAACATCGCTCTTAACGTTGGTGCTGACTACAACCACTTCCCAGAAACTGGAGGTGACAACATCGACTTCTTCCAACACTACTATGGTCTTGGATTCCAATTCGGAAACACTGACAAAGATGGAGATGGTGTACTTAACAAAGAAGACAACTGTCCAGAAGTTCCTGGTCCTGCTGACAACCAAGGTTGTCCATGGGGTGACAAAGACGGAGACGGTGTACTTGATAACGTAGACAACTGTCCAGATGTTAAAGGCCCTGCTGAAAACAAAGGATGCCCATGGGGTGACAAAGACAAAGACGGAATCTTAGATAACGTTGACAAATGTCCTTCTGTTGCTGGTGTTGCTAGACTACAAGGATGTCCTGCTCCAACTACAACTGAAATTGCAGCTCAAGGTTCTAAATTGATCGAAGGATTGACTTTCGAAACCAACTCTGCAGTACTTACAGGTGAGTCTTGGACTAAAATTGAAAAAGCTGCTGCTTACATCAAAGAAAACGGTGGACAGTACTTCGTAGATGGTCATACAGACTCTAGAGGTAAAGACACTTACAACATGGCATTGTCTCAAAAAAGAGCTGCTGCGGTTGTTTCTGCCCTAGCTTCTAAAGGAGTAGATGTTGCTACTTTAACTTCAAGAGGATTTGGTGAAACTTCACTTAAATGTGATGAGTCAACTCCAGAAGGATTGTTGTGTAACAGAAGAGTTGTGTTTACTGCTAAATAAGTAACATACCCTTAAATAATAAAAAAGAGCTTCCCACGGGAAGCTCTTTTTTTTGCACCTAACACGAGACAACAAAAAAGCTGAACCCTTGGGCTCAGCTTTTTTGTTGTTGATATCTTCTGGTAAGACAAACGCTTATATTCTATTTTGTTTGTGTAGTTCTTGTTCTACTTCTTGCATTTCCTTGTACCAGTCTTCCCCAAATCTTCTAATAAGGGGTTCTTTCGAAAAGCCAAAAACAGAAACAGAAAGTTCTTTTCCAAGGCTGCAGGCATCAGAACAAATGTCCCATCTGTCGTAATTCAGTAGAGAAAAACCGCTTTTGGTTTCTTTCTCTCGAATGGGGTACAAATGGCAAGAAATGGGTTTTTTATAGTCTATGATGTTTTGGGCATACGCCAGTTCTATGGCGCAAATATTGGTTCCGTCTTCTTTGTATACCACATAGGCGCACTCTTGGTTATCAACCAGTGTTGTGCCCCATTCTTGGTCTTTGTCTAGTACATATTTGCCTTGCTTTTCTATGGCCGCAATTCCTTTTGGGCTTAATAGTGGTTTGATTTTGGGATAGATTTCATCCAAAATGGCGAGTTCTTCTTTTTTTAAAGGAGCTCCAGAGTCGCCCTGAGTACAGCAAGCACCTTTGCATTTGGAAAGATTGCACACAAACTCCTTTGAAAATATATCTTCGGATACAATGGTATTTTGAACTTCTATCATCATAGGACAAAAGTACGGCATTTTTGTATTTTTCTTTCTTTATGCTGGCTTTAACTCTGCAATATATTTGTGAAGCTTTGAAGTAAAAAACTGTAAATTTGCTTTATGAAAAGCTATCTAGATTCCATACATTCTCCAGAGGATTTAAGAAAACTCCCAGAGTCTTCTTTGGTGGATTTGGCCGAGGAAATTCGTCAAAAAATCTTGGACGCTCTCTCTATTAAAAAAGGTCATCTGGGTGCCAGTTTGGGTGTGGTAGAACTGAGCGTTGCGCTTCATTATTTTTTTCAAACACCAGAAGATATACTTATTTGGGATGTAGGACATCAGTGTTATGCGCATAAAATTCTAACGGGCAGAAAAGATTTTTCTTCACTTAGAGAACTCGGTGGGCTTTCTGGTTTTCCAAGCCCCAGTGAAAGTTCTTTCGATGCTTTTGGCGTAGGACATTCTTCGACCTCTATTTCTGCCCTTATGGGTATGGCATTGGCTAATGTAAACCAAGGTAACAAAAATAAACATGTTTGTGTGATTGGGGATGCATCTATTGTTAGTGGAATGGCCTTCGAAGCGCTCAATCATTTGGGTGATACCAACCTAGATGTACTGGTTATACTCAACGATAATTCCATTGGAATCGACCCTAGTGTTGGAGCCTTAAAGCAACATTTTTCAAGCGTAGAAAAAGATCAAAAAAGCGTATTTGCGTTTTTTGGCTTACAATATCATCCTCCTGTTGATGGACACAATTTTAAAGAACTTTTTGATGCTTTTGCTTGGGCCCAAAAGACCTCTGGTCCTAAAATTTTACATGTTAAAACCGTCAAAGGCAAAGGTTATGCCAAGGCAGAAGAAGATCAGGTAACCTGGCATGCGCCTGGTGTTTTTATTTGCAAAGAGGATTCGATCAAGTAATTCACGATGTGGCACTTCAAAACTTGCCCGTTGTTTTTTGTGTAGATAGAGCTGGAATTGTGGGAGAAGATGGACCTACGCATCACGGGGTTTTCGATCTTCCTCTATTTTTAAGTGTTCCTAATTTTGTGGTGGCTTCTGCCAGTGGGCTTAATCAACTTTCAGATTTGCTATATACCGCAAGTATATCTAACAGACCTTTTGTAGTAAGATATCCAAGGGGTGGAAATCAAGAGGATTATTTTCAAAAAGAATTCTCGATTTTAGAAATCGGTAAGGCACTAGTTTTAAATGAAACGCCAAAAGCCAAAGTTGCAATATTTTTTCATGGAGAAATTGGATTTCCACTTTTGGAGAGCTTAGAAAAATTGGACATCAAAGAACAGGTTTTATTGTATGATTTTGTTTATGCCAAACCTTTAGATTTAAAACTAATTTCTGAAGTTGCTAAAAAAGTTTCAACGATTATTACTTTAGAAGAATCTATGCTTCAAGGTGGATTTGGTCAGGCTGTAAGTTCTGTTTTACAATCTTTAAACTACAAAGGAAAAAAAGTAAACCTTGGGATTGAAGATCGGTTCGTGACTTTTGGAGACAAAGAAAGTCTATTAAAGACTCAAAACTTATCTATTTCTCAAATTGAAGAGCTGATAATTAAAGAATTAAAGCAAGTCTAGGGAACCTAAGAAAGGGTTAAAAACTAATTGAAAATTAATTTTTAAAGCCCATCAAATCCTTTATTTTTGCAAGTATAAAACTTCAGAATTGCCATGGACCAACCCGCTCATATTTTTTGTACTCGAAGCAGTCGATATTTAGCAGAAAGAATTGCAGAACATTATGGAAAAGAATTAGGTAAAATCAACTTTTTAGAATTTTCTGATGGAGAATTTCAACCTTCCTTTGAAGAATCCATTCGAGGAGCAAGGGTTTTCCTTATTGGTTCTACCTTTCCTGGTGCTGAAAATTTGATGGAAATGTTGCTTTTGTGCGATGCAGCCAAACGCGCTTCTGCAGATAAAATTACTGCGGTAATGCCTTATTTTGGATATGCCAGACAAGATAGAAAAGACAAGCCAAGGGTTCCGATCGGAGCCAAATTGGTTGCTAATTTGCTCAGCACCGCAGGGGCAACAAGAGTAATGACCATGGATCTACATGCCGAGCAAATTCAAGGTTTCTTCGAAATTCCTGTGGATCATCTCTATGCTTCGGGAATTTTTGTAGAATATATCAGATCTCTAAAATTAGATAACCTAACCATTGCTTCTCCAGACATGGGTGGAGCTAAAAGAGCTAGAGCTTATGCCAAATATCTAGATGCAGAGGTGGTAATCTGCTACAAAGAAAGAGCCAAAGCCAATGAAATTGGATACATGACCTTAATTGGAGACGTTAGAGGAAAAAATGTAGTTTTGGTAGACGACATGATAGACACCGCAGGAACACTCACCAAAGCCGCAGAAGTTCTTAAAGAAAAAGGAGCCATTTCAGTTAGAGCCATGGCTACTCATGCGCTTTTGTCTGCTGGAGGAGACCAAAGAATACAAGATTCGGTTTTAGAAGAACTCATCGTTACCGATACCATTCCACTAAAAGATACTTCAAAAAGTAAAATTAAGGTGCTTAGTTGTGCCAAAATGTTTGCCGAAATCATGGAATTGGTTCACCACAAATCTTCCATCAGTGGAAAGTTTATCATGTAAAATTCTTTTCGGGCTAAACTAGTGGGAAAAGTTAATTTTTAATTGTAGCTTTGCAGTCCTAAAAAGTATAAATTATATTTAAGTACAATGAAATCGATAACAATTCAAGGAACAAAAAGAGAAATCGTAGGGAAGAAGGCTTCCAAACAACTACGTAATGCTGAACAAGTACCTTGTGTGGTTTACGGTGGTGAACAACCTATTCATTTTGCAGCTGATGAAAAAAGCTTCAAATCGTTGGTGTACACTCCAGAGGCACATACAGTAGTCTTGGACATCAACGGTCAAAATGTGAACGCTATTTTGCAAGACATACAATTTCATCCCATTACAGATAGAATTATTCATGCTGACTTTGCTCAACTTTTCGATGATAAAGCCGTTACCATTGCGGTTCCTGTAAAACTTACAGGTAGATCTAAAGGGGTTGCCAATGGAGGGGCGCTTCGTCATAACATGAGAAAGGTAACAGTAAAAGCTTTGCCTGGAAACTTGCCAGATGATATTACTGTAGATATTACGCCACTTAAAATTGGTTCTAAATTGTACATCAAAGCACTTCGAAACGATAAATTCGAATTGTTACACCCAGACAACGCGGTAGTTGTAGCCGTTAGAGCTTCTAGAGCTTCTATCCTTGCTGGTGGTGGCGCTGCGGATGATGAGGATGAAGACGAAGAAGTTGAAGTAGCAGAGGATGCAGCAGAAGTACAAGCTGAAACTCCAGCCCAAACAGAAACTCAAGAAGATTCTGCAGAATAAAACTTATTATATTCGGTTAAAAAACCCTTGAAATTTCTTCAAGGGTTTTTTTGTATCCATTTGAGTCATTAATTTCTATTGATTTTGTAGATTTACTTCAATTCGGGTTGTCAAATACCAAGTTTGAAGACAAATCAATTCCTTTCCTATTTAAGAAAAGTATTTATAAATTATTATCATGGAGAACGAGCCTTCTGTACTGCTTTTGGATCACGCCTATTTTATGAGAAAAGCTCTCTCTGAGGCAGTATATGCCGCTTCTTTAGATGAGGTTCCGGTTGGGGTTGTGGTGGTTTGTCAGAATAAAATTATAGCCAAAGGTTATAATCTAACCCAACAGCTAAATGATGTAACCGCCCATGCCGAAATGCAGGCCATAACTTCCGCTAGTAATTATTTGGGTGCTAAATATTTAACTGACTGCATACTTTACGTAACCTTAGAGCCATGTTTGATGTGCGCTGGAGCACTTGCTTGGGCGCAAATTGGAACAGTGGTTTTTGGAGCCAAAGACAAAGAACCAAGAAAGATTGAACTCAAAGAAGTATTACATCCTAAAACCAAACTTATCTCTGGTGTATTGGAAGAAGAATGTGGGCAGCTTCTCACAGAATTCTTCCTAAAAAAACGAAATTAATTTTTGGGTTTATCAAAAAGATAGACCAACCTTTTCTGTAGTTTTTCTGACTCTACAAATAGAAATGAATTGCTCAGCCATAATTCCATGGCGTTGGGAATGGTATGTTTCTGAATTTTTCCACTAGAAAGAAGAAAAGAACCTTCTGCAAACGCTTTCCATTGATCTCCAAAAAGATCTTCTTTTGCATAAAAAACTTCTAACTTGGTTTGGTAATGTTCAACCAGATCAAGAAGCTTTATAAGGCTATTTTCGTTTCTAAATGGATACGTTTCTAAGGTATAATGTACCCTTGCTAGGTCTAAGTGACAAGGCCAGTAGGTTTGTAGGTTTTTCTCTTGCGGTAAATCTAGATTTGTCCATGGATTGAGCAAAACGATTTGTTTGGGTTTGAAGCTTGTGTTTTCTAGCCGTTTTAAAACTTCTATCACAACAAGAGATGAAGATTGGTCTGCCACCAAATAAATGGTTGGATAATCTTTATAGGCCAACAAAAAAAGATCAACCAGATGCTGAATTTTCTTTTCCCAAGAAAGTGCTGAATTCTTGTGTAAATCTGGTATCCAAAGGTCGTTTTGGGTGTCTAGAGCAAGTTTGATGAAATAATTTTTTTGATAGGGTTTAGGGCCATATAAAAATTCGCCGCCAGCCAAATACAAAATAAGGGGATTTCCTGTTGAGAATTTGTGTTGATATTGCAAAACAGAAACCCCTTGAAAAGATTGGGTGTTAAACAGGAGAAAATCTTCAAATTTTTCTACGGATTTCTCTGTTTTCTTTTTTCCCAAATGGTCTATAGCTTGTGCAGAAGAGTCGAAATCTACCATTCTATAAAAGGGATCCAAAAGGGTTAAGATTATATTCGTGGTCCTACTTATTTCAATATTTTCGTACTTGTTTTTTTTGTTTTTTTGTCCAAAACAAAAAAAACAGTTTAAAAAGAAACACCAAACCAAAAAACGAATTTTCATTCTTCTAGCACTTTTTTCTTTAGTTCTATGGCCTGTGAAGGTTTGATTCTTCCCGCTGACATCAAACTTATTTCTCTTCGCATCAGCGCGTCTTGGTATCTTATTTTTTCTTCCTGGCTCTGCGGAACAACAGGATCAGATTGGATGGGTTTTCCAAGGGAATCCATGGCTACAAAAGTAAAAATTCCTTGATTGGTTTGCGTTTTTTCACCTGTTGAGGTTTCTTCCATAAACACATCAATGATTACTTCCATCGAAGTAGAAAATACCCTTGAAACTTTGGCCTCTAAAGTTGCGATTTGCCCCATAGGAATAGGCTGCTGAAAGGTAACCAGATTAACAGAGGCGGTAACTACATTTTCTACTCCTGCATGTCTTCGGGCAGATATAGACCCTATTCTATCCATTCTAGAGAGCAGTTCTCCACCAAAAATATTGTTCAAAGAATTGGTTTCAGAAGGTAGAATAATATTGGTTAAAATGGTTAGAGAATCTGAGGGCGTTTTCATAAATTGAAAAAAAAAGGATAAGGATTTATTGATTTTTAAAGATACATCTTTTTAAAATAAGTAGTAAATTGTAACATGGAATCTTCTCAGTTGTATTTAATCGCACTAGGTTTTGCTCCCCGAATTGGTAAAGTTACGGCCCAAAATATATGGCAAGGACTTTTGGAAAAACAAATCCCAATCGAAGATTTGTTTCAGAAGGCTTCTTCTGTCAAATCTCTTTCTATGGATTCCAAATATATGGAGCTTCTGGGAGACCCCTCTTTGTTAGACTTGGCTAAAAGAGAGATGGAGTTTTGCCAAAAAAATAACATTCAGATTATCAGTTTTTCTTCCTCCAAGTATCCGCTATGGCTTAAGCATTGTCCAGACGCACCTCTAGTGCTTTATTTTAAAGGGAATTACAATTGGCTCAACCAAGAAAACGATCAATTTTTAAGTGTGGTTGGTACACGAAATTTAACTCCTTATGGAAAAACAGCCATTGAAGATTGTGTTGGTTCGTTAAGTGGACATCCGCTCTGTGTGGTAAGTGGATTGGCTTTTGGGGCAGATGTAACGGCACATTTGGCCGCATTAAAGTCAGGGCTTCCAACCTTTGGGGTTTTAGGAGGGTCTTTGAATACCGCCAAGTTTGCCAATCAGTACAATAGACAAGTGTTTGCCCTTCCAGGTAGACTCTATGATAAGCAAAGTGAAGGTTGTCATTTTTTGATTCGAAACCACATGGCGGAACTTTTGGGTTCAATGGATCAGTTGCATCAATCCCTTGGTTTTTATGGAAAATCAGAGAATGAGTCCCCAGATCTTTTTTCAACTACACTTACCGTTGAGAATAAAGAAAAAAGCGCATTCCAACAAGCCCAGCCCAAAGAAAAATTCGCTTCAACAAAACAGAGGAGCAAAGAAAATACTTCGTCTTTTGAAAACATAGAGGTAAGTACAGATAAAAATTTCTCTGAACTTCAAAAACAAATTCTATTGGCATTCAATGCTCAGTCTAAAATGCATATCGATCAGCTCTGTGGTCTTTTGGATCTTTCTGTGCCGCAGCTTTTGCCAGAACTCTTAACTTTGGAACTTTTGGGAGAAATTAATTGTTTGCCAGGAAATTTATTTAGTAAAAAAGACACATGAATACACAAAAAGGCTATCTGCTTAAAACCACTCCTTATGGCGATACCAGTTTGATTTTTCATTGTTTTGTGCGCAGCCAAGGATTAAAATCTTATCTTCTAAAAGGCGCCAGAAAGTTAAAAAAGCAAAATGCTGGATATTTTTATCCTCTTGTTGAATTAGAATTTGAGTATTATCAAAAGAAAAACCAAGATTTGGCGCTTTGCAAATCGGTTCAAATTGCTGGTATTCATAGACAAATTTATACATCGCCCCAAAAGAGTTCAGTAGTGATGTTTGTGTGTGAAATTCTAATTCAATTTCTCAGAAAAGAGAATTTAGAAGAAGAATTGTATGATTTTATAGATTTTTTCTTGCTCGATTTGGCCCAGAAGGAGAGTGGGTTTTCGGATCATCATTTGTATTTTTTGCTTCAATTGGCAGAGTTGGCTGGCTTTGGCATCAACCAAGATCAGATCGATTCACCTTATTTTGATACACAGCAAGGTTTGTTTGTTTTGCAAAAATCAACATTTACCTTAGAGGAAAACACAAGCAATCTGCTAAAGAAAATTCTTTTAAATCCATTTGGAACACCCATATACAACAAAGTTGAGCGTAATTTGATATTGGAGGCTTTTTTTGGGTATTTTACCCATCATTTTAACGGATTCAAAGAGCCGGTTTCGTGGATTGTTTTAAAGCAAATCTTCTCCTAAACTAAGGTTTTGCCTGTAGTATTCGTATGCAGTAACTGCCACCGCGTTGGATAAGTTTAAAGAATCTTGGTTGGGTTCCATGGGTATTTTTATAAGTACATCGGCATTTTCTACCCAAAAAGAAGAGATTCCATTAGATTCACTTCCAAATACAAAAGCCACCGTTTTTTCAAAGTTTATGTGGTACAGGTTGATTGTTTGATCGCTAAGATAGGTGCTGTAAATCTTAGCTTTTCTTTTCTGCAAAAACGCCAAGGCTTCAGGGTTTGAAAGTTCGAAAATGGGCAATTTGAAAACCGTTCCAACGCTGCTTCTAATTACATTGGGGTTAAAAGGGTCAATTTGGTTTTGGCAAAGCAAAATTCCTTTTACACCAACAGCAAGCGCAGTTCTAAGGATGGCGCCTAGATTTCCGGGTTTTTCTAATCCTTCCAACACCAAAAAACAACCCGAATTTTCTAAAGAATAGAGATCTTCTAGGTTTTGCGATTTTTTTTGATAGACCCCAACGATGCCTTCAGTCGATTTTCGAACCGATATTTTTTGGTATAACTCTTGGGTTAGGGTAAAGACTTCTGCCTGTTTTGGAAGCTCAAATTCTTGGGAATCAAGATCAAAAACAAAAAAGGCCACGGGTTTATATCCAGCCTGAAGAGCGTAATTGTTTTCTTGGATACCTTCTACGCTAAATTGCTCAAGCTTTTTTCTAAGTCTAGATTTAGTCTGAAGCTGGATGAGCTGTTTGATTCTAGTGTTTTGAGGACTCGAAATTTGCATAAACCAAAATTACATACTTTATCTGAATAAGTAGTATATTAGCCCTTTAAACAATCTGGTCAATCTGTATGGAGGCTTCCTATTTGGGATTATTTATATTTTTTACACTTTCTATTACACTTTCTTTTGTTTGCTCTATGTTGGAAGCGGTACTTTTGAGTATCACTCCTTCCTATATTGAAGGGTTAAAAGAGTCCAGACCTAAGTTGGCAGGAACGCTATTAGAATTCAAACAAGACATAGACAAGCCTTTGGCAGCTATTCTAACCCTTAACACCGTTGCCCATACTGTAGGGGCCATGGGAGTGGGAGCTCAGGCAAGTAAACTTTTTTCGTCTCAGACCCTTTTTAGTTTTTTGGGTTACAACATCAACATAGAATCTATTATTGCTGTGGGAATGACTCTAGCTATTTTGGTTCTTTCAGAAATAATACCAAAAACCGTTGGAGTAGCCTATTGGAAACAACTTACACCCATTTCGACCAAGATTTTAGAAGGTATGATTTTTATCTTAAAATATACCGGGATCTTATGGCTCCTAAGGTTGGCAACAACGATGGTGGGTGGAAAAGGCCATGGGAGTGTATTAAGCAGACAAGACTTTGCAGCCATGACACATGCACTTGGAAGAAGTGGGGAGATACAACAAAACGAGTATACCATTATCAAAAATTTGCTTTCTTTCGAAGAGCTTACCGCCAAAGACATTATGACCCCAAGAACCATTGTTGTCATGGCCGAAGAAAGCCAAACCTTAAGGGAATATTACGATAGAATGGAACAATTTACCTTTTCTAGAATTCCGCTTTACAAAGAAAATAAAGATGAAATTACAGGGATTCTGCTCAAAGACGATCTGTTAGAATATTTGGTGGACGAAGAGGGAGATATGAAACTTTCAGACATCAAACGAGAAGTAACCATTGTTTCTGAAACCAAGTTTTGTTTATTGGTGGCTCCGATGAACATGGAATTCCCATAACCATCCGAGCAAAAAAAGAAGGAGTGAGCCCCAAAGACATTGCCGATAGATATCACAGTCTTATCAAAAAATCTTTTGAAGATTTTGGAATTAGTTTTGATTATTATTCCAGAACTTCCGATGCGCTTCACAAAGAAACAGCCTCCGAATTTTTTACCCAGCTCTATCAAAACCAAAAATTTATCGAAGAAACCTCCGATCAGTTTTACGATGAGTTGGCTGGGGAGTTTTTGGCCGATAGATATATTACCGGGGATTGTCCCAAATGTAATGAACCTGGCGCTTATGGGGATCAGTGTGAAAAATGCGGTTCTTCATTAAGCCCAAGAGAGCTTTTAAATCCTAAATCTTCGCTAAGTGGAAACAAACCCATTTTAAAACAGACCAAACATTGGTATTTACCCCTTGAAAAATACCAAGATTTCTTGGGCGATTGGATGCTAAAAGAGCATGCCCATGACTGGAAAACCAATGTTTTGGGTCAAGTGAAATCTTGGTTAGACGACGGATTAAAACCTAGAGCCATCACCCGAGATTTAGATTGGGGCGTTCCTGTTCCTCTTGCTGATGCCAAGGGAAAGGTGCTTTATGTTTGGTTCGATGCACCTATTGGTTATATTTCTGCCACCAAACAATGGGCAGAGGAAAAAGGAGAAAACTGGGAGCCTTTTTGGAGAGATCAAAATACAGAGCTCATCCACTTTATTGGAAAAGACAACATTGTTTTTCATTGTATTGTGTTTCCGGCCATGCTAAAGGCACAAGGATCGTATATCTTACCCACTTCGGTGCCTGCCAACGAATTTTTGAATTTAGAAAACCAAAAAATTTCTACTTCGAGAAATTGGGCCGTTTGGCTACACGAATATTTGGAAGACTTTAAAGACAAACAAGATGTTTTAAGGTTTGTACTCACCGCCAACATGCCCGAGGCCAAAGACAACAATTTTACTTGGAAAGATTTTCAGACCAAAAACAATTCAGAACTCGTTGGAATCTTAGGGAACTTCATCAACCGTGTGGTGGTTTTAACTCATAAATATTATGATGGTGTAGTACCAAGTTATAGTGGAAATTATCCAGAACTTCAAGAGATTAAGGAATTTCCAAAAAAAATCGGAGAATATTTAGAAAAATTTGAGTTTAGAAATGCCCTTGGGCAATTTTTAAATTTGGCCCGTTTGGGAAATCAATTTTTGCAAGTACAAGAGCCTTGGAAGAAAACAGATTCTCCCAAAGAGGTACAAGACATTATGTATGTAGCACTTCAGATTGCCGGAATGCTTGCACAGTTATCCGAACCTTTTTTGCCTTTTACCAGTGAAAAACTACTATCTATGCTAGGTCTTTCATCTATTTCTTGGGATGAAATTGCTGGCACAGAAATGCTGCCTGTGGGAAGCAAAATAAATGAAGGCTCTCTATTGTTTGAGAAAATCGAGGACAAAGACATAGAATTTCAGCTTCAGAAATTAGAAAAATCTAAACAACAAAATATGCAAGAATCAGCTGCCTTAAATCAAGATACCGGCAAAGAAATTTGCAGCTTTGATGATTTTCAGAAATTAGAGCTGAGGGTAGGGAAAATTCTTTCGGCCCAAAAAGTAGAAAAAGCAGATCGATTGCTATTGCTAAAAGTAGATTTAGGGAATGAAACCAGAACCATTGTTTCTGGTATTGCAGAGAGTTTTAGCCCAGAAGAAGTAATTGGAAAACAGGTGATGGTTTTGGCTAATTTGGCCCCAAGGAAAATCAAAGGCATAGAAAGCCAAGGAATGCTACTGCTTACCGAAGATTCAACAGGAAAAATGGTATTTATGACCCCTGAAAACTCTGGAGCTGAAGTTTTAAACGGAACGGAAATTGGCTAGTGGTCTAAATTCTTTGGTTATTTAAAAGTAAATAAGAAAATTAGTTTTGGCCGTCTTCTCTATCGCGAAGCATCGGCACAAATTTGCAGTCACCCAATTCTTGTTTTACAAATTCCTTTTCGCTTTTTCGGATAATTTTGGTCATCATTTGTTCTTCTTCGCCTAGGGGAAGCACCATAATCCCTCCAATTTTTAGTTGTTTTAGAAGTTCTTTGGGCATGGTTGCAGAAGCGGCCGTTACCAGTATTTTATCAAATGGAGCAAAAAGTGGAAGCCCTTTGTAACCATCTCCAAAACTTTGGTGTTTAGGGGTAAGTCTTAGTTTCTTAAAAATCTGTTTGGAAAAATCGAATAGATCTTTTTGTCTTTCTATGGTATATAGGTTTACACCCATCTCAATTAATACGCAACTTTGGTAGCCAGAACCAGTACCAATTTCCAACACCGCTTCCCCAGGTTTTGCCTCTAGCAAACTGCTTTGAAATGCCACCGTAAAGGGCTGGGAAATCGTCTGATTGGCAGCAATTGGGAAGGCTTCATCTTTGTAGGCGAAATCGTCGAAGGCAGAAGGTAGAAAGAAATGTCTAGGCACTTTTGATATTGCCTCAAGAACCTTCGGGTCTTCTATTCCTTTTTCTTTTAAAACCTCTACCAAAAAAGCTCTTCTTCCTTTGTGTTTGTAGCTATCAACCAAACTTTTGTTATTTATATAGATTCTAGGGCTAAAATTACGGCAAAAAATGATAATTTGCAGGAAATAAATTAAGATAATGATGTTGAAAGCAGGTTTGGTCGGAAGCGGCCATTTGGGGAAAATTCATTTGAAATTGCTTCTAGAATCTACAAATTACAAACTGGTTGGTTTTTATGATGCCAACCTAGAAGAAGCCAAAAAAGTTTCTAAAGATTATGGAGTTCCTTATTTTGAAAGTTTCGATGCTTTGTTAGAAGAAATAGAAGTTTTGGATATTGTTACCCCAACGCTGTATCACTTCGAATATGCCAAGAAAGCCCTAGAGGCTTCCAAACATGTTTTTATCGAAAAACCTGTTACCAATACCGTTGAGCAGGCTCAAATCTTGATAGATCTTGCACACAAACACAATCGAAAAGTACAAGTAGGACATGTGGAAAGGTTTAATCCAGCCTTTTTGGCGGTCGAAAACACCATTGAATCGCCCATGTTTATTGAGGCCCACAGACTGGCTGAGTTCAATCCTAGAGGTACAGATGTGTCTGTGGTTTTAGATTTAATGATCCACGATTTAGACATTATCCTTTCTGTGGTGAAATCACCCGTGAAAGAAATTAGAAGCAGTGGTGTTTCAATTTTAAGCGAAACCCCCGATGTGGCCAATGCTAGAGTAGAATTCGAAAACGGTTGTGTAGCCAACATTTCAACCAGTCGAATTTCCATGAAAAACATGAGAAAGATCCGATTCTTTCAGAAAGACACCTATCTATCTATCGACTTTTTAGAAAAAAAAGCAGAGCGAATTCAGATCAAAGACGCTGCTAAAGATCAAGATGATACCAAACTGATTTTTGAAAATTCTAAGGGAGAATCCAAAGAGTTGTATTTTGAGTCCCCAGAAATTGTTCCTGTGAACGCCATTTTAGAAGAACTCAATTCTTTTGCTTTCTCCATCAACCAGAATACAAGAGAAAAGGTGAATTTAGAAGATGCTACAAAGGCGCTTTCTTTGGCCTTGGAAATTATCAAAGCCTTTTAAGAAGAAGTCATGGAAGACAAGCTTTTGGAATATTTAAAAGCACATTCGAGCCCTGAGTCTGAACTACTTTTGCAGCTTAAGAGAGAAACGTATCAAAAAACCACCCAGCCTCACATGCTCTCGGGCAGCTATCAAGGACTTCTTCTTGGAATGATCTCCAAAATGATTCAACCACTAAATATACTAGAAATAGGTACCTTTACAGGATATTCTGCCCTTTGTTTGGTGGAGGGATTAAAAGAGGGAGGAAGTCTTATTACCCTTGACAAGAATGATGAACTGGCTTATTTGTGTCGAAAATATTTTTCTCTTCATCCCAAAGGACATCAAATCGATTATCAATTAGGAGACGCATCGGATCTAATCCCTAAACTCAATCTAAATTTCGATTTGGTATTTATCGATGCAGACAAGGCTAGTTACCAAAATTATTATAACTTAGTTGTACAAAAGTTAAACCCTGGTGGTGTAATTTTGGTAGATAATGTCCTTTGGTACAATAAGGTACTAGAAGAGCCAGGCCCAAAAGACAGCGATACCCTAGCCTTACAACTTTTCAACAAACAGGTACGTTTGGATCCTTTGGTTGAGGTAATCATGCTGCCCATTAGAGATGGAATTAGTTTAATTAGAAAGAAACCATGAAAATCGCCCTTTGTCAAGTTAGTGTAGCTCCCCTTCGGGCGCAAAATGCAGATTCTAGCGAAATGGTCTCTCAAATTCTCTTTGGAGAGTTTGTGGAGATCTTAGAACAGAAAGACAAATGGTGGAAAGTTCAGGTTGAATTTGATGGTTACCAAGGTTGGATAGACCCCAAACAAGTGCTTGAAATTTCAGAGGAAATCTATCAATCTCTTCGAAACATAGTACCTAGTTTTGTAAGTGATGTAGTTGGGCTAGCCATAGACCATAACCAAAACCCACTTATGTTAAGCTACGGTTCTGTTCTTCCTGGTTTTGTAGAGCAAACCATAGATTTAGGAACCCAAAAAATCAATTATCAAGGTTCTTTTACCCAAATTGTTCGCAAAGAAAAGTCTGATTTGGTAGAAATAGCCATGAATTACATCAACGCGCCCTACCTTTGGGGAGGAAAATCGGTTTTTGGTATCGATTGTTCTGGTTTTTCTCAACAGGTCTATAAAATGGCTGGATACAAACTACCTAGAGACGCCTATCAGCAGGCCGAACTAGGTTCTCCGCTAGGTTTTGTTGCCGAAGCCATGGCAGGAGATTTGGCCTTTTTCGAAAACCCTCAAGGAAAAATCATCCATGTGGGTATCATGCTTGAAGATCAAAAAATTATCCACGCACATGGAAAAGTGAGAGTTGACCCCATTGATGATACGGGAATTTTCAACCATGAACTCAACAGATACACACACAAATTACGTTTTGTTAAATCTTTAATCGACTAATTTTGAAACCAACTACCACTTTCTTGTTTTTTAAAAAATATTTGTTTTTCGTCCTGATCACTTTTTTTGTTTGTTCGTGCAAGAAAGATTCAGGTTCTTTTATTTCTAAGGGTAGCGAAAAATCTTTTGATTTTGGAAGCTATACTCCCAAAGAATTTAAAGTAGGAACTTTGGATGCACAGAGAAAAGCCAATTTACAAGGTCAGTTAGAAACGTATTATAAAGATTTCTGGCAGGCTGGTGGACTTTGGGGAGGAATTTTGGTCGCACACAAAGGCAATATTCTTCTTGAAAAATACTCGGGATTTTCAAGCAAAGAGACTCAAAAATTAATTGACAATCAAACGCCTATTCATTTGGCCTCCGTGTCTAAAGTGATTACAGCAACCATCATGCTAAAACTCATTCAGAGCGGGGATGCAAATTTAGAAGACAAAGTAATCAAGTATTTGCCAGGTTTTCCATACCCAAAGGTAACCCTTAAAATGCTTTTGAACCACCGAAGCGGACTTCCAAATTATCTGTACTTTTCTTCAGACGAAGAATATTGGGACAAGTCTAAGATGCTTAGCAACAAAGACATCTTAAGCCTAATGATAAGACACAAAATTGCCCCAGAGTTTGAGGCTGATTCTAGATTCGCCTATAGCAATACCAATTACGCAATGTTGGCTTTGGTGATAGAAAAAATTACTGGAACTAGTTTTCCAAAAGTGCTTCAGGAGATGATTGCCAAACCCCTTGGGATGAAAAATACCTTTGTATTCCAAATGTCGGATACCCTAAAAGCCAGCCAGTCTCATTATTATAGAGGTGGAAAATACCCTTTTGATTATCTAGACAATATCTACGGAGATAAAAATATTTATTCTACCCCAAGAGATATGTTGGCTTTCGACTATGCGCTTTATGATGATAAATTCTTATCGAAAGAACTTAAAGAACTGGCCTACAAAGGGTATAGCTACGAGAGAGATGGCGTTAAAAACTATGGACTTGGAATGAGGATCATGGAATGGGAGAACAAAAAGAAACTCACTTATCACAACGGATGGTGGCACGGGAACAATACGGTTTTTGTGCATCTTCCAGAAGATTCTACCACTATTATTGCTCTTGGAAATAAATACACTAGGGCGGTATATAGCGCTATGAATCTAGTGAGTCTATTTGGAGAATATCCCCTTGAAATGGTGCAAAGAGAAAAAGCCGAAAAACAGGCAGCCCTAGAAGATAGTTTAAGGCAAATTGAAATCAAAGATAGTTTGGAGAAGGATTCTCTGCTTCGACTCGATTCTTTGAAACTTAAAGAGAAAACATTAGAAAAACCGAAGAAGTAATCTTCTTTAACAGTAAAAAAAAGGCTGAACATTAGGTTCAGCCTTTTTTGTGGTTTAAAAAATCCTAGTTTTTCATGTCATCCAAAACATGCAAAGACTCCCACAGCACAAAATCTTGCTTTAGGGTTTTATACCAAGCTTCTCTTTTGGCTTTCAGCGAGCTGTCGCTGGTGTATTTGGCTCTTTCATATAGTGGTGCAGAAAAAGTCATAGGTTCATCAAACTCGATGGATTTTTCCATTTTCTCACTTTGGGTTTTTCTGAGCTCCATTTCCTTTTTAAATAGGTGATAGTTCAGCGAGATAGATTTGATGTCTTCCATTTCTTTTAGCCACTTAGCAAAGGCTTCTAGCTTTTGAGCCTCTTGATTGGTAGACAATCTATTTTTGCTTTTTTCTCTAAGGCTGTTTACATCATAGGCTTTTTTCCAAACCTCATATTTGGCAGAGGGAATTTGGTCCCATTTTAAAGCTGTTTTTTGCTTGGATTCATTAATGTCTAAATAGCTGTATTTTCCGGGGAAAACCAGATCAGATGCGACTCCTTTTCTTTGGGTCGAACCTCCATTTACTCTATAAAATTTCTGAATGGTAAGTTTAATGGCACCCAGTTCTGAGTCTTTGAAAAATCGGTCAAGGGGCATTACCGTTTGTACGGTTCCTTTTCCGTAGGTCTGTTTACTTCCTACAACCAAAGCTCTTTTGTAGTCTTGTAGGGCAGCGGCCATAATTTCTGAGGCTGAGGCAGATAGTTCGTCCACCAAAATTACAAGTGGTCCATCCCAAAGTTCTCCAGAGACCGTGTCATCTAAAACATCTTTTTCTCCATCAGACCTACTTACTTGAACCACAGGGCCTTTATTGATGAAATGCCCAACAATTTCTACCACCTCAGAGAGTGACCCCCCACCGTTGCCTCTTACATCAAACACAAGACCTTGGGCGCCGAGTTCTTTTAAGGCTTTGATTTCTTTGGCAATATCTTCTGAGGCATCTCTTCCGTTTTTGTCGTTAAGATTCACATAAAATTCGGGAAGATGAATCAGTCCGTATTTTTGGTTGTTTTCGCCAGTAATTAAGGTGCTTTTGGCAAAAGTTTCTCCAGTTTCAATCACATCTCGAACAAGAGTAACCTGTTTGATTTGCCCAGATTTGGTTTTGATTGTTAAGATTACTTTGGTACCTTTTTTTCCTCGAATATGACGAATGGCATCATCCAGTAGCATCCCTACTATGTTTACAGGTTCCTCATTTTCTTGGGCTACTTTTAAGATTTGATCTCCACTTTCCAGTTCTTTGCTTCTCCAAGCAGGCCCGCCAATGATAAGTTCTTTGATGGTAGGATAACCTCTTTTGTCTTCTAGCTGGGCACCAATTCCCTCTAATTGACCAGAGATACTAATGTCAAAATCTTCTTTTTCTTTGGCAGAAAAATAGGAAGTATGCGGGTCGAAAGTCTCGGTAATGGCATTGACATATTTAGAGAATAAGTCTTTTTTGCTCTTTTCTTTGATTCTTCTAAAATAATCTAGACGATCTTCTTTTACCTCTTTGGTTGCTTCTTTAAGAAGTTCTGCAAGGGGTTTCCCTTGGTTTAGGCTGTCGGACTCTAGATTGTACAAAGCCTGGTTAATTTCGTATTGGGTTTGCTTTTTCCAAAGATCTTTCCACTGGGTTTTGTCTGGATATTCTAATTTTTCAAAATCTAAATTCAGGCTTTGGTTGTTGTTTAAGTCAAAAGGTTTTTCGAAAAGTTCTGCGTTGAATTTTTCCACCTCCAGAATTCTCTTGTTTAAAGTATCGATGGTGGCATAATAGAAGCTGAGGTCACCTTTTTTGAAATCATCGTCTATCTTGGTTTGCCAAGAGTTAAAGTGTGCCATGTCCGATTTTAAGAAAAATTGCTTGAAAGGATCGATGGCTTCCATGTAATTTTCAAAGGCGATTTTAGAAAAATCATCGTTGATCTCTGGCGCATCATAATGCAAAAAAGAAAGGGCTTGATAGACCGAAGTAATGATTTTTTTGTCTTTTTCTGGACTGTCTGCCATGGGAGAGTTAAAGCAAAAAACGAGCAAACAAAGTGAGAGCATCGAGATAATAACAACGGGTTTTGGGAAATATCGCATAAACGTTTTTTTAATTTTGTTTTGGCATAGCCATACTTTGTCGATAAAAATACGAGAAATTAAATGTAAAAATCAACCTTTGGTAATAACAAATATAACTTTTATATCTAGATTTGAGTCTATGAAAAAACCAATAATTTTAGTGACCAATGACGATGGAATTACCGCTCCTGGAATTCGTCATTTGGCAAAGTTGGCCCAAAGTTTTGGGGATGTTTATGTGGTTGCTCCAGACAAACCTCAATCGGGTATGGGTCATGCGGTAACCATCAACACTACACTTTTTTGTGAAGAGGTAAAGATAGATGATGGTTGCATCAAAGAATGGAGCTGTTCTGGAACTCCGGCAGACTGCGTGAAAATCGGTATCAATGAGCTACTCCCTCAAAAGCCAGATTTGGTTTTAAGTGGCATCAATCATGGGGCGAATTCAGCCATCAATGTGCTTTATTCGGGTACCATGTCTGCAGCCATTGAGGCAGGAATCGAAGGGATTCCCTCCATTGGTTTTTCACTTTTAGATTTTAGCTATGGAGCAGATTTCAAGTCTTCGCTGGGGTACTTGTCTAAAATAATTTCTGCAGTTTTAGAAAATGGAATGCCACCTGAGGTTGTACTTAATGTGAATATTCCCAAAGGAGATGGAGTAAAAGGCATTAAAATTTGCAGACAGGCCAAATCGAATTGGAAAGAATCTTTTGTTAAAAGAGAAAGTCCCATGGGAAAACCATATTACTGGTTAACCGGTGAATTTCTGAATTTAGACACAGGTCCAAACACAGACATAGAGGCACTTGAAGAAGGATACATTTCTGTGGTGCCAACAGGCTTTGATCTCACCCATCACCAGCATCTAGGTACCTTAAAGGGCTGGGGCTTGTAGTTTACTTTTTAGGGATGAGATCTTTGGTGATTTGGTTCATTTTTTTGACCTTGTCCTGAAAATCTCCTTGGAGAGATTTTCGGATTTGGTTTAGATTTTCACTTAGACTACTGATGTCTTCTGGTATAATTTCCTCTAAAAATTCTCTCATTCGCTTGGCTAAGGTGGGAGATTTTCCACCGGTAGAAATAGCAATTTTCACATTTCCTTTGCTAACGATTCCGCCCAAATAAAAATCGCAAAGTTCTGGCGTATCTGCCACGTTGATGAGTTTTCCAAGGGCTTTTGCGTGGGCTCTAATTTTCAGATTGGTCTTATGATTGTTGGTAGCGGCAATCACGATGTCTGTGTGGTTGAGGTCTGAGATTTCATATTTTTTTTTGATCAGCCGCACATTTTCTCCAATTTCCAATGCTTCGAACTCTTTTTTGAAAGTTTTGCTAATTACCTTTACTCTTGCATTGGGTGAAGATTTAAGCAAAAATCGAAGTTTTTCTTCTCCCACTTTTCCCCCTCCAATCAGGGTAAATCTAACATTTTCTGGTTTTAGAAAGATGGGATAGAGCTCATTCATAACAAAGTAGATAGATAAGAAGGGTTTAGAATAGGGCTATGTTCCAAAGAATATCCCGCTACAATCATCGCGGGGGTGCTGATGTTTTTTGCAAGGGCTTTTTCTTGAATGTCACCCAAAGTGCCAAGGGCATAATTGTAACTCTCCAGGCTGATGTTCTGAAAAATCCCAATGGGAAAATGATCGGGTTTGATTTCTTTAAAAATTGAAACAATTTCTGAGAGTTTTTCAAATCCCATATAAATCAGGATGGTGCTTGTAGATTCCGCTGTAAACCTTAGGTCTGCCATGAGTTCTTCCCTTAAATTGGTTGCCGAAATCACCCAAAAGCCAGAAGAAATCTCTCTTTTGGTAATGGGTGTTAGACTTTGGGCTGCAAAAGCAGAATAGGTAGAAATCCCGGGAATCACCTCTACATGCAAACCATTTAATAGGGCAGTTTCAATTTCTTGATAAGCCCTACCAAAAACCATGCAGTCTCCTCCTTTTAGACGAACAAGGTTTGTATGGGTCTTGGAAAGTTCAAGAATTTTTCCATTGATTACATCTTGACCAATGCTATGCCTGTCTTTGCGTTTGCCTACCCAAATAAGCTCTGCTTTTTTAGCCAAAGAAAGTAGTTCTGGGTTCACAAGAGAGTCATAAAGCACCACATCTGCTTTTTCAAGTGCTTTTACCGCTTTTAAGGTGATGAGTTCTGGATCTCCTGGGCCTGCGCCAATTAGGGTAAGTTTAGCCTTCATTCTGCTCTTTGCTTCTTTGCAAACTACATTTTTCTACAAAATCTGCGGCTTGAAGTGCATAACTTTCTCCAAAGGCAAGGCTGGGTTGATTTTTGTTGATTTGATAGATAAGATCCGAAAAACTACTGCTCAGTTCTATCTTTCCATTTTGAATATAATTCTCATCGAAAGCCGAAACAATGGAGAAAAAGGAATGATTTTATCGGTTTCTAAAAATTCAAAAGCCACATGGGCATGATGAGGCTGTGAACCTAGTCCGCCAGCAAACATCACTTTGAATCCTTTTACTCCGTCTTTGATTTTAGGAATAAATCCCAAATCATGCAGATAGGAAAGGCTGTCATCTGTGTCGTCGCTTGAAAAAGAAACTTTGAATTTTCTACCCATGTTTTGGCAGATAGGGTTTCTAAGGAAATACTCAAAGAAACTTTGGGCATAACAGCTTATGTCAAAAGGCTCACTCGGGTTAATCCCAGCCAGATGAGAGCCTGTTACATTTCTTACCGTATTTCCGCAGGCTTCTCTTAGGGTAACGTCGCTTTTTTCCAAATCGGCCCAAAGCTGTGGGGTTCGGTCTAAACTCACATAATGAATTTGTATGTCTTGACGAGTGGTGATGTGAAGATTTCCTCTAGAGTATTCATCTGAGACCTCACAAATTCTAAGCAATTGATCGCAGGTCATCTTTCCGTAAGGAATTTTGATACGAATCATTTGCACGCCTTCTTGTCTTTGTCCGTATACTCCACGGGCCAGACGCAAATTTCTAAATCCATCCTCATCAATTTTGCCTTCTTTAAAGAGTTGAATCTTGTTGGCCAAATCTAAGATGTCTTTTTCAACGATGTTGTTTTCTAGTTCTGATCTAAAACTTTTCATGGATGGAAAATTGTATTTTTAGGTATTTATATAGTAGTTGGTCTATGCGGTTTCTATGGTTTAGTGGGAATGAAGTCCACATTCTTTTTGGGAGTTTTCCCAGTACCATCTTCCGGCTCTGATGTCTTCTCCTTCCATAATCGCTCTGGTACATGGGGCGCAGCCAATGCTTGGAAAATTCTTCTTGTGCAAACTGTTTTGAGGAACTTTATTTTTGTCCAAATATTCGTTCAGTTCTTCAAAACTCCAATGGATTAAAGGGTTGTATTTGATGATGTCAAAACCTTCGTCGTACTCAAAAAGTTGCATGGTTTCTCTGTTTTCCGACTGAGAAGCACGAAGTCCAGTAACCCATATTTTTTTACCGTTTAGGGCGATTTTTAGAGGTTTTACTTTTCTAAGAAAGCAGCATTCTTTTCTGTTTTCAACCGAATCGAAAAAGCTATTGGGACCTTTGGTGTTTAGTAGATTTTCTATGTCAGAAGCCTGAGGGAAATAAGATTTTATCTCTAGGTTGTACTTCTTTCTTGTTCTGCTCAGCACATCGTAGGTTTCCTGAAAATGCCTACCGGTATCTAACATAAAAATTTCGATTGGAAGATTTGTGGTGGCGATCATGTGTGTGATGGCCTGATCTTCTTGTCCAAGTGAACTAGAAAAAACCACTTGATTTGGAAAGTTACTGGATAAAAATCCAAGGGTATCTTCGATGGATTTGTTTTCCGCTTGACGAATGAGTTGGTTAATTGTTCCTTTCATGTTAGTTTACCCCATTTGATGTTAGACCATATTTTTTCGTGGAAGACATAAAGCACCATTTTAGTAAAAACTTCTAATCCTCCTATAGAAAATGCACTCCCTACAATTCTCCAGCTGATGGATTTTCTAATGGCTCTTCCCCAATCGGTAACCCTTAGTTTGATGTTTCCCCATACTCGCTCATGAAGGGTGTAGAGAATCGTTTTGGTGGCCAGTTCCAAAAAACCAATTTTAAAGGCGCTGCCTACATTTTGGGTAAAAACAAAGGCAATCAAAATGGTGTCTATAGTTCCTATTACTCTCCAGCTAATAGCTTTTGTGAAACTTCGAAAAACCGTTTCTTTGGGAACTTCTATTTCTTCTTTCACAAAATCATCACTTTTTCTAATGCTACAAAGATATATACTTTTTATTTAATTTCCATTATTTCCTATGGAGTTAATAGGAAATAAATTTTATAACCAATAAAAATGATAGGAATTGTATGAATATAAGGTTTTGTTCGTATCTTTTGACTCTAAAATTAGTAATGTATGATTTCTAAACGATGTAAATACGGTATCAAAGCTTTGGTGTATATCAATAGGAATGGAATAAAGGGACAAGGTGTTTTTTCTTCTGAGATTTCCGAAAAAGAAAATATACCTAAAAAGTTTCTGGAAACCATTTTGAGAGATCTCAAAAATGGGCAGCTGCTTAACTCCAAAAGAGGTTCTAAGGGAGGATATACTTTAAATCGAAATCCCACAGAAATTACCCTAACAGAAATTATAAGACTCATGGACGGCCCTATTGCGCTTATGCCTTGTGTGAGTTTAAAATACTACCAAAGCTGCGATGAATGCAAGGAAGAAACCTGTTGTAAGATAAAATCTGTATTTGAAAAAGTGAGAGATGCAACCCTCGATATTTATGGTGCTACCTCCTTAGAAGATTTGTCTAAAGAGTAGATTTTTTATAGAATAAAAAAAAAAGCCAAAGAAACTTCTTTGGCTTTTTTTGTTTTTAAAAATGAAACGAGTTTATTTCTTAGGCTCTTGTCCAAATCCGTAGGTAAGTCCCACACCAAGCCCTTGTCTGAACTGAAATTCAGAGGATTGGTCTTCGTCGTATACTGCGTTTAGAATCAGTTGAGAAGAGATAAATTCGTTGATTTTCATGTCGATGATTCCTGTGTACAAAAGGTCTACTTTAGGAAGGGTTGCGTAGTTGGCAAAAAGGTTCAAAGTATTGTCAAAAGTGATGTTTTTCGCAAGTTGTACTTTGTATCTTCCTCCTGCTGCCAAACCAAATTCTGCTCTTAAATTATCCTGGGCATTTTTAAGTCCATAAAGATTTCCCGCATCCTTTACGCTTTGGCTTTGTACATAAGTTATTTTGGCTGTTAGAGGGTGAAAGAAAAAAGACAAGTTGTCTTGTGGCTTGTAGTCTACCCCAAGACCAAAGGTAATGTATCCAGGAGATAACCAGTCTGAAACCAATGTTTCTGGGCTATTTGCAAAGTTGAATCCTTTGGTGAATTGAGAAACAAAGGTTCCGTTGGCAGAAGCATACCATTTGTCTTTAATTTGGTAACCATAGGTAGAGGTAAGGGTGATGAAGTCTGTAGACTTTTGTTCTTTTTGCCCTTTGTTTTTGATTAGTCCATATCCGGCGATCAGTCTATTGTCCCAAATGGCTTTGTCTTTTTTGTAGTTTAGCTCGTAGTCAATGTTTCCGGCTAAGCCTTGGTTGTTTACACTTCCCGAAGCCCAATTTTGGGTAGAAGAACTTTGGCTTAGGTTAAGGTTTTGCTTTCCTTTGAAAGTCCAGTTTTTTTCTTCCTCCACTGCTGCTTCAATTTTTTCGGCTTGGGCATCACTTAGGGTATGGTCTTTGGCGATGGTATCTTTAAAAACTACAGGAGCCTCTTGTGCATAAAGTCCACTAGCGCTAAGAGATAGCGAAAGGGTAAGTACAATTTTTTTCATAAAACGTTGATTTTTAGATAAGGCTGCAAATGTAACATTTTTTTTTAAATGCCTATTTTATCTATAATCAGCCGTTTTTCCATTTGTTTACCCAGCTATTTAAGGCGTCTATCCAAATCGGGTTGTCGTTTAAGCAGGGGATGTATTCAAACTTTTCACCACCATTTTCCAGAAAGGTGTGCTTGCCTTCCATGGCCAATTCTTCTAGGGTTTCAAGGCAATCCGATACAAAAGCTGGTGCAATAACCGCAATTTTTTTGATGCCTTTTTGGGGTAGTTCTTCTAGGGTTTTGGCTGTATAGGGTTTAAGCCATGGGTCGTTTCCAAGTCTAGACTGGAAACTTTCTACCGTTTTTTCGATGGGTAAATTGAGCATCTTTCTAACCTTTAAGGTAGTTTGCAAACACTGGTGTCTATAGCAGGTAGGATGCGAGGGCGAAGATTTTCCAAGACAGCAAGACTGGTCTATTTTACAGGTGCCAAATGCATCTGTTTTTTTAATGTGACGCTCAGGAATACCATGGTAGGTAAACATAAGGGCGTCAAATTGGGTTAAATCTACTTTAGAAATGCTGTCTACCAAAGCCTCAATGTACAAGGGGTCATCGAAAAACGAAGGCAAAAAGTCGATTTTCATAGATGGAAAAAATTGGTTTTGCACTTCTTTGGTTTTGTCAATCACTGTTTCGCTGCTGCTCATGGCATACTGTGGGTAAAGCGGAATAGCCAAAACTTCATCTACGCCTTGATTTTTGAGTGCCTGAAGTCCGTCTTTGATGCTTGGGCTTCCGTAGCGCATGCCCATTTCTACAGGAATATCTTGTTTTTTTGCAAGGGCGATTTTTTGTTTTTCTGAAATCACCAAAAGGGGAGATCCTTCATCCCACCAAATGCTTTTGTAGGCAGCAGCTGATTTTTTAGGTCTGGTTGGAAGAATAATTAGAGGCAAAATTACTTTTCTAACAAACGTATTGTCTATAACTTTTGGGTCATTTAAAAACTCCTTTAGGTAGGCTCTTACATCTTTTGTAGAGGGAGAATCGGGCGAACCCAAGTTGATTAACAAAACACCTTTTTTCATTTTCTTTCTATATTTCAAATAATGCGTAACTTTCAGGGCAAAGATACATTCTAAATGTATACTAGCTAAATAATACAATTGATAATTCTAATTCTATGGATCCCCTCCTTAATCCTGAAAATATACATCTAACAAGCAAAGAATTAGAGATCGAAAAGCAGGTGAGGCCCAAATCTTTCGATGATTTTGCAGGTCAGGCTCAGGTGGTAGAAAATTTGGAGATTTTTGTGAAAGCCGCCAATTTGCGTGGAGAAGCATTGGATCATGTGCTTTTGCATGGGCCTCCTGGACTTGGAAAAACAACCCTTGCACACATACTCTCTAACGAGCTTAAATCTGGGCTCAAAATCACCTCGGGCCCTGTTCTTGACAAACCCTCAGATTTGGCAGGTCTTCTCACCAATTTAGACAGTAGAGATGTACTTTTTATCGATGAAATCCATCGTTTGTCTCCCATTGTAGAGGAGTATTTGTACTCTGCCATGGAAGATTATCGCATCGACATCATGATAGAATCTGGACCTAATGCAAGATCTGTGCAGATTGAACTTGAGCCTTTTACCCTTATTGGTGCCACCACAAGGTCTGGACTTTTAACGGCTCCTATGAGAGCCAGATTTGGAATCAACGCCAGATTAGAATATTACAATGTAGAGCTTTTAAGTTCGATTGTGGAGCGATCTTCCCAAATTTTAAACATTCCCATCGAGACTCAAGCAGCCATAGAGATCGCTTCTCGAAGCCGTGGAACGCCAAGGATAGCCAATGCCCTTCTTAGGAGGATGAGAGACTTTGCCCAGATCAAAGGAAAAGGAGAAATCACCCTTGAGATAGCCAAATTTGGTCTGAAAGCCCTCAAAGTAGATCAAAACGGACTAGACGAAATGGACAACAAAATCCTTAGAACCATCATCGAAAAATTTGGGGGTGGGCCGGTTGGGATTTCTACCATTGCAACGGCGGTTTCAGAAAACACAGGCACCATAGAAGAAGTCTATGAGCCATTTTTGATTCAAGAAGGATACTTGATGCGAACCTCAAGGGGAAGAGAAGCCACAAGTAGAGCCTATGCTCATTTGGGTTTGAAACCCAAGCCGAGTCAAGGCGAACTTTTTGATTAATCTTTATTTTCCTTATTTAGAATATCAACTAAACCTGTTCCTTAAGGTATTGTTTGGGGGTAATGCCGTATTTTTTTTTGAAAGCTAAAATAAAATGGCTGGGGTTTTCGTAGCCCAATTTAAAAGCTACATCTTTCACTTGAATAATGTTTTCTTCTAAGAGTTCTTTGCCGATTTCTAATTTTTTGTTTAGGATGTATCCATAGGGTGTATCACCAAAAAGTCTTTTGAAACCATGGGTTAGTTTGTAAGGACTAAGTCCGGTTTGGGTGCAAAGCTCCTCCATGGATGGGGGAGAAAACAGATTTTGGCTCAGCAATTCTTTTACTTTTTTGATGTGCTTAACTTCTACTTGATTTTCAGGATTTCTAGGGTTTGAATTTTCTTGAAGCAAATCGAAAAATAGCGAAAGAACCTCGAAGGTTTTGGCGGTTTGATAGAGGTTTTTGTAGTTGTTTTGCAAAGAAGTTTGCTTGATCTGGCCTAGAGCCTGAAAAATAGAAGTCGAAATCTCAAGGAGTTCTACTAAGGTTTTTTCGGTTCTCCTTTGGCTTAGAAACTGGTTGATCTCGGGTAAAATTTCTTCTGTTTTATGGGTCGAAATAGCCATGACAAAAAGTTCTGAATTGGGATGTACCAGAAGATTCAGCGGTAGGTTTTCAGAAGGGTGATGCAGCAATACAGCGTGCTTGGTTTTAAAAACTTCTTTCTTTGTTTCTTCTCCCATAGAAAAAGAAATTTTTCCCTTGGTGCAAAAATACAGTTGAAGATATTTTTTGTTGATTTCTCTAAAAAAAGTATCTGTGGCTTGGGTGTGGTTCGAAAATAGCGCTACAAACAATCCTTGTTGCAGTTTGAATTCTGTAATTTTGCTTTTGTAGGTATTTTTAGATAAGGGCAGTTCCATGATAATGAAGGCTTTTCGAGGTTAAAAATACATGATTTTAGCTTTTACAACGTGTATTTATGTCAAAAGTCATGTATTTATTTAGAATCTATATAAATAGAAAATATTTTCATTTTATAGGTATTTATTTGAAAGATTGGTTATTTTTTTTAAGATTCTGGTTTTAGCTTTGTGGCACTTTCAATGTAGATGAAGCCAAACAAAAATTTGTATCTAATTGCCTTGTCCTATAAGAAGGCAGATGTAGAGATTAGAGGGAAATATGCTTTTTTTCCATCTAAGGTGAAATCTTTTGTAATGGCCGCCAAGAAGTACAACATCAAAAGCATGTATGTGCTTTCTACCTGTAACAGAACCGAGTTTTACGCTTTTGCAGAAGATCCCAAAGACATGATTTCTCTTTATGCCAGCGAGCATGCTTTGGGATCTGTTAAGGAGTTGGAAGAGCATGTAGAAGTGCTTCAAGGAAGAGAAGTGGTTGAGCATCTTATTCGGGTGGCTGCGGGTCTTGAAAGTCAAATTTTAGGTGATTTCGAAATTGTTTCTCAAATCAAAATATGGTTTGGGCGGTTTCAAAAACAAGGCTGTATCAATGTTTATTTGGAACGCATGATTAGCTCAGCGATTCAGATCAGCAAAAAAGTAAAAAACAATACAGACCAGCCCGATGACCCCTACCGTACATGCCAATTGGAGATATTTTGAAATGTATGACAAAAAGGGGAATTTGCTTGACGCTTGGTTTGGAGGAGGACAAGATTTAACTCCCTATTATCTTTTTGAAGAGGATGCAGTACATTTTCATCAGGTTTGCAAAACCGCCTGCGACAAGCATGATGTGTCTTTCTATCCCAAATTCAAAAAACAATGCGACCAGTATTTTTATATTCCTCATAGAGAGGAAGCAAGAGGTATTGGAGGTCTTTTCTTTGATTATTTAAAACCAACCGACCAAAAATCTTTGCAAGATTGGTATAGTTTTGTAAAGGAGATAGGAGATAGTTTTCTTTCCGCTTATTTGCCTATTGTAGAAAAAAGAAAAGAATTAGCATTTACCCCAGAGCAAAAAAACTGGCAAGAAATTAGAAGAGGAAGGTATGTAGAATTCAACCTAGTGCATGACAAAGGCACGTTGTTTGGATTAAAAACAGGAGGTAGAATCGAAAGCATTTTAATGAGTCTTCCCAAAACCGTGCAATGGGGATATGATGTTTCTCCAAAAGAAGGAACCTCAGAAGCCAAATTGGTTGAGGTACTAAAAAATCCCAAAGATTGGGTTTGATTTTTTAAAATCACGAAAAATCAAAACGGTATAACCTAAGTTAAAATTTGAACTATGTTCCCACTTATTCGAAACAGAAGACTCAGAAAATCGGCCTCAAGTAGATTATTGGTGGCAGAAAACAGCCTCTTGCCTTCAGATTTCATCTGGCCTCTTTTTGTAGTTGAAGGAAAATCAATCCAACAAGAAATCCCTTCGATGCAAGGAATTTATAGGCTTTCATTAGATTTGATTGTAAAGGAAGTAAAAGAAGTGTATCATCTGGGCATCCGAGCTGTGCTTGTTTTTGTAAAAGTGGAAGACCATTTAAAAGACAATTTTGGAAAAGAAGCGCTTAATCCAAATGGGCTGATGCAACGCGCCATACAAGCCATTAAAGAGGCATGCCCAGAAATGGTTGTCTTCACCGATGTAGCCTTAGATCCATATTCTATCTATGGGCATGATGGCGTAGTAGAAAACAAGACCATTGCCAACGACATTACCTGTGAGGTATTGGCTCAGATGGCGGTTTCTCATGCCAAATCTGGGGCAGATGTGGTGGCTCCCTCCGATATGATGGACGGTAGAATTCTATCCATTCGAAAGGCTTTGGAAGAAGAAAAGTTCATCGATACGGCCATTATGAGTTATTCGGCCAAATATGCTTCTGCCTTTTATGGGCCTTTTCGGGATGCGCTTGATTCTGCTCCAGGTTTTGGAGACAAAAAAACCTATCAAATGGATCCTTGTAATGCCAAAGAATCGCTTTTGGAAATTGAATTAGACCTAAAGCAAGGCGCAGACATTGTGATGGTAAAACCGGGCATGCCTTATCTGGATATTATTAAAATGGCTTCGGATAATTTCAATGCTCCTATTGCTGCATATCAGGTCAGTGGAGAGTTTGCTATGTTAAATTTGGCTATCTCAAAGGGGTATTTAAATAGAGAAGACGCCGTTTGGGAGAGTTTAATAGGTTTTAAAAGAGCAGGTGCAAAACTCATTGCCAGTTATTTTGCTAAAGAATTTTGTGAAAAATTTGCATAAACTTAACTTTTTTTTGTCTATTTTGTGCTTCTTAAATTAAGTTAATAACTAACACAAACATGAAAAAAATACCATCTCTTGTTCTATTCATTTCATTCTTGTTTTCAACTTTTTCCTTCGGTCAGTTTAAGAAAAACAAAGACATAGATCCATCGGCTCCAGTAGAAGAAAAAAAGAATTTTCTTGAAGCTGCACAGTTCTGGAAGAAAAAAGAGGTAGACCCTTCGGTTCCTGTAAAAGAAAAAAATGGGTTTTTAGTTGTAGCTCCTTATCCGCTTTACTCTGTGGTTACTGGTTTTAGTGGAAACCTGACTGTTCTGAAAAGATTCAAATTTAAAGACACCCTTCCCACCGATAGGTTTACCAGTGTTTCGGGGGTAGTTTCCTATAGTGAAAATGGTCAGAAAGGGTTTTATATGGACAACGACATCAACTTTCCAGGTTCAAAAATCATTTTGAAAGGAGCTTACGAATACTGGGATTGGAACGAAACTTTTTTTGGCGTTGGAAACAACACCACAACCTCTGATGGAGAAACCCTCTTTTTTAAAAGAATGGATTTTAAACAAGCGGTTGGAACCAGGTTCAAACCCAACAATTACGCATTTTTAGGTTTGACCTATTTTGACATCGCCGACATTGAATTTTTTGAAGACAAAGAGGTATTGATGAAAAAGTATGAAAATTTAAATTCCCCTTTGCTTCCCTCAACCTATGCCGGAGTTTATGCAATTTATGAGTTTGATACCCGTGACAATTTTGACCGTCCACAAGACGGTATTTATGCCAATATAAGTGCTGGTCATAATTTGAGTCTTAAAGATGTAGACTATGCTTCTGATTATTCACGTTTGACTGTAAATGCTACCAAATATTTAAATCTTTCAAGAAATAAAGAAGATTACAATGTGGTGGCTACTCAGATTTATGGCGATTTTACTTTTGGAGATGCGGTTCCTTTTCACAAATTGGCGGGTCTTGGAAACGGAACCAGAGTCATGCGTGGACAAAGCCATGTTAAGGCTGGATGTTTCTTTTGATCAATTTGGGAATATGATCCCCGTGGTTGATTTCACCGAAGCTTTTTAAAAAGATAAATGATTATTCTTCTAATTTCTCTTTGAGATATTTGGCCGTGGCAGAATTTGGGTTTTGCGCTACCTCTTCTGGAGTGCCTTTTGCTACAATTTCACCACCTTTTTTTCCTCCTTCGGGTCCCAGATCAATCAGGTAATCTGCGCATTTGATGATGTCTAGATTGTGTTCGATCACAAAAACACTATGTCCTAATTCTATCAGGGCATTTAGAGAAACCATAAGTTTTTGGATGTCCTCAAAATGTAGACCCGTGGAAGGTTCGTCAAATACAAACAGTGTTTTCTCTTTACTCACTCCTTTTGAAAGAAAGGTAGCCAGCTTTACCCTTTGGGCTTCACCACCGGAAAGGCTAGAGGAAGATTGTCCTAGGGTAATGTATCCCAGCCCCACATCTTGAAGAGGTTGTAAAAGCTGAACGATTTTTTGATCTTGGGTTTCTGTAAAAAAATCAAGTGCCGAATCTACGGTAAGATCTAAGATTTCAGATATATTTTTGCCATGGTATTGGACCTCTAAAATGGTCTCTTGGAAACGTTTTCCGTGGCAATGATCGCACACCAACTCTACATCTGCCATAAATTGCATTTCAACGGTAATGGTCCCTTCGCCTTTGCATTTTTCGCATCTTCCACCCTCAACGTTAAAAGAGAAGTGTTTGGCTTTTAATTTCCGAAGCACACTTGCTTTGGTTTTGGTAAAAACAAGCCTAATCTCGTCCCAAGCCTTGATGTAGGTAACAGGGTTAGATCTGCTTGATTTTCCCATGGGGTTTTGGTCAATCAGCTCAATGTTTTGCACCATTTCTTTGGGATATTCTACACTTAGATGTTCACCGGGTTTGTTTTTGTAAATCTCCAAATCTCTTTGAATGGCAGGAACCACAATGTCTTTTAGAAGCGTACTTTTACCAGAACCAGAAACGCCAGTAATTACCGTTAGAACTCCAAGTGGAAAATTTACCGAAACATTTTTTAAGTTGTTTTCGGTGGCGCCCACGAGCTTGATTTCTCCCTTTGCCTTTCTTCTGACAGTTGGAACTTCAATCTTTTTGGTCAAACCCAAATAGGCGCCCGTCAAACTGGTTTTAGATTTTAAAAGCGAGGTGTAATCTCCCTCAAAACAGATTTCTCCCCCCAAAACTCCGGCTTTTGGACCGATGTCTATAATGTAATCGGCAGCTTTCATCACTTCTTCATCGTGTTCTACTACCAAGACAGTGTTACCTAAATCCCTTAGTTTTAAAAGCACCGAAATCAATCTTTCTGTGTCTTTGGAATGCAGCCCAATGCTAGGTTCGTCTAGTACATAAATTGATCCCACAAGGGCACTTCCAAGTGAAGTAGAGAGGTTGATTCTCTGAGATTCTCCACCAGAGAGCGAATTGGAGTTTCGGTTAAGGGTAAGATATTCTAAACCTACATCAGACAAAAATTGAAGTCGACTATTGATTTCGACCATCAATCTTTTGGCAATTGTTTCTTCTGAAGAAGATAATTTTAGGTTTTTGAAAAATTCTATGAGTTCAGAAATGGGAAGGTTGATGAGCTGGTCAATAGAGACTCCTTGAATTTTTACATATTTGGCCTCTTTTCTAAGTCTAGTCCCTTGACACTGGGGACAAACGGTTTTGCCTCTATACTTAGAAAGCATAATTCTGTAATGAATTTTGTATGAGTTGGCCTCTAGCATATCAAAAAATTGATAAAGACCTTGGGTTTTTTCATCCCCTTGCCAAAGCAAAGTTTTGTCTTTTTCGCCGAGTTCTCGGTAGGGTTTGTGAATAGGGAACTCACCTTTGGTAGAAAAGATAAAATCTTCTTTCCACTGACTCATTTTTTCTCCTTTCCAAGGAACTACACAATCTTCAAAAAGCGAAAGGCTGGGGTTTGGAACCACAAGACTGGGGTCAATTCCGATGGATTTTCCGTATCCTTCGCATCTTGGACAGGCGCCAAAAGGATTGTTGAAGCTAAAAAGGTGGATGCTGGGTTCTACAAAACTTTCTCCATCTAACTCAAATAAATTAGAAAACTCTATGATTTTTTGAGATTCTACTTCTTGAACTAGACATTTCCCTTCTCCCTCAAAAAAGGCAATCTGCACAGAATCTGCCAGCCTGTGGTAAAAAGACTCACTTTCTTGCTTTACAATTCGCTCAATGATCAAATAAACTTCCATCGACTCTTTGGGGACAAAACCAAAAGAGAGCAAATCTTCGATGGATTGTACCTGCCCTTGAATCTGCAATTTATTAAACCCTTGTTCTAGAAGAAGTTGCATTCTTTTGGAAAAATCTTCACCTTCCTTATGGGAAATTTTTACCAGCAAATTGAACTTTTCTTCTTTGTGGTTTGCGATAAAATCTACCACATCGCTTACGCTATCTTTCTTTACTTCTTCCCCAGAAATTGGGCTATATGTCTTTCCAATTCTGGCATAGAGCAGTTTAAGGTAATCGTAAATCTCGGTTGTGGTACCTACGGTTGATCTCTGATTGGTAGAAATCACTTTTTGCTTGATGGCAATAGAAGGAGCAATACCTTTGATGTAATCAACCTCGGGTTTTTCTAGTTTTTCTAGAAACTGCCTTGCATAAGAAGATAAACTTTCAACATATCTTCTTTGTCCTTCTGTATAGATGGTATCAAAAGCCAATGAGGATTTTCCAGAGCCAGAAACACCGGTAATCACTACCAATTTTCCTTTAGGGATGGCAAGGGAGATATTTTTTAGGTTGTGTACTTTGGCCCCACTAATTACAATATATTCTTTGGGCGATTTTTGATCTAAATCTGGCATTAATCTTTTGGGGTATATCCTAGATTTTGGATGGTTGATTTGATTTGATCCATTGATGCCGAACCTTTTATTGTAACCAATTTCTGGTCTAAGTCAACCTCTGCGCTTTGGATGTTTTCTAACTTTTGCAGTCCATTTTCAACGTTATTTTTGCAATGGTTGCAAGTCATTCCCTCTACATAAAGGGTAAGGGTGTTTTTTTCCATAGCTACTTTGTTTTGCGTTTTAGATTTGGGAATAAGTGCCCGTATGATTAGCGCCACTAAGATAAGTCCAAAAAATAAATTCAAAAAATCTTTGTGATGATGTTCAGAGGTGTTTTTTGTCGTGATAGGAAGTGCGTTGATGAAAAATTCTTTTGGAACAAAAAGATTGATAAGTACTCCAAAAAATATCCCTCCAAAAATGATAGAAAAAAGATAACTATACAGCGCTTTTTTACCCAGTACATTTTGAATCACACTGATGGTGGCCACATTGGTAGCGGGTCCTGCCATGAGAAATACAATGGCTGCCCCTGGAGAAATTCCTTTTAAAAGGAGTGTTAGGGCAATGGGGATAGAGCCTGTGGCACAAACATACATAGGAACAGAAATAGCCAAAACCACAAGTAGTTCTAACCAGATGTTTCCCAAATATTGGGTAAAAAAATCACTGGGGATTAAAAGCTCTATTAAACTGGCAAGACAAAGGCCTATCAAAAGCCATTTGGCAATGTCTTCTACCATTTCTAAAAAACCATATCGAAAAACGATTTTCCATTTCTCTCCCCAGCTAAGGGATTCTTCTTTAGGATTTGAGACAAGATTTTTGGTTTCCTTTTTGGTCTCAGGGTCAAACTTTAGGCTAAACAAGCCACCAAATACACCTGTAATAAGTGCGATAAAAGGTCTTAAAATGGCAAAGGGCCAGCCCATAAGGGCATAGGTTGCAAAAATTGAATCTACTCCAGTTTGAGGGGTAGAAATCAAAAAGGCATTGGTGGCAGATTTACTGGCTCCATTTTGGTAGAATGATATTCCCGCAGGTATCACCCCACAGGAGCAAAGGGGAAGTGGAATGCCAAGAAAAACCGCTTTTAAAATACTCTTTAAACCAGGTTTCCCAACCTGTTTTTGGATTAGTTTTTGCGAAAAAAAAGCACGAAGAATCCCTGCAAAGAAAAACCCAAACAGCAGCCATGGTGCCATTTCTTGGGTTAGACCCCAAAGGGTAATCAAGTATTTTTCAATAAATTCTTTCATTTTTTATGCAAAACAAAAGTGTTTAAGATTAGTTGTATGGAATCAAAAATTGAAGTTTTGGGTTTTGGAGTCTTTCCTTTTGAAAGTGTTCTAAGGTATGATCCATAGCAAAAAATGTCAAGCTTTTTTTGAAACTCGAAATTGTATTTTGGAAGTTCCACGGTTTCTGATTCTCCTGAAATCATTTGGTTTGGAAAATTTGGATATAGGCAGTAGGGTCTAGCCGCACCAACCAGATCTAAGTCTTTGTTTTCTAAGCATTGATTCATAAATGCCTTTGTTCTAAAGCCTCCGGTAACCAAAAGCGGAACCGTAGTAGCCTTTTTTACCTGCTTGGCAAAATCTAAAAAATAGGCTTCTCTTTTTTGTGTAGAATCTTTTTTAAAATCGCCCATCATGGCAGATCTTTCGTAGGTTCCACCCGATATTTCAATAAGATCTATACCTATTTCTTCTAGAGATTTGATTACTTCAAGGGATTCTTCATTGGAAAATCCTCCTTTTTGAAAGTCAGCAGAGTTCAGTTTTACGCCAATGGGAAAGTCTGAACCTACTTTTTTTCGAATGTTATTGTATACTTCAACCAAAAATCGAGATCTGTTTTCTAAACTTCCTCCCCACTTGTCTTCTCTAATGTTACTAAGGGGAGATAAAAATTGGCTTACCAAATAGCCGTGAGCACCATGAATTTGTACCCCAGAAAAACCTGCTTGTTTGAGCATAAAGGCTGCATCGCCAAATTTTTCAATCAGGGTTTCAATCTCATCTTCGCTTAGGGCTATTGGGGTTTGAAAGATTTTTTCTCCCGCTATTTTTACTCTAACTGCCGACGGTGCTACTGTTCTTCCGTTTAGTTTGGCCATTACCTGTCTTCCTGGGTGGTTTAACTGCCCCCAAAGCAAACAGTTTTCTTGTTTTACCACCTGAGCCCATTTTGTGAACATATCTAGGTTCTGTCCTTTTTTAAGGGTAACGTTTCCAGGCTCAGATTTGTAGGTGTCATCTATCATAATATGCCCGGTAATGAGCATGGCAGCACCTCCTTTTGCCCAACTTTGGTAAAGCGAAATAAGGTTGTCACTTGGAATTCCTTTCCTAGACAAATCTTCGCTCATGGCAGATTTTACAAGACGATTTTTAAAGGTTTGGTTTTTTACAACAAAAGGGCTTGAAATTTGGGTCATGGTTTGGGTTTTTATTTGATTTGTAGAAATCGAATTTTAAGCGCATTTTCAATTTCGTAGAGTCTTTTTAGGTCTCTTTGGGTACAAAAAGCAATAGAAATACCTTTTTTGCCTGCTCTGGCGGTTCTTCCACTGCGGTGAATGTAGTAATCGTTTTCTTTGGGGAGTTTGTGGTGCACCACATAGGCCAGATCTAAAAGATCTATTCCTCGGGCAAAAACATCGGTGGTAATTAAGATAGAGTTTTTATCACTGGCGATGGCTCGCATCATTTTGTCCCTCTCTTTTTGCGTCATGTCTCCATGGAGTACTTCGGAGACAATTCCTTTTTCTTTCAGGGAAACACAAAGAGCAAGGGCGTCGCTTTTGGTTCTACAAAAAAGAATTCCTCTTTTTTTGCCCATGGCACGAAGAAAAGTAAAAATAAAGAAGTCTCTGTCTTCTTCTGTGCATTTTACATATTGATGTTCTATGCCTGGGTTTACAACACTTTTCTGGCTTAAAAGTACCGTTTTAGGGTTATCCCTCAGATGGTTTGTTATCAGTAGTTTTAAATTTTGAGGCATGGTGGCAGAAAATAGCCAAGTGTTCTTTTCTTGTGGCAAATGCACAAAGACCTTTTTGATTTCAGATTCAAAACCTAGGGATAACATTTCATCTGCCTCATCTAGAACCAAGGTTTTAATCTGAGATAGATCTAAAACTTTCCTTTTGATGAGTTCTTCGATTCTACCGGGAGTTCCCACCAAAATATGGGTAGTTCTGCTTAGATTTTTGATTTGTTTATCAATCTGTTCGCCACCAAAAACCGCTTCGCAAAAGATTTTTTCGCTAAACTTGGTATATTTAAAAATATGGGCCGAAATCTGTTTGGCGAGTTCTCGGGTCGGAGTTAAAATGAGCGCCTGAATTTGACTTGATTGTGGATTGATTTTGGACAAAATTGGGATAGAAAAAGCCAAGGTTTTACCTGTACCTGTTTGAGCTTGACCTACAAAATCACCACTTTCTTTGAGCAAATAACCCAAGGTTTCAATCTGTATAGGTGTGGGCTCTGTTATTCCCAAAGCCTCTAAGGCCTCAATATATTTTTTGGGAACGCCCAAGTTTTTGAATGTATTTACCACAATTTTTTAATTTCTGTCTCAAAGATACTCAATAAAATCATGTCTTGGTCTGGGGTTGAATTCTAATTTGTTGTATTTTACACTACCAAGGTTTAAATTTAACGATGCAACAAAGACAAAGAGCGATGGTTATTTCTGGTGGAGGAAGCAAAGGAGCTTTTGCCGGTGGAGTAGCAGAATATTTAATTGAACACCAAAAGTTGCAGTACCAATATTTCTTGGGTACTTCCACCGGAAGTTTGTTGGTTTCCCATTTGGCCCTTGGGGAAATTCAAAAAGTAAAAGATCTTTATCTAAACATCAAGCAAGAAGAGGTTTTTTCTGTCAATCCCTTTACTACTTCTCTTAAAAATGGCTACACCAAAATAGGTATCAATCATTTCTCAGTACTACAAAATTTGGCAAAGGGACAGTCTACTTTTGGTGATTCATCTAACCTTAGAAAGTATCTAGAAAAAAACTTCACATTTGAAGAATTTTTGCGACTGCAATCTTCATTTAAAATCATAGCGGTTACCGTTTCTAATTTGACTGAAAATCTTCCAGAATACAAACGCCTAGATGAATGTACCTACAAAGAATTTTTAGATTGGATTTGGATTTCCTGCAACTATATACCATTTATGAGTTTGGTTAAAGTAGATGGTAGGCAGTATGCAGATGGAGGTTTTTCTTGCCAAATACCCATTGCCAAAGCCATTGAACTTGGTGCTGAGCATGTGGATGTTATTGTTTTGCATACAGAATCTACCCAGATCAATCCGATGCCCTCTACCAATCCCTTTTCGCTCATGTCAACGGTCTTTGATTTTATGATAGATCAGGTGGGAAAAAAAGATATTTTACTAGGTAAGTCTATGGCTAAGCAGCACGGAGTAACTCTAGATTTTTATTTTATCCCCAATGTTCTCACCACCAATTCACTTGTTTTTAACAAAGAGCAAATGACCCTTTGGTGGAAGCAGGGTTTTGAGTTTGCCAAAGAGAAGGCAAAAAGTAATATTTCAGATACTGGAGGTTAAAGGAAACCCTTACCTATCTTGGGTGTATTTCTGACAAAACCATACAATATTGCTAATGAGAACTTTTTTCTGGCTTTCAGTTATTCCTGCAAAGGCATGATCTACCCCTTTGAATATTTTAAAGCTAGATTCAATCTCTAGAGAATCCAGTTTGTTTTTGAGAAGATAGGCATGTTTGATAGGGGCTATACGGTCTTTGTCTCCATGGATGATTAAAGTTGGGATTTTCTTATCCTTTAAAAGCTCAATGGGTGAATAGTTCATAGAAAAAGTATCTACTTTGTTTGGATATACCACAGGGTCGAATCCCATCAGTAGTGAATCTAATTCTCTTTTCTCTTTTGCCAAGGTTTCTTTGATGGGCTCAGGAAGCGATTTGGAAGCTTCTGCCCGGGTGATGATATTTTCTTTGTAGAGGAGTTTTAGATCGGTGGGGGCATAAATCTCAATGATGTAGCGAATGGGGATTTTCTTAGGGTCGATCGAAAATTCCTTTTGTGTTGCGTACGCCATAGAAAGTGCAATTTGACCACCGGCGGACTCTCCAATTACCCCCAGATTTTGGATGTCTAGGTTATATTTTTCTTTGTTTTGTTCTAAAAATTCCAATGCATCTCTGGCATCGATAAGACAAGAAGGAAAGGGAGAAGTATTATTGTTGGCCAAGGAATAATTGACGCTCACCACAGTATACCCAAGATCTCTAAGTTTGTTGGCTGCTTCTCTAACGCGGTCGAAGTTTATGGTTTCTTTACTTCCCGCCATCCATGCTCCACCATGAAAATACACCAAGGTTGGAGACTTTTTTTTCTTGTTTTTTTTGGTTGGCGTATAGATGTCTAAAGTTAGACTGTCTTTGTAGACAACGTCTCTGTAAACAGTTCCAAGTGCGATGGGTGCATGAGAGGATAAATACCATATTTTATAGGCTGAAAAGATTATGCCTAGGGCGAGAATCAAAAGAAATATATTTTTTTTCATCTTTGATATATCTAAAAAAAGCCTTCAATTCTGAAGGCTTTTGGTTATGCAAAGGAATCTTTGATTAGAATGGATATTCGTAAATCTCGCTTTCGTGGAACATAGGATGTCCTTTGGGTTCTAGGTTAGATTTAGATAGTTGTCTAAATACAACAAATCCGAATAATCCTAACATAAATAGGAAAGAGCCAATTTCTAAAAGTCCGAAACCTGTTTTCCAGAAACCACCCACTGTTGCAGGAGTAATTACATTGAACACATCCAAGAAGTGTCCTAAAATTACAATTACAGCCATTATAGCCACCAGTTTGGGTTTTCTTTTGTTGTTACTTGCTACCAAAATGAAAAGTGGCAAAACAAGGTTTGGAATAAGTGCTGTAAAGTAGGTTTCTCTGTACTGCTCAAATCTTGCTTGGAAGTAAACTACTTCTTCTGGGATATTGGCATACCAGATAAGCATAAATTGATCGAACCATAAATAAGACCAAAGCAAGGAGAATCCAAAAAGGAATTTAGCCAAATCGTGCAAATGGTTGTCGTTGAATTTTGGAAGCATTCCTTTGGACTTTAGATACAAGCAGATGAGGATCATAAAAGCAATGGCAGAAACCAAGTAAGAAACCATCAAGTACCATCCAAATAGGGTAGAGTACCAGTGTGGATCTAGAGACATTACCCAGTAGATACCAATGGTCATCGATGAAAAGGCAAAAAACACAATAAATCGAATAGAAGAATTTACCAAACTTTGGTAGTTAGCCTCTGAGCTATGCTCATCCAAAATTCTACTTTTTTTCTTCAAAACATGTAGGAAATAGGTCCATCCTCCCACAAATAATACACTTACAAAAGCAAATAAGTATTTGTTTAGAAAAGGTTTTTTAGAGTGTAAGAATTTGTCGTAGTGTGGGCTGTTTGGGTCTGAAAGAGATTCATCCATCCAGTGGAAAAGGTGGTTTTCATGGAAGATAGATGCAGCAAAAATAAGTAGGATGATAACCCCACCATAAGGCAAGAAACTTGCGATGGCTTCCATTACACGGGTTACCACGTGAGACCATCCTACCTCTGCAGCCTGTTGAACGGCAAAGAAAAACAGAGACGCTAGTGCAATTCCAGTAAACAAAAAGGAAGCGATGTAAAGTGCTGTCCAAGGCTTGTTGTGTACTTGGTTTTCTAGGTGTTTCATGTGCATTTCATGTTCTTCACCTGCTGCGTGATCTCCATGGCTTTGCATATCTACCCCAAAAAGGGCAGGATTTTCTTTCAATTCTGCTTCTACAAACGCTCTGTCTTTACAATGGTTTAGGTTATATCCAATACCAAAAAGGATACCGCCCAGTAACATAAGGAGCAAAGCAATGTTTTTAACTTTCGATAAATTATGCATGATTGTATTTTTTTTACGCTTGTTCTTAGTTGTTTTTTAGTTCCATTACATACTGAGCCACTTTCCATCTGTCTTCAGGTTGCAACTGAGAGGCATAAGAACCCATTACGTTTTTTCCGTACATAATTACATGGTACACAGATCCAACGGTAATTTCTCTGTCTTTGTAGTTAGGAACTGGTCCGTTGTATTTTCCAGAAGCTTTGATAGGCCCCATTCCATCTCCTGCATCACCATGGCAGATGGCGCAGTTTTGGGTGTACAAGATTTTTCCTCTTGCTTGGTCTTGGGCAGCATTTTCTGGTTTTAGAGGAGTTTCTAATCTAAGTTTAGAAGCCTCGTATCCTTCTGGAGTATCTAAAAGGTCATAAGGTAGAATGTTTTCTCCTTCTCTTGGAACCGTTCCTTTTACGGGCGTTAAGGCTGTCATTCCACCTTGGTTTTGAAATACTTTAACCTCAGATTCTTTCTCGTTTAAAGAAGGTCTGGCATTGATCACCGATTCTTGGTAAGGGTCATAGGCCGTTGGATAGTACATGTCTGGCATGAACTCTAAACTTCTTTCTCTTTTTGTACAAGAATTCACCAAAAAAGCTAACGCAAGCAAACAGTACAAAGGGGTTACTTTTAATTTCTTCATTTTTAGGCGTCTTTAATGGTTATTTCTTCAACTCCAGCATCAATGAGCACTTTTTTTACATTTTCTAGGTCGTCTGAGATAATTTCAACCAAGAATTTGTCATCTGTGGTTCTTGGATCTGGGTTTTGCGCAGGAGCTCCAAAGTACATGTTGTTGATAAACATATACACCCAGCAAGTAAGATGTGCCGCACAGAAAACCGTTAGCTCAAACATAACCGGTACAAAGGCAGGCATGTTGTGGAACCAGTCGAAACTTGGTTTTCCTCCTATGTCTTGTTGCCAGTCATAGTTCATGATGTAAAAAGTCATCAGTGAGGCCAAAGTAACTCCGTAAAGCCCAAAGCAAAAAGTTGCATAGGTAAGTCTGGTGTCCTTAAACTTGTCTCTTGTAGCCTGATCTGGTGCAGATTTATGAAGCAACTTGTCTAGTCCGTGTACCGGAAAAGGAGTGTATACCTCATGAATTGCGATATTGTTGGCAAAAATCTTTTTGATTCCATCCATCATGATGTCATCGTCGCCAAATAAGCCGTATATAATCTTAGTGCTCATGATTGTGGTCGTTGTGTTTGTTTCTATAACCTTCAGAAGAAGATTTCAATATTGTTTTTAACTCTGCTTGTGCAATTACCGGGAAAGTTCTTCCGTAAAGCAAGAAAAGTACATAGAAGAATCCGTTGGTTCCAATGAAAATTCCTACATCCACAAAGGTAGGTTGGAACATAGTCCAAGAAGAAGGAAGGTAATCTCTAGATAGGTTGATTACGATAATATCAAATCTTTCAAACCACATCCCCACGTTGATGACAAAGGCAATTACAAAAGTCCAGAAGAAACTTCTTCTTATCTTTTTAAACCACAAGAACCCGGGCACAATTACGTTACAGATAATTAGTAGCCAGAAAGCCCACCAGTAAGGTCCGGTTGCCGCTCCAACAGAGAAGTAGGTAAAGTCTTCGTATCTAGAACCAGAATACCATCCAATTAGGAATTCAACAAGGTAAGCCACCGCTACCACACCACCGGTTACAATGATTACAATGTTCATGTATTCGATGTGTTTTTGGGTGATGTAATCTTCTAGGTGGTTTACTTTTCTAGCTACCCCAAGTAAGGTTTGTACCATGGCAAATCCAGAGAAAATCGCTCCGGCCACAAAGTATGGAGGGTAGATGGTAGAGTGCCAACCTTTGATTACAGAAGTAGCAAAGTCAAAAGATACAATGGTGTGTACAGAGAATACAAGCGGAGTACAAAGACCAGCAAGTACCAAAGAAAGCTCTTCGAATCTTTGCCAGTGCTTGGCTTTTCCTCCCCAACCCATAGAAATCACAGAATAGATTTTTTTGGTGATAGGTTTGGTCGCACGGTCTCGAATCATCGCGAAATCTGGAATCAATCCCATGTACCAGAAAACTACCGATACAGAGAAGTAAGTCGAAATCGCAAATACGTCCCAAAGAAGTGGTGAGTTAAAGTTCCCCCAAAGTGAACCAAAGTTATTGGGAACGGGCATTACCCAGAATCCTAGCCATGGTCTACCCATGTGAATGACGGGGAAAAGTCCTGCTTGTACCACCGCGAAAATGGTCATCGCCTCGGCTGATCGGTTGATGGAAAGTCTCCATTTTTGTCTAAACAGAAGAAGTACAGCAGAAATAAGTGTTCCTGCGTGTCCAATCCCTACCCACCATACGAAGTTGGTAATGTCCCAAGCCCAGTTGATAGTTCTGTTAAGTCCCCATACACCGATCCCAGTTCCGATGGTATACATAATGCAACCTACTCCAAAAAGGAAGGCTGCAAGGGCAATGTTAAAGGCGGTCCACCATAGTTTTCCAGCTTTGGTTTCTATGGGTCTTGCAACATCTTCGGTGATATCATGATAGGATTTATTTCCTATAATCAATGGTTCTCTAATCGGTGCTTCGTAATGTCCTGACATCTTCTTATCCTATTAGTTTGTTAAATTAATTGTTATTTGTTTCTCACTTTTACATGGTAGAACACATTGGGTTTGGTTCCTACATCTTGTAAAACTTCGTATTTTCTCTTGTCTTTTTTCAGATTGCTTACGGTGCTTTCTGGGTTGTTGATGTCTCCAAATACCATCGCATCGGTTGGACATGCAGAGGCACAAGCTACCACATCGATCAAATCTTTGTCTTCGATAAGTTTTCCATCTCTTTTGGCTTTAGAAATTACCGCTTGGGTAGATTGAATACAGAAAGAACATTTTTCCATCACCCCTCTGGTTCTAACCGCTACATCAGGGTTTAGCACCATTCTTCCAAGATCATCGTTCATGTGGAAGTCAAAATCATCGTTTTGCGCGTAATTTCTCCAGTTGAAACGTCTTACTTTGTAAGGACAGTTGTTGGCACAGTATCTGGTTCCTACACATCTGTTGTAAGCCATTTGGTTTTGTCCTTGTCTACCATGAGAAGTAGCTGCTACTGGACAAACGGTCTCACACGGAGCGTGGTTACAGTGCTGACAAAGCATTGGTTGGAAAATAACCTCTGGATTTTTTACCAGTGGCTGTACCAAAAAGGCATACTGACCAGAGATTTGTTGCTCTGTGTACTCATCCTGTAAAGCTTCTTTTTGGGTAAGTTTTCCGTCTGAATTTTTGTCTGCTGGTGTGGGCTCTCCAAGATCATACAACTTGTTGTTGTTGGTATCTGTATAAGGCACCTCAGAGGCATAGTATCTGTCTATTCTTAGCCAGTACATGTCTCTGGACATTCTCACTTCTTCTTTTCCAACTACCGGTACATTGTTTTCTGCTTGACAAGAAACGATACAAGCTCCACACCCTGTACAAGCATTTAGGTCGATGGAAAGATTAAAGTGGTGTCCAACAGATCGATCAAAAGAATCCCAAAGATCTACTTTGTCTGTAGACTGAGTTCCTTTGTGGGTTCCCATTTCTGGTTGCTCGTTCCACTCTTTAGGGTCTTGTGAAAGATAGTTTTTTAGGCTTACATCACGGGCGATTTCGTATCTACCCATAAGTGTATTTTGCATTTGGATACAAGCAAATTCGTGCTTTCCTTTTTGTTTTTCAACGTTTACCGCATGAACAAAAGATCCATTTTTGTATAGTTTAGATGCATTTACCCCGATGGTTTCATCCTCAGCTTCTATGGCTTTGGCCACATGAAGCCCTTTTTTACCATAACCGTAAGCCAAACCAATGGTTCCTTGGGCTTGTCCTGGTTGAATAAATACCGGTACTTTTTCAAGTTTTACACCCTCTGGGGTAGTGATAGAGATATATCTACCGTTAAACTGCATTCTACCGTTGTATTCGTTGGCATTGTGTTTATCTTCGATACCAAGTTTTCTTGTATCGTACAAACTCATGGTAGCATAGTTGTCCCAAGATGCTCTGGTAATTGGATCTGGAAGCTCTTGTAGCCAAGGGTTGTTGGCTGCACTACCATCTCCCATACTCACCTTGGTATAAAGCTGTACTTCAAAAGCACCTTCTTTGATGCCAGCGATGGCAGCTAGTGATTCTGAGGCTGAACCTGAGGCAGAAAAACTTTCACCCGCCTCACTCACATTTACACCGTTGTAAAGCAATTGGTTAAATTCTCCTAGACCACTGTGGAAAGTTTTTAGATAGTCTGTGTAAGGAACCAAAGATCCAGTCCATTTTAGCAAACTGTCTTGAAACTGTCTTGATTTAAAAAGTGGTTGAATGGTAGGTTGTTGGAAAGATACCTGACCAGAAACCGCAGAGAAATCTCCCCAGCTTTCTAGCCAGTCTGTACTTGGAGCGATCGCCTTCATCACTTTAGAAGTCTCGTCTTCTTTGATGGCACAAGAAATAGTTACAGGGATTTTGGCTAAAATTCCGGCCAATTCTTCTCCTTTGGCGTATGAATATACTGGATTGGTTTGGTAGCTAATAACTGCTCCAACCAGTCCGTTTTTGGCATCTTGAACAAAAGCTTCAAATGCTTTGTCGTTAGACTCTTTCAGCAATAAAGCTTTTCCGCTAAGAGCAGTAGAACCTAATCTCTGGTTGATAAGGTAAGATAGGGCATAGTTGTGTTCAGATCCATCAGCAAAAACAACCGCAGAAGATCCAGCTGCAGCTAGTTCTTTGGCGATAGCTTTAGCTTCTTCGCTGGTAGCAACTCCACCGTTTAAGGCTGTATAAACCTCTGCTAAAATTTTGCTTAGTTTAGATGGCTTTACAGGGAATCTTGTATCTGCGTTGGCACCAGTAATGCTCATGTTGGCTTCTACCTGAACATGTCTAAGCATGTCTTGGCTTGGTTTTTTGGCCAGTGCGTAGGATTTCTCTAAATCTCCTCCCATCCAATCTCCTAAGAAATCGGCAGCGAAAGAAACCACCAATTTGGTATTTGTTAAATCGTAGTGAGGAAGGCTTCTCTTTCCGTATATTTTTTCGGCTGCATCTAGGGCAGGAGAATAAGATACCGCATCGTGAATTACCTGCTTAGTGTTAGGATACTTCGCTTGGAATTCGGCGATGATTTTTTTGGTTGAAGGGCTTGGAAGTGAAGAAGTAAGAATGACAATTTGTTTGTTTCCTACGTTGTTTAGACCATTGGCTACCCACTGATCTAGTGCTTCCCAAGTAGTTCCGTTTCCGTTTAGTTTTGGCCCTTCGTATTTTTGGCTATCATAGAGTCCAAGTACAGAGGCTTGTACTCTTGCGCTGGTAGTTCCAAAGTTTACCGCAGTTGGGTTTGGATCAATTTTGATGGGTCTACCTTCTCTGTTTTTTACCAGTACATTGGCAAAATCGTAACCGTTAAAAAAAGTAGAAGCATAGTAGGTTGGAAGACCAGGAGTTACTTCAATGGGTTTTACTACATAAGGTACAGACTTTACCACAGGCGCTTTACATGCGGCAAGGGTAGCAGCTGCGGTAGAAAAACCAACAACCTTTAGAAAGTCTCTTCTTGATGTTTTTCCTTGATCTTCTTCTGAGTCTGTAGGAATTTCTCCAGCGAACTCGTTGGCAGACAAATTTTCTCTTAAGCTTGCGTCGTGCAATTCTTCGATACTACTCCAATATTTTTTATTTGAGGCCATATATTTATTCCCTTACTTAAACTATTAATAATGACACTTAGCACATTCCATTCCACCCATGGCAGATACATTGAGTTTGGCATCTTTCCCGTGTTGGACTTTTACCTTTTCATGTAATTTGTCAAATGTGGCGGCATTGTATTTGTTCTCCATGTCTATCTCTGTTTCTCTGTGACAGTTTATACAGAATCCCATGGTGAAGTCGTTATGCATTTTCACTTCGTCCATTTCGTTTACTTTACCGTGACAAGCAAAACAAACTGGATCTCCAGGACCAATTTCACCTGAGGCTTCTTTGGCTTTTTTGATGGCTTTTTCACCCGCAATTACGTGCTGAGAGTGGTTAAAGAACACAAAGTCTTGCATGTTGTGTATTCTAACCCATTTTAGCGGTTTGGTTACCCCTGTGTATTTGGTTCCGTCCCATCCAGCAGCATCGTAGAGTTTTTGAATTTCTTTCGTAAGATCTTCTTTGGTTTTTCCCTCTGGTAGATAATCTCCTGTGTATTCTTTGATTACCTTGTGACAGTTCATACACACGTTGGTAGAAGGAATTCCAGATACTTTTCCGTATTTGGCCGAAGAGTGACAGTATTGACAGTCTATTTTGTTTTCTCCTGCATGGATTTTATGGGAGAAATAAATCGGTTGCTCGGGTTGATATCCTTTGTCTACCCCAAGGTGTAACATAAATTTCCAAGCTCCAAATAGACCGATAACAAGTAAGAATGGAAGCAAGAATTTAAGGGCAGGTTGAATGATTTCTGCAAGCGTTTTGTTTCCTCCAGTAAGTTTTTCTAATTCTAACAGCTCTTCCGGTTTGCTTAAGTTTACCAGTTGGTTTAGTTTTAGAAGTAACCATGTAAGAAGTCCAATTAAGATAGCAAATCCAGCTACTAGTACTTTGGAAACATCATTAGAAGCAGCTCCTCCTTCTTGGGCGTTTGCTGGGTTCGATGCTGCTTTGGCGTCTTCTTCAGCTTTTTTGGCAGCCGCCTCAGAAGCCTCGGCATCACCTAAATAAGCGATAATATCATCGATGTCTTGTTCTGAGAAGTTTGGAAACTGCAACATCTCGGTTTTGTTGTATTCGTTGAAGATTTTATTGGCATAAGCATCTCCAGACTCTCTAAGGGCTTTGTTGTCTTTGATCCATTTTTGAAGCCAATCTCTTTCTTGTCTTTTTCCTACATCTCTAAGGGCAGGACCAACCAGTTTGTCATCTAAACCATGACAAGCGGTACAGTTTGCTTTGAATAGCTCGAAACCTTTGGCTCCATCTCCTGTTTGCGCTTGTAGCCCAAAAGTGCTTAAGATCAATAAAAACGCACCTATAAACAAAGGTTTGAATTTGAAATTTTTTCTTTGTGTCATTTTAATCGAGATTACTTTTTACCTTTTTCTCCTGAGAAATTTCTTAAAATTAACTCTAAATCTGGGCTAGTACCCTTTTTAGAATTTGAGCAAAAATAGTTACAACTTGCTCGAATTACTAATATTGTTTCGCTGAACTTTATCATGACATTTAATTTAAAATGTTTCTAAATAAAAACATTTTGTAGTTGAATCTTTAAACGTAAATTTGCCGTATATTTTAAATGTAAGAAAATGAAAAATGCTTTTCTTTTGCTTGTTTGTATGGTTAATTTTATGCTTGGTCAAAGCACAGAATTTAAGGAGCAAATCATTGTAAAAGACTCTATTTTAGGTGGTAGTCTAACCATTGAGTCTGAGCCAGGGGTGGCTGCTTATCTCAACAAAAACGAAAAGTCTAGCTGTTATGTTCCGCCTAAAGTTATACCAAAAACTAATACCAACACAAATTCATCTACCTATAAACCGCCCGTTGTAACCCAACAACAGCAAAAAGTAGAGTCTTCTGAACAGCACAAACAAATGCAGCAAACAGATGCTTGGTGTCAGAAATATCCTAAAGTAATGGGATATAAAATACAGATTTACTATACCAAAGACAAAAATGCGGCTATTGCTTATATGAATGCCTTTAGAAAAAGAATGCCTGGACTTCCACCACCAGAGCTTGTTTTCCATTCGCCAGACTATAAAATTCAACTGGGAGATTATCTCTCAAGACAATCTGCAGCTGCAGACCTAAAGAGAATTAAAGCAGCTTATCCTTCTGCCTTTGCGGTTCAAGCCAAGGTTTGGTGTAGAAAAGCGAAATAAAAATTTAAACTACTCGGTTTAACAATTGATACAAAGTATTTTTTAGACCGATGAGTTTTTGAATTTGCAAAAGGGGATTTTCTGAAGAATCCCCTTTTGCATTTGAGCTTTCCTTGAGTTGTTGTTGTTTAGACTCTATCAGGAGTTCAACGGTGATGCTTTTGTATCGATAAAGCAGATCTAGCAATTTTTTATCGCTTCTAATTACAATTCCTTCTTTGTATTCGCTAGTGGGGCTTAACTGGTGATCTTCCAACTGAATGTCTGCAATAAAACTTACGATTTCTTGATTTTGCGATTGCAAGAAATTCTCAGCTTTTAAGTGCACGTTATTGGTTTTAAAACTTTCTTTGATCTGGTCGAAAATTTCTTTGTATAGCGGATTTTGAAGGCTCATTTGGTCAACTTCTAGTGCGCCTATGATTTCTCCATTTACCGTAGTTTGATAGCTTAAAGTAGGATCTTCTATGCTTTTGAGTTCTACCTGCCTATCTCCACTTGTAAGCATAAACTTGATGAGTTCTCGCTCGATGAGGCTTTGGTGCGTAGAAAGTTTGTTTTGAGGCTCTTCTGTTTTTTTGCTAATAATTAGCGGTTCGGTTTGAGGGGCTTTTGGTTTAACTCTGTTTGCTGTACCTAATATCTGGTTGAGTTCTGCATAGAGTACCTGGGTAGAAACCTCAAGGATCGAAGCTGTTTTCTGCACATACAATTCTCTTTCTATTGGACTTGAGATAAGAGAAATGCTTTGTAAAATATCTCGAATGAGTTCTGCTTTTTTGGAAGGATCTCCCCCTGATTCTTCCATCAAAAATGCACTTTTAAAGCTGATGAAATCTGTGGGCTCTTCAGAAAGATAGTCTTGCAAAAACTCAGAGGTATTTTTTTGAGCAAAAGAGTCTGGGTCTTCCCCTTTTGGGAGTGTAAGCACTTTGACATGCATGCCTTGAGCCAAAATAAGGTCTATACCTCTAAAGCTTGCTCTAATTCCCGCAGCATCTGAGTCGAAGACCAAAACGATGTTATGGGTTAGTCGGCGAATCATCCCAATTTGCTCAGTGGTTAGAGCTGTACCAGAGGAAGAAACCACATTTTGTATACCTTTTTGATGCATAGAGATAACATCGGTATAACCTTCTACCAAGACACACTGGTCTTTTTTCGCGATAAAGTTTTTGGCCTGATAAAGACCAAACAAACTCTGGCTCTTGTGGTAAATAGGGTTTTCGGGCGAATTGAGATATTTGGCTGTTTTTGTATTGGAGCTAAGAATTCTTCCTCCAAAGCCTAGGCATCTTCCCGAAAAACTAAAAATAGGGAAAATCACCCTTTCTCTAAATCGGTCTGCTTTGAAGTCTTCACCTACTACGCAAACCCCAGACTGGATTAAAACATCTTCTTTGTATCCTTTTTTTGTAGCAAACTGGTAAAGCGCATCCTTTTGTTTGGGCGAATACCCAAGGGAAAAGTTTTTTATACTTTCTGCACTTAGACCTCTTTCTTTAAAATATGAAAGCCCGATAGCCTGTCCTTCTTGGCTATTATGAAGCTGATCTACAAAATAATTTTTAGCAAAATCTGTGAATTGATACAGTCTTTCTTTTTCTTCTTTGGCCTCTAGTTGTTCTAGATTGGGCTTAATTTCTTCTTCAATTTGAATATTGTATTTATTGGCCAAATAACGAAGTGCCTCGGGATAGGTGTAATTTTCGGCTTCCATCAAAAAGCTCACTGCATTACCACCTTTGCCAGAGGAAAAATCTTTCCAAATTCCCTTGGATGGAGAAACCATAAAAGAAGGTGATTTTTCGTCGGTAAAAGGGCTGAGACCTTTGAGATTGCTTCCCGATTTTTTGAGGGTCACAAAATCTGAAATCACCTCTTCTACACGTATGGCCGAAAAAATCTGATCGATGGTTTGCTGAGAAATCATGGTCTGAACGTTTAGTTTTCTCTTTCAATCACATAATTTACCATCTGGATCAGAGACTGTTTTTCTGGCGAATCTTCAAAAGGACTTAGCATTTCTAAGGCCTGATCTCTAAAAAGTGTCATTTTCTTTTGGGCATAAGAAAGCCCGCCTTTTTCTTTGACAAATTCGATGAGGCTTTTGACCTTGGTTTTGTTTTTGTTGTGGTTTTTGATGATGTCCAAAATCCATTTTTTTTCTTTTTCCGAAGAAGAATTTAGAGCAAAAATAAGCGGAAGAGTCATTTTCTTTTCTTGGATGTCTATACCAGTGGGTTTTCCAATAGCGTTGGTTTGCAAATAGTCAAACAAATCGTCTTTGATCTGAAAACTAATTCCAACCAGTTCACCAAAGCGGTGCATGTTTTGGGCAAGTTCTGGTGAAGAGCCTACACTTAGCGCGCCAGCCTTGCAACAAGCCGCAATGAGGGTGGCAGTTTTTTGACGAATAATTTCGAAATAAACCTCTTCGGTAATGTCTAATTTTCTGGCTTTTTCAATTTGTAGCAATTCTCCCTCGCTCATGTCCTGAATGGCCAGAGAAATTACCTCAAGCAGATCGAAATCTTTGTTTTGACAAGACAGAAGAAGGCTTTTGGATAGCAAAAAATCACCCACCAAAACCGCGATTTTGTTTTTCCAAACTGCATTGATGGAGAAAAAACCTCTTCTTAGGTTGCTTTCATCCACCACATCGTCATGCACCAGGGTTGCGGTGTGAATGAGTTCTATCAAAGAGGCAGCACGATAGGTTTTTTCGGTGAACCCACCCAGCATTTTGGCTGTTAGAAAAACAAACATCGGACGCATTTGTTTTCCTTTTCGGGTGACAATGTATTTGGTGATTCTGTCTAAAAGGGGAACAGTAGACCTCATAGAAGAATAGAATTTTTTTTCAAAAATTTCCATTTCTTCCTTGATGGGTAAACTAATTTGTTGTGCGATTTTAGACATTACTCAAAGTTAAAAATTCTATTGAATCTATATAGTTTTTGACTCAGCTTTACCGCTTTTTTTTTGAAAGCTTCAGAGCTGATGTAAATATAGTCTTTAGAAATTACCAGCCCTTCGGTTTGGCCAACAATTCCCATAGTATGAAGTTTGATTTTTTTCTGGGTTCCATCAAAGGGAGAAAATTCTTTCTGATGGTCATTTTCAAAAAGGGTTAAGAAGTTTTGCCCTTTTTTTTCATATCCCAAAAAACCAATTTGGTAGCCATTTTCTGTTGGGTAAATACAGGCGTCGGTGAGTAAAAATCCAAGTGGATAGTTTTGTTTTTTCTTGGCAACTTGGGTAGGCAAATTAGGGTCTAAGCTGTAATGGGTGGTACCTTTTTTTGTCCATTGTTTGGTGAAAAGGTGGATTGAATCATTATAAAAAACCAAACTTTCGCAGTCAAAATCTGTTTTTTCTCCAGGTTTGGGCGGAGTAAAATCTGGGTAACTAAAACGAAGGGTTTCAACTTCTACTTGATCTTGATTCAGACCAATTTTTGGAATTTTGTAGATCTCTAATTGTTCTCTTTTGGCCAGATTGTTTCCTGTGTCTGCCAAATAGAAATGCTCTTGGCTTTGGGTGATGGCTTCCCAGTCTAGGTTCTGTGCGCCCAAAAGCTTTACGGTTTTTAAAATTTCTCCATTTGTTGGGTTTATTTGATAAAGCTCGGCTTCTCCTCCAGAATCGTTAAATGTCCAGAGCTTATTCTCTAGCATGATTAGACCCGAATTTTCTTTAAGTATCTTAGGAAGTACGATTCCTTTTTGTTTAGAGAGAGATTCCTTTTGGCTTGTACAAGTGATCATCATCCACCCCAAAAAGAAAATTAAAGTTGAAAGTATTCTCTTTTTCATTCCTTTTGGGTTTTGCCAGATAATTGTCCACAGGCAGCGTCTATGTCTTGGCCTCGGCTTCTTCTGATGCTAACGGTTAGATTGTTTCGCTCCAATTTTTTTACATAGTTCTGGATTTTCTCTTCTTCTGCAGGAATAAAATCAGGATCTCCAATGGAGTTGTACTGGATTAAATTCACTTTAGAGGGAATGATTTTGCAAAAATCAACCAAGGCATCTATATCTTTTTCTGTATCGTTGATACCTTTCCAAACTACGTATTCTAGGGTGATTATGCTACCTGTTTTTTGATACCAGTAAAGTAGAGCTTCTTTGATTTCTTCCAAAGGGAATTTAACCGAAAAGGGCATGATTTTGTTTCGGGTTACTTCGATGGCTGAATGCAGAGAAAAAGCCAATTTAATGCGAAGGTTTTGGTCTGCCAGTTTTTCAATCATCTTGGGGATTCCAGAAGTAGAAAGGGTGATTCTTCTGGGTGAAAGTCCAAGTCCGCTGGGTGAGGTGATTTTTTCGATGGCTTCAACCACATTGGGGTAATTCAAAAGCGGTTCGCCCATTCCCATTAAAACGATGTTTGTTAGGGGTTTTCCGGTAAATTGTCTGCTTTGTTTGTCTAGAGAAACAACCTGATCTACAATTTCACCCGTGCTTAAATTTCGCATGCGCTTTAGTTTGGCAGTGGCACAAAAAAGACAATCTAAACTGCAACCCACTTGTGAAGAAATGCAGCCTGTATTTCTTTTTGGGGTTGGAATGAGTACAGACTCTATTTTGTTTCCATCAAATAAATTCAAAATATTTTTGATGGTGCCATCTTCGCTTCTTTGGTAAAAATCTACGTTTAAAGGGCTAATGTGAAAAGCCTCTTCGAGTTTTTCTCTAAGGGATAAAGACAGATTCGACATCTCTGAAAACCCATGGGCATTTTTTTGCCACAACCATTGATAGACCTGTTTGGCTCGAAATTTTTTTTCACCCAAGGTTTCAAAATGGCTTTCTAACTGGGAAAGAGACAAAAGCCGAATGTCTTTTCGCATAGAGATTTAGATAATGAGCATGGCGTCTCCGTAAGCTAGAAATTTATACTCTTCTTTGATGGCTGTTTTGTAGGCGCTCATAATTAGATCGTGACCTCCAAAGGCTGCGGTTTGCATCAGCAAAGTAGATTTGGGAGGATGAAAGTTGGTGATCATCGCGTTGGCTACTTTAAAATCGTATGGAGGATAAATGAATTTATTGCTCCAACCATTATAGGGAATGAGTTCTCCAGAAGAAGAAACTGAAGATTCTATGGTTCTGTTGGTGGTAGTACCAATGGCGCAAACTTTTCTTTTGTCAAGTTTGGCTTGGTTCACAATTTGGGCGGTAATTTCGGGGATGATGATTTGCTCAGACTCCATCTTGTTTTTCGACAAATCTTCTACATCCACAGGAGCAAAGGTACCTAGACCAATGTGGCAGGTGATTTCTGTAAAATGAACACCTTTGATTTCTAACCTTTTAAGCAGATGTTTGGAAAAGTGCATTCCAGCGGTAGGAGGAGCCACTGCACCAACTTCAGAGGCGTAAATGGTTTGAAATCTCTCTTGATCTTCTGGTTGTACCTCACGATTCATGTATCTTGGAAGCGGTGTTTCCCCAAACTCCTTAAGCTTTTCTCTAAAGGCATCATAGGGGCCGTCAAACAAGAAACGAAGGGTTCTTCCTCTAGAAGTTGTGTTGTCTACCACCTCGGCAACCAAAGTTTCTTCTTGATCGAAGAAAAGTTTGTTCCCAATTCTAATTTTTCTGGCAGGATCCACAAGAACATCCCAAAGCCTCATTTCGCTGTCTAATTCTCGAAGCAAAAACACCTCGATTCTGGCACCTGTTTTTTCTTTGTTTCCGTACAGTCTAGCGGGAAAAACTTTGGTATTGTTGGCGATAAATACATCTTGATCGTCAAAATAGTCAATTAAGTCTTTAAACTGTCTGTGTTCAATTTCGCCCGTTTTTTTATGCACAACCATAAGTCTAGACTCGTCTCTTTGCTCAGAGGGCATGTCGGCGATTAATTTTTCGGGAAGCGTAAAATTAAAATGAGAAGTTTTCATTGTATAAGAATTTATGGGTGTTCTTTAGGGTTTAAATTGAAAAGGCGGCTTTAATCTGGTCTACATAATCTAATTTTTCCCAGGTAAAAAGTTCTACTTCTAGACTTTTTTCTTCTGATCCTATCGAAAATGTCTTGGTTACTACCTTGGGTTCGCGTCCAAAGTGACCATAACTAGCAGTCTCCAAATAAATTGGATTTCTAAGCTTTAGTCTTTGCTCAATTTGGTAGGGAGTCATAGGGAACAATTCCTGAATTTTTTGAGCAATTTCTGGGTCGCTAAAAGAAGTTTTGTTGCTACCATAAGTATTGACAAATAAACTGATGGGTTCTGCTACCCCAATGGCATAAGAAACCTGCACCAAAATTTCATCGCAGACCCCTGCGGCAACTATATTTTTGGCGATATGTCTGGCTGCATATGCGGCAGATCTATCTACTTTAGAAGGATCTTTCCCACTAAAAGCGCCACCTCCGTGGGCTCCTTTCCCTCCATAGGTATCTACGATTATTTTTCTGCCGGTAAGTCCAGTATCTCCGTGAGGCCCTCCAATTACAAATTTTCCAGTTGGATTGATGTGATACTTGATTTCACTTGAAAAAAGGGCTCGGATTTCGGCAGGTAATTTTTTAATGACACGAGGAATCACGGTAAATTTAATGTCATGAAAGATGGTATCTAGCATGGCTTGGTCTGCAGCGAAATCATCGTGTTGGGTCGAAACTACAATGGTGTCAATTCTAACGGGTTTGTTGTCGTCCGAATATTCGATGGTAACTTGTGCCTTAGCATCAGGTCTAAGGTAGGGAAGATCTGTAGTTTGGTCGTTACGAATCAAACTGAGTTCTTGCAAAATTTTATGGGACAAATCAAGCGCCAATGGCATGTGATTGCTGGTTTCGTTTGTGGCATATCCAAACATCATTCCTTGGTCTCCAGCGCCTTGTTCTTCTTTGGAAGCTCTTTCTACTCCTTGGTTGATTTCTGAAGACTGCTCATGGATGGCCGATAGAATCCCACAAGAATTGGCCTCAAACATATATTCGCTGGAGTTGTATCCAATATCAGAAATGGTTTGTCGGGTTACTTTTTGTAGGTCTATGTAGGTGTTCGAGTTTACTTCTCCCGCCAAAACAACTTGTCCAGTTGTCACTAGTGTTTCACAGGCAACTTTTGCGTTTGGATCGAAGGCTAAAAAATGATCCAAGATAGCATCGGAAACTTGGTCGGCAATTTTATCGGGATGTCCTTCAGAAACAGATTCAGAGGTAAAAAGATAGGGCATTTGTATTTGATTTTTTTATTATATTTGCTTTGTGCCAAAGGCGAAAAGTTGATATTGAGGGCAAATTTACGAAAATGTCTTCTATTTGGTATGCTTATTGTAAATTTAAAAACAACTAAAAATTTTTATCTTGAAAAAAATTGCATTTTTATTGGTTTCTGTGTTGATGGTGGCTTGTGCAACCAATCCAATGACAGGTAGGACTTCTTTAAATTTGGTATCTAATAGTGATCTTTTTGTGGCTTCTTTTCAACAATATGGAAAAATGCTCAGCGAATCTAAAGTGGTAACAGGTACCAGAGATTCCAAAAGAGTGATTGAAATTGGAAATAGAATTCAAAGAGCCGCTGAAAATTATTATAAAAGCATTGGACAAGAACAAGCCTTGGCCGAATACAAATGGGAATATAACCTAATTGCAGACGATCACATCAACGCTTTTTGTATGCCTGGTGGAAAGGTAGCGGTATACACTGGAATTATGCCTGTTGCAGCTAATGACAATGGACTTGCGGTGGTTATGGGGCATGAAATCGCTCACGCACTGGCCAATCACAGTGCCTCTAGAGCTAGCCAGCAAATTATTTCTCAACTAGGAATGCAAGTAGGCGGTACGGTGCTTTCTGGTTCTCAGTGGGGAGATGTTTTTGGGGCCCTGTATCCTATTGGATCTGAGCTTACAACCCTAAGTTATGGAAGAAAAGACGAAACAGAGGCTGATGTAATGGGACTAAAACTTATGGCTATGGCTGGTTATGATCCTAGAGAAGCTCCTGTTTTTTGGGGAAGAATGCAGGCCAATACCAAAAACAGCGGAACACCAGAATTTTTATCGACTCACCCAAGTGGAGAAACCAGAATTCAAACTTTGAACCAAAATATGGCCGAGGCGGTAAAGATATATGAAACCTATAAAGCCAAACAATAATTTGTTTTAAACACAAAAAAAAGGGATCATATTTATGATCCCTTTTTTTTGTGTTTAAAGTTTACTTTTTTTCGATTTTTAAAAAGATAACCAGATTTTGTTTGTCGCATTTTGAGAATTCTCCAGTAAAAATACTGTCTGCCGAAAGGGTGCTAGAAAACTTATAGAAGCCGCAAGGTAATTTTCTCGGGCTACTGTTTTTAAAATCTATTTTGGCCAAAGGCATAATTCGCTTGTACAAATCGCTGCTGTCTAACTTCAATGCTTTAAGTTGTAGGTCGGCCTGGGGGCTTAGTTGCTTCTTCCTAAAATCAACTTCTGAAACCACTCTTTGGTTGGGGAGATAATTGCACTTGGCCGATTTTTTGGTCAAAAAGAAAGCCACTATCAAGCAGCCAAGAAAAAATCCGACAAAAAAACGAATGAATCGCTGGGTAAGGTTCATGATTAGAATTTGGGTTTTACAAGTTAGGTTAGCAAAAGGTCTATGTTAAAGTACGGCAAATCATGCCATTTTCCAATTTGATAATTGGTGGTTTTCCCTTTGTGAAGATAGATCCCGTGTTTAAGTCCTGTTTTGGTCTTAAAGGCAGTTTCGAAACCACCTTCATCTTGAATATCTAGTAGAAATTGCAAGAAAAAATTGCTCAGCGCTTTAGAGGTGGTTCTGGCATATTTGGAAGTTATATTGGGTACTCCATAGTGGGTTACTCCGTGTTTTTCAAAAGTTGGTTCAGTTAGGGTGGTGATTTCTGAAGTTTCGAAACATCCCCCCGTGTTGATGCTAACATCGACAATTACCGAACCTTTTTTCATGTTTTGGATCATTTCTTGGTCAACCAAACTGGGTGATCTAACTTCGGATCGAAGCGCACCAATAGCCAAATCACAACGCATAAGGGCTTTTTTGAGTTCTTTGGGATCGAAAATGGAGGTCGAGATTTTTTGACCCAGAATATTCTGAAGTCTTCTGAGTCTACTGACAGATTTGTCAAAAACCCGAACCGAAGTTCCAAGCCCTAGGGCTGCTTTGGTAGCATATTCTCCAACAGTGCCAGCGCCGAGAATCACCACTTCTGTAGGCCTGAGTCCTGCCACGGAACCCATTAGTATTCCTGCACCATGGGTAGAAGACATGATTTCTGCACCAATTAAGATGGCAGAGGTTCCTGTGATTTCTCCCAGAAGCCTTACCAGAGGCAGCTGTTTGTGGTGATCCTGGATGTACTCAAAAGCCAAGGCTGTAATTTTTTTGCTCAGCATAGCCTCTAGGTTTTCTTTCTTGCAACAATAAGCTTGAATTTCGCTTATTACCATTGTTGTGGGTTTGCAGAAATCAATTTCTTCTAGGGAAAGTGGAGCGATTTTAAGTACCAAGGGATTTTCGAAGATTTTTTTGTGGCTAGAGACAATTTCTGCCCCAGCCTGTGCATATTGCAAATCTGAGAAATTTGATTTCTCTCCAGCTCCGGTTTCCACCTGAATTTGATGGCCCTGCAGACAAAGGGTTTCAACTGCGTCAGGGGTTAAGCAAATTCTTTTTTCAAGTGGGTTTTCTTCTTTAGGAATCCCTATTTTTAAACTCCCCGATTTTTTAGATACCAAAAGAATTTCTTCTTTGGGAACCAACTCTTCTCTTGAAAATGGGGTTTGAATAGACATAGTAAGATATAAATTAATTGAGTATTCTAGACAAAACGAATGCTTCTTTGGGTTTCCCCAAGTGCTAAAATTTCTATTTGATGATAGGGTTTATCGATCCAATGAACAATAGATTGGGGCCATTCTATAAACAAATAGGCATTTTTTTGGTCTAAATATTCTTCAAAACCAAAATCTAAGGCTTCCTCTAGGTTTTGAATTCTAAATAAATCAAAATGATGCAAAAACTTTTTTTTCGAATTTCCTTCTAAAGCATAGGTGTTTACAAGAGAGTAGGTTGGACTAGTAACAGAGGTTTTACACCCAAGTTCTTTGGCCAAAAACTGTATAAAACTTGTTTTTCCAGCACCCATTTCACCAACAAAAAGAACCACCGAATGTTTTAGGTTAGAAGCAATTTGTTTGGCAATTGAAGCGCTGGTCTGAACAGAATCCGACTCAAAAACAAGGGGTTTCATTTGAAAACTTAAGATTTTGGCAATAGATTGATGATAGGAATAACCATTTCTTCCAAAGAAATACCGCCATGCTGATAAGTGTCTTTGTAATAGTTTACAAAGTGGTTGTAGTTTTTGGGGTAGGCTAAAAAGATGTCTTCTTTGGCAAAAACGTATTTAGAAGACAGGTTAGACTTGGGCAAATAAAAAGCTTCGGGAACATCTGCTACCAATATTTTTTTGGATTCATATTTCAAATTTTTCCCCATTTTGTATCGAATATTGGTTGAGGTTTCTCTGTCTCCAATAATTTTAGAAGGTGTTTTTACCATGGTTGTACCGTGGTCTGTGGTGATAATTAGGTTGATTTTGGCGCTACTTGCAAGTGCAATAATTTTTAACAGAGGCGAGTTTTCAAACCAGTTTCTAGTTAGTGAGCGGAAGGTTTTGTCGTCTCGAATCATTTCTTTGATCAGTTGATTGTCGGTCTTAGAATGCGACAAAATGTCTATAAAATTGTAGACAATGGTGGTTAAATCATTGTTTTTAAAATGATGAAACTCTTGCAACAATTTCTCTTCCTGGTAAATATTAGAGATTTTGTAATAAGCGGTAGATAAATTCTCTAGTGAATTTCGCTTTAATTGCTCTGTAAGTAGTTCTTCTTCAAATTGATTCTTTGGTCCATCTTGGTCGTCGTTTAACCAATATTGAGGGTATTTTTTCTGGATATCTAGTGGGGTGAGACCTGCAAAAATTGCGTTTCGGCTGTACTGGGTGGCGGTGGGTAAAATACTGGAAAAAAGCTCTGTGTTTTCGATATGATAATACTCCGCAAATAAATCTTGCATACTCTGCCACTGATCTAACCTTAGATTGTCTATCATCAGAAAAATGGTAGGGTTATTTTTCTTGAGCTTAGGAATCACAAAACGCTTGAAAACAGTATGAGAAAAGGCGATTTCCCCCTGAGCCAAATCTTGAAGATAATTTTTTTCTATGTATTTGGAAAAAAGCGTATTGGCTTCCTCTTTTTGGGTGTTAAGGATTTCGATCATTCCCTGGTCGGTGGTAGAATCAAACGAGACTTCAATTTTTACCAGTCGGTTGAAAAGCTCCATCCATTGAGGGAAAGAGTTGGTTTGCATCATTTGATAACTCAACTCTCCAAAGGTTTGCTGGTAACTAGAAACCGATTTGTCAGAAATAATTTTATTGCTGTCTAGCACTTTTTTGATGCTCAAAACAATCTGATTGGGGTTTACCGGTTTGATGAGATAATCGGAGATGTGCGCACCAATGGCCTCTTCCATAATCTGTTCTTCTTCACTTTTGGTAACCATAATTACCGGCAGATAGGGATAGCGATCTTTGATGATTTGCAAGGTGTCAAGCCCACTTTGTCCGGGCATGTTTTCGTCCAAAAGGATAACATCAAAATTGTTTTGACCAATTCTTTCTAAGATTTGGTCTGGGTTGTTGTGTGGGGTGGTGATGAATCCTTTTTTCTCTAAAAAAATAATATGAGATTTAAGCATGTCGATTTCATCATCGATCCAGAGTATCCTTACAGACATAGTATATTTGGTAACAAATTGTTTAGTTTTGTATTGGTCAAAATCAAAGTTAAAACATGCGTCAAAAGCTGAAAATATTCAACGATCCCGTGCATGGGTTTGTAAATATACCAAATAATTTACTATTTGAAATTATCGAAAGTAGATATTTTCAGCGTCTTCGCAGGATTTCCCAAACAGGCCTCACCCATTATGTGTATCCTGGTGCTCGTCATTCTAGATTTCATCATGCGCTTGGTTGCCTTCATTTGATGCAAGAAGCCATACAAACCCTTAGAAAAAAGTCAGTGGATATTTCTGATGAAGAAGAGCAGGGTGTTTTGCTTGCGATTTTGCTTCACGACGTAGGGCATGGGCCTTTTTCTCATTCTTTAGAACAAACTTTGGTTGTTGGGGTACATCATGAGGAGATTTCCCTTGCCATCATGCATAAGTTAAACCAAGAGTTTAATGGGGAGTTGACACTTGCTATCCAGATTTTCAAAGGAGAATATCCCAAATTTTTTCTCACCCAGTTGGTAGCCAGTCAGCTGGATATAGATCGATTAGATTATTTGAAAAGAGATAGTTTTTTTACCGGTGTAGCCGAGGGAAACATCAATCCGAATCGAATTATCTCCATGATGAATGTGCATCAAAATCAATTGGTGATAGATGCCAAAGGTATTTATTCGGTGGAACAGTTTCTCATCTCCAGAACCTTTATGTACTGGCAGGTATATTTTCATAAAAACTCCATTTCTGCAGAGTTATATATGGTTTCGGTGCTTAGAAGGGCCAAAGAACTGGTCAAAGAAGGTCAAAAAGTTGAAGCGCCGCTTTCTTTGCAATATTTTTTGAATCACAAAGATTTGGTTTTAGACGATCAGACGCTGGAGCATTTTTTGAATTTGGACGATTTCGATTTGATGTACGCCATCAAACTTTGGCAAAACCACAGCGACAAGATCCTTTCTAAATTATCAAAAATGGTCATGGGCAGAATTTTACCGGTTTCTAAAATTAGCGAAAACGCTATGGAAGATAAGGAGCTAGAAAAGAAAAAAGCGGAAGCATGTAAATTACTAGATATAAAGGATGCTTCTTATTTTGTTCATCAAACTTCATTTAAAGTAAAGCCTTATTCTAAAGGGAAATACCCTATTTCTTTGTTGTATAAAAACGGCCAAGTAAAAGATCTTATCGAGTCTCAACACAACATAATGGGAGAGGTTTTACAGCGAACTGTTGAAAAATTTCATCAATGTTATCTCAATAAAGCCAAAATAGACAAATTAAATCTTTAAATTTGGCGCATTAATTAATTCAAGTGGTATGGAAATCACACTAAACGACATTGCCAAGATTGTAGGTGGGAAATTGATAGGAGACGGAACTCAGGTAGTGTCTAAGTTAGTAAAGATAGAAGAAGGAGAACAAGGTGGTGTTAGCTTTTTGGCCAACCCTGCTTACGAAAAATTCCTTTATTCTACTAGTGCTACAGCGGTAATTGTGGCCGAATCTTTGGTTTTAGAAAAGGAAGTTCAAACCAATCTTATTTTGGTCGAAGATCCATATGCTAAATTGGTGAGAATTGTATCATCCATTCTGGTGCTGTCTTAGGGGCCGATGGATTTGGTTTTGCACCTCAAAAAGACGGAAGTTATCAGAAAATCCCCCAAACCGGAAACGTCGTGATCGAAGATCAGGTTGAAATTGGTGCCAATGTATGTATTGATAGAGCAACCATGGGGTCTACCCGTATTTCTTTTGGGGTGAAAATTGACAATTTGGTACAGATCGCACACAATGTAGAAGTAGGTAAAAACACGGTTTTGGCTTCTCAAGTTGGGATTGCTGGATCTTCTAAAGTTGGAGAGTCTGTGATGATGGGTGGACAAGTAGGGATTGCAGGGCATCTTAAAATTGAAGACAAAGTTCAAATCTCAGCTCAATCGGGAATTAATTCGGATGTACCCTCAGAAAGCATTATCATGGGAACCCCAGCATTCAACTACAAAGATTTTATGAAATCTTCGGTTATCTTTCGGAAATTACCTGAATTAAGCAGAAGATTAGACAAAATAGAAAAAGACCAAAACAACCAAAATGCCTGATTTTCAAAAAACCATAGGTGAGCCCGTTAAACTTAGCGGTGTAGGACTACACACAGGAAACAAAGTAAATTTAACTTTCAAATCTGCGCCAGAAGATTCGGGTTTTGTGTTTGTTCGAACCGATCTAGAAGGTTCTCCTCAAGTTGAGGCAGATGCCAACTTCGTTACCAGTACAGATAGAGGAACTACCCTAGAGAAAAAAGGTGTTAAAGTTCACACCACAGAGCATGTATTGGCTGCTTTAATAGGAATGGACTTAGACAATGTTTTGATAGAGATTGATGGTTCTGAGCCACCTATTATGGATGGTTCTTCCAAATTCTTTATAGAGGCTTTGGAAAAGACTCAGATTGTTGTTCAAAGCAAAGAGAGAGAATATTATACCATCAAAGAAATTGTTTCTTATCAAGATCCTGAGACTGGAAGTGAGATAACCGCTATCCCATCTGAAGAGTACCAACTTACGGTGATGGTAGATTTTGGTACTAAGATTTTAGGAACCCAAAATGCCGTGCTCAAAAAAATGAGCAATTTCAAAAACGAGATTTCAACTGCCAGAACTTTTAGCTTTTTGCACGAATTAGAGCAAATGCTAGATGCTGGACTCATCAAAGGGGGTGATTTAGATAACGCCATTGTATATGTGGACAGAGAAATTAGCGCAGAAACCAAGGAGAAATTAAAACAAGCATTTGGCAAAGAAGACATCGTGATCAAACCCAATGGAGTGCTGGATAATTTAACCTTGCATTATCCAAACGAGGCTGCAAGGCATAAATTGTTAGATGTAATTGGAGATTTGGCTCTGATCGGGACCCGAATTAAGGGTAAAATCTTGGCTACCAAACCGGGGCATAAAATCAATACGAATTTTGCCAAGAAACTAAAAAATCAAATTAGCATTGCCAAAAAGAAGAAAGTCCCAGAGTTCGATTTAACCCAGCAACCGGTTTACGACATCAATGCCATTCATAAAATTTTGCCGCATCGCTCTCCCTTCTTGCTCATAGACAAAATCATGGAGATCTCAGACAATCACGTTATTGGAGTGAAAAACGTAACGATGAATGAGCCGTTTTTTACGGGACATTTTCCTAGCGAACCTGTAATGCCAGGGGTTTTAATCATTGAGGCTATGGCCCAAACAGGAGGTGCTCTTACCTTGCATAGTGTGGAAGATCCAGAGAATTATTCAACTTACCTCATCAAAATTGATAAAGTAAAGTTCAAGCAAAAAGTAATTCCGGGAGATGTGATTATTTTTAAAATTGATTTGATAGAACCCATGCGCAGATCTTTGGTTCAGATGCAAGGTTACGCCTATGTAAACGGACAAATTGTTGCAGAAGCCATCATGATGGCGCAAATTGTAAAAAATAAAGTTTAATTTTGCCCCATGATACATTCTTTAGCAGTTGTTGACCCTAAAGCAAAGATTGGGGAAAACGTAGAAATAGGGCCTTTTTCAACCATTTATGGTGATGTGGAAATTGGAGATGGAACCCAAATAGGGCCTAATGTCACCATCTTTGATGGAGCTAGAATTGGACAAAATTGTAAAATTTTTCCAGGCGCAGTGATTTCGGCCAATCCACAAGATTTAAAATACAAAGGAGAAGAAACTTGTACCTATATTGGTAACAATACTACCATCAGGGAGTGTGTAACCATCAACAAAGGTACCTCTGAGAGTATGGAAACCCGCATTGGTGATAATTGCTTGATTATGGCTTATTGCCATATCGCCCATGATTGTCAGGTAGGTGATTTTAGTATTTTTTCCAACAACACTACCTTGGCTGGACATGTTATCATTGGAAAACATGTGATTTTATCAGGTATGACAGCATTTCATCAGTTTACCCATGTGGGAGATTATGCTTTTATTGCAGGGGGAACTATGGTAAGGAAAGATATCCCACCTTTTATTAAGGTTGCCCGTGAGCCAGCGAGTTTTATCGGTTTAAATTCCATTGGTCTTGAGCGAAGAGGTTTTTCGTCAGAGAAAATAGAAGAACTTCAAAATATTTACCGCATTCTTTACGGTCAAAACAAAAACAACACCCAAGCCGTTGAGGCTATTTTAGAAGAAATTAAACCCAGTCCAGAGAGAGATGCTGTGGTAAACTTCGTTAAAAATTCAGAAAGAGGAATCGTCAAAGGATTAAAATAAACAATATGGCAAATACTTCAGACATTAGAAAAGGACTGTGCATCGTTTTTAACAACGATATCTATAAAGTAATTGAGTTTTTACACGTAAAACCAGGTAAGGGACCTGCTTTTGTTCGAACCAAATTAAAAAGCATCACCACTGGTAAAGTAGTTGACAACACTTTTTCGGCTGGTCATAAAATTGATGAGGTAAGAATTGAAACCAGAAAATTCCAGTATTTGTATCAAGACGACAACGGTTTCCATTTTATGAACAACGAAGATTATTCTCAAATTTATATTAGCAAAGAGTTGGTGGATAATTCTGAATTCATGAAAGAAGGAGAAGAAGTTACTATTCAGCTTAAAGCCGAAGACCAAACACCCATGTCTGTGGAGCTTCCTCAGTATGTGATTTTGGAAGTTACCCACACCGAGCCAGGTGTAAAAGGAAATACAGCTACCAACGCAACCAAACCCGCTACCTTAGAAACAGGCGCTCAGGTAAACGTTCCTCTTTTTATCAATGAGGGAGACAAGATTAGAGTAAATACCGACGACAGATCTTACTCCGAAAGAGTGAAAGAATAAAGACGGGTTTCATCCATCGAAAAATTTGAAAATCAATTCCATCTTTGGGTAAGAAGGAATTGATTTTTTTGTTACTTTTATGCAAAACTAAAAATCAAGCCGAAATGTCAATTTTATTACACAAAGAATCTAAAGTACTGGTCCAAGGATTTACAGGAAAAGAAGGGACTTTTCATTCCGAGCAAATGTTGGAATATGGAACAAATTTGGTGGGAGGAGTAACTCCTGGGAAATATGGAGAAAAGCACTTGGGACTTCCTGTTTTCAATTCAGTGTCGCAGGCAGTTAAGGAAGTTGGTAAAATTGATGTGAGTGTTATTTTTGTTCCACCCGCTTTTGCGGCAGACGCCATTATGGAGGCGGCAAGTGAAGGGATAGAGCTTGTGGTTTGTATCTCCGAGGGAATTCCTGTTTCGGACATGGTACAAGTCAAAGCCTTTTTGCAAGGAAAAAACACAAGACTAATCGGACCCAATTGTCCTGGAATCATCACCGCTGGGGAGTCTAAAGTAGGCATTATGCCTGGGATTATTTTCAAACCAGGTGAAGTGGGAATTGTTTCAAAATCAGGAACCCTTACCTATGAGGCCACAGATCAGGTGGTGAAAGCTGGTTATGGTGTTTCAACAGCCATTGGAGTAGGAGGAGATTCTATCATTGGAACAAGCATCAAAGATGCTGTTGAATTGTTCGAAAACGATCCCAAAACCAAATGCATCGTTTTGATTGGAGAAATTGGAGGTCAGCTTGAAATTGATGCGGCCAAATGGATTCAAAAAAACGCCACCAAGCCAGTTGTTGGTTTTATTGCTGGGAAAACCGCACCAAAAGGAAGAACCATGGGGCACGCTGGAGCCATAGTAGGTGGAGAAGAAGATACAGCGGAGGCTAAAATGAAAGCATTGGCAGAATGTGGGGTACATGTGGTAGATTCTCCTTCTGAAATAGGAGATACTATTGCAAAATTACTTGGGTAAATCCCAATTTTTTATATATTTGTAACAACTTATACTTTCGATATGAAAAATATTATTCTTTTACTCTCCTTTGTTTTGTTTGGAGCAACAGCACAAGCACAATTGTTTGATGGTCTACGTTATGGGGCTAAAATTGGAGCTACCCACAACAATGTTACGGAGCTTCACCACGACTCAAAGCCTAGAATTGCTGGAAATATAGGAGGTTTTGTGAATTTACCTTTGACCCAAGAAGAAACTTTTATGTTTCAACCCGAGATTGTGGTTTCTTGGCAAGGGGAATATTATGACCGAACAGGTACTGGTGACCCTCTAGACAAGTACTTTTTAACTTATGTCAATGTGCCTTTGATGTTCAAAGGGTATTTTTCGGATCGTGAAAATGACTTTTTTGCCCTATTAGGCCCTTATGTTGGATTTAAAGTTTCTGAAACTTTTGAGCCAGCTTCAGGTGAAGGTCCTATGCAGCCAGGATATGATTATGTCAACAACCAATACGAAGATTTTGATTTCGGTTTTGGAGCTGGGGTTGGATATTCATTTGCTAGACAATATGAGGTAGACCTTCGTGTTTCTTATGGTTTGGTAGATTTGGTAAGCAATGATGTGGAAAGACTTGATAACAGAAATGGAGTTTTTGCAGTTAACTTCAATTATATCTTCGATTAAACCAAGATTTGGTTTCCATACAAAAGCTTGACTCCTGTGGGTTAAGCTTTTTTTTGTTTATATTTGTCTGCATAATAAAATTAAAAATCCTAAAGTCCAACTTCTTTGATTTGGAGAAAACACCATATGAGAAATTTCAATCCTTACCTACTTTTTTTTCTTTTTGGGTTCTTAGGCTCATGCATTACCACCCAAGAATTAGATTATCTTCAATCTCGCTATAAATCAGAGGATACCGAGGAAATTATCCAGACTCAAAAAGAGGAATACAGGCTACAGGTAGATAACATTTTGGCTTTGAACATTTTTTCAAGAGACAAAGATCTTAACAACCTATTTGGTTCGCAGCACACAACCGGTGTTAACGCTGCCGGTGAATCTTCTCTGTATATCACAGGGCTTACCATCGACCAAGATGGGTATGTAGAAATTCCTAGCATTGGAAGGATTTACGTACTTGGCTTGACCTTGGCTCAGGTTAAGGCGCTTATAGAAAAAGAATTGTACAAGATTTACAAATCAGATTCTGTGTTTGTGAAGCTACAACTCAGCGGAATTAGTTATACCATCATTGGAGATGTGCATTCACCAGGGATTATCACCGTATACAGAAACCGTCTAAACATCATCGAAGCAATTGCTAGAGCCGGAGATTTAAATGTAACGGCCAGACGCAACAAAGTAAAATTGATACGAGATTATCCTGAAGGAAAAAAAGTTGTGTATTTAGACTTAACTAAAGAAGAAATCATCAACTCTCCTTATTTTTATATTCAACCCGATGACATGATTGTAGTGAGTCACAAGCCTCAGAAAACCTTAGGTTTTGGAACTAATTTTGCAGGAACTATCTCTAGCATTGCTTCTGTAATTACAACTTCTTTGGCTTTATTTTATACATTAGATAGACTATAATGGAACATCAAACCAATCAGCAATTAGAGGGGATTTCTGAAAAACCTTCACTTTTAAACTTGGAAAGATTTTTTCCAAGAGTCATCAAGAAATTCTGGGTTTTTCTTTTGGCGCTGGTTTTGGCCCTTGCCATTGTAGAATATCTTAATCGCTGGGGACTAAAGGAGCAATACGAGGTTGGAAACGTGATACACGTGGGGGACAAAGACAATAACTTCATTTCTGAAAGAAGTCAAATCAACTTTATTTGGGGAAGCACCAATGATAAACTGGAAAAGCTTAAAGAAATCATCAAATCCAGAAGTCACAATGAAAAATTGGTTCGCAAGCTTCAATCTTTTATTCTCTATCAAGAAGTCGGGAAATTAAAAACCTCTAAATTGCATCCGTCAGAATCGCCTTTTGTTATTGAGCTTTTGGAGACAACTTCTACGCTACCGGTAAACCAAACTTTTGTCTTGCAGTCAACCGGACAAAATTCCTTCTCCTTAACAGTGGCAGTTCCGTCAGGCAGATGGTACAATTATAATACCAAAACCCCATTAAAAAAATCAAGCAAATTAGACGGAAAGAATTTTGTATTTGGACAGGCCATAAGGGTAGATGGTTTACCGATTTTTAGAATTATTAAAACCAAAAATCCTTTCAATGCAGATTCATCTTACGAGTTTTCTTTTATTGATTTGGAAAAAGCCATTAGTCAGAATTCTGCCAACATCAACGTTGAAACCAAAGGAAAGCTTGCTGATGTCTCGCTTATGTATATCAAAATGAAGGGAGACAATGTCAAGCATATGGTAGAGTATGTGAATACTTCCACTGATTTTTTGGTCGAAAAACAGTTGGAAGAGAAAAACAAAATTCCAAGCAGCGCATTAAATTTTATTAACAACAGACTGTCGGATATCAAAGCGCAATTAGATAACTCTGCAGACGAGTTAGAAAGAGTTAGAAGAGAGGACAATGTGATTGATTTAACCGCACAATCAAGATCTGTACTGGATGGTCTGATAGGTTTTGAGAGAAGCAAGGCAAGTTTAGAAAACAACCTAAGTATTTTAAACTATACTCTGAACAATTTAAACCAAGGTAATTTTGTAACCGTACCTTCTCTTTCTGATGTTTCGGATACCAATTTGGCGCATCAGATGGATATTTTGGTTCAACTGATGGTAAAAAAACAAGAGCTATTAAACATTTACCAAGAAGATGCTGCTCCTGTTGTTGAGAAAACCAATCATTGACAAAGCAACACCTATCAAAGCCCAGTTGGTTTATCCAGAAAAGGGATTCAACCGAATTGTAGGGATTATTTCTGCCCTAAGTTTGTCTTTGCTTGTCCTTCTTATCATTGAACTATTCGATACAAGAATCAACGTAACTTCTGATGTAACCAATTTTACAAAAATTCCGGTTTTGGGAGCAATTGGAAGAAATTTACATCCATTCAATACCGTGGTGATCGAAAAACCCAAATCCAGAGTTTCAGAAGCTTTTCGTATTCTAAGGGCGGGGTTAAAGACGCTTTTGCCAACCAAAGTAGTAGATTTAGATGCCAACCAAACCTATTTGATTACTTCTTCAATAGGAGGTGAAGGAAAAACTTTTGTGTCGGTTAATTTGGCTTCTGTTTTGGCTTTGAGTGGAAAGAAGACTTTGCTGATGGGTTTAGACCTTAGAAAGCCAAAGATATATGATGATTTTAACATCAACAAAACCGATGGTCTAACCAATTATTTAAGCCAGGGGGGAGAGTTTAAAAATTTTATTTTTAAAACCAAGCTAGAGTATTTGGATGTTATGCCAGCGGGTGCTATTCCTCCAAATCCCCTGGAGCTACTTATGAGCTCTAAGTTTGCAGAACTGATGGTAGAGTTAAAAAAAGAATATCACTACATTGTTATGGATACGGCACCTTCGCTTCTGGTGGCAGATGCTCTTGAACTGATGAAATTTGCGGATGCCTCCATTTATGTAACCCGTCACAAAGTAACCGAAAGAGGATTTCTATCGAGTATCAACCAAAAATATCTCAATAAAGAAGTCGAAAACATAGGAATCATCATTAATGATTTCTCCGTTGAAGCAGGTTACGGAAATCAATATGGATATGCCTATGGTTATGGTTACGGATATTTTGAGGAAGATGCCAAATACGAAAGAACATGGGTTGAAAAAATCAAAGATTTTTTTCAAACCAAACTCAAAAGGAGATAAACTTACCCTATGTTTGTCGATTTTTTCTATTTTTTGCGTAGCCAAAAGGTAACCATTACCCTCATTGAGTTTTTGGACCTTTTGAAGGCTCTAGAAAAAAATCTATCCAATTGTAGTGTGGATGAATTTTACTATTTATCCAAGACAATTTTGATTAAAAACGAAAAAGACTTGGATCGTTTCGATCAGGTTTTTGGCGAATTCTTTAAGGGTTTGGCTCCACTTGATGAAGTCCCACTAAACATAGAAGAAAGCTGGATCAACAAACTCAAAAACCGAACTTTCACCCCAGAAGAAAAGGCCATGATAGAGGCCAATAAAATCATTTTTGTGGGGGACGCTTCTATGTCATCTTACGAAATTCTCTCTCCTGGGGGAAGTGTTGAACACGCCAATGAAACCCCGGGAATCGTTTGGCTAGGTAAAATCAAAAAAAAATACAAAAACATTGTTTGGCTGAATCCAGTCCAAGAAGATCAGTGGAAATATACTCAGTCCATTGGAATAATCAGTGAAATTTTCGAACATAAAATGTTTCCACTTACCCTCACAGGCATTTCTAAAGCCATGAAAGAACTACAAAAAAAACACTAGTATGGATATTTTTAAAGGAACAGAAAATTATATTGCTTCTAAAGATTTAAGCACCGCCGTAAACGCTTCTATAGCATTACAAAAACCTCTGCTTATCAAAGGAGAACCTGGAACTGGGAAAACCCAATTGGCCTTTGAAATTCAAAAAGCCTTGGGTTTAGATCTTTTCACTTGGCATGTAAAAAGTACTACCAAAGCGCAACAAGGTTTATACGAATATGATGCGGTAGCCAGACTAAGAGATTCACAATTGGGAGAAGAAGTATCAGATTTGGCGCATTATATCAAAAAAGGACCTCTTTGGAAAGCCTTTGAGTCTGAAAAACAAACGGTTTTGTTGATTGATGAAATTGATAAAGCAGACATAGAATTTCCCAATGATTTGCTTCAAGAGTTAGACAAGATGGAATTTTATTGTTACGAGCTTCAACAAACCATCAAAGCCAAACATCGTCCTATTATTTTGATTTCCTCTAACAATGAAAAAGAACTTCCTGACGCTTTTTTAAGAAGATGCTTTTTTCATTACATACAGTTTCCTGAACCACAAACCATGAGAGAGATTGTTGCGGTTCATCATCCAAAAATCGAGGAAAATTTGGTCGAACAGGCCATGGAGAAGTTTTATGAACTTCGAAATCTTCAGGGACTCAAAAAGAAACCTTCAACCTCGGAGCTAATTGATTGGATTGAACTTTTAAAACTAGCCGGAATCTCTTCAGAATCGCTGTCTAAATTAGACTTCTTTACACAAGAAATACCCTTTGGTGGTGCGCTTATCAAAAATGAGCAAGACCAAAACTTACTAAAAGAACAAAACAAACCTTATAGATATTAGTCTATGCCTGAAAGCTTAAAAACAGCCATGGTGGTTGGGGCCACGGGTCTTGTGGGTAAGGCGTTGGTTGAAAATCTTTTAAAGGAGGATAATTATGGACTCATAAAAGTCTATGTAAGAAAGAACATTTTCTCTCCCCATAAAAAGTTAGAAGTTTTTGTGGTGGATTTTGATCAAATCCAAAGCTGGGCAGATAAAATTGTAGGTGACCATTTGTATATTACTATTGGTACCACCCTTAAAAAGGCAGGTTCTAAAAATGGCCAAAGACTGATCGATTTGGATTATCCACATCAAATCTCCAAAGTAGCCAAACAAAATGGAGTTTCACTGGTGGCTTTGGTTTCTAGCATAGGGGTAAAAAAAGGAGCAAGAGGGTTTTATTTGGGATTAAAATATGAGTTAGAAGAAGGAATCAAAGCGCTTCAGTTTGATAAAACGCTTATTTTCAGACCTAGTTTTTTGGATGGAGAAAGACAAGAAAGTAGACCTCTAGAGGAGATTTCTAGAAAAATATTATCTTTTTTCTCCCTGTTTTCCCTTTTTGATACTTTTAGTCCAGTGACAGACCAGAGTGTGAGTTTGTCTATGATTCATCATGCATTAAAGGTAGAGAAAGGGGTTCATGTATTTGAAAACAAGGAAATTAAACAATTTTAATTGCAAAAAAAAAGACCCAATCCTTTGTTTTGGGATTGGGTCTAGTAGCGTGAAGCAGACTTGAACTGCTGACCTCTGGGTTATGAATCCAGTGCTCTAACCAGCTGAGCTACCACGCCTGGTTTGCTGTTTTGTGGGTGCAAATATATAAGCAAAAATTAAGGATTCAAAACGATTGTTGAATTTTGTTTGAAACAAAGTGTACAAATCCAAGACCTATTTCCTATATTGCGAGTCACTAAAATCGATTATGTCAACAGAAAAATACCAATTGGAGTTCGAGATTAATTCTTCTCCAAAACTATTATACAGTTATCTATCAACTCCTTCGGGGCTTTCTGAGTGGTTTGCAGACAATGTAAATTCTAGGGGAGAGAAGTTTTCTTTTTATTGGGACGAAACCCAGGAGGATGCCATTTTATTAAAAAGCAAACAAGATGTTTATGTTCGTTTTCATTGGGAAGATGATCCAGATCCTAAAACCTTTTTCGAGATGAGAATCACCGTAGATGATCTCACCAAGGATGTTTCCCTTTTGATTATTGATTTTGCGGAAGAATCTGAAAAAGAAGAAGCGGTTCGACTTTGGGAGAGTCAAATTGAAGATTTAAAACATACTTTGGGTTCCTAAAAAGCTAGATCAAAATGACAAATGGTTTGTCTGTAGGGGTTCATTTTGTTTTTTCAAATGGAAAATTGATTCTCGCAGAAGAAAGTTATTTTGCCCTAATGTCTTCTATGCGTGGTTTTCGAATGAAGATCCCCAAAGATTATACGTTAGAAAAGTTTGAAGCCGATTGCTATTTTCAATATGAAACTTGCAAAGTAGAGAAACCTTTTGGCGCAATATTTTCATTTTGGGCTTCAAGAAAAAATCCGCTTGAAATATCCTCAGACATTGACTTTTTCCAAAAGCTAGAATGTTTCTTAGATCAGGGAAAAATTCCCTATAAAGTTACAGACAAAGTAGGGGTTTTAAAATCTGAGTTTTTATGCTCTGGAAGTTTTCAATCAACCCTTCTCACGGCTGGTCTTTGGGATGTTTATCCAAGTTTATATGCAAGTGATGCTCAAAAAGATCTAGTATTGCTGATCAATTTTAATAAAAAAGTATCCCGAACCTCCAAAGGAAACCTTTTAGGCATTAAAGAGAATAAACTCATCTTGCCAGAGCTATATTCTGGAGAGCTAAAATGTATTTTAACGGAAGCTTTTGTGAATTATCTACAGAAAAATGAACCTTCCTTTTTTGTGGTTAGAAATTCTCAAAGCATATTCGAACTTCAAACCTGCCAGGAAATTTTCACCATCAGCCCAACAGATGGATTTATACTGTTTTCAGGTTTCAATGGGAAAACCTTAGAAAATCAAAAAACCATCGAACTTATAGAAGGGTTCAATTCAAAGATAATTTCTGGGGAGTATTAAGCCAAAGCAGTTTTTCTCCTCCGATTTGTCTCATACAATCTTTCCAAAGGTTAGCTATTGACAATTCAAAAATACTTTGTTTAGAATTTGGGATAATATTCCAACTTTTTTCTTCGATTTCGTTTTCCAGTTGACATTTTTCCCAACCGGTATAACCGATAAAAAACCTAATTTCCAAAGGTGAAAGTCGCTCGTTTTTAAGGCATGAAAAAACGCTAGACAAATCTCCTCCCCAGTAATGGTTTGGGTCTATTTCTCTGCTGTTTTGGATTAAATCGGGCCTAGAGTGGATGAAAAATAAGGTTTTTTGGTCAACTGGTCCTCCATTGAAAATAGGTACGTCAAAAGACAGATTCAGATTTGGAAAAAAATCGTTGAGCACAAAAACAGTAGGTTTGTTTATGATGAAGCCTAGGAAACCTAATTTTTGGTGGTCTTGGGTTAAAAGCACTACAGACCGATTAAAATAATCATCGTTATCCATAGGATTTGCCACCAGTAAGCTGCCTTTTTGTAGAAAATGTTTTCCCATTTTGCAGTATCTTTACCTAAATATAACAATATTCATGAATAGAGACCTAGGAAATTATAGAAAATCGTATCAAAAGGGCAATCTATTAGAAGACATGATTCCAGACTCTGCCACCGAACTTTTCGATCTTTGGTTTGCAGAGGCGGAGACTTTTGCCACTGAATCTGGCATAGATTTTGAGCCTAATGCGATGGTGCTTTCTACTATTTCCAAAGAGGGTTTTCCAAAAGGTAGGGTAGTACTCTTAAAAGCGTACAGTATGCAACCTCCAGTCCTAAAAGACCTGAAAATTGGGGTGGGATTTCTGTAAAACCTACCCAAATAGAGTTTTGGCAGGGTAGAGAAAGTCGTTTGCACGATAGAATTCTATATACCAAAAATTCTGATGAAACATGGGAGAAATGTAGGTTGCAACCCTAATTCATAGTTTTTTTTTAAAATTTTTAAGGCACAAAAAAAGCCATGCATAAGGCATGGCTTTTTTTGTGTGCTTATAAAACTAATTATTTTACAGCATCTGCCAATTCAGAACCTGGTTTGAATTTAGCAACAGTTTTAGCTGCGATTTTGATTTTCGCTTTGGTTTGAGGGTTGATTCCTTCTCTAGCGCTTCTTTTGGTTGTAGAAAAAGTACCAAAACCTACCAAAGAAACTTTATCTCCTTTTTTCAAGGCTTTAGTAATGTTTTCAGTAAAAGATTCTAGAGCCAATTTTGCTGCAGCTTTTGAAATTCCTGCATCTTCTGCCATTGCGCTAACTAATTCTGATTTGTTCATAGTAATTGAATTTAATTGGTTGTTATTGTTACTTGTAAAATAAGTGAATGTTTTTCTAAATAAAAAGAAATGAATGCTAAAATATTGATTTTAGAGTGAAAAAAATGTGTTTTGATACCCTCTGACGAATTCTTTAGCCAAAATTCGGGTTTTTCCTTCCATTTGAAGCTCGGTTATTTCCAAGATTCCATCAGCCAATTGGAGGCATAAAAGTTCGTTTTCGATGAACAATTCTTTTATTTTTCGTCTTTTTTCTCCTTTTATAAATGTCGCTTTATGGATTTTAAAGTTTTTTTTGACTCCATCCAATTGGAAAATGGTATGGGCGCTAGGGTATGGATTTAAACCTCTAATTTGGTTGAAAATTACCTCTCCGGGCACATCAAAATTTAAAAAGCCTGTTTCTTTGTATAGTTTTGGGGCAGTTTTAAGTTCTCCTTCAGCTGTCTGATCTTTAGCAATAAGAGTGTTCAAGGCTAATCCATTTAAGGTTTCCAAGATAATTTCTTGACCAATTTTAGCCAAGTCATCGTGTAATTCTCCTGTAGTTTGGCTTTTACCTATTGAAATTTCTTTTTGCAAAAGGATTTTTCCAGTATCGATGTGCTGATCAATTAAGAAAGTGGTAACTCCGGTTTTGGTTTCTCCATTTAAAATCGCCCAGTGGATGGGCGCCGCTCCTCGATATTGTGGAAGAAGAGAAGCGTGAAGGTTAAATGTGCCTTTTGGAGGGATTTCCCAAACCACTTTTGGAAGCATTCGAAAGGCAACCACAACAAAAACATCAGCTTGTAGTTTTTTTAAGTTTTCTATAAAACTTGGATCTTTTAGATTTGAGGGTTGAAAAATAGGCAAATCGAACTTTTGGGCAGCTAATTTTACCGATGAAGCTTGAAGTTTTCGACCTCTTCCTGCGGGTTTGTCCTCAACGGTAACCACGCCAACGATTTTGTGAGGGCTTTTTTGGATGGCTTCCAATTGCAGGGTGGCAAAATCGGGCGTACCCATAAAAACGATTTTTAAAGCTTGCATAGATAGGTGTTGTGTTCTGTTTTGATGATTTTATTTTCGAAATGCCAATGGTTCAAAAGTAAGGCAAGTTCTTTTGGATTCCAATTTGGAAACAAAAGTAGAAGTTCTTCTAAAGATTTTTCTTCTTTTTTCAGCACTTCCAATAGCGCATTTGTTTCAATTGGCTTATAATAGGGTTTGCAAACATCACAGATGCCGCAGGATTTAGATTTGGTTTGATTAAAATAATACCGTAGCATTTGCGCTCTGCAATGCTCAGAATTACCTACAAAATAGAGCATTTCTTTCCTTTTTTTGTTGGCTTCTTCTTCAATAGCGTTAAATCTTTCCCAGAGTTTAGGGATTTCCTTTTTGTCCCAGATTTCAAGAAATCTCAAGGAAAGTTTAGAAGAATTCAAATACAGAACTTTTTTTTGTATCGAAAGTTTTTCTAGTGTTTCTCTAAGGCTACTGGTTGATACTTCAAGTTGAATACTAAGGAAATAAGGGTCTATAACAACAGGAGAAGATTGAATGTTGGGGTAGTTTCTTAGCAAACCTTCGAGTATTTTTTTTTCGGGTTCACCACTAAATCTGATTTCGTCAGTAGGAATAAGAATTTGTGCTTTTGGATAAGACATTCCTTACTGCATGAAAATAATCTGCATCTAAACCGTAACTTCTCAAAAATTCGCAAACCGCCTGGGTTTGTTTTCGGTTTTGGATAAAGACTATGCTGCTCCCTTTGGATTGTTTGAGTATTCGAATCAGTTCGAGCCATTTTTGCTCGGCGTAAACCACATTGTATGCCAAATTTTCTCTGTCGAATTCTCCCTTTATATTGAAAGGATTGTTAAGTCTCAAAAGTTCAACTATCTCTTTTTGTGTTTTTTCTGTGGCTGTGGCAGTAAAACACACCACAGGGGTTTTGGGGAAATGTTGTTTTAAAAGAACCAGGTCTAAATAAGCGGCTCTAAAATCGTGCCCCCACCCAGAAATACAATGGGCTTCATCGATAGCAAAATAACTGATTTGAATAGTAGAAAAGAGTTCTAAAAAAGTTTGGCTGGTGGCTTTTTCTGGTGAGAGATACAAAAAGGTATATTTTCTGTTTTGAATCTCTGCAATGGCTAAATTTTGTTCTTCTTGGTTTAGTTCAGAGCTTATGAATATTGAAGGAATTCCTCTTTGGTTAAGTTCATCTATTTGTTCTTTCATCAAACTTAAAAGCGGACTAATTACCACGCAAAGGCCTTCCATCAGTAGTGAGGGCAGTTGAAAACAAATGGATTTTCCTCCCGAAGTACTTAAAAGAACCAAGCCGTCTCTTTTTTGGAGAATAAGTTGGATAATCTCACGTTGGTGGGGCCTGAACTGGTTATAATTCCAGTATTTCTTTAAAGTTTGTTCCAGATCCAAGTGCATGGTTTAAAGATAGAATATTTATCTTTGTCCAAAATACGAATTTGAACCAAGAAGATCAATTTTACCAAAAATTACAAACACAACTCGACGAGTCTAAAGATTTGCCTGGGAAATACATCTATAAGTTTATTTTTCCCAATTTGCATAGCAATCAGCAAGATCTGCAAAAAGTTTTTGTCGATTTTCATCCTATCTATACCCAAAAAGTGTCTAAAAATGCCAAATATTTGAGTCTAACGGTTACCATTTACGCCAATTCCTCTTCTCAGGTGATAGATTTGTACAAAAAAGCCTCCAAAATTAAAGGAATCATCATGCTTTAGATTTCTTTAAATTCTCTCTCCCCAAAACCAAAAAAAAACAAACCCAAACGTTGAACCTCATCCTCCTCTCACCAGAAAGTTTTTCAGAGATTCCCCTTGCAAAACAAGCATTTTTTGTCAAGGAATTGATGGAGCACGGTTTGGGGAAATTTCACCTGAGAAACCCTTTTGCAAGCCAAAGAGAAATCTGTGAATTTTTGGATATTTTGGGAGAAGAAAACCATTCCAAGGTGGTGCTGCATGGTTTTGAATCTCTGGATAAAAAATACCAACTGGGAGGATTTCACTACAAAAAAAACAGCGAACGAATTACAGGAACAAACTATGTTTCCTTTTCTGCTCACAGTTTTGGGGAGGTAGAAACCTTAAACGACCCCAAAGGGCCTTCTTTGGATTTCAGCATTTTTCTCAGTCCTATTTTTGATTCCATCAGCAAAAAAGGCTACAAACAAAACTTTGATTTTGAAGTCTTGAAAGAATTCGTTCCCAAACACAAAAATCTGGTTGCTCTTGGTGGATGCAGTATTTCCAAAACTGAGTTCATCCAAGATTTGGGTTTTACTTCCATGGCTCTGCTTGGAGAAGTTTGGGAAAATTTTGAAAATGAGACTTATAAGGAAGCTTTGTTTGAAGTTTTGGAAAGAAACGTTTGATTCAAATCACTCAAAAACCTCCAAAATCTCAGCGATTCCCCCTTCAATTTGGTAGGCTTCAAAACCCAAAGAATTCAGTTTTTCCACTGCCAAAAGGCTCTTTTTTCCGCTTTGACAAAACACATACACGGGAAGATTTTGGTTTAGTTCCTCTGAGTTTTTGTCCAAAATGTCTAGGGGAATGTTGTGGGTGGTGAATTCAAATTCCAAAAAAGCGGAAGAAGAATCAAAGGGACGTACATCCAAAATCTGTACCTTTTGTTGGTTGCCTTTCTTATTTTGAACCTGATTTGGATAATGCCAACGTAGGGAAAAGCCAGATTTTTGTCCAACCATTTGTTTGGACAAACATGTTCACCAAACATGGTTTGTGTCTATTTCTTTGTTGATTTTTTTCTTTTTGGGTTTGATAATTTGATAAGAAGTGTTGAAATCCCTTCCAAGCTTATCTAAGAAAGAAAAAAAGCAGGACAAAGAAACCCATGACCAACCCATGACTTTTACCCTAAACGATACCCTTTACGATTTTCCCATCTCCACCCTTTCTGAGGCTTTGGATGCTTGTGGTTTTGTGAACCAAGAAGGAGTGGCCATTGCGGTCAATCAACAGGTGATTCCCAAAGAACTTTGGACTTCTACCCCAATTGAACAGGGATATTCCATTCTTGTGATTGTCGCTACCCAAGGAGGGTAAACAATGGAAAATGGAGAAGAATGGAAAAATCAATACAGAACAAAGAGAACAAAAAAAAACAGCATAAAAACGCTATCATAAAATAAGCAAAATGGCAAAAAAAATTGAACGCATTCCAGATCAAGAACAAATCATTTCAAGAGAACCCTTAAGCGGATCCAAAAAAATCTACGTAAAGGGAAACTTGTTTCCCGAGATTGAGGTTGCCATGCGAGAAATCCATTTGGGTGAAACCAGTGGTGAAAAAATGGGAACGCCTTTTGTGGAGCAAAACCAGCCCGTTACGGTTTACGATACATCTGGCCCCTACACAGATCCCAATTTTGATATCAATATCGCTTCTGGACTCCCCAAACTTCGTGCATCTTGGATTCAAAAAAGGGACGATGTTGAGCAGTTACCTGCCTTTTCCTCTGCCTATTGCAACCAAAGGGCGGAAAATTCGGCTTTGGACGCCATCAGATTTCCCAACATATCCAAACCCCTAAAGGCCAAAGCGGGCAAAAATGTATCCCAAATGCATTATGCCAAAAAAGGAATCATCACCCCAGAGATGGAATATGTCGCCATTCGTGAAAACCAAAGGATGAACGAATTGTACGATGCAAACAATCCTCTTTGGAACCAACACAAAGGACACAATTTTGGTGCTTTCACCCACTCTGGGCCCATTACCCCTGAGTTCGTGCGAGACGAAATCGCCAAAGGACGTGCCATTATCCCAAGCAACATCAACCACCCAGAGAGCGAACCGATGATTATCGGACGTAACTTTTTGGTAAAAATCAACACCAACATCGGAAATTCTGCCGTAACCTCTTCCATTGCTGAAGAAGTTGAAAAAGCCGTTTGGAGTTTCCGTTGGGGAGGAGATACCCTCATGGATCTTTCCACTGGAGACAATATCCACGAAACACGTGAGTGGATTCTGAGAAATTCTCCCGTGCCCATTGGAACCGTGCCGATTTACCAAGCCCTAGAAAAAGTAAACGGTGTGGCAGAAGATCTCACTTGGGAACTTTTCAAAGATACACTCATAGAACAAGCCGAGCAGGGAGTAGATTATTTTACCATCCACGCAGGAGTACTTCTCAGATACGTACCAATGACCGCCAAAAGAGTAACGGGAATTGTTTCCAGAGGTGGATCCATCATGGCAAAATGGTGTTTGGCACACCACAAAGAAAATTTCTTGTACACCCATTTTGAGGAAATCTGCGAGATTATGAAAGCTTACGATGTCGCTTTTTCTTTGGGTGATGGACTCAGACCCGGATCCATTGCAGATGCCAACGACATGGCACAACTCTCCGAGCTCAAAACCCTAGGAGAGCTCACAAAAATCGCTTGGAAACACGATGTACAGGTGATGATTGAAGGGCCTGGACATGTTCCCATGCACATGATCAAAGAAAACATGGATCTACAATTGGAACAATGTTTTGAAGCACCCTTTTACACCCTAGGGCCACTCACTACGGATATCGCACCGGGATATGACCACATCACTTCTGGAATTGGAGCTGCGATGATTGGATGGTTCGGAACCGCCATGCTTTGTTATGTAACGCCCAAAGAACATTTGGGGCTGCCCAACAAAAAAGACGTAAAAGACGGAATCATTACCTACAAACTGGCTGCCCACGCTGCCGATTTGGCCAAAGGACATCCCGGAAGCCAATACAGAGACAACGCCCTTTCCAAAGCGAGATTTGAGTTTCGATGGGAAGATCAGTTCAATCTGTCTCTAGACCCAGATACTGCAAGAGAATTTCACGATGAAACCCTGCCAGCGGAAGGAGCCAAAGTGGCACATTTTTGCTCGATGTGTGGCCCCAAATTCTGTTCGATGAAAATCACCCAAGAAGTGAGAGATTATGCAGAAAAAAATGGAATGGACGAAACAGAAGCTTTAAAGGAAGGAATGTTGGTTCAATCTTCCACTTTTAGAGAACACGGAGGACAAATTTACAGCTGAAAAGAGAGAGAAAATGGTGCTTTCCATTGCAGGTTTTGACCCCTCATCAGGTGCTGGAATTCTAGCAGATACCCAAACTTTCCACAATTTTGGGCAGATTCCCTTTGGTGTGCTTTCAGCAAATACCCTGCAAACAGAAGATTCTTTTGAGCGTGTGGATTGGGTAGAACCAGATTTTATGCTTAGTCAAATTTCGCTACTACTAGAGCGATATCCCATACACTATATCAAAATTGGACTCATTAAAGACTTTTCAACCCTTTTGCAAATCGCAAAATGTGTAAAACAGACAGCGTCCCGTTCTCCAAACAAAAAAGAGATTTTTCTGCTTTGGGACCCCATTTTGTCTGCCTCAGCGGGATTTTCTTTTCATGATTTGAAAAGTGAAAACCCACAAGACTTGAATCAAGATTTGGTGGAAGCCTTGACTTTTATCGATTTTGTGACGCCCAATGTTGATGAATTCAAAGTTTTGGAAAAATTTTTGAAGGGGAGTAGTTACATCATCAAATCTTTTGAATCGGACGAAAAAACCATCACCGACCTCTTGGTTATACAAGGGATTTTACAAGGTGAATCACCCCAAAAAATCCAAAAAAAACTCCTTCCAGAACCCAAAAATGGAAACTCTACCTTTCAAAAACATGGTTCGGGTTGTATTTTCTCTTCTGCACTTCTTTCCAATCTCGCTTTGGGCAAAGACCTTTTTACCTCTTGTAAAGTGGCGGGAGAGTATGTTTTTTCTGCCATGCAAAGCAGTGAAACCTTGCTGAGCAAACATTTTTTGATTCGAGATTTCAAATTATCTGAAAAATCCTCCTAGTAAAATGACCCATTCTCCACTACCCAAATTGATGTATGTTTCAGACTCACTCTCCAAAATTCAAATGGCTTTGGATGGTGGAATCCAGTTTGTGCAATACAGGGAAAAGAATTTGTCTAGGGAAGAAATGGAAAAACAAATTCCAAAGCTGGAAAGTCTATCCAAAACTTACAATGCGTTGTTTTTTTTGAACGATGATGCTTTTTTGGTGAAAAACTCTTTTTTGGATGGTGTGCATCTGGGAAAAACTGACATGGATTTGAAAGAGGCCAGAAAACTTCTGGGTGACAAAAAAATCGGTGCAACGGCAAACAGTCTGGAAGATGTGCTGGGAATTTGCGAAAACCTTTTCCAGACCTCTGTGGATTACATTGGGCTTGGACCTTTTGCTTTTACCACCACAAAAAAAAACTTGGCGAGCCTTTTGGGAAAAAAGGGCATCCAAGATATCGTTTTTGAGTCCCAAAATACGTATGCAGATTTGGTTCCGCCCATTTATGCCATCGGCGGAATCACAAAACAAGACTTTTTGCCTCTCATGGAAACAGGAATCCACGGAATTGCTGTTTCTGGACTGATTTCAAAAAGCAGCAACATCAGCAAAACCACCCGAGAATTGATAGACCTTTTGGAATGAATTTTTGGGTAAAACCTTTTATCAAAACAGAAAATCCTACCTATGNCAACGAGTGCCAAAACATTTGTACCTACTGCGGTTTTTCTCAGGACAATCCCATTAGAAGAAGAACCCTTACCCCCTCCGAAATGATTCGGGAAGCAGAAGTTCTCAAGACCAAAAACATAGACCATGTTCTTCTGGTAACAGGCGAGGCGAACAAAACCGTTGGGGTAAACTATCTTTTGGAAGCGGTGAAAACCCTCAAACCCTATTTTTCGCAGATTTCCATTGAAGTTCAACCCTTGGAAACTCATGAATATGAAGCTTTGAAAGAGGCTGGGGTACATGGAGTTTTGGTGTACCAAGAAAGTTACCACAGAGAAACCTACAAAAATTGGCATCCCAAAGGAAAGAAATCGAACTTTTCTTATAGGCTCGATACCCCAGATAGAATTGGAAAAGCTGGTCTTTTCAAAATGGGAATCGGAGCCTTATTGGGATTGGAAGATTGGCGAGTTGAATCTTTTTTCCTTGCCCTTCACTTGCAATATTTGGAAAAAACCTATTGGAAAACCAGATACAGCATTTCTTTTCCAAGACTCAGACCCGCAGAGGGAGTCACCTTACATACCTTTCCTATGAGTGACAAACAGCTCATCCAACTGGTTTGTGCCTTTCGTTTGTTTTCGGGTGAAGTGGAACTTACTCTTTCCACCCGTGAATCTGAAAAATTTAGAGACCATGGATTCAAACTTGGGTTTACTTCTATGAGCGCCGAATCCAAAACCAATCCGGGTGGATATGCTGTAGAAAAAGAATCTTTGGAACAGTTTGAAATATCGGACGAAAGAAGTGTAGAAGAAATTTGTGGTCTGCTCAAAAAATCAGGGTACGAACCCGTCTTCAAAGACTGGGAGCATTTGGATTGATTGGCTTTTTGTTAACAGAATTTGGTTTTTTATTAATTTTTGGCATAAAAATTGAAAGAATGTTTTAGAACTTGAATGTTGTTTTAATTCGGTTCAAGCTTTAATTAAAATTAAAAACTAGATACTTTAAAAAAATGAAAAAATCAATCGCAATTTTGGCAGCAGTATTGTTGTTTGCCTTCCAGAGTGTAGATGCACAAACAGTTACTTCAAACGGGGTAAAAGTACAATCTACTCTAACTGTAGGAAGTCAGAAATTAGATCGAATAGGTTCTGGAGTGAGAAAAAAATACGGTATGTCTATGTATGTAGGTACACTTTATGCAGACAAAACCAAAAGCAAAGCAGCGTTAGCCAATGCCAATGAGCCTGCAGCTGTTTCAATCCATATTGTTTCTTCACTCATTACTTCAGAGAGAATGGAAGAATCCATTAGAGAAGGTTTTGTTCTGAGCACTGGTGGAAATACCAAAACGATAGATGCTAGAATCAATCAAATGATCAAAGTGTTTTCAGAACCAATCAAAGTAGGGGATGTTTTTGATATCAAATATAGCCCAACTGCAGGAACTCAGATTTCTAAAAATGGAAAACTAAAAGTAACCATTCCTGGACACGATTTCAAAAAAGCACTATTTAACATTTGGCTTGGCCCAAAACCAGTAGATGCTGGACTTAAAAAAAGCATGCTTGCCTTATAAAAGGTAATTGTATAAAAAAATGCCCGCGAATTGCGGGCATTTTTTTTGCAGAGAGGAAGGGATTCGAACCCTCGATGCAGTTACCCACATACCAGCTTTCCAGGCTAGCTCCTTCAGCCACTCGGACACCTCTCTAATTGAGCAACCGTTGGAAGCAGGTCTTCTGTCTTCCAAGTATCCTTTCCAACCATGCTCAACAGCATAAAGTGGAATACGGATAGAAGCACCACGGTCAGAAACTCCATAAGAGAATTGGTCGATGGCAGCAGTTTCGTGTCTTCCAGTAAGTCTTTGCGCGTTGAATTCACCGTAAACTTCGATGTGCTCAGCAACTACAGGGCGGAAAGCCTCACAGATTTTCTCAAATACTTCTTTAGAACCACAAGTTCTAAGAGTAGAGTTTGAGAAGTTTGCGTGCATACCAGAACCATTCCAGTCTCCTTTGATTGGTTTTGGGTGATATTCGATATAGTAACCATATTGCTCAGTCAATCTGTCAAGCAAGTATCTAGCTACCCAAATTTCATCTCCAGCTTTTTTAGCACCTTTGGCAAACAATTGGAATTCCCATTGTCCAGCAGCTACTTCTTGGTTGATCCCTTCAAAGTTAAGACCTGCTTCGATACAAAGATCTGCATGCTCTTCAACAAGTTCTCTTCCCCAAGTGTTTTTTCCACCTACTGAACAGTAGTACAAACCTTGTGGACCTGGATATCCTCCGATTGGGAAACCAAGTGGAAGTTGAGTTGCGGTATCCATGATGAAGTATTCTTGCTCGAAACCAAACCAGAAATCATCGTTGTCATCATCGATAGTAGCTCTACCGTTAGACACGTGAGGGGTTCCGTCTGCATTGTAAACTTCAGTCATTACTAGATAACCATTTACTCTTGCTGGGTCTGGGTAGATGGCAACCGGTTTCAAAACACAGTCCGAAGATCCTCCTTCGGCTTGTTTGGTAGAAGATCCATCGAAAGACCAATTTGGACAGCTTGCAAGTGTACCGTCAAATTTGTCAGCATCAACTACTTTGGTTTTAGATCTTAAGTTTTGTGTTGGATAGTATCCATCCAACCAGATGTACTCCAATTTTACTTTGCTCATTGTAGAATTTTTTAGAGAATTAATGTTTTTTAGTTGTTTACAAATTTAAGGAAAAATCTTTAATCCTTGTGCGAATCTAAGCCTTAGGATTAATTTTGCTTTATTTTTTAACAAAAACGTGCAGAGAAACTATCTTGGGCTTTACAATGCCTTTTTTTTTCCTAAACTTTGTTTAAAATACAAACATAACCTTGCTTTTTAATTGATAGAAATTAGACCGACCTAGGTTAATCTAAGGGTGATTTTAAGCAAGTTCTTTTTTTCTTAGGTTGATGTTTTGTGTGGTGGTTGGAAAACAAATGTTGTATATTTGAGCCTCAAAGCAAGAAAAATGTCAACGGATTTATTATCGAAACTCAATGCAATCAAACAACGTTTTGATGAAGTTGCGGATCTCATCATTCAGCCAGATGTGGTTTCGGACCAAGCAAGGTTTGCCAAATTAAACAAAGAATATTCGGATCTAAACCTATTGGTTGAAATTCGGGATCGTTATCAAAATAAGCTTTCTTTGTTAGAAGAAGCCAATGAAATCATCAAGGCCCAAGAAGATCCAGAAATGGTTGAGATGGCTAAAATGGAGAAAGATCAGGTCTTGGAAGAAATTCCAATGATTGAACAAGAAATTCGGTTGATGCTCATCCCCAAAGATCCAGAAGATGAAAAAAACGTAATTGTGGAACTCAGAGCAGGAACTGGAGGAGACGAAGCTTGTATTTTTGTTGAAGACATGTGGAGAATGTATTCCATGGCTTTTAAAGAGCTGGGATGGAGTTCGGTTGTGGTTTCTTCTAGCGAAGGAACCGTAAAAGGTTATAAAGAATTGGTGATGGAGGTAAGCGGACAATCTGTCTATGGTACCTTAAAATATGAAAGTGGGGTGCATAGGGTTCAGCGTGTTCCAGAAACCGAATCTCAAGGAAGAGTTCATACCTCGGCAATTACCGTAGCGGTACTTCCCGAAGCCGAAGAAGTAGATGTGCAACTAAACATGAGTGATGTTCGGGTTGATACCTTTCGAGCCTCAGGAGCTGGGGGGCAGCACGTAAACAAAACAGAATCAGCCATTAGACTTACCCATATTCCAACTGGAGTGGTTGCTGAATGCCAAGAAGAGCGTTCTCAACATAAAAACAAAGACAAAGCCATCAAATATTTGCGTTCCAAATTGTATCAAATCGAATTGGATCGGGCGCATAGCGAAAGATCTGAGCAGAGAAAATCTTTGGTTTCTTCTGGAGATCGTTCGGCTAAAATCAAAACCTATAATTATCCTCAAGGAAGAGTTACCGATCACAGAATTGGGAAGTCTATTTATTCTTTGGATGCTTACATGAACGGAAGCGGTCTTTTGGAGATGATAGAATCGGTAAAGATGACCGAAAACGCAGAAAGACTCAAAGGAGAAGAAGGTTTGTAAAATAAAAAAATGGAAAAAATTAGAACAGTTTTAGAAAACAATGGTTTTGAGGTGGTTTCACGTCTTGCCGATAGGTTAGGAATTAGGGTGAACAAACTCAGACTACTATTTATCTATCTTTCTCTCGCTACCGCCGGGCTTATGGTTGGTGTCTACCTTTTTATGGCTTTTTGCTTGTGGGTAAAAGACGGGCTGGTGGTCAAACGAAAATCTGTTTTTGATTTGTAACAATTATCCTTTCCCTAATAAATAAAGAATAGTATATTTAAAAAATATAACCATAATATGAAAAAAACGATACTAAGTAGCCTTCTTTTGTTGTCTCAGTTTGCTCTGGCACAAGAAAAAACCCTTTCCGAAAAAATTGATTCTGTCTTCAAAGACAATACCACTTGGTTTGTAGAGAGCATGAATTCTCCTATCCATTTCCCTGGTGGAGTAGAGGTTCCATGGGTATTGGTGGTTTTGGTTACCGCCGCATGTTTTTTTACCCTCTATTTTGGATTTATCAATTTCAGAGGTTTTGGCCTTGCTGTGGACATTGTCCGTGGAAAATATGATGATTTGGAAAACAAAGGCTCTGAAGGCACAAGTGGAAACGGAGAGGTTTCTCATTTTCAGGCGCTTGCTACAGCACTTTCTGCCACTGTGGGTCTTGGAAACATCGCTGGAGTTGCCATTGCCATTTCCATCGGAGGGCCAGGGGCAACTTTTTGGATGATTATCGCAGGTCTTCTTGGGATGACCACCAAATTTGTTGAATGTACCTTGGGTCTCAAATACAGAGACATAGATGCAGACGGAACCGTACACGGAGGAGCCATGTATTACCTCACCAAAGGGTTTGCCAAAAAAGGAGATTTCCTTGGTGTTATTGGAAAAATTTTGGCCGTGTTTTTTGCCATTTTTTGTGTAGGAGGTTCTTTTGGAATCGGAAGTATGTTTCAGGCCAACCAAGCTTTCAAAGCCTTTGAAGGAATTACAGGAGGAGAAAATAGCTTCATTTTTGGAAAAGGATTGTACTTTGGAATTGCGGTTTCCATTTTGGTGGGCGTGGTGATTATAGGAGGAATCAAATCCATTGCGAGGGTAACAGACAAATTGGTTCCCTTTATGGTGGGGACTTATTGTTTGGCTGGACTCTTTATCTTGTTTGCCAATTATCAGGCCATTCCACAGGCGTTCTGTCAAATTTTTTCCGGAGCTTTCCATGCCGAAGGAATTGCAGGGGGTGTGATTGGAGCGATGATTTCAGGATTCAAAAGAGCCGCTTTTTCCAACGAAGCGGGGATAGGTTCGGCTCCTATTGCCCACTCTGCGGCCAAAACCAACTATGCAGCCAGTGAAGGTTTGGTAGCCCTACTTGAGCCGTTTATTGATACCGTGGTAATTTGTACCATGACAGCTCTTGTGATAGTGGTTTCCAACGTAGATGGAAGTGTGATGCAATACGGACAAAAAGTGAGTGAAGGAGTGCTTGCCACTTCTGTTGCTTTCAAAGAGACACTTTCCTTTTTTCCTTATATTTTGTCTCTTGTGGTGATGATGTTCGCCATTTCTACCATGATTTCTTGGTCTTATTATGGACTTCAGGCTTGGACTTATTTGTTTTCCAAAAGCAAATTCTCTGAGTATTTGTACAAAATCATTTTTTGCATCACCATTTGGATTGGTTCTGCAGCTTCACTCAACGCAGTAATTGACTTTACTGATGCCATGATTTTTGCCATGATGGTTCCCAATATCATCGGTCTTGTAGTTCTGCTTCCAGAGGTAAAAGAAGAATTGAATCGTTATCTACAGGCCATCAAAAAATGAAAGAATAAATCTTCCTTAAGATGAAACTCCTAGAATCCCCTTTTGGCTTTTATAATAAACAGCAGAAGGGGATTTTGCTTTTTTTGTTCCTAAACATTTTGCTTTTTTTTGCAGGAAGCTTGCTTCGATTTCAGACTTCTAGACAAGAAAAAAACAACTCCTTTTTGCCTTTGGATACCGTTGGTATGGGGGAAAATCACAACCCTCAGCACCGACAAAATTCTGATACTCAATCAGATCTTCCCATTTCCGGTAGTTTAGATCCAAACCGGTTGTCTTATGCCCAGTGGCAAGAATTGGGTTTTTCTTTTAAACAAGCTCAAAGCATCATCAATTATAAGAATTCTTTGGGTGGATTTACTTCTTTGGAACAAATTAGTAGATGTTATGTGATTTCACCCGAGAAATTCCAAGCCTTGAAATCGAAATTTGTTTTTTCTAAAGTTCAAAGCAATCAAACCCAGAATTTTTCTTCTTTTAAAAGTGAAAATCACCAAACTAAGCAGTATCCTAAGAAGAAGATTATTAACTCAAATCAGCTAAAAAAGGAAGTCCAAAATTATGCTCTAAAGCCTTTTGATCCCAATGTTTTTAATCAAGAAGATTGGATGAAAATCGGTTTTTCTGCCAGTCAGTCAGCTGTGATTTTGCGCTACAAAGCAAGCCTTGGTGGAAGGTTTTCAAGCATAGAACAGATTAAATCTTGTTATGTGATTGACCAGCAAAAATTCGATGAAATTTCTCCCTTTATTCGGTTGAAATTATCAGAATCAATCAAACCTATTGAGCAAAAACAAGAACCAGTTGTTCGGGCAGTAGATAAATTTGTTTTGTTTTTAGAGGTAAATTCTGCAACGGCGAAGGATTTTGAAAACCTAGGCTTTTCAATCTCGGTTTCCAATCGAATTGTTAAGTACAGAAACAGTTTAGGTGGATTTAAAGATCTATCGGAATTAAAAAAAGTATATTATATCGATACAATTCTGTTGAAGAAAGTGAGTCCTATGTTGCGTCTGAATGACAAATAACCCTTAATTTTGACCCATGTTTGGGATTAAAAAAATGCCATTTGTTTGGGTTTTTGTTTTTTGCTTGGTTGTAAAATGCCTCTTTTTGTTTACACATCACATTCAAGAAGATGCTTTTATCAGTTGGAGAGTGGCTCAAAACCTTCTTGAATACGGAGTTTTAGGATACAACGGAAATGTTCCAATTTCTGCCTCTACTACGCATTTGTATGTTTTTTTGAGTGCAATTTTTCAGGCGATTTTTGGATTTGAAAGGTTTGTTTATCCTCTTTTACTGTTCAATATCTTTTGTTTTACCCTTGGTTCTTATTATTTTCTAAGAGTATTTCAAGCCAAAGAAGAACCTAGTTTTGCTTGGATTTTTTTGCTTTTTAATTTGAGTCCACCTGGAATTAAAGCTTCTATTTTGGGTATGGAATATGGGCTTGTGATGTTGTTGTATGGTTTGTTGCTCTATTTTGGGCTGGTCAAAAAAGAAAAAAAAGCACTTTTTATCATTCCCTTTTTGCTTTTGTGGCTTAGGTTAGACATGGCTATTTTTTTGGTTTTTTCTTTTTTTGCTTGGATTTACGGACATAGAAGTTTTCCTGTGTATATGGTTTTAGGTGGAATATTGGGTCTTGCAACCGTTCTTGGGTTTAACTATATGTATTTTGGGGAGGTTATAAATCATACCATAAGCGCAAAAAAGGTTGCCTATCAAGATTTGGTGTTATATCCAGGTTGGAAAAGGTTTAATTTCATGTTAAAAAAGGAGTTTGGGTTTTTATGGGGGTGTATGCTTTGTTTAAAACCCTTTTGTATGTAAATATGGGTGCCAATTTCGATTGGTATTACTGGTTGTCCCAGCTTTTTTTATACAGTTTTGTGCTTGTCGGAGTTTTAGGTTGGAGTTCTGGGAAATACTCTAAACTTTTACTAGGATTTTTTGCTGTATTTATTTTTGGGTTTCAGCTTTTTCATAGTCTCTCCACGGGTAATGGAGAAAGAAATCACCGAATGAAAATAGGGCTGTATCTTGACAAGTTAGAGCCTGATAAAAACCAGTGGATAATGTTAGAGCCTGCTGGATACATTCCTTATTATTCTAAACTCAAAGTAAGTGATGATATAGGGCTTGTAGACAAAAGAGTGACAAATGAAATTTTAAAAAACAAAAACCATTGGTATCCCAGGTTTTTGCAAACCTACAAACCCAAATATGTGCTAACTCTTTTTCCGATTCCTAAAACAAACAAGGCATATTTAGACTTTAGAGAAGATCAAAAAGATTGGTTCCAGAAGAATTATAGTTTACACAAAGTATTTTATGCCAAAGAGGCGGTAAACTCAACCCAAAATATTTGGCTTAAAAAACTATATAATCTCAAACCATCTGCTAGGGATTATTATCTTTACATCAAAAGATAGAATATTGATTCTACAGTATTGACCATGAAAAAATATATCGATTTAATGAGAGTCAAACAGTGGGTTAAAAACGTTTTTGTTTTTATTCCAGTGTTTTTTTCTGGTCAAATTGTTCATGAAGCCTCTATTGTACAGTCTATTGTAGGTTTTTTTCTTTTTTCTTTGGCGGCAAGCTGTGTGTATATTATCAATGATTACAACGACATAGAAAAAGATAGGTTGCATCCACAAAAAAAGCACAGACCACTTGCCAGCGGTGCAATTTCTAAGTCTGAGGCTTTGGTTTTGCTCGCCATTTTGCTTACAATTTTGGCGGTTTGTCTTTTTGTTTTTTCGAATCTAAAAACCAATCTTTTAATCGGTGCATATTTGCTTTTGAATGTAGCCTATTCTATGTTTCTAAAAAATTTGGCACTGGTAGATGTGATGGTTGTCTCTTTGGGATTTTTGCTTCGGGTGTTGGTTGGTGGTTATATTACAGGTATCCTTATTTCTTCTTGGACGGTTATTCTTACTCTGTTTTTGGCTCTATTGATGGCCCTTGGAAAAAGAAGGGGAGAATTTGTTCATGGAGAGTCTGGTTTAACCAGAAAAGCGCTTAAAGGTTATAATTTGCAATTCTTAGACGTGTCTCTTGGCATGGTTTCGGGTGTATTTTTGGTTTGTTATTTGATGTTTTGTATGCAGCCTTCTTCGATGGAAAGATATGGAGGATACATGCATTATAGCATAATTTTTGTGGTTTTGGGTATTCTTAGATACCTACAGCAAGCCATTGTGTTTAACAAAGTAGAGTCTCCTACCAAAATGGTGTACAAAGACCGTTTTCTGCAAGTGATTCTTTTGTGTTTTGGTCTTTATTTTTTTCTTTTGATTTATTGTAGATAATCCATGAAGCCAAATCTAAAAGAAATATCAAATTGGGGAAATTATCCCAAAATTTCTGCTCAAGTATATAAACCAAGAACCTTAGATGAGGTTTCTACTTTTATTCAAAATTGTAAAAACCAAAACTTAACTTTTGTAGCTTCAGGCAACATGCGTTGTTATGGTGATGCTAATTTGTCGCCCATATCTCTTTCTTTACTAGAACTCAACAAATGGATAACATTTGATAGAGAAAAAGGCGTTATCAAAGTTCAGAGCGGAGTTTTGCTGAGAGATATTTTACAGACTATTGTTCCTGCTGGTTTTTTTCTGCCGGTTACTCCCGGGACAAATCTCATCACCATTGGGGGTGCTGTCGCTTCTGATGTTCACGGAAAGAATCATCACAAAGAAGGATGTATTTCTTCTTTTGTACTTTCGATGGGCATTGCCGATGAGTCTGGAGAAATTCTTATCTGTAATCCAAGCCAGAACCAAGAACTTTTCTGGAGTACTTTTGGCGGGATGGGACTCACAGGGGTTGTGTGTTGGGTAGAATTAAAACTTAAAAGAATTGAAACCACGTATATAAAGCAAGAAGCAATTCAGTGTCAGAATCTAAAAGAGATTTTTCATGAGCTAGAAGCTTCAGAAAACTGGACCTACACGGTGGCTTGGATCGATTGTTTGCAAAGCGGAAAAAACCTGGGAAGGTCTATTTTGCTAAGAGGGGAACATGCTCGGTTAGATGAGCTTCCTAAGGAAAAATCTACCGATCCACTTTCGGTTTCCAAAGGGTTAACTTTGAACGTGCCTTTTTATTTTCCTTCTTTTGTACTGAACAAATGGACGGTTAAGGCCTTTAATTTTTTGTATTTCTACAAGCAATTAACTAGGTTTAAATCTTCTTTGGTTTCGTATGTAGGTTTTTTCTATCCATTAGACGCGATTTCTTCTTGGAATAGAATTTACGGAAAGAAAGGGTTTATACAGTACCAAATGGTGATTCCCAAAAATCATGGAGAAGCAGGGATGAAAGAACTTTTGGCTGCGATTTCTAAAAGCGGGAACGCTTCATTTTTGGCTGTTTTAAAGCTTTTTGGGAAAAGCAATCCTAATACTTTTAATGCTTTCCCACAGGAAGGCTACACCTTGGCTTTGGATTTTAAGATCAACAAAACTTTACCAAATTTGGTTAGAACGCTAGATTCCATCGTGATGAAATATGGTGGAAGAATTTACAGGGCCAAAGACAGCATGTCTAACCCTAAGCTCACCGATTATTTACAAAACACAAAGCAAGAAGTCTTTGATTCAGATCAAAACAGGAGAATTAAAAATCTGAAATTATTTCAGATAAAAAATCAAAACCATGAAACAACTTTGGATATCAGGGACTAACTCGGATGTGTCTTTTGAATTTATTGGGCTATTTTTGGCAGACAATCCCGATACCTTTTTAACATTACTCTCTTCTAATGAAGCTTCGGCAGAGGAAGTTGGACTACATTTTAAAGCCAAACATGGAGTTTCTTTTAGGGTGATTCCGCTGGATTTATCTTCTGCCTTAGATCTTGGTTTTGTAGAAAACCAAACCATTGATGTGCTTTTTTGCGCCAGCGGATATCTAGGCAAAGACAGCCAAAGTGGTTTGTATGAGGTTGAAAATACCAGAAAAATTATTGCCATTAACTACGGATTTTTGGTTGAATTTTTGGGAGCAGTTGCCAAGGTGATGGAAAACCAAAGAAGAGGAGATATAATTGTACTTTCTTCTGTGGCTGGAGAAAGAGGTCGACAAAGCAATTTTGTGTATGGTTCTGCCAAGGCAGCCATCACCGCTTATACCAGTGGGCTTAGAAATTATTTGTACAAAAAGAATGTTCATGTTTTAACGGTAATCCCGGGTTTTATGGCTACCAAAATGACCCAAGACTTAGATTTACCACCCCTTTTGACANAAAACGTTATCTCGACTTCTCCCGTTGTTGGTGTTTCGCATCTTAAAACAGAAAAAAGAATTCAGATCCCTCTTTCTCAGCAAGAGACTTTGATGCTGGAAGAAATTACTTATAAGGAAAATTCCCCTTCTGAAGAATCTGGCAAAGACGAGTTTGAAAAAGCCCGAGATAGACTTATTTTGGAAGTTTTTTATCAATCGGGAATTAGGCGTCAAGAACTTATCGATCTGCAAATTAAAGATGTGGATTTCTCTCAGTCCCTTTTAAAAGTTAAGGGAAAAGGAGGCAAACAAAGATTAATCCCAATTTCTTCTGATCTACTTTTAGAGCTAAAGTACTATTGTCAGCAATTTCGAGGTGATTTGTCTTTGGATGCTCCATTTTTTTGCCTTAAAAATGGAAAAATAATGTATCCAAAATTTGTTTACAATTTGGTAATTTCTTATCTTACAAAGGTGAGTGTGAAACAAAAGAGAAGTCCTCATGTTCTTAGACATAGTTTTGCTACGCATTTGCTAAACAACGGTGCAGACATCGGTTCGATTAAAGAATTGATGGGGCATTCTTCTTTAGCGGCCACGCAAATATACACACACAGTGATATTGAGGAGTTAAAAAAAGTGTTTAATCAGTCCCATCCAAGGGAGAAAAAAAACTAAAAAGTATGAAAGCGATTATTCAGTCCGTAAACTTCAATGTGAAAGAGTCTCTTAAAAACTTTGTAGACACCAAAGTATCGAAGCTCTCCAAGTACACCAGCAACATTATTGATACCCACATTTACCTAAAATTAGACAACAATCACTCCAAAGAAAACAAAATTGTGGAGCTAAAAGTTCATTTGCCCAAAGACACCATTGTGGTGGTAAAGGAGTCTAGTTCCTTTGAATCGGCCTTAAATAGCGCTATAGATGTTGTGAAGAAAAGTTTAAGACGAAAAAAAAGATCGCCTAAAATTCAGATAGCCAGCTAATTTGTATAAAATCAATAAAAAAAATTGAAAAAATATTTGCAGTAAATAAAATCCTGTTTATATTTGCAGTCCACTTACAAAACAAGTGGACTGTTCTTTTGAAATAGGTATGCAAACAAATAACAAGCCGATGTAGCTCAGCTGGCTAGAGCAGCTGATTTGTAATCAGCAGGTCGTGGGTTCGAGTCCCTCTATCGGCTCTAGATTTTTGTGTAAAAATCAAGACGGGGAGGTTCCAGAGCGGTCAAATGGGACGGACTGTAACTCCGTTACTTCGGTTTCGAAGGTTCGAATCCTTCTCTCCCCACATTTTTGTTTTATATTTGCACACCAAGATTTAGTAATAAAATATAAGCGGGAATAGCTCAATTGGTAGAGCTTCAGCCTTCCAAGCTGAATGTTGCGGGTTCGAGTCCCGTTTCCCGCTCAATTTTTTATCTGGCCGATGTAGCTCAGAGGTAGAGTGCTTCCTTGGTAAGGAAGAGGTCACGGGTTCAATTCCCGTCATTGGCTCTACTTTTAAAATTAAGATTTAGAAAACAATTAATAATTATAAGATAATTTAGTCATGGCAAAGGAAACCTTTCAGCGTAACAAACCGCACTTAAATATTGGAGGAGACAACGTAGGTATCCTACTTAGAGGGATTGAAAAATCTCAAATCAAAAGAGGGATGGTACTTGCTGCAAAAGGTTCTGTAACTCCACACAAAAAGTTTAGAGCTGAGGTTTACGTACTAAGTAAAGAAGAGGGAGGTCGTCATACACCATTCCACAACAAATATAGACCTCAATTCTATGTAAGAACAACAGACGTAACTGGAGAAATTTCTTTGCCAGAAGGTACTGAGATGGTTATGCCAGGGGACAACGTAACAATCAATGTTGAGCTATTACAACCTATCGCGCTTAACGTAGGTTTAAGATTTGCAATTAGAGAAGGAGGTAGAACTGTAGGAGCTGGTCAAGTGACTGAGATTACAGACTAATTTTAAAATTCTTTTTTAGTAAATAGTTAAGATTTAAGGTGCTTCTTTTTGAGGCACCTTTGTCATACGGGCGTAGTTCAATGGTAGAATAGCGGTCTCCAACACCGTTGATGGGAGTTCGAATCTCTCCGCCCGTGCATACTTTAGATTATGAATGAAATAAAGATCTTTTTCAAAGACGCATACAATGAGTTGGTAAATTTTGTTTCTTGGCCTAAATGGGACGAGTTACAAACTTCAACCATTCAAGTAGTAATAGGTACGGTTATTCTCGCTTTGGCTGTATTTGCTGCGGATACCGTATTTAGTTGGTTTGTAAAACAGTCTTTTCAAATTTTGAATAAATTCTTTTAAGAAGTATAAGCGCGTTATGAGTGAGAAGAACTGGTATGTGGTGAAGTCCATTAGTGGCAAGGAGCTTAAGGTTAAAGATTATATTGAGAAAGAATTTCAGTATCAAAATTTAGACAAGCACTTGGGTCAGATTATTGTTCCTATGGAAAAATCGATCCATATCCGAAACGGAAAGAAATATCAGAAAGAAAAACCCATGTATGCGGGATATGTTTTTGTAGAGGCCGAACTAACAGGAGAGGTTCCTCACATTATCAAGAACATTTCTGGGGTCATTAGTTTTTTAAGCGAGACCAAAGGAGGAGATCCTATTCCTATGCGGAAAGTTGAAATCAACCGTATGCTAGGAACAATCGACCAAATGTCTGAACAGCAAGACATGGTAAATATACCTTTTACCGTTGGAGAAACTGTAAAAGTGAAAGATGGTGCTTTCAATGGCTTTAACGGAACCATTGAGAAAATCAACGAAGACAAGAGAAAGCTTGAGGTTATGGTACTTATTTTTGGACGTAAAACTCCGCTAGAACTAAACTTCATGCAAGTAGAAAAAATATAGAATGCTTCCACATTTAATAGAGTTTCAATAGTTAAAAATTAAAAATGGCAAAGAAAATAGACAAAATTGTCAAGCTTCAAGTTAAGGGTGGTGCAGCCAATCCTTCGCCACCGGTAGGACCCGCTTTGGGATCTGCAGGGGTTAACATCATGGAGTTTTGTAAACAATTCAACGGTCGAACACAAGACAAAGCAGGGCAAGTTCTTCCTGTGGTGATTACGGTTTATCAAGATAAATCATTCGACTTTATCATCAAAAATCCACCAGTACCTGTTCAACTTTTAGAACTTACCAAGTTGAAATCAGGATCTGGAGAACCTAACCGAGTGAAAGTTGCTTCTATCACATGGGATCAAGTAAAAAACATTGCAGAGGGTAAAATGTCCGATCTCAATGCTTTTACACTTGCCTCTGCCATGAGAATGGTTGCTGGTACAGCTAGATCTATGGGGATTAACGTAAAAGGGGATTTCCCGGCTGAAGCTTAAAAGGAATAGACATGGGAAAATTAACGAAAAATCAAAAGGCAGTAGCTACCAAAGTAGATGTTGCCAAATTGTACACCCTAGAGGAGGCTTCTTCTTTGGTGAAAGAAATTACCACCACCAAATTTGATGCATCTGTAGATGTTGCTGTGAAGTTGGGAGTAGATCCTAAAAAAGCAGATCAAATGGTAAGAGGGGTAGTATCTCTTCCTCATGGAACCGGTAAAGATGTGAAAGTTTTGGCCTTGGTTACACCAGACAAAGCAAAAGAAGCCGAAGAAGCTGGAGCCGATTATGTTGGACTTGATGATTATCTAGAGAAAATCAAAAATGGTTGGACCGATGTAGATGTAATTGTAACCATGCCAGCGGTAATGGGGAAATTAGGTCCATTAGGTAGAGTTTTAGGGCCAAGAGGACTTATGCCAAACCCAAAATCTGGTACGGTAACCATGGAGGTTGGAAAAGCTGTAAGCGAAGTGAAAGCTGGAAAGATTGATTTCAAAGTTGACAAATACGGAAACATTCATGCTTCTGTAGGGAAGGCTTCATTTGAGCCCAACAAAATCAAGGAAAATGTTGCTGAACTTGTTGGTACATTAAACAAGCTAAAACCCAACAGCTCTAAAGGTGCTTATTTGAAAGGAATTTCTTTGTCATCAACCATGAGTAAAGGAATCGCAATAGATCCTAAATCTGTAAATTAATTTAGCAAATCATGACAAGAGAAGAAAAAGGACAAGCCATACAAGAATTGGTTGAGGTATTAGACCAGTCAAACGTGATTTATTTGGCAGATATTGCTGGATTGAATGCAGGAACAACTTCTGATTTAAGAAGAGCATGCTTCAAAAATAACATTACCATTAAGGTAGTGAAAAACAAATTGCTTAAAAAAGCAATGGAAGCTTGCAGCGACAAAGACTTTTTAGATTTACCACAGACTCTAGTTGGAAACACTACCCTACTTTTGGGTGAAAAAGCCAACGGGCCTGCGAAAATCATCCAAGAGTTCCGTAGAAAATCAGAAAAACCAGAACTCAAAGGAGCTTTTATCTCCGGAGAGGTTTATTTGGGAGATAAAGAACTAGATGCTTTGGCAGCACTAAAATCGAAAGAGGAAATGATTGGAGAAATCATTGGACTCCTTCAATCGCCAGCCAAGCGTATTCTTTCTGCACTGCTTAACAATGCAGAAAAATCTGGGGATGCTCCAAAAGAAGAAGCAGCACAATCTACAGAAGAACCAGCTGAGGCTTCAGAATAACAAGACACACATTTATAAATATTAATACTTTTAAAAGAAAACAAAATGGCAGATTTAAAAAAATTCGCAGAAGAGTTAGTTAACCTAACAGTGAAAGAAGTAAACGATTTAGCAACCATCCTTAAAGAGGAATATGGTATCGAACCAGCTGCAGCTGCAGTAGTAGTAGCAGGTGGAGGTGCCGCAGCAGGTGCTGCTGAAGACGAAAAAACTGATTTCGATGTAATCTTGAAAAACGCAGGAGCGTCTAAATTGGCAGTAGTTAAATTGGTGAAAGAATTGACAGGTCAAGGTCTAAAAGAAGCCAAAGCCCTTGTTGATGAAGTACCTTCTGTAATCAAAGAAGGAATTCCTAAAGATGAAGCCGAAGCTCTTAAAACTCAACTTGAGGAAGCTGGAGCTGAGGTAGAATTAAAGTAAGTTTACTTTAGTTTATTACGGTAAACCTGCCCATTTTATGGGTGGGTTTAGTCCGTTTAAAGATTTTTGTTTTTTTATTCACTAAAACGCGTATCCATTGGCAACTACAAGTAATCCAACTGAAAGATTCAACTTTTCATCTGCAAAAGGAGTATTTAACTATCCAGATTTTCTAGATATTCAAGTAAAGTCTTTTCAAGACTTCTTTCAACTAGAAACCAGACCCGACCAAAGAAATGATGAGGGTTTGTATCGAACTTTTGCCGAGAATTTCCCTATCTCCGATAGCCGAAATCAGTTTTTTTTAGAATTCATCGATTATTTTATTGACCCTCCAAGATACAGCATAGAAGAGTGTATAGAAAGAGGACTCACCTATAGTGTTCCCTTAAAGGCAAGACTAAAACTATATTGTACCGACACTGAACACGAAGATTTTGAGACCGTGGTTCAGGACGTGTATTTGGGAACGATTCCCTACATGACCCAAAGTGGATCTTTTATCATCAATGGAGCAGAAAGAGTTATTGTTTCTCAGCTTCACAGATCTCCTGGGGTGTTCTTTGGACAATCTTACCACGCCAACGGTACCAAACTTTATTCGTCTAGAATCATTCCTTTTAAAGGTTCTTGGATCGAATTTACCACAGACATCAACTCTGTGATGTATGCCTACATCGACAGAAAGAAAAAATTACCCCTTACCACGCTACTTAGAGCCATTGGTTACGAAAGAGACAAAGACATTTTGGAAATTTTCGACCTTGCAGAAGAAGTAAAAGTAAGCAAAACCACTATTAAAAAAGTCTTGGGTAGAACCCTAGCGGCAAGAGTACTGAACACTTGGTACGAAGACTTTGTGGATGAAGATACTGGAGAGGTGGTTTCTATCGAGCGAAACGAAGTTGTTTTGGATCGTGAAACGATTCTTGAAAAAGAGCATTTGGATCAGATCCTAGAGGCTGGAACCAAAACCATTCTTTTGCACAAAGAAGACAACAATGCCGCCGATTACACCATAATCCACAATACTTTACAGAAAGATCCTACCAATACAGAAAAAGAAGCGGTAGAATACATATATAGACAACTTAGAAACTCCGAACCACCCGATGAAGAAACGGCTCGTGGAATTATCGAGAAATTGTTTTTCTCTGAAACCCGTTATTCTTTAGGAGAGGTAGGTAGATATAGACTCAACAAAAAATTGGGCTTGAACATCGATTCTGAAGTTCAGATTCTAACCAAAGAAGACATCATTTCTATCATCAAATATCTGATAGAACTAGTAAATTCTAAGGCTGAAGTCGATGACATTGACCACCTTTCTAACCGAAGAGTGAGAACCGTTGGAGAGCAAATGGCCAACCAATTTGGTGTAGGTCTTGCCAGAATGGCCAGAACCATCAGNAGCTTCTGCACAACTATAAAATCAAGCACAACGACTATTTGGGTGCTCTAAATCGTGAGAGATTCACCGTTTCTGTAGGAGACGAACTTCCAGCGGGAATCGTGAAACTTGCCAAAGTTTATGTCGCCAAAAAGCGTAAGCTGAAAGTAGGAGACAAAATGGCGGGAAGACACGGAAATAAGGGAATTGTTGCCAAAATAGTACGTGACGAAGACATGCCGTTCTTAGCCGATGGAACCCCAGTGGATATTGTACTTAACCCTCTTGGAGTACCTTCTCGTATGAACATTGGTCAGATTTACGAAACCGTGCTTGGATGGGCAGGTAAGAAATTAGGAAAAACTTTTGCGACTCCTATTTTCGATGGAGCTTCTATCGAGCAAATCACAGATCTTACCAACCAGGCAGGCATTCCAGAATTTGGACACACCTATCTGTATGATGGAGGAACCGGTGAGCGTTTCGATCAAAAAGCCACCGTGGGTGTAATTTATATGTTGAAACTAGGACACATGGTAGATGACAAAATGCACGCACGTTCTATCGGACCTTACTCACTGATCACCCAACAACCTCTTGGAGGAAAAGCACAGTTTGGAGGACAAAGATTCGGAGAGATGGAGGTTTGGGCGCTAGAAGCCTTTGGTGCATCGAACATACTTCGAGAAATTTTAACGGTGAAATCTGATGACGTAATTGGTAGAGCCAAAACCTACGAAGCGATTGTGAAAGGAGAATCTATGCCAACTCCAGGTATTCCAGAATCTTTCAACGTATTGCTTCACGAAATGCAAGGTTTAGGATTGGATGTTACTTTGGAAGAGTAAAATCAAAATCTTCTGAGTCAGATAAAAGAAATGAAAATTAAAGACAATTTAATATAATGGCAACCAAACAAACCACCAGTAAATTTAACCAAATTAGAATTGGATTGGCTTCGCCTGAATCCATTTTACAAAAATCAAACGGTGAGGTCTTAAAGCCAGAAACCATTAACTATAGAACCCACAAGCCAGAGAGAGATGGTCTTTTTTGTGAGCGAATTTTCGGTCCTGTAAAAGACTACGAATGTGCCTGTGGAAAATACAAACGTATCCGTTACAAAGGAATCATTTGCGACCGTTGTGGAGTAGAGGTAACCGAGAAAAAAGTAAGAAGAGAAAGAATTGGGCACATCAACCTTGTGGTTCCAGTTACCCACATTTGGTATTTTAGATCTCTTCCTAACAAAATCGGCTATTTGCTAGGACTTCCTTCCAAGCATTTGGACATGATTATCTATTATGAGAGATACGTGGTGATTCAACCAGGTATTGCGCAAAATAAAGATGGGCAGCCTCTACAAAAAATGGATTTCTTAACCGAAGAAGAATATTTGGACGTTTACGAAACCCTGCCAATCGAAAACCAATATTTGGATGATGAAGATCCTAATAAATTCATCGCCAAAATGGGTGCAGAATGTATCGAAGAGCTGCTAAAACGCATCGACTTGGATGAACTTTCTTATGAGCTACGTCATGCAGCGCACCATGAAACTTCCAAACAAAGAAAAAATGAAGCGCTTAAAAGACTTCAGGTAGTTGAATCTTTTAGAGAATCGAACCTAGAGAATGTAAACCGTCCAGAATGGATGATTTTAAAGGTGATTCCGGTAATTCCACCAGAACTTCGTCCGCTTGTTAACCCCGGAAAGGTAAAAGGATGGTTTTTTCAGCAAATTCTCAAAAATCAAACCAGAAACCAGATTGAGCAGTTAGCTCGAGAATATTTCGTAGAAAGTAAGGATACTTTGTTCAGGCCGGGTTCCGTTGAGCTAATTACTTCTAGAAATCAAAACCCAAACAACAGACAGTACATTGTTTCTGCCTCTATAGATTTATATTTAAAACCTTTTGCTGATTGGTTAAATGTAGGGCTCCTTTGTACAGAGGTTCAGTTTGAAAACGACATTTTAACAGGCAATCTGCAAGGCGAAAATTGTGTCTCGATGGAAAAAAGAAATAGGATTATCAAAAACCTTTCTTTGTCAGACTTTAGCCACATTGTGGCCTATGGAGATACCTATGGAGACTACGAAATGTTGCAATTAGCCAAAGAAAAACATTACAAACCTTTTAGATAAAAAAAATAGTATTATATTTGCAACCCTAAACAACCATTATCTATGTTAATTATACCAGTTAAAGACGGAGAATCCATCGATAGAGCCCTTAAGAAATACAAACGTAAGTTTGACAAAACAGGGACAATGAAGCAGCTTAGAGAAAGAAAGCAGTTTACAAAATTTTCTGTAAAAAGAAGACAGCAAATTCAAAGAGCAGCCCACAAGCAAAGGGTTAAGACTTTGGAGGAGGCTTAAAAAGCTTTTTTATATTTTCACAAAGGTGTTTGATTAAATGTGTAATTTAGTTGAACACTTTTTTTATGGAATTAAACCATTACATCAATTATCTAAAAACCGATCACCGTACCTTCTCAAGACATGGTTTTGGGTCTTTACTATATGACCAAACCGCTTAGATCTACCCCTGAGATGAAAATCAAAGGAGAAGGACTCTCTTTTTATTCTGCCGAAGAGGTAGAAATCGCCTACAATGAGAAGGCCGTAGACCTAAACGCTGCCATCAAAGTAAAAACCATAGTTAGAGAAGGCGAGCAATTGGTTCCAAAACTTATTGAAACCACTGTTGGTAGAGTACTCTTTAACCAAGTTGTACCAGAACAAGTTGGTTTTGTAAACCAAGTGTTGACCAAAAAATCACTGAGAACGGTTATTGGGGATGTACTTAAACTTACAGACTTCCCAACCACTGCCAAGTTCCTAGACGACATGAAAACCTTGGGTTACATGAACGCATTTAAAGGAGGACTTTCTTTTAGTTTGGGAGACATCTTGATTCCAGAGGTTAAAAAGACTATGATTGATGAGAGGGTTCTACAGGAGGGGAGATTATCGAAAACCCAATTGTATCTAACTTCCGTGAAGGTCTTTCCATCCTTGAGTACTTTATCTCTACCCACGGGGCGAGAAAAGGTCTTGCGGATACGGCACTGAAAACCGCCGATGCGGGATACCTAACCAGAAGACTTGTGGATGTAACCCAAGACGTTATAGTAAAAGAAGAAGATTGTGGTACCCTTAGAGGTCTTACCGTTTCTGCGCTTAAGAAAAACGAAGACATCGTAGAGCCATTAGCGGAAAGAATTGCAGGTAGAATAAGTTTACATGACGTATTCCATCCAGCTACCGACGAACTGATTATCGAAGAAGGGGGAATGATTTCTTCTGAAGTTGCCCAAGAAATCGATCAGTGCGGAATTGAATTTGTAGAAGTTCGTTCTCCTCTTACTTGTGAGTCTAAACAAGGTATTTGTGCGGCTTGTTACGGTAAAAACCTTGCGACCAACAAACTGGTTCAAAAAGGTGAAGCCGTAGGAGTAATTGCGGCTCAGTCTATTGGAGAGCCAGGAACACAACTTACCCTTCGTACTTTCCACGTAGGTGGGGTAGCGAGCAATGTTTCTGAGCAAAACTCTATTGTAGCCAAACAAGCAGGAACCATTGAACTAGAAGATCTTAGAGTAGTAGATACAGAAGATGAAATGGGTAATAAGCAACAAGTAGTTATTTCTAGATCTACAGAGATGAGACTTGTGAGCAACTCAGGAAAAATCTTAACGACCCAGCATATTGCTTATGGTTCTGTATTGCATGTAAAAGAGGGGCAAAAAATTGAAAAAGGTACTGTGATTTGTTCATGGGATCCTTTTAACGCTACCATTATTGCAGAATCTCTAGGAAAGGTAGAATACGAAAACATCGAGCAAGGGATTACCTTCCAAGTTGAAACCGATGAGCAAACAGGATTCCAAGAAAAAGTTATATCTGAATCTAGAAACAAAAAATTGATTCCATCTCTTAGAATTCTAGATAATAAAGGTCAAGAAATAAAGTCTTATAACCTTCCAGTTGGTGCTCACCTTATTGTTGAGGACGGAGAAACCATCAAAGCAGGTAAGATTTTGGTGAAAATCCCAAGAAAATCTGCCAAAGCAGGGGATATTACAGGAGGTCTTCCAAGGGTAACAGAACTTTTCGAGGCGAGAAATCCTTCTAACCCAGCGGTGGTAACCGAAATTGATGGGGTAGTTTCGTACGGAAAAATCAAACGTGGAAACAGAGAAGTGGTGGTTGAGTCTAAAACAGGCGAAATCAGACGCTATTTGGTGAAACTTTCTAACCAAATTTTGGTACAAGAAAATGACTTTGTGAAAGCGGGAGATCCACTTTCAGATGGCGCCATTACTCCATCAGATATTTTACGCATCAAAGGGCCCACAGCAGTACAAGAATATATCGTGAATGAAATTCAAGAGGTATACCGTTTGCAAGGGGTAAAAATTGACGACAAACACTTCGAAATTATCGTTCGTCAAATGATGAAAAAAGTAATCATCGAGGAAGGAGGAGATACCAAATTCTTGCCTTCTGCAGTGGTTCATATCAATGATTTCATCGATGAAAACGACGATATCTACGGTAAAAAAGTGGTAGTTGAACCTGGTGATTCTCCTTTCAAAGCAGGACAAATGATTACCGCAGGTGAACTTAGAGACATTAACTCTAGGCTTAAAAGAGAAGACAAAGTTTCTCCAACTGTTAGAGATGCAATCTCAGCAACTTCTACTCCAATTTTGCAAGGGATCACAAGAGCTTCGCTTCAAACCAAGTCATTTATTTCTGCGGCATCTTTCCAAGAGACGACCAAAGTGCTCAACGAGGCTGCCATCCGTGGAAAAATTGACAAACTAGAAGGACTAAAAGAAAATGTAATTGTTGGACATAGAATTCCAGCCGGTACAGGACTTTTAGAATACCAAGATGTAATTGTGGGCGACAAAGCAGAAGTTTCGGCTGCTCAAACAGTAGAAGAAGAGGCATAAGCCTTGATTTCAAACCTAATTGTATAAAAAAAAGATGTCCTTTTGTTTGGACATCTTTTTTTTTGTAGCTTATTGAAAAATATTAGAACGATCTTGTCAATTTAAAATCTCCATGCACAAGTTAATTTCTTTGCTTTTATGGCTGTATTCTATTTGTTTGTTTGCTCAAAAGGTAGACAGCAAAGATTCTATCCAGTACCATAAAAAATATCCAGAGTTCTTTTTTGTTCGAAGTTCGCTGGAGTCAGACAAAGATTTTTTTGTGTACTCGGTTCCCAATTTTCTCTTGAATGTAGAACAAAACAATGTGTGGCGTTATAAGTTCAATTTCAACTACGGTAACCTTGGCCTTGGATTTGGGTATTCTCCAGACTTTTTGTCTTCTAACACCCAAGATGGAAAAAGAGGGATTTCAACCATGCAAATGTATGAGGTTAGGTTTTTGAAAGATCATTGGATGCAGGAGCTTTATCTAAAAAGAAATACTGGTTATTTCGTTCGAAACTCAGAAGATTTTAGAGAATCACTAGGTTTTACAGAGCCTTTTTATTTGCTTCCTCAATGGAAGGTCTATCAATACGGAACAGAGACGTGGTATGTGTTAAATCCTAATTTTTCGATCCAAGCCATGTACAACCAAAACATCCACCAGATTCGCTCTGCGGGTTCATGGGTATTTGGAGGAAGTGGAAAATATCAAGAGGTAGATCCAGGCCAAGTAGTGTTTGATCAGATTAATTTCGAGACCAAAGAAGGGTATTTGCAATTCAATACTGGATATTTTCATTCTCAGGTGATGCATTTTTGGTATATCAATGGGTTTGTTTATCCAGGTTTAGGATTCAGATACTCGAATGTAGATTTGTCTCAGCTTGATACTTACGATTTAATCAGGAGGCAAAACGAACTATATGTAAATCTTAGAGCAGGAACTGGTTTTGGGTTTCAAGATCAAACCTGGCTTTTTGGCTGCCAGGTAGTCTATGAGCAAATGGTACTTTTATGCTCATTTTCTCACTTCTGAATATTTACAGAGGATATCAAGGTTTTTCCCCCTCCTCAAGGCTATTTGAATACCATTGGTATCCGTATTCTACCATTTTTTTTGGTTTGGTATGTTTGATTTCTGTTTTTCTGGTGTATAACTTTAGGAAAATCGGGGTCTATTTGATGGTTTTAGCACTGTTTTTAGACATTGTACAACAGCCTCAGTTTGGCATGATGGGAACCATCACTTCTGTCTTTTCTCTATTTGTATTTATTGGATACGGATTGATGGTGATTATCCCTAGATGGGCTATGTTCAAATAAGTTTGTTTCATAAAAAAAGAGCCTTTTGGCTCTTTTTTAATTCGTATAAACAATTACTTGGATTTGTATTTTTTGTTTAATGCTTTTAAAATCGCCCAAGTTTCAGCATCCAGAATGCCATTATAATTACTGGGTCTAAAGTGATACTGAAAGGCAGTAATTAATTTTTTACTTTCTTCATCCCAAGTAGAACTTCCATTGGTTTTATACCCATATTTTTCGAATTCTTTTTTGGTCTCTAAAACAAATGAAGGAGAATTTACAAGCTCTGGATTAAATTGAATCATAAATTCGGTAACATCAGACTGCTCATACCAAGCACCTATGCCGTAATTCTCGTATAATTCTCTCCAAGGGAAAAGCGGTCCTGGATCAAATTTTCTCCCTGGAGCTACATCTGAGTGTCCAATGACATTGGTAGGCTCTATTTCGTATCTTTCGATGATATCTTTCATCAGTAGGGCAACTTTTTTGACTTGATAATCAGGAAAAGGATACCAAGTTTGTACTCCGCCTTGGTTTGTAAAGCCCATGTTCACAATCTCAATACCGATAGAGGTATCATTTAAATTGTCTTTTCCACCCCAATTGCTCACTCCTGCATGCCAAGCTCTCTGGTCTTCGCTCACCAAAATATTGATGTTTTTGTCATCTAGGTCGTTTACCATGTAATGTGCACTAACATCACGTGTAGTGAGAATCATCGAAGAAGTTGGAAGATCTCCAGCGGTGTAGTGCATAATTAAGGTTTTAACCCTCTGGTTTTTTCCTTTGGATGGGTAAAGTGTTCGGTCTATTTTATAGCCTCTTACTTCTGCCTCAACATTGGGTTTTAGATATTGTGATTCGCTGTTTGAGGAAACAGCAGATGAGCTTGTAGGTTTGGGCGTTTCTTTGGACAATATTTATTTGCTTAATTCTATTTAAACCCTTAAGTTTGCACCTCAATTTTAGCACGAAGTTTGGGCAGAATTGTAAGGAGAGGTGCCAGAGCGGTAATGGAGCAGATTGCTAATCTGTCGACGGGAAACTGTCGCCAGGGTTCGAGTCCCTGTCTCTCCGCAACTTTTGAAAATAGTTAAAATTATAGTTGGCGTTTTAATTATTTAAGTGTAAATTTGCCAACCACATTTAGGGTTTACGGGGTGTAGCGTAGCCCGGTTATCGCGCCGCGTTTGGGACGCGGAGGTCGCAGGTTCGAATCCTGCCACCCCGACACAGAATTTGATTTCTGTCTTTATAAAGAGCAACGGGCTCGTAGCTCAGCTGGATAGAGCATCGCCCTTCTAAGGCGACGGTCAAAGGTTCGAATCCTTTCGGGCTCACTCTTTTTTTTTCTCCTCCCACGTGGGGGAGTTTTTTTTTAGAAAAAACTCTTTAAATAAATGATTATTTAATTGCCAATGTTTGTATTTCGAAAAAGTCAATCGACTCATTTCGTCAGGGAATAAATTCTCGGTTGAATTTCTATAGACTTTTTTCCAAAGCTTTAAATAGATCTCCTTGGCAAATTTGAGCGCCAGAGAGGATAAGTTCGAAAATTTCAAGGTTTCTTTCTTTGCTGAACTTTTTTTCTCCCCGAAGAAGATTTACTTTGGGTGAATCTAAATTTGAAAGAGCCCATGAGAGGTTTTCTGGAGCCAAAAGGTCTTTTTCCTTTGTGCTTATCACTATTCTTTTGGCCGAATTTTCATCGAAACAAAACAAATTGAAATGATCACTTGAGAGATGTTCTAGATATTTTACTTTGGTTAGGGTTTTCTCCCAGATGAGATCAGAAAAGAGATTTAGTTGCTCTTCTACCATTTTGCTGTTGTCTTTTTTATAGCTCTCCCAAAGGCTTTTGTCGATTTTCTGTACCGCCAAAAATTTTGCAAAATCTTCGCTTAAACGCTCAAGCTGTTCTTTGGTTAGTTGAATATATTTCACCAGTTAGATTTTTTAAAAGTCAAAAATAACAAAGCCAAAACAGAAGTGAAAGCCATAAAGTAGAAACTCAAAGACAAGTTAATTGCACTGTTTTGGTAAATTAAGCTGGCCAAAATCCCTCCTAGTCCAATACCTATTTCCATGGCAAGAAGTAGGGTAGAAAAAGCCCTACCTTTTAGGTGGGATAAACTTCTGTCGGTAACCCAGGCAAAAATTACAGGTGAGTTTATCCCAGTAGAAAGTCCATAAACCATCGCACTTAAAGAAAAACCCAATGCGCTTGTAGTGTTGGCAAGGAGAACCAAACTCAATACATTAAGCAGTAGCCCAATTTTTAAAACAGGAATTCTACCTTTTTGATCGGAGAATTTTCCTGCCCAAATTCTAGACAAGGTAGAAACCCCCACGCTAATGCTAAAAAATAACCCTTTGTTCTGGATTTCCAAATGTTTGCTAAAATCAGGTACAAGGGTATAAACGCCACCAAAAGACAAACAGTAAAGGAAAAACACAAGGGCTACAAACATAACCCTTGGCTCATAAAAATCGTGTTTGTTGATCTTGAAAAAATCCCATTTTAGCTTCTCTCTTTTTTCTTTTGGAAGATCTCAAGTTCTTTTTGGTTGATGATCTTCTTTTTGGAAAGAGGATCGGAAGGTGGAATGTAAGCCAAAAGAGGCTCGTAATAGAGTTTGTCTTCTACAATGTTTTTTTCAAGCAGTGGTGTGGCGGCAATACCGAAATCAATCTGATCATCGTTAAGCTGGGAGATGATGTCTTGGGTTTTTAATTCTTTGATGATGAGCTTTATTTTCGGGAATTTTTCCTGAAAAACCTTCAAGAACAAAGGAACAAGGGTAGGTAAAACCGTGGGGATAATTCCTAGGGTATACTGGCCACTGGTGGCATTTTTTTCTTCTTCAACTATTTGCTGCATGTTTTTGGCAGCAGATAATATTTCTTTGGCCTGTTCCACTACTTTTTCACCAATTTTGGTCAGTTTAAAAGGGTGGGAGGTTCTATCGAATATCAGCACGCCAAGTTCTGATTCAAGCTTCTGAATTTGCATACTCAAGGTGGGTTGGGTAGCAAAAGATTTCTCTGCCGCTACGGTGAAATTCCCATATTTGGCCACTGAAATTAGGTATTGAAGCTGAACTAGAGTCATTTGGGTGGATTATTTTTGGCTATTCAGAATTACCTGATCATACCACTGTTTAAGTCTGGCTTTATCAGCTTCTGGTAACTCATCTAGAATTTTGTTTTGTTCTTTGGCGATTTCTAGTCCTTTTTGGGTGATGGCTTCCATGGCCTCGGGGTTTCCAGAATCTACCGCCTGATTTAAGTCGTTTAAATGAGTTTGAATTTTAGACACCAACTCGTTTGCTTTTTCGTTGTCAAACTTAGGTAAGCTTTCTTTGAGCTCAGAGGTAGTTGTTTCTTCTGTGGCTTTTACTTCAGTGGTATTTTCTGCATTAGGAGCAGATTCGGAAGCATTGTTTTCTGCGGAATTTTTACAAGAAAATAGGCAAACAGAAGTAAGGGCAATAGACAAAAATTGTTTTTTCATTAAAAAAAATCAAAGGGTTTAATTGACTTCAAAAATACGAAAAAAAAGCAAGCCCTTTGGGATTCTTACTTCGAATTTTCAAGCTGTTTTTCAAAAAGTTTTCGGTAAACTCCTTCTTTGTTTTCTAGTAGAGATTTGTGAGTACCAACCTCTACAATTTCTCCTTTTTCCATCACCAAAATTTTGTCTGCATCCATCACTGTAGCAAGCCTATGGGCGATAATGATAGAGGTTCTGCCTTTTGTGAGTTTTTTGGTAGCTGTCTGAATTTTTAGCTCGGTATAAGTGTCAATAGAAGAAGTGGCTTCGTCTAAAACCAAGATGCTTGGATTGTACAAATAAGCTCTAAGAAAGGAGATGAGTTGTCTTTGGCCCACCGATAGGCTTCCTCCTCTTTCACTTACCTTAAAATGATAACCACCGGGCAAGCTTTCAATAAAGTCGTCAAGTTCAATTTCTTTGGCAGCTTGAATCACTTTTTCTAGGCTGATGTTTTTGTCTCCCAGGCTTAGGTTGTTTAAAATAGTGTCGTTAAACAAAAAGACATCTTGCAAAACCACCCCAATTTGGCTTCGAATGTCTTGAACAGAAAGGCTATACAAATCGTGCTGGTCTATGAAAATTTTACCGCTGTCTATTTGATAAAATCGATTTAAAAGATTGATGATGGTCGATTTTCCAGCGCCCGTAGATCCGACAATGGCCAAGGTTTGACCGGGTTCTATGTCAAAGGAAATTCCTTTCAAAATGGGTTCAGTTTTGTTGTAAGAGAAATGTACCGATTCAAAACGAACGTTTCCTTTGATTCTTTCCGTTAATTGGTTTTGTCCATCTGCCTCACTGTGGCTGGTGTCTAGCACTTCAAAAACACGCTCAGAACTCACCAATCCTCTTTGCATGTTGTTGAATTTTTCGGCAATAAATCGAATGGGTTTGATGAGCATATTGATAAAAACAATAAAAGACATAATGTCTCCTGGGCTAACGTCGGCATTCTTAAGGCTGCTGTATCCACCAACTACAATTAGTGCAGCAATGGCTAGGGAAGATACCAGTTCTACCGTTGGGAATAAAATCGAAAAAACGAAAACCGTTTTTAGGTGAGCTTTGTTTAGATCCTGATTGATTGAAAAAAAGTTTTGGTATTCTATTTTTTCTCGATTAAAAAGTTGAATGATGCTCATTCCTGATAATCTTTCTTGGACAAAGGCGTTGAGTTTGGCTACCTGAGATCTTTCGTTTTGAAAAATTACCTTGAGGGTTTTCTGAAAATATCGGGTTATAAAAATCATTAGAGGTAAAATCAGAACCACAATGGTGGCTAGCTTCCAAGAAGAAAAATACATGCTAAGCACGATAAATATAATGCGCTGCATGTCTCCGAAAATCACCAAGATTCCGTCGTTGAAAATTTCTTTGATGGTTTCTAAATCTGAGACCGATCGGGTAACAATCACTCCATTTGGGGTTTTGTCAAAATAGGCCATTTTAAAGCCCATAATTTTTTCATACAATTTCACCCTCAAATCCAAGATGATGTTTTCGGCAACCAGATTGGTGATAAAAATAAAAAGCAGCTGAAAAACCACCTCTGCCAAAAGTAAAGCCCCCATGATGCTCAGGGTTAGAATAAGTCCGTTGTAGTCTTTGTTCACATAATCTACATCTACCGCCTGTTTGATGCAAAATGGTCTAGCCACACTTACAATGGCCAGCAGAGAAGAAAGCAAAACCGATTGGTAAAAGATTTTTTTGTGGTTTTCTAATAAAGAAACCACTCTTTTAAAGGTACTATAACTAAATTTGCTGTTAGATTCAGACATCTAAAAATAAGTCTTTGGGATACTGGATGTGGGTCAAAGATAAGCCTTTTGCAGCAACCGAAGCCCCTGCTAGGTTTCTGTTTTTTTTCAGGATGATTTCTTCAAATCCTTCTAAACTTAAATTTCCTTTTCCCACCAAAAGAAGCGTTCCCACAATAGCTCGAACCATGTTTCTAAGAAACCGATCGGCCGAAATCTCAAACACCCATCTGGGTGGCTGGCTTTGGGTAGGGTCTTCTAACTTAAACCATTTTGCGCTGTAAATACTGCAAAAATTGGTTTTTACATCGGTATGAAGTCTAGAGAAGCTAGTGAAATCTTTGTGTTTAAACAAAATTTCGCAGGCTCTGTTCATGGCCAAAAAATCTAGAGGTTCCCGAATTAAGGAGCTAGTTTGATCATAAAACGGAAATTTTTCTTGGTGAACGAAATATTTATATGTCCTGCTTGTGGCATGAAACCTTGCGTGGGCATCTTCTTTTACGGGCAAAATATTTTTAATGGCAATGTCTTTGGGTAAAAAGGCATTGAGTCTATGCTTAAAATTGTTAGGAAGTGGATGGTTTGTGTCAAAATGGGCATACATTTTTTGAGCATGAACTCCTGTGTCTGTTCTTCCGGCCCCCATAATTTTAATGGGCTCTAAAAGTAGAAGGCTCATAGCAGATTCTATTTCTTCTTGTACACTTTTGGCATTGGGCTGAATTTGCCAACCTTTGTAATGGGTACCTAAAAAAGAAAGTTCTAAGAAAAATCTCACAGTTAAAGCGACTAATTGTTATTTTTGGGGTTTACACCGCCCTTTGATGACAAAAATACTGTTAATTTCAGACACCCACAGCTATATGGACCAAAGAATTCTTCATTTTGCTTCTGGGGTAGATGAACTTTGGCATGGGGGAGATATTGGCAGTCTAGATGTAATGGAGCAGCTAGAAAAAACGGTAAAGGTTCGGGCGGTTTACGGGAACATAGACGATCAAAAATGCAGAAATATATATCCCGAAAATCAAATTTTCACCCTTGAAGGCGTAAAAGTTTTCATGACCCATATCGCGGGATCGCCTCCCAAATATTCGGCCCGAGTGAAAGAAATAATACAAGAGGTTGAAAATCAATCTATCGGTGGATTGATTTTTATGCAAAACAGTGCGCAAAAACAAATCGCACTCACCAATAGATACCAAAGTTTAGCCAAGGTACCGCTTCTTATTGGGATGGATGCCGAATGGGATTTGGCCATGAGGTTAGAAAATACACACAAGTTTCCTTGGGCGATGACCATGGGTGCACTTTCAGATGAAGATTTGGTGTATCAAGTAGGTGAGCGAATTGCCAGCCACGCCAAAAGAATTGGCGTTCACATGAATTTTGGCCCAGTGGTGGACATCAATGTGAATCCTAGCAATCCCATTATCGGAAATCGATCTTTTGGATCTAACAGAGAAAATGTATCTCACAAAGCGGTAGCTTATGCCCGTGGAATGCAAGATCAGTATGTGCTAGGTTCGGCCAAACATTTTCCTGGACATGGAGACACAAGCCAAGATTCACACAAGACCCTTCCTACTATTACCCACGATTTGGCTCAGCTCGATAGTCTAGATTTGTATCCTTTCAAAAGGCTTATTGACGCCAAAGTGGCTTCAATTATGGTGGCGCATTTGAATGTTCCCGCTTTGGAGCCAAACGCAACTTTACCATCTTCTCTTTCTAAAAAGATTATAACAGATCTTTTGAAAAATAAGCTTGGATACAAAGGGCTTATTATTACAGATGCGCTTAACATGCAAGGAGTAGCCGCTGCATATGCGCCAGGAGAAGTAGATTTAAAAGCTTTTGAAGCCGGAAACGACATTTTGCTTTTTTCTCAAGCTGTAGAAACTGGGAAGTCAAAAATTAAGCAAGCCTTAGAAAATGGAACCCTTAGCCAAGAAAGATTAGAGGAAAGTGTTCGAAAAATATTAAACGCAAAATATTATGCAGGTTTAAATAAAAAGCAGGTTTTGTCTGACGCTGGACTTTACCAAGACCTAAATGATGCCAAAAGTTCGGCTTTAAATCAAGCCATTTTTGAGCAGGCAATTACCCTTGTGAAAAATCAGGACAATATGCTTCCCATCCAAAACATCAAAGACAAAACTTTTGCCTTTGTTGCTTTGGAAGAGTCAGATTCGGATACCTTTTATACTTATTTGAAAAAATACACCAAAGTAGATCTAGTAGCGGTAAATACTTTGGCAGATGTAGCCAAATTGAAGTCTTACGATTATGTGATTGTTGGGGTTCATAAATCTACCGAAAGCCCTTATAAAAGTTATAAAATCTCTGAATCTTCTCAGGCTTTAATCGAAAAAATAAGCAGTCAAAACAGCACCATTGTGGCACTTTTTACAAGCGCGTATGGGCTCAAAACTTTGCCTGACCAAAAAGTAAAATCAATCCTTGTGGGGTATCAAAACAGCCAAGAAGCTCAAAAAGCCATGCCTCAAATTATTTTTGGTGCTCTAGAGTCTAAAGGACATTTGCCTGTTGATGTGAATGAAAAGTACAAGTATTCGGATGGGATACAGACGCCTTCTTTGGGTAGACTTTCTTATACCCATCCACACAACGCAGGGATGAGTCAAATGGAACTAGACAAAATAAAAGGCATTGCAGAGGGAGCCATCGACCTAGGGGCAACTCCCGGAATGCAGGTTTTGGTAGCCAAAGATGGGAGAGTAGTCTTTGATGAATCTTTCGGGTATCAATCAAACCTAAAAGAAAAAAAAGTAGACTGGGAAGATATTTATGATGTGGCTTCCATCACCAAAATCATTGCCACTTTGCCCCTGATTATCAAAAGCGTTGAAAAGGGTGAATTTTCTTTAGACCAAACCCTCTCTAGTTTACTTCCCCAGACTCTTGGTAGCAACAAAGAAAATTTGGTAATCAAAGACATTCTAACCCATAGGGCTGGGCTTTATCCATGGGTGCCTTTCTACAAAGAAACCATGAATCTAGAAACCAAAGAATATTTTCCAGGGATATACCAAAGTTTTGCCTCAGAAGAATTTCCCACCCAAGTAGCCGAAAATCTATATCTCATAAAAGATTTCGATAAACAGATGTTCCAAATGATTCTTAGCAAAGAGCAGTGGACAAGTGGAAAATCATACAAATATTCAGACCTTGGATATTATTTTTTTAATCAATATTACAAGGATTCTACAGGAAAGAATCTCGATGAGCTAACCTCGGAGTTTCTTTACAAACCACTAGGCGCCACTACCACAGGTTATTTACCCTTAAGTAGATTTGATAAAGAACAAATTATCCCCACCGAAGACGATAGACTTTTTAGAAAGCAACTTGTCCATGGGTTTGTTCACGATCAAGGTGCTGCCATGCTAGGGGGAGTAGCCGGCCATGCGGGTGTTTTTTCCAATGCTAACGATCTGGCCAAAATTATGCAGATGTATCTAAATGGAGGATATTATGGAGGAGAGCGTTATCTTTCCAAAGAACTGATCGACCAGTTTTCTTCCTATCAATTTAAATCTGAGAACAACCGTAGAGGTATCGGTTTTGATAAACAACTAGGAGATTCGGGTTCTGCTTGCAAGTGCGTTTCTGAGCTATCTTACGGACATACCGGTTTTACAGGAACCATGGCTTGGGTAGATCCTAAAACGGGACTTCTTTATGTGTTTTTATCCAACCGAATCAATCCTTCGGCAGAAAATCAACTGCTCATTTCCAAAGACATCAGAGAGAAAATTCAAAAGGTGATTTATGATGCAATCTTACCTAAAGGGGAAGAAAAACCCTATACCCGAGCATGAAAATAGGTATTGTTTGTTATCCAACTTATGGAGGGAGTGGAATTATAGCCACCGAGCTTGGGATGATGTTGGCCAAAAAAGGGCATCAAATTCATTTTATCAGCTATAGTTTACCCGCCAGATTAGACATCACTCTTCCAAACATTGTTTTTCATCAGGTTAATGTGAAAACTTATCCGCTTTTTGAGTCGTATCAGCCCTATTCATTAGCACTTTCGACATTAATGGTAGAAATTATTCGGAACCATCGTTTGGATGTTTTGCATGTGCATTATGCCATTCCCCATGCCTATGCGGCGTATTTTGCCAAGCAGATTCTAAAAGAAGAAAACATAGACATCAAAGTAATAACCACCCTTCACGGGACAGACATCACCCTAGTGGGACAAAATCCTGTATATAAATCTGCCGTAGAATTTAGCATCAATCAGTCTGATGCAGTAACTACGGTTTCCCAGAGTTTAAAAGATGATACCTTAGAGGTTTTTGACATCAAAAAAGAAATTCAAGTGATTCCTAACTTTATAGACAATAACCTTTTTGTACACAAAGAAGGCCCTTGTCCAAGGAATAATTTTGCCTTGCCAGAGGATAAGATTCTCATCCATGTATCCAACATTCGAAAGGTAAAAAGAATTCAGGATGTCATTTCTGTTTTCGATAAAGTACAGAAAGAAGTTCCCGCTAAACTTCTGATTGTAGGAGAAGGTCCAGAGGCAGAAAATTTGCAGCAACAGGTTAGAGACCTCCACCTAGAAGATAAGGTGAAATTTATGGGGAAAATCAACCAGCTTCATAGTATTTTGTGCGTTTCGGATGTGTTTTTGCTTCCTTCCCAAGAAGAAAGTTTTGGTCTTGCTGCCCTTGAGGCAATGGCGGCGAGTGTTCCAGTTGTTTCATCTAATGCTGGAGGAATTACAGAAGTAAACCTAGATGGAGAAACCGGTTTTGTGTCAAATGTAGGGGATGTAGAAAAAATGGCCTCTGACGTCCTTTCTTTGCTTAAAGATCCAGAGAAATTAGCCCAGTTTAAAATCAATGCCCAAAAAAGAGCCTTAGAGTTTGATAAATCTAAAGTAATTCCACTTTACGAAGAACTGTATCAGTCTGTAATTGAGAAATAAATGAATAGTAAAAATAAAGTATTTAAGTATAATCATCAATCAGAAGTTACCCTTGCAGAACTTATGGTGCCTTCTAATGCAAATTTTAGTGGTAAAATCCATGGAGGATACATTTTGTCTTTGATGGACAAAGTGGCTTATGCGAGCGCTTGCAAGCACTCAGAGAGATACTGCGTTACCGCCAACATTGGAGGGGTAGATTTTTTAAACCCAGTTGAAGTTGGCGAGCTATTAACCCTTAGAGCCAAAGTGAATTATGTGGGAACTTCCTCTATGGTGGTAGGTATTCGGGTGGAGTCTCAAAACATTGTAACTGGAGTCTCAAAACATTGTAATTCTTCCTTTTTTACCATGGTTGCTGTTGGAGAAGACGGAGAAAAAGTAAAAGTACCTGGACTTATCTTAGATAGCGAAGAAGATATTCGAAGGTTTGCAAGAAGCAAAACCAGAATAGAACAAAAGCAAAGTCGAAAGAAAGAATACGATGACAATTCATTCAGTATAGAAGACCATTTGGCCGAATTGCAAGATCAAAATGTCATAATCGAACTGCTTTAAGTCACTTGGCACAGCTTTTGAAATATATCTAAACCTAATTGCCCATTTTGATTTTTACAAACACAAAAGGTTTGTAAAAGTCTTTGTTTGTCTTGATTCCAAACTTTGTTAAGCTAGAAAGTCTCAAACAATGGGTTTTATAAAAGAATAAAAATGTCTATACAATTTGACAAAATGTCACTTACCCATCCTTTGGATTCCGAAGCGGAATACATCCCTCTTATGAACAAAGAAGAAGAAGACAAACTAATGGAATCTTCCATAGAAGAAGAACTTCCCATTTTGCCTCTTAAAAACATGGTTTTGTTTCCAGGGGTTGTTATACCCATTACCGCCAGCAGAGATAGCTCAATTGAGCTATTAAAAGATGCCTATAAAAAGGACAAAACCATTGGTGTGGTGGCTCAAAAAGATCTCAGTAAGGTAGATTTGAATCCCGAAGATTTGTACGCAATTGGAACGGTGGGTAAAATCTTAAAAATGCTTAAAATGCCCGATGGCAATACTACGGTAATCATTCAGGGTTCTAGAAGGTTTTCTTGGGACAGCATGGAACAAACAGAGCCCTATTTTAAGGCAAAGGTAAAGGTGGTAGATGAGGTTAAGCTTCCAGATGAAGATCCTAACTACCAAGCTATTATAGAGTCTGTAAAAGAAGTGTCTATCAAAATTATCAATGAAAATCCTTCGATTCCCTCCGAGGCGGTTTTTGCATTAAAAAACATAGAAACGCCTTCTTTTTTGGTGAATTTCGTGGCTTCTAATCTCAATCTTCCTGTGGTTGAAAAACAACGAAGAAGGCAGCCGAAACTTTTTCCAAAGAAGTAGGAAGGCTCCAAAGAATGAGTACCCAATCGCCCGAATATAGTATTCAGAGAAACTATCTGGATTTCTTTTTGTCTCTTCCTTGGAAAAACTATTCCAAAGATTTGTTCGATTTAAAACGCGCTCAAAAAATCTTAGACAAAGATCATTTTGGACTTGAAGACATCAAAGAAAGAATTATTGAACAGTTGGCGGTGCTTAAGCTCAAGCAAAACATGAAGGCGCCCATTATGTGTTTGTATGGACCTCCGGGAGTTGGGAAAACTTCCCTTGGGAAATCCATCGCAAAATCACTGGGCAGAGAATATATCCGTGTTTCTCTGGGTGGACTTCATGATGAGTCTGAAATTAGAGGACACAGAAAAACCTATATAGGGGCCATGGCAGGACGAATTTTGCAGTCCATGAAAAAAGCCAAAACTTCTAATCCGGTTTTTGTTTTGGATGAAATAGACAAAATGTCAACCAGCGGACATGGAGATCCTTCGTCTGCACTTTTGGAAGTATTGGATCCGGCACAAAACAAGTCTTTCTATGACAATTATTTGGAAATGGGCTATGATTTATCCAAAGTGATGTTTATTGCAACGGCCAACAGTTTGGCTCCCATTCAGTATGCGCTTTTAGACAGAATGGAACTGATCAATGTCTCCGGATACACCCTAAACGAAAAGGTAGAAATCGCCAAAAAGCATCTACTTCCAAAACTTTTAAAACAACACGGACTAACCAGTGAAAATTTCTACATCGGTAGAAAACAGCTCACACATCTAGTGGAACAATACACCAGAGAATCTGGGGTTAGAGGTCTAGAAAAGCAGATTTCTAAACTCATTCGAAACACAGCCAAAGCCATTGTTTTAGAGAAAGAGGTGACCCCTAAGATGAGTATCAAGAAAATGAAAGAAATTCTTGGTAGACCTAGAACCATTTCTAAGTTCGAGAACAACAACATCCCAGGAATTGTTACAGGTCTGGCTTGGACCAGTCTTGGTGGGGATATTTTGTTTATCGAAACCTTAATTTCTGCTGGAAAAGGAAGTATTACCACCACAGGAAACATGGGTCTTGTGATGAAAGAATCCATCACCCTAGCCTGGGAATATATGCAAGCCCATCACAAAAAATGGAACATAGACCCATCGGTTTTTACCAAGTGGGATATCCATATTCATATTCCAGCAGGATCTACGCCCAAAGATGGACCTTCGGCGGGTATTGCCATGTTAACGGCTATGGCTTCAAATTTTACCCAAAGAAAGGTAAAGGCCAATTTGGCAATGACAGGTGAAATTACTCTTCGCGGAAAGGTACTTCCGGTTGGAGGAATCAAAGAGAAGGTGCTTGCTGCATCCAGAGCCAACATCACCGAAATTATTCTTTGTGAGGAAAATCGTCAGGACATTGAAAAAATAAAAAAAGAAGATATTGCTTCTATCAAATTTCATTACGTGAAGACCATGGATGAGGTTCTTCAAATTGCCTTAACCGATGAACTTGTAGACAATCCTATCGAATTGACACCCAAAGTTGAGCCAAAGCCCGAAGTTAAAACAGAGGTAAAGTCTGGGGAGTCTAAAACAGAGCCTAAGGCCTCAGAAGTAGAAGACAAAAAGGTTGAACCCAAAGTGGTAAACAAACCCGTTTTGAAATCTGGAGCAAAGAAAAAATAGGAGTCTTTCTATTGCAAAACTTTATAAAAAAGTATAAAACAACAAAAAGCCGCTTCAAATTTGAAGCGGCTTTTTGTTTGTCGTTTAGATTAGAAATGGTACAAGTAGTGAATTACTTTCGGATTCTTCTTCTACCAGATCCAGCGCTTCCGTATTTATCTGAGCCGCCTCTTTCTCTGGAGGCTTCACCATAACTGCTTTTGGGTTTGTTTTTGGAAAATCCACCTCTTGAGGTTCTATCTTGGGAAGACTTAAAATCTTTACCGCCAAAAGAATCGTTTCTTCTAGAACGATTTTTCTCTTTGCCAGAAGATTCTGTTTTTTTCTTTTTGGTCTCTTCAACATTTAGGGTTTGTCCTTTGAAGCTTTCTCCAGAAAGATTTTTGATAATTTCTTCTTTGTAGCCCGATTCAACTTCGAAGAAAGAGAAAGATTTCATGATTTCGATTTCTCCAATGTCCAGTTTTTTTCCACCCATGCTGTCGTTAATCAGTCCAATGATGTTGGTGGGAGAAATACCTTCAATTGATCCTACATTTAAAAAGAATCTATCAAAATCGCCTCTGTTTCTGCTTTGAGAATCTCTCTTTTCGCTAGAAGGGTTGAGGTCTTTGGTTTTAGAATAGTAGGTTAGGAATTTGGTAAATTCAATAGAAACCATTTTTTTGAGCAACTCTTCTTTGCTCATGTCTTCTAATCTCTGGTTGATTTCTTCCATGAAAGGTTCGATCTGAGGATCGATTTCAATGGCCTGAATCTTATCGATCAAAGTTAGAAGTTGTCTTTGGCAAACTTCTTCTCCTGTTGGGATGGCAACCTGCTCGATGGTTTTTGAGATGATTTTTTCAGCCTGTTTAATTTTTCTTTTCTCAGAGGCAGTGATAATGGAGTAACAAATTCCTTTGTTGCTGGCTCTACCGGTTCTACCACTTCTGTGTACGTAGGTTTCAATTTCGTCAGGAAGGTTGTAGTTGATCACATGGGTTAAAATGTCAACATCAATTCCTCTTGCCGCAACATCAGTTGCAACCAGAAGTTGTAATTTTTTGGATCGAAACTTCCCCATTACATGATCTCTTTGCGCTTGAGATAGATCTCCGTGCAAGCAATCTATGCTATAACCGTCTTGGGTTAATTTGTCTGCTAATTCTTGGGTTTCTCTTCTGGTTCTACAGAAAATAATCGCATAGATGTCTGGGTTGAAATCTACCACTCTTTTTAAAATAGGGTATCTGCTGTTTCGGTCAGCCAAGAAATATTGATGGGTAACGTTGTCCGAACTTTTGTTTCGGCTTGCGATATGAATCTCTTCTGGAGAATTCATATAAGTATTGGCTATCTTGGTGATGCCAGAGGGAAGGGTTGCCGAAAACAAAAGCGTGGTTCTTTCTTTGGGTGTGGTAGAAAGAATTTCGTCTAAATCATCTTTGAAACCCATCGAAAGCATTTCGTCGGCTTCGTCTAAAACGGCCCATCTGATGTTTTCGATTTTGAGTTTTCTTCGGTTGATAAGGTCTAAGGTTCTCCCTGGGGTTCCTACAACTATTTGTATGCCTTTTCCAAGACCTCTTATTTGGGTGTCTATGGAAGTTCCACCGTATACCGCTAGGGTGTTAATTTTTAAGTACTTGGAATAATTTACAAGTTCTTTTTCAATTTGAATGCAAAGCTCTCGGGTTGGACAAAGAATAATAGCCTGTACATCTTTTTGGTCTGGGTTAATGTGGTGTAAAATGGGTAGACCAAAAGCGGCTGTTTTTCCTGTTCCAGTTTGGGCAGTAGCAAGCAAATCACAAGGTTCATCAATGAGTAACGCTAAACTTTTCTCTTGAATGGGGGTGGGCGTCAGAAAACCTAGTTCTTCTACTGCCCTAACAATTTCGGGATTTAACCCCGAGGATTTAAATGAATTCATGCTACAAAGATACGTCTTTTGTGCATGTGGAGGTAATATTTAAAAGCCAAGGCATGCCAAGGGAATGTTAAGCTTTGTTTTTCAGGCTTTAGATTGGTTCTGTTTTTGTAGTTTAGCGAGCTTTTTTAATTTTTTCGCTGGAAATTATGTTTAAGTTTTTCGAAAACCATTTTGGGAGTCTGCTTATCTTTTTTGGGATAATAGCTTATTTTTTTCCTTTTGTTTTTTCTCCAGCCAAAGATATAGCGGCCGAACTTTTGATGTTTTCACTTTTTTTAAGTGGTTTAAAAATTAAGATAGAAGAATTGGTTCATCTCAAACAAAACAAAGGTAAAATTGTTTGGTTGTCTTTGGTTTATGTGGTGTTTCTGCCTTTGGCTTTTTATTTGCTTACGTTCTTTTTAGATTATCATACCCGTCTTGGTGCTTTCTTGATAGTGGCTACCTCTGGCGCGGTGATGAGTCCGCTACTTGCTAGCTTTTATAGATTAAAAATCCTTTGGACTACTGCTTTTGTGGTAATTACCGCTTGTATGGTTCCTTTTACCATTCCGTTTTTGGTGAAAAACCTTTTTGACGCCAATTATGAAGTCTCTATGGTAGAATTATGTGTATTTCTGGCCAAAATGGTATTTGTTCCTTCGCTATTGGCCTTTTTGGTTCGAAGATATTTCCCAAATTTTGTTCAAAAAGCCCTTCCTTTTACCGGAGGTATTGGGTCTATGAACATGATACTATTTCTCTCTGTGCTTGTTTCTTCAAACCAAGCTACTATTTCTCAAAATTTGCAAAATCATCAAACGCTTCTCAAATTGGGTCTTATGTTTTTTGTTTTTTTGTCGCTTTATTTGGTTGGATATTTGGTTCCCGCACAGGACAAAGAAGAAAAATGGACCAATTGTTTGATGTTTGGAAACATGAACAATGGTCTTGTAGTACTTCTTTCAAGCGAATTTTTTCCTCCCGAAGTTATGTTTATGACCCTTGTTTCTATTGTTCCTTGGTCTTTTTCTCAGCCTATCTTCAAGTTTGTCTTTCAAAAATACTTTAAGTAAAAAAGACGAAAAACACTTAAAATTTTTGGTTTTTCTTAACAAAGTTGGTATATTTCCTATGGAATTGTATCCAACCAAACCTAGAAATAAATATCAAAAATAAGTAAGGTTATGAAAGAATATCATTTTGAAATATCCGTTGAGTGGACTGGAAACAAAGGAAGTGGAACTTTTAGTTCAGAATCTTATTCCAGAGACAGTTTGCTTGTAGGGAAACAAAAATCTCATGCCATCGAAGGTTCATCTGATTCTGCTTTTTTAGGGGACGATTCCAAGTATAATCCTCAAGAATTATTTATTGGTGCCATTTCGCAGTGTCACATGATGTGATATTTGCATCTGTGTGCCCAAAATGGAATCGTGGTTTTAGAGTACAAAGACCATCCCACAGGAATTTTAGAGGCTAGAAAAGTGGATGGAGGAAGCTTTAAGACCATTAGTTTAAATCCACAGGTAGAGGTTTCTCCCAATTGTGATGTAGAAAAAGCCAGAGAATTGCATCTTTTGGCTCACAAATCATGCTATTTGGCTAAATCTTGTTCGGTGCCAATCAACATAAAGCCCGTCATTAAATCTGCCTAAATTGTTTTAAAAAGGCTATATTCTAGACTATTTCAAACTCCCCGATTTTCTCCAAATCAATTTCCATGATTCCATCAGAGTTTACTTGTTGTGCAGGTAAGAATTTGGCTCCAAAAACAAAATCTTTGGGGATATAGGAAGTTCTAGAGTGAACCACATCGTTGAATTTTTCATCAAAAGCCTCCGTCATCACCATGATTTCTACTTTTTGTTTTTGCAAATCTTCCTGTGTCAGTCCATAAAAAACCGAGTTTTCATCGATCGGGTGAACCACCGTCCAAGTAAGAGGAAACATTTTGATTCTGTCTATCTCCAAATTCAAAGCCTTATAAATTCTTTTGTAAGAGCCATTTTCTAAAATATCCATGCTGTACATCACATGAATTCTGGCATTGGAAAGAAGTGTATCTCTCTGGTTTACCATGCGGAACATCAGTCCATATTCCACATTGTTTTTTCCATAAGGAGCAACCAGAATGTTTTCTGAATATGCCACTTTTGCTATGGGTTTGGAAAATCTTCCAAAAATGATTCCCGTGGCAAGAGAAAAGCTCAAAAGTCCAAATAGAGATTCAAATGCAGAGAGCGAGCTGGTCAAATGGCCACTAGGGGAAATCCCTCCATATCCAACGGTGGTGTAGGTTTGGCAACTAAAATAAAAGCAGGAAAGAAAATCTTCCCATTTGCTTTGCTTTGGAATTCCACTGAGATGCTCCACGCCAATGGCCATATACAAAAGGGCAAAGAGTATATTGACAAAAACAAATCCCAAAAACACCAAACCGATGAGTTTAGGCCAGGACAAAGAAATAAAAAACTGATAGGCATCGCCCAATCCGATTTTTTTTCCTTTTCGAATTACGTTGTAGGTACCGCTTCTCAGAAGTATTCTTTGCTGATTGGATGCCGTTTTGTCCGATAGACCCGAATCCAAAATATTTTTGTTGTCTTTTTTCATTTACAGATATGATTTCAAGAAATCAATTCTAAAAGAACCTCCGTAGGTCTTCCCACCAAGGCTTTGGCGTCGGTTTCTAAAATGGGTCTCTCGAGTAGAGATGGATTTTGTGCCAAAATTTCAATCAGTTCCTCCTGCGAAAGATTTTTGTCTGCAAAATTTTCTTTCCAAAGGGATTCTTTTTTTCTGATGACTTCCATCGCACTCAAATTCAGTTTTAAAAGCAATTCTTTGATTTCACTAGAAGACAAAGGGTTTTTTAGATACAAAACTTCTGTAAAGGAAACATTTTTTTCTTCCAAAAGATGTTTTGCTTTTCTGCTGGTTGAGCATTTGGGATTGTGATACAATTTGTACATAAAGTAGTTTGAGATTTGGGTTTGAGTTTTTGGGAATAAGATTTTCGAGATTTAAAATTTAAAAATACAAAATCCTAAAGTATATTTGTATTTATGATTTCAAATGAAGAAATAAAAGACATTCAGGCAAGAATTGATGCTCTGGCCAAGTATTTGGAGATCGACAAAAAAACAGTTGATGTACAAAATCAAGAAGAAAAAGCAGCAGATCCTTCCTTTTGGGACAATCCTAAAGAAGCTGAGGTTTTCTTAAAACAGCTCCGAAGTCAAAAGAAATGGATCGAAGACTTTAACGAAATACAAAGCGGCTTCGAAGAAGCGCTCATTCTCAACGATTTTTTGAAAGAAGGGGAAGCTACTGATGAAGAAGTTCAGGCTCAAAAAAAATGGGTTTTGGATAAAATTGAAGCAGTTGAGTTTAGAAACATGCTTTCTAGCGAAGGGGATGATTTAAGCGCGGTACTTCAAATTACAGCAGGTGCTGGTGGAACAGAAAGTTGCGATTGGGCCTCGATGCTCATGCGTATGTATTTGATGTGGGCTCAAAAAGAAGGTTTCAAAGTAAAAGAACTGAACTATCAGCCTGGAGATGTGGCAGGAGTAAAAACGGTGACCATAGAAATTGAGGGAGAATACGCCTTTGGGTATCTCAAAGGCGAAAATGGGGTGCATAGATTGGTTAGAATCTCTCCCTTTGATAGCAACGCCAAAAGACACACTTCTTTTGTTTCGGTATATGTATATCCGCTGGCTGATGATACCATAGAAATTGACATTCCTTCTTCGGAATATACTTTTGAAACTATGCGAGCCTCTGGTGCGGGTGGACAAAACGTAAACAAGGTAGAAACCGCCGTTCGTCTAAGACACGAGCCTACGGGGATTATCATTGAAAACTCCGAGAGTAGATCTCAACTTCAAAACAAAGAAAAGGCTTTGCAACTTTTAAAGTCTAGGTTGTATGAGATTGAAATGGAGAAAAGAAACGCCCAAAGAGACGAAATTGAAGCCGGAAAGAAAAAAATTGAATGGGGTTCACAAATTAGGAATTATGTGATGCATCCTTATAAATTGGTCAAAGATGTGCGTACATCGGTAGAAAGTACCAATGTGGAAGGGGTAATGAATGGTGGAATCGATGAATTTCTTAAAGCCTTTTTGATGCTTTCTGGGCAAAAAGAAACTGAGGATCCAATCTGATTTTCTGAAAGATATTTAAAAGTTCAGGTAGAGAATTCTCTAATAAAAATGAAATTTAAAATAGGCATAACATAGCCTGAATTATCTTTGATAAAAGGAGCAAAATAACAACAATTTTGGTATGTTTTTTGTACCTTTGAGACATATTATTATATAGAAACTAAACCTTAGGCATGCAAAAAATTAAAGTAGTAAATCCTGTAGTAGAACTCGATGGAGATGAAATGACAAGGGTGATATGGAAGTTCATCAAAGACAAACTTATCCTTCCTTATTTAGATATAGATATTAAGTATTTCGATCTTGGAATGGAAAACAGAGATGCTACAAACGATCAGGTTACCATAGATTCTGCTAAGGCTATTTTAGAGTATAACGTAGGGATTAAATGTGCCACCATCACTCCAGATGAGGCCAGAGTAAAAGAATTTTCCCTCAAAGAAATGTGGAAATCACCCAACGGAACCATCCGTAACATCGTTGGAGGAACTATTTTTAGAGAACCTATCATCATTCAAAGTGTGCCAAGGCTTGTTCCTTCTTGGACTGCGCCTATTTGTATTGGACGTCATGCCTATGCAGATCAATACAAAGCCGTAGATTTTACCACCAAAGGAAAAGGAAAACTAACCATAACTTTCACTCCAGAGGATGGATCCGAGCCTATTGTAAGAGAGGTTTTTGATTATCCAGGAGATGGAGTTGGGATGGCTATGTACAACGTAGATGAGTCCATTTACGGATTTGCCCACTCTTGTTTCAAAATGGCACTTGCCAAAAAATGGCCACTGTATTTTTCTTCCAAAAACACCATACTTAAAAAGTACGATGGAAGATTCAAAGATATTTTTGAAGAATTGTACCAAAACGAATACAAAGAAGCTTTCAAAGAAAAAGGAATCACTTACGAGCACAGACTCATTGATGACATGGTGGCTTCTGCCTTAAAATGGCCAGGAGAGTTTGTTTGGGCTTGTAAAAACTACGATGGAGATGTTCAGTCTGATACCGTAGCCCAAGGTTTTGGTTCACTAGGGTTAATGACTTCTGTACTATTGACGCCAGATGGAAAAACCATGGAAGCCGAAGCAGCGCATGGAACTGTAACCCGCCACTTTAGAGAGCACCAAAAAGGAAATCCAACTTCTACCAATCCTATCGCTTCTATCTTTGCATGGACAAGAGGACTTGCGCACAGAGGGAAATTAGATACCAATATAGATCTCATTAACTTTTGTCATGTTTTAGAGCAGGTATGTGTTGCTCTGGTTGGTGAAGGAAAAATGACCAAAGATTTGGCTGCCTTGATACATGGAGACACGCTTAATTCTTCTCACTATTTAAATACAGAGGATTTCTTAGATCAAATAGATCTTAGGCTCAAAGAGAAGCTAGCTGCTAAAGCGTAAATGCAGTAAACTTTTTTTTAGTTTGTTGAAATGATTTGGCCATTGTTGATTACTTTGGCCAATTCTTTTTATAGGCAAATATGAAACCAAAACTCGCAGTTTTTATTAGTTTGATGGTACTTTTTGGGCAAACCAAAACGGTGAGTTTTTTGTCTAAAAACCAAACTTTTTTGAATTTCTATAAGACCAGTTATGTCAAGTGGAGTTCTTTGCTGGGCAGATTGTGGCAAAGTGTACCCTTTTCTGTGGGAGATTTGTTTTATTTTTTGAGCATCGTCTTTTTTTTATATCTATTCTATAGGTTTAGGTTGGGTTGGAAAAGCTTTTTATGGTTAAGCTTGTATGTCAATCTATTGTTTTTTGTGTTTTATCTTTTTTGGGGATTCAATTATTTTCTTCCCAAGTTAGAGACCTATTATAAACCCCAAGAAATTGTACTTACAGATTTGCATAAAACTGCCGAAAGTCTACTTAAAGAGTGTAAGGAATTAAGAGAAGCAATGCCCGAAGACTCGCTAAGTCTCCAAGAGATTGATGCGCATATCAACCAGGGATTGGTCTTTTTGCCCAATAACCTTCCCTATAAACATCGAGTGTTTTCTGCCTCTAAAGCTTCATTTTTTTCTACCCAGCTCTCATATTTAGGCGTTTTGGGATACTACAATCCCTTCACCTTTGAATGTCAATACAACAAGAAAATGCCTGGGGTAAAATGGGCGCATACCTTGGCACATGAGTTTGCACACAAGTTGGGTTATGCTCCAGAAGATCAGGCTAACTTTATAGGATATTTGTTGCTTGAAAAATCTTCTGATCCTAGGCTTGTATATTCAGCCAAGTACAAAGCCTTAAAAAGTGTAATCACCTTAATTTACAAAGAGAATGATCCCACTTACGAATGCTATTTGGGTGGCTTTTCTTTAAAAATGAAATCTGATTATACCAAAGAGTTGGCTTTCGAAAAAAAGTATGCCAACAAAGTTGGAGATTTTCAGTCTGTGGCCTATGATGCTTTTTTAAAGGGAAACAATCAAAATAAAGGATTAGAATCTTACAATGCCTTTGTTTATTTGCTTATTGCCCACCAAAGAGCAGAAAAAAAGGGAGATTTAAATTAAAATCTCCCTTTTTTTGTTAAGCTCTATAAGATCTTATTGATAAGCTTCTGTGGGAACACAAGCGCAAACCAAATTTCTATCTCCATAGGCGTCATCAATTCGATTTACTGAAGCAAAGAATTTTCTTTCTTTGATCCACTCTAGAGGGAAAGCAGCTTTTTGTCTACTATAGGGGAAATCCCAGTTGTCACCACTAATTTGCTCTAAGGTATGTGGCGAGTTTTTCAGTACGTTGTTCTCTTTGTCGGCTTTTCCTGTTTCAATTTCCTCAATTTCTTTTCGAATTTCCACAAGGGCAGAAATAAATCGATCGATTTCTTGTTTGCTTTCACTCTCTGTTGGTTCAATCATCAGGGTTCCTGCTACTGGGAAAGAAACGGTTGGTGCGTGAAATCCGTAATCCATAAGCCTTTTGGCTACATCTACTACCTCAATTCCGCTTTGAGCTTTAAAAGGTCTAAAGTCTATAATTAACTCGTGGGCAACCGCTCCATTGTGGTTTTGATACAAAACATTGTAGTGCTTTTCCAGTTGAGATTTTAGGTAGTTTGCACTTAAAATTGCAGTCTGGGTAGACTTTTTAAGTCCATCAGGACCCAATAGTTTGATGTAGGTGTAAGAAATAATTAGCACTAGTGCAGAACCGTACGGAGCAGAAGAAATTCCCGCAATGGCATTTTCTCCTCCAGTTTTAATGTTGGCATTGCTTGGCAAAAAGGGAGCCAAGTGTTTGGCAACACAAATAGGACCAACTCCTGGACCTCCACCTCCATGAGGAATCGCAAAGGTTTTGTGCAAGTTTAGGTGACAAACATCTGCCCCAATGTTGGCAGGATTGGTAAGGCCTACTTGGGCATTCATGTTGGCGCCGTCCATATAAACCTGTCCTCCATTTTGGTGAATGAGTTCGGTTACTTCTTTAATTTCTTCATCAAAAACACCATAAGTCGATGGATAAGTAACCATCAAACAAGCTAAATTGTCTTTGTACTGGGCAACCTTTTCTTTTAAGTCTTCCAGATCGATGTGTCCGTTTTCTAGGTTTTTTACTACGACAACCTTCATTCCAGCAAGTACTGCTGAAGCTGGATTGGTTCCGTGCGCAGAAGCAGGCATCAAAGCAATATTTCTATGTCCTTGCCCGTTGGTTTTGTGGTAGGCAGAAATCACCATCAGACCAGCATACTCTCCTTGAGCGCCTGAGTTAGGTTGAAGTGAAGTTGCATAAAACCCAGTACAGGTTGAAAGGTCTTTTTCTAGTTCAGAAATTAGTTTCTGAAATCCTTGCGCTTGTTCTTTGGGCACAAAAGGATGAATTCCTCCAAACTCTGGCCAAGAAAGAGGAAGCAGTTCTGTGGCTGCATTGAGCTTCATGGTACAAGATCCAAGGGCGATCATCGAGTGGTTCAAAGAAAGGTCTTTTCTTTCTAATCCTTTGATGTAACGCATGAGCTCGGTTTCGGTGTGGTAGTCTTTGAAGACTTTGTGGTTCATAAAATCGCTGGTTCTGCCTAGTTTTCCAAAATCAACTTCGGTTGTTTCTTTTAAAATTGGACTGTCTTTTTCAAGGAAGTCTGCAAATAAATCCACCAAAGTTTTAAGATCTTCTAAAGAAGTAGTTTGGTCTATGGCGATGATGATTTTGTCTTTAATAAAAAAGTTTAGGTTAATTTGGTTTTCTTCTAAAAGTGCTTTGAGTCCAAGGGTATCTAGGGTAGAAGCATCTATGCAAAGGGTATCAAAGAAAGGATTTTCGTTTAATTTTAACCCCAGTTGTTGTAGGCCTTGCGATAGAGTTTTGGCTTTGGTATGAATGTCTTTGGCGATAGATACCAATCCATCTTTTCCGTGATAAGCCCCGTACATACCAGCCATTACCGCCAAAAGAACCTGAGCAGTACATATGTTAGAGGTTGCTTTTTCTCTTTTGATGTGCTGTTCTCTGAATTTCGTGTTTTTTTGCGTTTTCTACAAAAGCACTATGATCTTGGATGCTACCTTCTAAATTTGGATACTGCAAAATCGCGCCAAAATAAGTGCTGTCTAAACTTGGGTTTTCGTTTGGATTACCAAGAACAATTTCTATTCCTAAAGCCTCTGCTTTGGTTTGAAGCACTCCAAGGGTTTGAGGAAATACATCGAAAGAAACAAAGAGTTTGTTGGCATTGCTAGCTTTTTGCTCTTTGCTTAGGTTTCCATAAAATAAGGTCATCGCTTCACAAGCCGCAGTTCCTTCATCAAGCAAAGAGGCGTTGGCTAGGGGCAAACTACAAAGTTCAGAAACAATGGTTTGGTAGTTTAAAAGAGCCTCTAATCTACCTTGGGCGATTTCTGCTTGGTAGGGTGTATAAGCAGTATACCATCCTGGATTTTCTAAAATATTTCTTTGGATAGGCGAAGGAAGTATGCTGTTATAGTAACCAAATCCTATGTAAGTTTTGTAGGTTTTGTTTTCTTTAGACAAAGCTTTGAGTTGATTCAGAACTTGGTACTCTGAGATGGCCTCTGAAATATCTAAATCTTCTTGAATTAAAATGTCTTTGGGAATGGTTTTTTCAATCAGTTGGTCTAGGGAAGAAACTCCAATTTGGGAGAGCATTTCTTTCTCTTGGGTTTGATTTATACCAATGTGTCTATCTGAAAAATTTGTAAGGGTCATAGGGTTCGAATTTGTATGATGCAAATTTAATCTTTTTTCCCTGATTTTAATTGTGTATAACTTTCTAGTTTATCAACATAAGGGCATGAAATTTCTTAGGTTATAAAGATTATTTTTGCACCATGTATCTTAAGAACATAAGAATAGCTAACTTTAAGAATATTGAGGAAAAACATCTTGAATTCTCTCAGGGAATCAATTGTTTTTTGGGGAACAATGGCGTGGGAAAAACCAATCTTTTAGATGCTATTTATTTTCTATGTATTGGTAAGAGCTATCTCAACCATTCAGACCTTCTCAATCTTCGATTTGATCAGGATTTTTTATCGGTTTCTGGGTTGTATTTTCATCAAAATGAGGATGAAATTTCTGAAGATTTGGTTTTTTGTGGTTTCCAAAAAGGCGCAAAGAAAACCATTAAAAAAAATGGAAAAGCCTATTCTAGAATTTCTGATCATCTGGGAAGTTTTCCCGTGGTGATGATTTCTCCCTATGACAGAGATCTGATTATGGAAGGTTCGGAGGGAAGAAGGAAGTTTGTAGACAATATTATTTGTCAGTCAAAAGAAGATTACCTTCGAATTTTGTTGAGATACAACAAATGTTTGGCCCAAAGAAACGCACTGCTGAAGTATTTTTTTGCCAATCAAACTTTTGATCAAGCCAATTTGTCTGTATATAATCAAACCCTGGCCGAACTTGGTGAAGAGATTAAGAAAAGACGAGAAGAATTTTTAGAAGAATTTCTGCCTTTGTTCAAAGATTTTTATGCCAAAATATCTTCTTCCAAAGAAGAAGTTGCTTTGAAATATAAACCAAGTGTAAGTGGAGATTTACTGGAAGCCATTAACGAATCTACAGTGTTAGACAGAAAACTTCAATACACTACTTGTGGTGTACACAAAGACGATTTTGAGTTTGAAATTCAAGACAGATCCATTAAAAAATACGGGTCTCAAGGTCAGCAAAAATCTTTTTTGGTCGCATTAAAATTGGCCAAACTCGCTTTGATGAAAATTCACCTTAAAAAGACTCCTATTTTGCTTTTGGATGATATTTTTGATAAATTAGACCAAAATAGGGTAGAAGAAATGATAAAAATGGTAAACCAAGACAGTTTTGGGCAAATTTTTATTAGCGATACCCATCTTGAACGAACCCAAAATTTGGTAGAAAAAATTTCAGCCGAGAGTAAAGTTTTTCATCTATGAAAAAGGACAACCAACAGCCAATTAAAGAAGCAATCGAACTTTTTGTTCGACAATATGGCTTGGAGAACAAACTAAGAAGTGTAAAAATAGAAGAATCTTGGCATCAAATTGTGGGAGATTATGTTTCTAAAAAAACTTTAAATACCCGAGAACAAGCTGGCGTTCTGTTTGTTAGTATAGAATCTTCTGAGCTTAAAAACGAGCTTTTGTATGCCAAATCGAAAATAATTTCATCGATCAACGAAAAAATTCAAGAAAATTATCTTTTAGACGTAAGATTTATTTAAATTGCTACAAGCCAAAATCAAAACTATCATGAAAAAAATTTTTGCATTTTTAACCCTATTGGGATGGACTTTTTTACAAGCACAAGACCCAAGCTTTACCGTGTATTATGAAAGTGGTGTTTCTACCTTAACCCCAGCCCAGAAAGCAGAAATCAAAGAAAAACTCAGTTCTTTTTTAGGTTCAGACTATGGAGTTTCTTTCCTGGCTAAGGCTTACACCGACAACGTAGGATCCGCAGCATCCAACCAAAAGCTCAGTGAAAAAAGAGGGGCAAATATTCAGAAATACATCAGTGAAGCCCTAGATTTGGAGATTCAAAGCATAAAAGTAGAGTCTTTGGGTGAACAAAATGCCTCTGATGTAATAGAAAAAGCCAATTCAAACGACCGAAGGGTAGATGTGTTTATCGAAAAAGCAGAACTTAGGAAAACAGAAAAGAAAATTGAAAAGCCTGTTGTTGAAGTTCCTGCCATTAGCCCTCCGCCTGTTCCTGCCGAATTTGTATACCAAGAGAAGTTTCCAACCATCTATTTTACCCCAGGCAGAAGTGGTTCTTACATCACTAGGTCTAATTTGGCTAGATTGGATGAGCTCGTGACAATTATGCAAGCGTTTCCAGAACTTAATATTCATGCCATGGGGCATGTGTGTTGCGGGGTGAGCGAAATAGATGAAGGGTATGATAATGATGTACAAGACCATAATCTTTCGCTTAATAGAGCACAATACGTAAAAAATTATTTGGTATCTAAAGGAATAGAAGCCGATAGAATTACCATAGAAGGGCTTGGTTTTTCTTCCCCCGCAGTATCACCAGAAAACGACAAAAAAGATGAGTCGATGAACCGTAGAGTTGAGATCAAACAAGTGTTTAAGGGTAAGGATCCTTTTATTAGACCTGTGATCAAATCTCAAGACAAAAAGGCGATCTTAGATGATAAAATCAAAACAGAAGAGCTTATTTTGGAGCCAGAAAAGTAGATTTTTACAATCTTGACAATTTTAAATAGGGGAAGTGCTATGCTTTCCCTATTTTTTTCTTTAAACCTATGGCTTCTTTAGTTGGTAGAATATTTGTTATACTACATTTATTGTTTTAATTTTACCCTAATATATATTTGTCTTATGAGAGTAAATATTTCTTTACTATTTGGAGTTTTTGTCGGATCTGCCCTTAATATGGTTTCTGCACAAAACACGGGAGAAGAGTTTTTTGTTAAAATTGACAATGAAGCTTTTTACGCTTCAGTGCTTGAATCTTTGCTTCGAACAGGCTTTGATAGAGATCAGAACCCTAGAAAAGTAAGTGCCGTGTATCTTCCGTTGAAAGATAAATATGATTCTCAAGCGGTTTTGGAAGCCAAAAGACTTGCAGCTCAACTTTCTGAAAAAGTATATACAGGCAAGATTTCCATGGAAGAATTGGTTTCTAAGTATGCTGATAACGGAAGTTTTTCTGGACGATGGATATCAGCTTTTGAATTTCCATCTACCCTAGAAGATCAGATTTTTTCTACTGGTGCTGGTTTTGTGTCTTCGCCGGTGATATTAGACAATGCCGTAGCCTTTGTGAAGGTAGATTCAATTAGCCGAAAAGTTCCAAAGTTTTTTAACAAAAACGATCAAGATTTAATCCAGCGATACAATAATGCTCCAGACGCAAAAGATAGGTTTGATAATTTGATGTATGAAAACTCCTCTAGACTCAAATATTTAAAACAAAACACCATCGCTTTAAATAAAGTATTGAAATCGGCGGGTAAAATGATTTTTGATCCTAGCAGAACTTTAACTGCCGTTGGAAACGAACCTATTTATACCGTAGGTGCTCAAAATTACACCCAACAAGATCTTGTAAATGACATCAACCAGGTTTCTAAAACGCTTCAAAATGCAACCAATTCTAGGCTGCTTTTGGATGAAGTTTTAGAGAAAGCCAAGGCCAAGGTTTATCTAAACGATTACAATGCCTCCAAGCAAGAGTATTTGAAACAAGGGGAAGGAACCTACACACAGTCTTATATAGACCAAACCATTAATCAATATAAGAAACACCTAAGAGAGCAGTCAATTTCAGACCAACAGGCTAAACTCGCTTATATTGAAGAAAACAAAGATAAACTTTGGTGGAAAGAAAGAGCTGAGGTAGACGTTTATTTGTGTTCTGATGATAAAATTAGTACTGAGATTGCACAAAAACTTGCCAACTATGCTACGGTAAATGACATTTTAACCCAGTATAATGGAAAGACGGATGCCAATGGGCAGCCACTGGTGAAAAGTTATTCTCAAAAAATCGAAACCAAAAGTGATTTCTTTCCTTATGGAATGACCATCAAACCAGGGGTGAAGATCTTTAAAGATGCTCAGGGAAATAGTACCGTAGTTTTGATCAAAAAAATCACTCCTCCTCAGGCGATGACCACAGAAGAGAGTTTGGCTGCAATTAGCGAAGATTATATCGAAAAGTATGTTGCCTCTGAAATTCAAAAACTTTCTAGCACTCAAAAAGTAGAAGTAAATCAAGAGGTGAAAGATCTGCTTTTAGAAAAATTCAAAAAATAATATGAAATTTATATCGTATCTGTTCTTAAGCCTTACTGTTTTTCTTTCAAATCCACTGTTTTCTCAGGAAATTTTACTTGATAAAGTAATAGGCAAAGTAGGTTCTGAGTCAATCTTACTCTCAGAAATGCAGAGCCTATCCCAGTCTACCTCCGGAAAAGCCAGCGATTGCCAACTTATTCAAAGTTTGGTTAGTCAAAAGGCAATGGTTCAGATGGCCAAAAGTGATACACTAATTAGTGTGAGCCAAGAAGAAGTAAACCAAAGTGCCCTAGCACAACTCAGCCAGTACAAAGCGCAATATCCATTAGAAGTATTGTTTAAGGAATTTGGTGTAGACAATGAGACGGATCTGCTAAACTTATTCAAGCCCATGGCCGAAGATGGAATTTACGTGCAAAGAAAACAGTATGCCTTGGCCAAAGATGTAGATATTTCACCCAGTGAAGTTAGGTCTTTATATATGGAGAACCTAGCTGAGATGAGCCAAGCCATGATACCAGAACAAATTTCGTATGCTAGACTTCAACTAGAAGCCAAACCTACACAAGAAGATATCAATGAATTATATGGTGTGATGGGCCAGATCAAACAAAGTTTGATTCAAGGAGCAGATTTTGGCACCTTGGCTAGAAAGTATTCGATAGATCCTTCTGCGCAACAAAATGGAGGTTTTCTTGGAAAAGTAGAAAGAGGCCAAATGGTTAAACCGTTTGAAAACGCTGTTTTTTCGCTTAAAGAAGGAGAGTATTCTCAGCCCATCAAAACAGATTTTGGTTATCACCTTATCTATATAAACAAAGTTGATGCCTCTGGGGTTTATGCGAGCCATATATTGCTTAAACCTGTTGTTTCGAAAGACAAATTAAATGAACTCAAAGTTCAGATGGAACAAATCAAAAAGGAGATTGATTCGGGATCTATCACATTCGAAGAGGCGGTAAAGAAATATTCTACGGATCTTACAACCAAAAACAACAAAGGCATCGTTTTTAATCCCGAGACAGGATCTGATAATTTCGAAAGAAGCACATTGCCTATGGACATGAAATTTTCTTTGGCTGGATTAAAAGAAGGGGAGATTAGTGATTTGGTGGTAGTGGGTAACCAAGTGGAAGTTAGAAAATTGGTAAAAATTATTCCAGAACATAACATTTCCCTTGAATCGAATTATGATCTACTAAAAAATTATGCGCTAAATCTTAAAAAAGATAGATTTGTAAAGGAAAAATTAGCAGAATATTTGGGGGCTTTAGACCTTAAATTGCCTGCTGAACTACAAAGTTGCGTAAAAACCAACTAAATTCATGTTATTTTTTTTAACAATTAGTTTGTAGTAATAGAAAGTTTGTCTATTTTTGGGTTTGTATAAATAAAAAAAACCTAGTTTAAAAAATTAATTAGGAATAAAATTAAAATTAATAGTATGAAAAAATTATTATTTAGTATTGCCCTTTGTTTAGGATTTGCTAATGCAAATGCACAAGACTTGGATTTTGGGGTTAGAGTTGCTACTAACTTTAACAACATAGCTTCTCAAGGAGGAAAGTCTTCTGAAAGAGGAAGATTTGGAGAAGGTGCTGGTCTGTTTGCTACCTACAACCTAAGTGAAGCTTTTGCGGTGCAAGTAGAGGCTAACTACAACAATTTAGGTACTATGCCTTATACTACAGACCCAAGTGGTGCAGATCTTAACCAATCTGCAAAAACCAACTTGTACTATGTTCAAGTTCCACTTCTAGCAAAAATATCTTTGGTAGGAGGTTTGAACCTTCAAGTTGGGCCACAAGCTGGTTACCTTTTTGAAGGAACAGCTTATGCAACTCCAGTGGATGGATCAGCTCAAACTGACCTTACTACTTTAGAAGAGTTTGATTATGGTGTAGTTGGAGGAATTGGATACAATGTACCTAATTCTCAAATTACTTTAGATGCAAGATATTACCATGGTTTATCTCCATTTACAACTTCTCCTGGTGATGATGGGGTAGAACTTCAACACAGAAACATCAACCTTTCTGTAGGTTATAAATTCTAATTTTAGAATATTTCAATCAAAAAGCCACTCATTTGAGTGGCTTTTTTTATGCTTTGTTTTAAATACCAGTTGCTTTAGAATCATTTGAAATACGAGATATAAAAGTCGGTAGAAAGTTTTTTCTTTTTTATATTAGAGTATCTATATTCTTGTGATCTGTTATTGATCTCTGAGATTAATTTGGAAGTTTCTCTGAGTTTAGGCATAAAAAAAACCGCTCAATTGAGCGGTTTTTTTTATCGTTTAAGATGTCTTACACCAAGTACTGGTTGTTGTCAATCATCCACTGTGCAATAGACTGCTCAAGGGCAATCACATTTGGATAGTTGCTGTATTTGGTGAAACGTTTCAGACCGTTGAGCATCATTTTTTGCTCGTCTCCGCTTGCTACCGATACAATTCCTTTTTTCGCGTTTCTTTCGATGATTTCTACCGCTTTGTAAAGGTTGAGTTGTGCCATTTCGACCATCACTTTGGCAGAAGTTTTGGCATTGGCATTGCTTGCTTTTTCGGCTCTGAAAATCGTACTTTCTGCCATGTAGATTTCTTTTAGAATTTCCGCAGCACACAAAATGAGTTCTTGGTTTTTCTCCAAGTCTTTTCCAAATTTTTGTACACCTGCTCCCGCTAACATGAGGAAAATCTTTTTGCAGTTTTCCAAAATCGCTTTTTCTTCAGAGAAAAGGGCAGAGTAGTCTGGTGTTGAAAAAGAAGGAATTCCCATGAGTTCTTCACCTACTTTCATAGCAGGTCCAATCAAATCTACTCTTCCTTGGAAAGCACGTTTTACAAGCATTCCTACAGAAAGAAGTCTGTTGATTTCATTGGTTCCTTCATAAATTCTTCCAATTCTGGCATCTCTCCAAGCGGTTTCCATAGGAGCATCTTCAGAGAATCCCATACCACCAAAGATGGCAATACCTTCGTCTGCACAAGATTGTATGGCCTCAGAAACATATACTTTGAGGATAGAAGCCTCGATGGCATATTCTTCGATTCCTTTGAGTTCTGCTTCTTGGTGAGATACTCCAGATTCAACCAATTTGTCCACAGCTTTTTCGATGTCCATAGCACCTCTGTAGGTTCCAGATTCTGAAACAAAAAGGTTGGTAGCCATGTTTGCAATTTTTTGTTTGATTGCACCGAAGCTAGAAATTGGAATGTTGAATTGTTTTCTTTCGTTGGCGTATTTGATGGCAGTGGTAAGAGTTCTTCTCTGTGCATCCAAACAACCAGCAGCAAGTTTGATACGTCCTACGTTTAGGGCGTTTACCGCAATTTTGAATCCACCGTTTCTTTCACCCAAAATGTTTTCTACAGGAATTTCTGTGTTGTCAAAAAACACCTGACGGGTAGAGGAGGAGCGAATTCCAAGCTTGTGTTCTTCTTCCCCGAAAGAAAGACCCACCGCTTTGGATTTTTCTAGGATAAACCCAGTGATGTTTTTGTCGTCTTCAATACGAGCAAAAACGATGAACAAATCTGCAAATCCCGCATTGGTAATCCACATTTTTTGTCCTGTGATTTTGTAGTGGGTTCCATCTTCTGAAAGTACCGCTTTGGTTTTTCCAGAGTTGGCGTCAGACCCAGCTCCTGGCTCTGTCAAACAGTAAGAAGCAAACCACTCTCCAGAACAAAGTTTGGGAAGGTATTTTTGTTTTTGCTCTTCGTTTCCATACAGGTAAATCGGCATGGTTCCAATTCCTGTGTGAGCTCCATAAAGGGTTGCAAGTGAACCACTTCCCCCGGAAATAAAGTCGCAAGCTACCATGGCAGAGGAGAATCCCATTCCCATTCCACCATACTGCTCTGGAATTGACACTCCTAGGAATCCCAATTCTCCGACCTTTCTACCCAAGTTTTCTATCAGGGCAGTGTCTTTCTTTTCGATGGCTTCTCTAAGAGGAGCAACCTCACGGTCGATAAACTCCTTTCCAGATTCTGCCATCATGTTTTGCTCATCAGAGAAATCTTCCATGGTGAAGATGTGCTCTAATTCGGAGACTTTGGTTACAAATTCTCCTCCGTTTAATCTTGTGCTCATTTGCAATTGTTTTTCAGATGAATTTTCAAATATTGATTCAAAAAGAATAGGAGAAATTACAAAACTTCAAAGATAGAAGCTGCTCCTTGTCCTGTTCCGATACACATAGAAACCATTCCGTACTTTTGACCTCTTGATTTCATTTCGTTAATCAGTTGAACGGTAAGTTTGGTTCCTGTACATCCAAGTGGGTGACCCAAAGAAATTGCACCTCCGTTAACGTTGATGATGTCTTGGTTCAATCCCAATTCACGGATACATCCAAGAGATTGAGAAGCGAAAGCCTCGTTGAGCTCGATTTGCTCGATGTCAGAAAGTTTCATTCCAGCTTGTTTCAAGGCTTGTGGAATGGCAACCATTGGACCCATACCCATAATGCTTGGCTCAAGACCTACAGTAGCGTAGGTTACCAATCTTGCAAGTGGAGTGATGTTCAGTTCTTTTACCAAATCCTCGGACATAATCATCACGAAAGCAGCACCATCAGACATTTGAGATGCGTTTCCAGCCGTTACTGTTCCGTCTGCAGCAAACACAGGACGTAGTTTTCCAAGTGCCTCTGGCGTAGAACCTGCTCTTGGTCCTTCATCTGTATCGAATACATATTTTTTGGTGGCTTGTTTGTCGTTTGCATCTAGGTAGTTGTATTCTACATCTAGAGGAACGATTTGGTCTTTGAATTTCCCAGCTTTGATGGCTGCAATGGCTTTGTCGTGAGACGCAGCTGCAAAGATGTCTTGGTCTTCTCTAGAGATTTTGAATCTTCTGGCAACTTCCTCCGCTGTGTTTCCCATTCCCCATCCATAAGAAGGATGAACTGCTGTTAGGCTTGTGTTTGGAACCGCTTTGTATCCTCCCATTGGGATGTAAGACATAGATTCTGCTCCACCAGCGATGATGCAGTCTGCCATTCCAGCCATAATACGGGTTGAGGCATATGCGATAGACTCAGAACCAGAAGCACAGTAACGGTTTACAGTTACTCCTCCCACTTTTTCGTTTTTGAGTCCCATAAGAGAGATAAGTCTGGCCATGTTGAGCCCTTGTTCTCCCTCTGGCATTGCGTTTCCAACGATTACGTCATTGATGCGTTCTTTGTCTAGCATAGGCAAATCTTCCATCAATCTTTCGATTACTTTTGCAGCCATTTCATCTGGTCTTACAAAACGAAGACTTCCTTTTGGTGCTTTTCCTACAGCGGTTCTGTATCCCGCTACGATATATGCTTGTTTCATTTTTGTTGTGTTTTTGTTGCTTAAAAATTCAGCGAATGTTCTATTAATTTCTCCTAATTAGTTTCTAAGAGGTTTTCCTTTGGTCAACATAAATTGCATTCTTTCCAAAGTTTTTCTTTGTTGTGCGAGTTCTACAAAGGCCTGTCTTTCCAAATCCAACAAATATTGCTCAGAAACGTATTGTTTTCCAGAAAGGTTACCTCCTGTCATCACATAGGCGATTTTGTCTGAGATGAATTTGTCGTGCTCAGAAATGTAGTGTCCGTGTAGCATTTGGTCTGCACCTACTAGGAACATACCCAAAGCCTCTTTTCCTTGAACCAAAACTTTTTCAGAAATTGGTTTGGTGTATCCAGCATCTGCCATAGCCAAACATTGTTTTTTGGCCTCTACAATCACACGTTCTTTGTTTACCACTACGGTATCTTTTTCTCTGATAAGAAGTCCAGAATCAAACGCTTCATAAGCAGAAGTACTCACTTTAGCAGTACCGATGGTCATGTAGGCATTTCTCAGTCTGTTGGTTTGTACATCGTCTGGAAGTACGCCAAGGGCTGCACGTCTGGTAAGTTCTTTGGTTCCACCTCCTCCTGGAAGCAATCCTACTCCAAATTCAACGAGTCCCATGTAAGATTCTGCGGCAGCAACCACTTTGTCTGAGTGAAGGGTGATTTCACATCCTCCTCCAAAAACCATTCCTTGTACCCCAGAAACCACTGGAATGCTAGAATAACGTATTCTCATGGTGGTGTCTTGGAAGTATTTTACAGCAGCGTTTAGGTCTTCCCATTCACCATCTGCGGCAAGCATCAAAATCATACCTAGGTTTGCTCCAACTGAGAAGTTGTCTGCATTGTTGGCAATTACAAGACCTCTGTATTCTTTTTCAGCCAAATCGATGGCGTAGTTGATGGCCTCTAGTACTTCTCCACCGATAGAGTTCATTTTGGAACGGAATTCTAGGTTGATGATACCATCTCCCAAATCGATGATTTGACCTCCCGCATTTTCCCAGATTTTTTTCTCACCTCTTAGGTTGTCTAGTACGATGTAGTTTTCTTGTCCTGGGATGGCTTTGTAAGATTTAGAAAGCACATCAAAGTACATTTTTTTGCCACCTTCTAGTTTGTAGAACGTTTTGTTTCCGTCTTTCACCATGTCTTTGGTCCAGTCAGAAACGCTGTGTCCTTCTGATTCAATCAGAGCGATACCCGCCTCTAGACCAATCAAATCCCAGTATTGGAAAGGACCTACATTCCAAGCGTAACCTGTAGTCATGGCATCGTCCACAGAGTAGATTACATCTGAAATTTCTGGAACACGGTTAGAAACATAAGAAAGAAGAGCCGCGAAGTGTTTTCTTGTCAAATCTCCTGCTTTGTCTTTTGCTGCCAAAAGAGAAGCGATTTTTTTGCCCAATCCTCCTGCTTGTTTTGCAGCTTCAACCGCTGGCAGGGTAGGTCTTTGCTCTTCTCTGTACTCAAGAGTATTCAAATCCAAAGCCAGACGAACATCTTTTCCATCTGCACCTTTGGTTTTGGTGTAATATCCTTTTCTGGATTTGTTTCCAAGGAAGTTGTTTTTAATCAAAAACTCGATAGACGAAGAAGGTTTCAATGCATTGACCATGTTGTCATGTGGAGCATTTTCTTGCAATCCATGGGTTACTTTCTCAGCAACATCTACCCCAACAAGGTCTGTTAGTTTGAAGGTTCCTGTTTTGGGTCTTCCGATGATTGGACCAGTCAAAAGGTCTGTTTCTTCAACGGTAAGTCCTAGGTCTGTAGCCAATTCGCTGATTTTTGCCATAGAATATACCCCAACTCTGTTTCCGATGAATCCAGGAGTGTCTTTACACAAAACAGATTTTTTTCCTAGGTACAATTCTCCGTAGTTTACAAAGAAATCTACCACAGCTTGGTCTGTATCTGGAGTTGGAATCACCTCGAAAAGTCTCAAATATCTCGGTGGGTTAAAGAAGTGGGTTCCCAAAAAGTGTTTTTTGAAATCTTCGCTTCTTCCCTCTGTCATCAAATGGATTGGAATTCCAGATGTGTTAGAAGAAACAAGAGAACCTGGTTTTCTAAGTGCATCTACTTTTTCGAAAACAGATTTTTTGATGTCCAATCTTTCGATGACAACTTCGATAATCCAGTCAGAATTTTTGATTTTTTCCAAATCGTCTTCCATGTTTCCAATGGTGATTCTGGAAGCAAAAGAAGCATCGTACAAAGCGGCTGGTTTGTTTTTCATCGCCTCCCCAAGGTGGTGAGCCGCAATTTTGTTTCTAAACGCAGGGCTCTCCATGGTAAGACCTTTGGCAGTGTCTTCTGGTGCCAATTCTCTCGGTACGATGTCTAGCATCAATACTTGAACTCCAATGTTGGCGAAATGGCAGGCGATTCCTGTTCCCATAACCCCTGAACCTAATACGGTTACATGATTAATGTGTTTTTTCATGTTGTGCGAAATTTTTATTTTGGATGGTTAATTGATTCGTTAATTCATTGATTTTATCTAATACCTTATAAAAGGTCTCGGATTCTTCCACTGTGATGTGTTTTTCAAGCTCGCTGTAAAAATACAGAACCTGTGATTTGGAAATGTCCCGAAGGATGAGTCCCTCCTCTGTCAATTTGATGATGACTCCTCTTTTGTCCATAGGATTGGGAGTTCTGGTTATCAATTTTTTTTCTTCCAATTTGGAAAGAGTTCTGGACAAACTGGTAGGTTCAATCCCCATTTTGGGGCCTAGAGAAGTAGAAGGTGTGCCTCTTTTTGGGTCTATAGAGAGCAGAGTATATCCCATCACCATACTGGATTCATGCTTGGAGGCACTCTGGTTAAACATCTTGGTGATGTTCATCCATGTGCTACGGATGGCATAGTCTATATTTTGTATTGTTTTGGGTTCCAAAGTTTGCTTTGTTGTTAGTTTTTTCTCTACTGTTTGATAGTGATTTTAACTCAAAGTGAAAACGGTTAGAATTCAAATGTAAACATTTTTATTATGCAAGCATAAGAAAAGTGTTTTTTTTATGAACAAATGCACAAAAAAAACGATTTTGAAACTCCAAAATCCTTTATCCCATCTGTTTGACATATTCCACAACCATGGAAATGTCTCTTTTGGCTTTTCCTAACAAGAAAGGCTCACCATGTCCGGGATACACCATGGTATCATCTGGAAATTCCTTCAGTACCTTTTCTACATTTTCTAGGTGAATTTTTGTGTTGGAGTGTGGGAAATCCGACCTTCCTATGGAATTTTCAAAAATCAGGTCTCCACAAAAAAGCACTTTTTCTTCCTTTGAATAAAAGATGCTGGAATCTGGAGAATGTCCCGGAGTGTGAAGGAAATGTAGGGTGCTTTCCCCAAATTGATAGGTGAATTCTTCGGATTCAAAAACGATTTCTGCGGGTTTGCAAACCAGTGGTGGCATTCCGCCAAAAAGGGCAGAACCGTTCATCATGGGGTTTGTCAACATCTCTTGTCCTTGTTTTTGCAAAATGACTTCTATCCCAAATTTGCTTCGCAAAAACTCCAATTCTTCAATGTGGTCCACATGTCCATGGGTGAGAAGAAGGTTTTTGGGAGGGATTTGCACAAACTCTACAATTCCTTTGTGGCTGGCATCGACAAGGATGCTTTCAGAACCACTTTCTACATAATAGGTATTGGTGGTAAAAGCGGAGGTGATTTTTTGGATTTTCATGGGATAGGGCAAAGGAAAGGTTGGATGATTTTTTTTGGAATTTGCTCAAACAAAAATAGAAAAAAAAAGTTGGTTCGCCTTTGCGGGGCTTTGTTTACCTTTGGAGAAACAACTTTTAAGACTTGAGAATCGTGAAAAAATGGATTTCTGCCGCCAGATTGAGAACTTTGCCCCTTTCCCTCAGTGGGGTTTTGCTTGGGAATTTGCTTGCTTTGGCTGGAGGCCAAGCCCAAATGTCCATTTTTGTTTTGAGCCTTTTCACCACCATTTGTTACCAAATTCTGTCCAATTACGCCAACGATTATGGGGATGCACAAAAAGGAACTGACCAGAACAAAATAGGGGAGAAAAGAGCCGTTTCCAGTGGTGTGATTTCCGCCTCTGCCATGAAAAACGCCATGATTTTGTTCGGTGTTTTGTCTGGGATTCTCACTTTGGTGCTCGTATATGTCTCTTTTGGTAAGGAGCAGATGGGATATGTACTGCTTTTTCTTTTTCTTGGAATTCTCAGCATCATCGCTGCCATCAAATATACCGTTGGAAAAAATCCTTATGGATACAGTGGACTGGGAGACATTTTTGTTTTTGTATTTTTTGGATGGGTTTCTCTTTTGGGAAGCCATTTTCTTCACACCAAGGAAATTTCCCCTTTGTTTTTTCTCCCCGCAACCGCTGTTGGGCTTTTGAGTGTTGCGGTTTTGAATCTCAACAACATGAGAGATTTCTCCACGGATGCTCTCTCTGGAAAAAACACTCTGGTGGTGAAAAAAGGATTGGATTATGCCAAAAAATACCACAGTTTTTTGGTGACTACACCACTTGTTTTGGGACTGATTTTCTCTGTTTTGTATCCTTCCCAAATCAAACTTTTCCATTTTTTGTGGCTGATTGTGGTTTTTCCTCTTTTCAAACATCTGCGTGCTGTTTGGAATGATGCTTCTCCCATCTGGCTGGATTCTCAGCTGAAAGTGGTGGCACTCTCTACCTTTGTTTTTTCATTGCTTTTGGGAATCGGATATTTGCTCTCATAATTGCTCTAAGGAAAAAAATCAAACAGAAAAAAATAAACCCACACCCAATCCAAAACCGAATCCAAAACGAAGCTATGAAGGCCTATTACAAAGAAATCTTGTTTCCTTTTGCAAATCCACTTGGCACTTCCAGAGGGACTTTGCACGCAAAAGAGGTCTTTTTTGTTTTTGTGGAAAAAGACGGATTTACAGGCATTGGAGAAACGGGTTTGTTTGCTTCCCTAAGTTTTGATGATGTGCCCCATTACCGAGAAAAACTCTCTTGGGCTTGCCAAAACATTGCTCTTCCGTGGGAAGAATTGAGCCAAGAACTGAAGGAATTTCCCTCCATCGTTTTTGGGCTAGAGCAGGCACTTTTGAGTTTGAAAAACAGGTCTATGGAACTTTTTCCCTCGGATTTTACACTTGGAAAACAAGGCATCGCCATCAATGGCCTGATTTGGATGGGAGATTCTGCTTTTGTACAGAGCCAAATTCAAAAGAAATTGGAGGTGGGATATTCCTGCATCAAAATGAAAATTGGGGTAGACTGGCCAAGTGAACTTGCCATTTTGGAGGGTCTTAGAAAAAGATTTCCCAAAGAAACCTTAGAAATTCGGGTGGATGCCAATGGGGCTTTTTCTTTTTTGGATGCCAAAGAGGTTTTGAAAAAACTCCAAGATTTGCAGATTCATTCTATAGAACAACCTATCAAGAAAGGACAAATACAAGAAATGGCTTCCTTAGCAAATTTGGGGGCTTGTCCTGTGGTGTTGGATGAGGAACTCATCGGGGTTTTGGATTTTGAAAATCAAAAAACATTGCTAAAAACCATTTCGCCAAAATATGTCATTTTCAAACCCAGTCTGATTGGTGGCTTTGAGAAAACAGATAGGTGGATTTCCCTCTGCTCAGAGCTTGGAATCGGCTGGTGGATTACCTCTGCCTTGGAAACCAACATTGGGCTTTCTGCCATTTCTCAATATACTTTTACCAAAAACAGTCCCATGTTTCAAGGTCTTGGAACTGGTGGACTTTTCACCCAAAATGTTCCTTCACCCTTGGAGCTCAAAGGGCAAGAACTGTTTTACAATCCAGAAAAGCCATGGAAACTTCCCAGTTGAATCAGTCCCAAGAACCCAGAATTTTGGATTTTTCAAATGATTTGATTTTGCAATCTAAGAAGATTCCACTTTTAAATCCCTCTGAATTTGAAACCAAAGTATGGGCTTTTGTCCGAGAATTTTTGGAGGAAAATCCCTATATAGAGCTGAAGACTTCTGGCTCAACGGGAGAGCCCAAAACCATTTTGGCTGAAAAAGAAAAACTCAAAATATCCGCCCAAAGAACTTTGGATTTTTTGGATTTGAACCCCAAAAACCAAAAAAGTACCCATCCCGATTTGTTTTTTGCATTGGTACTCCCAATAGAATACATTGCGGGAAAAATGATGGTGATTAGGGCCCTTGTAGCGGGAGCCAAACTGCTTGTCATAGAGCCCAAAACGCAAATTTGTTTTCCTATTGGCTGTCCCAAAATAGCGCTTTTGGCTTTGACGCCCATGCAATTGTCCCAGTCTTTAGAGGGGTTTCCAGAGGTTTCCCATGTGCTTTTGGGTGGAGCCAAACTAAACGAAAACTTGCAAGAGCAGATTCACACAACTTTTGAAAAGAAGAGAGAAAACAACAAAAACCTTCCCACTTTCTGGGAAACTTTTGGCATGACAGAAACCTTTTCCCATATAGCTTTGAAACAGGTTTTTCTCAAAAAGAATGCCTTTTTTGAGGTTTTTGATTCAGTTGAAATTTTCCAAGATGAATCGGGTTGTTTAGGTTTAAAAGACAAAGCCCTTGGTTTGCACCTGAAAACCGAGGATTTGGTGGAAGTACTTTCGGCAAAAACCTTTGTTTGGAAAGGCAGAAAAGGAAATGTCATCAATTCTGCGGGTGTGAAAATTTTTCCTGAATCCATCGAAAACATCCTTGAAGCAAAACTGGGTTTTCCTTTTTTTGTCCACGGCATTCCAGATGATGTGATGGGGCAAAAAGTGAGTTTGTTTTTGGAAGTAGGAGAGAATCTTTCAGATTTGGAAAAAGAAAATATCAAAACCAAAACCCTCCAAACTTTGGAAAACCTAAAAGATTCATTGGGAAAATTCCAGAAACCCAAAGCGATTTTTCTGCTCAAAACCTTTGAGCGTACCCTCTCTGGGAAAATCCAAAGAGACAAAACGGTGAAGGAGTTTTTGGAACTGATGTGATTTTGAATGGATTTTGTGAAAATTTAAATGAAATATTTTGTAAACTTGAAAAACCAAAACCCAAACTATGAAAGTTTTTCTTTTTGCCTTAATGATTTTTGTGGGCAGCATTTTCTCGCTCGCGCAAACGCCAACTTTTGATGCAACGCTAAAAAAAGCGGGGCAAGAAAACAAAAAAGTACTTTTGTATTTTTCCGGGTCGGATTGGTGTGCACCCTGTATCAAGTTTAAGAATACCTACATCAACTCCGCTGAATTCAAAGATTTTTCCAAGAACAATCTGCTTCTTTTCAATGCCGATTTTCCTCGAAGCAAGGCAAATCAATTGAGCAAAGAGAAAACAAAAGAGAATGAGGCATTGGCTGACAAATACAATCCCTCTGGAAATTTCCCCATGATACTTTTGCTCAATAGCAAAGGCCAAGTGGTGAAAAAATGGGGCGGTTTGCCAAAAGAAAAGGTAGCAGATTTTGTAAAGCTGCTAAAGTAAATTGTTAGTTCGTCGTCAAATAAAATTGATGGGCAATGCCTTTGAATTTGCCATTCAAAGCACGGACAATCTTTGGGCTAATGCACAAATCGATTTGGCCATTGAGGAAATCAGGAGAATAGAAAGACTGCTGACCACTTTTTCAAACGATAGCATTACCAGTATTGTCAACCAAAATGCAGGCATAGAGCCTGTAGAAGTGCCACAGGAAGTTTTTGAACTTATTTTTCGATGTCAAAAAATCTCTGAACTTACCCAAGGTGCTTTTGACATCACCTATGGAGGAATAGACAAAAGTTTGTGGAATTTTGATTTGAAGATGAAAACATTGCCCTCAGCTGAAGTTGCTGCAAAATCTGTGAGACTCATCGATTATCAAAAAATTGTTTTGGACCAAATGAACAGAACTGTATTTCTAAAGGAGAAAGGAATGAGAATTGGTTTTGGAGGAATTGGGAAAGGTTATGCGGCAGACAAGGCCACGGAGCTTCTCAAAAAAAGTGGAGTGGTAAGCGGTTTTGTAAATGCGGCTGGAGATTTGAACACTTGGGGAGTACAAGAAAACGGAAAGCCTTGGACCATTGGAGTGGCAGACCCCAACCAGAAAAAAGAAATTTTTTCTTCTCTGGACATTACCAATGCGGCCATCGCAACTTCTGGAAATTATGAAAAATATGTAACCATAGGTGGCAAAAGATATTCGCACACCATAGACCCCAAAACTGGTTTGCCTGTTTCGGGAATCAAAAGTGTAACCATCATTACCCAAAATGCAGAATTGGCAGATGCTTTGGCAACTCCGGTGATGGTGATGGGAATAAAAGTAGGGCTAGATTTAATCAACCAATTAAAAGGTGTGGGTTGCATTGTGATAGATGACAACAACAAACTCTTTTTGTCTAAAAATATAAATATCAACCAATGAAAAAAGTATGTATCATTTTTGGTTGTGCAGTAAGCTTGGCCAGCTGTACTCCAGTAAAAGAATATCAGAAAGGGAAAATCAACGATGCCGAAATGACTCTTTCACCTCGACTTTCAGAACGCAATGAGCTGAATTTTCAAGCCTACAGGGAAGCAGCCACGGGTGTCAATGGTGGGAAAACAGGTGGTGGTTGTGGTTGCAATTAAAAAGTAAGGTATGAAAAAAAGAAAATTGACTTTGGCTTTCTTGTGCATGTTGTTTGCTTCGAAATCAACTTTTGCACAAGAAACACAAACCGATAGCACCCAGACCGAAAACAACAATTATCATTCCCGTAAACTCAAAATAGAGGAAATGAATTTTGTTACGGGGTACTATGTTCAAAATGGAAACAACGCAGCTGTAACGGGTGGGATTGGAGATGAAAATTTGACCGATATCGCAACCACCTTCAACATCAGTCTTGCGAAGTACGATGAAAAAGACAACAAACACTCTTTGAATCTGGAAATGGGAGTGGATGCTTATACTTCTGCCTCTTCGGACAAGATTGATCCCAGTACCATTTCATCTGCTTCCAATGCAGATATGAGGATTTATCCTTCGGTAAATTATCTTTATCAGAACGACAAGAATCGGTACAAGGTAGGTGCTGGGTATACAATGTCTAGTGAATATGATTATACTTCCAACGGACTGAATGCACTATTTTCCAAATGGAGCAAGGACAAAAATAAGGAGGTCACTGCAAAAGCTTCTGTATTTCTAGATCAGTGGAAAGTGATTTACCCCATAGAACTTCGACCCGTCGGATACGGTAGTGGATCGGAACACGGCAGTGGGCAAATCGATACTGAGGACAGAAATTCTTACAACTTTGGAATTGTCTATTCCCAAGTGATTAACCAAAATCTTCAATTGGCACTTTTGGCAGATTATGGGTATCAAGAAGGTTTGTTGGCAACCCGATTCCACAGAACCTACTTTACGGATGGATCAAAAAAAGTGGAGAATTTGCCAGATACCAGAACCAAGATTCCAGTGGGGTTGCGTGCCAGTTATTTCTTGGGAGACAATATGGTTCTGAGAGGATTTTATCGATACTATACGGATAATTGGGATGTACAAGCCCATACAGCAAGTTTGGAGGTAAGCTACAAAATTACGCCCTTTGTTTCCATTGCACCCTCTTATAGATTTTATACTCAAACCCAGGCTGAGTATTTTGCACCCTATTCCATGCATGATCCGCAAAGTTCATATTACACAAGTGATTATGATTTGTCTAAATTTACCAGCAGTTTGTATGGGCTGAATTTGAGATTTGCCAACTTAAACGACAAGTTTTTTATCGACAATCTTAATTCTTTGGATATCCGTTACGGATACTACAACCGCAGTACAGGTCTGAATGCCCATTCGATTACATTTGCACTGAATTTCAAATAGTTGAGTTGCAAATAAAGCTCTACCAAAAGTGGATTATAAAATCAGAAAATTAGAAGAAAATGATTTGCCTACATTGGTTGAATTGTGTAGAGAACACGCTGAATATGAAAATTCCGAGTACAATCCGAAGGGAAAAGAAGTACAACTCAAAAATGCAATTTTCTCACAAAATCCTGATTTGTATTGTTATGTAATTGAAAGTGAAGGTGAAATAGGTGGCTATTTTTCCTTCACTTTTGATTTTTCCACATGGGATGCTAAAGACTTTTTGTATTTGGACTGTCTTTTTTTAAGACCCAATTTTAGAGGTGTAAAAATTGGGGAAGCAGTTTTTGAAAGATTAAAACGAATTGCCATTGAAAACCGATGTGTAAATATTCAATGGCAGACTCCCACTTTTAACCATAGAGCAATAAAATTTTACGACAAAATTGGTGCGTTAGGAAAAGACAAACGAAGATTCGTAATTAATTTGTAGGGTGAAATCATCAATCCACAAAAGATTCTTTGATGAGTGATTCTCCTAAAACTGCACTTTTTCCAAAAGTTCTGGCAAGCACGTTTCTGGAAAGACAGTTTGTGCTTCTTCTTGCAAACGGTGGTAATGGGGAAAATATCGGGTGGAAAAATGCCCAATGATGAGTTTTTTTACCTTTGCATCGCGGGCAATCATTGCAGCCTGAAGTGCGGTAGAATGTCCTGTAGCATAGGCTTTTTCTTCTAGTTCGTGAAGGAATGTCGCCTCGTGGTAGAGCAAATCTGCGCCTAGAATCTGCTCACAAACTTTGGGTTTGTAGCGGGTATCCGAACAAAAGGCATAACTTTTGGGTGAAGGTCCATCTTTGGTGAGCAGAGTATTGGGCAAAATTTCACCGCTACTCAAAACAAAATCTTTCCCATTTTTCAGATTTTGGTAATCACAAATTTCGATTTCTGGATATTTCTGTATTTCTTCCATCACCAAAGACCTCTCTTTTTGTTTTTCCTTGAAAAAATATCCATTGGTATAGATTCGGTGCACAAGAGGAATGGTTTCCACCACAATTTTTTCATCTTCAAATATCACTTCATTTTGGGTTGAAGTGAGTTCTACAAAATGAATTGGGAAATTTCCTTCGCTCTTGGTGTGTTTGAGCTGGTTTTCGATAAAATCCCGAATTCCTTTTGGCCCATAAATATGCAAACTGGGGGTGGTTTTCATGAGTTGCAAACTGGAAATCAGTCCAATCAGACCAAAAACATGGTCTCCATGTAGGTGAGAGATGAAAATATGTCGGATTTTGGAGAATTTGGTTCCTGTTTTGCGGATTTGTACTTGGGTTGCTTCACCGCAATCTATCAAAAAAGTATGTCCCGCCATCTCCAAAAGTTGTGCTGTGGGATGGGAATTGGTTGTGGGTAGGGCAGAATTGAACCCCAAAATGGTGAGAGTAGGATGGCTCATGAAAGGATTTGGGCTAGAAATTCAGAACATTTTTTGCCCGCAACCCCTCTGTGGCTGAGGGAATTTTTTTCCGACTCGCTCATTTGGGCAAAACTTTTTTCCCCGCCTAGAGGAACAAAAATCGGGTCATATCCAAAGCCGTTTTCTCCAAGTACTTTTTCAGAGAGGTTTCCGTGGATTTTTCCTTCAAAAAAATGGGTGGTTCCATTAGGGAGAATCAAACACAAAACACAGATGAAAAAGGCTTTTCTATTGGGGTTATCCCTTAATTCTTCCAGCAATTTTTCAAGGTTTGCTTTGTCTGTTCCTTGGGACGAATATCTGGCTGAATGAATTCCAGGGGCAAAATTGAGGGCTTCAACACAAATCCCAGAATCATCTGAGAGAATCAAATAAGATGGGTTTTCTTCCTTGAAAGTGTGCAAAAAACGAAAAATGCTTTCGGATTTGATTCTGGCATTGGCCTCAAAACTGTGTCCATTTTCGATGATTTCTTTGTCAAAACCAATGTCTTTCAAAGACAAAATTTCAAAGTTTGGAAAGAGAGAGCGTATTTCCTCGAGTTTGTGTCCGTTGTTGGAGGCAAAGACAATTTTGGCGTTTTTTGAATTCAAGCCCATTTCACGTTGGTTTTTTTGTACATCAAAACGCCAAGGCCAAGACAAACCATTGTGTAAAAAATAAGCTCAGAAGGTGGAAATTCATAGGCTTTGTTGATGCTTTCTACCTTAAACTGAAAGAAGAGCAGATAGGCCAATCCGTTGTTTAGAAAATGCAAAAACATACTCAGCTTGATGGATCCAGTTCGGTAATAGGTATATCCCATGATGGCTCCAAGCATTGTGGCTCCAACAAATTGCCAAGGATTGCCATGGATAAGTCCAAAAATTAAACTACTGGTTAAAATGGCATAGAAAGGTTTCCAGCCAGAGCGCAAAAAACTTTGTAAAATTACTCCTCTAAAGAGCCATTCTTCTAATAGTGGAGCCAAGATTACGATGGCCAAAAAGCTGGCCGCAGGATTTTTCTCAATCATCGCAAAGATTTCTTTGAATGATTCTTCCCATTTTTCCATAAACTCGAAGCCTTTTGTTGGGATTAGCTCGGTTAGATACTCAACGGGTACCAGAGAAAAAAACATCATCGCAATACCTAGTAACCCATACGGATTAAATTTTTCAGCAGAGCCAAAACGATTCTCAAAGGAGAAAACAGAAAGTTCTTTTCCTTTTCTATCAAAATAAATTTGACAGAACCAAAGGCATAAAACAAGAGGTAAGGCGTTAAGTAAAACCATTCCAATACCCATGTATTTTTTGTCAAATTCTATACCTGACATCTCTAAAAACAACAGGATAATTCCAGTGATTAGCATCGCTAAGAAGAATAAAAGTAGGGCATACCAACCGTCTTTTCTTTCTATATTGTTGTTCTGTATATTTTCATTCATGATGATAGGGTTTGTTCTCCAAGATTGTAAAGGTACGATAGATTTGTTCACACAAAAAAAGTCGAACCATTTGGTGGGTAAAAGTTAAGGCAGAAAGAGATATTTTCTGATGGGATAGTTCGTACATTTTCTCAGAAAACCCGTAAGGCCCACCAATGATAAACACGATTCTTTTGTGGGATTGATTAAAAATCGATTGCAAATTTTGGGCGAATACTTTGGAGTTAAATACCTTGCCTTTTTCGTCTAATAGGATAATAAAATCCCCTGTTTTAAGGTTTTTTTCGAACCAAAGCGTTTCTTTTTCTTTCTGCTGTATTTCACTTAAGTTTTTTCTGTTTTTGATGTCTAAACCTTCTATAATTTCGAATTGAATGCTTTGCTGAACACGTTTTTTGTATTTATCAATCAAAAAAAGCAATTCTTTTTCGTCAGTCTTGCCCATACAAAGAAGTAAAATCTGCATATTTGTAGTTGGAAGTTTAGTTCTTGGTGTAAAAATATGGCCTTTCCATTCAAAATTCAGGATTATTTTTTAAAATCGACCTTTTTTCAGTGGCTGAATAAGGTTAGCATTCCAGGGGTCAAAGGAGTAAGTCTTTTCGAGCTGCTGTATATCTATATTTCGGGTATTATCAAAGGTACTCTTACCCTTCGTGCCGCGGCCATTTCTTGGTCTGTGTTTTTTAGTATCTTTCCGTTTGTGATTTTCTTGTTCACGTTTTTTCCACATTTGCCCCATTACCAACAAGTAGAGCAATATTTCTTTCTGGATGTACTGCCAAAGGTTTTACCTGAACCCATTTTAAAAGATGCCACAGCCTATATTTCAGAAACGCTAAATTCCAATAAATTTACGGTTTGGTCTTGGTCTGTTTATGTCTCTATTTTCTTTTCTACAAGTGGAATCAACGCACTGATTAATGGTTTTAATTTTTCGTACCGAAAACCCTTTCAAAAAAGGAAAGGTTTTCAGCAGTATTTGTTGGCTTTTGGATATACACTTTTGTTCACGCTGTTTCTTTTTGGTATCGTTCTATCTTTGTATTATAGCCAGTTTATTTGGAAATTTATCGACAATCAAACCCTTAGTGGTTTTCGAATCTTGTTCTCTAAAATCGGAAGCCTTTTGCTTGGGGTCTTGATGTTTATGGTTGGTGTGCTTTTGCTTTATAAAGCTGGGCCTAGATTCGGAACTTCTAATCGTTCCCTACTTCCCGGAGTAGTATTAAGCACGCTTTTGTTTGTGCTTACATCTTCTATTTTTGGGTATTACATTACCCATTTTACCCGCTACAATCTGCTTTATGGTTCGATTTCAACGGTGATGATACTAATGATTTGGATTTACGTCAATGTAATTATTGTTTTGGTGGGGTTCGAACTGAATGTAGCTTTGCATTTTTTAAGCGAAACCACCCCTAGCCAAAGGCAAGATATTTTTTCTTTCCTACCATTAGACCTAGAGGAGTTAAATGATCAAGGGGAAGAGACTTAATCAAGTTTAATGTATGAAACTAACTCGAAATACCGCAGCAAAAACTGAAATTCTAGAATTGCTCAAAACCTCTAAGGTGGCTATGTCTCATGGAGAGATTCAAAATGCTATGGTTGGAAGTATAGTTGTGTAAAGTGCAAATCTTTAACTTGTTTAGATGGCGTAAACCCTAGTTACCAGTTGCCTAAAGACTATCGAGTTTTGGAAACCAACTTTACCCTTTCGGGGTTATGTCCTACTTGCAGCCAAGAAACCATCTAAAAGCAATTTAGTTGGAAGGTTCACCCTTTTTTCTCTACACAAACCGCGTAATATCTCGGGGTAAAACTTCTAAGAATCGGTCTAAAACCTATTTTTTTAACTGGATGCGCCCATTTGATTCTGTCTGTAACTTCCCATCCCGATTTTTCCATCAGCCAGTCGAACTGCCAATCTTCAAACTCGTGGTAATGTCTGTCCCAGGGGTCTGTTTTGCTTTGATACGCAGGGGCAAACCAAAGGGAAAGTGGAACGCTAAAAAGGGCTTTTTTTACCGGAAGTTCTTTCAAAAGAGGAAGGGGAGAGACCAAGTGCTCTAGAATTTCGAATCCTGTTACTACCTCTACATTAAATTCTTTTACGATCTCTGGAACCAAATCTAAATCTTCCCCCTTGGTGTTGAAAACAGTATATCCCTCTTGTTTTAGAATTTCTGAAAAGGGGTTTTCGATCCCTAAATCTAAAATTCTTTCTTGTTTGGATACGTGTTTTTTTACCCAGTCTAGGGTGATTTTATATCTTTTGTGGGGATATTCTTTGTACATGGTAATTTTTCTAAGTTTTAAGGTTCAAAAACCGTTTTCTAAAGTAGAAAATTATTACCTTTAAACCTTTGTTTGTCTAAAAATGATTGAAAAAAAATATAGAATCAGAAACAAATCTAAAATTGTGGGTTATTCCAACAAGGCTAGCGTATCAACAAACACCCTAAGCTGGGATCTTGGTGTGCCTTATGATGGAGTAGATGCTTTTGTGGGGCTTTTAGACAAAAACAACAGGCCCATTTATGAGCAAGACATCGTAGGTTTTCGTCTTGCCAAAAAGGGAGAGAGACAAAAAGAAGGCATTGTTCTTTGGGATGAAGTCTCCTGTGCTTTTGGGGTTTTGGAGCTTGAAACTTCTGGTTTTATTCCTCTTGAAGCCTTTGGTTTTCCTATGTTTTTTAAATCGAAATTAGAGGTAATATCGCATGGTTTTACCCACGGATTATGGATAGACAAATTAGTGCGTGAATATTATAATGTGTAATTGATTAAAAATAAAAAATATGTCCTACGGATTGTTAAAAGGTAAAAAAGGAATCATTTTTGGTGCATTGGATCAGAATTCCATTGCTTGGAAAGTGGCCGAAATGGCCCATAGCGAAGGGGCTCAAATCGTACTAACCAACGCGCCAATCGCCCTTAGAATGGGAGAGATTAACGCTTTGGCCGAAAAAACTTCTTCCATTGTGATTCCAGCCGATGCTACCAGCGAAGAAGATTTGAAGAACCTAATCGAAAAATCCATGGAACATTTAGGTGGAAAACTCGATTTTGTGCTTCATTCTATCGGAATGAGTCTGAATGTTCGAAAAAACAAACACTACACAGATTCCAATTACGATTTCACCCACAAAGGATTTGATATATCTGCACTATCTTTTCATAAACTTATGAAAACAACCTATGCTATGGATGCCATTAATCCATGGGGGTCTATTGTAGCTCTTACGTATATCGCCGCCCAAAGAGCTTTTCCAGATTACAATGATATGGCAGACAACAAAGCCTATTTAGAGTCGATCGCCCGTAGTTTTGGATATTTTTATGGAAAAGAAAAGAAGGTGAGGGTCAATACCATTTCTCAATCTCCAACACCTACCACAGCAGGTAAAGGAGTAAAAGGTTTCGATCAGTTTATCGCCTACGCCAACAGCATTTCTCCTCTTGGAAATGCCTCGGCAGAAGATTGTGCGGCTTATACCATCTCCCTTTTCTCAGATTTAACCAAGATGGTAACCATGCAAAACTTGTTTCACGATGGAGGATTCTCCAATACGGGAGTAAGCCAAGAGGTGATGGAAAAATTTTCTTAAAGATTTAAACTTCAAATGAAATTAACATTAGAGAGATTAGACGATGCCCTGCATTTTGTGGGAAAAAACGAAAAGGGGCTACAAACTGAGTTTGGGGCTTCTGCCTTGGGTGGGGAAAGCAAAGCGCTAAGCCCTATGGAGCATTTGCTTCTCAGCGCCGCAGCATGTAGCAGCATTGATGTGGTTTTGATTCTAAAAAAAATGAAACAAGAACTAAGAGACATTAAAGTGGAAGTCTCAGGGGTCAGAAGAGACGAAGAGCCTAAAATTTTTGTTGAAATAGAACTTAAATACACGCTTTTTGGCGATTTAGAACTGGATAAAGCCCAAAGAGCAACCAGTTTGGCGGTTGAAAAATACTGTTCTGTGCTTACCATGTTGCAGCACGATGCCAAAATTAGCCACCAATTAGAAATTCTGCCTTAAAAAAGGCACAAATACAATTTTAGATTAGCATGAAATTCGAAACACAAGCCATTCGTACCCAAACAGAAACTACCAGCCAAAGGGAACATAGTACGCCTATTTTTCCTACATCTGGTTATGTTTTCGATTCGGCAGAGCAAATGAGAGCGCTTTTTGCTGGAGAAGAAGAAGGAAATATCTACTCTAGATATACCAATCCCAACTGCTTAGAGTTTGAAGAAAAAATGAAGCTTTTAGAAAAAATGCCATATGCAATTTCATCATCCTCTGGAATGGCTTCTATTTTTTCGATTTTCATGGGAATTCTCAAAAACGGCGATCATCTGATTAGCTCAAAAGCTGTTTTTGGATCTACATTTCAGATTTTGGATGCTTTTCTTCCCAATTATGGTATTCAAAGTACTTTTGTCGATGCTTTTGATGAAAAAACTTGGGAGGCTGCCATTAGGCCTACAACCAAAATGTTCTACATAGAATCGCCTTCTAATCCAGGGTTAGAGGTGTATGATTTAAGTGTAGTGAAAGCTTTTTGTCTCAAGCATAATCTAATTTTTGTGATTGACAACTGTTTTGCAACCCCTTATTTGCAAACCCCTGCCAGTTTTGGGGCAGACATTGTTTGCCATTCGGCTACCAAATTTATCGATGGGCAAGGTAGAGTAGGGGGAGGAATTACCCTTTGTCAAGAAGAGGAGCATTTTGAGCTGATCAAAAAGTTTCAGAGACAAACCGGACCAACCCTTTCTCCGTTTAATGCATGGATTCTTTCAAAAAGTTTAGAAACTCTGGCAGTTAGAATGGAAAAACACTGCGCCAATGCTTTGGAAATTGCAACGGCTTTAGAGAGTCATCCCGAGTTAAATTGGGTGAAATATCCAGGACTTGTTTCGCATCCAAATTATGAGCTTGCCAAAAAGCAAATGAAACTCGGTGGAGGACTCATCGCCTTTGAGGTAAAGGGAGGACTTGAAAGAGGTCGCGCCTTTTTGGATGGAATTTCTATGTGTTCGGTTTCTGCCAATTTGGGAGATACTCGAAGCATCATTACGCATCCTGCTTCTACAACCCACTCAAAACTTTCAGAAGAACAGAGGCTCGATTCTGGAATCACCCAAGGTATGATTCGCCTTTCGGTGGGATTAGAACATCCAGAAGATATTTTGGCGGACATCTACCAAAGTCTAGAGAAGTCTAAGTAGGCTTAGGCTTTTACTTTTAAGGAGTTGAATTGCTTAGCGGAAGAATTTTTCCGTGGTAGTAGGTTCCGCCTTGTATGGCGAAATCTAAAATGTATTTTCCCATTTTCTCAGGGCTCATCTCTGTGTAGTAATCTGGAAAGGCTTCTTGAAGCATTTGGGTTTGTACTGCTCCAAGCGCCAGCGCGTTCACTCTTGGTCCGTTTTCTTTGTATTCTTCTGCCAAAAGTTCTGTAAGGCCGCATAGCGCTGCTTTAGAAGATCCGTAAATGCTTAGTCCAGCAAATTTCACAGAACCTTGAACGGCTCCCATGGTAGAGATGTTTACGATGTGTCCGGTTTTGTCCATTTTAGTTCCTAAGGTTTGGCAAAGCAAAAAAGGAGCCAGAAAGTTTACCGCCAAAGAATTTTGAATTTCTTCAAGGTTAATCTCTTGAAAAGCTTTGTTAACAAGTAATCCAGCATTGTTGATCAAACAATCTACTTTTGGGATGTCCTGAAAAATTTTGTCTAAAGCCTCCTTTAAGGTTGAGGTTTGGGACAAATCTACGCTGTGGGCGATAAGGTTAGGGTTGTTTAATTCTAGAAGTGGGCGGATGTTTCTGGTAAGGCCAATCACCCTGTATCCCTCTAAAAGTGCCAATTTACATATTTCCAATCCAATTCCTCTGCTTGTTCCAGTAATAACAATTGTTTTCATGCTAATTTTTTTTTGAATAGGGTTGGATTAAAAGTCGAAAATTACAATTTTATTGTTTGGTAGTCAACCCATAAGTGTTAATAAAAAATAAACTAACCAAAGCATCAATTGAAACGCTTTTTTGTACTTTTACCTGACTTAAAAAAGAATCCACATGGGGAAAATTATAGCCATTGCTAATCAGAAAGGAGGAGTTGGGAAAACCACTACCTCTATCAACCTTGCCGCGGCCCTTGGGGTAATGGAAAAAAAAGTATTGCTAATAGACGCAGATCCTCAGGCCAATGCAACTTCTGGGCTTGGGATAGATGTAGATTCGGTTGAAAGAGGAATTTACGAGCTTTTAGAACATACAGAAAAGGTAGAGTCGGTAATTATATCTACCAGTTCTCCTAACTTAGATTTGATTCCTTCTCATGTAAATTTGGTGGCTGCAGAACTCGAACTGGTTGACAATGAAGAGAGAGAGTTTATGCTCAAAAAGGCTATTAAAAAAATCAAAGATAAGTACGATTATATTCTCATTGATTGTGCGCCATCTCTGGGTCTTATCACCCTAAATGCACTTACTGCGGCGAATTCTGTACTGATTCCCATTCAGTGTGAATATTTCGCCCTAGAAGGACTTGGGAAGCTTCTAAATACCATCAAAGGGGTGCAAAGAACTTTAAATAAAAAGCTGGATATCGAAGGGTTACTTCTTACCATGTTCGATCCAAGACTTAGGCTTTCTAACCAAGTGATAGAAGAGGTAAATGCGCATTTTCCTGAGATGGTTTTCAAAACCGTGATTCAGCGAAACGTAAGGCTTTCCGAAGCACCAAGTTTTGGAGAATCCATTATTAAATACGACGCCACTAGTAGGGGTGCAGAAAATTATTTAAATTTAGCCCATGAACTACTTGAAAACAATAAAGTAAAAGCCTAATCAATTATCATGGCCAAAAACAAAAGAGCATTAGGAAGAGGGCTATCGGCCTTGTTAAACGATTCTCATTCTAGCATTGAATCTGCCCAAGACAAGGGCGCAGAATCTTTGGTAGGGAATATCTTAGAGGTAGAATTAGATTCTATCACCGTTAATCCGCATCAACCCAGGATCTATTTTGATCCAGAAGCCCTGCAAGATCTATCGGATTCTATCAAAGAATTGGGGGTAATTCAGCCCATTACCGTTCGAAAATCCAAAGATGGTTTCGAGCTAATTTCGGGGGAAAGAAGGTTTAGAGCCTCTAAGTTGGCTGGTTTAGAAACCATTCCGGCATACATCCGCCTTGCCAACGATACAGAAATGTTAGAAATGGCCTTGGTAGAAAACATCCAAAGACAAGATTTGGATGCTATAGAGGTGGCTTTGTCGTATGAAAAACTCATCGAAGAAATCTCTCTTACCCAAGAAGAACTCAGCCGGAGAGTAGGAAAGAAAAGAAGTACCATTACCAATTATTTAAGGCTGTTAAAGTTAGAACCCAGCGTGCAAAACGCCATTCGATCGGGTGAAATTTCTATGGGACACGGTAGAGCTCTCACCGCGGTAGAAGACGCCAAACAGCAGATGTCTTTGTGTGATCAGATTATCTCTCAGGGTCTTTCTGTAAGGCAAATTGAGGCGATTTTGCAACAAAGAAAAGAAAAGAATATTCAAACTGTTGTCAGTGAAAAACAGCCAAAACCCCTTGAAGTTAAAAACACGCAAAATTTTCTAGAAGACAAATATCAAACCAAGGTAGACATCAAATGGACCAGCCAAGGAAAAGGAAAAATTATCTTTGATTTTGATTCTTTAGAACAGTTTAATCGAATCAAAAATCTACTAGGGTGATTCTAAGGCTACTTTTTTTATTTTGTTTAACGGGTCTTGTTTCTGCTCAAAACAAAAAGGAAGTTCCTTTGGATTCCATTTCTCAAAATGGGGAGATTCAGACAAAAAAAAGTAAGTTTTTTGTTCTTGAGCCTAAGAAAGATTTTTTCTCCACCGATTCTACAAGGGTAAAAGATCCACTTCGAGCGATGGTTTATTCTGCTGTGCTTCCAGGGGCAGGGCAGGCTTACAACGAAAAATATGTAAAAGCGCCCATTACTTTGGGTCTTTTTTTGGGAGGTCTAGGGTATACGTTTTACCAAAACCAAGAACTTAACAAATACAAAGAGGTTTTTCAGGCTTCGGTGGAAGGTAGAGAACATGAGTATTCTAACCTTAACTTATCTAAAGAAACTTGGGCAAAAGTGAGGGACAATCAGCAAAGAACCAGGGATTACGGCATTGCCATAACCAGCTTGGTTTATGTTTTGAACATTGTAGACGCCTATGTTGGGGCTAATCTTTTTGATTTAGAAAGAGATAAGGATTTTAGTGTTTATCCTAGTTTTGATTCCTTTGGAGCCTTTGGACTAAGTTTTAATTATAATTTTTGATATGAATATTGCACTGATTGGATATGGTAGAATGGGAAAAACCATTGAAAGAATTGCTCTTGAAAGAGGACATACCATAGCCTTGATTATTGACCAAGGAGAAGAAATGACTCCAGAAAATACAAAAGGGGTAGATGTTGCCATAGAATTTACGGTTCCTTCGGCTGTGCTTAAAAATCTAGATTTTTTGGCCAAACACCAGATTCCAACAGTGTGTGGAACCACAGGATGGCTGGAGAATTACCAGGAAGTAAAAGCCAAGTTTGAGAAAAACGGTTCATTTTTGTATGCCTCCAATTTTAGTCTAGGGGTGAATTTGTTTTTTCAGCTCAACGAAATTTTGGCCAAAACCATGGGAAGATTTCCTTCTTACAAAACCGAGTTGGAAGAAATTCACCATACTTTAAAGCTCGATGCACCCTCTGGAACGGCCATCACTCTGGCAGAAGGCGTGATTGAAAACACTTCTTATAACGCTTGGGAATTAAGCGAAGACAATATGAAGTATAGAACATCAGGAAAAGAAAATTTGCCCATTCAGGCCTTTAGAATTCCAGATGTGCCCGGAACCCATACGGTGAGATATACCTCTGAGGTGGATGACATAGAAATCAAACACACTGCCCATAGCCGTGAAGGGTTTGCCCTTGGGGCAGTTGTGGCAGCGGAGTTTATCCACGACAAAAAAGGAATTTTCCAGATGAAGGATGTACTGGGAATTCAGTAAAAAAAATTAAATTATCAAAAAATAAATCTACAAAATGGATTACATTATCTCACCTAACTGGAACTCGTGGCTTATCGCATTTTTAGTGATCAACCTCATACATTTTTTGGGAACTTGGAAATTGTATATACTTGCCGGTAGAAAGGCTTGGGAAGCAGCCATTCCTCTTTACAATGTTTGGGTACTTTTGGACATTATCAAACGTTCTAAAAAATGGATGTTGATTCTTTTTATTCCCATTGTGGCACCCCTTATGTTTGCCATTTTGTGGGTTGAAACCGCTAGAAGTTTTGGCAAAAGAGACCTCATTCATGCGCTGCTATGCATTTTCACCCTTGGTTTTTATTTGTATTATTTAAATTACATCGAAAAACCTGCCTACACTGGGCCTGAAGAAAGGGTTGAGAACCTTATTGCCTCTCTTTTGTATGCGATAATTCTGGCCACTATTGTACATACTTTTGTTATTCAGCCATATACCATTCCAACTTCATCTATGGAGAAAACCCTACTGGTGGGTGATTTTCTTTTTGTGAGTAAACTCAATTATGGAAGCCGTGTACCGGTTACTCCCGTTGGGATTCCTTTTACCCAGAGCAGCTTTTTTGGGAAAAGGTCTTATGTAGATAAAATTAGGCTTCCTTATTTTCGATTTCCAAGTTTTGAAAAGGTCAAAAAAAATGACATTGTGGTGTTCAACTACCCCATGGATCCAGAAAATTTGGCTTTAGACAGAAAAACCCCATATGTAAAACGCTGTGTAGGACTTCCTGGTGAAACCGTTGAGATAAAAGATGGAATCGTGTTTACAGATGGCAAAGAAGAAGTTTTGCCTGGGGATGCCCAAAGACAGTTTAATTATGAGGTGTATACCGGTGGTCAGCCTTTAAATGTTGAAATGTTATTGGAAGAATTAAAGTATCTAAGTGCAGATGATGTAAAGTACGGTGCGCTAGGAGATCAGCCTGTTTATTTGTTTGAAGGTTTAACCGAAGAACAGGCTACGGTTCTTTCTAAATATCCTTCGGTACAAAAGATAATAAAAAGTAGACCAGACCCAAAGCTTGCCACAGGTGTAGCCTACAATGAAGATGGAAGCATCAACGAAGAAAATTCTGTGATGCCTCTTGACAAAGGGTATACTTCTTTTAATTTAGGCCCTCTTCAAATCCCAAAAAAGGGAGATGTAATTATCCCAAGCAAAGAGAATTATTATCTCTACAAAGACTTACTTGAAAGAAGCGAAGGGAAAACCGTAGTTAAAACCGCAAATGGCTACACCATAGATGGAAAATCAGGGCCTTATACCCTAAGCCAAGATTATTATTATATGATGGGAGACAACAGAGACATGTCTTTGGATGGACGTTTCTTTGGCTTTGTAGGGGAAAACCACATTCTTGGAAAACCCGTATTTATTTGGATGAGTTGGTTTAATATGTTCTCTGATGGAAAGGCCAATGCACCCAGTAAATGGAAAGCCAACTGGGAGAGATTTTTTACCGTGCCCAACAATGGAGAACCCAACAAAACCTCTTATTTGTGGATAGGAGTTCTGTTTTTGGTCTGGTTTTTTGGCTGGGATTTCTTCAAGAAAAAATAGGTGAACGTAAGCCTTCCTTTGCTGTATTTACCTCCTATTGGCTATTATGTTTATTTGCTTGGGAAAGATGAGCCTAAGTTTAATCTAATAGAAAATTTCAAAAAGAAAACTTTCCACAATCGCTGCGAAATATTGTCCAGTGGTGGAATTCAAAATTTGATTGTTCCTGTTTTGCACAATGGTTTTAAAACCATGGCTGAGGTTGAAATTTCTTACGCCGAACCTTGGGTTTTGGGGCATCAAAAATCGCTCAATTCGGCTTACAGATCTTCTGCCTTTTTTGAACATTACAAAGACGAACTCTTTGCGATTCTAGACACCAAGCCTAAAAAATTACATCAGCTGAATTTAGAATTGCATCGGTGGCTTTGGAAATCTCTTGAGATGGATAGTATTTTTTTATCACCAGAGGTATTAAAACAAACTCAGTTAAATCCAAATTGGCTAGAGGTAAAATCGGCCAGAGAAAATAATTTTCCAAAGTATTTTCAAGTCTTTTTTGATAAGTTCGAATTTATTGCGAACTTGAGTGCTTTGGATTTGCTTTTTAATTTGGGTCCAGAAAGCATTTTATATTTAAAAAAAACATCAGAACTACAGTTATGAAAAAAGTACTCTTACTCATTTTATCGGCCTATTTGGTCTCTTGTACGGCGGTAAAACCGCAGGTAGATCCTAGTGATAACAGTCAGAATCCAGCCCAGAATAAAGATGCCATTAGTGTAAATCAGTGGTTTCACAGCAATTTGGCAACAGAAGGAATTTATGGGGTGGCAGATGATGCTGCCAGAGCCTATTTGGCTTCAAAAAATATTACACCCAAACCGCTTGTGGTTGGGGTAATTGACTCTGGAGTAGATGCCGAGCATCAGGATCTAAAAGCCAACATGTGGGTAAATCCCAAAGAGGTTGCTGGAAATAATCTAGACGATGACAAAAACGGTTATGTCGATGATGTGTACGGTTGGAATTTTATTGGAAATCCCAATGGAGAAAATGTGAAAGAAGATACCTTCGAAATTACCCGTTTGTATGTGAAATACAAAGCTATGTTCGAGGGATCAAACAAATACACAAACCAAAAAAATATCGAAAAATATCCTGATCAGTTTAAAGAATACTTGGAGCTAAAACCCAAATATTTGAAAAAGTACGAAGAGGCCAAAAAGGGATACGAAAAATTTGCAGGCGGACAGTTTGAGCAAATGAAAGCCGCCTTTGAAGGTGCCGATTCTCACTTTAAAGGAAAAAAAATGACCAAAGAGAATTTGGCTTCGTTTAATCCAACTACCCTTGAGGGGCAAGCGTTTAAAAATTGGATGGAGCAACTTTCGAATAGTCCTGCCGCTGCTGAGTTAAAACAAATGACTTACGAAGAATTAAAAGATGAGATTTTAGGAACTCCAGAGTATTACAATACAGAGTATAACAAACACTATAGCCCAGACTTTGATCCAAGAAGCATCGTTGGAGATAACTACCAAGATCAATCCGAAAAATTTTATGGAAATAACGATGTAGAAGGTCCAGATGCGCTTCACGGAACCCATGTGGGAGGGATTATTTCGGCCGTTAGATCTAACGGGATTGGTATGGATGGGATTGCTGGAAACCATGTCAAAATCATGAGCATCCGCGCCGTTCCAGATGGAGACGAAAGAGACAAAGACGTGGCCAATGCCATAAGATACGCCGTGGACAACGGTGCGAAAATCATCAACATGAGTTTTGGTAAAGGGTATTCTCCGTACCAAAGTGTGGTTACTGATGCCATTTTGTATGCCACAGAAAAGGATGTTCTCTTGGTGCATGCCGCTGGAAATTCTGATGAAGACATCGATGTAGAACCTAACTTCCCCACCAATTACAAAGGTTTACAAGAAATTTCACCCAACTGGATAACTGTGGGGGCTTCAACCAGAAACAATAGTGAGCTCAAAGCCAGTTTTTCTAATTTTGGAAAAGTTCAGGTAGATGTCTTTGCTCCTGGGCTAGAGATATACTCTTGTATCCCAGATGATCAGTATAAACTCTTGCAAGGTACTTCTATGGCTTCTCCGGTTGTGGCGGGTGTAGCTGCCCTTGTTTGGAGTCATTTTCCAAATTTAACTGCCGCTCAGGTAAAACAAATTTTACTAGAGTCTGTGAACAAAGGCGATGCCGATTTTCAAGGACTTTCTAAAAGTGGAGGGGTGGTAGATGCGCTAAAAGCCGTTCAATTGGCTGAGCAAATGAGCCAAAGATAAGCTATAATTATAAAATTAAAACTTTGCACTCCAAGGGTTTAAGTTTATAAAGATTCTTAAAGTGTAAGAATTTCTTTAATTTCTACACCAAAACATTCTAAAAATGCTAAAAAAAACTTAACTTAACGTTGAGTTTTTTTTGTTTAATGTGGGATATTCTTAAGTCTAATTTGTGATTTTCACACCTTCTTTTTTTTGTAATTTTCCCCCGGATTTTATATCGAGTTAATATATAAGCCAATATTTTATTTAGAACCTATCGCATGAAATTTAAGTTGAAATTTTTCTTTTTTCTTTTGCTAAACACTTTGGTGGTTTTTGGAAAATCAAACCAAGCGTATTTTGATCCTTCTGTTGAAGGTTCGGAGCTTTTGTTGCAAAAACACACTCAAGACAAAAACACCTATTCTATCTTCTCCCATGCCAAACCAGGGAGTTTGATTGTACAAGGACAGTGGTTAGAAAAAGAGGAGATTTTGTCTTTTCTTCAAACCCAAATTTCCAAAGAAACCCAATTCATCAATATTTTTGGATGTGAGTTTGCCAAAGGCAAAAAAGGCTTAGAGGCTGTTTCTTTCTTGGAAAAGAATTTGGGGGTAAAAATTTCTGCCTCTACCAACATCACAGGAAAAGATGGAGATTGGAAGCTGGAGGTGGGTTCGGGAAAAACTTTTGATGAGTTTGAAAAGTACGGATTCAATTTGCAATACAATCCCACAGATGATTTCGATGGGGATGCAAAACTCAACAATGTCGATTTGGATGACGACAACGATGGAGTTTTGGATTCTGTAGAAGGATCTGCAGATACTGATGGGGATAGCATGACAGACAGTTTCGATTTGGATTCTGATGGTGACGGATGTCCAGATGCCATTGAGACTGGAGCAGGAATCACTACAGCAAATTTGAAAAGAAACACAAGTATTTCTGGTACTGTAGATGCAAATGGAGTTCCAACCCTTGCAAATGGGGGTATTCCAAGAGGGGACGGTGCCAATGCTACCATTTCAAATGGATGTTTGCCACTGGGTTCCATCGGAGGAATGGGTTTTGCTGATGATTTTGACGGGGATGGCAATAGAAACGACAGAGATCCAGACGATGACAACGATGGGGTTTTGGACAAAGAAGAATGTCCGTTGGGAGACAATTTCGAATTTCAGAACGGCTGGTTGGGCTTGGGAAATGGTTCTGCACAAACTGCCACCAATGTGGACATCAGCTCCAAAATGGGTCTACCTACAGGAAGTGTAATTGTTTCTGTTACCAATGCATATACCAATGGTGCAGGAATTTCATTTGTCAAAGGTGGACAACTAACCACATATACCATTTCAGGAACGGTTCCGGTGTATGTAACCGTTGCATTTACCGACAATACTTTGAGCCCAAATGAAAAAAAGATTCTTATCGCAAATGATGGAACGCCTTATTTTCCGGACAATCTCGCTCCATCGCCTGTGGCGTATTTGCAAAACAATCTCACCTATACCACATCCAACACTTCTGCCGCCAGTTACACCTCTTCCTATGGACAATTTAGATATGTTTCCAGAGCACCAGCAACAAGTTTTACGATCAGCAAAGAAGATGGAACAACAACCAATGAAAGGGTTAATTTTTATTTTAGCCCAAACCCTTTAAATATTTGTACCAATACCAATCCAAGTACCAATCCCAACCTTTTCAATTTGGATTCTGATGGAGATGGATGTAGCGATGCCGTTGAATCTGGTGCAAAGAGTAACCTTTCATCTAACTATGTCACCACGATTCCATCAGGACCAGACAGCAATGACAATGGGTACTTGGATATATATGAATTAAACCCAGTTGGACCTCCAGGGCAACCTATCGGGAATTATCTCTCCACTTACCCACAATATGCGATAAAGTCAAATATGAATTTCTGCACAGATAACGATGGAGATGCCATCAGCAATTTGGCGGACATAGATGACGACAACGATGGAATTTTGGATGCAGAAGAAGCACCAAGCTGTTATTATACAGCAACAGAAATGGGGGTTCCAAGTAGAGTAACCAGTGAAATACCAACTACAAGTACCATTGCCAATTTGTTTGACAATACCAACACATCCACTTTTGCTTTTACAGCGACAACAGCTGTGAATGCTTTAAGCAAAACGGTATTTGAAATTACACCAATCTACCCCATTGCGGCTACTTCTATAAATTTGCAGACCAATGCGGCAACAACCAGTATCTTTGGAACAATAAGTGCTACAGCTACTTTGAAAGCCCAAGGTTGGAATGGTTCTGCATGGGTAGATTTGGCTACCTATACAGCAGCTCCTGCTACTGCCTCTAACCTACAAACTTTTGCTTTTTCCAATTCTACCATATATAGCAAATACAGGTTGTTTGAATCTGGTACTTCGGGTGTGAACATTACAGCAGGTGTATTGCGTGAAGTAAGTTTGACTACTGCTTCAAACTATATACCCAGTGCCTATTCTAAGTCTACTTGTACAGTAGATACAGACGGGGATGGAAAACCCAACAATTTGGATTTAGACTCCGATGGTGACAACTGTCCAGATTTGGTAGAAGCCAGACATAGACACCGACGGCGATGGAAAACCCAACCGTTTAGACTTGGATTCTGATGGAGACGACTGTCCAGATTTGGTAGAAGCAGGGGTGAAAAAATTTGCTACTACCAATTTAACCTATGCCACATCGGGTTCTACCTCTGCAAGTGCTACCAATTTTGGAATTGACTCTGGTATTGCGGATGCCCAAATTGCTGGAGCTGCTTCTGTGTTCGGTAGCAATGGACTTGCCAATGTAGTGGAAACAGCTGCTGAAAGTGGAATCATCGCTTATACATCTACCTACAGCGAAAGAGCACTTTTGGATACCGCCAACGGGTGTAATGACAGTGATGGTGATGGGTTTTTGGATCTCGATGACTTAGACGATGACAACGATGGAATTTTGGACACAGTAGAATGTCCTACCAGCAATAAAATGGCTTGTGGTAGTTTTGATGAATATACTGAAACCACTTGGGGAAATTTAAATCCTTTACCTACTTCTCCGTGTAATACCGTTTGGACAGATATAAACCCTCCAAGCATCACAGCTTCTTTTGAGATTATCAATGGAACAGATGGTATTGGAGGTTGGTATCCTATGCAAACTTTGAGCCCACAAGGAGGGAATTTTGTTGGAATTGCCACCAATTCTTCTGGATCAGAGGCTTTCGGTGTCTCTAACTTGAGTTTTGAAGTGGGTGCCACTTACAAGGTAGAATATTTTTGGGCAAACCCAGGTAGGCAAGCTTCAGAGAGACAAGCTGCTTATCCTCAACTCATATTGCCAGATCTTACCTATATCGACGGAAACAATGGGGTTGCTGTCCCTTTTAACCAAAATCAATGGTATTCTGAGAGTGTTACTTTTGTAGCAAATCAAACCACAGGACCCATTGGTTTTAGAATCGCAGGTTCTGGGATGAAGGGGCTGGCTTTTGATGGGATTACCATTTCCAAAATCACCCAAAACACTTTAACCAATTGTGATATCGATGGGGATGGAATCAAAAATACACTAGACTTAGATTCAGATGGAGATGGATGTGCCGATGCCATTGAAGGAGGAGCAGGTTTTGTTTTGGGAGATTTGTCATCTTCTTCACTTTCAGGTGGAAATTCTGGAGCTGGATACAATGGTGCTTCTACTACGCCCATTGCCCTAAATCTAGGAAATACAGTAGGAAATACCCCAACTACCAATGGAGTTCCAACGGCTGCTGGAGTTGGACAAAGTCTGGGGAACAGCCAAAACAAAACCCTTAGTGATTGTTTGGATTCTGATGGAGATGGAGTTGTCGATTTGGTTGACTTAGACGACGACAACGATGGAGTTTTGGATTCTGTTGAAGCGCCAAGCTGTTATTTTAGTGAGGAAGAAGCTTTGGAGATTTCTATTACTGCTTCGGAGGTAACATGGAACACGCCGACCTATAATTATACCAATGCTACCGATGGAGATTTAGCAACCTTCACACAAGCGAGTTCGGGTTCAACGGTTATCTCTGGTAAAGTTGTGGTAGAGTATACCGCTGCAATNACGCTAGAATCAACGAGACTACAATCACCCTAAACAACTACCAAGCATCGGCCAATCCTAAATCAACCTGTACAATAGATACAGACGGAGATGGAAAAACCAACAATTTGGATTTGGATTCAGACGGTGACGGTTGTCCAGACTTGGTTGAAGCGGGAGTGAAGAAATTTGCTACAACAAATTTAACTTATGTAGATTCAGACAATACCACTGCATCTGGTATCGACTTAGGAATTGACTCTGGTATTGCAGATGCCCAAATTGCAAGTACAGAAACTTTCGGAACCAACGGACTTGCCAATGGATTGGAAACTGCTGCCGATAACGGAACAATTGCCTATACATCTACCTACAGCAGTAGAGCACTTTCTGATACTGTAAATGCTTGTTTGGACTCTGATGGAGATGGAATTGTAGATTTGGATGATATTGACGATGACAATGATGGGGTTTTGGATACACAAGAAACCAAAGCTATTGATGTTACGTGCAACATTCCTGTAAACAATGCAACAAATGGTCTGATTTTTTATGACAATGATAATGGAGCCACTTGCCCCAACTGCTTGGCAAATGCATATCTACCTAGTTGGAGTTCAAACTATTTTTCTTTCATTTCAAACACACCAACTGTATCTGGAATGACAGCTCCTTATTCGGGTTCTGGTGTTACTGGAACACCAACTACTACTGCTCAGGCCGTTGCGCAAGGAACTTATTATCAAGTTCAGTTTACCACAGCATCAAGTTATGTAGTATTTGATTGGATTAGTTTCTATACAACACCTGCCAACGGAAGAGTTAGAGTAGATGTTTCAACAGATCCAAATTTCTCAACAAGTACAACTTTGTATGATAATTCTGTGAGTGTATCGAGTTGGGCGGCGACAATTCCTATGACAGATTTGGTGATGTCACCTTATACTACGTACTACATTAGAGAATATTGGGCCAATTTTAATGGCAATGCGGATTATGCACCTGCTTATGGATTTAGATGTCCTACAACCAACGAAGTCCCAAATCCTGAGACTTTTGTTGACATAGACACCGACGGCGATGGAAAACCCAACCGTTTAGACTTGGATTCTGATGGAGAAAACTTTGACCTATCAGAACAACCAAAGTGGACAATCCAGCCAAGCAAATTCCAATATTGCCAATTTTGCTAACAATACCACTGCATACAAATATTATAGATATTACGGTGGAAGTACTGCCGCCAGCGGTGGAGGTTGGGCAACTGAATTTTTCTTCAAAGAAAAAGTATGTACAGAGCTGGATACCGATACAGATGGAAAACCCAACCGTCTAGACCTAGACTCCGATGGTGACAAATGTTCAGATTTGATTGAAGCAGGGGTGAAAAAATTTGCTGGAAGCAATTTGGTTTATGCTACTTCTGGTTCAACTTCTGCAACTGGAACAGATTTTGGAATTGATTCAGGTATTGCAGATGCGCAAATAGACGTTTCACAATCTTTTGGAAGCAATGGATTGGCAAACTATGTTGAGACATCAGAAAACGGAATTACCAAATATCTGTCTACCTACAATACATATGCTACAAAGAGCAATTTGAGTTTGTGTAAAGACACAGATGGAGATGGATATTCTGATGTAGATGATTTGGATGACGACAACGATGGAATTTTGGATACAACAGAGGGTCTAGTAGATATTACTTTGAATACATTAAATGGAAATAGACAGCTTAACAACGTTACACAGGTTGCTAACGCTACCCTCAGTTGTACAGCAGGAAAAACTTCTGCTGGATCTAATGTTTTCCGTTTTAATATCAACTGGAATAATACAGCATCTTCATCAGACAAATCTACCATGACTTTGAATGTAAATGGAGTGGACTACTTGACTATTTCAACTCCATCTGGTGGTGGCACCAATCAAGATAACGCAACCGAATATGGAGGAGATGCACTGATAACCGCTTTCAATGGAGCGACCTTCGTCAATTCTATGCCGTCTTCACAAGGGAACAGTTATTTGGATCCTGTCATCCCAAGTAATCCAACTTTTGCAACGATTACAGTGTATTTACCTGTAGCAATTAATACTGTAAGAGAAACTTTTGTTCTGCAAAATGATGATTTTCGTTTGCCAATTCAACAAGTTGTAGAAGCTTGCCAATCGGATACAGACAAAGATGGAATTGTCAACCACTTAGACCTAGACACAGACGGAGACAGCTGTCCTGATGCGATGGAAGGAGCGGCAAACATTCCAACGTCTGCACTTGTAACCTCAAGCATGGATGGAGGAAACAACAATGATGCGGGACTAGGCTACAACGGAACTTCTACCAGTCCAGTGGTTTCCAACCTTGGAAATACTGTGGGCACAACCACCACCACTCTTGGAGTTCCAACGGTTGCAACCACAGGACAAGCAATTGGTGATTCTCAAAATGGAGCGGTGAAATCTGGATGTACAGTTTGCTACAAAAAAGGAGATCATTCAGAAGAAGGAGTAGATTCCCATGTTGGAATTTCAACCCTAGACAGAACCAAGCAAGATGAGATCAACCCATCTATTTGGCCAGAAGAAGTGAAGAACGGTCAGTTGGTTCTGGAGTCTAAAGACAAAGGATTTATCATTACCCATACAACGCCTGCGGCCATTGGAACCAATGCTAAGGAGGGAATGATTATCTATGATACCTCAGACAACTGTATCAAACTCTACGATGGAACTACTTGGGGATGTATCAAACCAGAATGTGATTATCCTTCTGAATAAAATTCAGAGAAAAAAATTGATTAGAAAAAGACTGCTTTTGCAGTCTTTTTCTTTTATAGATATTCTTTAGAAATTAAAAGGGAGAAATTCCACTATCAATCCATAAATTGTATCTATCAATTATTTTTATCTTTGCCCCTAGATTGTATTGATTATTTTTTCTTTATTTGTTCTAGATAAACACCACAAGCAAATCTATGATAAAAGTATCGGACCAAGCAAGAGAAAAAGTGGTTTCTCTGATGAAAGAAGAGGGGCAAACTACAGAAAGTCATTATGTTAGGGTGGGAGTAGAAAGCGGAGGATGTTCGGGACTTTCCTACAAATTAACCTTTGACAATCAGAAAAAAGAAGAAGACCAAGAGTTTCAGGACAACGGGGTAAGGATTTTGGTAGACAAAAAGTCCTTTTTGTATTTGGTGGGCACAACCTTAGAGTATTCGGGTGGACTCAACGGAAAAGGATTTGTCTTTAACAACCCGAATGCCAACCGTACCTGCGGTTGTGGGGAGAGTTTTTCTCTATAAAAACACAAAAGGAAGTTATCATGGCCTATACAGAAGAAGATTTAAAGAAAGAATTAGAAACCAAGGAGTATCAGCACGGTTTTACCACCGACATTGAGTACGAAGATTTTCCTGTGGGCTTAAGCAGAGAAATTGTTGCCTTAATTTCTAAGAAAAAAAACGAACCAGACTGGATGACCCAGTGGAGATTAGAGGCTTTTGATCTTTGGACCAAAATGGAAGAACCTTCTTGGGCCAATGTGGGGTACGAAAAACCCAAATTTTATGACATCACTTATTTTGCTAAACCCAAAGCCAAACCAGAGTTAGAAAGTTTAGATCAGGTAGATCCTGAGCTTCTCAAAACTTTTGAGAAACTGGGAATTTCACTAGATGAGCAAAAAAGACTTTCGGGCGTTGCGATGGACGTGGTAATCGACTCTGTTTCGGTGAAAACGACCTATCAAGAAACTTTAAAGGAAAAAGGGATTATTTTTTGTTCAATTTCTGAAGCTATACAAGAGCATCCAGAACTCGTAAAAAAATACATTGGATCGGTAGTGCCAAGAGCAGACAATTTTTATTCGGCGCTTAATTCGGCTGTGTTTTCGGACGGATCTTTCTGTTATATTCCCAAAGGGGTAAGATGCCCCATGGAACTTTCTACCTATTTTAGAATCAACCAAGCAGGAACAGGTCAGTTTGAAAGAACTCTGGTAATTGCTGACCAGGGTTCTTATGTGAGTTATCTGGAAGGATGTACCGCTCCTTCAAGAGACGAAAACCAGCTTCATGCTGCGGTGGTAGAACTCATCGCACTCGATGATGCTGAGATTAAATATTCCACCGTTCAAAACTGGTATCCTGGAGACAAAGACGGAAAAGGTGGGGTATATAATTTTGTAACCAAAAGAGGACTTTGTTTAGATCGGGCCAAAATTTCTTGGACTCAAGTTGAAACAGGCTCTGCAGTAACTTGGAAATATCCTTCACCATTGCCGTAACCAATCATCACCAACAGGCAGATACAGGAACCAAAATGATTCACCTTGGCGCTCATACCAAAAGCACCATTATCTCTAAAGGAATTTCGGCGGGAAAATCTCAAAATTCCTACCGAGGATTGGTCAAAATTGGACCCAATGCTAAAGGAGCCAGAAACTTTTCTCAGTGCGATTCTCTATTGATGGGAAACCAGTGCGGGGCACATACTTTTCCCTATATAGAGGCTACAAATCCCACTGCAAAACTAGAACACGAAGCTACAACCTCTAAAATTGGAGAAGATCAAATTTTCTATTGCAACCAAAGAGGAATAGATACAGAAAAAGCCATTGCGCTTATCGTCAATGGATTTAGCAAAGAAGTGCTCAACAAATTGCCTATGGAATTTGCGGTTGAAGCACAAAAATTATTGGAAATTAGTTTGGAAGGAAGTGTAGGATAATAAACAAAGAAAATGCTATCAATAAAAAATTTAACCGCCCAAATAGGCGAAAAACAAATTGTAAAAGGACTTAATTTACAGATAAACCCTGGTGAAGTACATGCCATTATGGGACCTAATGGTGCTGGAAAAAGTACCCTTTCTAACATCATTGCAGGAAGAGAAGACTATCAGGTAACCGGGGGTGAATTGCTTTTTGAAAATCAAGATATTTTAGATTTGGCACCAGAAGAAAGATCTCACAAAGGAATTTTTCTCTCCTTTCAGTACCCCATAGAGATTCCGGGAATCAGCGTGATGAATTTTATCAAAATGGCGGTAAACGAATCTAGAAAAGCCCAAGGTTTAGAGCCTATGCCAGCCAAGGAACTACTTGAAAAAATCAAAGAAAAAGCAGCGCTTTTAGAAATGGACAAGAGTTTTCTTTCTAGATCTCTCAACGAAGGTTTTTCGGGTGGAGAAAAAAAGCGAAACGAAATTTTTCAGATGGCTATGCTAGAGCCTAAATTAGCCATCTTGGATGAAACCGATTCTGGATTAGACATTGATGCGTTAAGAATTGTGGCAAATGGAGTAAATAAGCTTAAATCTAAGCAAAACGCAACTCTTGTAATTACCCACTATCAGAGACTTTTAGATTATATTGTTCCCGATTTTGTTCATGTTTTATACGATGGGAAAATCGTCAAATCTGGAGACAAATCTTTGGCCTTGGAGCTAGAAGAAAAAGGCTATGATTGGATTAAAGATGAAATTTCGGCCTTAAAATGATGACTTTAGAACAAACCATACATAGGCAGTTTGCAGAGGTTTCAAAACTTGGTTTTCCAGAGAGTTTAGATAAAAAGCGAAAGCAGGGTATCGAAAAGTTTTTGGAATTAGGACTTCCCACCAAGAAAGACGAAGAGTGGAAATATCTTCATCTGCCTTCTTTTGTCAAGCACAATTTCTCAGAGGTAACAAACTCGGAGAATCTTCCTCTTACAACAGAAGAAATTTCTCAAAAAATAGGGGAGATTCAGAGTCAAAATAAACTGATTTTTAAAGGAGAAACCCCTGATTTAGAAAATGCCTCGCTTCAGGAAAAAGGAGTAGTTTTTATACCAATTTCTAAAGCTTTAGAAGATACACAATACCAAAGCATAATCGAAAAGTATTTGGGAAATATTGCCCAAGAAGACATGTCTTTGAGTTTTGCCAATCTAGCTACTTTTACCAAAGGATATTTTTTGTATGTCCCCAAAAATGTTGTGCTACAAGAGCCTCTTGAAGTTGTCTTTGCTCAAAAAACTGCCTCGGCAGTGTATAGTTCGGTTAGAAATTTGGTTGTTTTAGAAGAATCATCTTCTGTTTCTTTGCAAGAAACCCATCTTAGTTTAAACGATTCTGGAAATTTCACAAATGCGGTGACAGAGGTTTATCTAGGACAGAATGCCCAAGTAGAAATTTTGAAATTGCAGAACGATTCTCAAAGTTCTATGCTTGTAGATAGCTGTTTTATCGGTCAACAGAAAGATTCAATCGCTAAGGTTTTTACCTTTAGCTTTGGTGGAAAAGTAACCCGAAACAATTTGCATTTTTATCAAAATCAAACCGGTTGCCATTCGTTTTTAAATGGACTTAGTCTGCTCACTGATGCCCAGTGTGTAGATCATCATACCCTTGTTCATCACAAAGCTGAAGATTGTCAAAGCCACGAAAATTACAAAGGTATTTTTGATGGAACTTCCAAAGGTATTTTTAATGGGAAAGTTTTGGTAGATTCTTCTGCCCAAAGAATCAACGCTTTTCAGCAAAATGACAATGTTTTGCTTTCAGATTCTGCTTCGATAAACACCAAGCCTCAGCTTGAAATTTTTGCCGACGATGTAAAATGTTCCCATGGCTGTACCATTGGTCAGATGGATGAAGATGCACTTTTTTATCTTCAATCCAGAGGTCTTCCTAAAAATGAAGCCAAAGGACTTTTGATGCTTGCTTTTTGTTCTCAGATTTTGGAAGAGATAAAAGTATCTTCTTTCAAAGAAAAGATCCATCAAATCCTCTCAGAAAAACTTCACGCTTCCCTTGATTTAGAATTTTAATTCCTATGAATCTAGAAGAAATTAGAGCCCAGTTTCCGCTTTTACACCAAAAGATAAATGGTTATCCTCTGGTGTATTTAGACAATGCGGCTTCTTCTCAAAAGCCAGATTCGGTGATAAACTGTATCGCTAGCTATTATAGGGAAATTAATGCCAATGTTCACCGAGGCATACATACTTTGAGCCAAGAGGCTACCGTAAAGATGGAACAGTCTAGAGAAAAAGTAAGAGATTTCATTGGAGCCAAAAGCGAAAAGGAAATTATTTTCACCTCTGGAACGAGCCACAGCATCAATCTTCTTGCCCATAGTTTTGGGAGTTTTATTGCTAAGGGAGATGAAATTATCGTTTCTCATCTAGAGCATCATTCTAACATTGTTCCTTGGCAAATGCTCTGCCAGAGAACTGGGGCGATTTTAAAAGTAATTCCGATTGATGATCAGGGAGCTTTAGACATGGATGTCTTTCAATCTCTGTTGAGTAGTCAAACAAAGCTGGTAGCGGTCAATCATATTTCCAATGCTCTTGGGGTAATCAATCCAATTCAGGAGATTATCCAGAAAGCCCATGGTGTTGGTGCCAAAGTAATGATAGATGGGGCACAGGCTGTTCCGCATTTGCCCATTGATGTAACTGGTTTAGATGTAGATTTTTATGTTTTTTCTGCCCACAAAATGTATGGGCCTACTGGGGTTGGAATTTTATATGGAAAACAGGAACTTTTAGAACAAATGCCTCCATTTATGGGTGGGGGAGAGATGATACGTGAAGTTCGGTTTGAAGGCTCAACCTATGCCGATTTGCCTTTTAAATTTGAACCCGGAACTCCCAACATCGCAGGGAACATTGCCCTTGGAGCAGCCATAGATTTTATGAATAGCCTAGGGGTAGAAAATATCCAGAACCACGAAAAGAAACTCATGGCGTATGCCAAAGAAAAATTAATCCAAATTGAGAATCTAACGGTTTATGCATTGGATTTAGACACGGCAGGTGCTATTTCTTTCAACCTGAATTTGCCTGGGGTTCATCCTTCAGACTTGGGTATGATTTTAGACAAACAAGGCATTGCCATTAGAACAGGCCACCATTGTACCCAACCCATCATGAGCCGATTGGGTGTTTTGGGTACCGCCAGAGCTTCTTTTTGTGTCTACAACACTTTTGAAGAAATAGATCTTTTGGTAAAAGGCATCGAAAAAGCCAAGCAACTTTTGCTTTAAGTTTTTTTAATTCAAAAATTGGTTTACTTTTATCTTATTGAATTATAAAAGTATAACCATGAAAACCATATCAAAGTTTTTTTTTCTGTTTGTTTTTACCTTATTTGGATTAATTTCTTGTGAAGACGACAACCCGCCTACTTCAAAAACTGATTATTCATCTTCTATTGTAGGAAAATGGGAGTTTTTGAAAACAGGTGAAAAGGTTAACAATCAGATTCTTTGGGATGATAATATAGATTTGGAATGTGGGAAAGATTATATAGAGTTCTCTCAGGACAAAAGTTATAAAGACATTAATTTCTATTCAGGAGAGAACGGTATTTGTGAAGATGATGTTATAGGTGGTATTTGGACGATTAAAGACAAATTAATTACAGTTGATATAACTGATGTGGGTGATGAATATTCTTTTGGAGTAGAAATTCTAGAAATTACTGACAGTAAACTTGTAGTAAATGTAGAAAATGAGGAATATTATTGGATGGTCAGAAAAAACTAATATTTTTAAATTCTAACCCAAACAAAAAAAATCCCTCAAAAGAAAAATTCTCTTGAGGGTTTTTTTTTGGATGAAACCTTAGGGTTTACATCATTCCATGGTGATGATCTCCGCCCATTGGCATGGCCGGTTCTTTTGTTTTGATTTCTGTAATCACGCATTCTGTGGTTAGAAGCATTCCTGCAACAGAAGCCGCATTTTCTAAAGCCACACGGGTTACTTTGGTAGGATCGATGATTCCTTCTTTTAGCATGTCCACGTACTGGTCTGTTTTGGCGTTGAAACCAAAGTTTCCTTTTCCTTCTTTCACTTTAGAAACCACCACAGAACCTTCACCACCTGCATTGGCGATAATTTGTCTTAGCGGCTCTTCGATGGCACGTCTAATGATGGCAATTCCGGTTTGCTCATCAGGATTTTCACCTTTTAGATCGTTTAGAGCTTCTTGTGCTCTAACTAGCGCAACACCTCCACCGGCTACAATTCCTTCTTCAACCGCCGCTCTAGTTGCATGAAGGGCATCATCTACTCGGTCTTTTTTCTCTTTCATTTCGATTTCAGAAACGGCACCAACATAAAGAACAGCAACACCACCTGCAAGTTTGGCTAATCTTTCTTGAAGTTTTTCTTTGTCATAATCTGAGGTTGTCGTTTCTATATTGGCCTTGATTTGTGCCACTCTTTGCGCGATGGCATCTTGACCTCCAGCTCCATTTACAATAGTGGTGTTGTCTTTATCAATAGATACTTTTTCGGCTCTTCCTAACATTTCAACGGTCACTTGCTCCATGGTAAGACCTGTTTCCTCAGAAATAACTGTTCCACCGGTTAAGATAGCGATGTCTTCTAGCATGGCTTTTCTTCTGTCTCCAAATCCGGGTGATTTTACCGCTGCAATTTTAAGAGTTCCTCTAAGTTTGTTTACCACAAGTGTGCTTAGCGCTTCACCTTCTACTTCTTCACAGATAATCAGTAAAGGTTTCCCACTTTGAGCCACTGGCTCTAAAACAGGTAGCAAATCTTTCATAGAAGAGATTTTTTTCTCTACCAATAAAATGTAAGGATTGTCCAATTCTGTGGTCATTTTCTCTGTGTTGGTAAAAGATCTAACGGATTAGCACCCGAAGCCACGTTTTTAAGTCCTTCTTGAATGATGGACTGAGCAAGTACCGTAGCTGTAGTTGTTCCATCTCCTGCTTCGTCATTGGCATTAGAGGCTACGCCTTTTACCATTTGCGCACCCATGTTTTCAATAGGATCTTCTAGCTCGATTTCTTTGGCAACAGAAACACCGTCTTTGGTGATAAGTGGTGAACCAAAAGATCTTTCGATTACTACGTTTCTTCCTTTGGGTCCAAGGGTTACTTTTACTGCATTGGCCAGAGCATCTACACCTCTTTTAAGCGCATCTCTAGACTCGATGTTAAATTTTATATCTTTTGCCATGTTTTATGTTTTTAGTAATAATAATTGGGTTGATAATTCAAAAAAGTTTAGAGAATAGCCAAAACATCTGATTCTCTCATGATCAAATAATCGGTATTTTCCCATTTGAGATCGGTTCCACCATATTTGCTGTACAAAACAGTGTCTCCTACTTTTAAAGTTACAGGGTTGTCTTTGCTACCAGGTCCAACGGCGACAACTTTTCCTTGTTGTGGTTTTTCTTTGGCTGAATCTGGGATGATGATTCCAGAGGCCGTTTTTGTTTCCGCAGCAGCAGGCTCCACGATAATTCTATCGGCAAGCGGTTTGATGTTTAATGTTGACATAGTATAAAGTTTTTTATTTCGTTATGTTATGAAATTACGAAAAACGTGCCAAGCTAAGTTAGCTGACATTTTTGCAGATTTCTTAGTGTTTTTAGGCCAAAACTTCCTACTAGTCTGTCAGGTATTTTTTGGTAATGCTATGGTTCTGGGTATCTGTATAAACCACCACAAATACTCGGTTAGATGGTAAACCAGTCAAAATTTCCAAATTACTTGTACTGTTTACAGAGCCTGTTTTTACAAGTTTTCCATCAATCTGATATAACTTGTAGCGGTAAACATTGGGTAGGGTGAAATCTGGATCAAGCTGGTTGTTGACCCCATCGTTGTCTTGGTCTAAGAGCAAACTTTCTAGGGCATCAATTTTTCCATCTTTATCTGTGTCTAGTGGAGAAGAGGTATTAGAGCCCACCTCAATGGAATCCGAAACGCCATCACCATCCGTATCGCTTAAAAGCGGATTGGTGCCCAGAGAATTTTCTAGCTCATCGCTTAATCCATCTCCATCGGTGTCTACCAAACTACTGCCGGTTGTAATAGAAAAATCATATTTGTTGATGGTAAAATAAATGTTGTCTACTGCTTCAATTTTGATTCTTGCCTTGGTGGTTTCTACCTCTGGAAACACTACGGACTGGTTGCCATCGTTGTCTGTGTTTTCTGCTAGCGTAATAGGAAAAGTTTGTCCTCCATCGGTGGAGAGTAAAATATTTACTTTTTGGGTAGAAATAGGAGCAAGAGTACTGCTTCCAACTTCCCAAATTACGTTTTGGGTGCTTAAGGGAGAATACTTTCCTAAGGATGTAGAAAAATTTACTATTTCAAATGCTTTGGTTCCATGTGTAGTTACCGAATTGGTTTTTAGGGTGTATTGTCCCTTCTCTTGGTTGTCTCTAACCACCACACCAAAATTGAAAATTCTAGGTTTTGAACCCAAACTTTCCCATTGGCTGGTTAGTGAATTTGAGAGAATTTTATCATAGGCAGGGAAATATCTAACAGGATTATTGGTGGGAGGGAAAATTCTAAAGAGAGGTCCCGAGGTTTTCTGGTTGTTGGCGTCAAAGTAGGTAAAATCGACCTCTGGATTTAACTGTTCCCAAGAATAGCTTAAATTGGTAGATTCTAAATCGCTGGCTTCTGCTTTGAGGTAAAAAGGTGTATAAACGGGTATGTTATAATTTTGAAGAGTACTTACTGTAGGAGCCGTGTTGGAAAGAACTTGAGTCTCACCGCAACCATTTTGGGAGGCATTTTGGGTGAAAACCCTAATCTGTTCTAAGTTTAATCCATTGAAATAGGGATCCGAATTTGTTTGTACATCTGCCGCGGTAATTCCAGCATAGGCCATGATGGTAGTTCCGCTTCCAAGTTCAATTTGGTTTCCACCGCCAAAGTTTGTTGCTACCGCATTAGATCCACTAAAAACCAGCTGTGGATGATAGGCTCCCACTTGGTGTCCGATTTCGTGACAGACATAGTCTATATCAAAACTTGCTCCCTGAGGACTGGGGTGAGAAGAATAGGCTTTGGCTTTGTTGTTGGTGCATACCGTGCCAATGTTTGTAGCATTTCCATCGGCTTCTCCCATGGCAAAAAGGTGAGCCAAATCGAAACTTCCCAAAGGCAAGGAATTGGAAGTTAAAGTATGCATCTGGCTAGCCAAAAGTGTACCTTGGGTAAAAGGATCTGTAGCAGGATCTAAAAAAATCAAACTTTCGTTTTGTTCAATTAGGGTAAAACCGATGGCAAGTTGGCTGTTGTAGATGCTGTTTACACGGGTTAAAGTTTCTTGAATGGCTCCAAGGGTAGATTCTAGGGTTCCGCCATGATATTGGGCATATTCGCCGTTGGTGGCAATGGCAATCTTATAATTGATAAATGTAGAAGTTGGCGTTCCAAAAGAGGATTTTCTGGTAGATTTTTCAGCTCCAGTGTTTAAAGCGTGGGTTTGGCAAGAAATTCCGTTGGGATTTGTTTTAGGATCAGAAAATAGGTAAATCTGCTTGCTTTTGTCAAAGTCTAAATATCTGCCCGAAGAAACTTCGGTAAAACTAATGCTTACTTTTTCTCCAGTTACACTCAGGTAGATTTTCTCTCCACCAGAAGATTCTCCAGTATAAGAGCGCAGGTTGGGATATTTTTTTTGAAGTCCCAAAGGAAGAACCCCTAAAGGAGAAAGTTTGTATTTTTCAAACGATCCATCGCTCTTGGGAATGAGAACCTGATTTCTTTCTACGGATTTTTTAAATACATCCATAGATAGCTGATAGCTTGGAAAAAGTGCTTTACTTTTTTTTGAATAATTGGATATTTTCCAAGGATTTTCTTGGGAAAAAACAAGTGTGAAGCTGAAAAACAGCAAAAAGGTTCCTAAAATTTTTCTCATCTTATAAAGATAAGAAAATTAGGGCTGCTTAGAAGGAACTTCTGGTACTGAATTTGTAGCTGGAGCAGCAGGGGCATTTGGAGCAACTTCTGGAGTTGAAACACCTGGGGTAGCATTGCTAGTGGGCAAGTCTGCGCTTGGAGTTGGAGTTTCACCTGCAACTGGGGCTGATACAGGCGTTGTTTCACTTGGTTTGATAGGCGCGCCTGTGGTAGCATTTTCTTTAGGTGTAGTGGTTTTTGGAAGGTCTACATTGTTGGTAGGTTCAACCATCAAAAGATTAGCCAAAACAATCACAAGTACGATGCTTCCACCTAAAAACCAAGTAGCTTTGTCTAGAAAGTCATTGGTTTTTTGGGCACCGAACATTTGGGTTCCACCTCCTCCAAAAGAACCAGAAAGTCCTCCTCCTTTAGGATCTTGAGACAAGATCACAATCACCACTAGTACACATAAGAAAATGGCTAGAACCATCAAAATTTGGAAACCTATACTCATAATTTATTTTTTCTTCAACGTTTGAATCTTTTCTGCAAAGTAACTGCTTTTTTCTGGAAATTTCAACATTAAAAACTGGTAGGCTTCTAATGCTTTTTGGGTTTGATTTTGTTCAAGGTAAATTTTCGCCAGGGTTTCTGTGTAGGCTTGTTTGTTTAGAGACTGCTCTAACAAAACGTTTGAGGCTTTAAAATCTACTTCTTTTTGAGGTGTAATTTTCGGTTTTTTTTCTAGAAAAGCATCAATTTTATCAAATTTTTCTTTCTGCAATAGACTTTTGTCTTTTTTCTTTTTTTGATTTTTTTCTTCGATTTTTTTCAAAATCTCATAGTAGGGAGAATTTGGATCTAAAAATTTGGCTTCTTTTTTCATTTTCACTACTTTGTTTCTTACCACTGGGCAACAATGTCGTTAAAGATTTCTTCTATAAGCAACTCAGAAATTTGTGCATGCAAGGTTTTTTCTACATCTACAATGGCTTGCCCTTGTTCGAATTCTCCAGATTTGGTGTAGGTTTTGTAAAAGTTTTTTTCAGGTTCAAGCGCATTGTTGTATTTTACTTTCACCTCAATGGTAAGCCTGTTTTGGCTGGCAGAAAAATCGTTGTTGTTTCCCGTTACTGTGGCAAAATCTATTCTATATTGGCTCACTTCTCCAGTAAGTTCGATGTCTGCTGTGGTGTTAGAAAGATTAAGTGTAGTTCTTTGTCTAAATCTATCCTGAAGCGCTTCGGTGAATTCCTGGCTAAAAGTAGCGTTGTACAAAGCCGCAGTATAATCGAAATAATCAATCTTGATGGTTTTGGTTTCAGGGCTTAGAGAAGATCCCGTAAAAGAATAACAAGACACAAAAGCAAGGCAAAATCCAAGAAAAAGTGCGGTTGTGTTTTTAAGTGAGAAAAGGGGAGAGTAAAACATGAGATTTTAAGATTCTATGTTAAATTGTTTGATTTTTCGATACAAAGTACGCTCAGAAATCCCCAGTTCATCGGCTGCATTTTTTCTTTTTCCTGCATGTTTTTCTAGGGCTTTGCGGATGAGTTCTTCTTCTTTTTGCTGAATGGAAAGAGATTCTATCTCACTGGGCAAATCGATGTATTCGGGTTCTTCAAAGAAAGCTTTGGAGGTATTTTCTTCTTGTTTTGTTAGGGTTGTAGGAAGGTTGTTTTCATCTTTGGCCTCACTTGGATAAGCACTTTGAATGACTTCTTGAATGAGTTGCGGATTGATTGTAGCCTTTGAATCTTTTCCCTTTTCTAGAAGCTCTAGGGTTAAATTTCTTAGATTGTTTAGATCTTGTTTTACATCAAAGAGTACCTTGTAGAGGATTTCCCTTTCTGATGAAAAGGATTCGGAATCTTGACGGCTCGATTTAATGACAGAGGGAGAAAAATTGGAATCGGGCAAATAATTTTTCAAAATCTCTGGGCCAATCTGTCTTTTGGGTTCAACTACTGATAGATGTTCAACAAAATTTCTCAGTTGTCTAATGTTTCCTGGCCATGGGAAATTTTCTAGCATTTTGATGGCACCTTCTTCTAGCTGAAGGGTCGGCATGTTGTATTTTTGGGCAAAATCTACAGCAAATTTTCGAAACAAAAGATGTATGTCTGCCTTTCTTTCTCGAAGGGGAGGGATGAAAATTTCCACGGATGGGGGCAACCCGAATGGCTTTTTCTAAAGCACGGTTAAGTGCAGGATCGTTCCCAATGATGCCAAATCTTTGCTTGATATTTTGTAGTGCATCCATTTTTTAGACGTTTTGAAGATATTCTCCAAGAAGAGTTCCAGAGGTGCAATCGTTAATTTTAACCATAACAAAATCTCCAGGTTTAACCCCAGGGGTTTTGTCAAAAACACAGACCACGTTTTGAGAGTTTCTACCTGCCCATTTGTTTGAATCTCTTTTAGATTCTTTTTCAACCAAAACCTCATGGGTTTTTTCCACATAGCTTTGCATCCTTTTCAGCCCGATTTCTCTTTGTTTTTCGATGATTTCGGTGAGTCTTCGCTTTTTCGTTTCCTCAGGCACATCGTCTTGTAATTTTTTGTGAGCGGGGGTGCCGGGTCTGTCTGAATAAGCAAACATAAAGCCATAATCGTACTGAACTTCCTCTAAAAGAGAAAGTGTTTCCTGATGTTCTTCTTCGGTTTCTCCACAAAATCCAGTGATAATATCCTGAGAAAATGCCATCTCTGGGATGAGGGTTTTGATGTTTTGAATAAGGCTCAAATATTCTTCTCTTGTGTGTTGACGGTTCATTCGCTTTAAAACACTGGTGCTTCCACTTTGGACAGGCAAATGTAGGTATCTGCAAATGTTGGGATGTTTTACCATGGTATGAATCACCTCCATAGACATATCCTGTGGATTAGAAGTAAAAAACCGAATGCGCATTTGGGGTAGTTTTGTGGCTATGCTATCTAGTAAACTTGCAAATCCCACGGCGGTTTGTTTCTGAATATCTGAAGCTTTGTCGAAGTCTTTTTTAGCTCCGCCGCCGTACCAAAGATAAGAGTCTACATTTTGGCCCAAAAGAGTAACTTCTTTATAGCCTTTGTCCCAAAGATCTTGACATTCTTCTAAAATGGTATAAGGATTTCTGCTTCGCTCTCTTCCTCTTGTAAAAGGAACCACGCAGAAAGTGCACATGTTGTCGCAGCCACGGGTAATGGTTACAAAAGCAGTGATTCCATCTCCTGAAAGTCTAACCGGAGACACATCACATCGAGTAGTTTTTCTTTTATTCTCTCTGCCATACAGCCCAAAACCCCAATTTTAAGTTTTTTGTTTTGCTTTTTGAGTTTGGAGAATTGGCTGAGTCTTTTTCTGATGGTTTCTTCTGCTTTTTCTCGAATGGAACAAGTATTGAGCAGAATTAAGTCGGCCTCTGTTAGTTCTTCTGTAGTGTTGTATCCTTGATCTAATAAAATGGAAGCAACGATTTCGCTGTCCGAAAAATTCATTTGACAACCATAACTTTCCAAAAACACTTTTTTACTGTTTTGGCTTTTGGACTGTAAAACTGTAGCCTTTCCCTGATCTTCTTCTCTGATGATTTTTTCCACCGACTGCATAAAAAAACAATTTAGGCAAAGATAACAATTCTGTCATATTGTCAGATTTTATACTCTTGTTTTTTTTGTCAATGTAAGCATTTAAAAAGATTTTTTGTTTTTGGAATATGAAAAAACATCTTGAAGGATTTTACAGAAAATAATCCATCTATCTGTCTGTAAAATAGCCTTTTTTTTGTAAAATTTGGATTCCAACTTTTTTTAACTCTATTTTTGCAAAAACAAATTTTTGTCCAGATGTCCAAAAACCTAGTTATTGTTGAGTCCCCTGCCAAGGCCAAAACCATTCAGAAATTTTTAGGGGATGACTTTTGGGTAGAATCCAGTTATGGACATGTTTCAGATTTGCCCAAAAAAGGAATGGGCATAGACATAGACAATAATTTTAAGCCCGAATATCAAATTTCTCCCGAAAAGATAGAAGTTGTATCTAGGCTTAAGAAAAAAGCTAAAACAGCCCAAACCGTATGGCTGGCAAGCGACGAGGACCGAGAAGGAGAAGCCATTGCTTGGCACTTGTTTAATGAACTCGGCCTTAAAAAAGAAAACACCAAACGCATCGTATTTAACGAAATCACCAAAACTGCCATTCAAAAGGCGGTTCAAAACCCAAGAGAGATTGATACCGATTTGGTAGACGCCCAGCAAGCAAGAAGAATTTTAGATCGCATTGTTGGTTTTGAGGTTTCACCTGTGTTATGGAGAAAGGTGAGAACCGGGCTTTCTGCAGGTAGAGTGCAATCGGTGGCCGTTAGATTAATTGTAGAGAGAGAAAGAGAGATCTTGGCTTTTCAGCCTCAAAGCAGTTTTAAAGTGGTGGCAGATTTTGCTACCCAAAGTGGCGAATTAATCTCTGGAGTTCTAGAAGAAAAATTAAGCGACAAAAAAGAAGCTTTGGCTTTTTTGGAAAATCAAAAATCAGCCCAGTATAAAGTTCTAGAAACAGTCAAAAAACCTTCTAAAAGATCTCCTTCTGCGCCTTTTACAACTTCAACTTTGCAGCAAGAGGCTTCAAGTAAATTGGGTTATTCTGTTACCCGAACCATGCAAATGGCACAAAAATTATACGAGGCAGGACATATTACTTACATGAGAACCGATAGCGTCAATTTAAGTGCCGAAGCTATTGCGTCTGCAGTTTCTACCATAGGACAAAAATATGGGGAGAATTATGTAGCTGTTAGGAAATTTAAAAACAAAAATCAGGGAGCTCAAGAGGCGCACGAGGCTATTAGACCCACGGATTTTTCTAAAACCGATGTCCCTGACGCTGGACTTTCTAGTTTGTATAAACTCATTTGGAAAAGAGCCATTTCCTCACAAATGAGCGATGCAACCCTTGAAAAGACACAAATCAAAATTCAAAACAACAAAGACAAACATCTTTTTGTGAGTGCTGGAGAGGTTATTGTCTTTGATGGTTTTTTGCGAGCCATTCAAGAAGGTTCAAAAATACAGGCCGAGGGTATTTTGCCTGATGTAAAATCTGGTGAAACCGTTTTTTCTTCGGCCATTACCGCTACCCAGCAGTTCACCAAAGCTCCAGCTAGATATTCTGAGGCGGCTCTGGTAAAACAATTAGAAGAACTGGGCATTGGTAGACCTTCTACTTATGCACCCACCATCAGCACCATCCAAAAAAGACAGTATGTAGAAATGGGGGATTCTGAGGGTGAACCTAGAACGCTTCAAATTCTAAGTCTTTTGGATGGAGAAATCAAGGAAAATACCACTACCGAAAATACAGGTGCCAACAAAAGAAAACTCATCCCAACCGATGTAGGTATTGTGGTGAATGATTTCTTAACAGAAAACTTTAAAACCTTTATGGATTATGGCTTTACCGCCAAGGTAGAGTCTGATTTCGATCAAATTGCCTCTGGAAAGTACAGATGGACCCAAATGCTAGAGGAGTTTTATAAACCCTTTCATACCAACGTAGAATTTGTTTCTCAAAATGCAAACAGAGCTTCTGGTGAAAGACTTCTTGGGGTTCATCCAGAAACTGGAAAAAATATTTATGCCAGAATTGGTCGATTTGGGCCCATGATTCAAATAGGTGAAACAGAAGACGAACTTAAACCTCTTTTTGCAAGTCTTCAAAAACATCAAAATATAGGTACTATCACCTTGGGAGAAGCTTTAGATTTGTTTAAACTTCCAAAGATAGTTGGAGATTATAAAGGAGAAGAAGTTCTTGTCAATGTGGGGAGATTCGGGCCTTATGTTAAATACCAAGAAGCCTTTGTTTCAATCCCCAGAGATGAAGATCCCCTAGATATAAGCCTTGAAAGAGCCATTGAACTGATTGAGGAGAAAAAAAGAGCCGATGCGCCCATCGCTTATTATAAAGGACTCGAAGTTACCAAAGGCAGTGGCCGTTTTGGAGATTATATCAAATGGAACAATTTGTTTATCAACGTCAACAAAAAATATGATTTTTCTAATCTTAGCCAAGCTGATGTTGAAGAACTTATCGAATTAAAATTGGTAAAGGAGAAAGAAAAATTGGTACATGATTTTTCTAAAGAAGGCATTCGGGTAGAGAAGGCAAGATGGGGAAGGCACCATATTTTACAGGGAAAAATTAAAATTGAAATCGGAAAAGAAGTGGATGCCAAATCTCTTACAGTTGAAGATTGTATACAATTGATCGAAAAAAGCAAACCCAAAAAAGCTGTCGCCAAAAAAGCCGTTAAAAAGAAATCTACCACAGCCAAAACCACCGTTAAAAAAACGGTGAAGAAAAAATAGTATTTTTTATAGCCGATAGATTCAATCAAAATTTAGCCCATGTTTGTTGAAGATTTTTTCCAAGCAGTACCCCCGTCTTTACAAGAGAATTATCAAAGTAGAGGCCGGTTTTCATTGGACATAGGTTTTGAATTTCCAAAACTTGAAGAGGGCCTTTGCGTAGTGGTGATGGGTTTTCAGCCTGATAGAAATCCAGACAATTTTGCTTTTTCAGCTTTTAGAGAATCTTTATACGAGCTTAAAAAAGGAACAGGCTTTCCTAAAATTTTTGATGTCGGAAATTTTGTTTTGGGAGATAATCCCAGCGATACTCTTTTTGCCTTGAATCAGGTATTTGGTTTTTTTAAAAATCTTCCTTGTAAACTTTGGATTTTAGGCGCTTCTATTGATGCAGTCAGTGCTTTTTATCAATCCTTCGAAAGGCCTTTGCATCTGGTAGATTTCAATGTGAAGTTTGCCTTGGAAGACCATAACGAATCTTTGGTAACAAGCAACTATCTCTCACACTTTATTGCCCATCCTCCCTATAATTTATACCGTTATACGCTTTTGGGCTACCAAACCCATTATGTGGCGCAAGAAGAATTAGATTTGATGGAGAACCTGAATTTCGAGTTTTGTCGATTGGGACTTTTGAAAGAAGAAATGCCTAGCATGGAAACTTATTTTAGAACTTCAGATTTCTGTTTGTTTCATCTAAATATGCTTGAGGCGTCTTGTTTTTCTTCAACTTATAATTTAGAGCCCAACGGTCTGAACAGCAATCAGGTTTGTCAACTTACCAGATATTTGGGTTCGAGCCAGAAAAACAAGGCTTTTTTCGCTCTAGGCTATTTTCCCCAAAAAGATTTGAGTGGGGTAGATGCCAAAACCCTCAGCCAAATGTTTTGGTATTATTTGGACGGATTCAAGTTGCAATCGGCTTCTCCTACCGAAAGTACCATGGAGAATTTCACCAAACTTATTGTTCCTCAAAAGGGAGATCAAATAGAATTTTTGCATGATCCTATCCATGAAAAATGGTGGATTATTGGCGTTAATTTTAATCAAAAAATTGAATTCGAGCCCTGTACCTATAAAGATTATTTGGATATTGTAGAGGGAAACTTGCCCAGCAGATGGTGGAAACTCCAAAAAAGACTTGCTGGCAACCAATAAGGTCTTGAAAAACAATTGGCCATAAGAATTTGTTTTTTTGGTTGAGAAATAAAAAAGTGATATTTTCGCCTCAATAATCTAGTTAAAACTATGAAAAACATACTGTACGTACTTTTCTCATCCCTGGCAATTATTTCTTGTAATTCGATAGGTGGAAGATCTGGTAAGAGTGGGTATAACCCCAATGCGACCAAAGGAGAGATTATTGCGGATAACCCTAGAGCAACTTGGGATCCCATTAAACCCACAGGAATGGTGCCCATCCCTAGTGGATCTTTTGTGATTGGGCAATCTGATTACGATTTTGTGCAAAAAAATGATGCACCAACTAGAACGGTTTCAGTTTCTGCTTTTTACATGGACGAAACTGAAGTTACCAATGCAGAATATAGAGATTTTATCAATTATGTTCGTGATTCTGTGGTGAGAAGTTCACTAGCCGAAAAAGCCTTAGAACAAGGAGTTGATGTAACTGGAGAGGGTGAAGGAATTGCTGCTTATGCCTACAAAACAGAAGGGGTAGACGACAAAGAAGATAGCCCTTATTTACAGTATTTAAGAGACAAACAGACCGGTAGAGATGGCGGAGAAAAAGAAGGGAAAAGAATCAACTGGGATGCGCCCCTAATTTGGGATACTGGAAATTATCCAGATGTTTCCTATGCCGAGGTAGTGGAGTCTTTTTATTATCCTCCCAAAGAGAGATTCAACGGAGAGAAAGCCTTTGACGTTAGAAAGCTTATCTTCTCTTACTCTTGGATAGACACTGAATCTGCTGTGAAGGACAAAAATCCAGAAAGATCTAAATACGTGATTCAAGAATCTCTTCCTATCTATCCAGATACAACCGTTTGGTCGAGAGATTTTAGCTATGCGCACAACGAACCGATGCACGAATTCTATTTTTCTCATAAGTCATATAGCGATTACCCTGTAGTTGGGGTAAATTGGAAACAAGCCCAAGCCTACTGTGCCTACAAAACCAAAAAGCACAACGATTATCTTAAACAAAAGAAAAGAGGAGAAAAAGTATTCGCATACCGTTTGCCTACAGAGGTTGAATGGGAGTATGCTGCCAGAGGAGGTTTAGACAACGCGCCTTACCCATGGGGAGGACCTTATTTGATGGATGACAGAGGTTGCTATTTGGCCAACTTCAAACCCAAACGAGGAGATTACATAGAAGACCATAAAAAAGGAAATTATATGTATACCGGTAAGGTGAAATCTTTTACTGCCAACGGTTATGGACTCTATGATATGGCGGGTAACGTAGCAGAATGGACCAGTTCTCCTTATGATGCGAGTTCTTACACTGCTACAAGCACCATCAACCCATCTCTTGGGGTTGGTAGAAGATATCCAAACAAAACCATTCGTGGAGGTTCTTGGAAAGACGTAGGTCATCAGCTGATGGTTTCTGCAAGAGATTCTGAGCACCAAGATTCAGCAAGAAGTTTTGTTGGATTCAGAACCGTACAAAGTTTGCCAGAGGGGGTTCAGCCTGATGTCAAAATCAACAATGAAGATTAATTTTACTCAATTTCGAATTTTTTAAAACTAAGTATATGGCCTTTTTATCAAAAAAACAATTTAACATATTTTACAATGCAGGAGCTGCTATCGTTTTGGTTGGAGCTTGGATGAAGTTAACGCATACTGAATTGGGTCCTTTAACAGGAAATTTAATGCTAACTATTGGTCTATTAACAGAGGCAGCTATTTTTGCTATATCTGCTTTTGATACTCCAGAGAAAGAATATGAATGGGAAAAAGTATATCCAGAGCTAGTAGATGGATCTGCGCCAAGAAAAGCTGCCCCAAAAGCAGAATCTACTTCAGAACTTGAGCTAGGTCTTTCCTCTAAAATCGACAAAATGCTAGCTGATGCCAAAATAGATGCATCTATGTTTCAAAGCTTCAACCAAAACATCAACCGTTTTGGAGATGCAGTTGGGCAAATCAACCAGACAGCAGATGCAGCGGCTTCTACCCAAAAATATTCTTCTCAAATGGCCGAGGCAGCAGGTCATGTAGAATCGCTTAATGCACTTTACCAATTGCAACTAGAAAATGGTAAAAAACAATTAGAACTCAACAAAAATTTGGTGGAAGAATTAGCCAAATCTTCTCAAGATGCGGAGGCTTTCAAAAACCAGATGGCAACACTAAACGGTCATTTGGAAAACCTAAACAAAGTGTACGGTGGAATGTTAACTGCCATGAAACATTAATTTGTTTTTCAGGAGAATCTAATTTACACCAATCAACCAAGTTAAGACAAAACAAAATGGCAAAAGGAAATCTTTCCCCTCGTCAAAGGATGATCAACCTAATGTATCTGGTTTTTATCGCGATGCTCGCGATGAACGTAGATAGAAAGGTATTGGATTCTTTTAGCGAGATCAATACAACCCTTGAAAAATCGGTAGAACTAACCTCCGCTTTAAACAAAGGACTTTACACAGATTTAGAGGCAAAAGCAGGATTGTATCCTGGGGTAATGCCCAAGGCGCAGGCAATCAAAGCCAGCTCTGATGAATTGTATACATTCTTAGACGATCTAAAAGCCAGCGCTTCTTCTGGTTTGAAGCTTAGAGACGATAAAACGTACGACCCAAGCTCGATGGATTCTTCTTATGACATGGGTAGAATCCTCTTTGATGGTGATAAACTCACGCCTAAGGGTGAAGAATTGTTGCAAAAAATTGAGGCTCACAAACAGGTGTTGCTAGCCAATGCCAATGAAGCTTCAAAAGCGAGAATTGAAGAGATTTTCTCTACTTTGGCCTTGGACAAAAACAAAGGATGGGTTACAGAGAAATTTTATGATCAGCCGCTTATCGCTTCACTCACCAAGCTTACCAAAATGCAGCTGGACGTTCGAAACGAAGAAGCCAACATCATCAACAGTCTAACCAACAAAAACCTAAAATCTGCTCTTGTTCTTAACGAGTACAGCGTAATGGTAGATGGTCCTAAAGTAATTCTAAGAGGTGAAAGAGCAGATGCAGCAGTAACCATTGGCGCCTATGACAAAACCCTTAGCGGTCAAGCGAATTTCGGAGGAAAAACTGCCTCTCTTGTGAGTGGTAGAGCGTCTTACACTTTGCCTACGGGTTCTGTAGGTAGAAAAAGCATTGATGTAGTGGTTAACTATACCGACAAAAACGGACAAACCTTTTCTAAGAAAACAACATATTCTTACGAGGTGGTAGAAAAGTCTAAGTCTGATGCAGTCTTGGCTCCAACAACTTCTCCAACCAATGCCAACAACAATGTGGCCATTAAACCAAGAGAAGTTACCGCTGCCAGCGTACAAGCAGACAAAATGTTGATTGTTTACCGTGGGGTTTCTAATCCACTTACCGCTGCCATGGGTGGTGTAGATCCATCTTCCATTAGAATGACTCCTTCTACAGGTTCATTAAGTTCTGCTGGAGGAAACAGATACAACTATGTCGCTGGAGGTGGAGAATCGGTAACATTTACAGTAACGGGTAGATCTATTGCTACAGGAAAACCTGTTTCTGGACAGGTAACGTATCGTATCAAAAACATACCTCCGCCAAGGGCTACCATCCGTGGAGAATCTGAACCAAGAATTAGTAAGGCATCTCTTGGATTGAATACTATTGAAGCTGAGATACCAGATTTTGGTTTCCCTGTAAACATCCAAGTAACCAGTTTTTCTGTAAAAGTTCCAGGACTTGCCACAGTAATGGTGAGCGGAAATAGATTAGATGCAAGAGCCATGAGCGCGGTAAGCAAAGCAAGACCTGGATCTTCTATCTCTATAGGAAACATCAAAGCCGTCTTGGTGGGTGGAGGAGTTACCCTGAACAAAATTCCACCGGTGGTTGTAGATTTAAAAGACTAAAATTATGAAGAAAAATATTTTCCTTTTGTTGTTTGCAGTTTTTGCCCAAACTGTTTTTGCGCAAAACCTTTTAAACATCAAATCTCCTGAGAAATTCAGAGAAGAGCAAGAAAAACTAAAGGCACCTAAAACCACCAAAAGTGTAATGGTAGAAGGTGAGATTCAAGAAGTTCCTCTAACTCCAGAAGAGTTGGCAGCTGCCAAACCAACGCTTAAAGAAAAACCTGTGGCTTTTGCTCCGGTAGAAGACAAAGACATTCTTTGGAGCAAGGTGGTTTGGGAGGTGATAGATTTGAACGAAAAAATCAATCAACCTTTTTATTACAAATCAGAATCTACTGTGGATAATTTTGTTTCCCTTTATGATGCTTTGGTTGATGGAATGGAGTCTGGAGCCATCAAAGAAGTATATGATGACGATAGTTTTGTAGGAAGATTAGAGCAAAAGGATTTTATCATGAGAACTTCTAGAGTAGATACCACCGATTATGCTATCAACAAAATCAATGCAGGAAAAACATTAGAAGCTGGAGATTTAGACTATGTAAAACTCAACAGCAACTCTGTGAGATTGGTGAAAATCATGGGTATGTGGTACATAGACAAAAGAATTGGTGATGGAACTACTAATTTAGTTTTTTAGCATCCAAAAGCCCCAACACAACTTTTGTCTTGGGGCTTTTCTTTTGAATTGAATGAAAAAACAAGTAGATTATATCATCGTAGGACTAGGACTCGCAGGGGTTTTTATGGCCGAAAAGTTACTGAGTGAAAATAAATCTTTTGTGGTGATAGATGCCCCAACCCATTGGGGTGGTTCATCTAAAATTGCTGCGGGACTGTACAATCCTTTGGTGCTTAAAAGATTTACGCCTGTTTGGCTGGCGATGGAGCAAATCTTATATATGCATCAAACTTTAGAAAGGGTAGGGCTTCTTTTGGGGAATAACTATCAAAGTTTTGTCCCTATTGCTCGAATTTTTCACGATTTGCAAGAAAAAAATACCTGGGAAGATAAATCGCAGTTAGAGGATTTAGAGCCTTTTATGGGAGATACCCAAATCGTTAAATTTCCTGAAATCGAATCTCCTTTTGGCGTTGGACTTTTAAAGCATAGTGGTCGGGTAGATGTAGTTTCTTTGCTGGACGATTTTAGGAATTACCTCAAAGAAAATCATACAATTTTAGAAGAAGTTTTTGATTACGATGCGCTAGAAATTCATCCCCAGCATGTGGTTTATAAAGATTATAAGGCAAATAAAATCATCTTTTGTGAAGGCTATAATCTTCGCGAAAACCCCTATTTTTCGTATTTACCTCTAGATGGTAACAAGGGAGAAGTGCTAGAGATACAGACTTCATTTGAATCTGATTATATCTGGAAATCGGCTGTATTTTTGTCATCAACAGGCCAAAAAAATAGGTTTTATCTAGGGGCAACCTACAACTGGACCTTTGAAGATCCTTTTGTTTCCCAGAAAGGAAAAGAAGAACTTGTTTTGGGACTCCAAAAATTTTACAAAAATCCATTTGAAGTTCTTTCTCATCAGGCTGCCATTAGGCCAACGGTAAAAGACAGAAGACCCTTACTTGGAAGCCATCCCAAGTATCCCAACCTTATTGTTTTTAATGGTTTGGGGACCAGAGGGGTAATGCTTGGTCCTTATTTTGCAAAGGCATTGTATGAAAATTTGGAGCATCAAACGCCGCTTATAAAAGAAGCAGACATCGCCAGAATTAAATTGTAGAAAAGTGTAGTTCTCTTTTTGTATATCTAATTCTCGCTGTATCTTTGCCCCTATGATTTTAGTACAAAAAGTAGGCGTTTTTTTTGCCGGAGAAACGCTTTTCAAAGATGTTTCTTTTCGAGTAAACAAATCCGATAGAATTGGTCTAATTTTACTAGGCTTACAGACGAATTTTCGGGAGGATGGAGAATGAGAATTGAGCTTGCCAAACTGCTACTTCAGAATCATGATGTATTGCTTTTGGATGAGCCCACCAACCACTTGGACATAGATTCTATCCTTTGGTTAGAAGATTTTTTGGCGACCTATACAGGAGCGGTTGTTTTGGTTTCGCACGACAAGCAATTTCTAGACAACATCACCAACCGAACCATAGAAATTGCCAACAAGAAAATTGAAGATTACAAAGCCAACTACTCTAAATACATCACCCTTAGAACTGAGCGAAGAGAAAAACTCGTTCAATCTCAAAAGAATCAAGAAAAAGAGATCAAACATACCCAAGATTTGATTTCTAAGTTTAGAGCCAAAGCCAACAAAGCCTCTATGGCCCAATCTTTGATTAAGAAATTAGACAAGGTAGAACGCATTGAGATTGACAACGAAGATGTTACCAAAATGAACATTCGTTTTGCGAGTTCTGTGGTACCAGGAAAAGTAGTTTTCGAGCTAGAAAAAGTTTCCAAAGCCTACGACAAAAAAATGATTATCAGTGGTGTAGACATGCTACTTGAGCGTGGAGCCAAAGTAGCTTTTGTAGGGCAGAATGGACAAGGAAAAACTACCCTTGCCAGAATGATGGTAGGAGATTTGCCTCTTACCTCTGGAAAGATTCAGCTGGGGCATAATGTTCAGGTTGGATATTTCGCTCAAAATCAGGCGGCGGTTTTAGATCCCAACAAAACTGTGCAGCAAGAAGCCGAACATTCAGCCACCGAGGAAACCTTCAAAAAAGTGAGAGATTTGCTCGGTTCTTTTATGTTTTCTGGTGAAACCGTGGAGAAAAAGACTTCGGTTCTCTCTGGGGGTGAAAGAAATCGTTTGGCACTATGCAAATTGCTTCTTCGTCCTTTTAATGTGCTGGTAATGGACGAGCCTACCAATCACCTTGATATTCAGTCTAAAGAAATATTAAAACAAGCCCTGCTCAATTTTGATGGAACCCTTGTTTTGGTTTCTCACGATAGGGAGTTTTTAGACGGATTGGTAGATAAGGTTTACGATTTTAGAGATGGAAAAGTCAAAGAGTTTTTGGGCGGAATTGGCGAATATCTTCAAGAGAAAAAAGCCATGAGCTTTAGAGAAGTAGAAAAAACTACCGAGTCTTCCAAAGTTTCAGCGCCGGTTAAATCGGAGCAGAATTCTGAAAAGCAAAACCCATCAAACCAAGATTCAAACCAAAAAGAAAGGGTGAAAATTGAGAAAAAAGTAGAAACCTTAGAGGCTGAAATAAAGGCATTGGAAGCTCTTTTTTTATCAGAAAATCCAGATCAACAGAAGTTAGATAAATACAGCAAATTGAAAGCAGAATTAGACGATCTGCTCGAAAAATGGGCCAGTTTGTCTTAAGGGATTTTTAATTCGAATAAAGTTAATAAATCATCCTTTTTTTATTTGTTAGCCCAAGGGTAAAGCCTTAAATTTGTTTCTTAATATAAAGATAATATATGTCTACATACGTTGTGGTGGGTCTTCAATATGGAGATGAAGGAAAAGGTAAAATCACAGATGTTCTCTCTGCAAAATCAGATTACGTAGTTCGTTACCAAGGTGGAAACAATGCCGGGCATACTGTGCATGCGGATTTTCCATATCATATTTTGTTGGATACCTACAGAGAAGAAGCAGCGGGTAATGGAAAAATTGGGACCACCAAAAGAGGCATAGGCCCATGCTACGAAGATAAGTTTTCAAGATGTGGCATTCGAGCCATAGATTTACTTCACCCCGAAATACTCAAAACCAAACTAGAGAAAAACATTAAGGATAAAAATATTCAGTTCGAAAAAGTTTTCAATAAACCAACCTTAGATTTTGATACGGTTTACAATCAGTATCTTGAGTTTGGAAAAACGATTGGACATAGAATTATCGATTCTGTGACTGAAATCAACGATGCCATCGCCAAAGACAAAACCGTATTGTTTGAAGGTGCTCAGGCTCTGATGCTAGATGTAGATTTTGGAACCTATCCTTTTGTTACTTCTTCTTCGCCATCTACCGGTGGGGTTTGTTCTGGGGCAGGAGTTCCACCAACGTCGCTAAAAAACCTTATTGGGGTTACCAAAGCCTATTGTACAAGAGTCGGAAACGGACCTTTTTTAACCGAATTGGATGATGCCCAGGGTGAAAAAATAAGAGCCATAGGCCATGAGTTTGGGGCAACAACGGGAAGACCTAGACGTTGTGGTTGGTTAGATTTGGTAGCGCTCAAACATGCCTGTACCATCAATGGAATCAATCACTTGGTGGTTACCAAACTAGATGTACTCAGCGGTTTTGAAACCATCAAGGTTTGTACAGCTTATAAAGACAAAAACGAAACCCAATATAGTCATCACACGGCATTAACCGAAGAATTGTACGATCTAGAGCCTGTTTATAAGTCCCTTGATGGTTGGACAGAGGACATTTCATCAGCTACAAAACTGAGCGATTTGCCCCAGAATGCACAAAAATATTTACAATTTATGCAGGACTTTTTGTCCATCGATCTCTATTTGGTTTCCGTGGGACCAGATCGTGCACAAAACATTATAACCAAAGAGTTGTTTTAATTTCACACCCTAGAGATAGGGTGTTTTTTGTTTAGAATAGTTAAGAATTATGGAATCTAATATATACAGTAATCCACTGGTTGAAAGATATGGTAGCAAAGAAATGTTGTTTGTTTTTTCGCCAGACAATAAATTTTCTACTTGGAGAAAACTTTGGCTTGCACTAGCGGAAATTCAAAAAGATTTGGGTCTTGAAATTAGCCAAGAGCAAATCGACCAAATAAAGGAAAATCTATACAATATAGACTATCAAAGCTCAATCGGCGCATAAATTTACCAACGACATTAGGTTGCTTCAAAACCTAAAAGAAATAGAAGAGCCTTTTGAAAAAAGCCAAATTGGTTCATCTGCCATGGCCTACAAAAGAAATCCGATGAGATCTGAAAGAATTGCTGCTCTTTCTAAATTTGTCATGTCCTTGGCTTCGTCTCCCGCCATGGTTGCCGCCACACAGTGGTTTGAAAGAACCCTAGACGATTCGGCCAACAAAAGACTTTCTACTCCGCAAGCTTTTCTAGCTACCGATGCTATTTTGGTTATTTGGAACAATGTGATGGATGGCCTTGTGGTGTACGAAAAAATGATTCAAAAACACATTAGAGAAGAACTTCCTTTTATGGCCACCGAATATATGATTATGGAAGGAGTGAAAAATGGGGGAGACAGACAAGTTCTTCATGAACTCATCCGTGTTCACAGCATGGAGGCTAGCAAACAAGTAAAACACGAAGGAAAACCCAACGATTTGGTTGAGCGAATTTTGGCCGATGAAAATTTCAACATCGACAAAGAAAAACTAAAAGAGGTTTTGGATGCCAAAAACTTTATTGGTTTTGCGCCCATTCAAACCCAAGAGTTTTGCAACAATCAAGTGAAGCCTATTTTAGAAAAATATGCAGATCTGATTGGATTAGATATCGATTTAAAAGTTTAATTGCCAAGGAAAAAAATGATGAACAAAAGAATCTTTGTTGAAAAAAAACAAAATTTCGATGTGCATTCCAAAGCACTTTCCAAAGCCTTGTCTTCTTTGGTGAACCTCAAAAGCATCAAACAATATACCATTTACGATGTTTTTAATGTTCCTGAGTCTTTGTTTGAAAAAGCGGTTCGAACGGTTTTTTCAGATCCAGTAACGGATCTGGTCTCAGAAGAAATGCCAAGGGGAGAAAAGATTTTAGCCGTTGAATATGTTCCTGGTCAGTATGATCAACGAGCGGATTCTGCCCAGCAGTGTCTAGGACTTTTAACCCAACAAGAGCATGACATAAAAGTAAGAAGTGGAATTTTGTATGTGTTTGAAGGATGCAGCGATTCTGACTTTAACATCGCCAAAAACTATCTTATCAATCAGGTTGAATCCCAAGAAAAAGATCTTTCTGTTTTAGAAATTCCAGAATCAGCTCAGCCTTTGCCAGTTGAAACCATAGAGGGATTTATCCTTTGGAATGAAACTGAAATTGAAGATTTTTACCAACGTTTTGGTTTTGCTTTGGCTCTGGATGATTTGGTACACATTCAAAACTATTTCAAAGAGAAAAATAGAAATCCAACTATCACAGAACTCAAGGTTTTAGATACCTATTGGTCAGACCATTGTAGACATACCACTTTCGAGACTGCATTAACCGACATTGCCTTTAAAGGTGAATTCAGCGCTACTTTAGAGCGAATTTTTGCCAATTATCTTTCTATTAGAAAATCGCTTCAAAGAGAAAGCAAACCTATTACCCTTATGGACTTGGCGGTTGTGGCTGCCAAACATTTTCACAAAGAAGGAAAACTAGAAGATTTGGTGATTTCTGAAGAAATCAATGCTTGTACTTTGCTTGTGGATGTAGAAACCAAAAATGGAAAAGAGCCTTGGTATTTGCTTTTCAAAAACGAAACACACAATCACCCCACAGAAATAGAACCTTTTGGAGGAGCTTCTACTTGTATTGGAGGAGCCATTCGAGATCCGCTTTCAGGTAGAGCCTATGTGTATCAGGCTTTAAGGGTTACCGGAAGTGCAGACCCTAGAGAGAAAATTGAAGATACTTTGCCTGGCAAATTGCCACAAAGAAAAATCACCACCGAAGCTGCTCATGGATATTCATCCTACGGAAACCAAATTGGACTTGCCACCAGCGGAATTTACGAAATTTATCATCCCGGTTACAAAGCCAAAAGAATGGAGGTGGGCATGGTGGTTGGTGCTGTGCCCAAAGATTGGGTAAGACGAGAAACCCCAACCAAAGGCGATGTGGTTGTACTACTTGGTGGTGCCACAGGAAGAGATGGAGTAGGAGGAGCCAGTGGATCTTCTAAATCACACAAAAGCGATTCCACCAAAGAACTCAGTGCCGAAGTACAGAAAGGAAATGCGCCAGTTGAGCGAAAAATCCAAAGATTCTTCAGAAACAAAGAAGTGATTCAAAAAATCAAAAAGTGCAACGATTTTGGTGCTGGAGGCGTTTGTGTGGCCGTGGGTGAATTGGCAGATTCCTTAGAAATCAACTTAGATTTGGTTCCAGTAAAATACCAAGGATTAAACGGAACCGAGCTCGCCATTTCTGAATCTCAAGAAAGAATGGCGGATCGTACGGATTTTCGACCAAAATTTCTTCGTGGAATACGCTACATGGAGGCGCTTATGCGGTGGTTGAATCTGTGGCAAAAATTGTGGCCATGGGTGGAGATTACACCAAAATTCGATTCTCATTTCAAGAATATTTTCAAAAATTGGGAGAAAGTCCTGAGAATTGGGGACTTCCCACAGGAGCACTTTTGGGAGCGCTCGATGCCCAAATGGGATTTGAGCTTGCCGCCATTGGTGGGAAAGATTCCATGAGTGGTACGTTTAACGAGCTTTCTGTTCCTCCAACCCTTATTTCTTTTGCCCTTGGGATTGGAGATAAAAATCACATCGTTTCCAGTGAACTAAAAAAATCGGGAAACAAATTGTATCTGTTTTCCCATGTTCCGCTTTCAGATCAAATGCCGAATTATGCTCAGTTAACCTCGGGGTACCAAATAATACACGAGCTTGTAAAACAAGGGAAAATAGCTTCGATCAAAACCATCAAGGACGGAGGAATTGCAACAGCTTTGTCTCAAATGTGTTTCGGAAATAAATTGGGAGCTAGTCTTTCTACAGATAGATCTTTGATGGAGTTTTCCGTGGGTTCTTTGCTCATTGAAGCAAAAGAAGTTCTGGATGATACTATTTTTGAATTTTTAGGAGAAGTTACAGCGGACCAAAAATTGATTTTTGAGTCTCAAAAAACAGAAGTTTCTTTGGATACTCTACTTGCCTCTTACCAAAATACTTTAGAAGAGATTTTCCCAACCAAGGCCGAAAAGGCGGATAATCCTTTGGCGGAAAAAATGAATTTAAATCTAAATCCAGAGAATTCGTTGCCAAAAATCAGCTGCGAAACACCCCTGGTTGTAATGCCTATTTTCCCTGGTACCAACTGCGAATACGATACCCAAAGCGTTTTTGAAGCTGAAGGAGCCAAAGTAGATGCTTTTGTATTTAGAAACCAGAAACAAAGCTGGATTGAAGAATCCATTGATAGATTCGAAAATGGCCTTAAACAAGCGCATATTCTGGCAATTCCAGGAGGTTTTTCTGCCGGAGATGAGCCAGATGGTTCGGCTAAATTCATTGTTTCTATCCTAAAAAATGAGAGAATCAAAACCCAAATTCATGCCTTGTTAGACAGAGGAGGATTGGTTCTTGGTATTTGCAATGGATTCCAAGCCCTTATCAAATCGGGATTGGTAACCTATGGTAAAATTTGTGATTTGGATGAGTCTTCTCCAACTTTAACCCACAATAAAATCCATAGACATATATCACAAATGGCTACAGTAAAAGTGGTCAACGATAGATCTCCATGGCTTAAGGGGATGCTTGGGAACACTTATACGATTCCATTTTCTCACGGAGAAGGATCTTTGTATGCTCAGGGCGATGCGCTTAAAACGTTGATTCAAAACGGTCAAATCGCCACCCAATATGTAGATTTTAACGGAAATCCATCCCTTGAAGCACCTTTCAATCCAAACGGATCTACTTTTGCCATTGAAGGATTGGTAAGCCCTTGCGGTAGAATTTATGGAAGAATGGGACACCCAGAGAGATATCAAGAAGGTTTGCTTCAAAATATACCCACATCGGGTTATCACAACATCTTTAAAAACGCAGTTGAATTTTTTACCCAACCTAGGTAGCTGGTCTATCAATTAAAATACTCCAACATGGAAAAGAAAGAATTTTTGTACGAAGGTAAAGCCAAGCAAATTTATGCTACTTCGGACCCATCAAAAATAATCGTTCATTACAAAGACGATGCTACGGCTTATAATGGTCAAAAGAAAGATCAGATACAAGCCAAAGGGGAGTTGAACAACCAAATTTCTACCCTTATTTTTCAATATCTCAACAAAAATGGAGTAAAAACACACTATATCGAAACTTTAAACGACAGAGATCAACTTTGTCACAAAGTAGATATTATTCCTCTTGAAGTTATTGGAAGAAATCTGATTGCAGGTTCTATGGCGCAAAGATTGGGAATAGAAGAAGGAACCAAACCTTCGAATCAGATTTATGACATTTGCTACAAAAGAGACGATTTGGGAGATCCACTCATAAACGATCATCATGCAGTAGCCCTTGGTGCGGTTACATACAAAGAACTGGAAGAAGTTTACAGTCAGACTGAAAAAATCAACCAACTTTTGAGCGATCTTTTTCTAAAGGACGATATTATTCTGGTTGATTTCAAAATAGAATTTGGAAAAACTGCCAACGGTGAAATTATTTTGGCCGACGAAATTAGCCCTGACACTTGCAGACTTTGGGACAAACACACCCTTAAGAAATTGGATAAAGATAGATTTAGAAGAGATTTGGGTGAGGTGAAAGAAGCCTATGTCGAAATTTTGGAAAGACTCAAAAAATCGATTTAATACTGTTTTTCTTAAGACTCATAACCCTCATATTTAAGTTAAAAACATGACATCAAAACAGTCCACGACCCAATTTTCTGACTTTTACAACGAAAAAGGCATTGCCAAAAAGGGGATTCCATACCTTAGAAATCTTCTGAAATCCGACGATCCCCTAGATCAGTTGGGAGAAGAATGTGGGATTTTTGGTGTTTATTCTAACCATGCAATCGATACCTTTTCTATTGCCGAATTCGGAATGTTTGCTCTTCAGCACAGAGGACAAGAAGCCAGTGGCGTTTCTATATTAAAGGAAGGACAAATTCTCACTTCCAAAAAAGACGATCTGGTTTTGGACATGTTTAAAAAAATCAAAAATCCAGACGATTTCCAACAAGGAAATGCGGCTATAGGCCATACACGATACACTACCGCTGGAGACAACAGTACCAAGAATTTTCAACCCTTTTATGCGGTAAACCAGTTTGGAAAAACCCATCTTTCTTTTGTTCACAACGGAAATGTGGTTGGAATTGAAGCGTTAAGAGCGCAGCTCATCGAAAAAGATTTGCCTTTTTTAGGTTCTTCTGATTCTGAAGTCATGCTTCGGATGATTCAATCTAACTTAGACAAAGGAATCATAGAGGCCATACGTTTGATGTCTCAAGAAATTAGAGGGGCATATAGCATACTTATGCTCACCAAAGATGGGCTCATCGCCTTTAGAGATCCCAATGGAATTCGCCCTCTTTCTATTGGAAAAATTGATGACAATACCCATGTTTTTGCCTCTGAAACCCCAGCTTTGCAAGCAGTGGGGGCAAGTTTCGTGCGTGAGGTGGAACCCGGTGAGATTGTATGGGTGAACGACCAGGGAATAAAGTCTTATCCGATGGATCCCTCTTTAGATAAGCCCTCTAAATGTACACTCTGTTCTTTTGAATATATTTATTTTGCTCGTCCTGACTCTATTTTAGAAGACATAGATGTCTATGAGGTGAGAAGAGAAAGTGGAAAAAAACTATTTGAACAAGCTCCCGTTGAGGCCGATTTGGTGATTGGTGTTCCAGATTCTGGAATTCCCGCTGCCGTTGGTTATTCTGAGGCTTCGGGAATACCCTATGAGCCTATTCTCATTAAAAATAGATACATGAGTAGATCCTTTATTATTCCTACTCAGGCCATGAGAGAAAGGGTGGTAAATCTTAAACTAAATCCTGTAATCTCAAGAATCAAAGGAAAAAGATTGGTGGTGATTGATGATTCTGTGGTAAGAGGAACGACCTCCAAGAGGTTGATTAAAATTTTGCTGGATGCTGGAGCTAAAGAAGTTCATTTTAGAAGTGCTTCTCCGCCTATCATCGCGCCTTGTTTTTTAGGGATAGACATGCCCTCAAAGAAAGATTTGATTTCTGCCAATTTAGACAAAGAATCTCTACGTGAATTTTTAGGAGTAGATAGCTTAGATTTCTTGTCGGTAGAGAATTTGAAGGAAATTTTAAAGCAAAGAGAATATTGTTTTGGATGTTTTACCGAAAATTATCCTGTAAGTAAAGATTAAGATTGTTATATTAGAAGATTATTGATTCAAAATGAAAACATACAAAGACGCAGGAGTAGACAAAGAAGAAGGTTATCAAACCGTTTCGAAGATTAAAAAGGCGGTTAGTGAAACCCACAATTCTCGTGTTCTCAATGGAATTGGGAGTTTTGGTGCATTCTTTGATATGGCCGGCTACAAACACCCTATTTTGGTTTCTGGTACCGATGGAGTAGGGACAAAACTTAGAATTGCCCTGGATGTAAAAAAATATGATACCGTTGGGGTAGATTGTTTTGCCATGTGTGCCAACGATATTTTGTGCCATGGGGCTCAACCTCTTTTTTTCTTAGATTATTTGGCCTGTGGAAAACTAGACTCTGATGTAGCTGCAGAAATTGTAATGGGAATTGCAGGTGCTTGCAAGGAAACGGGAACTGCTCTTGTAGGTGGAGAAACCGCTGAAATGCCAGGAATGTACCAAGTTGGGGATTATGATGTGGCAGGATTTTGCGTGGGAGTGGTGGAAAAAGACCAAATTATAGATGGGTCTAAGATTCAAAAAGACGATGTGCTCATCGCTCTTGCTTCCAGCGGATTTCATTCCAATGGATTTTCACTCATTCGCAAGGTGTTTACCGATTATCATGAAGATTTTCAGGGGAAGCCATTGTATCAAACCCTTTTAGAACCAACCAAATTGTATGTTAAACCTGTTTTGGAGCTACTCAAAGAATTTGAGGTTTCAGGCCTTGCCCATATTACCGGTGGAGGTTTAGAAGAGAATGTTCCAAGGATTATCCCAGAGGGTTTGTGTGCGAAAATTGACATTTCTAAAGTGGAAGTTCCACCCGTGATGCAACTCTTAAAAGAGCGAAGTGGAATTCAAAACAGAGAATTGTTCGGGACTTTCAACATGGGAGTAGGAATGGTTTTGGTGGTAAAAAAACAAGACCAACAGGAGGTGATATCTAAACTTGCAGCTTTAGGAGAAACCGCCTATGTCATTGGTGAAATAATCCAAGGTGAAGAAAAAATTGAATTCGAAAATATAGACTAAGATGAAACATTCAAAAGTTGTAGGTCAAGGATACTATGTTCCAGATAGCGTAGTTACCAACGATGATTTATCCAAAATTATGGATACCAGTGATGCGTGGATACAAGAAAGAACTGGGATACAAGAAAGAAGACACCTAGGGCGACACTCGGGACAAACCACCCGTGATTTGGGCTACAAAGCCGCAATGAAAGCCTTGGGAAGTGCGAATTTAAAACCTTCGGACCTAGATTTTATTGTGTTTGCCACCCTTAGTCCAGATTATTTTTTTCCAGGCAATGGAGTTTTGTTGCAGCAAGATTTGGGCTGTGACACCATTGGGGCTTTGGATGTGAGAAACCAATGTTCTGGATTTATTTATGCCCTCTCCACGGCCGATGCTTTTATCAAAACGGGTATGTACAAAACCATTTTGGTTGTGGGAGCAGAACATCATTCTGTGGGACTGGACATGACCACCCGCGGAAGAGGGGTTTCTGTGATTTTTGGTGATGGTGCAGGCGCTGTGATTCTTCAAGCCAATGATCAAAGCAAAGGAATACTTTCATGCAACATGGGTTCTCAAGGGGAACATGCCGAAGAATTGGCGGTTTTATTCCCAGGCTCTAAATATGGTTGGGCCGATGAATACAACGATGCACACATTACTCCAGAGATTATATATCCAGTGATGAACGGAACTTTTGTATTCAAACACGCAGTGGTTAGATTTGCCGAGGCCATAGACAAAGTGCTTCTTGATGCTGGAAAAACCATGGACGATGTTTCGCTTTTGATTCCGCATCAAGCCAATCTACGTATCAGTCAATTCATTCAAAAGAAATATGGTCTTTCGGATGATCGTGTATTTAACAACATTCAAAAATACGGAAATACTACTGCGGGTTCTATTCCAATTGCGTTTGCCGAAGCGATGGAGGCGGGAAGAATCAAAGAAGGAGATTTGGTATGTATGGCCGCGTTTGGATCTGGGTTCACCTGGGGTGCGGTACTTATTCAATTCTAAAAAATGAAAATAGCCGTATTTGTTTCAGGCTCGGGTACAAACTTGCAAAACATTTTGGATTTGATACAAAACAAAACCCTTGATGGGATTTCTGTGTCGTGTATTGTGGCAGATAGGGTTTGTTTGGGAATGGAAAGAGGATTGGAGTTTGATATCCCAACTTTTTTAATTGAAAGAGACAAAGATCTTTGTTTGAACATAGACCAAATTTTAGATCCAAACATAGATTACATTGTTTTGGCTGGTTTTTTATCCATTCTAACGGAGGACTTTTGCCGAAAATGGGAAGGGAAAATCATCAACATTCATCCCTCGCTTCTTCCCAAATACGGAGGAAAAGGCATGTGGGGACACCATGTACATCAGGCGGTTTTGGACAACCAAGAAACCATTTCTGGTGCAACGGTTCATTTTGTTACTTCTCAAATTGACCAAGGTGAAGTGATAGTTCAAAAATCATTTGCCATAGAAAGCGGGTATACAATCAAAGATCTACAAGCCAAAGTTCAAAAGGTAGAATTCGAAATCTATCCACAGGCACTTAAAATTCTTCTAGACAAAAGGGCGAAATAACCCAAAAATATATTTACGAAAAATTCATTGATTCATGCAAAAACAAGCCTTACTGAGTGTATCTGACAAAAGTAATTTGATAGAATTCGCTCAGTTTTTAGAGAAACAAAACTACAAAATCCTTTCCACAGGAGGTACTCTTCAATATTTGTTAGAAAGTGGAGTTAAAGCCACTTCAGTTGGAGAAATCACCAACTTTCCAGAAATTTTGGACGGGAGGGTAAAAACCTTGCATCCAGCAGTTCATGGGGGAATTTTGGCAAGAAGAAATTCCAAAGAACACATGGAAACGTTGGAGAAATTTAACCTCAGTACCATAGATGTGGTGGTGGTGAACCTGTATCCATTTTTTGAAAATGCAGACAAAGAGCTCAAAATGGAAGAACTCGTTGAGTTTATAGACATCGGTGGCCCTACCATGCTTCGTGCTGCAGCAAAATCCTTTTTTGATGTAACGGTGATAACAGAGGCTTCAGATTATGCCTTGGTGCAAGAGCAATTGGAACAAAATGGAGAAACCACCCTTGAACTTCGAAGAGAATTGGCTGGAAAGGTGTTTAACCTTACTTCTGCTTATGATGGAGCCATTTCCAGAGCGCTGCTCAGCGAAAAATATCCAAGTTATTTCAATGCTTCTTTCAAAAAGGTAATGGATCTAAGATATGGTGAAAACCCACATCAATCCTCTGCTTTTTATGTGGACACCACCCAAAAAGGGGCGATGAAAGATTTTGTTCAACTCGGAGGAAAAGAGCTTTCTTTTAACAACATCCGCGATATGGACATCGCTTGGAAAGTGGCAAATGAGTTTACCGAGCCAGCAGTTTGTGCGGTAAAACACAGTACTCCTTGTGGTGTAGCGGTCGATTCTGACATCGTGGTAGCTTACCAAAAAGCCCATGATTGCGATCCTATGTCCATTTTTGGAGGAATTGTGGCGGTGAACCAAAAAGTCACCAAACCCCTTGCCGAAAAGTTGGTAGAGATATTCCTAGAAATTGTGGTTGCCACAGATTTTGAAAAAGATGCCCTTGAGGTACTTTCTACCAAGAAAAATCTCCGAATCATTCAAATTACCCAGCCCATTTCTAACAAAACACAAATTGTAACGGTAGATGGAGGAATTTTGGTTCAGGATACAGACAATGGTTTTTCCACCGATTTGAAAACCGTAACCGAAAAAGCCCCAACAGATTCTCAAATGAAGGATTTGATTTTTGCACAAAAAGTCATCAAACATGTAAAGAGCAACGCCATTGTGGTTGCGTCTGGACAAATTGCCCTTGGAGTGGGAACTGGACAAACCAACCGAATTTGGGCAGCCCAGCATGCTGTAGAAAGAGCCAAAGAGAAAATGGAGGAAAATTTTCCGGGACAAAATTTGGAATTGGTTTTGGCTTCAGAAGCTTTTTTCCCCTTTCGCGATGTGGTTGATTTTGCCGCAGAAAAAGGCATTTCTGCCATTATTCAGCCGGGAGGATCCATCAAAGATGCAGATTCTATAGCAGCAGCCAATGAACATGGCATCGCCATGGTTACCACCGGAATGAGGCATTTCTTGCATTGATATTTTCAATATAATTTTTGAAAGCCTAGCGGAAGCTGGGCTTTTTTGTTTGATGCAGAAAGAATTCTTCATAATTTTTTCAACCATAAAAAAAGCCCAGACAAAACTGGGCTTTGTATTAAAGAATAAAAAATGTATTAATCTCTGCTTCTCATTAAGATTCTAAGTACATACCAAAATAGAAGCATCACAGAAGAAAAAAGTTGGAGAGATGCCCCAACATATTGCTCGGTTCCAAATTCATCTTTGATTTTACTGGTTTGATACAAAATACTGGCTGAGGCTAAAACCACCATTCCAACAGAAAACCAAAGGCCTAAATCGTATCCAAAAATGGCTCCCACTACAATCGCACCAAGGGAAACAAATCCGCCAATCACCAAAAAAGTTCTCAAAAATGAAAAGTTTGTTTGGGTTGTAAAAACCACTGCGGTTAACCCTCCGAACATAAAAAGTGTAATGGTAGCTGCTTGTTTGAGCACTTCACCTCCAGAATACATCAGTGCCATGTGAATTAAAGGAAGAAAAATAATCGCCTCTAAAAGCACATAAAATCCAAGGCCCATGTATTGTTTTTCTCTTGAAGCGGCAAAGACCAGTTTTTCCGATAAGGTAGATCCGAGCCAAAAAAGGCCTAAGATACCAAGCCATAGATATCTGTGGCTTACCATTTGGTAGATAACAGATTCTGGAATTAAGGTAAGAAGCAAGTATTCCACCACCACAAATGCCAGAACAGCCATGGCTACATGCGAGTAGGTTTTTTTGTAAAATTCAGCTCTTTGTACCTCTGAGGCACTTGAAACCAAAATGTTTGAACTTTCCATATGTTTATTTTTTATATCGTTTTAACTAAAGTAGTTTTTTTTTGAATATTACAAGTAATTTTCATCCAAAGTTTTAGCTCTTTATAAATGATTAAATTTTTTGTTTGGAGTAAGAAATATCTAATTCATCCCAAAATTTCTCTTTTAACTCTTTTGAGCGCTAAATACTTAAAGAAAACTTTATAAAAAGTTAAAAGAAATACCATGTAAAGTGAGCAAATTTTTGTAACTTGGTGATTAGAGAATGAAAAAAATATAAATCAGCTTCGATGAAAACTAGTTTCATTCATTTGTTAAAGTGCTAACCTCGTATTATTATTTGTCCTACTTGTAGGATATAGTTTTCAACCCGGAAAAAGAGTAGAAACTTTAATTCCCAAATACACCAACCAAGACTCGAAGTTTGTTTTGGTAGATGGCATCAATGTGCATTATCGAAAAACAGGATCTGGAGAAAAGACCATCCTTTTGCTACATGGTGTTGCCAGTTCTTTGCACACTTTTGAAGATTGGCAAAAAGGTCTTTCTAAAAATTATACGGTAATCAGCATAGATTTACCTGGCTTTGGGCTCACAGGTCCTTTTACAGATAATAAGTATAATCCTGTGAAATACAACAAGTTTTTAGATGGTCTGCTTTCAAAATTAGGAGTTGAGAAAGTGATTTTGGCAGGAAATTCATTTGGTGGATTTTTGGCTTGGAATTATGCGGTTCACGCACCAGAGAGAGTGAGCCATTTGATATTGTATGACGCTGCAGGAATCAAGAGGGAAATTCCGAATTTGGTCGAAAACATAGCCATTGGTACAGTAGCTGGTGGTTCTAGAATCATGATTCCAAGACCCATTGTGGGCATGGCAGTAAAGCTTGTATATCAGGATACTTCCAAAGTGAGTTCAGATCTTATCACCAGATATTGGGCTCTTTTGAATCTACCACCTAACAAAGACATGAACAATGGTCCCAAAAGAAAATCCAACAAAGAAGGATTTTCAAATGTGATGAAAATGAACCATTCCTTTAACAACATGGATTTTACCCAAAACATCGCTTCCATTTCTGTTCCTACCCTCATTCTATGGGGAGAAAATGATAAAGCCCTTCCGGTGAAAAACGCTTATGAATTTCAAAAGCTCATCAAAAACTCGAAGCTTCATGTTTTTCAGGGCGTGGGGCATGTTCCTATGGAAGAAATTCCTGAGGAATCATCCCGTGTGTTGGAAGAATTCATAATGAATTAAAGATTAACTATAAAAATTAGATGGTATTGGATAGAGTTCTACAATACAACAAGTTTTTAGATGGTCTGCTTTCAAAATTAGGAGTTGAGAAAGTGATTTTGGCAGGAAATTCATTTGGTGGATTTTTGGCTTGGAATTACGCCATAGATCGGCCAGAGAAGGTTGAAAAGCTCATTTTGATTGATGCCGCAGGAATTAAATCAGACTCTCATCCTCTTAGTTTTACCCTTAGTATGCATCCTCTCACCAAAAAGCTCTCGCACATTTTTACCCCCAAATTTATGGTGACAAGATCTCTTGAGAGAATGTACAGCGATAAATCCAAAATCAAAGAGGGAAAAGACGATTTGTACTTTGATCTTCTGCTAAGAAACGGCAACAGAAGAGCCTTTAGCAAGGTTTTAGATTACAATTTGAATCATCCCAACCGTTTTTCGATTATTGGAAAGATTTCTGCTCCAACCCTTATTTTATGGGGAAAAAAAGATGTAATTTTTCCTTATCAAAATGCCTATGAATTTCAGAAGAAAATTTTAGGATCAACTGTGAAAGTCTTTGAAAATGCAGGACATATTCCCATGGAAGAAATTCCTTCTGAATCTTTGGTTGAGGTAGAAAAATTCTTAATCCAATAAGCAAAAAATGTTCTAACGATGGTTTGTTTTAAACAAAAGGGAGAAACCTTTTAAGAATCTTGTTCAAATCTTGCCCGGTGGCCATTTAGTTTCTTATTTTTACACAAAATTTTGTGTCAGATGAAAATACTCATAATTGGTTCGGGAGGTAGAGAACATGCCATTGGTTGGAAGATTAATCAAAATCCAAAAGTAGAGAAACTCTATTTTTCACCAGGGAACGCAGGAACTCTTGCTTTGGGTGAAAATTTGCCTTCTATGTCCATCGAGCAGTTGGCAGAATTTGCCAAAGAAAAAGCCATTGATCTAACGGTTGTGGGGCCAGAAGCAGAGCTTTCTATGGGGATTGTAGATCTGTTCCAAGCAAATGGATTGAAGATTTTTGGGCCCAATAAAAAGGCAGCCATGTTGGAGGCTTCCAAGGCTTTTTCTAAAGATTTCATGACCCAATATGGCATCAAAACAGCCCAGTACCAAAATTTCACTAACCTTGATCTGGCCTTAGAATATTTAGAAACCCAATCTTTTCCATTGGTGGTAAAAGCTAGTGGTCTGGCAGCTGGAAAAGGCGTGGTAATCTGTCAAAACAAAACCGAGGCCATAGAGGCTGTTCGAACCATGCTTTCTGGAGATGCCTTCGGAAAAGCGGGCGAAGAAATTGTGATAGAAGAATTTTTAGAAGGCTTCGAAGCCTCAATTTTGTCAATTTTTAACGGCAAAGAAATAACACCTTTTGTTTCCGCCAAAGATCATAAGAAGATAGAAAATGGAGAAAAAGGGCTCAATACAGGAGGAATGGGTGTAATTGCTCCCAATCCGCTGTTTACAAAAGAACATCAACTCATGTTCGAAAAAGAAATTAATCAGCCTACCCTCAAAGGACTTTTGGCTGAAGGACTCATCTTTTCAGGCGTTATTTTTTATGGACTGATGATTACCTCAAAAGGGGTTTATCTTTTAGAATACAACATGAGAATGGGAGATCCAGAAACCCAAACTTTACTTCCCCTTATGGAATCTGACTTTTTGGAGTTGATTCTTGATGCCATCGATCAAAAACCTCTAGAAATCAAGTGGAAAGACCAAAGCGCTTGTTGTGTGGTGATGGTCTCAGGGGGATATCCCAAAGATTTCGAAAAGGGATTTGAAATTAGCGGTTTAGAAAATTTAGAAATCCCTTATTTTGTTGCGGGTGCCCAAATGGAGCAAAACAAAATGATAAACACAGGGGGAAGGGTACTCAATTTGGTTTCTTGTCAGCCTACATTACAGGCAGCAAGAGAAAAAGTGTACCAAGAAATAAGTAAAGTGAAATACAACAAAGCCTACTTTAGAACCGATATCGGTGAAATTTAGTCTAACGCATAAACATACAAACAACAGCAATATCCAATGATTCAACAAAACGGAATAATCATCCTTGATTTTGGTTCTCAGTACAACCAGCTCATCGCTAGAAGAGTTAGAGAAATGGGCGTTTATGCAGAAATTTTGCCTTTTCGTACGTCCATAGAAGAAATCAAACAGAAAAATCCATCTGGAATTATCCTCTCTGGAGGTCCTTCTTCTGTCTATGCAGAAAATGCGTATCATGTAGATCCAAAAGTCTTTGAACTTGGAATCCCTATTTTGGGAATTTGTTATGGGATGCAGCTTACCGCTCATCTTTTGGGTGGAAAAGTCCAAAGAGGAGAGAAAGGACAATACGGTAAAACATCATTTTCCCACCAAAACAACTCTGATTTGTTTAAAGAAGTTCCAACCAGCTCGACGGTTTGGATGTCTCGGTTCGATCAAGTTATAACACCTCCTTCGGGTTTTGAGATTATTGGTATGGCCGATGGAGTGATTTCTGCCATAGCAGATAGACAGAAAAAAATCTTTGCCGTGCAATTTCATCCCGAGGTTACCCACAGCGAGTTCGGGGATAGAATTTTGCTCAATTTTGTAGAAAACCTTTGTTTAAGTCCCAAAAATTGGAAGTTAGACGATTATATCTCTACCACGGTTTCGGACATCAAAGAGAAGGTTGGTGACAAAAAAGTGATTCTAGGCTTATCGGGTGGGGTAGATTCTTCTGTGGCTGCCATTTTAATCCATAAAGCCATTGGTGATCAGCTTACCTGTATTTTTGTGGATACTGGACTTTTAAGACTCAATGAAGGCGATAAAGTGATGCAGGCTTATGGCGAGAATTTTAAGGTGAACATCAAACGGGTAGATGCTTCTGGGCAGTTTATGGATGCCCTAAAAGGGATAAGTGACCCTGAAGAAAAACGAAAAATCATCGGTAGAGAATTTGTACAGGTTTTTGATGCCCAAGCAAAGCAAATGACCGACGCCAGCTTTTTGGCACAAGGAACCATCTATCCAGATGTCATAGAATCGGTATCTGTTCATGGTCCATCGGCCACCATCAAATCTCACCACAACGTGGGTGGGCTTCCCAAAGAGATGAATCTTCAACTTTTAGAGCCCCTTCGAGAACTCTTCAAAGATGAGGTAAGAAAAGTAGGAGTGTCTTTGGGTATTGCCCCAGAGCTGGTATACAGACACCCTTTTCCAGGCCCTGGATTAGGTATTCGAATTCTAGGTGAGGTTAGCCAAGAGAAAGTAGAAATTTTACAAAAGGCAGACGATATTTTTATTCAGGAACTTTATAAGAACGATTTGTACGACAAAGTTTCGCAGGCCTTTGTGGTGCTTTTACCCGTGAAATCAGTTGGGGTAATGGGAGATGAAAGAACCTATGAATACACCGCAGTGGTTAGGTCTGCCAATACAATCGACTTTATGACAGCGACTTGGTCTAAACTTCCTTACGAGTTTTTAGAAACTGTTTCTTCTAGAATTATCAACGAGGTAAAAGGGATCAATCGGGTAACCTACGATATTTCTTCCAAGCCACCTGCAACCATAGAATGGGAGTAAAAAAAAGTAAATTTATTGCTTTGCAAATCTAAAATCTTTTTTATATTTGCAATCTCAAATACGGTAGAGACCCATAGTGTAACGGTAGCACACCGGCTTTTGGTGCCGTTTGTCGGGGTTCGAATCCCTGTGGGTCTACTCTTAAAACGCCTAAGTATATAATACTCAGGCGTTTTTTTGTTTTCTTATTACTCTAAATGTGGTATAAAATTGTACTGAAATTTACCAAACCAAATCTTTTTGCGTAGTAGAATGAAGAGATTCAATTTGCTGTCTATCTACCGCAGGACTTACCCTCTATGTGAACCCGATGTTTGTAGTGAATCTAGGTAACAACCTTCATAGCTTCACCAAACACATCTACATCGGCTCGCAAAGGGTAACCAGATAGGAGGCCTCAACCCTGTGGAATACCAGAAAAAAAACCTCTATATTTGAAGAGGTACTTACCAAAAACGCCAAGAAGATGGGAAGTGAAGTTCCAATCAAAATGACCATGCCAATTTCCACCATCGGGAAAGTAGATGAGATGCTTGAATATCCAAAAGGAATAGATGCAATAAATTCTGCCGAAATAGGTGACTTTCCAAGTGAAGAACTGCTTGATGATAGAGATAATTTACCAACTAAATCTTTCAATAACAATGACTAATTCATTTTATAGAAATATATTACTTTTTGTAGTAATATATTTAATTTCCAAAGAAATCAATTCCAATGCGATTGAGTACTTTATTGAGAAATCAAATATTGTAATTTCTTCATTTGAAAAATCTGAGATTTTATTTTCATTTTTGTTTTTAATAATAATTCATTTGAGTGTAACCATAAACTCAATTATCATAATTCATAGAGAAGGTAATTTTTTTTCAAAATCAATTCATTTTATTTTAAATTTTTTAATTATACCTAGTTGTCTTTTTATGTACTTCAAATATTTAGAATTTAGAGGTTTCTTTTTGCAAGGTGTTGATAACCATTTGTCTAGCCGTTTAAATGTTAAAAAAATTTATGTAGAATTACTTTTAGTGTATTTTTTGTTAACCTTTTTGGTCTCAAAGGCAATTTCACACTTTGGTAACTATAAAAGAAAATAAACCCTACTTACCTCGCTTGTGACCAACATTTTGGGAGAAGTAATCCAAAAAGTGGAATACCTCCCATTCACGGACAACACAACGGTGGGTACTATAACCCAAGGAATCAAAGTGTTTATGGGTATTGTTTGCAAAGCCCAGTTGTTTATATTGATCCGAATGGGAAACAGGAGAGTGCTTTTGATTATTTTTATAGATCAACACAAGATTTTGATAAAAGATGGGAAATATATAAACCTTCCTCAAATACATGTGGTCCAAATTTCACCTCTGGGAAATGTTACGGCAATTTACAATCAAATTACACTGGAGCAAGTACTTTAGACAAGATTAAGAAAGGACTTACTTCTATGGAATTTAGATATAAATACAAAGTAGAGCCCGTTGACGAAGTTGACTTAGGTTCATTTTGGCATGATGTAGGTTATGAAAATAAAAATGCTGCGGGTATTGAAGACGCTTGGAATAATTTGGATGTTTTAGGTGAAGACATTGTTTTAATGAATAAAGCAAAAAGTGTTATGGATAGATACGGTAAGCCTGAAATAGAAGGTATTGATATTCAAACAAAAAAACCAATAACTTTGGCTACATATTATAGAGCTGAAGCTGTTTATAAAGCTNTATGACCCTATAGATGAAGTAGAGCATTACATAGACGGAGAGCACAACGGTGGGTACTTTAATCCAGGTTGGATAGATTTAAGTTAGGAAAGAGTGTAAAACACTTTCTTTACAAAAAAGAGGGTAGTTTCTAAAAATTATATTTCCTCAAAACCAAAATTGTATTGGCTTATTTTGTCTATAACATCAGCTTTGCTTTTAAGAGGAAAATCTACCCAAAATTGGCAGGTTTCATCTAAGGTTTGCCTTTGTATCTTTCCTTGACTATTTTGCAAAAAAGCAAACAGCAAAGATAGGTTTTGATATTGGCATTGTATCCGAAGTCTAAAACTAATTTCGACTTGGACTTTTTCGCACTGCGCCAAGGTGTTTTTGGCTGTGTTTTTGTAGGCAGAAATAAGACCCGAAACCCCCAGTTTGGTTCCTCCAAAATAGCGTACCACAACCACCAAGACATGGTTTAGACCGAAACTTAAAATTTGGTTGTAGATGGGAAGACCTGCGGTTCCATTGGGCTCTCCATCGTCATAGGCTCTGTAAGAGTCTTTCAGAAGGTATCCGTAGCAAATATGTCTGGCTAGGGGATGCTCTTTTTTAATTTCTTGTAAGTGGGTTTCTACCTCTTTTTTGTCTTCTATTTGAAAGGCATAACCGATGAACTTAGAACCTTTTTCTTTGTATAAAAAGGGAGATTCTAGGTTTTGGATGGTGGTATATTCAAACACGATTTTCTCCTTGAATATATTTAGGAGATGATTCTCCCATCTTCTAATTCGATGGTTCGGTCGCTGGCATTGGCAAAATCGTTGTCGTGGGTTACAGCCAAAATGGTTTTGTTATGATTTTCGCTGAGATCTTTGAAGATGTCAAAAACCATGTTGGTGTTGGTGGTGTCTAGATTTCCTGTTGGCTCATCGCAAAGAAGCAATTGAGGTTCGTTGATCAGCGCTCTGGCGATGGAGACTCTTTGCTGCTGACCACCGCTAAGTTTTGAGGCTTGTTTCAATGCCTGATTTCTTAAGCCCAACATGTCTAGCTTTTGGTATGCCATTTCTTCAATTTGCTGGTAGGGAAGTTTATTAAGCTTTAAGGCTGGAATCATCACATTGTTTAGGCAAGTAAACTCGGGTAATAGGTAATGAAATTGAAACACAAAACCAATGTGCGTGTTTCGAAGCGCGGCCAATTGGTTTGGGCTTTTTCCGGTTATTTTTTCTCCGCAGATGTACAAATCGCCTGTATAGTCTGTATCCATGGTGCTAAGGCAGTAGAGCAAAGTGGATTTTCCAGAGCCACTTTTTCCGACCAAACTCACAAATTCACCCTCTTTGGCATCAATGGAAATTTTGTCCAGCACTTTAAAAGGCTGAGGCAGGTAGAAACTTTTTTCCAAATTGTGGGTTTCCAGAATGATGTTTTGAGACTTTTGTTCGCTCATTTTCTAAAGATTTTAACTGGATCGATGTCGGCGGCTTTCTTGGCCGGGAAATATCCTGCGCAAAGGGTGATTAAAAATCCAAGCAGGGCACTTTTGGCATACAAATAAGGGACATAATCAATGGGGATGGATTGTTCTCCTACTTTCATAAGGGTCATGATGTAGATAAAACCCGTTCCCAAAATAAGACCAAAGAAAATTCCCATCAATCCCATAATTAGAGATTCTACAAGGAAGATTTGTATCACATCTCTCCCAGAAAATCCAATGGCTTTCAAAATAGAAATGTCGTTTATTTTTTGCTGAATGGTTGAGCTTAAAATGTTGTAAATTCCAAAACCAGAAACCAGTAGAATCGCCCAAGAAATGGCACCAAGCATTCTTTTTCTAATTTCTTGTTCGCTAAAAAAATTCGAGAAAGTGGTTTTCCAGTCCTCAACAATATAGGGTTTTAAATCTTGAGATAAACCAGGTGTGTACTTGTCTACATCATTGAATTCAAATACATTGGCAATAATGTTATTGGCGTAATTCGCTGGTTTTTTTAGGAGATTTCTGGCGGTTGTTATTTTAACATAACACAGATTGTCATCCAAATGAGGAAGTTTATATTTGAAAATCCCAACCACTTTGAGAGTTTTAGAAACGCCCTCAAAAGATTGAATATTGACAATGTCATCTAATTTTAGTTTAAGTTTTTTTGCCAGTCCACTTCCCACGATAATTCCGTTGGGATACGTTTCTAGGTTTTGGGCATCTCCTTGGATTACGTATTCTTGAAACCCAAACATTTTTTGGTATATACCTGGTTCCATACCGGTAATGGAAATGGTTTCTTTGGTTGTTCCAATCACAATTTGTCCTTGCAAATCCACCGTTTTGGTGGCTTCTTTGATAAAGGGATAGGCTCTGATCTTTGCCTCTATGGCAGCTGGATTCACGATATTCTGAGATCTGCTCACCAGTTTTGGGTTCAGCAGAACCTGTACACTGTCTTTTTTTTCTCCTACCAGTTCTTTGCTTACCTCTTCGGGGATTTTCACCTTTAAGTGGGCATTGCTTTTGAAAACTAAATCGTTGTAAAAATCGTCTAAACCAACATTCAGCGAGCTGATAAAAAGGTAAATAGAAACCCCAATGGCCACCCCCAAGGTTGCCACCATGGTTTGCTTTTTCCCAGTTACAATGTGGGTTTTGGCAATGGTAAGGTTTACCTTTTGTATCATTTAGGGCTTGGGTGTTTCGGTTTTTTCTATCTCTAGCTTGGTGTTTGTATTGATACCAGAGCCGCTAATTTCTATCCAATTGTCGTTTGTGTTTTTAACCGTTACTTTTACAAGTTCTTTTTGGCCTTTGATTTTCACAAAATCATTTTCTAACAAAAATTCTTTGGGAATCATAAGAGCACTTTTAGGGGCAGAAACCTCGATATTGGCCTGAAGAGGAGTGCTTAGAATTTTAAAATCTAGAGGATCTATAAAACGTACTTTACAAAGGTATCCTTGGGTGGTTTGGTCGAAGGAAGGGAGAATTTCTGTGATTTCTCCTTTGTAATTCTTCTCCAGATTGGTGTTGAGTTGTATCCAAACCCTTTGGCCAATTTTTACTTTAGAAATGTTGGTTTCATCTACTGTAATTTTGGCATAAATTCGGTCTGTGTTTCCAATTTTAGCCAGAACTTCACCGGTTCGAATGTAATCGCCCAGTTCTTTGTATTTCTCTATTACGGTTCCGTTTTCAAGCGCGTAGATGCTGTTGTTGCCAAGGGCATTGGCGCTAAGCTGTTTGGCTTCGTTGGATTTGATGAGCTGGGTTTGGGCGTCTTTTACGAGTTGATTGTACCTTTCTTGTTCTATTTTGTATTGATTTTGGGCTTTGATGAATTCTAATTCTGCTTTTTCGTATTCAATTTTGGCAATGCTTCCACTTTGCAGCAGTTTAAAGTATCGGGCTTTATTTTTTGCATGAAGATCTAAATTGCTTTGGGCGATTTCTGCGCTATGTTGGGCTTGTAAAAGTGCAGGCGCGTTTGGTGAAAGGTTTTGAGCGGCTTGGTTGTATAAACCTGTATTGCTCTGGTTCGAAATTTGATAATCTTTGTTGTCTATAAGTGCCAAGAATTGTCCTTGAGATACATCATCTCCTTTTTCTACCGACCATCTACTTAAGGTTCCACTTGTTTGGCTGCTTACATTGTAAAACTTGTCTGTATCTAAAACGCCCGAAGCAAACACCGTTTGGGTGAGAGTTTTGTTGACAGGTGAAGCATAGCTATACTCTTTTTTACAAGCAGAAAAAGTAAGTATTGTGCACAGGAGTAGGACAAAGTGAATTTTCATTTTTAATATTCCAAATTAAACAATCGAATTTGTGTGCTGTGCAGTTTGTGTTCTAAAATTGCCATAGACTCTTCTGCACTGGCTTTTTGAAGTTTATCAAAACTCAGAAGAAGTTCATCTAAACTTATGAGTCCTTCCTTATATAGGTTGTAGTTTTTTTGGTAGCTCAACTCTTCTAAAGCCACAATTTTCTTTAAAGATTCTATCTTGGTGAGGCTTTTTTTCCATTCCAAAGCCAAATACTCAGCCCTTAAAGATTGGCTATTTTGGGTTTGAAGGTTTTGTTCTTGGCTTATCTTTTGCTGATGGACTAGGGTAGATTTTTGTTGCAGAATCTTGTAGCTCGGAATGGGTAAGCTTGCTTTCAGTCCAAAATAACTGCTAGGGAACCAAGAACCGCCCAGTAAATCTAATCTCTGGTCATTGAGTTGAAAGTTGTTGGAAAACACAAAAGAAACCGTTGGATAAAACAAAGACTGATTTGCTTTGAGCTCTAAATTTTGCAACTGATTCTCTAGCATACTTTCTTGTTGATAGAGCGTATTTCCTTTGATTACAGGCTGAGTGAAATCTACATTTTCGGTTGGAATTTCTAAAAACGCTAAAGAAACCTCATTTTCTATATTGGATATATTCTTTAATTGGTTTACTTGCTGAGCATAAAGTAGGTTTATTTGCTGGAGTTCTTGCTCAATTTTTAGAAGGTTGATTTTAGCACTGTTTAATTCTTGTAATCGAATGAGTCCTGCATTATATCTATTTTGTACAAGTCCTTCAATTTGCTTTGCAGTTTCTAAACTTTTTTGGTACTCGGTAAGTCTTTGTTTTACAAGAAGCACATTGTAATAGGCGGTAGCCATATTTTCTTTGGTTTCTTCTAGTAATATTTCTTGTCTGTTTTTTTGTAGATCGATCTGTTTGCTGATAAGTTTATATTGCCTCCATCCATTTAGGTTTAGAAGTTTAATGTCTATATACGTTCCAATGTTGGCGTTGTATTTTTGGGTGGTTTCAATGGGGGTAAAAGTGCCCGGAGCTCCTCCAATAATCTCAGAGGGTAGAAAGCTAACGGGTATTTCTGTGTTGGCAAGTGCGCTTGCACTTAGCAAATTTCCCGTTGCATCCACAATGCCTAGTTTGGCGATGTTTTGTTGCTGAGAGAGTTCTTCTAGCTTTATTTCCGATTGTTTTTGTATCGAATTTTTGGGCAAGCCATATTCTAAGAATTCTTGAAAACTAGCAAATGATTCTTGTCCGTAACCTATAAAAGGAATAAAAAAAAGTAGAGTAAGGCAAAGTTTTTTGGCTGCAAAAAATCTTTGAAGAACCCCAAAATTGGGAAGGTTAAAATACATACTGAAAATTCATCTTTGCGTCACTTTTAGAAAGCTTTTACTATATATCTAAAGATATACATTTCTTTCTAAAGTTGTACGTGCAATTACAAATTTTTGGTTTTCAAAAGATAATCTTTGCTCAAATCTTTAAGGCTTGGGCATCCAATTAGTTTTAGGGTGCGTAACATATCATCTCTTAAAATATTCACCACTTTATCTACACCTTTTTCTCCACCAGCCGAAAGTCCATATAAATAAGCTTTTCCAATCAAACAGCTAGAAGCTCCAAGGCAAAGCGCTTTGATGATATCAGATCCAGATAAAATTCCCCCATCTATAATAATCTCGAAATCTTTCCCAACCTTTTCTCTGGCTTCAGCCAAGATTTCCAAAGAGGTAGGGGCAGAGTCTAACTGTCTTCCACCATGGTTTGAAATCACCACACCACTAAATCCCATTTCTTTGGCTTTTACAACGTCTTCAACACTTTGGATTCCTTTTAAATAGAGTGGATGGTTCTCTCCAATTTCTTTTTTCAAGTCTAAGGCATCTTGCCAAGTAAGTGAATCATCAAATTGATTGTCTATGGTTTCTACTGCCTTTTGTACATCTCCACCATAAGGAAGCCAATTTTTTAGGTTGGCAAGAACCAGTTTTCCACCACTGATAAAACCAATTGCCCATTTGGGTTTGGTAAGGGCGCCTAAAATCATATTTTTTTTAAGTCTTGGTGTCCCTTGTCCGTTTCTTTTGTCTTTGATTCTGTTGCCAAGCACAGGAAAATCTACCGCCAATAAGAATCCTTTGTAACCTGACTTTTTGGATCTTTGGATGAAATCATAGATCCATTCTCTTTTTTTCCAGATGTAAAGCTGAAAAAACAAGTTTGCACTTTTCGCTTCTTGGGCCACATCTTCTATTGAAGTGGTAGAAACGGTAGAAAGACAATAAGGTATGCCATAGTTTTGGGCAACTCTCACCACAGCTTTTTCTCCTTCTTTGTCAAAGAGTCTTGTCATTCCTGTGGGAGCAAAAGCAAAAGGAACGCTGCTTTGCACACCCATGATGTCTGTTTTTAGATCGATGTTGCTTACGTCTACAAGAATCTTAGGGTTAAAAGTGTAAGAATCAAAAATGCTTTTGTTTCTCTCTAAGGTGATTTCCTTATCACTACCTCTTGTGATGTAGTCATAACAGACAGGAGGTAAATTCTTTTTAGAGAGTTTGATAAGGTCTTCTACGGAATAGCAGTGGTCTAGGTTGCTCATATTATATATGTGTATTTGGTTTCGACGGCCCTAAATTACTAAATTCATCTTTTAATTCTGCGAAAATTCAAAACTATTGTCTTTAAAATTCATCAAAACAAGACTGAGTCCATCCCAATTTGGGTTTATCGTTTTGTAAGCCAAATAACTAGGGTCGTCAATTAAGACCAGAGGGATTTTTTTCGGGTTCAATTTTTCTAAATAACTTTTGTCGCTGCTTGGATAGTCGGTGCAAACCAAAAGGAGGTTTTCTTGTTTTTCTTCTTGAATGAGTTTCTGTACTTTGTCCAGATGCTGTTTAGAAAAAAAGCATAGGGTTCTAGGTTGGGATTCTTTTATTAGAGTTTCTTTTAGTTCAGCGTAAGTAACACTTAAATAGGCCTGATTTTTATTCGAATTAGAATTCACCAAAAATGGATCTTTCTTCGAACAAGAAAAAAGCAATATCAATCCCAAAGAAAACATGGATAAAAAAGTATACTTGGCTTGTTTTAAGTGGTTTTGATACCAAAAATGTAGTGGATTTTTCATGTCAAATACTAAAGGGTAAAGGTGTGATTTAGCAAGTATACAACAATATTTAGTAAAAAAATGAAAACCAGTTTGTTTGAGTAGTTAATTTGTTGTACATTTGCACTCCTTGTTCTACAAGAAAAAGAAAATATTCAATAACAAAGTGTAAAAAAAGGTATTTATGCCAACTATACAACAACTAGTAAGAAAAGGAAGACTGAAGTCTATCAAGAAAAGTAAGTCAGCTGCTTTGGAATCGTGTCCACAAAGACGTGGGGTGTGTACTCGTGTGTACACTACAACGCCTAAAAAACCGAATTCCGCTATGCGTAAAGTAGCTAGGGTGAGACTAACCAACGGAAAAGAGGTCAATGCATACATTGGGGGTGAAGGCCACAATTTGCAAGAGCACTCTATTGTTTTGGTTAGAGGAGGAAGAGTAAAAGATTTGCCAGGGGTGCGTTACCATATCGTACGTGGTGCTCTAGATACTGCAGGGGTAGACGGAAGAACGCAAAGAAGAAGTAAATACGGTTCTAAGAGACCTAAAGTTAAGAAGTAACAATAATCCCAGAAGAAATTAAGGCATGAGAAAGGCAAGAGCTAAAAAACGACCTCTATTACCAGATCCAAGATACAACGATCAGTTGGTAACTCGTTTTGTAAACAATTTGATGTTAGACGGTAAAAAAAGTACCGCTTTCAAAGTATTTTATGATGCAATGGACATTGTAGAATCAAGAAAAGAAGACCAAGAAAAACAAACCATCGAAGTATGGAAAGAAGCGCTTACCAACGTGATGCCGCACGTAGAGGTAAGAAGCAGAAGAGTAGGAGGGGCAACTTTCCAAATTCCAATGCAAATTCGTGCAGATAGAAAAATCTCCATGGCGATGAAATGGATGATTAAATATTCTAGAGCTAGAAACGAAAAAACAATGGCCCTTAAATTGGCCAATGAAATCTTAGCCGCAGCCAAAGAAGAAGGTTCTGCGTTCAAGAAAAAGACAGATACTCACAAAATGGCAGAGGCCAACAAAGCCTTCTCTCACTTTAGATTCAGATCCAGATTCTGGAGATGAAATTGCTCGTAAACCTTCAGTTACAGAGCCATTCGCTGCTTTGGCATTTAAGATTGCTACCGATCCATTTGTTGGTCGTTTGGCGTTCTTTAGAACCTATTCAGGTAGATTGGATGCAGGATCCTATATTTTGAACAACCGTTCTGGAAACAAAGAGAGAATCTCTCGTATTTTCCAAATGCACTCTAACAAACAAGAACCTATTGATTTTATCGAGGCTGGTGACATTGGAGCAGCCGTAGGATTTAAAGACATCAAAACAGGGGATACGCTTTCTGCTTTAGAAAGCCCAATTATTCTTGAGTCTATGAATTTCCCAGATCCTGTAATCGGGATCGCAGTTGAGCCAAAAACCAAAGCCGATGTTGATAAACTGGGTATGGCTCTAGCCAAATTGGCTGAGGAAGATCCAACTTTCCAAGTAAGAACCGATCAAGCTTCTGGACAAACCATTATCTCAGGTATGGGTGAGCTTCACCTAGACATCATTGTAGATCGTCTAAAACGTGAGTTCAAAGTAGAAGTAGACCAAGGAGAGCCTCAAGTAGAGTACAAAGAAGCCTTTACCCAAAAAGCGTCTCACAGAGAGGTTTATAAGAAACAATCTGGAGGTCGTGGTAAGTTTGCGGACATCGTTTTTGATATCGAACCAGCAGATGAAGGTAAAGTAGGACTAGAGTTCATTTCTCAAATCAAAGGAGGAAACATTCCAAAAGAATTTGTTCCTTCTATTGAAAAAGGTTTCAAAGAAGCGATGAAAACTGGACCTCTTGCAGGATTCGAAATGGACTCTGTAAAAGTTACCCTAAATGATGGATCTTTCCACGCGGTGGATTCGGATCAATTGTCTTTCGAACTTGCAGCCAAAATGGGATATAAAGCGGTAGCCAAAGCGGCCAAAGCGGTAATCCTAGAGCCTATTATGAAGCTTGAAGTTTTGACGCCAGAAGAAAACATGGGAGACATTGTAGGAGACCTTAACAAAAGAAGAGGTACTGTTTCTGGAATGGACGATAGAGCTGGATCTAAAGTGATCAAAGCGACAGTTCCACTTTCTGAAATGTTCGGATATGTAACTTCTCTTAGAACTTTGTCATCTGGTCGTGCAACTTCTACCATGGAGTTTTCACACTACGCACAAGCCCCTCAAAATATTTCGGAAAATGTAATTTCCAAAGCCAAAGGAAATTTAGAATAAGCAGATATGAGCCAAAAAATTAGAATAAAATTAAAATCGTACGATTACAATTTGGTAGACAAATCTGCCGACAAAATCGTAAAAACAGTTAAAACAACCGGAGCCATCGTTAATGGTCCCATCCCGCTTCCAACTCACAAGCGAATTTTCACTGTGCTAAGAGGACCTCACGTAAACAAAAAAGCGAGAGAGCAGTTCCAACTTACCGCACACAAGAGATTGCTTGATATTTATAGTTCTTCTTCTAAAACAGTGGATGCACTGATGAAGTTAGAACTTCCAAGTGGAGTAGAAGTAGAAATTAAAGTTTAGTAACAAAAAGTTGGTTTAAACCATGTCAGGAATTATAGGAAAAAAGATTGGTATGACTAGTTTGTTCGATGAGCAAGGAAAAAACATTCCTTGTACCGTTGTACTTGCTGGACCATGCGTAGTCACACAGGTCAGAACTGAAGAAGTAGACGGATACAAAGCCGTACAATTAGGTTTCGATGACAAAAAAGAAAAATCTACTAGTCAAGCTGCTTTAGGGCACTTTAAAAAGGCTGGTACAACCCCAAAGAAGAAACTCGTAGAGTTCTACGGAGATTTCGTTGATACTTTGTCTTTGGGACAAACCGTAGATGTTACCCTCTTTGAAGAAGGTGAATTTGTAGACATCACAGGAACTTCCAAAGGGAAAGGTTTCCAAGGAGTTGTAAAACGTCACGGATTTGGTGGAGTAGGACAATCTACCCATGGTCAACACAACAGACTAAGAGCACCAGGTTCTATTGGAGCAGGTTCTGATCCTTCAAGAGTATTCAAAGGAATGAGAATGGCCGGAAGAATGGGTGGAGATCAAGTAACGGTTCAAAATCTACAAATTTTGAAAGTGGATACAGAGAAAAATCTATTGGTTATTAAAGGAGCACTTCCTGGTCCTAAAAATTCATACGTAGTATTAAGAAAATGGAACTAAAAGTATTAGACATAAAAGGTAAAGAGACTGGAAAGTCTGTCTCTTTGGACGATAGTATTTTTGCCATTGAGGCAAGCGGACACGCCATCTACCTAGAAGTGAAGCAATATTTGGCTGCACAAAGACAAGGTACCCACAAATCAAAAGAAAGAGGAGAGATCGCTGGATCTACCCGAAAAATCAAAAAACAAAAGGGTACAGGTACAGCCAGAGCAGGAAGTATCAAATCACCTGTTTTTAGAGGAGGAGGTAGAATTTTTGGGCCTAAACCAAGAAACTACAGATTCAAACTCAACAAAGCGCAAAAGAGATTGGCCAAAAGATCTGCCATTTCTATGAAAGCAAAAGAGAACAATATTAAGGTTCTTGAAGATTTTTCATTTGAGGCACCAAAAACCAAATCTTTCACAGAATTGGTATCTGCATTGGGTCTAGAAAACAAAAAAGCGCTGTTTGTGTTGGGTGATTCAAATAAAAATGTATATTTGTCATCCAGAAATTTACAAAAGGCCAAAGTAGTAACTTGCTCGGAATTAAGTAGTTACGATATTGTGAACGCCAACCAGTTGGTTCTTTTGGAAAGTTCAATCGAGAAAGTTCAAGAATTGTTAAGCAAGTAACCATGGGAATATTAATTAGACCACTTATTACCGAAAAGGCTACCAACCTGAGTGAAGTACAAAATCGTTTCACTTTTTTGGTAAATCCTTCGGCCAATAAAATTGAGATAAAAAAAGCGATCGAACAAACCTATGGTGTAACGATTAAAGAAGTTAGAACCATGATTTCTCGTCCAAAAGTTAAAACCAAGTTTACCAAAAACGGATTGCAAGTTGGCAAAACCAACAAGCTTAAAAAAGCGATTGTTGAAGTTGAAAATGGTCAAGTGATTGATCTGTACGGTAACCTCTAAGATTATAAAATGTCAGTAAGAAAGTTAAAACCCATTACTCCTGGACAACGTTTTAAAGTTGTAAACAATTTTGACGGTGTTTCTAAGTCTGCCCCAGAAAAGTCTCTTGTAAAAGGAGCTTCTAAATCTGGAGGTAGAAACAACTCAGGAAAGATGACCATCCGTAATGTCGGAGGGGGTCATAAACAAAAATACAGATTGGTAGATTTTAAAAGACAAAAGTTTGGTGTTCCAGCGGTTGTTAAATCTATCGAGTATGATCCAAACAGAACAGCTTTTGTAGCCCTTTTGTATTATGCAGACGGACACAAAGATTATGTAGTTGCTCAAAACGGACTTAAAGTTGGTGATACCATCGTTTCTGGAGAAGAAGTTGCTCCTGAAATTGGAAATGCCATGAAACTTAAAAACATTCCACTTGGTACAACCATTTCTTGTGTGGAGTTAAGGCCAGGACAAGGTGCTGTAATGGCTAGAAGTGCTGGATCTTATGCACAACTTGTTGCTAGAGATGGTAAATATGCCATTTTAAGACTTCCTTCTGGAGAATCAAGAATGATTTTGGTTGAGTGTTTGGCTACCATTGGGGTAGTTTCTAACTCAGATCATCAGTTAGAAGTTCTTGGTAAAGCTGGTTCTAAAAGATGGAGAGGTAGAAGATCTAGAGTAAGAGGAGTTGTGATGAACCCTGTGGATCACCCAATGGGAGGTGGAGAAGGACGTTCTTCTGGAGGACACCCAAGATCTAGAAATGGTATTCCTGCTAAAGGATACAAAACAAGAGCCAAGAAGAAATCTTCTAGCAAGTACATAATCGAAAAACGTAAGAAATAATAATTATGGCACGTTCACTTAAGAAAGGACCATTTATACATTATAAATTAGAGAAGAAAGTTCAGGTTAACATTGAATCTGGAAAGAAAACTGTAATTAAAACCTGGTCAAGAGCTTCAATGATCTCTCCAGATTTTGTTGGTCAAACGATAGCCGTACACAACGGTAGACAATTTATCCCTGTTTTTGTGACTGAAAACATGGTAGGACACAAATTGGGTGAGTTTTCACCGACTCGTACCTTTAGAGGTCACGGAGGAAACAAGAAAAAATAATAGCAATGGGAAAGAGAAAACAATTATCAGCACAAGCTATTAAAGATGCAAAAAAGTTAATTGCATTTGCGAAATTAAACAACTGTCCAACTTCACCTAGAAAGATGAGACTCGTTGCCGACATGATCCGTGGAGAGCAGGTAGAACAAGCCCTTGGGATTTTGAAATTTTCAAAACAAGAAGCTTCTACCAGATTAGAAAAGCTTCTTTTGAGTGCCCTATCTAACTGGCAAGCCAAAAACGAAGGTCAAGACATTGAAGAGGCAAATCTTGTGGTACAAGAAGTATATGTTGATAGCGGTAGAATGCTAAAAAGACTACGTACAGCTCCTCAAGGTAGAGGTCACAGAATTAGAAAAAGATCGAATCATGTAACCTTGGTTTTAGGTTCTAAAAAAGAAGAAATATAATTATGGGACAAAAGACTAATCCTATAGGAAACAGATTGGGAATCATCAGAGGTTGGGATTCTAACTGGTATGGTGGAAATGATTTTGGTGATCGTATAGCAGAGGATGCTAAAATCCGTAAATATGTTGAAGCTCGTTTGTTCAAAGCAAGTGTTTCTAGAATTTACATCGAAAGAACCCTTAAAATTGTAACGGTAACCATCACCACTGCTCGTCCTGGTATTATCATCGGGAAAGGTGGACAAGAGGTAGATAAACTTAAGGAAGAGCTTAAGAAAATTACTGACAAAGAAGTTCAGCTGAATATTTTTGAAATCAAAAGACCAGAATTAGATGCTCTTTTGGTAGCAAAATCAATCGCTAGACAAATTGAAAGCCGTATCTCTTATAAAAGAGCTGTAAAAATGGCGATTCAATCTACTATGAGAATGAATGCTGAAGGAATCAAAGTTCAAGTTTCAGGAAGACTCAATGGAGCAGAGATGGCAAGAAGTGAAAACTTCAAAGAAGGAAGAATTCCACTTTCAACCTTTAGAGCAGACATCGATTATTTCTGGGCAGAAGCACACACGCAGTACGGAAGACTAGGAATCAAAGTTTGGATCATGAAGGGTGAAGTATACGGAAAACGTGAGCTTTCTCCACTAGTTGGACTAAAAAAGAAACAACAAACAACAACAAAAAACAAAAGATAGATCTTAATCTATCATAAGTATATAAGGCTATGTTACAACCAAAAAGAACAAAGTTTAGAAAGCAGCAGAAGGGAAGAATGAAGGGTAACTCTGGAAGAGGAACTCAGCTTGCTTACGGAATGTTTGGGATTAAATCTCTAGAAAACACTTGGCTTACTTCTAGACAAATTGAAGCCGCAAGGATTGCCGCTACAAGATACATGAAGAGAGAGGGTCAACTTTGGATTAAAGTTTTTCCAGACAAACCTGTAACCCGTAAACCTGCAGAGGTAAGGATGGGGAAAGGAAAAGGAGCTCCAGAATACTGGGCTGCTGTGGTTAAACCAGGTCGAATCCTTTTTGAAATCAGTGGTGTACCATTTGATATTGCCCAAGAAGCACTTCGTTTGGCTGCACAAAAATTGCCTGTAACCACTAAATTTGTTGTAGCCAGAGATTACTCTGATAAATAAGATTAAGGAAAGTACACTGCGCATGATGAGGAAAATGCTTGCAACGAAGGTGATACAGTAAAGATTATGGAGACCAGACCCTTGAGTAAAAACAAGAGATGGAGAGTAGTTGAAATTTTAGAAAGAGCTAAGTAATAGATTATGTTACAACAAGAATCAAGATTAAGAGTAGCCGATAACACTGGAGCCAAAGAGGTTCTTTTAATACGTGTTTTGGGTGGTACCAAAAGAAGATATGCTTCTATTGGAGACAAAATTGTGGTTGCAGTAAAAGAGGCTACGCCTTCTGGTTCTGTAAAGAAAGGAGTTGTTTCCAAAGCCGTTGTGGTAAGAGTGAAGAAAGAAGTGAGAAGAAAAGATGGATCTTATATCCGTTTTGACGAAAATGCTTGTGTTCTTTTGGATGCCAAAGGCGAGATGAAGGGTACACGTGTATTCGGTCCAGTGGCTAGAGAACTCCGAGACAAAGAATACATGAAGATTATTTCACTTGCACCAGAAGTGCTTTAAAAACAAACCCCATGTCAAGTAAAATTAAGAAAGGAGATAAAGTATTTGTTTTAGCAGGTTCTTCCAAAGACCTTACTAACACAAAAGAAGTGTTGCGTGTTTTTCCTGATAAAAACAAAGCGATTGTCGCTGGCGTAAACATGATCAAAAAACACACCAAGCCTAGTGCTCAAAACCCTAAAGGAGGTATCGTAGAGATGGAAGCTCCTATCAATTTGTCTAATTTGGCTTTGGCCGAAGACGGTAAACCTGTTAGAGTTGGATTCAAGTTTGAGGACGGCAAAAAAGTTAGAATATCCAAAAGAACTGGAAAAACCATATAATGATGAGTACGAATTACATTGCAAGACCACAACTTAAGTACAAAGAACAAATTGTACCTGCCCTGATGGAAGAATTTTCGTATTCTTCTGTTATGCAAGTTCCAAAATTGGAAAAAATTGTATTGTCTCAAGGTTTGGGTGCTGCCATAGCAGACAAAAAGATCATTGACAATGCCATGGACGAAATGACCCTAATTACTGGTCAAAAGCCCGTAACTACAATCTCTAAGAAAGATGAGGCGGCGTTTAAACTTCGTAAAGGAATGCCTATCGGAGTGATGGTTACCCTTAGAAAAGAGAAAATGTATGAGTTTTTAGATCGGCTAATTACTTCTGCACTTCCTCGTATTCGTGATTTCAACGGAATACCAGCGGATGGATTTGATGGAAGAGGGAACTATTCTATGGGAATTACCGAGCAAATCATTTTTCCTGAAATTGATATCGATAAAATTAAGAAAATTCAAGGATTGAACATTACCTTTGTAACTTCGGCCAAAACCGATAAGGAAGCAAAGTCGCTTTTGAGCAATTTTGGTTTACCTTTTAAAAAGAAATAAGATGGCAAAAGAATCAATGAAAGCGCGTGAGCGTAAAAGAGAGAAGGCAGTAGCTAAATATGCTGAAAAAAGAGCGGCTCTAAAAGCGGCTGGTGATTATGAAGCGCTACAAAAATTGCCAAAAAATGCATCTCCTATCCGTTTGCACAACAGATGTAAGCTAACAGGTAGACCAAAAGGTTACATGAGAACTTTTGGAATTTCTAGGGTTACATTTAGAGAAATGGCCAACAATGGTCTGATTCCAGGGGTAAAGAAAGCCAGCTGGTAAAAATTAGTTTTTAATGGAAGTAGGTTCGTTCAAAGAGTTTGAATGAAAACCGCCTCCGAAATATATACATTATGAATACAGATCCAATCGCGGATTACTTAACAAGAATCAGAAACGCAGTTTCCGCCTCTCACAAAATCGTAGAGATTCCTGCTTCTAATCTGAAAAAGGAAATCACCAAAATATTATTCGACCAAGGATATATTTTGAACTACAAATTTGATGACTCAACGGTTCAAGGAACCATTAAGATCGCCTTAAAATACGATAAGGTATCTAAAACCCCAGCCATCAAGCAACATCAAAGACAATGTTGTAACTGTGAAAGGTAAAAATGGAGAGTTGGTACAAGAAGTACAACCTTCAATCGCTTTCGAATTAGAAGATGGAGTATTAAAACTTACAAGAGCTACCGACAACAAACAAGATAGAGCTTATCATGGTTTGTACAGAGCGCTAATCAATAACATGATTGTTGGAGTTTCTGAAGGATTTACAAAAGAATTAGAACTCATCGGAGTAGGATATAGAGCAGCCAATACAGGACAAAGACTAGAGCTTTCTCTTGGTTATTCTCACAACATCGTCCTTGAACTTCCCAAAGAAGTAACTGTTGAAACTACAGCCGACAAAGGGAAAAACCCTACGGTTAAGCTTACTTCTTTTGATAAGCAATTGGTTGGAATGATCGCTTCAAAGATTAGATCTTTCCGTAAACCAGAGCCTTACAAAGGAAAAGGTGTGAAATATGTGGGTGAAATAATTAGAAGAAAAGCTGGTAAGTCAGCATAATAATAGAAGTCATGGGACTAACGAAAATAGAAAAAAGAATTAAAGCGAAGAAAAGAATTCGCTCCAAGGTATTCGGAACTGCAGAGAGACCAAGATTGTCCGTTTTCAAAAGCAACAAAGAAATGTATGCTCAGATTATTGATGATACTACCGGTGTTACTTTGTGCAGTGCTTCTACTAGAGTAGAAAAACTTGATGGAACCAAAACAGAAAAGGCTTCCTCTGTTGGAAAAGCCTTGGCTGCAAAAGCAATTAAGTCTGGTATTTCAGAAGTTGTTTTTGATAGAAATGGTTTTGTGTATCATGGTCGAATCAAAGCTCTAGCCGAAGGTGCAAGAGAAGGTGGATTAAAAATATAAGTGTAGGATGTTAGGATTAAACAACATAGAAAAAGTAAAACCAACGGGTCTAGAGTTAGTAGATAGACTGGTAGGTGTTCAAAGAGTTACCAAGGTTACCAAAGGAGGTAGAGCTTTTGGATTTTCTGCCATCGTGGTGGTAGGAGACGAGAAAGGTGTGGTAGGATACGGACTTGGTAAATCCAAAGATGTTTCTACAGCTATCGCCAAAGCCATTGAAGATGCTAAGAAAAACCTTATTCGTATTCCACTTGATGGAGCTACCATTCCTCATCCTCAAGAATCTAGATTTGGAGGTGCCCAAGTATTTATCCGTCCTGCTTCTGCCGGTACTGGACTTATCGCTGGGGGTGCTGTTCGTGCGGTACTTGAGTCTGTTGGAATTCACGATGTACTTTCTAAATCTAAAGGATCATCTAATCCTCACAACGTAGTGAAAGCAACAATCAAAGCTTTGCTTAATTTGAGAAGTGCTACCGAGGTAGCAAGACTTAGAGGAATTTCTGTAAGTAAAGTTTTTAAAGGATAACAAGATGGGAAAAGTAAGAATCAAACAAATTAGGAGTTCAATCAAGAGAGAGAAATCTCAAAAAGACACCTTGATTGCACTAGGTTTACGTAAGTTGAATCAAGTGGTTGAGCATGAAGCTACCCCACAGATTTTGGGTATGATAAACAAGATTAATCACTTAGTTGAAGTAGAAAAATAATTCATGATGGATTTAAATAATTTAAAACCTGCAAAGGGTTCGGTAAAAAGTGGATTTAGAATCGCTAGAGGACAGGGTTCTGGAAAAGGAGGTACTGCAACCAAAGGACACAAAGGAGCCAAAGCGAGATCTGGTTACTCTAAGAAAATCGGTTTTGAGGGAGGTCAAATGCCACTTCAAAGAAGAGTTCCTAAATTTGGTTTCACCAACATCAACAGAAAGGAGTATCAAGCCATCAATTTGGATACCATCCAATCTTTGGTAGATGATAAAAAGATCACTGATACCTTAGACAAAGAAACCATCATCAAGTTGGGTCTGGCTAAAAAGACTGAGCTTGTTAAAGTTTTAGGAAGAGGTGAGTTATCCGCCAAGGTTTCTGTTTCTGTAGATAAAGTATCTGAGTCTGCCAAAGCGGCCATTGAAAAAGCTGGAGGAACTGTAACGGTATAAACCATGGGTGAATTTATCAAAACCATAAAAAGTATTTTTCAAATACAAGAGTTAAAAGACAAGATTCTTTTAACTCTTGGTTTGTTATTGGTGTACCGATTTGGATCGTATATTCCACTTCCTGCCATCGACATGAGTAAAGTAGATTCTATTTTGGATACCTACAAGAAATCTGGAGGTGGAGATCAGGCTGCTGGTCTTTTGGGGCTTTTGGCAACCTTTACAGGGGGAGCTTTTAGCCGTGCTTCTATTTTTGCTCTTGGAATTATGCCCTACATTTCTGCCTCTATTGTGATGCAGCTTGCTGGAATGGCCTATCCACCGGTTCAAAAATTACAACAAGACGGTGAAAGTGGAAGAAAAAAAATCACCCAATACACCAGATGGGGAACCATCCTTATTTGCCTGATTCAAGCACCGGCATATTTGGCTTCTGTTACCAATGTGTTTTTGCCCTATTCTGCCTTTTCTAGTGCCTATTTGATTGCACCAACTAGTTTTTGGTTTATCGTTCCTTCTGTTGTTTTGCTTATTGCCGGAACCATGTTCTGCATGTGGTTGGGGGAGAAAATTACCGACAAGGGAATTGGAAACGGTATTTCTTTTTTGATTATGATCGGTATTTTGGCTGATTTGCCTAAAGCCATTCTGAATGAATTCGACCTTAAACTTTCAGGAGACAATGGTGGAGCCTTTGTTTTCTTTTTGGAGATTTTGGTTTGGATAGGTGTAATTATGTTATCTATTATTTTGGTGCAAGCCGTTAGAAAAATTGCGCTTCAGTATGTTTCTAGCAATGTTAGAAAAGGAGCGGTGATGTCTACAGTAGATGCAGCAAGACAGTATATTCCATTAAAACTTAATGCCGCAGGTGTAATGCCTATTATTTTCGCACAAGCCATGATGTTTATTCCAGGACTTTTGGTAAGTTTTTTATCAGACGATAAAAGTACACCGCCGGTTTGGCTTGCTTCACTAACGGATATTTTCGGGTTAGGCTACAACATAGTCTTTGCTATTTTGATTATTGTCTTTACTTTCTTTTATACAGCCATCTCTATGCCTGTAAAACAAATGAGTGATGACCTTAAAAGAAGTGGTGCGATTATCCCTAAAGTTAAGCCTGGAGATGAAACAGCAGAATACATAGACGATATACTATCAAAAATCACCTTACCCGGTGCAATATTTTTGGCTTTTTTAGCAATTTTACCGTCAATTGTTGTTAGCTTTGGCGTTTCTCAAGGATTTGCACTTTTTTTCGGTGGAACTTCCTTGATAATTATGGTGGGAGTGATACTAGATACTATTCAACAGATCAATACTTACCTATTAAACAATCATTATGACGGTTTAATGGAAAGCAGTAGATCTAATTCAAGAAGGGTATAACATGGCAAAACAAGCACATATTGAGCAAGACGGTGTGATCATCGAATCTCTTTCCAACGCAATGTTTCGGGTAGAGTTAGAAAATGGACACGTAGTTACCGCTCATATTTCGGGTAAAATGAGGATGCATTACATCAAACTTTTACCAGGAGACAAAGTAAAATTACAAATGTCGCCTTACGATTTATCAAAGGCGAGAATTACATACAGATACTAAAACGTATAAACTAGAGAGATGAAAGTTAGAGCATCATTAAAAAAGAGAAGTGCAGATTGCAAGATCGTTCGTAGAAACGGGAAATTGTTTGTAATCAATAAAAAGAATCCAAAATTTAAACAAAGACAAGGTTAAGATATGGCTCGTATATCAGGTGTAGATTTACCAAAAAACAAAAGAGGAGTTATTGCTCTTACATACATTTTTGGTATTGGTAGAAGCACAGCTTCAAAAATTTTATCTTCAGCAAATGTTTCTGAAGACTTAAAGGTTAATCAGTGGGATGATGATCAAATCAACGCGATTCGTCTTTCTATTAGTGACAATTACAAAGTAGAAGGAGAACTTCGTTCTGAAACCCAACTTAACATCAAACGTTTGATGGATATTGGTTGTCAAAGAGGAATCCGTCACAGAAATGGATTGCCACTTAGAGGTCAAAGAACCAAAAATAATTCACGTACACGTAAAGGAAAACGTAAGACCGTGGCCAACAAGAAAAAAGCATCTAAATAATATATAGATATGGCAAAAGTTACAGCTAAAAAAAGAAAAGTTAAAGTAGAGGCTATTGGTGAGGCTCACATTAACGCATCTTTCAACAACATCATCATCTCTCTAACCAACAAAAGTGGAGAAGTGATTTCTTGGTCATCAGCTGGGAAAATGAATTTTAGAGGGTCTAAGAAAAACACACCTTACGCTGCTCAAGTAGCCGCAGAAGATTGTGCGAAAGTAGCCCACGAAGCGGGTCTTAGAAAAGTGAAAGTGTATGTGAAAGGACCTGGACAAGGTAGAGAATCTGCCATCCGTTCTTTGCACAACAATGGAATTGAAGTGAGCGAAATTATCGACGTAACTCCACTTCCACACAACGGATGTAGACCTCCAAAGAGAAGAAGAGTATAATTTATCATTTAGTATTCATTTTGAGTTTACTTGTATTATCGAAGGATTAATAACATGCCTTAATTCATAATCTAAACTCAATAAAATTTTTAAACATGGCAAGATATAGAGGACCCAAAACAAAAATCTCAAGAAGATTTGGTCAAAGTTTGTTCGGAGAAGACAAAAACTTCGAGAAAAGAAAATTCCCTCCAGGACAACACGGAGCGAACAGAAGAAGAGGAAAAAAATCTGAGTATTCTGTTCAGTTAGATGAAAAGCAAAAAGCCAAACATACCTATGGTATTTTGGAAAGACAATTTGCGAACCTATTCAAGAAAGCATCATCTGCTTCTGGAATTACAGGTACCATTTTGTTACAACTTTGCGAGTCTAGATTAGACAACGTTGTGTATCGTTTAGGTCTTGCCAACACCAGAAGATTGGCTAGACAGCTAGTAAACCACAAACATATTACTGTAAACGGAGAAATTTTGAATATTCCTTCTTACCAAGTAAAAGTTGGTGATGTAATTGGGGTAAGAGAGAAATCAAAATCTTTGCAGCCGATTGTAAATGCACTTTCCAATAGAAGTGATTACGATTGGATGAACTGGAACCCAGAGAGCATGACAGGTACTTTTGTAGCTGTGCCAGAGAGAATTCAAATTCCTGAAGAGATTAAGGAACAATTGATCGTTGAGCTATATTCTAAGTAATATTCTAACAAAAACAACTTAATTAAAATGGGTATTTTAAATTTTATAAAACCAGATAAAGTTATTTTAATTGAGGCTGATGATTTCAATGGACAATTTGAATTTCGTCCTTTAGAATCAGGCTTTGGTTTGACAATTGGAAATGCGCTTAGACGTGTGCTTTTGTCATCTTTAGAAGGTTTTGCAATTTCTTCAATCAAAATTGAAGGCGTTGACCACGAATTCTCTACCATCGAAGGGGTAAGAGAAGATATAACAGAGATTATACTAAATCTAAAAAGAGTTAGGCTTAAAAATCAAATTGAAGATAGCGCGGCAGAAACCGTAAATGCGTCTATTAAAGGTTTAGAAGTTTTAACCGCTGGAGATTTGGGTAAATTTATTTCTGGTTTTCAGGTTCTAAATCCAGAGCTAGTTATCTGTCATCTAAACAAATCTGTAAATCTAGAGATGGTCTTTACCATCGACAAGGGAAGAGGATATGTTCCTGCTGAAGAAAACAAGAAAGCCAATGCTTCTATTGGTACTATTGCGATCGATTCTATCTTTACGCCGATTAAAAATGTAAGATACGAAATCGAAAACTTCAGGGTAGAGCAAAAGACAGATTACGAAAAATTGGTGTTTCATATTCAAACCGATGGGTCTATTCATCCACAGGTTGCTCTTACAGAAGCAGCAAAGATTTTGATTCATCACTTCATGCTCTTTTCAAACGAGAAGATTTCTATCGAAGCCGATGTTGAGTCTGCAACAGAAACCTACGATGAAGAAGCACTACACATGCGTCAACTTCTAAAAACAAAATTGGTAGATATGGATCTTTCGGTTCGTGCGCTTAATTGTTTGAAAGCTGCAGAAGTAGAAACTCTTGGAGAACTTGTTTCTCACCACAAATCAGATTTAATGAAGTTCAGAAACTTTGGTAAAAAATCTTTGACAGAACTAGATGAACTAGTGGAAGTGAAAGGATTGACCTTTGGTATGGATATTTCAAAATATAAGCTAGAAGCTGAGTAAAATTTAAGAACATGAGACACGGAAAGAAATTTAATCATCTAGGAAGAACAGCGCCTCACAGAAAAGCGATGTTGAGCAATATGGCTTGTTCTTTAATTGAGCACAAAAGAATCAATACTACTGTAGCCAAAGCCAAAGCGCTTAGACTATTTATAGAACCTCTTTTAACCAAATCCAAACAAGATTCTACCCACAACCGTAGAACCATTTTTAGATATTTGCAAAGCAAAGAGGCCATTGGAGAATTATTTACTACCATTGCTCCAGCGATTGCGGAAAGACCAGGAGGATACATCAGAATCATCAAAACTGGTTTTAGACAAGGTGATGCGGCAGATATGGCGATGATAGAACTCGTAGACTTCAATACAGTGTATTCTTCTGATGCTCCGAAGAAACAAACACGTAGATCTAGAAAGAAAGCAAGTGGGGAAACTACCCAAACTGCTGAACCCACTGCTGAAGTTGCAGAAGAAACTGCTGCAGAATAAATCGTATAATTAAAAAAGAAATATATTCTTTGTAAATCCAAGAAAAGGCAAATTTAATACAATTAGATTTGCCTTTTCTTATTAAAAAAAAAATAAGCCATCATGAGTACTATCGTTCAAATTGTTGCCCGTCAAATTTTCGATTCAAGAGGAAATCCTACCGTAGAGGTAGATGTAATTACCGAATCTGGAGTGGTTGGAAGAGCCGCTGTGCCTTCTGGAGCTTCAACTGGGGAGCACGAAGCAGTTGAGCTAAGAGATGGTGGTAAAGATTATCTTGGAAAAGGAGTACTAAAAGCTGTATCCAATGTCAATGAGATCATCGCAGATGAGCTTATTGGAATAACTGTTTTTGAGCAAGAACTCATTGATCAAATCATGATAGAGTTAGATGGCACACCCAATAAATCAAAGCTTGGAGCCAACGCCATTTTGGGTGTGTCCCTTGCTTGTGCAAGGGCTGCTGCTAGCGAAATGGGCATGCCTTTGTATAGATATGTAGGTGGGGTGAGCGCAAAAGTGCTTCCTGTTCCTATGATGAACATCATCAATGGGGGGTCTCATTCTGATGCGCCAATTGCCTTTCAAGAATTTATGATTATGCCCGTGGTTGCCAAATCCTTTTCTGAGTCTCTAAAAATGGGAACCGAAATTTTTCACAAGTTAAAATCGGTTTTGCACGACAGAGGGCTTTCAACTGCCGTTGGGGATGAAGGTGGATTTGCTCCAACGCTAAAAGGAACAGAAGATGCACTTGAGACTATCATAGAGGCTATCGGTCTTGCGGGTTACAAAGCCGGAGAAGAAGTAATGCTAGCTCTGGACTGTGCTTCTGCTGAGTTTTATGTAGATGGAAAATACGATTATACCAAATTTGAAGGAGCGCAAGGTGAAATTAGAACTTCAGCCCAGCAAGCAGAATATTTGCAAGAACTCACCCAAAAATATCCCATTATTTCCATTGAAGATGGAATGGACGAAAACGATTGGGAGGGTTGGAAATTGCTTACAGAAAAGATTGGAAAAACGGTTCAACTGGTGGGAGACGATCTTTTTGTTACCAATACCAAAAGGCTTATCAAGGGAATTGAAAACAACATTGCCAATTCAATTCTTATCAAAGTAAACCAAATTGGAACGCTTTCTGAAACCATTGCGGCGGTACAAATGGCCAAAGAAGCTGGATACACCTGTGTAATGTCTCACAGATCTGGAGAAACAGAAGATTCTACCATTGCAGATTTGGCTGTAGCGCTAGGAACAGGACAAATTAAAACTGGTTCTGCCTCTAGATCAGACAGAATGGCCAAATACAACCAACTGCTTCGAATTCAAGAGCAATTGGGCGAAACAGCAGTGTATCCTCAATTTGCAGCTTTCAAAATTAAGCGAGGATAATTTTTTTCAAAAAGCAGTTAGATTGTAGGTAAAATAAAGGATAATTTAGTAATTTCGAAATCAAATAAAACACGCAATAACTATGTCAGATTCAGTTAAGATATCGTACAAAGAGAAAGAATTCACCTATCCGGTGATAGAAGGCACAATGGGCGATATTGCGGTAGATATTTCTACCCTAAGGTCCGATACAGGTCTTATTACTTTGGATGAAGGATTTAAAAATACTGGATCTACAGAGAGTTCTGTGACCTTTTTAGATGGAGACAAAGGTCAGCTTTTGTATAGAGGATATAGCATAGATGAGCTGGCAGAAAATGCAACCTTTACAGAGGTAATGTATTTGCTTTTGTATGGAGAACTTCCAACAGCCTCTCAACTAGATTCTTTCAACAAAGAACTTCAAGAGAATTGTACGGTAAACCAAGGTGTTAAAGACATGGTAAATGCGTTCCCTACTACTGCTCATCCTATGAGTATGGTTGGAGCCATTAGCTTTACCTTATCTTCTTTCTATCCAGAGGTTGGAGAGGTAAAAACGCCTGAGGAATTCGACAAAGCGGCCATGATACTTTTGGCGAAATTCCCTGCACTTTGTGCCATGGCATATAGAAGAACCAACAGTTTGCCTATCAATTTGGCGGATCCTTCTTTGGACTATGTTTCGAACTTTTATCAGTTGATGTTTAAAAACGATCAGAATATAGAAATTTCTCCTTCGATTGTTAGCGCACTAAACAAACTGCTTATTTTGCATGCCGATCACGAACAAAATTGTTCTGCGGCAACCGTTAGGGTGGTTGGGTCTTCTCAAGCTGGACTTTCAGCTTCTATTGCTGCAGGAGTTGCTGCGCTTTGGGGACCACTTCATGGAGGGGCAAACCAAGCGGTAATCGAAATGTTAGAGGACATCAAAAAAGATGGATCAGGACTTCAGTTTTGGGTAGATAAAGCCAAAGACAAAACCCATGCATTTAGACTAATGGGATTCGGTCACAGAGTGTACAAAAACTTTGACCCAAGAGCCAAAATTATCAAACAAGCCACAGACGAAGTATTGGCCCAACTAGGAATTAAAGACGATGTTCTCGATCTTGCTAAAGGACTAGAAGAAGTAGCTTTACAAGATGAATACTTTGTAAAAAGAAACTTGTATCCAAATGTAGATTTTTATTCTGGGATCATTTATCGTGCCCTTGGAATTCCAAAAGAGATGTTTACCGTTATGTTTGCCTTGGGTAGGCTTCCAGGTTGGATAGCCCAATGGAAAGAACTTAGAATAGACAAACAGGCCATTGGAAGACCAAGACAAGTTTATATTGGAGCTAAAACCAGATCTTACGTTTCTCTAGACAAGAGATAAAACTTTAAGCATAAAGAGAAAGCCGTACCTAGTGCGGTTTTTTTTAATTTATAACACATATCCATGAAGGTAGGAATTGATGCCATTTCGTATAGCATTCCAAAATTACAATTGCCTATTACAGATTTAGCTTCACTTCGAGGACTAGATCCCATCAAACTTGAAAAAGGACTAGGATTGTATAACATGTCCATTGCTGATGTGCATCAAGATGTGGTAACATTTGCTGCCAATGCTGCGTTAAAACTCATCAAAGAGCATCGAATTTCACCCAAAGAATTAGGTAGAATCTATGTGGCTTCTGAAAGTGGAGTAGACGCCTCTAAACCCATTGCCTCTTATGTTTTAGGAATGTTAGAGGAGGTTCTAAAAGATGAATTTGGTCCAGACTGTTTGATGCACTGTGATGCGGTAGATTTTGTGTTTGCCTGCATTTCTGGGGTGGATGCGCTACACAATACCCTAGACTGGGTGCGAGTTCGACCTGATGAAATGGGGCTTGTTATATGTACAGACATTGCCAAATACGATTTGGCTTCCACGGGTGAATATACCCAAGGAACAGGTGCTGTTGCGATGCTAATTAAAGAAAATCCAAGGCTCATTGCTTTTGAAAAAGAATTGGGGATAAGTACACAAAGTGTTTTTGATTTTTTCAAACCTAGAAGAGTGGTTTCCAAAAAAGACATTGCGGGGGTAGAAGATACTTTTTCTGATTGGATGGGTGTGATGGAAGATTATGTGGAAATTTTCAAAGAACAACCTGTCTTTGAAGGACAATATTCAAACCAGTGCTACCAAGAAAGAATTACCCATGCCTTTTTACAGCTCAAAGAAAAAACACAAACTTCTGATCTTTTAGAATCTTGGCAAAATATTATTTTGCATTTGCCTTATGCCTTTCAAGGCAGAAGAATGTTTGGTGCGCTATATTTGAAAGAAATCTTGGGCGGAAATCCAGAAAAAGACCCAGCTTGGTCTGATAAAGTAAGGGAAGTAACCAAAACCAAAGAATACTTAGATTTTGTTCAGCAAAAATTGATGCCCGCAGAATTGGCTTCTTCAAAAGTTGGAAACATCTACACAGGATCCATTTTCTTGGCATTTCTTTCAACCCTTGTTTATCATAGAGATCATAAAAATGCAATAGAAAACAAGAAATTTGGTTTTATATCCTATGGAAGTGGTTCTAAATCCAAAGTATTTCAAGGAGTGATTGCCGAAGGTTGGAGGGAGGCCATACAAAACATCACACTTTTTGAAGAGCTAGAAAACACAAAACCTATCTCTGTAGAGCTATACGAAAAATTACACAGGAAAGCTATTTCTCAGTCTGTTTTGCCCCCCAAGGGTGAATTTTATCTCTCTGGAATCGAAGAAAAATCTCCTAATTTAATTGGTGCAAGGTATTATAAATACGCAGCAGAATAATTTTTTAATCCCTTTAAGCAGCCTTTTGGTTTGGCTTTTTTCAGGATTATTTGCGTAGCTTTGTGTCAAATGGTTGATATGGATTTAAGGGAAAATTTAAATTGGCGAGCAGCGGTAAAAAAATTCGATTCATCTCGAAAAATCTCTCATGAAGATTTGCAAAAGCTATTGGATTGTTTAAATCTATCTCCCTCTTCTATGGGACTTCAACCTTATCGTTTTTTACATATCAAAAGCAAAGAAATTAGAGAAAAATTACTTCCTTTTTCTTTTGGACAACCCCAAGTGGTGGATGCTTCAGATTTTATAGTGCTGGCCAGTCATACCCAAATAAACAACGAATATATTCAGAAGTATGCAGATTTGTTAGAACAGGAAAGGAATTTGGCTCCAGAATTCAAAGAGGCATTTTTAAATTCTGCCAAGGGATATTTGTCTTTGATGGATCAGGATCAAAAAATGAAATGGGCGGCTCATCAAGTCTATTTGGCCAGTGGGGTACTTCTTTGTACTGCTGCCAGTATGCAAATTGACGCCTGTCCACTGGAGGGGTTTGTAAATGAAAAATACAACGAGATTCTAGATTTAAAGTCTTATCATCTACACGCCGAACTCTGTGTGGCTCTAGGTTATAGAGATCCTTCAGATGTAATTTCGAGCCTAAAAAAAGTGCGAATTCCATTAGATCAAATGCTTATCGAATTTTAATTTTTTATGGAACCAAATACCCCTTCTAAATATATAAACCGAGAAGTAAGTTGGCTGAAATTTAATGCCAGAGTCTTACAAGAAGCCAGTGATCCCTCGGTTCCACTTTTAGAGAGAATTCGTTTTTTAGGAATTTATTCCAATAACCAAGATGAGTTTTTTAAGGTTCGATACGCCAAGTTGCTTCGGGCTTTAGAAAACAATAGTTCTTTTCCTAACATCGTTGCTTCACAAAGCAAAGAAGAATTGCTAGATCAAATTAACTCTATGATCTGGACCCAACAAAATACCTACGATACTTTGTATGAGGCTCTTATAGAGGCTTTGAAGTTGGAAAACATACATTTGGTTAATGAGCTTTCACTGCTTCCTGAGCACAAAAGTTATATCCAAGAATATTTTAAAACCAAATTAAGCCACTCTATTGTGGTTCTAATACTAAACTCACTCAATAACCACAAGGTTTCTCTTCAGGCCGAGGTAATGTATTTGGCTGTGAAGATGGTAAACGCCAAAGAAGAACCCTCTTATGCTTTAATTGAAGTTCCTAGTGATATTTTTCCTAGATTTTTGGTTCTAAAATCGGTACAACTCAACGATTATGTTATCTATCTGGAGGATGTAATTCGATACCATTTAAAGGATATTTTTAAGATGTTCGATTTTGTTTCTATTGAAGCGCACGCCTTAAAAATTAGTAGAGATGCCGAACTTTGGATAGACGATGATTTAAAGGAAAGTTTTGTAAACAAAATCGCCAAAAGTGTTGAAAGTAGAAAAGAGGGAGAAACCGTTCGGATGGTTTATGACAAAGACATGGCCAAAGATACCTTGGAAATGCTTAAAGGTATGCTTTCCATAGACAACTTTGACAACCTTTCTCCGGGTGGAAGATATCATTCCAAAAAGGATTTGATGAAATTTCCAGATTTCAATCGTAAAGATTTGCTCTACACCAAGATTCAACCGCTCCTTCCTCAAGATCTAGCCAATGTGAATAGTTATTTTTCTGCCATCGCGCAGAAAGATCATATGATTTATGCTCCTTTTGATGATTATTCGGTTCTTTTAAAGTTCTTAAGAGAAGCCGCCATCGATCCTAAAGTGACCAAAATCAAAATGACACTATACCGTTTGGCCTCAGATTCTCAGGTGATTTCTGCTCTTGTAAATGCTGCGAAAAACGGAAAAAAAGTAACCGCCATTTTAGAGCTCAGAGCCAGATTCGATGAAGCCAACAATGTAAAATGGTCTAAAGTTTTGCAAGAAGCCGGAGCAGAGGTGATTTTTGGTGTTCCTCAACTTAAAGTTCATTCCAAAGTTGGACTCATAGAGCGTTTAGAAAAGGGACAAAAAAAGTACTATGGAATTTTTAGCACTGGAAATTTTCATGGAGGAACAGCCAAGATATACACCGATTTCACTCTTTTTACCTCTCATTCTGGACTCTGTACAGAGCTAGTGAGTTTGTTTGAATTTTTCAGAGCCAACTATAAAATTAAATCTTATCAGCATTTGATGGTTTCACCCATGGAAACTAGAGAAAAACTCTACAAGCTCATCGATCAAGAAATTCAGCACAGAAGAAAAGGAAAGCCTGCTCAAATTAGCATAAAAGTAAACAGCCTTTCAGACAAAGGAATGATAGATAAACTCTACCAAGCCAGCGAACATGGAGTTGAAGTTAGGCTTGTGATTAGAGGAATTTGCTGTTTGATTCCCCAAAAGGAGTTTAGTCAGAACATCAAAGCAATTTCTGTAGTGGACAAGTTCTTAGAACACCCAAGAATGTATTGGTTCAAAAATGGGGGAGAAGATTTGGTATATCTTTCCTCGGCCGATTTGATGGAAAGAAATATAGACAACCGTGTAGAAGTAGCTTTTCCTGTGTTAGATAAAAAACTTCAAAAACAGGTTCAAGACATTTTCGATCTAAGTTTCAAAGACAATGTCAAGGGTCGAATTCACAATGAGGAACTCTTTTCTGAAACCTATCAAAGAGATCAAAATCAACCCATAAGGTCTCAAGAACTCATCTATTATTATCTAAAATTTTTAGACCAATCCCTATGAAATTACAACGATTTGCTGCCATTGACATTGGATCTAATGCCATAAGACTGCTTATTTCTACCATTTACACCTATCCCAATTCTGATCCTATTTTTCACAAAACATCCCTTGTGAGACTTCCTATCCGTTTGGGTTCTGATGTATTTACCCAGCAAAGAATTTCGGCTTACAACATCAAAAGGCTCATTGAGGCCATGAAGGCATTTAAATCACTCATGAACGCTTTCGAGGTAGAATCTTACAAAGCTTTCGCAACCTCTAACAACACCTTTTCAACACACAAAAAGATGCTTAAATACCGAAATTTATATCTTGGCATCAACCAAGGATTAGAAGAAATTTTCTTTGAAGAGAAATATGCCGACAAGGTAATTTCTAACCTTTTCTACAATCACAAACTCTGGGGAAAAAGAGATCGTGCTTTTGTGGCCGAAACCCTCTATGACATTATCCGCTGGAAAAGAGTCATTGAGTTTAGTGGAGGCACAGAGATAGATCAAGATGACCTTTGGACTTTTGTGGGAACTTGGTTTGTGATTAAAGGCAACGAACTTCCAGATTGGGAAGAGTTTAAAAGCGTCCTAAATCCCGAAAAAATTAGAGCCAACTACCAGAAATCTTTTCAGGTAGACGCCATCAAACATTCCATTCCCAATTGGCTTCAAATCCTTGGAGAAAAAGAACTTACCAAAGAGGTTTGGAACAAACAAATGGAGGCGTTAAATCTAACGGCAGATATCATCTTAAGGGTAAATCACCTCAAAACTACCAAGGAAGAATTAATGCAATCCTTAGAAGCCCAAGAGATTATTACCGAAGAAATCTCTGGCTTTCCTGATGCTTTAAGGGTAACCAAAAGAGCCAATGTTTTTCAAACCGAGGCCTTTGGAAAGGGCTTTTTTGAAGTACAAGACGCCTCCTCTCAGTTGGTGGCTCGCTTTTTAGACCCCAAACCCAAATCTAGGGTAGTGGATGCGTGTGCAGGAGCAGGTGGAAAAACCCTTCATTTGGCCAATGTGATGCAAAATCAAGGACAAATAATCGCCCTTGACATTCACCCTTGGAAGTTGGCAGAACTCAAGAAAAGGGCCAAAAGAAATGGCATAGGGAACATTCAAACCAAAGAAATTGAAAGTTCTAAAACCATTAAAAGACTTGCCGAATCAGCAGATTACTTGCTTTTGGATGTGCCTTGTACAGGGATTGGTGTACTGAAAAGAAATCCAGATTCTAAATGGAAACTTTCACCCGCTTTTTTCGAAAATGTACTGAAAGAGCAGGCGCAAATTTTGCAGTCTTATGCCAAAATTTTAAAACCTTCTGGAGAAATGGTGTATTCTACCTGTTCTATTTTTCCGAGTGAAAACCAGAATCAAGTTCAATATTTTCTAGAGCAAAATCCAAATTTTTCCCTTGTTGAAGAAAAAACCATCTACCCTAGCGAAACTGGATTCGATGGGTTCTATATGGCCAAAATGGTAAAAAAGTAAAATTCCACCAAACAACAGTACAACATAATAAAACACAAAAAAAAACCTCTATTTCTAGAGGTTTTTTTATTGGTAAATAAAGATGTTAAACCTTATTTAAAAAGTCCTCCAAGTAGCTTTCCACCTATGTTTAAAAGTTCATCAGAGGTATTTCCGTCACCGTTTTGGTCTAACATTTTCTCGAACATTCCCATTTCAGAGGCGCCAGCTTTTTGGCTCATTCCTCCCACCACATTGGTTAGAAGATCCGAAATGCCTGAGGCATCCAGTCCTTGTTGTTGTTTTTGTTGACCTAGGCTATTCATCAAAATGGGTGCTGCGGCAGAAAGAATACTTCCAATACCGTTAGAATCTACCCCAGTTGATTTGCTGATAGAATCGATAATTCCTCCTTGATTCCCACCTAGAATATGTCCAAGCATTTTAGATCCATCCGAAAAATCTCCTCCAGAGATAAATCCAGAAAGGTTAGAAAGTAAATCTCCATTGTGTTTGTTTAAGGCATTTTCAATACCCGCAGCACCTTCGGGGGTGTTAGAGTTCTTGTTAAGTGCGCTTAAAATTAGTGGAACAGCCATCGTTAAAACCGCAGCGGTTTTGTTGTTTTCAATTCCAAGTTTTGAAGCCAAACCAGAGATGAGTTGTTGTCCAATAACTCCTTGTAATAAATTAGATAAATCCATAGATAATTGTATTTTTGTGCTCCTAATATACAGAAAATAATCAGTGATTGTTTCTACCCAATGATTAAAAATGAAAACAAATCTTAAATTTTTACTTGTTTTATTTGTGCCAGTGGTTTTGTTTTTGCTGTTGCAAATTTTATCTCCAAAGAAAATCAGTATACAAGAAGAAATTACCATAGGGGCAGATACCCAAAAGACTTTTGAAGTATTCAATGAGTTCAAAAAAATGAATAGCTACAATACTTGGTTTGCTAAGGATTCTTTGGTAGAGTTGGCGTATTTTCATCCTTATAGCGGGAAAGAAAGTTTTTTTGATTGGAGAAGTGATGCCATGTTTTTTGGTGAAGGAACTGCACTAATTTCTGAGTCTGTACCAGGGAAGAAAGTTAAGTACACCTTAAGTAGCAAAGCACAAAAAGATCTTGGGAATATTCAACTTAATTTTACCTCCAAAAGCAATCAAACTGTGGTGAAAGTTAATTTCGAAGGACCAGAAAAACCCTTTTACAAACGCTTTCTGAATTTGTTTTTTGCTCCCTCTATCGAAAGTGAAATCAAATCAACTCTTTTGGTGGTTAAAAAGAAACTCGAACAAGAAAGCAAAGTATCTGGCAAAACTACACAAGCATCCACTACGCTTTCTTTGGGACAAATCAAACAACAGGGCATTTCTTTTGAAAAATATGTGGGTTTCAAAAAAAGTGGAACCACAGATTTCTCTACAATTCACCAGTCGTATCTTTCTCTAGAAAAAGATGTAAAAGACTATCTTTTGAAGGATTTGAAGTTAAAACCGGCTGATCTTGGAAGTTCTGTTTTGAGCTACGAACTTTTTGATACCATCAACAAAAAAGCCACCTATAGAGTAGGGGTAAGTTTGAAAACCCAAATCCCTCTTCCTGAAGGATCTCAGTTAGAACTCTTTGTGCTTCCTGCCTATTCTTCACTTGCAACGCTTCATAGCGGAAGTTATGATTCCATCGGAACGACCTACCAAAAGATTGAAGCCTATGCCAGAGAGAAGAATTTAATGGTTCTGCCAACTACTTGGGAAATTTTTGAAAAGAATAACCCCAATCAGGTAAAAGTTCATATGCCTATTATGGAGTAATCTCTGCTTTTGGGCTTAGTTTTAATCCTTGCCAAAGCACAAAAATCCCACAAAAAGAGAGCAGAGAGCTGGCGATAAAAAACCAAAAGCTAATCCCTAGACCAATTTCTAGGCTATAATTTAGATATTCTTTGCAGAAAGTAAAGGTGAGTTCACGAATACCTAAATTCCCTATGGTGATGGGTAAAACCGTGGCTACAGAAGAAGTCAAAGAGGGAAGCATTCTAGATTCTTCATCTTGCCTTTTGGCTCTAATTCCAGCTACAATATCTAGATCTTCAGACTTTAGTTTCTCTAGCATGGCGGGAATGTCGGTTGGATCGTTTTGCAGATCTCCATCCAAAGTTACGATGAATTCTCCGCTGGCATATCCAATTCCTGCTGAAAGAGCCGAACTTTGTCCATAATTTTTTTTCAGCTCGATCAGATGAACATTAGGGCTTTTTAAATTTTGAATTACCTCTACGGTTTTGTCTGTTGAACAATCGTCGATCAAAATGATTTCATACGTAAATCCTACCAAAGCATCTTTGATGGCACTTATCAGAAGTGGAGCGTTTTGTTCTTCGTTATATAAAGGTATAACTAGAGAGAGCTGAGGTGAATTCATTTTTTTTGCTTAAAAAGTTTAGAAAGACTAAGAGCGATGTTGGGATAGGTATTGGGAAGTAATTCTTTTTCAATTTTCTGTTTGGACATCCATTCTGCCTTGGCAATATCTTCATCGGTTTGGGGAATCAATTTTTCTTTACCCGGAGAAGACATGTGGTACCAGTGTGTGAGTTTTAGTGCCCATGATTTATCTATTTTGTAAAGATGATAGGTGGTGTGAAGATAATTTTCAATTTTAAGTTCAAATATACCACATTCTTCGCTTACTTCTCTAAGGGCTGCGCTTGCAAAGTTTTCTTTGGGTTCTACCTTTCCTTTGGGAAGATCCCATTTACCAAGTCTAAAAATGGTTAGAATTTCATCGTTTTTATTCTCAACCAGACCACCTGCGGCATGAATCACTTCAAATTCTTTTCGAAAATCCTCAAAAGCCAATTCAGGATTTTGGGTAACCAAACTAAAATGGATTTTCTGTTTGGACATCTGTTTGATGATTTTCTTAAAAGACAGATCTTCTGAGTCATATTGCAAAGCCGTTGTGTCTGTTATTGCTTCTTTACCGATATGAAGACATGTCTGTTTGAGAAAAATTTTATACATTGGTACAAATTAAAAATTCCTTACAATACTAGCAAAGAAAAACAAAGTATACAACATGAATCTATCTACACCGCCCGTAATTGTAAACAAACCCTTAGAAGAGTTGTTTCAAAAATTTTCAAATGTTGAAAATTATCAAGAGTTGATGCCCGATGGTTTTCAAAAATTTGAGTTTAAATGCAACAGGTTTAGAATTAATCCTCTTCAAGCCAAACAATAGCCTTGTTTATGTCTTGAAAAATTCGCACTTTGAAAGGTGTGTGCGAATCACAATATTTGACAACCGTATTGTAAGTGTTGTTGGTAATAGGGTCGTCAGCAATCACGATGGCCCACTTTTCAATATCTAATTTGTTGACCCTTGGAATCATACTACTCAGAATCCACTGTTCTTTGGTTCTAAGATTGTACAATTTTCTAGCATCATCTAGGTATCTTTTGGTACCAAAAAAAAGGTGAGAAAAATAGGTAAACAGGTAACATTTGATGAAAAATTTTGGAGACATGTTGAAACCTATCCACTGGATGGCATCATACCTTTTGCCCTTGATTATCTCTAATCTAAACTCTAATTGGCTTTTCGAGTCTTTTAACTTCAGTTTCATACAACTAGATCCAAAATAGGTTTGCTAAGATAAAATTACAGTTAATTTTAGAGCAAAACAAACAAAAAAAATCGATGCCTTTTTGTATACTAGAAAATAGAAATTGCTAGTCTTTTTCCATCAGCCAATCCACAGCTTGGGCTTTATTTTCAAAAATTTTTACCTTTAGGTTGGTATTTAATTCAACATGTTTTTTTACTGTGAGGTAAGAATTGTTGGTTATAGGATCATCTCCCAGAACAATAGCCCATTTTTTTAGTTTAAGTTTCGAAATTTTAGGAATTAGATCCTCTTTGATCCAATCTTCTTTGGTTCTAACATTGTACAAACATCGGGAATCTTCTAAAAAAAGGTTGTAACCCAGTATTTTGTGTATAAAGTAGACAACACCATAACATTTGGTGATAAACTCCCGATGCAACTCAAGGCCTTTCCATGTAATGATTACATAGCGAGGCTTCTTGAATGTAGCAATCGTAAAGGTTAGTTTAGATTTGGATTCTGTTAAAGTCCACTGCATTTTGTTAACACTTTGAAGCGGTGCAATTTACATTTATTTTAAGATATATTGGCATAAAATAAAATCAATATAATTCTCCATTTAAAGGCTCAAAGTTTCTGTTGATCTATGCAAATTTCTTTTCGACTTTGTTTGATTTTATTGCTTTAAACAGAAATACCCAATTCTTAGATTAACCCACTACGTTTTAAAAGTGCTTGGTTGCTTGGTTTTTCTCCTCTAAATTTTTCATACAACTCCATGGGGTTTTCAGTTCCACCTTTGGAAAGAATATACGTTTTGAATTTTTGGGCTGTTTCTGGGTCGAAAATGCCCTTTTCTTCAAAATAAGCAAAGGCATCTGCATCTAATACTTCTGCCCATTTGTAAGAGTAATATCCTGCTGAGTAACCTCCTTGGAAAATGTGAGCAAATCCAGTGCTGAAATTGGTATTCTCCACCTTTGGCAATAGTCTTACATTGTCGATGGCTTTGTTTTCGAATCCTGAGACTGTTTCTTTTGAAAAATCTGATTGGTTGTGCCATGCCATGTCTAAAAGGGCAAATGAAACCTGTCTGAGGGTAGCGGTTGCTTCCATAAAAGTGGCACTTTTCTTGATTTTTTCTACTTGCGAAAAATCAAGTGGTTCTTCGGTTTTGTAGTGCTTGGCAAAAAGGGATAAGGCTTCGGGTTGATAACAATAGTTTTCCATAAACTGAGAAGGAAGTTCTACAAAATCCCAAGCCACATGAGTACCAGAGAGGCTCTTGTGTTTGGTATTGGCCAAAATTCCATGCAAGGCATGGCCAAATTCATGGAAAAGTGTGGTGGCTTCTCCAAAAGTAAGAAGTGAAGGTTCTTCTCCATTTTTGGGGCTAAAATTACATACGATGCTTATGTGTGGACGATGATTTTCACCCTCTTGGTCTATGTATTGTCCTTTGAAAGAGGTCATCCACGCACCTTGCCTTTTTTCTTTCCTTGGGAAAAAATCAGTGTAAAGAAGCGCTTTGTGCTGGTTGTTTTCTAAAACCTCATAAACTTCTACTTCGTTATGATATACCGGGATGTTTATTTGTTTGATAAACTTTAACCCATAGAGTTTTTCAGCCACTAAAAATGCACCTTTTAACACATTTTCTAATGCAAAATAGGGTTTAAGTTCTTCTTCTTTTAAATTAAACCTTTCTTCTTTTATTTTTTCGCTATAATAGGCTACATCCCAGCTTTGCAAATCTAAAATTCCGTCGGTTTTTTTTGCGAATTCAGCAATTTCTTGGGTTTCTTTTTTTGCGAAATCTAGGGCTTTGTCTTTGAGGTCTTCTAGAAATTCTAAAACAGTTTTTGGGTCTTTGGCCATTCTTTCTTCTAGAACATAATCGCCATGGGATTTGTAACCCAGAATTTCCGCTCTTTTTTGTCTTTTTTGAGCGATGGAAAGTACAATAGGCTCATTGTTGTTGTTCGAACTTTGGAAAGCTCTTGAATTGTATACCCTGTAAAGTGTTTCTCGAAGATCACGTCTTGCAGAAAACTTCATGAATCCCATATAACTTGGCCCTTGAAGGGAAATAACCCAACCTTTTAGATTTCTGTTTTCAGCTTCTTTTTGGGCGAGTTCAACAAAGGGTTGGCTCAGGCCTTCAAGTTCTTCTTCAAGGGTTAAATGAAGGGTGTACTGGTTGGTTTGAAATTGTATCGCTGGTGTTGGCTGAATGCAAATTGAAAAACACAGAAGACACCTGATCTAATATTTTTCCAGCATTTTCCAGAGCCAAAAGCGTGTTTTCAAAATTTGGTTCTTGTTTGTTTTGGATAATTTCTTCTATTTCGGCCTCTGCTAATTTAATGGCCTGTTTAAAGGCATCGCCAAAGTGTTCGTTTGTAATTGTATCAAATGGAACAGCCCCAAAAGGACCGTTAAAGGGTTGAAGTAGTGGATTTGTAGACATCTTTATGCAATAATTTATACTTTGTAAGTGTCTCAAAAGTACAAACTTATTTGCAATGAATCTCCAGAATTCACTCAAGGAAATAAGTCAGAATTTATGTATTTTTGTGCTATAGAAACTAAATTATGGCTGGAAATCGATTCGGAAAAATATACAGTGTAACCACCTTTGGAGAAAGCCACGGGCGTGCAATTGGAGGAGTGATTGATGGGTGTCCAAGTGGGATAACTTTGGATTTTGAAGAGATTCAGAAAGAGCTAGACAGAAGAAAACCGGGACAATCCAAAATTGTAACCCAAAGAAAAGAATCGGACACGGTGGAATTTTTCTCTAATAAACGATGGATTTACACAAAATATTTTCTGAATCTCTCTCTTTTGATGCCTATCAAAAGGCGGTTGAGGTTATGACAGGGGAGAAACTCAATAGTGGAAATCCAGACGAGGTTTCGCTTTTTTCGCATGTATCGCTCAATGATACAAGAATTCAAAGGCTATTGAAAACGCTTTCTTTTGAGGATTTCAAAGAGGACATTTTGTCTGTAAATCCCATTTCGCTCCTTGTCATTAGCGAAGGTTGGTGTGGAGATGCGTCTCAGATTCTGCCAGTTTTGGTCAAAATGCAAGAGATGAATCCCAATATCAGGCTTGGATTTGTGTTTCGAGACCAGAATCCACTTCTCATCGAAAAATACAATTACAAAGGAACGGCTTCCATCCCGATTGTCATTGGAATCAGGGACAAAGAAGAAGTCTTTACTTGGGGCCCTAGACCCGAACCTGGTTTGAAATTGCTTCAAAAATACAAAGAAGAAGAATCTTATACCAAAGAGGAGTTTTCTATCGACCTTCAAAAATGGTACAACAAAGACAAAGGTCAAACGATTTTACAAGAATTGCTCTTGGCTTGTAAAAGCAAATGAAAACTTCCAATAATCAGAATAAAAAAATCAAAACAATGAACAATAAATATATATTTCCATTAGGGGTTTTACTTTTTTTTGGACTCTATTTTTTTACACCCGTGGGTGAAAAGTTGCAACAAAAAATTCTTTCACTTAAATCTGATGCGGGTTTAGAAGCTCCTTTAGAGTCTGAAAGTGGAAAAACCATCGACCAATCTGCTGTTTTGTTAGAATCTTTGGATGGAAAGCAAGTAGATTTAAATCAGTTCAAGGGAAAGGTGGTGTTTCTAAACCTTTGGGCGACATGGTGTGGTCCTTGCGTAGCAGAAATGCCGACTTTGCAAGCGTTGAGCGATAAATACAAAGACAAAGTAGTCTTTTTGTTTGTTTCTGTGGACCACGAGCCTGAGTTGGTTGCTCCATTTATTAAGGAAAACCGATATACTATGCCGGTATATTTGCCCCTTCAAGCTTTGCCCGATGATATCCGTCCGTCAAGCATTCCCACGACCTATGTTTTTAACAAAAAATCTGAAATTGTTCTTCAAGACAATGGAGCCAGAGATTGGAATACCCCAGAGGTTCATCAGGTCTTGGATCAACTTATTTTGGAATGATTTTTGAATAAGATTGATAAACCATTTCAATTTCAACAAGATCAATGAAAGATTCAAGCAAACAGATTTTTGTCGATATGGCAAAAAAAGCCCTCACAGAAGGAGGTTTTGTAGGGAAGGTGCAAGCCATTTTCCGTATGCTTTCTTCAAAAGATGGGTATGTGATGAAAACCAGAACCAAACTGATGATTTTTGGTACTTTGGCCTATGTGCTATCACCTTTTGATTTTTTGCCTGAATTTTTTGTAACACCAGCCTTTGGTATGTTCGACGATATGGCGCTTATCAGTTTTGCTTTTTCCAAACTCAATTCAGAATTGGAGAGATTTTTGGCATGGGAAGCAGAAAACAAAATTGGAGATGTAGCCAAGGGTGGTTCATCAACAAAAAACTCAGAAAAAGAGCCGATTAAAACCGTTGTTTTGGATCCAAACCAAAATGGATAAAACCCTCATTTTTATTTGTGGGGCTACCTGTGTGGGCAAAACTTCTGTGGCCATAGAGGTTGCTCAGCATTTTAAGACCCAAATTCTCTCTTTCGATTCTCGGCAGTTTTACAAAGAAATGCAGATAGGCACTGCCGTTCCCAATGTGGAAGAATTGTCCAAGGTCAAACACCATTTCATTCAAAACAAAAGTATTTTTGAATCTTATTCTCTTGGAGATTACCAAAGAGAGGCAACAGAAAAGATTCAGGAATTGTTTCAGACCCATTCTACTCTTGTTTTGGTGGGAGGCTCTGGCATGTATGAAAAGTCTTTGACAAAGGGATTGGACCCGTTTCCAGAAGTTGAGGTTTCCATTCGTGAAGAATTGACCCTGCAGCTCAGAGAACAGGGGCTTCCCACTCTTTGTGAGAGATTGAAAATCTTAGATCCAAAAAGCTTTGAATCCATCGCACTGGACAATCCCCAAAGGGTGATTCGGGCCCTTGAGGTGTGTATTGGAAGTGGAAAACCCTTTTCGAGTTTCAAAACCCAAAATCCTATCAAAGAAAATGCTTTGGATTACAACATCATCAAAATTGAACTGATACGAGAAACAGAAGAGTTGTACGGGAGAATCAACCAAAGGGTAGAGGTGATGATGGAGGAAGGACTTTTGGAGGAAGCAAAATCGCTTTATCCAAACAGAAGTCTTAATGCACTGCAAACGGTGGGTTACAAAGAAATTTTTGATTATTTGGATGGGAAAATTTCTCTCGATTTTGCGGTTGAAGAAATCAAAAAAAACACCCGAAGATATGCCAAACGCCAAAGGACTTGGTGGAGAAAAGATCTCGAAATCCATAGGTTTCATCCCAAGGAAAAGCAAGAAATTTTAAGTTTTTTAGAAAAGCAAATTTTGTAAGAAATTAAGGACAAAATTAAGCGCAATTTTAAAGTTCACCTTTTAGAATTTTGTAGCTTTACATCCGCCATTTAAAAAACTGTTGCCTAAAATATTTTTCAGTGAAATTACAATACATCGATTATGTAACCCAGGGTTACGATTTTCCACCCAGCGAATTTGCCATCAATGCAAATGGTGAGCTTTTGTTTCACAACATCAACGTACATGAGTTAACCCAAGAGTATGGCTCTCCTGTGAAGTTTACCTATTTGCCTCAGATCTCCAACAATATTCAGAAGGTAAAAGGTTGGTTTAATGTGGCGATGAGTAAGTTAGATTATCAGGCACAGTATCATTATTGTTATTGTACTAAATCTTCGCATTTTGCACATGTTTTAGAAGAAGCGGTATCCAATGGAATCCACCTTGAAACTTCTTCGGCTTTTGACATCAACATCATCGAAAGTTTAGAGAAAAGTGGTAAAATAACCAAAGACAAATACATTGTTTGCAATGGTTTTAAAAGAGACCAGTACATAGAAAACATCGCTAGAATCATCAACGATGGGTTCTACAACACCCTTCCTGTGGTAGATAATTATCAAGAATTAGATTTGCTTTCGGAACAAATCAAAGGGGAATATAGCATCGGGATTAGAATTGCTGCGGAAGAAGAGCCTAAATTTAACTTCTATACCTCTAGACTGGGAATAGGATATCGAGACATCTTGCCTTGGTTTCATGAAAAAATCAAGAACAACCAGAAGGTAAAACTCAAGATGCTTCACTTTTTTATCAATACCGGAATTACCGATACCGCCTATTATTGGAATGAGCTGAGCAAATGTTTGAGAATTTATGCAGCCCTAAAAAGAGTTTGCCCAGATTTAGATTCACTTAACATTGGGGGAGGATTTCCCATCAAGAACTCACTAGATTTCGAGTACGATTATCAGTACATGATAGAGGAAATTATCACCCAAATCAAGAATACTTGCGAAGACCAAGAAGTACCCGTGCCTCATATTTTTACCGAATTTGGCTCGTATACCGTGGGTGAAGCCTCGATGAACGTGTATAAAATTTTGCATCAAAAAAGACAAAACGACAGAGAAAAGTGGAACATGATTGATTCTTCTTTCATCACCACCCTTCCAGATTCTTGGGCGATTAACAAAAAGTTTTTGATGCTTCCTATCAACCGTTGGAACGACAATTACGAAAGGGTTTTCTTAGGTGGACTCACCTGCGATTCGGACGACTACTACAATTCTGAGCAAAACAACAATGCCATATATCTTCCTAAATTCAGCGATAAAAAACCGTTATACATTGGTTTTTTCAATACAGGAGCCTATCAAGAAAGCATTGGAGGTTATGGAGGAATTCATCACTGTTTGATTCCCAATCCCAAACATGTGATTCTAAACCGAGACAAAGATGGAAACCTAACCTCTCATCTTTTTTCTGAGCAACAGACACACGAACAAATGTTAGATTTATTAGGTTACAAACAATGAGAACGTACGCAGGTATACCGCAGGAAAACGCACAACTAGACAATTCCCAAATTGTCCTGATCCCAGTTCCATATGATGGGACTTCTACTTGGCTTAAAGGAGCAGACAAAGGTCCAGAAGCCTTTTTGGAAGCCTCAGAAAACATGGAACTCTATGATATAGAAACAGATTCTGAAGTGTACCACAGAGGGGTTTTTTTGGCCGAAGCAGTCACTGAGAATTCCAGTCCAGAAAAAATGGTGGAAAGTGTTCACGCTACCACCAAAAAATATTTGGATATGGGCAAATTTGTCACCCTTTTTGGGGGAGAACATTCTATCTCCATCGGTTCTATTTCTGCTTTCAAAGAAAAATACCCAGAACTTTCTGTATTGCAAATTGATGCCCATGCGGATTTGAGACCAGAGTATCACGGAACCACATGCAATCATGCTTGTGCAGTATATCAGGCGAGCAAAACCACCAATTTGGTTCAGGTGGGAATTCGCTCTATGGACATAGAGGAAAAAGAGCACATGAATTTGGACAAAACCTTTTTTGCCCACACCTTATCTAAAGACCCCTTATGGAAACAAAAAGCGGTGGACAAACTCACCAGCCCTGTTTTTATCACCATCGATTTTGATGCCATCGACCCTTCTCAGTTTCCTTCCACAGGAACACCAGAGCCGGGTGGAATCTTCTTCGATGATTTGATTGGAAAAATTTTGGCAGATGTCATTCGCGAAGACAAAGTACAAATTATCTCTTGTACAGGAGCCAATTTGGAAGAAGACATTATGAATTTGGTGGCACATTCTCACTACAAACGCATTCCAGAATACAGAGATTTGACGCCACAACAAGAAAGAGAACTCTTGGACCAAGGGCTCAATCGAGTTACCGATACTTGTATTCCAGAAGAAGAAGCTTTCAGAAGATTGCAAGAACATATTTTCAAAATCTGGAAAGAGGCAGAGGAGAAGGGAGAGAGATACTTTCCACACGAATTTATGTACAAGATGATTCTCAGCGGAGTACTAGAGCAGTATTACGAAATCGACCCCAAGAATTCTTGGATGATTGCTGCAGCGCAGAAAAACCTCCCAATGGTGGTTCCAGGTTGGGAAGATTCTACCATGGGGAACATTTTTGCTTCCTATGTACTGAAAGGAGAACTCAAAGCTTCTACCATGAAATCTGGAATTGAATACATGACTTTCTTGGCGGATTGGTACACAGACAATTCTCAAAATGGGATTGGATTTTTCCAGATTGGAGGAGGAATTGCGGGAGATTTCCCTATCTGTGTCGTGCCCATGTTGTACCAAGATATGGAAAGAGAAGACACTCCATTCTGGAGTTATTTCTGCCAGATTTCAGATTCTACCACTTCCTATGGTTCCTACTCTGGAGCCGTGCCCAATGAGAAAATCACTTGGGGAAAACTTGATGCAGATACTCCAAAGTTCATTGTGGAATCGGATGCCACCATCGTTGCTCCACTGATTTTTGCTTATTTGTTGGAAAACTGACCTTTAAAAATCTTATGATGATTCAAGCCACAATTTTTTTGTGGCTTTTTTTGTTTATATATAAAGGTTTTAATTTTATTGCATTAGTTTTTAACCATTGCTTATTTATATAAAATTATAGTTTATTTTTGATAAAATTCCGTCTGTTATGTTTTCCAAGTCTTGCAAATATGCATTAAGATCTACATTGTATGTAGCTACCCAAAGTCTGAAAGGTATCAAAGTAGGTGTAAAAGATATTGCAGAAAACACAGACATTCCAGAACATTATGCTGGAAAAATCCTGCAGATACTGGTTAAAGGTAATGTTATTCAATCTACAAAAGGGCCTCAAGGTGGTTTTTTTATTGAAACGCAAAATCTAAATAAAATCAAATTGATCCAAATTGTGATTCTCTTTGATGGAAGTAACATTTTTGAAGGATGTGGGTTGGGACTCAAGTATTGCGACTCCCAGTTACCTTGTTTGATGCATGACAAAATCACTGTTATCCGAGAGGCTTTGAAGGAAATGTTGGAAAACAATACACTTCATAATATGATTTTCAATAAAAAAGGTGATTTGTTTGAAATCTATTTTTCAAGATAAATATTCAATTTTTTTCTTCTCTTTTCCTTTTGCTAAAGAACTATTAAAACAAACATAAATCATCAAATAATAGAAGATAAGCTAGTCTTTTATTTAAATTGTTTTTCTATGTTTGTATCAGTTCAATTTAGGTTCGTTACACAATAATAAAAGATAAAAATGTCTACTACTAGGAAGGTGTTGTTTCACCACAAAGTACTAATATCTAGTGCCTTCATTTGGATGGGATTTATCGGTGGAATCAGTTTTATGGAATCATGGCTCAAATTTCAGGCCAAGGGAGTAAGCCTTGAAATTGGTCTGTCCATAGGAAAATTGGTGTTTTTTGCACTGAACAAAATTGAAATTATCCTCTGGGTTTCGGTTTCCTATGGATGTTATGGAGTCAAAAACTCTCAAAACTTCAAAATCTGGATTGGGCTCAGCTTGGTATTGTGGTTGCAAACATTGTATCTGCTACCCGTTTTGGATGAAAGAGCAGACAGAATTATCTCTGGAGAACCTTTGCCTCCAAGTTTTCATCATTTGATGTATATTATTTTGGAAGCTTGCAAGCTCGTTTTGCTAAGCTTTTTGGCGTATAAAACGTTCAAAGCAATAGAATCAAACCTACCATTTAGTACTGAAACAAGCTGTTTTTCATCTATTCAAAAAACCAAATTAAAACAAGTTTATGGAAATAATTTCAGTGATAGAAAATGCCATTTTCGATGCAGATAAGGTGCATATCTCACCCATTTGTTCTACTCAATCCACCAAAGAGGTGCAAATCAATTTTTTGCCTGGACAAATGATGCCTGCACACAAAAGCAAAAATCAAGTGATCATTCAAGTGCTCTTGGGAGAAATTCATCTTGGGATTGAGGGCTTTCAGAAAATCATGCGCATAGGGGATGTTATTGTGTTAAAACCTGATCAGGTGCATGATTTAGAAGCCCTCCAAAAGAGCATAATAAGGCTGACCATTGTTTTGCAAAACTAAAATTTTAAGTATGAAACAAATAGAAACAAGAGAAGACATCGAATTTTTGGTAGATACTTTTTATTTTCAAATTCAAAACGATGAAATTTTGGGTCCAATCTTCAACAAACACATCGCCCCTGAAAGTTGGCCACATCATTTAAAGAAACTCACTGATTTCTGGCAAACCAATTTGTTTGGCATACCTGCTTTTAAAGGAAATCCAACCCTAAAACACGTACTTGTAGATACCCATTTAGAAGGCGGAATGCAAATTGAACATTTTGAAAGGTGGCTAAAGATTTGGGCAGAAACCATCGACGAGCATTTTTATGGTTATTTGGCCGATAGAGCAAAAATATCTGCCCAAAAGATGGCAAAAGGGCAGTGGATGGTCATTGGGAAAAACAGAAATTAGCAGGTTTTAAATGCTATAAATTAAAAGCCCCAAAGCAAAAGTTTCTTTTGTTTTGGGGCTTTTTTTGTGTAAAATAATGTCTATTCTATTCTAAAAGAAACTTTACAAATGCAACCATAGGTGGTTATTTTACCATCCTTCACATGGGCTTTGATGTCTTGTACATAAACAGAGTCTATGTTTTGGATAGTTTTAGAAGCCTCTTTTACTGCGTTTTCTACAGCATCTTCGATGCTTTTTTCTGAGGTTGAAATCAGTTCGATAACTTTTACAATGGCCATAGTTTTAAGGTTTTGGTTAGCTAGTTGTAAGTTAAAAAAATTATTTCACATTTACCTGAAAAACATGCTTCTCACCGATAAATCCCTTTAAAACATCTCCGCTATGGATGGTGGCAACCCCTTCTGGAGAACCGGTAAAAATTAAATCTCCTTTTTTTAAGGTGAAATACTTGGAAACATAACAAATAATTTCGTCCATGGTGATGGACATGTCTTTGGTATTTCCTTTTTGAGCGAATTTGTCGTTGACGGTGAGTGAAAAATTGAGATTATCTAAATCTACACCTTCTTTTGGGAAGAAATCAGAAACAAAAGCAGAGCCATCAAAAGCTTTGGCTTTTTCCCAAGGATAACCCATGTCTTTGAGTTTGTATTGCAAATCACGGGCGGTGAGGTCTAATCCCAATGCGAATTCTTCGTAATATCTGTGGGCAAATTCTTTTTGGATGTGTTTTCCCACTTTGCAAACTTTCAGAACCACTTCTGTTTCATAGTGCACATCATTGGTGAATTCTGGAATGACAAACGGAATGCCCTTTCTTAAAACAGCCGAATCGGGTTTCATAAAGATCAGTGGCTCATCAGGGATAATTCCATCAAATTCTAAGGCGTGAAGTTTGTAATTTTTTCCGATACAGATAATTTTCATAATAAAAGATAAATTTAATTTTTACAAGGCGTTTTGTAATTTGATTTGGGTGAGTACTTTTTTGGTATAAAGCGGAAAATCTGACTTCTGAATCCAGCTATAATACCCTAAATCTTGAGCAAAAACATCGCAAACAGGTTTTCCTTTGTATTTGCCAAAATTAAAAATCGCTTCATTTTTGGCGTTTTGACCAATCATTCCTGCGGGATCTAAATTTTTATTTTGGCTCGAAAATTCACTTAAAAAACCAATGGTGGGTGTTAAATCTGGATATTTTTCTATCTGAGCTTCTAAGACTTCATAGGTTGCAAGGGTATCCGCAGAGGCTGAATGCGCATCGATGAGGTCTTTGTTACAATAGAATTTATAGGCAGCAGAAAGCGTTCTTTGCTCCATTTTGTGAAAAATTACCTGTACATCTACTGCTTTGTGTTTGGTTAGATCAAAATCGAAACCGTTTCTAAGTAGTTCCTCTGCCAAAAGAGGAATGTCGAATCGGTTGGAGTTGAATCCTGCCAAATCTGACCCTTTGATGAGTTCTAAAATTTTGGGCGCCAACTCTTTGAAAGTAGGTTCGTTTTGTACTTTTTCGTCGGTTATGCCGTGAATATCGCTGCTTTCTTTGGGGATAGGAATGCCAGGATTTACTAGATAGGTTTTGCTTTCTTTGTTTCCATTGGGAAAGACTTTCAAAATAGAAATTTCTACGATTCTATCTTGGTTGATGTTGATTCCAGTGGTTTCCAGATCGAAAACACAAAGTGGTTTGGTTAGTTGTAACATAGTTTTGTTGTAGCGATTTTAAGATAGAATACGGTTTCTAAAAACAAGCGAAACCAAAATATAGGCTGGAATAACAAAGACCAGAGCAGAGATTTGAAAGAACACCAAAGCCAAAAGGCTTAAAAGAATAAACACATATTTATAGGCATTTTGTTTGTGGCTGGCTCCATTGGCTTTTAGCGAAAACAAGGGTATTTTTGAGATAAGTAGATAGCAAAGCAAAAAACAAAGTGGCAAAAGCAGCCAAAAGGAAAACAAGCTTTTCATGTACAAGGGACCACTTGGGTTATGATATATCCAAAAAAGTCCCAAAACAAAAAGACTGTTGGCAGGGGTAGCGAGTCCTTTAAAGTAATAACTTTGCTCAGTATCTAGATTAAAAATCGCCAGTCTGAGTGCAGAAAAAAGGGTGATAAAAAAGCCTAGTAAATAAAGGTAATTTCCAGGTTCTAAGCTTTTTAGTAGTTCTACAAACATGAGTCCAGGGATCAGTCCAAAAGAAACCATGTCTGCCAGTGAATCTAACTCACCTCCAATGGGCGATTGAATTTTGAGTGCACGGGCAATCATTCCATCAAACAGATCAAAAAGTAGACTCAAACCCATAAGTGATACAATCCAAAGAGATTTGTTGGGCACTTGAAGGTAACCGGTTAAAATTAAAACGTTTACACAGCCGCAAAATAGATTGCAAAGCGTCAGAAGGTTGGGGAGTCCAAAAAGATGTTTCATAAAGGTAAAAATATAGATTTTTGGGGCAACTTCATAGATTTAGGTTATTTTTGAAAAAATATATTTTGGAATGAAAAAAATCTTACTGCTTTCGGTGTTATCGGGTTTACTTTTGGGGCTTTCTTGGCCTTCTTTGGGTGTTCCTGCTTTTTTGTTCTTTGCGCTTGTTCCCCTTCTTTGGATTCAACACAGTTTGCAGTATAGTCCAGAAAAAAAGAAAAAAAGAAAACTGCTATTGTCTTTGCTGATCGCTTTTACCCTTTGGAATGTACTTTCTACCGGATGGTTATACAACGCCCAAAGGCCAGACGGTTCTCATGCCATCGAAGCTTTTTTGATTCCACTTTGTTTCAATTTGATTTTGTACTCAGGGGCTTTTATGATGTACAATGCTGTTAAAACCAAAGCGGGAAACTATTTTGGTTTTTTGTTTCTACCTATTGTTTGGCTCATGGTAGAAAAACTTCAACTTAGTTGGGAATTCAATTGGCCATGGCTGAATCTAGGAAATGCCTTTGCACTTTGGCATCCTCTGATTCAGTGGTACGAGTATACAGGATCACTTGGTGGAAGCCTTTGGTTACTCATCTGTAATATTTTGGTTTTTTATACGCTCAAAACCATTCAGAATGGAAAGACGACCCAAGAAAAATGGAAAATGGGCATCCAAACAAGTTTGTTTATAATTCTACCTATGTTTGTTTCTTTGGGGATGTATTTTTCATACCAAGAAGATGGCGAGTCTGTAGAAATTGTCGCCCTTCAGCCCGAACTAGATCCTTATACCCAAAAATACAATCTTGCTTCTCAAAAAATAGTGCAAGATTTACTGGATTTAGCCAAGGAAGAAGCTAGTCCTAAAACCCAGTTTGTTATAGCCCCTGAAACCGCCTTTCCTGGTCCAGATAGGGTGAATCTTGATTTTATCGATCAAGATCCTAGCGTTTTGATGATTCAAAATTGGTTGCAGAATTACCCTGATGTTCAGTTTATTTCTGGGGTAGATTTATTTCAGGTTTACAGCCAGGAGCAAAAAACTGAAACCGCAAGAAAATTTAAAGACCAAGATTTGTATTATGACTCTTACAATGCTGCAGTCTCTCTTGGAGGAATTCAAACCGTTCCGATGGTGTATAAAAAATCTAAACTGGTACCTGGGGCTGAGAGTTTTCCCTATTCATCTTTCTTTATGCCTCTTGTTGGAAGTGTAATGATGGATTTTGGAGGTACAACTTCAACACTTGGAAAAAGTAAAAAGCCGCTTGTTTTTGAAAACAAACAAAGAACTGTTAAGATTGCTCCTCTTATCTGCTATGAGTCTGTTTTTGGAGAGTATACTACAGAATTTGTAAAAAAAGGCGCACAGATTTTGGCGGTAATGTCCAACGATTCTTGGTGGGGAGAGAGTCAAGGTTACAAACAACTTCTGCATTTCGCCAAACTTAGAGCTATAGAAACCAGAAGATCTGTGGTTAGAAGTGCCAATTCTGGAGAAAGTGCGTTTATCAACCAAAGGGGAGACATAGAAATTTCTTTGCCCTATCTTAACAAAGGTGCACTAGTACATAGTCTAAAGACCAACGATAAAATAACGGTATATGTACTTTATGGTGATTATATTTTTAGAATCGCTCTGTTTTTGGGAGGAATCATTTTGGCTTATACCTTAACATTGTTTGTTACTCAAAAAAAGAATCTAAAAACATTGTGAGTTTGAGAAAATTGTCGTTAATTTGCAATCCTATTTAAAGCGAAGAGTAATGTCAAGAGTGTGCCAAATTACAGGAAAGCGAGCAATGAGCGGGAATAACGTATCTCATGCCGTAAATAAAACAAGAAGAAAGTTTCAAATCAATCTTCTTAAGAAAAAGTTCTTTTTGCCCGAAACAGGTGAGTGGATTTCACTTAGAGTAACGGCTCATGGTCTTAAAATTATCAATAAGATTGGAATTGAAGAGGCTATCAAAAGAGGTAAGAAATTAGATTTGATCAAATAAAAAAACCAATCAAATGGCTAAGAAAAGTAAAGGAAACGTAGTTCAGGTTATCCTAGAATGTACAGAACACAAAGAAAGCGGAATGGCTGGGATGTCTCGTTACATTACCGTAAAGAACAAAAAAAATACTCCAGATAGGTTAGAGCTTAAAAAGTTTAATCCTGTTCTAAAGAGATACACCCTTCACAAAGAAATTAAGTAGTTAACCGATAAAAATTAAACCTCATGGCTAAAAAGACGGTAGCAACACTGCAAACCAGTACCAAAAAAATGTCTAAAGTTATCAAGATGGAAAGATCTCCAAAATCTGGTGCTTACGTTTTTGTTGAAAAAATTGTCGTTGCAGAAGAAGTTGATTCTTTTTTCAAAAAATAATCATTCTATTGATTTACGATAAATTCATAGCCACTTTCTCAAGTGGCTTTTTTGTTGTTTTCAATTCAATGCAGATTTAGAATCTACACAAGACGAATTTTATGTAACTTTACCCTATGGGAATTTTTGACAAATTATTTGGGAAAAAAGAGAAGGAATCTCTGGACAAAGGTCTGGAGAAAACCAAAACTTCTTTTTTGGACAAGCTCAGCAAAACGGTTCTGGGAAAATCTACTGTAGATGATGAAGTTTTGGACGATTTGGAAGAAGTGCTAATCACTTCGGATGTCGGGGTAGAAACCACAGTGAAAATCATCCAGAACATAGAGGAGAGAGTCAGAAAAGACAAGTATGTCTCCACTACAGAACTCAATCAAATTTTAAGGCAAGAAATCAAGGCATTGCTCAAAGACCCAGAGCCCATAGAGCAAATGCCCAAACCTTATGTGATTATGGTTGTAGGAATCAATGGGGTTGGAAAAACCACCACCATAGGAAAACTGGCAAACAAATTTCAAAAGGAAGGAAAAAAGGTGGTTTTGGGTGCTGGAGATACCTTCCGTGCTGCGGCGGTAGATCAGCTCAAAATCTGGTCCGAAAAAGTAGGAGTGGACATCGTGATGCAAAAAATGGGTTCTGATCCGGCTTCTGTCGCTTTTGATACGGTTCAATCTGCTGTCGCGAAAGGGGCTGATGTAGTTCTACTGGATACCGCAGGGAGGCTTCACAACAAAGTCAATCTGATGAACGAACTTGGGAAAATCAAAAAAGTGATGCAAAAAGTTGTTCCAGATGCTCCACACGAGGTGCTTTTGGTTTTGGATGGTTCTACGGGGCAAAATGCCTTTGAACAAGCCAAACAATTCACCGCTACCACAGAGGTTTCTGCCCTCGCGGTGACCAAACTCGATGGAACTGCCAAAGGAGGTGTAGTCATTGGGATTTCGGATCAGTTTCAAATTCCTGTGAAGTACATCGGAGTAGGAGAGGCCATGGACGATTTGCAAATTTTTGACAAAGAAAATTTTGTGGATTCCTTTTTTGGGGTTTCCTAAATTCTCAATTTTTTTTCAGGCTTTTTTGTCCATCTCACCAAACGGTCTTCCAAATTATTCCATCATTTAAGCAAACAAATTCAAAGCTACTGAGCTTCAATTCAATAAATCTATGCGTACCAAATCCACCAAACAAAATAGAATCAATGTTATCACCCTAGGTTGTTCCAAAAATGTCTATGATTCAGAGGTTCTTGTTGGGCAACTCAAAGCCAATGGAAAAGATGCTTTTCATGAACAGCAGGGGCAAGAGGGAAACATTGTGGTAATCAATACCTGTGGATTCATAGACAATGCAAAAGAAGAGAGCATCAATACCATTTTGGAATACGCTCAGAAAAAAGAAGAGGGAGAGATAGACAAACTCTATGTAATGGGATGTCTTTCTGAAAGATACAAACCAGATTTGGAGAAAGAAATTCCAGATGTGGATCAGTATTTTGGAACCACTAATCTGCCTCTACTTCTCAAAACTCTAGGGGCAGATTACAAACACGAGCTCGTTGGGGAGAGAATTACCGCTACGCCCACCCACTATGCCTATCTGAAAATTTCTGAAGGTTGCGACAGACCTTGTTCTTTCTGTGCCATACCACTGATGCGGGGTGGTCACAAAAGCAAACCCATAGAAGAATTGGTACATGAGACCGAAAAATTGGCAGCCAAAGGAGTGAAGGAACTCATTTTGATTGCCCAGGATCTTACCTATTATGGACTCGATCTTTACAAAAAACGAAATTTGGCAGAGCTTTTGGAAAATTTGGTGAAAGTGGAAGGCATAGAGTGGATTCGTTTGCATTATGCTTTTCCAACTGGATTTCCAGAAGATGTGTTGGAACTCATGAAAAAGGAAGAGAAAATCTGCAACTACATCGACATTCCGCTACAGCACATTTCCACAGATCTTTTGGCTTCCATGAAAAGAGGAACCACCAGAGAAAAAACCGATGCACTACTGAAAAAATTCAAAGAAATCGTTCCAGATATAGCCATCAGAACCACGTTGATTGTAGGGTATCCAGGGGAATCACAAGTCCATTTTGATGAACTAAAAGATTGGGTAGAAACTTCCCGTTTTGATAGATTGGGTTGCTTTACCTATTCTCATGAAGAAAACACCACGGCATATGTTCTAGATGACAATATTCCCCAAGAAGAAAAAGAAGCCAGAGTAGAGGAAATCATGGAGATTCAGAGCCAAATTTCATGGGAGCTCAATCAAGAAAAAATTGGAAAAACCTTCCGTTGCATTTTTGATAGAAAAGAAGGGGATTATTTCATTGGAAGAACCCAGTACGATTCTCCCGATGTTGACAATGAAGTTTTGGTAAAAGCAGAAGGGGTGTATATTCCTATTGGAAGTTTCCAAAATGTGAAAATCACCTCTGCAGAAGAATTTGATTTGATTGGGGAGCTTGTTGGTTGATGGGGATTTGGAATGTATTTCCCTCAAACAACCTCTGCGAGTTTGCCTCCCAAATACATCGCCAGAAGTCCAAATACAAGGTGCAGAAGTAGAGCAAGACTTGCTTTGAGAAGAGACTCTGCTTGAAAAATCGAGCCGATTTCAAAAATTAGGGTAGAAAAAGTGGTGAGTCCACCACAAAATCCAACGGCCAAAAGCAGTCTGAGATTTTCGGAAATTTGACCTTTGTCAAAGAGATTCAAAATTATCCCTAAGCAAAAACAGCCCAGAATATTGGCGTAAAATGTGCCCATGGGTGCTGAAAGAAAAGTGTTTTTCACAAAGGCAGAAGAAACAAAATAGCGAAGGGCACTTCCCATTCCTCCTCCCAAAAAGACCACCAAAAGCTGTTTCATACTTCAAAAAATACACATGGGTTTGCTATGCAAAGATTTTCAAAGTTAGTGAAAGTGACCTAGAAATCTGTTAACTTTGGAAAAAGTAGTTGAGCCTTCTTTCTTAAATAGCCCAAATAGTCCAAAACCATGGAAAATTCGAAATCAGAAAACCAACCCCAGCCTAAAATTTTGATTGTCTATCACAGCCAGTCTGGCAGAACCCTTTCTATGGCAGAGTATGTGTTAAAAGGAGTACAGACAGAAACCTCAGAGGTTCGTTTTCTCCATGCCCACAACGCCACTTTGGATGATTTGATTTGGTGTGATGGGGTGATTTTTGGAACTCCAGAGAATTTTGGTATGTTTTCGGGAATGATCAAAGACTTTTTTGAAAGAACCTATCACAAAGCCAGAGAAATGGAATTGCACAAACCTTACTGTTTGTTTGTCACCTGCCGAAGCTCTGGGGAAGGAGCAGAAAGGGACATCTCCAAAGTCACCACAGGAATCGGTATGAAAAGAGCCTTGGCTCCGGTGATTGCCAATGCCAATCCGCTGGAGACAACCGACTTTGAAAAAGCCCAAGAATTGGGTGCTACCTTTGCCGCAGGAGTCGGAATCCAAATATTTTAAGTTGATATTTTAAGATGGAAGAAAATTCAGAATTTCAAAAGGGACAAGAAGTTACCTTATATATAGACAGAAAAACGCCCTTGGGATTTACCGTTTTGATTGAGGGAAAAGAAGATGGACTGCTTTACCACAGCGAAATTTTTGAACCCATAGAAGAAGGGGACAAGGTAAAGGGATTCATCAAAGCCATTCGAGAAGATGGGAAAATAGACCTCACCCTTAGACCCCAAGGGTTTAGAAACGCCATTGATGGGGACGCCCAAAAAGTGCTTGATTATTTGAAATCAAACGGTGGAAAATCCAATTATCATGACAAATCTGACCCCAAAGAAATTTATCAAACTTTTTTGATGAGTAAAAAGGCTTTTAAGAAAGCCATCGGAGTACTATACAAAAGGAAAATGATCGAAATTTCATCCGATGGATTTTTTTTGAAATAAGTGAAAATTTAACATTATTATAGTTTTTTATCTATATATTTAATGCAAATTATTAAATTAAATTGTTATGAGTTTATTCGATTCTTTAAAATCAATGGCTACCCAAGAATTAATTTCGGGTGTAGCTGGTAAATTAGGAGAAAGCAACCAAGGGGTTTCTTCTGCAATGGATGCTATTCTTCCATCACTTATGGGTGGACTTTTGGACTCTAAAGAAGAAAGCCATGCTGGGATTGCCGATCTTTTAGGGCAAGCTAGTAAAATGGGTGGAGACAATATGGTTTCAGATTTGATTTCTGGTATTGGGTCTGAGAATTCAGGTTCTGGTCTAGGTTCAATTGGAACTTCACTGGTTGGAAGTCTTTTGGGTGGAAAATCTAGTTCATTGATCGATACTGTGGCTAGTCTTTCTGGAATCAAAAGTGGATCTGCTTCTTCACTAGTTTCTATCGCTGGATCTTTAATGGCAAGCGGTCTTGGAAGCAAAATGAGCCAAGGAGGATTGGATTTTGGATCACTTCTTAAAATGGTTTCTGGAGAAAAAGACCAAATCGCTGGAGCTATTCCATGGAGATGTAGTAGGTGGAGCTGCAAATGTTGCTGGAAATGTAGTAGAAGGAGCAGCAGATCTAGTTGGAAATGTTGCTGGAGGAGCTGTAAGTGCAGCTGGAGCCGTAGTTGGCGGAGCTGCTGGATTGGCTGGTAAAGCAGTTGATTCAGTTTCAGACTCAGTTTCAGATCTTTCAGACGGAGTAAAAGATGTTTTCTCTGGAGGAAATATGAATGACAACGAAGGTGGAGGTTTCATGAAATTCTTGTGGCCGTTACTTCTTTTATTGGGTCTAGGAGCTTTGGCTATGTATTTGTTTAAAGGTTGCGAAACTAAAGAACCTGCAGTACAAGATGTGGCTGAAACTACAGAAGGTACACCTGAAGTTGTAGCCGATAGTACAACTGCAGTGGTTAATCCTGCTGTAGAGTCTATCAAAGTAAAACTTGCCGATGGAACAGAGCTTGATGCCAACAAAGGTGGAGTAGAAGACAAATTGGTTGCTTTTGTAGGTTCTGATGCTGAACTTAACCCAGAGGGAGATTGGTTCGATTTTGATAACCTTAACTTTGATACTGGAAGCGCAAACTTAACTACTGACAGTAAAATGCAAATCGGAAACTTGGTAGCTATTTTGAAAGCTTATCCTAACCTTGTAATTAAAATTGGTGGATATACTGACAAATCTGGTGACGATGCTGCTAACCTTACACTTTCTCAATCTAGAGCAGATGCAGTTGTTGCTGCTTTGAAAGCACAAGGTGCCAACGCTGCGCAAATTGAAGGTGGTGAAGGATACGGTGAAAAATTCGCCAAAGTAGACGAAGCCGCTTCTGATGAAGAAAGAAGAGCAGACCGTAGAACGGCTGTAAAAGTGGTTAAAAAATAATCTAAGTTTTTATACCCATAAAAAAACCTCCCAATCGGGAGGTTTTTTTATGGGTTATTTTGATATGAAGTAATTTTAACCATTAACCATTAACCATTAACCATTAACCATTAACCATTAAGCTGATTGAGCTGGCTTTGGATTTGACTGATTTTCTCAAGGGCGTCAGACTTTTTGTTGAGCTCGTTTTGAATTACTGCTTTAGGAGCACTTGAAGTAAATTTCTCATTGGAGAGCTTTTTCTCTACACTTGCTAAAAAACCTTGTAAATATTCTAGTTCTGAGGTTAACTTTTGGGTTTCTTCTTCTATATTTACATTTGCATTAACGGGTAACACAAACTCATCTGTTCCTACCCTAAATGAAATTCCTGAGACATTTTCTTCGGCTTTGATTTCACTTAGATTACCCACTTTGCAAACCATCTCTGGCAAAAATCTATCTGAAGATGTAAAGAGTATTAAAGGTTCTTTTGGAGAAATGTTTTTTTGTTTTCGAACCGATCTAATTTGAGAAACAACTTCTTTACTAAAGTCGAATTTAGACAAAATCTCTGGGCTAAATCCTTGGGATTTAGGGTAAGCACTTATAATAATAGGCTCCTTTCTTTCACTTATCAAATGCCAGATTTCTTCTGATAAAAAGGGCATAAATGGATGCAGAAGTTGCAAAATCTTTTCAAGAAATTCTATAGATTTTTCAAAGGTGGTAGCATCGATGGGTTTTTCAAATGCAGGTTTGATGATCTCCAAATACCATGAGCAAAAATCGTCCCAAGTGAGTTTGTAAAGCGTCATCATCGCTTCGGAAATTCTATATTTTTCAAAATGTTCTTCTACCTCTTGGATACATTGATTTAAACGGTTTTCAAAATAGTCCATGGCTTGTTGGTTTTCTTTGGGCAGTGCCAAAGAATTATCTACTTCCCAACCTTTAATCAGCCTAAAGGCATTCCAGATTTTACCTGTAAAATTTCTTCACCCCACCAAAGTTGACGAGAAATGTTCCAGTCATAGACGTTTTCCATCCAGTGTTTGTAGGTGTTTTTGAATTTTTTTGGAAAGAGTTTGATTTTGTCTTCCATCACTGCATCAAGGGCAGGTTTGGCTAAATCTTTCATCTTCAAGAACCATTGATCCGAAATTCTAGGTTCAATAATGCAACCGGTTCTCTCAGAAGTTCCTACTTTATGGGTGTGGTCCTCAACTTTTTCCAACAATCCTTGCTCTTCAAGGGCTTTGACAACGAGTTTTCGAGCTACAAATCGATCTTTTCCTCTAAATTCTTCTGGTGCGATGTCATTTAAAGTTGCATCTGGATGAAAAATATCGATGAAATCTAGTTGATGTTTTTCTCCTAAATCTTTGTCGTTTACATCGTGTGAAGGGGTAACTTTTAGGCATCCAGTTCCCATTTCTAAATCTACATAGGTATCTTCTATGATGCTTACAATTCTTCCTATAAGTGGAACTTCAACTTTTTTTCCTTTTAGATTTTGATGCCTTGGATCCTCTGGATGAATACAAACAGCCGTATCCCCAAAAAGGGTTTCTGGTCTTGTGGTGGCCACCGTTGCAAAAGTATTTTCTTCTCCAACTACTTTGTATTTGATGTAGTATAACTTTCCAGGCTTTTCAACAAAAATCACTTCTTCATCAGAAATGGTAGTTTTGGCCTGCGGATCCCAGTTGACCATTCGGTGACCTTTGTAGATGTAACCTTTGTTGTAAAGATCTACGAAGCTTCCAATGACTGCATTAGAAAGTTTAGGGTTCAAGGTAAATTCGGTTCTGTCCCAATCACAAGAGCAGCCTAGTTTTTTGAGTTGTTCTAAGATAATTCCTCCATGTTTGTGGGTCCAATCCCATGCATGAACCATAAATTCTTCTCGAGAAAGATCTTCTTTATTGATGCCCTCTTTTTGTAGTTTGTCCACCACTTTGGCCTCAGTTGCAATGGACGCATGGTCTGTGCCGGGTACCCAACAAGCATTAAAGCCCATCATTCGAGCTCGTCTAATTAACACATCCTGCAAGGTGTTGTTTAGCATGTGTCCCATGTGCAAAACCCCTGTTACATTAGGAGGAGGAATTACAATGGTGTAAGGCTTTTTATCGTTTACTTCTGATTTAAAATATTTGTTTTGCATCCAGAAGTCATACCATTTAGATTCTATTTCTTTGGGATTGTATTTGGTTGGAATGGACATCTTATTTTAGTTTGGTATGTTATTTGTATGGTTAATTAAAGTTGAAAATCTTTTGGATTTTAAGGCTGATTTTTTGCTAGGAAAATATAACTTTGCTAGAAATCTTAAAGCTTACAAAGGTATAATTCATTTTGAATTTATCTAGGTTTTTAGATAGAAAAATAAGACGTTTAAACCCAAAGGGGAAGAACTTAAATTTAAAAATAACCCATGAAAAAAAATGTATTGTTAGGCTTGTTTATAGCCCTTGGAACTTTAGTAAATGCGCAAGAAATTAGTTTAAAGCAAGAACTAATAGATTATGGAACCATAGCCAATGGAGCCAATGGAAAACGTGTTTTCGAAATTAAGAACACAGGAAAAAAACCTCTTATTATCACCAATGTAGAGGCGTCTTGTGGATGTACAACGCCAGAGGTTCCTAAAAAACCGATTTTACCAGGTAAAACAGGTACTCTAACGGTTAGCTACGACACCCAAAGAACAGGACCTTTTCTAAAAAGCATTACTGTATATTCTAACGCGATTAAAGAGCCAAGAAAAGTGCTTAAGATCAAAGGGATTGTAAAGCCAGCAGAAGAAACGGGTGAAAATCCATATGTTGAAAAAATCAAATAATCCTTCAGATTAGTTATCTTTAACCAAGACCTCTTATTTTAGAGGTCTTTTCTTTTTATGAACAAATTAGATTTTCAGTTTTTCGATTGTTTAGAACAAATTCCGAGCCTATACCTAGATGAATTGCAAAGGCAAAACTTATTTTGGTCTAAGGCGTATTTGGATTGTTACCAAAGAAGTTTGGCGATAGACCATAGCCTTAGTTTTGCTCTATTTTTCGATCCAAAAAAGCCAAAAGAAAATTCTTTGGTAGGCATTGCCATGTTCCATATGGTGGATACCGAAAATCAACTTCCATCTGGTGGAATTCTTGGATTTGCCAAACATTTGGTGAGCAAGATACTAGTCTGTGCCAACCTTCATTTGGCCGGAGAGAGTGGATTCTGGTTTAAAGAGGATTATATAGAATTAGGATACAAAGCCTTGAGCAAAGTGATGGAAAAATTAGCCAAAGAAAAGGGTGCTTGCTATTCTTTCATCAAAGATTTGCACCAAAAAAAGATGGGTCAAGCTCAAGAGGAAGTAGAGAAGTGGTTTTACAAACAAAGATTTTATCCCTTTAATGCTCAGCCAAATATGTTGCTTGATTTAAGTAGATTTTCTGGGGATTCTATCCAGTATTTTGATTCGCTTAAAACCAAATACAGAAGCAGAGCTAAGCAGATTATGCAAAAGGCTGAAAGTTTAGATTTTCAAGAATTTACAGCTCAACAGATTCAACAGAATCAAGGAGTTATTTCTGAGCTTTTCGATAGGATTTTACAAAACTCTGAGCTTAATTTTAAATATTATAAACCTGATTTTTTTGCAAGATTAAAAGAAGTTTGGCCACTTCAAACGTCTTTTAGAGTTTTGGTGAAAAAGGGAGAAATCATAGGCTTTTCTTTCTCTATATTGCTAGGAAAAATCTGGAGAGTTCAGTCTGTGGGCTTTTCTCTTGAGCTTAATTCTACCTATGAATTATATCAAAATTTGCTCTATGATACCCTTAATTTGGCTATCAATAGCGGAAGGGAAAAGTGGATTTTAGGCCGAACAGCCATGGAAATCAAAAGTAATTTTGGTGCTGAACCTATTTATTTTACCCAACTTTTAAAAAGCAGAAGTTTACTTGGGGGGAAACAAACGGCAAAACTCATTGAAAAAGCCACTGAAGAAGTCTGGACACAAAGGAAACCGCTCAAAGAAGCCAACTAATTCTATTTTAAGAACGCTTAAAATAACTAGGATCGACCTTGTGATTGAGAACTTACACTTACCTGTTCATCATCATCGTGGATCAGTGAAAAACTCTTTTTCAAAAAGAATGGGGTAGAAAGGGTGGTGAAAATTCCCATTAAAACCAGAATAGAAAAAGTTTCAAGCGAGATGAGTTTGTTGGTATAAGCAATGTTGGCAATCACCAGCTCCATAATTCCTCTAGCGTTAAGTCCAATTCCAAGAGTTAAAGATTCTTTTTTTGGAAGCCCCGCCATTCTACCTCCTAAATATCCACCGATGATTTTGGACAAGAAAGAAACAGCTATAACAAGTACCACAAGCAAATAATTATCTATCGAGGCGATGTCGAATTCCAGTCCAATCCCCGCGAAAAAAATCGGTGCCAAAAATCCCATAGCTAGGCCATTGGTGGTTTTGTGGAAGGAATCCAAATGTGTTTTTCCTACCAACTTCTGATTGATCAGCATGGCTGCAAAGAATGAACCAATGATGAAATGGAATCCCAAATTCTCTGTCATGGTTGCAAAACTTAGAATAAACATAAAAAACAAAGCAAAAAGAGATTCTTTTCCTTTGAGTATTGCCAGTAGTTTGTTCAGTTGGGTTTCCAAATAATCTTCACGATTGGAAAGTTTGGAAATTAGGACATAGGCAATGGCCAATAAAGAGAGGAAAATACCAAGTTTGAAAAGGCTTATAACAGAAATTTTTGCAATAGATAAGACGGACATATCTGTGTCTTTGATATTCAGAAGGATTCCTAAAATGGTAAGGGCCATCACATCATCAAAAATGGCAACGGAAATGATTTTTTTTCCAATCGAAGAATTGATTTTCCCTAGATCCATCAAAATTCTTATGCTGACCGGAAGGGCAGTAATGGCCACACAAAGCCCAACAAAAATATGGGTCATGGGACCTCCATCACCAAAATATAAGCTTACACCAAAACCACTAAATAGGGGCAAAAAGAAGGCCATGATGGAAATTCCGATGTTTCTTCCCTTGAGAGATTTGAGAATGTCATCAAAATTGATTTCAAGTCCTGCAATAATTACCAAAAGAAAGATTCCCAGCTCCGAAATCACTTTGATTTCTGGCGTTCTGTGAATGACATTCAAAAAGGTCGGGCCTAAAATCACCCCAGCGAGGATTTCCCCGATCATGGAAGGTTGTTTGAATCTTTCGAACAGCTCCCCGAGTAGTCTAGCTAAAACCAATAGTATGAGGAGGTTGGTGAAAAAAGGCAGTTCTTTAAAGTCTTCCAGATGCATCGCAGTTTTTTTTTAGCAAGATACCATCCTTTTTTTTGAAAAAAAACTTCATTTGAGGTTTCAAGTCAAAATAATAAATTGCAATGCCTCGGTGGGTAGTGTTGTTGATATTATTGTTAAAATATCAAGCCTTAAGAGGTATATTTTTTTTACTTTTGCAAAGTTTAAATTCGCAAAACCTACAAAACATACCGTTATGCCAAAAATATCTAAAAAAGGAGCTTTGATGCCAGAATCTCCGATTCGAAAATTGGTTCCATATTCTGATGCAGCCAAAAAGAAAGGAAGAAATGTATTTCACCTGAACATCGGTCAGCCAGACATTGAAACCCCAAAAGAAGCCTTAGATGCCATTCGAAAAGAAGATTATAATGTTTTAGCCTATACGCATTCTCAAGGGGTTGTTGAGTACAGAGAGAAATTGGCCAAATACTTTAAAGAAGTTGCCGGTATTCCAGATTTAACCCCAGATAATTTTATCACCACAACCGGAGGATCAGAATCGTTGCTTTTTACCCTTGGAAGCATTTGCGACGATGGAGATCAGGTGATTATTCCAGAGCCTTTTTATGCTAATTATAATGGATTTACCCAGTCTTCGGGAGTTGAGATTGTTTCGATAGAATCTAAAAAAAAATTGGTTTAAAGGGCAAAAAGATTATAGAACAGAAAGATGATCATGTTCTCCTTGAGGTGATGGCGGGAGAAAATTGGCATGATTTTGTGCTGTGGACCTTAGACAACAATTTTTATGGTCTAGAAAACCTATCGCTTATTCCTGGCAATGTGGGTACTTGTCCAATCCAAAATATAGGGGCTTATGGAGTTGAGGTAAAACAGTTTGTCCAGAGTGTTCAGGTTTTGGAAATCTCAACGGGGAAACAAATTACACTTCATAATTCCGAGTTAGCATTTGGTTATAGGGATTCAATTTTCAAAGGTTCTCAAAAAGGCAAATACATCATATTGTCGGTACTATTTAAACTCGCTACCAAGGATTATAAAACCCAGATTTCTTATGGAGCAATTGGGGATAAACTTCTAGAATTAGGTCTTGGGAAAAGCCCCAAAGAAGTAAGTCAGGCTGTGATGGCCATTCGAAATGAAAAAATTCCAGATCCTAAAGTGGTCGGTAACTCGGGTAGTTTTTTCAAAAATCCTCAAATTAGCACCCAAGTTTTTGAGAAACTTAAAGTATCTTTTCCTAAGATGGTAGCCTATCCTATCGATGAAAATCAGGTAAAACTCGCCGCGGGATGGCTCATTGACAATCTAAGCCTTAAAGGCAAACAAATAGGAGGAGCAGCCGTTCACCAAAACCAAGCGCTGGTTCTTATCAACAAAGAAAATGCCTCAGGAGATGATGTGCTTCAGCTTTCTGCACATATCATAAGTGAGGTTAAAAAGGCTTACCAAATTCAGCTAGAAGCTGAGGTCAATATTTATTAATGTCAATTTTCTACCCTTAGAGTCAAATCGATTGTATGAAATTTCTGTTATTTCCTTTTTCACTTTTATATGGTTTGGGAACTTTTGTTCGAAACCAATTGTATGATTGGGGAGTTTTTTCTTCTACAAAATTTAGTCTGCCTATTATCAGTGTTGGAAATTTATCCACTGGTGGAACAGGCAAAACACCTGTGGTGGTTTATCTGGCTAATTTGCTAAAAGATCGCGCCAAATTGGCTTCACTTAGCCGTGGATATGGTAGAAAAAGCAAAGGATTTTTGGTAGCCAATTATTCATCGACTGCCATTGAATTGGGCGATGAACCCTTGCTGTTTTTTAATAGATTCAAGACCAAAATGTTGGTTTGTGTGTGCGAAGATCGCGTACTTGGCGTTCAGAAAATTTTGGAAAGGTTCAAGCCCTCTTTGATTTTGCTCGACGATGCCTTTCAGCATAGGGCTATTTCTTCTAGTTTTTCTATTTTGTTAACCCCTTTTAAAGCACCTTATTTTCAAGATTCGCTTTTGCCTTATGGTAATTTAAGAGAAGCCAAATCTTCTGCCAAAAGAGCTTCCGTAATTGTGGTAACCAAATGTCCAACAGATCTTAGCGAAGAACAAAAGCAAGAGTATGTTAAAAAAATAAATCCGACTCAAAACCAAAAAGTTTTTTTCTCAAGCATCTTGTATAGCAATCAGATTTATGGAAAATTCGGCACTTTGCAGACCCATGAAATCAAAGATTACCATGTTTTGTGTGTATCAGGTATCGCCCATAGTAAAGATTTTGAGAGATTCATCAAAGAAAAAGCCCTTTCTTTTACAGAAAAATCTTTTCCGGATCATTACAATTATACCACCCAAGACATCGAAACCATTCTTTCTGAGTTTAAATTGCTTCCAAGTCCCAAAATAATTTTGACCACTGAGAAAGATTATATGCGTCTAAACGAGTATAAAAGTTTAGATGATAAGTTGTATTTTTTACCTATCGATTTGGACATTCAACCTAAAGAAGAATTCGATTCTTTGATTCTAAGTCAAGTTCCATAAATGCATTCTACATGATTTCCTACCAGAATACTAGGAAAATTGAAGAAAGTTGTCCAGAAAAATGGAAATAATGTCTTAATTTTACACGATTATTTTTTTGATTCAAACACCATGATTAAAACAGATATACTCATTATCGGAGCTGGTCCAGTAGGGCTTTTCACTATCTTTGAGGCAGGACTTATGAAGTTGCACTGTCACGTGATTGATGCTTTGCCACAGCCAGGAGGTCAGCTTTCTGAGATTTATCCCAAAAAACCCATCTACGATATCCCTGGTTTTCCTGATGTTTTGGCTGGAGACCTCATCGACAATTTGATGAAACAAGCGGCTCCTTTCAATCCCGGTTTTACCCTAGGTGAAAGAGCTGAAACCATAGAAAAACAAGAGGATGGAAGTTTTGTTGTTACAGGTTCTAGAGGAACCAAACACCAAGCTCCCGTTGTGATTATCGCAGGAGGATTGGGGTCTTTTGAACCCAGAAAACCCAAAATTGACAATCTCAAGTGAATTTCCCGTTGAAGGAACTTGTGGTGGAATGGCACTTTGTGCTTCTTGCCAAGTGTATGTACTTTCTGACCACGATTTGGGAGAGAGAAAAGAAGCTGAAGAAGCCATGCTTGCAGAAGCTTTCCACGTAAAAGAAAATTCACGTTTGGGATGCCAAATTTATCTCACAGGTGATTTGGAAGGACTGGTTGTAAAACTGGCTCCCTCTGAGGATGACGATGAAGAAAGCGATTGGTAAAAACAGCTATAACTAGAACTTGTTGAAAATTAACAAGTAAAAAAAATGCAAAATTTAGATTTTGCATTTTTTTTTATTATTTTTAACAAAACAAAAACATATTTATAAAATTAAATGTAATTGCCTATGAAAACCGTATACAATGTGATTCGTGTGGTTTTTGCCCTCTTTATATTGGTGGCAGGAATCAACAAGTTTACTCCGATTCTACCAGATCCCCCAATGCCCGATAGAGCCGTTGAGGTGTTTACTGCTTTTAGCAAATTAGGCTGGCTTTTGCCACTTGTTGGCGTTGCAGAAGTTGTAGCAGGGTTACTACTTTTGACCAGAAGGTATGCCGTTTTGGGAGCTTTGATTTTGCTTCCTGTAATGGTTGGAATACTACTTTTTAATTCCAATCATTTTCCAGCCCAACTTCCTATGGCAGCCGCATTGCTTGCAATAAATCTACTTGTTTTATTGGTAGACAAAGAAAAAATTGCTGCTGTAGTATAACCCAATTCAAACAAGAAAAAGACACATATTATGAAAATAATCTATACCCTAATTACCACCCTATTTGGTTTGTTTATGGCCATGATGGGTTTGAACAAATTTCTTCCCTTCATCGAGCAAGGAGAAATGCCTCCAAAATCTATGGAAGCCATTGAACTTTTGACCACAGCATGTTGGGTAATGCCTCTTGCAGGTGTTGTTGAGCTATTGGCAGGCGTATTGTTAATGATCCCGAGACTTAAAAACATAGGGGCTATAATGATTTTCCCAGTATTGGTAGGGATTTTGCTCTTCAACCTAAAGTCTGAGTCTAGCTTTACACCCATGACAATCGGGCTACTGCTCATTAATCTATGGATGCTTTGGGAAAACAGAGAAAGGCTCAAAGAACTGTTTTAATTTCATCCTTGTTTTCGGTCTAAAGATCTATATCCAATGGCTTCGGCCAAATCTAAGGTTTCTATTTCCATATGCTCATTCATGTCTGCTATGGTTCTAGAAACCTTTAAAATTCTATCATATGCCCGGGCAGAAAGACCTAGTTTTTCTACCACAGATTTTAATAGCTTTTGGCTTTCCGCATTTAAACTACAATACTTATCCATGAGTTTTGGCGTAAGTTGGGCGTTGTTGTGTACAAAATCTATGTCTTTGTAACGTTCCCACTGAATGTCTCGTGCTTTTTGTACTCTTTCTCGAATACTTTGGCTGGTTTCAGCAGTATTTTTCTGGTTTAAGTTCTCAAAAGGTACTGGATTCACTTCAATGTGCAGATCAATTCTATCTAGTAGAGGTCCAGATAGCTTGGCTATGTATCGCTCTACTTCTAAAGGCGAAGAGGTGTTTTTTTCGTCATGAAGAAAATATCCACTTGGAGAAGGATTCATGCTGGCAATGAGCATGAAGCTGGCGGGATAGGTAAGGGTGAATTTGGCTCTAGAAAGTGTAACTTCTCTTTCTTCTAAAGGTTGTCTGAGCACTTCTAAAACTGCACGTTTGAATTCTGGAAGTTCATCTAAAAACAGCACGCCATTGTGGGCAAGAGATATTTCGCCCGGCTTTGGGTAAGAACCTCCTCCCACAAGAGCAACATCAGAAATGGTATGGTGCGGCGCCCGAAAGGGTCTTTGGACAACTACACCCATGTTGCTTAATTTTCCCGATACCGAGTGAATTTTGGTGGTTTCTAAGATTTCTTGAGTAGAAAGCGAAGGTAAGATTCCGGGTATTCTTTTGGCTAGCATTGTTTTTCCGCTACCGGGAGGGCCAATGAGTAGGGCATTGTGGCCACCGCTGGCGGCCACTTCCAAAGCTCTTTTTACAGCTACTTGGCCTTTTACATCCGAAAAATCTAATGCAAAATCGCTTGGATAATTCTGTATGTTTAAATAATTAAGTGGGGTACTTTTTGGAGCAGAAATTTTTCCTTCTAAAAAATCAATCACTTCTTGTAGGTTTTTGGCTCCAAAAACTTCTAAATCTACAAGAGAGGCTTCTTTGGCATTACATAAGGGAAGTATAATTCCTTTATAGCCCAATTCTTTTGCTTTGAGTGCAATGGAAAGCGCCCCACTTATCGAAAGTAAGGTTCCATCCAAAGAGAGTTCTCCCATGATGTAATACTTATCTAAAAGATCGCTTTCGAGTTGCTGGGAGGCAGCTAATATTCCTATGCAAATGCTTAAATCATAAGCCGACCCTTCTTTTCGAAGGTCAGCAGGAGAAAGATTGATGGTGATTTTTTTACCAGGTAGTTTGTATCCATTGTTTCCAATGGCCGCTCCAATACGTATATTACTCTCTTTGATGGTATTATCGGGTAAACCCACAAGATGATACCCAATGCCTTTATCGATGTTTACCTCTATGGTTACAGGGGTTGCGTCTATACCCAAAAGGGCAGCTCCATGAATTTTTACAAGCATCTCAATTTTTTTTAGGATCAGACAAAAAGCAAAAAAAATACTGGATGGACTTAAATTAGTCATTTTTTTTCTGATTTCCATCTTTTCTTTGGTTTATAATTCTTGTATATTTACCTATACCCAACTTTCAAAGTTATTTTAAGCCATAGAACATGAAAAATGACATTCATTTTGCCCCTTTTGGAGAAGTAGATGACAACATTCCTCTTCCTTTAAACCATCATTTGGATCACACCCAGATAGGTCTTAGCGCAGATCAGGTGATACAGATGTATCGCTTGATGCAACTACAAAGAAAATTTGAGGAGAGAGCCATGCAGCAATACCAAAAAGGGAAATTTGGAGGATTTTTGCATTTGTATAGTGGGCAAGAGGCTGTTTCTACGGGCTGTACGTTCGCCTTTCAAGAAAAAGACGATGTGCTTACCACCTATAGAGACCATGGTTGGGGGCTTTGCCGAGGAATTAGTGCAAACCAAGGTATGGCAGAACTTTTTGGAAAAGCCACTGGTTGTTGCAAGGGAAAAGGAGGGTCTATGCATTTTTCGAATCCGTCCAAACATTTTTGGGGAGGGTTCGCCATAGTTGGGGCGCATATTCCGCTGGCAGCAGGACTTGCTTTTGCCAATAAATACAAGCAAACAGGGCAAATTAGTACTTGCTTTTTTGGAGATGGAGCCACAGATCAAGGTGCCTTACACGAAACCTTAAACATTGCCAAACTTTGGGAACTTCCTGTGCTTTTTGCCATCGAAAACAATGGATATTCTATGGGTACAGCTAGAAAAAGGCATTCGGTAGGTCAGCTTTCAGACAGAGCCAAAGGCTTCGAAATACAGAGCAGAGTCATCAATGGTATGGATGTTTTTGAGGTGTATCAAAACATGAAAGAAATAAGTCAAATTGTTAGAGAAACACATCAACCTTGGCTGGTAGAATTTCAGACCTATAGGTACAGAGGACATTCGATGAGCGACCCTCAAAAATATCGTTCCAAAGAAGAAATGGAAACTTTTAAAAGCATAGATCCTATAGATAATCTTAAAAAATATATGTTAGACAGAGAGATTTCAACTTCAAAAATTTTGGATGAAATAGACCAACAAATAGACCAAGAAATTTTGGCCTCCATTGAGTTTGCGGACAATTCTCCCACACACATTCTGTACCTTATGATGCCATTTATACCAATTTTCCAGGTCTTAAAGTAGTTTATCCTTCTAATCCTCAGGATGCGTATGGACTATTAAAGGCATCTATATTGGACGACAATCCAGTAGTGTTTTTCGAATCCGAACAAATGTACGGACTCAAAGGAGAAGTTACAGATGATACCCAATTTTTGTTGCCTTTGGGTAAAGCCAATGTTAGGCAAACAGGAGAAGACATAACTCTAATTTGCCATGGAAAAATGGTTCATCTGGCGCATCAGGCAGCAGATTTGCTTCAAAAGGAAGGAGTTTCAGCAGAGATTATAGATCTTAGAACTCTAAAACCTTTAGATTTAGATACCTTAGTTGATTCAATCAAAAAGACCCATAGGTGTGTGGTGGTAGATGAGTCTCACCCTTACGGAAGCATCGCTTCTGAAATTGGCTTTTTATTGCAAAGAGAAGCGTTTGATTATTTGGATGCTCCCATTGGTAGAATCGGTCTTCCAGACATCAATGCTCCTTTTTCATTGGAACTTTACAATGCTTGGTTTCCATCTGTTGAACAAATTGTGAAAATGGCCAAAGAGATCTGTTATATCAATAAGTAGCATTCAATTTAGAAAAAAAATATCATGGCAATAAAAATAGAAATGCCCAAATTAAGTGATACCATGACCGAAGGTGTTTTGGTAGAATGGCTCAAAAAGGAAGGTGATCTGGTGAAATCTGGTGATATCATAGCCGAAGTGGAAACAGACAAAGCCACCATGGAGGTGGAAGTCTTTGACTCAGGTGTGCTTTTAAAAACTATGATTGAAAAAGGCAGTACAGTAAAATTGGGTGAAATTATAGCTATCATCGGACAAAAGGACGAAGACATTTCGGCTCTACTTTCATCGGATTCTCCTAAGATTCCCGTTTCTGTAGAAGACAAACAAAAAGACCAAAAACCTTCAGTTGATGTAGTGAAAGACCAAGAAACATCAGACCAAAGAATCAAAATTTCACCTCTTGCCAGATCCATCGCCAAGCAAAATCAAATCGAGATTTCTAGTCTTTTAGGGTCGGGCCCTGGTCTGTCTCTTATACACATCTAGATGTGTATAAGAGACAGGACTNCAATTTGGTGGAATTGTACAAAGCAAAAAACAAAAATGCGCAGGTAAAAATTAGTTACAACGATATTCTGATCAAAATTGTAGCCCAAAGCTTACAAAATCATCCCAAGATCAATGTGAGTTTGATGGATCAGAGCGTTGTGTTTCATCCTAAAATCAACATTGCAATTGCTGTGGCTACCAAAGAAGGACTGGTAACGCCCGTAATTTTAGATACACCCCATTTAAGCCTAGAAGAAATAGCGCTTAAAGTAAACGATTTAGCCACAAGAGCAGCAGAAAAGAAACTTAAAGTAACAGAATTAGAGAACTCTACTTTTTGTATTTCTAATTTGGGGATGTATGGCATCGATCAATTTACCGCCATCATCAATCCTCCCAATTCGGCCATACTAGCCATAGGAGCATTAAAGGAAACTGCAATTGTGAAAGAGGGAGAAATAAAAGCAGGTTATCTAATCACCCTTACACTTTCTTGCGACCATAGGGTGATAGATGGAGCCATTGGAGCCTCTTTTTTGGCTGAAATCAAAAAGAGAATCGAGCAGCCGTTGGCTTACCTTTTAGACTAAAGTGTTGCGGTAAAACTGATTTTCCCAGTCTAAGAGTGATTTTTTCATTTTTTCTCCCCAGTGGTAATTTCCTAGTTCTCCATTAGATTTTATCACCCTGTGACAAGGAATAAGTACACCAATAGGGTTTTTTCCGACCGCTGTTCCAACGGCTCTATACGCTTTGGGTCTTTTGATTTGTTGGGCTATGCTTTGATAACTCTCAAAATGCAAAGGTTTGATAGTTAAAAGAGCCTCCCATACCTGAAGCTGAAATTGAGTCCCTAGAAGGTGAAGAACAAGCGGCAAGTCTAAGCTAGGGTTTTCTAAAAAAATCAAGGCTTTTTGTTGCTGAATGTCTATTTCGCTATTTAGAATTACAGGAAGTATTTTGGCTTTTGGAAATCTACTTTGAAGATTTTTCAGTGAATGATTCAAGTCTTTGGAAGGAAACAAAGCACAAAGCCCAATTTCTGAACTCGCCAAAAAGAATAAACCTTTTTTACAAGATAGGCTTTGGAAGTATAGATTAGAGGAATATTCCCCCTTAGTAGCAATTGTTTTTAAAGTTTGAATATGCATAACTGGAGATCAAAAAAGGGGATCAAATTATCCCCATTTTTTGTTTTTCTTCTAAAGTAACTTGTTCCACTTTTTTTCGAATCTCGGGTTTGTAGCCAAGATTGAAGGCGATTTCAACCAGATGGTAATAAAAAATGAGAATCAGCGGAATTGGGTCTTTGGTTTTCCCGAATTCTGCAAAATTCATTTCTGTATCGTCTCTTCCTTCCTCGTGTGTACCATGTCCGTATCCAGTTTGAAATTTGAAGGTCAAAAAGAAGATAAGGATAACTGCGAGCAAATTCCAGATAGAAAATTCAGGAAAAAAGTGATAGGCTAAAATCCAAAGTACAGCCAAAATAAAAGACATAATGGCGCCCAAAAATAGATCTGTTGCAAGGTAAATTATCGAAAGGGGAACCAGCATTACAAATGCCAAATTTAAACCAAAGGGCAGGGGAATCATCGAAAATAAAGATACCAAAGCAAAAAGTTCAAACGGAATACAAAGCCAGTGTATGATTCTGTTTACCGAATTTGTATGGTATGCCTCGTGTATGCCCATTCTTTTTTGCCACTCAAAGGCACCGTAATCTGTGTTTGAAGTTTGGTTCATTTTTTGTTTTTTTGGTTTGGTTAACTTTTGATAAAGGTAAAGAATTTGTTCATTTATACAAGAAAAGCCCAGAAGCTAGATTTTTCAAGTAAATTTCAGAAAAGAAATGTAAAGAATCAACGCTTGTTTTAGCTCTGATTTTCTTTGTCTTTGTATAGTGAATAAACCACTCCAATCCCCAAAGATAGGGCGATAAAAAGTAGAGAAGCCCATTCTGGAAATTTGAAATAGTGTAATCCAATGAGTTTGATAGATACAAAAACCAGAATCGCGAAAACGCTATACTTTAGATAATGGAACTTTTCTAACATTGAGGATAAAAAGAAGAAAAGAGATCTGAGCCCCATGATGGCAAAAATGTTGGAGCTAAAAACAAGAAAGGGATCTGTGGTGATGGCGAAAATAGCTGGGATGCTGTCTAAAGCAAACAGCAAATCTGTAAACTCAATGGTAACCAGTGCAGCAAAGAGCATGGTGAAAACCTTTTTTCCATTTTCTTGCACCATGAATTTTCCGCTTTCAACATCTGGGCTGAAAGAAAAATACTTTAAAATCCCTTTGGGTTTTTCGTGATATCTTTGGAAAGCAAAAGAAAAAAAACTTCTTTAAAACCTACTCAAAACTTTTTCAAAATGTCCGAAAATAATACCATAGGAGCCAAAGCGCTCATTGATACCCTTACCAATGCAGGCATCGAAGTCTGTTTTACCAATCCCGGAACTTCAGAAATGCATTTTGTTTCCGAGTTAGACAACTCCAATATGAAGGCCGTTTTGTGTCTTTTTGAGGGGGTTGCAACAGGAGCCGCAGATGGTTATGCCCGTATTGCAGACAAACCCGCTGCAACTCTTTTGCATTTGGGCTGTGGTCTAGGAAATGGACTTGCCAATTTACACAACGCAAAAAAGGCTAGAGTTCCGATGATTAACATTGTTGGTGACCATGCCACCTATCACACCAAGTACGATGCTCCTTTGCAATCGGACATAGAAACGGTTGCCAAAAACTTTTCCAAATGGATTCGAACCACCCAAGAAACTTCACAGATTGGGAAAGATGCCGCTGAAGCCATCAAAGTAGCCACGGGTACACCTGCACAAATTTCCACCCTCATCTTGGCAGCAGATGTATCTTGGAACAAAGGAGGTGTGGCAGAAACGGATTTTTCCATTCCCAAAGCACCCTTAACTTCCGCTGAAAACCTAGAACAGATTGCCAAAGTGCTCAAAGAAGAAGGAAAGAAAACTCTGATTTTGCTGGGAAGAAGAGTTCTCAAAGAAGAAGGACTTTTGGCGGCTGCCAAAATTGCAGAAAAATGCGGAGCCAAATTGCTTACAGAAACTTTCCCAACCAGACTTCAAAGAGGAGCAGGAGTTCCTTATGTAGAAAGACTGGCGTATTTTGCCGAAATGGCTTCGGTTCAGCTTGAAGGTTACAATCATATGATTTTGATAGATACCAAAGCACCAGTTACCTTCTTTGCTTATCCAGGGAAAAAAGGATATCTGGTTCCAGATGGATGCACTTTGCACAGTCTGGTAACCGAACAAGAGGATGCTTTGGGTAGCATTCAAGCCTTGGTTGAGGCGGTAGGTGCGATCGATATTTCTCCAAAATTGCAAGAAGCTAAAAGACCTTCCCTTCCAACTGGGAAACTCAATGGAGAAAAAGCAGCACAAGCCATTGGGGCTCTTTTGCCTGAAAACGCCATCATTTCAGATGAGGCGCAAACCTCTGGGGTAAAGATTCCAGCACATACTGCTGGAGCTCCCAAACACGATATACTTACACTCACTGGTGGAGCCATCGGGCAAGCTCTTCCCGTAGCCCTTGGAGCGGCTATGGCAGACAGAAATAGACCAGTTTTGGCACTTGTGGGTGATGGTTCTTCTATGTACACCATCCAAACCCTTTGGTCCATTGTGGCGGAAAATCTGGATGTTACCACGGTGATTTTCAACAATGCATCTTATAGCATACTCAACATAGAACTGGAAAGGGTAGGAGCCAAAAACGCAGGTCCTAAGGCCAAAGCACAGCTCGATATCTCTACTCCAGGATTGGATTTTGTTTCCTTGGCCAAAGGTATGGGTATGCCAGGTGTGAGAGTAACCACAGCGGAAGAATTTAATGAAGCCTTAGAAAAAGCATTTCGAGAAAAAGGTCCATTTTTGATAGATGCTGTGGTGCCAAGTGAATATGAAGGATTCAAACTCAAGGCTTTGCCTTATGTATTGGGAGCGTTGGACAAAATTCCAAATTCTATTGCCAAGGCCATCAAGAACAAGATTGCCCCTTGAAAATAGGGGAAGTTATTTAGAGGGCTGGTTTAATTGTTGGATTAGCTCTAGGGCTTTTTCGTAGGTTAGATCTTTCCTAGAAAAATCAATATTTTTTGCTTTGCAAATTTTTGCAAATTTTGCCTTGCTATTGATACTTCCATTTTTTCTAAGGGCTGAGGTAACTTTTTTATCAGATTCTAAAATGGCATTTTTGTCTAGCAGTACTATAAACTGACGGTTTCCATTTTTGTCTTTGTAAGAGTAATAATTGAGCATTAGTTTAGAAGTAGCACTAAATAGTTCATCTCCAACTGCGATAACAGCTCCCGGAATTAATGAAGTACCCATAATAAGTGAGGGAATTAATCCCGCAACATTTCCAATGGTGTTTGAGGTCTGTTGTGTTCTGATAAATTGTTTATATATCTCAGGGTCTTCTTCTTTAGAAAAAGTATAGTAGGGAAAGTCTTTGTCTAGATCTTGTAGTTTTACAAATCTTGAAGACATTGTAGAATTAGAATACTTTAGATTGTAATAGATTTGGTTGTTGTATTTAATACCTACAACATTTTTGTTGATTTTTTCTCCTGTTTCAGGGTTTAGAATCGAAGAAAAGGGAAGCGCCTGGCTTTTTACATTCAGTTGACTAAGACTAGAGAGATAATTTTTTTTGTTGAATGTAGTTAAAAATTCTTGCTTTTTCTTTCCAAAAGCAGGTACATTTTGGGCAGCAGTAACCGAAGAAGTAGGCTTGTTTTCAATAAAATTTTCAAAACTATTGAAATACTCCACTGGAGTAGCTACATACAAACTTCCTTTTAAGTTTATGTCTTCCTCTGGAAGTCTGTTGTATCCGTAGGTTCCAAAAGATTCATTGGAATATATATCTGATGTTGCAGATTTTGACATTAACTCTTGAGAAAAAGACCACTGGGTAATTATAAGTAATAATAAGAATAAAGGTTTTTTCATTGGATTTTTGTTTTTTCTAAAAGTAAGAAATTTAATTTTTACTTTGCAAAAAATTAACAAAACCAAAGTTATTTATTTGCTTAAAAAAAAGAAGGTACAATTTCAATGAATGATTTCGATTTTCATTCCTTCAAAGGTTGCATTATAGATCTCGTCTACATCTTTATTTTTAAGGGAAATACAACCCCAGGTCCAATTGTTTCTTTGGTCTATGGCGTTGTCGTGTCCTTTGGGTACGCCATGTATTCCAACTTCTCCGCCAATGGTGGCATCTTGCGGGATTTTCCCAAGTCTTTTGGCTTCATCAAATTTTTTATAAGATTCTTTATTTGGATAATCAAACCAGATAAATTTTGACCAAGATTTGTGCGGATATTTGGCTTTGACTCTAAAAACTCCCTCTGGAGTGCATCTATCTCCTTCTTGTCTTTTGTCGTCTACAGGATTAGTCCCAAAAACCACAGGATAGGTCTTTAGAATGCTTTCCCCTTTTTTTACGCTCAAAACATAATTTGATTTCGATACAAAAAGTCTTGTCGATTTTTTATCTATTCCTAATGAGTCTAGTATTTTTTGAAGAGGAATATGATAATTTTTTAATTTCGGGTTTTGTTCAGTGTCCCGACTGATTGTTTCTTTGAAGTTCAGTGTGGTTTCTTTTTTATTTGCCCAAAAGATGAAGAACAAACAAAGGCTTACAATCAATATGGAAATCAGTCTCACTTGTGGTATTTTGATAGGTTTAATTAAAATTGATTATAGTGGTTTTTTGAGAAACTAAGTTTCCAGATTCAAGGGTTAGAGTTACGGTGAAGATTGCCGAATCCGGGATGTTGGTAGTCTTATATAAACCAATTTGAAAGTAATCTGTTTCCGTATAATCATCCCTTTTGGTAGGGAAGCTGTTTTCAATCACTTTAGAATTCATGAAATTGTAATCATTGATATATTGGTAGATAAAATGATCTGTAACATTTGTGGTTTCATTTGTCGCTGTGTTTGTGGCCAAAACCTGAATCGACTCAATAGGGTCTTTCGAATAGTATTTATCTGAAGCACATGTTGTTGCGTAAGTTTTGGCAAATCCAAAATCTCCAAAATTAAATTTGGTTTCTACTTTTGCTATTTTTTGCTTGTCCACTTGGGTGCGTATAGACAAACTAAAATCTGATTTTTTGGGGTTTGAGTTTGGCTTTATCTCATTGAGTGATGAACTTAGCGGTGTTAAAACTATACTGGTGATGTTTGTTTCGTACGTACTGGTTCTAGGACAATCCACGTCTTCACCCGCGCAAGCCAGAGCCAAGAATTGCAAGGCATGTATCAAAAATAAGGCTAGAATTTTATTTTTCATGATGTAGAATACTTTGTATAAAGATAATCAAGAATTTGAGATCAACCCATTTTGTCAGTTAAATTAATGATAATTTCATTTTTCTGGTTATACGACCCTTTAGCCAAACATTCTTTACCTTATTGATGCTTTGTATTTTGGCTTTGAGGATACATTTTGATGGAAGTATTAAATAAAACAAAGCTACAACCCACTCATAAGTAGAGAGATAAAAGGGATGAGAAAAAAAACTTAAGGAAAGACGTTGTGGAAGTGAGAAAAGGTTGTTATCTTTGCGCTCCCTTAAGGGGAAAGATTTCGTTCATTGAAGGGTTTTTAGGGTTGTGAAGCGATTGGATGCTGAGTAAAAATGAGGGCAGGAAAAATTTGTTAAAATAATTTTTGTCAGAATAAAAAGAGTGTCTATATTTGCAGTCCGAAAGATCCGGAAGCGGATTGAGATTAGGAAAGAAGAGATCATTTACATAAGATTTAAGAAGAAAAACAAAAACCAAGAAAGAGTTAATTCTGGAGAGGGGGATGGGCTCGAAGTTAGTTAAGGAGGTACAGCGATGTACTTTTAAAGAAAATACAATGGAGAGTTTGATCCTGGCTCAGGATGAACGCTAGCGGGAGGCTTAACACATGCAAGCCGAGGGGTAGAAAAGGGCTTGCTCTTTTTGAGACCGGCGCACGGGTGCGTAACGCGTATGCAACCTACCTTTTTCAAAGGGATAGCCCATGGAAACGTGGATTAATACCTTATAATAGTTTAGGCCACATGGTTTAGATTTGAAAGATTTATCGGAGAGAGATGGGCATGCGTAAGATTAGCTAGATGGTGAGGTAACGGCTCACCATGGCTACGATCTTTAGGGGGCCTGAGAGGGTGAACCCCCACACTGGTACTGAGACACGGACCAGACTCCTACGGGAGGCAGCAGTGAGGAATATTGGACAATGGGTGAGAGCCTGATCCAGCCATCCCGCGTGGAGGAAGACGGTCCTATGGATTGTAAACTCCTTTTATATAGGAAGAAACGCCAGTACGTGTACTGGTCTGACGGTACTATATGAATAAGCACCGGCTAACTCCGTGCCAGCAGCCGCGGTAATACGGAGGGTGCAAGCGTTATCCGGATTTATTGGGTTTAAAGGGTCCGTAGGTGGGCTTGTAAGTCAGTGGTGAAAGCCTATCGCTTAACGATAGAACTGCCATTGATACTGCTAGCCTTGAGTGAGTTTGAAGTAGCTAGAATATGTAGTGTAGCGGTGAAATGCATAGATATTACATAGAATACCGATTGCGAAGGCAGGTTACTAAGACTCAACTGACACTGATGGACGAAAGCGTGGGGAGCGAACAGGATTAGATACCCTGGTAGTCCACGCCGTAAACGATGTATACTCGCTGTTGGAATTTATTTCAGTGGCTAAGCGAAAGTGATAAGTATACCACCTGGGGAGTACGTTCGCAAGAATGAAACTCAAAGGAATTGACGGGGGCCCGCACAAGCGGTGGATCATGTGGTTTAATTCGATGATACGCGAGGAACCTTACCAAGGCTTAAATGCATAATGACAGGGCTAGAAATAGCTTTTTCTTCGGACAGAATGCAAGGTGCTGCATGGCTGTCGTCAGCTCGTGCCGTGAGGTGTTAGGTTAAGTCCTGCAACGAGCGCAACCCCTATCATTAGTTGCCAACGGGTTAAGCCGGGGACTCTAATGAGACTGCCAGTGCAAACTGAGAGGAAGGTGGGGACGACGTCAAGTCATCACGGCCCTTACGCCTTGGGCTACACACGTGATACAATGGCAGGTACAGAGGGCAGCTACACCGCGAGGTGATGCGAATCTTCAAAGCCTGTCTCAGTTCGGATTGGAGTCTGCAACTCGACTCTATGAAGCTGGAATCGCTAGTAATCGCATATCAGCCATGATGCGGTGAATACGTTCCCGGGCCTTGTACACACCGCCCGTCAAGCCATGGAAGCTGGGGGTACCTGAAGTCGGTGACCAGAAATGGAGCTGCCTAGGGTAAAACTGGTAACTAGGGCTAAGTCGTAACAAGGTAGCCGTACCGGAAGGTGCGGCTGGAACATCTCAATTTAGAGAAGAGTCCAAAACTTTTTGAAGGGATTGACTTTGGCTTGCGTTTTTGTTTTTTATTCTTAAATTTAATAAAATATATACCCAAACCTAACGTTTGAAAGTAGGGAGAGTCTCATAGCTCAGCTGGTTAGAGCGCTACACTGATAATGTAGAGGTCGGCAGTTCGAGTCTGCCTGAGACTACAAATTATTTGAGGGAAGGAGAGAAGGGAGAGGGATATAAGGATATAGGAAATTCTAGAAGTGGTTAAGAGCTCAATTGAGAAATAGTTATCAATTATCAATTGATAAATATCCATTCAAACGGGGGATTAGCTCAGCTGGCTAGAGCGCCTGCCTTGCACGCAGGAGGTCATCGGTTCGACTCCGATATTCTCCACGAATTAATTATCAATTGTGAATTATCAATTGTTAATTAATGAAAAGATCATTGACATAAGAAGAAAGAAATAAAGTTAAAAATAATTAATCACAAGAGCGTGTGATTAGGAAGAAATCGTTAAGGGCGTATGGCGGATGCCTAGGCTCTCAGAGGCGACGAAAGACGTGGTAAGCTGCGAAAAGCTGCGGGGATTGGCACACACGAAGTGATCCGCAGATGTCTGAATGGGGCAACCCGGCTGGTTGAAGACCAGTCACACCTTCGGGTGGGCAAACCCAGGGAACTGAAACATCTAAGTACCTGGAGGAAAAGAAATCAATAGAGATTCCGTGAGTAGTGGCGAGCGAAAGCGGAGGAGCCCTTAAGCCAGTTGAATGATAGCCGAATGTACTGGAAAGTGCAACCAAAGGGGGTGATAGTCCTGTAGGTGAAATCTGATATTGGTGAAATCGAGTAGGGCGGAACACGTGAAATTCTGTCTGAATATGGGAGGACCATCTTCCAAGGCTAAATACTCCTGAGAGACCGATAGTGAACTAGTACCGTGAGGGAAAGGTGAAAAGCACTTTGAATAAAAGGGTGAAAGAGAACCTGAAACCGTACGCCTACAAGCGGTCGGAGCATCTTCGTGATGTGACGGCGTGCCTTTTGCATAATGAGCCTACGAGTTAATCTCCCTAGCGAGGTTAAGGTGTTCAGCACCGGAGCCGTAGCGAAAGCGAGTCTGAATAGGGCGAAATAGTTAGTGGGATTAGACGCGAAACCGTGTGATCTACCCATGGGCAGGTTGAAGCTGTGGTAACACACAGTGGAGGACCGAACCAGTTGACGTTGAAAAGTCTTTGGATGACCTGTGGGTAGGGGTGAAAGGCCAATCAAACTCGGAAATAGCTCGTACTCCCCGAAATGCATTTAGGTGCAGCGCTCAGGTAGAGTCTTATAGAGGTAGAGCTACTGATTGGATGCGGGGGCTTCACCGCCTACCAATTCCTGACAAACTCCGAATGCTATAAGATATACTGGGCAGTGAGGGCTTGGGTGCTAAGGTCCAAGTCCGAGAGGGAAAGAACCCAGACCATCAGCTAAGGTCCCCAAATGTATGCTAAGTTGAAAAAACGCGGTTGGATTGCATTGACAGCTAGGATGTTGGCTTGGAAGCAGCCATTCATTTAAAGAGTGCGTAACAGCTCACTGGTCGAGCGGGGCGGGCATCGATAATAAGCGGGCATAAAGTATAGTACCGAAGCTTAGTCAAGAGTAATCTTGGGTAGGGGAGCATTCTGTATGCAGTGAATGTGTCTTTTGAGAGATGCTGGAGCGTACAGAAAAGCAAATGTAGGAATAAGTAGCGATAATGAATGTGAGAACCATTCACACCGAAAGACTAAGGATTCCTCCGCTACGTCAATCAACGGAGGGTAAGTCGGATCCTAAGGATAATGCGAAAGCAGAAGCCGATGGGAATCAGGTTAAAATTCCTGAACCACTAATAATTTTGAAGCGGGGACGGATTCTAGAGTTATGTACGAACTGACGGAATAGTTCGTTGAGAGGAGGCTTCGGCTGAATCGAACGTGGTAATAGGGTTCCAAGAAAAGCCGATAAAGTTAGGTTATTAGTGACCGTACCGTAAACCGACACAGGTAGTCGAGGCGAGAAGCCTAAGGTGCTCGAGTGAATCATGGCTAAGGAACTAGGCAAATTAACCCTGTAACTTCGGGATAAAGGGAGCCACAGCAATGTGGCCGCAGAGAAATGGCCCAGGCGACTGTTTAACAAAAACACATGGCTATGCGAAGATTAATGTCGACGTATATGGCCTGACACCTGCCCGGTGCTGGAAGGTTAAGGGAGGAAGTTATCTTCGGAGAAGCTTTTGACTGAAGCCCCAGTAAACGGCGGCCGTAACTATAACGGTCCTAAGGTAGCGAAATTCCTTGTCGGGTAAGTTCCGACCTGCACGAATGGTGTAACGATCTGGGCACTGTCTCAACCATGAGCTCGGTGAAATTGTAGTATCGGTGAAGATGCCGGTTACCCGCTGTGGGACGAAAAGACCCTGTGCACCTTTACTATAGCTTCGTATTGACTTCGGATAAATAATGTGTAGGATAGGTGGGAGACTATGAAGCGGCGTCGCCAGGCGTTGTGGAGTCATCCTTGAAATACCACCCTTTGTTTATTTGGAGCCTAACTTCTGCAAAGAAGGACAGTGCGTGGTGGGTAGTTTGACTGGGGTGGTCGCCTCCAAAAGAGTATCGGAGGCTTTCAAAGGTATCCTCAGTACGGATGGTAATCGTACGTAGAGTGTAATGGCATAAGGATGCTTGACTGTGAGACCTACAAGTCGAGCAGGTGCGAAAGCAGGACATAGTGATCCGGTGGTTCCGTATGGAAGGGCCATCGCTCAAAGGATAAAAGGTACGCCGGGGATAACAGGCTAGTCTCCCCCAAGAGCTCATATCGACGGGGAGGTTCGGCACCTCGATGTCGGCTCGTCACATCCTGGGGCTGGAGAAGGTCCCAAGGGTTGGGCTGTTCGCCCATTAAAGTGGCACGCGAGCTGGGTTCAGAACGTCGTGAGACAGTTCGGTCTCTATCTACAGCGGGCGTGAGAAGTTTGAGTGGATCTGACTCTAGTACGAGAGGACCGTGTTGGACAGACCTCTGGTGTATCAGTTGTGCCGCCAGGTGCACCGCTGAGTAGCTACGTCTGGCAAGGATAAGCACTGAAAGCATATAAGTGCGAAACCCACCACAAGATGAGACTTCTTTTAAGGGTCGTGGGAGATCACCACGTTGATAGGCTACAGGTGTAAAGGCAGCGATGTCATAGCCGAGTAGTACTAATTACCCATAGATTTATCCATCACACGCTTGAAATGATTGATTGCCTTTTAATTTTACTTCTTTTTTTTCTTATGTTAACTAATACACAGAATCTCTGTGAAACCTCTTAGGTGGTTATAGCAGTGAGGCTCACCTCTTCCCATTCCGAACAGAGAAGTTAAGCTCACTTGCGCCGATGGTACTGGTTCTTCCGGGAGAGTAGGTCGCCGCCACTTTTTTAAGCCCAACTTCGTTGGGCTTTTTTTATGCTCTTATTTTAGGTTTTGGTATATTTACTTTATATGAAACAGATGGAGTCATTAAAAGTTATTAGCAGGATATGATAAATAAACAATTTAAAACAAAATTTTAAAACTATGCGAGTTGTATTATTGTGCATATTACTTTTCTGTTTCTCATGTAGTATTCCATACAGAGTAGAGATAGATAATAGAAATAAATCACTTATTTTAAAGTCAGATAAAAGTTACAGTAAACAGATTAACTTGTCTGTTTATGATTTGAATGACAACTTTGAAAATGAGTTTGTAATAAAAAAAATATCCGGAACTACAGAGAATGTAATTTTTTTTGATAAAGATATAAGTTCTGAATATCGTATTCATTATAAAAATGGTAAAATTATCAAAAGCATTCAACTATATCCAAATCGGAAGTACTCTCTACGTTCAGTAAATTCACATGTAGTTATAACGTTTGAATTTAAAACAGATAGTTTTGGAAATTTAATTCAAAATTAATAGTTGTATTACAGTAGAGATATTTCACTTTGTGATAAAGCAAAACCCATCCCCTCAAAAATTTTCACAAATGAAAATTTTTGAGGGCTTTTTTGGTGGGCTGCCGCCCAAGTTGTTTTATTTCTTGGAATCTAAGAAAAACAAGATTAGAACAAAGAATCAATGCAAAGGTTTCTTTTTGATCATTCCTCCTTTGGTGTCTTTTAAAATATGCTGAACCACAAAAGCTCTTTCGTCAATTTTCTCAATTTCTAGAAGTAGTTTAGAAACTTCGAGTCTGGTTACCGCACAATATAGAACCGTTCCTTCTTTCTCAAATTCGCCTCTGCTTCCAAATCCTTTTTCAGATTTTAGAACCGTAACACCCACTCCCATATTTTCGGCAATGCTATTTTTAATCTCATCAGAGAAAGCAGTTACAATCATCACCCCAATGTGTTCTTCTATCCCGTTGATGATAAAATCTACCGTTTTAGAGGCGGAAAGGTAGGTAAGCATCGAATACATGGCTTTTTCTATTCCAATAAAATAGGCGGCCAAAGAAAAGAGAATAATGTTAAAAATCCCGATAAAATCTCCAACGGTAAGACTGCTGTTTCTACTTAAGGTTATGGCCAAAACTTCGGTACCATCTATCACCGCACCTCCTCGAATGGTAAGCCCAATGCCTGCTCCCAAAAAGAATCCGCCAAAAACTGCAATCAGAAGTTTATCGCTTGTTAAAGCTGGGAAAGAAATAAAGTGTACAAAAACAGCCAGAAGAACAATGGCCATCACACTTTTGATGGCAAAAGCATAAGAGATTTGTCTGGCCCCAAGAATTACAAATGGAAGGTTGATAAGCACAATGAGTAGGGAAAGATCCACAGGGGTTAAAATATTCAAAAGCAGAGAAACTCCCATGGCTCCACCATCTAAGAAATTGTTGGGCAATAAGAATCCTTTTAGTCCAACCGATGCCATGAAAACTCCCCAGAGAACAAAGAAAAAGTCTTTTATATTTTGCTTGAAAATAATCTGAGCAATGGCTTCTCTGGTTTTTTTCATAAGGTTTTTATTCTTCTTGGGTTACGCGAATTTTATCTATTTTTTGTCCGTCTTTTTCAAGTACTTCTAAAAAGAGGTTTTCTAGGCTAATTTTATCGCCTATAGCGGGTACTTTGTTGGTTTTATGGATGATGAGTCCAGCAACCGTTGTATAGTTGCTATACTGCTCATCGGTTAGGTGAATGTCAAAGTAATTGGCGAATTCTATAATAGAGTACTGACCATCTACATGCCAGTTTTTCTCATCTTTCTGAATGATTTGATATTCATCTTGGTTGTTTTCTGTAGATTCACCCACAAGAGCATCCAAAAGGTCATCCATGGTTACCATTCCCTCGATGGTTCCATACTCATCCACCACAATCCCGTAATGCAATTGCTCCTCTTTGAAGATTTCAAGTACTTTGTAGGCATGAGTATTTTGGTTAAAATAAATAGGCTCTACAATGAATTTTTCAATGGAGAAAGGCTCTTCGCTTTTGGGGAAGAATAAATCTTTTAACAGTACTACTCCAACAATATCATCCAAGTCTTGGGTTTTAGAAACAGGATAAGCAGAATGTTTTTCTTGATTTATTTTTTCCACTATTTGTTCCCAAGTATCATCTAGGGTAAAAAATACGATGTCTGTTCGGTGGGTGAGAAGAGAATTTACTTTTCTGTCTCCCATTTCAAAAACCCGGTTTACGATGTTTTGTTCGATGTCTTGAATTTCTCCGCCTTCTGCAGATTCTTTGATGATCGATTTGATTTCTTCCTCCGAAATGGCATTATCGGATTGACTTTTGATGCCTAGTACTTGCAGAATGACATTGTTGGTTGTGGTTAAAAGCCAAACAAAAGGAGCTGTGAGACTAGAGAGCAAACGCATGGGTTCTGCCAGAGACGAAATTATGGTTTCTGGAAAAGCCATTCCTATTCTCTTGGGCAATAACTCACCCAATACTATGGAGAGATAAGTGATGAAAAGCACAATGATAAAAGTGGCGATTTCTTGGCTATAAGGCTTTACCAAAGGATATTGGTCTAAAAACACAACCACCTGATGGGTGAGATTTTCCCCAGAGTACACCCCAAGTAAAATTCCGATTAAAGTCATTCCAATTTGCACGGTAGAAAGAAATCGGGTTGGATTTTCTGATAAATCTAAGGCTACTCTTGCTCCTTGGCTTCCTTTCTTTTTAGCTGATTCTAACTTGAATTTTCGAGAAGAGACAAGTGCCATTTCAGACATGGAAAAAACTCCGTTCAGAAGAATTAAGATGAAAATTATAAGTAGTTCCAAAATGAATAGATTTATAAATCAAAACAAAAATAGGGAAAAAATAATAGAACGGTAAGAGTCAAAAAGCCAGTTTACTAGCCCTTTGTTGTTTTGGTTTTTCAACCAAAATCGTTTGGTTAAAACCGATTTTGCAGTTAACAGTTGGGCTCTATGTGTATGAGTACTTGTCCGAGCTCAGGAATTTCTTTTTGAAGATGGTCTTTTAAGGCATGGGAAATGTCGTGTCCTACTTTTACCGAAATATCTCCCTTCACTATGGCATGCAAATCGACATGGTATTTCATGCCAGACTTTCGGATAAAACATTTTTCTGTACCCAGAACGCCCTCCACCTGAGAAGATTTTTCACGGATTTCCAAAATGAGCTCGTCATACATTTGTTCGTCCATCACTTCTCCAAGGGCGGGACGAAGAATTTGGTACGCGTTGTAAAAGATAAGTCCAGAAGCAAAAAGAGCAGCCCAGTCATCTGCATTTTCGTAACCCTTTCCAAAATACAGGGCGATGGAGATTCCCACAAAGGCCATCACCGATGTAATGGCATCGCCTCTGTGGTGCCAAGCTTCGGCTTTCAGAGATGTACTAGAGGTAATTTTGCTTTTTTTGATGACAATCTGAAAAGAGATTTCTTTCCACAGAATGATAAAACCCAAAACAAAGAGCGTCCAAGCCTTTGGAAGCGCATGAGGGGTTTGGATCTGTCTCTTATACACATCTAGATGTGTATAAGAGACAGNATCGGCAATAAGGGCATAAGAATTCCCAAAAAAACCTGCCAATCCCTTGATGATAGCCAGACAAACATTCCCCAAAAGACTAAAATAGGTGGTTTGGATGGCGGTGTCTTCGTGGGAAGTGGAATTTTGGCTCATTTTCGAATCAATTTGGGATAAAGATACAAAAGAAATGCCTCCAAAGAGCCCAAAAACAGCCAAAAAAATAGCGGTCTGAAACCAAGTTCAAACCGCCATTTTTAAAGAATGGTGAAAATCAATTTTCGAAAATCACTTTTCCATCTTTTTCGAAGGTGTACTGTTTTCCTTTATTCCATAATTCGTACTGCTCATTTTTGTACAATTCACCAGAGGCTGATACTGCTCTTTTGAGTTCAATGGAATCTCCTGCAAACAAAACCACAACTGTGTTATCCTTTATGTATCTAATGTTCAATTTGTTTCCGTTTTTGTCTGTTGTGCTTACAGTAGCATCACCCGTGCCATCAACAGTTGGAATTCCTGCCTCTGGTGTCACCGCTGGTGCAACAACTTCGGTTGGCTCGCTGGGTGTTACGGCTTCTGTTTTTGGCGTACCGTCGCAAGAAACAAGAGACATGGCAGTAATGGTAAGAATGGAGAAAATTTGTTTTTTCATAAAATTGATTTTTTGGTTTTTAGTTGATTGTTTTTTTTGAAAAGAAATCTCTCGATTTTTTTTCAAGAAAGAATATTGCAGAAAGTCTGCCAAATCTTTTCTAACTTATACATTTTTAGCCAAATTTTCGTTAATATTTTTAGACGCTATCCCACAAAAAAAATCTCCCAAAAATTGAGAGATTTTGAGAGATTTTAAAGTTGCATTTTGGAAAATGTGTTTTAGTTTTCCGCTTTGGGTTGGAGTCTTTTCAAAACGAAATCTGGACTTTTTTGGTACAAGAGTGGAACCATTTCAAACTGTACATCGCTTTTTTCCAGTCCAAAGGATTTTTCATCGCTTAGTGAGATTTTTTTGAGGGCAAAATAAGCATTGATTAAGATGTTGTCTTGGAATCCAAAATTGTTGTCCACAGAGAGGAATTTTTCAATCAAGATGAATTTGTAATCGGGCTCTGCGTTGTATTTGGTGGAACCATCTGGACGAATGTGCATTTGCAACTCTTTGTTGGCTATAAGTTGTTGCACGATTTTTTTGAAGTAATGTTCGGTTCTGATTTGCAATTTGAATCCAATATTCAGATTGATTTTGATGAGGGTATCATCTATGATTTCTTTTACATCATAGGTCAAAGTATAGGGTTCATCGGTTCTGTTGATGTGCAAAAACCAATATACATCGCTTCTTTTGGGTTTTTTGGAAAAAATGGATTTCATGATTTTTTCTTCAATCTCCCAATCGTTTTCTGCTTTGGTGAGGTAAATTAAGTGTGTAGAAAATCTTGGAACTTCCTGGTCTGCACCCAATTGTTTGATTTTGTCTGTGTATTTTTCAATCGGTACATATTTGGTGAGTTTGTTGGAAATTTTTCTCCCTTTGTAAATGGAGTGCATGATGAATCCAAAGAGAACCGAAATCATGATTGTGATATATCCTCCTTCTGGGAATTTCAGCATATTGGCTACAAAGAAAGAAATTTCTACAATAGCAAAAAGCAAGACGATGATTCCTATTAAAAAGATATTCCATCTTAAAATGTAAATCAAAAAGTAGGTAAGCAGGTAGCTGGTCACCATCATGGTGAGAGTAATGGCAAGCCCGTAGGCTGCCTCCATGTGTGAAGAGTTTTGGAAATACAACACCACGCAAACACAGCCCAACCAAAGGATGAAATTGATGCTAGGAATGTAGATTTGTCCCTTGATTTCAGAGGGTTGGCTCACCTCTACTCTCGGCCAGAAATTCATGTTCATCGCCTCGTTGATTAGGGTGAAACTTCCAGAAATCAATGCTTGAGAAGCGATGATGGCTGCAGCGGTAGAAATGGCAATTCCAGGCAAACGGAACCAATCTGGCATAATTTCATAAAAGGGATTTCTTCCATCCAAAAGTTCATTGGCTCCCAAGTCCATCACCCAAGAAGCTTGTCCTAGGTAGTTTACAATCAAACAAAACTTGACAAAAACCCAAGAAACACGGATGTTTTCTCTCCCACAGTGTCCCAAATCCGCATAGAGCGCTTCGGCTCCCGTAGTTGCCAAAAAGACAGAGCCCAAAAGCCAAAATCCTTCTTTATAGTTTGTCAACAAATTGTAGGCATGAACAGGATTCAGGGCACGGATAATTTCTGGGTTTTGGATTACTTGACTAATTCCCAAGATGGCAAGCATCATAAACCAAATGAACATCATAGGGCCAAAAAGACCTCCAATTTTGTGGGTTCCGAATCTTTGAAAAACGAAAAGCAAAGTCAAAATTCCTATCACAATGGGAACGGTAGAAATGTGCTCCAAACCTTTGACTTGGGTCAGACCCTCAACGGCTGAGGAAACCGAAATGGGAGGAGTAATAATCCCGTCTGCAAGCAAAGTGGAAGCTCCCAAAATGGTGGGAATAACGGTGTATTTCCCATATTTGTTGACCAGTGCATAGAGGGACATAATTCCACCTTCGCCTTTGTTGTCTGCCTTTAAGGTGAGAAATATATATTTGAAAGTGGTCTGAAAACAGATGGTCCAAAAAACACAAGAAATTCCACCATAAATCAGTTCTTGGCTGATAGACCTATCTCCTACAATGGCTTTTAGAACATACAATGGGCTTGTTCCTATATCCCCATAGATAATTCCAAGGGCTACAAGCAGACTGGTAGCGGTAATTTTTTTGGATGCACTCATATCCTAATTTTGTTTTTTATTGAATTGCAAATCTAAATAGTTTATTTTTTTAAGTGTCTATATTCTTTCGCTTTTTTGATATGAAGAAGTTGATTTTTTTCATTTAAGCTTCATCAAATTGATACAATTTTCAATTGGATTGGAAAAATGGGCAAAAAAAAACACTCCTTTTCGGGAGTGCTTTTGCTTTGAAATTTCTTTTATTTGTGACCAGTACAGTTTACACTGTCTTTTTTGTTTTCGCAAGAAGATTCGCATTTTTGGGTTTTGCATTCTTTTTTGCAAGATTCCCCAGTGTTACATTTCTTTTGACAAGAAACCACAGATGTGGAAGTTACAAAAAGAAGTCCTAAGGCAAAGATTGTATTTTTCATGATCTATTTTTTTATTTTAATTTAAGTTTTAAAAAGATTTGTAAATCTTTGTTAGATCCATAGAGAACCAAGATGTCATTTTCGCTTAAGAGTGTATCTGCTGAAGCCACACCCTGAATTTGGGTTTCGGTTTTGGTCTTTCCAAGTAGGCTTTTCACATCTACTTTTTTGATGATGGTAAGAACCAAAAGATTAAATTCCTTTTTAAAAGAAACTTCTCTGACGGTTTTTCCTACATAATCTAGAGGCACTTTTGCCTCAATGATGCTGTAATCTTCATTAAGCTCAAAAGAATCTACCACATTGCTCAGGCACAGTTTTTTCGCCCATCTTTCGGCAGTTTCTTCTTCTGGATGCACAATTTCATCTACACCAAGGGCTTGAAGTACTTTTTCGTGAAGGGGATTGATGGCTCGGCTAATGAGTCTTTTCACTTGGAGATTTTTAAGTAAGGCCGTGGCCATGATGTTTGCACCTTGGTCCTCTCCAATGGCCACCAAGACAATGTCTGTGTCTTTTAATGGAAGTCCAGAAACGGCAAATTCATCGGTAGCATCCATGCAAATGGCATGGGAAATTTGTTCTTTGCATGCTTCCACTTTGGTCATATGGGTGTCTATACCGATAACCTCGTTTCCTTGTTGGGTTAATTTTTGGGCAAGAGACGAACCGAAATTTCCAAGACCAACAATGATGTATTTCATTTTGAGTAAATTTTAATTGATAGTAATTTCTTCTTTAGGAAAACTGTAATTTTTGTGTTTGAATTTCTTAAACAGGGCAATCAAAAGCGAAAACATGCTAATTCTTCCCACAAACATTAGGCCGATAAAAAAATAACTAAAATAACTGGCAAAAGTTAAAATCCCAAGTCCTCCAATTTGGATTAAAAGCATGATGAAGCTTTGTCCAAGTAGGGTGAAGTCCTTTCCAGTATCAACCACAGAAAGGCCAGTTACACAAACCGCACTGGTAGAGGTAAAAAGCGCATCTACAAAAGAAATTCCTCCTTGGGTAGACTTGGGCAAATACAGCAAAAAGGCACCAATGAAAATAATGATGAAAAAACTAAGTACAAAAAGCTGTGCTGGGTTAAGTACGGTTCGGTTGAAATTGATTTTTAGCTCCGAATATTCTCGAATAAAAGTAAGTAAAACCGCAATTTTAACCCAAATCGGGTTTTCAAGCAGCAAATCTGCCTGAAAGGGAACGCCAACAAATACAAACTGATAAAAGAGCCAAAGGCTAAAAGCGATGGATAAAAAATCAAAAACAAAGGCTTTTTTTTGAATTTTTTCTCTGTCTTGTACATACCGAACCGCTGTGGAAACAATACCCAAGGCCAGTACAATAAAATAGAATCGGTTTAAAAGTTGATGAGATTCTTGGCTATGGGTAAACCCGAAATCACCGATAATGGCAAAAAGTCCAACCAATGAGAACCAAAAAACAATTCTAAAAAAGACCGAGAAATTAAGGTTTATCATTACAAAGGCGATAAGAAAATATTGATATTTTTGATTCTACTTAAAAGGGATAAAAGTACAATAAATTTCTTTTACATGGTTTAGAAAGAACCCTTCAGTGTTGCTACAAGAAAAACTCTTGCTTGTTGTCCTTCGTGACAAAAATATGGGGATAATTTTCTTTGAGGTTTTGCACCATAAAATCTACAGGAACATCATCAAAACAACCATAATCTGCGGTGTATTCCATAAACAAATCTCCCCTTTGATTGTATTTTTGTAGGTAAGATGATTTTTCTGGGTCAAATTCCAAGGGTTCTACCCCAAATTTTTCGCACAAACTGGCGTTAAAGGCAGGAGAAAGTTTAATCCATTTCTCCTCCAAACAAACCTGAACCATACCATGAGGAGTAAGTTGGTTGGTGCCGAATTTTTGGGTAAGCCTCTCTACCGCCAAATGGTTTTGCACCTTTCCCAGATGCAATTTTGCAGGAATTCCAAGACCCCGAAGGCAGGAAATCAGAAGGATAGATTTCTCCACGCAATTTCCAGATTTTTTCTGTGCGATATGGCTGGAGACATAACTTTCTTTTTTCAGGCTGATGTGGTAAGGGTCATACAAGAGTCCGTCACGAACTTTCAGATAGATTCCCTCTGTTTTTTCTAAAAGAGAAAGATTTTGAAAAGGCTCAATGTATTGTTGAATCTCTTGTGATTGAAAATCAAAATAATAGGAAGTTTCTAAATGTTTAGACATGGGACAGCAATGATTAAAATTATTGCCAAAATGGCTGGCAAAGCCTGCACGAAGAAGATTTTTTTGCCAGCGGTTAGGCTTCCAAAAATTCCTGCAATCATCACACAAACCAAGAAAAATACAGCAATGTTGTCCGACCATAGTGGTCTTTGATAAACAGAGACCAAAAAAGCCCCGCAGACAAAAAACCATTGTAAAGGCCTTGGTTGGCGGCCAAAGTTTTGGTTGGAGAAAACAAGTTTTCTGGAAGGGATTTGAAGGTTTTCTTTCCGATGGTCTCCCAAGCAAACATTTCAAAATAGAGTATGTAGAGATGTTCTAGGGCGACAAAAAGTATCAGAATGTCTTTGAGGATTTGCATAGTTGTAGGTTTTTGGGTTCAGATAAAAAAGCGAATTCAGGTCACTTTTTTTTCTTGAGAGCCTGAAGAAGTACCCCGAGGAGTTCTTCCATCAAAAAGCCATATTCCATGAATTTTTCTTGCACAAAAAACTGGGTTTCCAGCGAGAAAAATATCATCTGAATCATTTTGGAGGTGTTTTGGGTATTTTCAAAATAGAAATTCCCTTCCTCGATTCCTTTGGCCAAAAGGTCTTGCAGCAATTTTTGTTCAAACTGGGTGAATTTTTCTCTTTCTTCCTGTGCAAAGACATAAGGTTTTTCAAAATCTGCCTTGAGCACTTGGTGGTAAAGGGAAAAGTTGGCAAACAATAGCAATCTTAATTTGAGGTAGTTTTCAATGGCCAAAGCCGCATCCTCTTGAGACGCGGCTTTCTCTGCCAAATAAGAAGTAATTTGGGAAAATTCATCGCGAAGAAGCTCCAAAAAGAGTGCTTCTTTGCTATCGAAATAATAGTACAAAATGGATTTGGACTTTCCGCAAGATTTGGCAATCTGATTGAGATTCGCCTTTTTGAGACCTTTCTGCTCGAATTCCTTTTTGCTCGCTTGTTTTATTTTTGAAAGAATCTCTGATTCCATATCCTAATTTTCTGCCTAAAATTTCCTTTGCTTTTGTTGTAGGCAAAAATAGGATTTATTTGATAGCATTTGGAAATAAATGTTTCTAGGTCTTTCTTTTGGGTCTTTTCTCCAAATTTCCTTTGCAGTTTGGACATACTCCAGACAACTCCTCAAAACAGGTCTCACAATAGGTACATTCATAGCTACAAACAAAGGCTTGGTCGCTGTTGGGTGGCAAAGAATGATTGCATTTTTCGCAGTTCAATTTCATTTGTAGCATAAGGATATTTGGTTGTTAGTTATGGTAATATCTTCTTTAATTAGCTATTTTCCATATTTTCAGGACATATTGAGCTGTTTGAGTTTGGGATTCATCACATTAAACCAAAGTGGTGGAATCCATGATAGAACAATCATTCCTGCATAACCTTGGGGCATGTTGGGTGCATCTGGGTAATTTCTCAGGATTTGGTATTCTCTAGAAGCGATAAAATGGTGGTCTGAGTGTCTGGAAAGATTAAACAAAGCCGCTCCAGAAAAGCTGTGGTTGGAATTCCAAGAATGGATGGGCAAGGTTCTTTCGTAACGTCCGTTTTCTTTCTTTTTTCGGGTAAGTCCATAGTGCTCGATGTAGTTTACCATCTCCAAAAGCATCATACCATAAATGCAAGCACAAAGCCATGCCGCAGTTGTGGTGAGGTCTGTGAAAGCAAAAACGGCTGCAATGGTGGACCACTGGATGATGGCGGCCCAAAAAACATCGTTTTCGATGGAGAAGAATCCTTTGCCTTTGTTTTCCAAAAGACCTTTTTGCACTTTCCATGCGTTGAGCCAAGTAAGAAAGATGCTTTTGGGGATAAAGAGGTATACATTTTCTCCTTTTTTGGCAGAAGCAGGGTCTTCCGGAGTGCTCACATCTTTGTGGTGTCCCCAGTTGTGTTCGATGTAAAAACTCATTCTCAGTGAAGTCCAAAGCAGTCCTTTGCCCAAAAACCTTTGCCAAGAACTCTCTCTGTGCCCCAGTTCATGCCCTACATTGATTCCCAGAATTCCGCAGGCCAATCCCAAAGAAATCGTCCAACCGCTTAGGGTGAGAAAATCTACCTCGCTGTGTTTGTGGTAAACGGTATAAAGAAAGAATCCTACGCAGCAAAGCATAATGGGCAGAATAGACCATGCCAAAATGTTGAAGATGGAATTGTCCAAAAGCTCATTTTCTTCTTCTTTGGATGTCGGATTTACCATCGAGGGCGGAAAAAGAAGGTCTAATAAAGGAATTCCCACAAAAACGAAAAAGAAAGGAAGATGGGTTATTGCACCGGTATGGGTAAGGGAAATGTAAAAAAGCGAAGGCACCAAGATGGGAGCCAGAAAAAATTTGAGTACATACAGTGTATTTTTCATGACAGTAATTTTTTTGTTGATTTTGATTTAGACGATTTTGGGTTTTGATATTTATTTTATGAGTGATATTTTTGATTTGGATAAAATTAAAAATTAAACTGAACAAAAACAATAAAAAGTCAGATTGTTTTGTGTTAAAATTAAGATTTAACATTTCAGTTGTTAAAATAAATGCAAAAAAATTTCTGCATTTCTCTTTTTAGTACTGACTTTTTTGGTAAATTGGTCGAAATTAAAATCCTCAAATATTCATCTATGTACCCACTCAAAATACAATCCATCCAAAGAAATACGCCCCAAAGTGTCAACATTACCTTTGAAGTTCCGGAAGAACTCAAGGAATTTTACCAGTTTGTTCCAGGGCAATATCTTCCCATCACCTACAAAAACGAAATAAACCAGTGGAAAAGGTCCTATTCTGTTTGTTCGAGCCCCCATGAGGGAAAACTCACCATCGGAATCAAAGAAATAGAAAATGGACAGTTTTCAACCTATGCCAACCGTTTTTTGAAAGAAGGAGAAACGATTTGGATAGAAAAGCCCCAAGGGAGATTTGTGCTTCCAGAAAACAAAACATTCAAGAAGGTGGTTCTTTTTGCTGGTGGAAGCGGAATTACTCCTTGCCTTAGCATCATCAAAGACATTTTGAGCAAAAACGACCAAACCCAACTGGTGCTTTTTTATTCCAATCGAGAAGAAAGCCAAATTATGTTTGCTTCTGAACTTTTAGAGCTGGAAAATCAGTTTGGAGATAGATTTGTTGTCTATCATTATATCACCCATAGCCAAGAGGCCAAAAATCTGAAAAATGTTTCTTTTGGTTTTTTGGATAAGAATGAACTTTTGCATCTTCAAAACATCCAAAAGCTAGATTTCAGGGAATTTGACAAATGTCTCATTTGTGGTCCAGAACCCATGGTGGTTGATTATATAGAGTTCTTGCAATCGGTAGGAATTGGCAAAGAAGACATCGTTTTTGAGCTTTTTACCGCTTCCACTTCTTCGTTTTTTGAAGAAAAAGCTTCGGAATCCCCCATTTTTCAAAAGACAGATTCTTCCCTTGTGAAAGTTTTGATAGACGGGCAGATTCATCAACTTAATCTCAGAAATGATGCCTATCCTAATATACTAGAAGCCTTTTTGGAAAACGACATAGAGCTTCCCCACTCCTGCAAAAAAGGAAGCTGTGTGAGTTGTATGTGTAAGGTAACCAAAGGAGAGGTGAAGATGGAAAGAAGTTTTGCCCTCAGCCAAGAAGAAAAAGATGAAGGTTATGTGCTTTTGTGCCAGTCCACGGCAATAAGTGAAGAAGTAGAAGTCAATTTTGATTTGTAAGACAACCTTTTAAATCAATTCTAACCACAAAAAAAATCCTGCCAGAAATTCTGACAGGATTTTTTTTATTGATATTTGTACTTCTTGCCTTAGAAAGTGTACACGCAAGCCATAAGTACTTGAGAAGCAGATTTGGTTGGTGCTCCATCAACGTCTAGGAAGATTTCGTTTTTCCCGCTGTCTAGTCTAATCTCTGGAATAAACATCAAGTCTCCTGATTTCAAGTTTCCAGAAAGGGTGAAGGCAGTGATTTCTTGACTTTCAGAACCTTTATCTTGGTAAGTGAAATATTCACCTCTTAGACCTAGCGCAAAATTGTCTGTAATGGCATAAGAAGGATACAGGGCAACTCCAGAAAAATCTCTTGTCGAAGCATCTCCGTGCTTGAAAGTAGCTGCATTCACAGCAAGTTTAAAGGCGTCGGTTACTTGGAAATTTCCTGTAAAATCAAAAAGAGTTCCCGATTCGTCTCCTGTTAAGAAATCAAAATAGGTAGATATGTTTTCAGCTGGTCTGAATGCAACTTGTCCTCCAATGGTACTAAGTCCATTATTTGGGTCTGTTTTATAAGTATTCCACGTATCTGTAAAAACCCCTAACATAACATCTACTTTATCAGAAACGGCATAGTTTGCTTTTAATCCAGCATTCTGGAAGGGCCCGTTGGTAAACAAATAAGAAGTAGAGTAGTGGAAGTTGGCAGCTGGAGAAATCATTTCATAACCTTCAAAAGTAGACATATATCCGGCAGTCAGTTTCAAATCATCGTTCACATTGTAAGATACATAGAGGTTTTGAACGTTGAAAGTATTACCTTCATCACCTTCTCTACCATCACCATTGGGAATGGATTGAAATTGTCCTCTGGGTCCAAAAGATAGTTCTCCAACAAAAGAGGTTTTTCCAGTGGTTTTCTTGGCAACCACATCAAGCATTCCAATAGAAAGTGAATTTTGGTCTGTTCCAAAACTGGTTTGAATGTTTTCTCTTTTTGCAAAATCATACTTGTAGTACACATCTGCAGATCCAGAGATTTCTACTTTGGAATCTTGTCCAAACGCCATGCCACTTGATAGCAAAACGGCCAAAATTAGGTAAGCTTTTTTCATTTTTGTTTATTTACTTAAAATTATACCAATCTCCTTTGAGATTCTTTTGCAAACATAAAAAGAATATTCTATATCTACGTAATTTTTTACGTAAAATTTTAAGTAATATAAGTTTTAAAACGTATGTCTGTTTCTGTGTTTTTGTTGTTTTTGGTTTTAAAATTAAACTTGCTATGAAGCAATTTAAAGATGAAAGCAAAAATTTTGAATAGAATAAATAAGATTGGTTTATTTTATGAATCGAAAAAAAATCATTTTTTTTCATCTTTTTTTCCGGTTTATGAAAGAAACTAAAAGCACATACGTAAGTATTGGTTTGAATTATTTAGGATTCTGCTTGTTCTTTTGCACTTAATTTTTACAATTTCTAGAAGCTTTATCTTTTCAATTTAATTTTTAGAGACAAAAAGACAAATCTGATGCTTTAAATTCATTATGAAAATGGACAGCTAATTGTAATTCAAGCCTTTGTGTTAAGTGTTTTTTTAAATACACACCAATAACAACAAAAGAAATTTTCAGGTCAAATGTTAATTATTCTCGAATGTTTTGCTTTTGTTTTGCTTTTGTTTTGCTTTTTGTATTTTTGACAGGAAAAACAAGTGTTGGTTAAGAAGATTTATTTGTTTCAAGCTGGAGCTCCATCTCAGATAGATTTGTTTGATTACAAACCCTATTTGGAGAAAGTTGCTGGGCAAAACCTACCTGACGAAGTGAGGATGGGACAACGTATCACAGGAATGACGGTCAATCAGAAGAGTTTACCATTAACCCCATCCCTATTTAAATTTGCGCAGTATGGACAGTCAGGAGCGTGGTTGAGTGACAAATTGCCATACACTTCTAAAATCGTAGATGAGCTGTGTATTGTCAAATCCATGCATACCGAACAAATCAATCACGATCCAGCGATCACATTTTTCCAAACCGGATTTCAACTCGGGAATCGTCCTTCTATCGGTTCTTGGATTAGCTATGGAATTGGATCTGAAAACAAAGATTTGCCCGCTTTTTGCGTAATGACTTCCAAAACCAAAGGGGGGAATTTTCAGGGACTGTATAACAAACTTTGGTCCAATGGATTCTTGGATGCTACCCATCAAGGGGTTTTGTTAAATGGTGGTGTTGATCCTATTTTGTATCTTAACAATCCAAAAGGATATGACAGAGACCAAAGAAGAGAAATGTTGGATTTGGTCAAAGACTTTAACCAAACTGAACATAATCAAATAAACGATCCCGAAATTTTGGCCAAAATTGAACAATATGAATTGGCTTATCGTATGCAAATGTCTGTTCCTGAGGCTACTTCTATGAAAGATGAGTCAGAATCCACCTTTGAATTGTATGGGCCAGACTCAAAAATCCCTGGTACTTACGCTTACAATTGTTTGATGGCCAGAAAATTGTCTGAAAAAGGAGTAAGATTTATACAGCTCTATCATCAAGGTTGGGATGCACATGCATTTTTGCAATCTTCAACCATTAACTGTACCAAAGATACAGATCAGGCATCTGCTGCACTGATTACAGACCTAAAACAAAGAGGACTTCTGGATGATACCCTTGTGATTTGGGGAGGAGAATTTGGAAGAACGGTTTATGGGCAAGGGCCTACGAATCTTGCAGTTATAGGGAGAGACCATCACCCAAAATGCTTTACCATGTGGATGGCAGGGGGCGGAATCAAGCCAGGTATGGTCTATGGTGAAACAGATGATTATGGATACAATATTACCAAAGACCCTGTCCATGTTCATGATTTTCAAGCTACACTTTTACATTTATTGGGTATCAACCATGAGGAATTGACTTTCACAACCCAAGGAAGACGCTTCCGTTTAACCGATGTGGGCGGAAAAGTAGTTAAAAATATCATTAAATAAGATTATTGTAAGATGAAAAAGTTTACTTCATGGATCACTCCAGTATTTATAGGGATTTGGTTGGTTCTAACCGCCTTTGTTAAGTTTTATAGCGATGTAGCCTCTCCCATCAATATGCAAACTGTCCAAGTAAGTGGAGAGGATAGTCTGTCTTTCAATAAACATGTTCGACCCATTTTGTCCGACAAGTGTTTTCACTGTCATGGGTTTGATCCTTCCAGTAGAAAATCTGGACTGAGATTAGATACGCCAGAGGGAGCGTACGCAGAACTCAAAAACAACAAAGGAAAGTTTGCCATTGTACCTGGATCTCCAGAAAAATCGTTGGCGTATTTAAGAATGATTACAGAGGATGAAGATGATTTGATGCCTCCTAAAAAATCACATATAAAACCTTTAACACTGGGCGAACAAGAGATTATCAAACGCTGGATAGAAAAGGGTGCAGTATATGAACCTCATTGGGCTTTTGTGGCTCCAAAAAAGGCGGAATTGCCCAAACCGAAAGATCCTTCTTGGTGCAACAATGAAATAGATTATTTTACCTTGGCTAAAATGGAATCTGTTGGTTTGTCCCCGAACAAAGAATCGGACAAAGAGCGTTTGCTTAAGAAAGTTTCAATTGACATTACAGGACTTCCGCCAACAGTTGAAATGCAGGATAAATTCTTAAATGACAATTCGCCTAATGCTTATGAAAAATTGGTAGATGAACTCTTAAGCTCAACCGCTTATGGTGAGAAAATGGGTGTTTTTTGGATGGATGTGGCCAGGTATGCAGATTCTTATGGATATCAAGATGATGACTATCGTACCCAATGGGTATGGAGAGATTGGGTAATCCAACAATTCAACAAAAACAAACCCTATGATCAATTTGTAACCGAGCAATTGGCAGGAGATTTGTTGCCTAACAAAAACCTGAGTACCACTGTAGCAACAGGATTTTTGAGAAATCACAAATATACAGAAGAAGGGGGTATTGTACCTGAGGAATACAGGGTACAGTATTTGGTAGATCAAATGAAAGTTGTGGGAAGAGGATTATTAGGAATGACTTTAGAATGTGCTCAGTGCCACGATCACAAATACGATCCGATTTCTCAAAAAGAATATTTTAGCATGTATGCGTTTTTGAACAATACCAAAGTGGAAGGATTTGATGGTGCTGTATCCAGTATCTATCCTGCCAAGGCACCACTAATTAAATTGACCAGATCTGATTTCAAAGAACTGGGATTCAATTCGTTTGAACCTTTCAAAATTAAAAGAGTCTCTCCTGGTTTTCTAACCAATACAAATCCTGACAAAAAGAAATTTCAAAAAGCAGTAGGTAGAATCGTAGGTGCTACCCTTAAAGATGAAGTGTGGTTGTCTGTGATGGCTGAAAGAGATGAAAAAGATCGACGTAAAACCTATGTGCTCAATAGAGGGGAGTACGATCAGCCCATTGAAACCGAAGAAATAAAGCCAGGTGGAATAGGTGCTGTATTGCCTTTTGATATCAATGCATATCCATCCAATCGTTTGGGACTGGCAAAATGGTTGTTTGACCAAAACCATCCTCTTACTGCTAGGGTTTTTGTAAATCATATGTGGATCGAATTATTTGACAAAGGGTTGGTAAGAACTCCCAATGATTTTGGAATGCAAGGTGAATTTCCCATTCATCAAGATTTGTTAGACTATTTGGCTGTTGATTTTAGAGAAAACAATTGGGATGTCAAGCGACTCATCAAAATGATGGTGATGTCTTCAACTTACAGACAATCTCAAACGATCACTGACGAAAAAATTCAAAAAGATCCTCAAAATCTCTATTTGTCTAGAGGAAGCCGTACCAAAATGAAATATGAATTTATTCGTGATTTGGTTTTGTCTTCCAGCGGACTTTTGGTCAACAAAATTGGTGGGCCTAGCGTGAAACCATACCAACCAGAGGGTATTTGGGAAAGTACCACTTCTGGTAGAGGTGCATTGACCAAATATGAACAGGACAAAGGAGAAAAATTGTACAGAAGAGGTTTGTATACATTCCTAAAAGCAACTACTCCTCATCCTGAAAGTTTGATGTTTGATGGTAGTACAAGAGATGCTTGTCAAACCTACCGCACCTCGACAAACACGCCTTTACAAGCACTGGCAATGCTAAACGACCCATTGATTCTAGAAGCTTCAAGGTTTTTGGCTCAGAAATTAATTGAAACAGAAACAGATCCAAAAAATAGAATTGAAACAGCTTATCGAAAAATACTTTCACGTAAACCTTCTGAAAGTGAGTTAAATAAGTTGTATGGGTATTATCAAAAACAATTGAAAGACTTTCAATCAAAAAATAATAGTTTAGATATTCTAAGTGTGGGTGAGTCTAAAGTCAATATGTCTATAGATCTGAATGAATCTGCAGCACTCACCAAAACCATTACATCCATTTACAATATCGAAAGCGTAATTATGAAGTAAGATGAATAGAAAAGAATTTTTAAAATCAACAGCTGCATTGGGGGTAAATTCCTTAATACTCCCTAGTAATTTCTTGTCTTCTTGGCTAGAAGAAGATCCAATGATTAAAGGTCAAGGAAACAAACGGTATAAGATGAACAGCTCATGGTGTCAGGCTAGTACTGTATCAACCCCTGTAAACGACTGTCATGAAATGGTACTGGATTCCAAAAACAGATTGATTCTTCTAACCAATGAAACCCAAAACAACGTTATCTTTTTTGATAGAAGCGGAAAGGTACTACATGCTTGGGGAAAAGAATACCCAGGAGCCCATGGCCTAACCTTATTTGATGAAAATGGCTCAGAGGTTCTTTTTATTTGTGATTACTTGCGTCATGAGGTGATAAAAACCACCCTAGACGGTAAAGTGCTTATGGTGATTCCCTACCCAAAAGAAACCGGTGAGTATTCCAAAAAGGAGGAGTTTAAACCCACAGAAACAGCCATTTCCCCAAACGGAGATATTTATATCGCAGATGGGTATGGTAAAGATTTTGTCATCCAATATGATAGTACTGGGAAGTATATTCGCCACTTTGGTGGGCGTGGAAAACATGATGGGAATTTGCTCAACGCGCATGGAATTACCGTAGATTACAGACAAAAAGAGCCGATACTTATGGTTACTTCAAGGATGCAACATTGTTTTAAAACCTATACCATGGATGGAAAGTACTTGGACACCATTTTTGTTAATGGGGCTCAGGTTTGCCGTCCAGTTATCAAAGGAGACTATGTATATTCCGCGGCTTTAAAAGATAGTTTGTTGGGAAGAGGTTTTGTTGTAATTTTGGACAAAAATAATCAAGTGGTGTCCTGTGTTGATGGTACTGCACCAGAGTATGTCAATGGCCAACTGAGTAAAAAAATCAAAGCCGAAAAGACTTGGTTTACTCATCCGCACGATGTTTGTATAGACAATGACGAAAATATTTATGTAGCACAATGGAATTCTAAAAAAGTATATCCATATCAATTGATTCCAGTTTAAGTTTAAAAGTAGAAGTAAGTAGTAGATTTATGTTTGTAGAATGGTTGGGACATTTTCATCCCTTGGTATTGCATATCCCAATTGGGTTATTGTTTATAGGATTTATTTTTGTCAGTTTAGAATTATTTAAGAAAAAAGATTGGGGGCCTTCAGTATTAAAATTGATTTATGGCGTAGCGGTTTTGGGTTCAGCCGTTTCTTGTTTAACCGGTTATTTTCTCATTCAAAATGGTGAATACAGTGGGGAACTCTTAGAAAATCATAAGTGGGGAGCTGTTATATTACTCATTGCTACAAGCCTTTATTTTCTATCGTTATTTACTCAAATTAAAAGTATAACAAAATGGATTGGAAGTCTTGTTTTGCTCCTAGGGGTTTCTCTGGTAGGACATGATGGAGGAAGCATTACCCACGGCTCTGATTTCTTGGATTTTCCAAAAGAAGAGGAGGAGCAGCCTGTTGTGGATAGTCTCTCAACCCTTAAGAATGATGAGGTTGCAACCATACCGCTAGAGACTCCAAATACCGAAGTTCTGACCGAACCAGAAGTGAAACCTGAAAATGCTGTTATAACTTCCCAACCGGAAGCGAAGCCTGAAAAAGGGGCTAAAGCAGAATTAGGCGTTCAATCCCAAAAAGCCGTAAAATCAGAAAAACCAGTTGAGTCTTCCAAAAAAACAGAAGCCAAAACGGAAAAAGATGCGGTGGTTAAAACTCAACCGAGTCAACCTAAACAAAACGATCAGAGCCGAGTTTCTATGTACACTGGAGTTATTGCACCTTTGTTTGATAAAAAATGCAACAGTTGCCATGGTGAAAACAAACAAAAAGGAGGACTCAGAATGGATACACCAGCCTATTTAAAGCAAGGTGGGAAATCAGGCGCTTCTATCGTTGTAGGTAGTCCAGAATCCAGTGAACTAATCAAAAGGATTCTATTGCCTCTAGAGGATGACGATCATATGCCTCCTGCCGAAAAACCGCAATGCACAGACAAAGAAATTGAAGAAATTCGCAAATGGATTTTAAGCGGAGCCCCTTATGAATAATGAGGAGTTTTGTTAAAAGAATGAAGTATAAATTACTAAAACAAATCTTCTTAAAATAAGCGTGTTATAAATTAGTTTGTCGAGATTTAAGGCTTTAAAACGCACTTTAAATAGTTTGGCATAAATCTTGTAATTACATTCTTAAATGTTTCATATAAAATCATAAATTTAAATTCATTTAAAATGAAAATCAATAAAGCAACACTTACATTTGGAGTTATTGGATTATGTGCTACCTTAAGCTCTTTTCAAAAATCGCTTGTAGAATCTCATGACTCAGTGGTGGTTTCTAATGCTATAATGAATGATGAAATTCCTGCAGATGTGAAAGTGATATTAGACCAGAAATGTACCTCTTGCCACGGGGAAGCCAAACAAAAAGGTGGTCTTCGTTTGGATTCAATGGAGTCTATTTTAAAGGGAGGAGAATCAGGACCTGCTGTAGAATTTGGTAATGCCAAAAGTATCTTACTTACATCTATTCATAGCCCACTAGAAAGCGATGAGCATATGCCACCTGCAAGTAAACCTCAATTGACAGAAGAAGAAATTTCTACTATCAATAAATGGATTTGCGGAGATTCTTTGGCAAAGTAATTCCAAAAGAAGCAAACGCTACATTTAATCCATAAATTGAAAACCTCTATATAGAAGTTTATTAAATCTCAGTTTAAAACGTCTCAAATTCGAATTTGAGACGTTTTTTTTTATGCCTATAGTTACTTTCTCAAAATTTGTACCTATGGTGACCGATGATTTTAAAACGAAACAGGATGTCCTCCATGATTTGTCCAGAACCCATGTTGTGCACCACCAAATATCGCTTTGAATCAAAAGATTTTTCTTCTACCACGATACCGATGTGGGTGATGCCTCCTCCCAAATCCCAACTGACAATGTCGCCGGGGGCATAATCTGTAATTTCGCTAGTGCGATATAGAAAGACCCGTCTTCCAAAATTTTTATTTTTAAGACATCTTCTAAATACTCAGGTTTTTTGGATTTAGGAAGTTTATCTTCAAGCTTATTAGTGTTTTCTTTTGAGTAGTCTTCTTTGGAGTGTCTTTTAAAGCAGGAAAGAAATAGGGTGCTAAAAACGCACGTAAGTATTAAGGTATGATATTTCATTGTTTTGATAAGGTGTTTTTATAAAAGGTAAAATCGCTTTGATTAATCTATACTTTCTGAATTTTAGAATAGGATTCAGCATCAAATTGTGATATGTCTTAAAGGATTTTTTTCTTTTTAAACCAGAAAAAGATTCCCAAAGAAAGTAAAAACATCAAAAACAATGTAGCAAAGAAAATTTGCCTCATCAAAAAAAGAACTACTTCATGGAGGGTTTTCAGATTCTTAGGAACGTTTTGAATGAAAGGAAATGCGGTTCTGTGAAGGGTGATGAGCTCGTTTTTGTAGATCAAAAAAGCGATTTTGTTACTTATTTCAACCACTTCTATCACCTTTTGGTTTTCTGATGCTCCATAAGCTCGGAGAATCATAAAAATATGGTCTCCGTTGATTTCAATTTTGGGTAGATGTCCAGACTCAAAAGCATCTTCTAGATAATTCATATCGATAGGAACTCGTTTAGAAAGTTCCAAAAGCTCTTCTTTGCTGGGATTTTCTATGTCAATCCAATTAAAATCTGGATATTTAAATGTATTGTATTTCATTTGAAATGAGAACTAAGTAAAAGATATTGAAATTAAAGATACATAAAAGTGTAACAAGATTTAATTGAGTATACTTTTTCATGAGTTCGAATTCAATCAAATGTTTATGCAATCTTATGATTGCCTAAAATTAGAGTTTATTTATTTGAAAAGGATTGAGATTTTATTTCTGTCAATACATTTGTGTCAAGCCAACACATCTTGTAAACTCAAATCTTTCTCAAAAAGTTTTTGGGCAAAAGGGCAAACAGGATTGATTTTAAGCTTTTTTCCTCTGGACTCTTCAACCAAAAAATAGAGCATTTCTTTTCCAATACCTTTTCCTCCAAAGAGGGGTTCTACCTCTGTGTGATTGATGGTGAGAACATTTCCCGATTTTTGATAAAACATTCTCCCCGCTATTGTTTCTCCATCCAAAGCTTGAACAAAAGCTTTAAAATGGTCTTTTTCTTCTGTATTTTCCTCGTTTTGGATGATGTTGTATTCCATCTTTTTTGGTTTGAAATTTACAAAATTTTCCCTCTGGGTCTATCGGCCTTGGTCAGAACAACCTCTGAGTGCAAAATGTCCACTGCACGAGCAGAATCCTTCACTTTTTTGGCGCTTCTAAGTAGCATTTCTGCCTCAAAGGGCTGCAAAATGGCTTCTCGAACAGAGGTTTTCTTCCAATGGTCTTTTTGTTTGTAGATAATTCTGGCCAGAGACAGAGCGTCCAAAAGTGCCTGATTGGCTCCTTGTCCTTTGAAGGGACTCATGGGATGGGCGGCATCTCCAAGAAGAGTGGTTTGTTCTAAAGAATCCAAATCTTTTGGTTCCAAAAGTTCCCTGTCATACACTGGATATCCAGAAATGAGGTTTAGAGGTGTATTTTGCAAGATTTCTCCGATAGGTTCGTGCCATAAGTGGGTCTTTTCCAAAGCGATATTTTTCAAGGCTTCAGCACCATTTTGGCTTATTTCAAGGGCTTTTTCTTCCGATATGGGAAAGCTCAATTGCCACATGAGGGAGTTTTTGTCATAGGGCATCAAATAGATTCTGTCTATTCCATTGGCGGTCTGAAAAACCGTAGCACCGTCCAAAAAAGGATGCACCAAACCTTGTAAATCGCAAATGCCCAGTACCACCAAACAGCCTAAATAACGTAGTGGTTTTTGGGGCTTTTTTGATTGGTTTTCCAACCAAAGTTCTCGAACCTTACTTCGGATTCCATCAGCTCCAATCACCAAATCAGCCGTGGTGATTTTGGTGTTTCCGTTTTGCAAAAAGTGGAGTTCCATTTGCTTGGTATGGGGATTTTGCTTCATAAAAACAAGCTGGTGTCCCCACTGAATTTGGCTTTCTCCACCAAGTTCAAACATCAGTTCTTCCCGCAAAGATTGTCTGGCGATGTGGATGTTGCTTTTTTTGTGGTTTTCTTCTGTGTCTTCCTCTTTCAGCCATTTTCGGTATCCCCATTGCCCTAGTACTTCTCCTGTTGGGTTCAGAACCAAATGCCTTGTGGAAACCACCCCATTTTTGAGTTTTTCTATCCCAAAACCGCCCAGAGCTCGGCTGGCTTGTTGAAGGGTAAGGCCATAACCTTGAGAGCGAGAGGAAAAATGGTTGTCTTTTTCGAAAATCTCAAAAGGAATTCCTCTATGAAAAAGTGCCACAGCCAAAGCCATGCCTCCGATTCCTGCTCCTACAATCGCCACCTTCGGAAAGTCTAGACTTTCTTTTGTCTTTTCAATATTGTTCTCTCCCAAGTTAAGGTCTGAACAATCCAAAAGCCCTGTTCCCTTACAAAAAATACAAACAGAAGTTTTTGCCTTGGGTTTTGGGGGCTCTTCACCCGCTGAATGAGCCTTAAAACTTTCCAAAGCCTTTTGGTACAAAAGCCGTTTCTTTTTGGAGATTCTTTGAGCCCTTTTTCCCTCGCCTTGGCATTTGGGACAGATTTGTTTTTGGGGGTGAAAGTTCAATAGTGAATTTGTTTGGGTTAGCTCAATCTTCTTTTTTGAGGGTTTTCATCTGTACCACATCCACAAAAAAGGAAAAGGCCATGGAGAAATAGATGTATCCTTTTGGTATTTTGAATTGAAATCCTTCTGCGATAAGCGAAACTCCAATCATCATCAAAAAGCAAAGTGCCAAAATTTTAAAGGATGGATGTTTGCTAATAAATTCACTGATGGGTCTGGCAGCCACAAGCATAATCAAAACAGTTACCACCACGGCAGTGTACATAATCCAAAGCTCGCTTACCATTCCAACTGCTGTAATGATGGAATCCACAGAAAAAACCAAATCCAGCATAATGACTTCTCCAAGGAGTTTTCCAAAACTGCTACCTGGGGCAACTTTGGGCGAATCATCCTCGTTTTCTTCGGTTTTGTGGTAGATTTCCTTGGTCGATTTGTAAATCAAAAAGAGTCCTCCTACAATTAAGATAAGTCCTTTACCCGTAAAATCAATATCAAAAGCGGAAAACAAGGTTTTGTCTAGTTTGAGTATCCATGTGATGAAATATTCTAGGCCGATGAGAGAAATCAGTGGAACGAGTGCTTCTGTCATAGCTTACAATATTGTTATTTGTTATTTAAGAAATATAGATTTTTAAGAAATTCAACTTTTTGGTTTTCATCCCAGAGGTTTGTGTAAATAAGCAAATTCACAAAGTGATTTTTGCTGTTTCCAAACAAAAAAACATTATCCGATTTTTTGTCGTTGTATTTCCAAATCACAAATTTTGATTCTTTGTCTTCTAAGATGAAATTTGTCGCAAGTCCTTTCTGAATCATATAATCTGAATCCCATTTGTAAAATGCGTACACGTTTTCGAAATCACTCTTTTTAGGGTCAAAAAATTCGTAACCGACTTTAGGATTCTTGGCAATGGCTAAAATCACACGATCTTCATTAATAAAGTATTGTTGACCGCTAGACTTTTCAAAGTTAAGGGCTTGCCATTTCCCAGGTATTTGTATGTTAGATCCATTTACCACAAAGTTAGTATTGCCGTCTTGGCCGTTTGAAGCAACAGATGTATTGGATTGAGCGCTTGGTTTGGTTGAGGTGCAGCCAACACTTGCCAAAAGTAAGAAGAGAAGAATTTTTTTCATGGTCTATGGTTTTTTTACATTCTGCAAGATAGTTAAAAAACAAAAATGCGGCTTGAAATTGAATCCAAACCGCAAAGAAAATTGAGTTTCAAAAACAAGTAATTTAGAGGTTTTTCATCTCTTCTTGTAAAGGCAAAGGAACGATTTGTGGATCTAATTCCATGGCAATTTTATAGTGATGGCTGGCTTTGGGTTTGTTTTCTAAAAGTAGATAAAAGGCTGCAAGTTGGGCATGGGTTTTGGCATAATTGGGATCTATCAAAAGGCCCTTCTCTAGTAAAGCTATACCGCTATTTAGGTGTTTTTGGTTGTTATCTTTAAAATACAATTGAAAATACGTAAGGGCAAAATCTGAGTAAAGTCGGGCTTCATTTGGGTTTAACGAAAGGGCTTTTTCAAAGTAAGTAACACTTTCTTCATACTGCTCTTTAGTTCCTAAAATCACAGCAAATCCCCAATAGCAACCATAGTTGTTTTTGTCCAGAAGCCAACCTTGGTTGAATCTTTTCATGGCAGTATCCAAATCTTTTTCCCAAAAATATTCCCATGCTTTGTCGGTATAATATTCAGATGCTTTGGCTGGATCTCCTTCAAATGATTTCAATGCATCTTGGATGAATAAATTGTCAATTTCTATAAGTTCAGGGGATTTTTTTCCAGGACCATACATGGGAAGTAAATTGCTCACTTGAGTTTGGGCAGAAGAAGAGGCTGAAGTCTTGGTAGATTTCTTTTGTTTTTTTGAAACTTTTTGACCAAAGCCTAAAAGAGGAATAAGAACCATTAAAAGAAGGAGAAGATGTTTTTTCATAAGGAAGAATTGTTTGAGATTGGATTATCAATCAAGATATAAAAAAAAATATAAAAAAATGCGGCTTGAAAATTAAATCAAACCGCAAATCTAAAATGATGAAAACTAAACTAAGAGTCAGCCGAAGCCTAATCTTTTAACCAAACAAAATCACTAATATTCACCCCAACTGAGCAGTCGTCTGCACAGTTTTTTGGGAAATAAGAGCAAGTTCTCATCATTTTGCTGTTGTCAGTTGAAAAACTGATATAATTATGATCTGGATTTACCGTTAAAATGCTAGAAATACAAGTGTCGTAGAGTTGATCTATGGTTAACGCATCGGCCCCAAATTGATTTTTCCCAACTTGATTCCCAGTTTCTGAATAGGAGCTAACAATCGTTCCAGATCTGTCTTTATATTCTTCATATTCTCTTTTGGTTACCACCCCATTTTGGATGGTTAGAGTAGTTTTAGAACCAGATCCTACCCAACTTCTAAAATGCACAGTATACATGTAACTGTTACCATTGTTTTTCTTAAGATCTTTCCAAGACTCTAAACTAGATTTGGCTTTGGTAATATTTTCTGAGTCTACAGAATTTTTTATCCAAGTAAATTCACTGATTTCAGAGCCAATGTTTGGATAGTCCGCAACATCTTTTAGTGTGTAGTAACAATCTTTGATCATCTTGTTGCTATCTGTATTAAAAGTAATAGTATTTTTTACCTTGTCTACAGTTAGAATTTCAGAAATGCAAGTTTGATAAAGCTGATCAATTGTTAGGGCTTTGGCTCCTTCTTGGTTTTTTCCAATATTGGTTCCAATTTCTGTAATTGTACTCGAAACAACCAATTGGTTGCTAGAGTTATAGTTGTATTTGGAAACATCTCTCTGAACGATTACACCATCTTTTACAGTAATGGTGGTTGAAATCTTTGGGCTAGGGCCAAAATAGAAAGTCTGAACAGTATATTTATAACTATTCCCATTTCTTTCTTTGAGTATATTCCAAGAAGCTTGACTGCTCTTGGCATTGACCAATTCAGCAGAATCTTTTTTTGAATTAGAAGGGTCTGTTGTTAAATCCTCATCATTTGAGGGTTGGCTACAGGCAGAAAAAACAAGTAGAATTAGAGGTAAAAATTTTATCATAGAATGTAATTAAAAGATATATAACAAATTACGTTTATATTGTTGAGATGAAAAAATAAAAATTGCTGTTTTTTTTGTTTTTTATTCACATACGGTTTGGAGGATGTTAATTAAAAACAAAATTTGATTTTTGGCATCATTCGTGTTAACTTTAAAAAACCAACCTGTTTATCTATGGAAGAGTTGCTAAGTAACTTTTTGGAGCAATTAAAAAATCAGAAGTATTCTAATCGTACCATTAGTGTTTATCTAAATTGTATGAACCAATTTTTATTGCAACAGAACATTGAGACAAAAGATCAGGTTACTTTTGAGTCGGTTGAAAACTTTTTAGGGTGGTGGATCAAAGAAAAAAACATTAGTTTTTCATATCAAAAGCAGTTTTTGGGTGCGGTTCATAAATTTGCTGTTATCAATGACCTTGTTTTAGGAGATTTAAAGAAGTTGTATCCACATAGGGTAGAGGCTAATTCGCCAGTTTATTTAAGTCAAAAACAGATGATGTATATGACCAAATCTACCCTAGATCTAAAGCACAAAAGCGTGCTTCATCTTTTGTACTTCGCCGGGCTAAGGGTTTCCGAAATCCTTAACACAAAACCAGAAGATGTAGACTTTAATTCTAAATTACTACGTATTCATTCTCAGTACAAATACAGAGAAATGAAACTTTCCGATGAAGTTTTAGGAGGTTTAAAAACCTATTTAAGGGAAGAAAATCCGCAAACCTTTTTATTTGAAGAATCAAATGGAGAGCCCCTTACGGTAAATTTACTTTCAGAAATCGTTCTAAAAGCTGCCCAAAGAGTGGGCATCAAAAAGAAAGTTACCCCACAGAGTTTAAGGTACTCTAGGGCAACCCATTTGTTAGAAAAGGGCGCAAGTTTCGAAGAGGTTCAAGAACTCTTGGGTTGTAATGTCAATTTGTTTCCCATGGACGAAGATATTAAAAAGAATAAAGCTAGATCTTTTGGGAATTCTCTAGAACAATGGAAAAATGAGTAAATAAGTCGATGGGTTTTTAGTCGAATTCATCTAACAAATCTGGGCGTCTCTCTTGGGTTCTTTGCTGAGACATTTGAAAGTTCCAAGCTTCAATCTTTTCAAAATTTCCACTCAGAAGCACTTTCGGAACTTCAAGACCTTTGAAAACTTCGGGTCTGGTATAAATCGGAGGAGCCAAAAGTCCATCTTGGAAACTATCGGTTAGGGCAGAGGTCTCATTTCCAATTACACCCGGAATGAGTCTTACAATGGTGTCTACCAATACACAGGCTGCCAATTCGCCACCTGTAAGTACGTAGTCTCCAATGGATATTTCTAGATTCACATACAAATCTCTTATTCTTTGGTCGATTCCTTTGTAATGTCCACAGATGAGCATCAAATTTTGACACAAAGACAAACTGTTGGCTCTTTTTTGTTTGAGTGGTTCTCCATCTGGGGTGAGATAGATAATTTTATCGTAACTTCTTTTTTCCAGCAAAGATTCGATAAGCAGAGACAAAGGCTCTGGCATCATCACCATGCCTGCCATTCCACCATAGGGTTTATCATCAATGGTTTTGTGTACATTGTTGGTGAAATCTCTTGGGGTATGAAAATGGATTTCGACCTGATTTTTTTCTTGTGCCCTTTTGATAATGGAAGCCTCGAAGGGACTTTTCATTAATTCTGGCAAAATCGTGATAATATCTATTCTCATGGATGGGTTTGTTGTTTTATTTCTCCTCTTTGGGGTAAATCTCAGGATAAAGAAGAGGGCTACTTTGGTGCATTATTTGGTAAGCAGCTTCTACAATGTCGTCTAACGAAGGTTTAGAGAAGTAATCTCCATCGCTACCATAGGCTGGCCTGTGGGCTTTTGCAGTAACGGTTTTGGGCGCTTCGTCCAAATATTGATATCCGTTTTGTTTCTCTAAAATTTGGGTTAAGATATAGGCCGAACCACCACCGGGAACATCCTCATCTACAATTAAAAGCCTATGGGTTTTTTGAAGAGATTTCGAAAGGTCTTTGTCTAAATCAAAGGGAATTAAAGTTTGAATGTCAATTACTTCACAATCAATCCCTAGGGTGTAAAGCACCTCGCTGGCTTGTTGGGCAAGTTGCCAGGTGGTACCATAACTCACAAGCGTTAGGTCTGTTCCTGGTCTTGTGATTTCTATCTTCCCAAGTGGAAGTTTAAACTCTCCTAAATTCTCTGGCATGGGTTCTTTTTGTCTGTAGGCGATTAAACTTTCAATCATCAGTGCGGGCTGATCACTTTCCAGAAGTGTGTTGTAGAATCCAGCAGCAATGGTTAGATTTCTGGGGACCAAAACCAAGATACCTCTTAAATAGCCTAAAATTCCACCCATCGGAGAACCCGAATGCCAAATACCCTCTAGTCTATGTCCACGGGTGCGGATAATAAGCGGAGCTTTTTGTGTTCCGCCTGTTCTGTAGCTTAAACTTGCAAGATCATCACTCAAAGTGTAAAGACAATATAAAAGATAATCTAGGTACTGAACCTCTGCAATGGGTCTGAGTCCTCTTAAAGCCATTCCTATTCCTTGGCCAATGATGGTGGCTTCTCGAATTCCGGTGTCAGAAATTTGGAGTTCTCCGTGTTTTTTTTGAAGCCCTTCCATTCCTTGGTTTACATCACCTATGTTTCCAACATCTTCACCAAAAGTTAAGAGGTTGGGGTATTTGGAAAATAAGGCGTCAAAATTATCTCTAACAATGATTCTTCCATCTACCAGGGTTGGTTCTTTGGGATAAGTAGGGGGTATTACTTGGGTGTTGAAAACAGATTTCTGTCCTTGACTATATAAATGTTTGCTGTAATGATCTCTTTCGATAAGTAGTTGGGCTTCTAACCAAGAGGTAAGCAGCGCCCTTTGAGGTGTATTGTCGCCACGGGTTTTTAGTAAAATTTGTCGAACCAAATGATAGACTTCTCTTTTCAGGGGATTCTTTTTTGCTTCTAAACTAGAAACCAGAGGCGAAATAAAAACCGCATTGGCAGCTGTTTTTTCTACCTTTTTGCAAAGACTTAAGGCTTGCTTGTGTAAATCGTTTAGATAATCTAGATAATCTTCCCAAGCAGATTTTTGGGCGTTTTTGGCTTCTTGTTTGGCTTTGTCTTCAATTTGTCCTAAAATTCCCAAAGGATCTTTTCCTTGAAAAACATCCATTTTTTCTTCCAGTAGCCATTGTTTGAATTTTACATTACAATCAAAGGTTTCTTCCCATAAAAGTCTATCCTCAGATTTGTAGCGTTGATGAGACCCAGAAGTAGAATGTCCCTGTGGTTGGGTGAGTTCTTTAACATGAACAACAACGGGTACATATTTTTCTCTCGCAAAATGTTCTGCTTCTTGGTAGGCTTTTATAAGGGCTGGATAATCCCACCCATTTACCGTGATCACTTGGCATCCTTTGTGTTTGGAGTCTTCTTTGAATCCCTCCAAAAGGGTAGAGAAACTGGGTTTTGTTCTTTGATATTCAGTGGGAACCGAAATTCCATAACCATCATCCCAAATAGACAGTACAAGCGGTACTTGCATAATGGATGCGGCATTAATCATCTCAAAAAACACTCCTTGGGCGGTGGAAGCGTCACCGATGGTACCAAAGGCTACTTCTTTTCCATGGTTAGAGAATTCTTTGTAGCAATCTGGATTTTTCTCTTGTAGCTGTTTGTATACCAAAGAAGCTTGGGCTAAACCCAAAAGTCTTGGAATTTGCCCAGCCGTGGCTGATACATCAGAAATAGAATTGTATTTTTGGGTTAAATCTAGCCAGTTTCCTTCTTTGTCTACAAGTGGTGTGGCAAAATGGGCATTCATTTGTCTTCCCGAAGAATTGGGTTCCAAAATTGGATCGCTGTGCGCATAAAGTTGAGCGAAAAACTCTTTTGGACTAGCCATTCCAAGGGCAAAATGCAAAGTCTGATCCCGATAATATCCAGAGCGAAAATCCCCTTTTCTAAAAACTTTACTAAGGGCAATTTGAGCCAGCTCTTTTCCATCACCAAATATCCCGAATTTGGCTTTGCCGCCCAGCACTTCTTTTCTACCAATCAAACTAATTTCTCGGCTTAAACAGGCAGTAAAATAATCTTCTAAAAGAGGATCAAAAAGTAGTGGGTCTTCGATAATTGGGCTTGACATACTGTTGGGTTTGATTAAAATGATCTCGGGCTTTTCGAATAAAATTCAAGATTATACTTAACTTATGGCTCTTTGCAAAGATGCTAAAAAATCTACTTCAAATTTCCATTTTTATAAAGATAGATGCACGACCTAAAAATTATTTGTTAGTTTTTTTGAGTATTCCAAAAGGAATTTGTAGATTTGCAAACCTTATTTACAAGAAGTGAGAAATAGGGGAAAGATTTAAATTATAGAAAAAAGTTTAAAACGTGGATACATTAAGTTATAAAACCGTTTCGGCCAACTCTCAAAGCTCAAATAAAGCTTGGTTGCTAGTGGATGCAGAAGGGCAAAGTTTAGGAAGATTGGCATCTAAAATTGCCAAAANAAAGAAAAAACAAAATCTGATAAAGAAGAGGATGCTAGTGAAGCCGTAAATGAAGTAGAAGAAACAAACGAAGCTTAATTTACATCTAAAACTAATTTTCTATAAAGGAGAATCAAACTTATTAGTCTATACTTTTTTAGGTATAGACTATTTTTATAAATAAAAAAAACGATTGTTATGAGTATTACTGCAGCAGAAGTAAGCAAACTAAGAAATACCACAGGAGCGGGTATGATGGACTGTAAAAAAGCTTTGGTAGAAGCCGAAGGTGATTTCGAAAAAGCCATTGAAATTCTAAGAAAGAAAGGACAAAAAGTTGCCGCAAATAGAGCAGACAGAGATAGTACAGAAGGGGCTGCCATTTCGGTTGTAAATTCTGATAGAACCAAAGGAGCATCTATCAAACTTAATTGTGAAACCGATTTCGTAGCCAAAAACGAAGATTTCGTAAAATTAGCTACCCAAATCGCCGAAAAAGCTTTGGAAGTTTCTTCTTTGGATGAGCTTTTGGCTACTCAATTTGGAGATCTTTCTCTTGCTGACAAATTGGTTGAGCAAACTGGGGTGATCGGAGAAAAAATCGAAGTAGGTGATTTCGCTATTTTGGAGGCTCCTTTTGTAGGAAACTACATCCACGCAGGAAATAAAATTGCTACTTTGGTAGGACTTTCTAAGCCAGTAGATGGTGCAGCAGAAGTTGCCAAAGATGTGGCTATGCAAGTTGCAGCCATGAATCCTGTTGCCCTTAACGAAACCGAAGTAGACAGTCAAATCATCGAAAAAGAACTAGAAATCGCCAAAGATCAACTTAGACAAGAAGGTAAACCAGAAGAAATGCTAGAAAACATTGCCAAAGGTAAATTGCAACGTTTCTTTAAAGATAATACTTTGGTTCATCAATCTTTCATCAAAGATGGTAACCTTACTATTGAAGCCTATGTAAAGACTTTGGATAAAGATTTGCAAGTGGTTTCTTTCAAACGTGTAAGCATCTAAAAATAGATATTAAGTTATCTTGTTATTGTTTGATAAAAAACTCTTTCATTTTTGGAAGAGTTTTTTTGTTTTCCTTAATTTATTGATTAGCTTTAAACCAAATTTAATACTTCATACATGAAATCTTTAACCACAACTTTTTTGGGCTTAGCTCTTTTGGCAAGTGTTGCTAGCTGTAAAAAATCAACCGAGCAAAATGAGGCTCAAACCATTCAAACGCCACCTCTATCGAATTGTAATGGGACTTTTCAAGGAGTACTACCTTGTGCTGACTGTGCGGGAATTGACACCACCTTAACTCTGAATCTAGATCAGACTTTCCAATTTGTAACGGCTTACCAAGGAAAACCTGGGAAACCTTTCGAAGAAACTGGTACTTTTACTATAGAGGCAGACGTGGTTACTTTGAACGGTAAGTCCGGATTTACTAAGAAATTTGGTATCGAAGGGAGAAACCTAGTTGAACTAGATCTTGAAGGTAAAAAAATTGAAACTCAGGCTAATGTTACCTTATTTAAGATGTAATAATTTATAGTTTGAATAATGAAAGCGGTATTTATACCGCTTTTTTTATGTCTCTTATAATTTTGAGGTGATGTCGGGTGTGGATGGGTAAAAACGCCAAAGTTTTCTTTAAGTTTAAATGTCCAAACATGGGGTGATTGAAAAAGGCGTTCTTTTGCAAGGAGGGAAGTTGGGAAATCTGCTGCTGAATTTTTTCAAGCAATTCTAGAGTATATTCACTGTTAAAATCTGGTTTGGGCCTTGTTGGTTTGGGTGCTTTGGCTTTTTTTCTAGGGATATATCCAAAGAAGAATATTAGGGATTTGCTAAAACTTGATTTGGGTTTATACTGCCTGGGTTCAGACTTTAATAGCTCAGAGAACACTCGGTTGATAACCAGCAAACAGTGGTCTAAATGCTAGCCTAGGCTAGAATCAGAAACGCTTTCTGCCTTTAAATTTGCCAAAGGGATCAAACTTTTGAGTAAATTTAACTGAGAGGTTAGTGTAACTAGATTGTTGTCTTGCATGGTTTAATCTTGATAGTTAAAAGCATAAGATTCAAAAGGGATTCCATTGAAGGCCAAGGCAATTTTTTGTATTCCTGGATAATAGGTTCTGGTTGAAATCGCTTTAAAACTGTGTTTTCTCTCTAGTGTATATTTTGTCTTAGGAAGATAGGATTTTTCTGAAATCTTAAATACTTTTTTTCCGTAATCACCATTTTTTCTAAGAAAATAAAGGTGGTATTCGATCCGAATAAGTAGGGGTGAATTTAAATCGTGCCAAAAATCAAACGAAAAGGCCAAGGGTATTTCTGGATTTACATTTGGGTTTAAAAATGCAAATTTTTCCATTTTTATGGAATTAGCATGGCTATAACCAAAGAATTGTAAGGCTCTTGGATTTCCTTCTTTTAACAGCGTTCTAAGAGCATGTTTAAAGATCCAAAGGGTATTTACATGGCTAGAAAAATGTTTTTCTACAAAATCTAAAACCAAACTGGGATGATTTTTAGATACATCATTCAGGTGATTGGCTACTGACTTTTGAACATATTTAGAAGGATCTTCCAAAAGTGGTTCTAAAAGAGAGAAAGAAATCTCTGGGCTTTCTTTGATTTCAACCAAAACACCACCCCAAGGAAGCAGAGGACGGCTTCCTTCACTGGCAAGTCTTCGAAGGTGTGGATCTTCAGAGTTTAACCATTTTCTCAAATAAGGGATGCATTTTTGGAGATCTTTCTTTAAAAATGCCCGAATGGCAAATTCACCAGAGCTAAAAGCTGTTAATTTTTCTAATGCTTCAAAAGATTTTTCAAAATGATTTAGACCATACCCAGCGAAGTATTGGGGTAAGAAAATACATTCTAAATTCCCTTCTTTGATTCCGTTTTGCAACAATTCATCTTTGAGTTGAATAATGAGTTTTTGGTTTTTGGTAAAATCATCACTTAAAAATTCATGTAAACTATTTGAAAGTAGATTACTCCTTTCTTTGAGTGATAGCGAAGGCCAAAGAGGGTTTTTGTAGCTAAAGGCTTCAAATGCTTCCAGGTTAAAGGGAGGATATATTTTTTTTAATGAACCGATTAGTTTTTCGAAAAAAACATCGTTGTATAGATCTTTAAGCAGAGTGGACATTAGTAATTTTGTTTTTTGGCATTCTGAAAAATTTCTTCTACCGCCCATTGGTAGTTTTTGGTATTGCTGGCTTTTTTAATTTTTTTATACACCTTGGCGCTTTCAGGAAAACTGTAAGAAAAATATTCCCAAAACCCGAGCATTTTCATTTTTATCGGCGTTGGACCAGAAGAAGTAGAGAGGTAGTGCGTATATAAATCGTTATGATATTCTTCTAGTTTTCGGTATCTATCCACGGGATATTCCAAAGTATCTTCATGAATCATTTTTGCCAAAAACGGATCTTGCAAAAGCCCTCGACCGATGAGAAAATGCTGTATTTCTGGAATCGCCTTTTTGATTTCTCTAAATTTTTCTACCGAGGTGATGTCGCCATTGTAATAAAGCGGATGTTTGGTTTTGCCTATGCAAGTAGAAAATGCCTCTAAATCTGCCTGTTTTTTGTATAAATCTACTCCTAATCGGGCATGGATAGCAACAAACTCCAAATCAAAGGCATCAAGGGTAGAAAAAGTATCCAAGATCTCTGTTTTTTCTAGGTAGCCCAATCTCATTTTAAGGGAGATTTTAACTTCATTTTGGCTACAAGCTTTTTCTAGTATTTCTCCAATTTTATCGGGATGACAAATAAGACCACTTCCCATTGCCTTTTTAGCCACCATGGGGTAGGGGCAGCCTAGATTCCAGTTGAGCTCTTTGTAACCCAGAGCGCTTATGTATTCTAAAACAAACATAAACTCATCCACCTGGTTGCACATTACCTGTGGAGTTAACCACTTTTGATTTTGGTTGTTGTCAGGGGCTAAATCTCTTTGGTAAACTTTTTTGATGTCCAGTTTTCCATTGAGCCGAATATAGGGTGCAAAAAATCGATCAATTCCTCCAAACTGATTCGAAATCGCATTTCGAAAATGGAAATCGGTAAATCCTTGAAGGGGAGAACCAAGCAAAATAGGGTCGTTCATATGTGCAAGAAATCGGGTATTAATAGGGATAGGAATCAAAATAAAAACCTCCCATTTTTGGTGGGAGATTTTAAACTTTATGTGGTTTTTATGTATCTGAAATCTTGGTTGTTCTTGATTTTTTTCAAACTCAGATAAATTAGCTCAATTACGGCTTCTACATCTTTTTTGTGAACCATCTCAACGGTTGTGTGCATGTATCGAAGTGGAAGGGAGATTAGCGCAGAGGGAACACCACCATTTGAATATGCAAAAGCATCTGTATCTGTTCCTGTGAATCTAGAGGCAGCCATTCTTTGGATAGGAATTTTGTTTTCTTCTGCCGTATCCAAAATGAGTTCTCTAAGGTTATTTTGCACCGCTGGAGCATAGGTGATTCCTGCTCCTTTTCCGCACTGTACATCTCCTTGTTTAATTTTGTTCATCATCGGCGTTGTGGTGTCATGGGTTACATCGGTAACAATAGCCACATGAGGTTTGATGGTTTGGGTTATCATTTCTGCTCCGTGAAGACCTACTTCTTCTTGAACAGAATTGGTGATGTAAAGTCCAAAATCTAGTTTGTCTTTGTTTTCAGAAAGTAGTCGAGCTACTTGGGCAATCATGAATCCTCCCATTCGGTTGTCTAGGGCTCTACAGACATAGTAGTTTTTGTTGAGGATATGGAAAGTATCAGGATAGGTAATTACGCACCCCACATGAACCCCCAGTTTTTCAACTTCTTCTTTGTCTTTGGCGCCTATATCAATCCAAATGTTGTCTTGTTTAGGGGTTTCTTCTCCTTCTTTTCGAACATGGATCGCTGGCCAACCAAAAACACCTTCTACAATTCCATTTTTGGTATGAATATTCACTCTTTTTGAAGGTGCGATTTGGTGATCAGATCCTCCGTTTCTAACCACATAAATAAGTCCATTGTCTGTGATGTAATTGACATACCAAGAGATTTCATCTGCATGAGCTTCAATGACAACTTTGTACTTGGCCTCTGGGTTGATAATTCCATAGGCAGTTCCATAATTGTCCACTTCAATTTTATCTACATAGGGTTTTAGATAATCTATCCAGATTTTTTGTCCTTCTTTTTCGTAACCCGTTGGAGAGGTTACATTGAGGTATTTCTCTAAAAATTCTTCAGCCTTTGGGGTGATTATTTTTGCTTTTGCCATATCGATTTCAAGAATCTTAATTAAACTCATCCAAAGAGAAACAGAAATGACCGCTTACGACATGCTCAAAAAGCTCAAAGGAGGATTTATAGCTTTTGGTTGGCAAGCCCAAGCAGGATTATTCGAACAAAATTTAAAAGATACTTTTCAACCCGATAATCGAAAGGAAGACCTTTTTATTCAGGTAATTTTACAAAATGCCTTTCGATCAGGTAGACTCATTCCTATCCAAATTATGTTAATGGATGAAGCAGCAGCTGGTTATTAAAAAGTTAAGCCAAATCTGATTCAAAAACCTTTTGGTAATACTCCACAACAGGAAAGGGGTCGTAATAATGGTGGAGCAATTCCTTCCACTTGAGATAACCTTCAGATTGTCTAAAACCAATGGTATGGTCTTCGAGTTTTTCCCATTGTACCAAAAGCAGATATTTGCCAGAATCCTCTAGACATTTGTGCAAAGTATGTCCTTTGTATCCATCAATGGTGCAAATGTATTTGGATGCGATTTTGAAATCTCTTTCAAAGTCAGTTTGGTTTTCTTCTTTTACACAAAGCTGCGCAGATTCTAGAATCATAGATTTACATCAACCTTATTGTAAAAAATCCTCCACCAATTTCAACACTTCTTTGGGTTTTTCCCAAGTGGAGAGATGGCCACAGTTTTCGATTTTTACTAGTTTGCTGTTCTTGATTCTTTGGTGCAGGTTTTCGCTTTGGCAAAAAGGAATTCCTGTGTCATGGTCGGCTCCAATCACAAGGGTTTCTTGGGTGATGTTTTCCATGGGAATCTCTTTTTTGGGTCTTGGAAAATCTCTGAATCGAGCTCTGTAACCTCTGTTTCCCTCGATAGACATCATGTCCACAATGTTTTGGTAATAGATTTCAACCTTGGATTTGTCGTAAAACAGTTTTTCCAGTTCTTTTTTCACCATAAAAGGAGGTAGAAAACTTTGTGCGAATTTGTCCATAAAGGGGTTGTTCACAAGTTTGGATTGAGGTACATCAGGTAAGTTTTCACATGCTCCACCCGCACTGTTCAAAAGTAAGCAAAACCAAAGTTTTTTCCCCATTTCCTCTTTTGTAGTAATGCACTTTTTTACCTTGAACCTCAATGAATTTTGAATCTGGATAACTGTATTTTTCAATGAATTCTGATAGGGGTTTTTGTGGGGCATAACTGTACATCAGAAATCCCAGAACAAATAGGACAAAAAGCAAAAAGAGGGTTTTGATGATTTTCATATTGATTTTTTTAGGTGGTTTTGGTCTGTTTCTTTTGTGAATAAAAGCAATTTTTATGAAGTCAAAGTCCCAGATTGGCAGCAAATTCTGGGTTCAGTTCTTTTACTTTTGGACTTTGCCCATAGTAGGCCTTTTCATCTTTGAGGCAGAAACTTTTGCTAAAGGGAGGAATGTAATACACACCTCCAAAAATGATTTTGGGCCAAAGTTTGATGGAGTTGTATCGAAGTTCATACAAAATCTGAAAAAGTCCAGAAAGAGCCAAATTGATAGGATTGTGGTACAATTCGGGTTGGCCCGTTAGTCCTACAGGTGGTTTTTTCTTGCTGGGAGTGGCATAGGTTCCAAAAAGTCTATCCATAAACATAAAAGGCCCAGATTGAATATTGACCACCGTGTGTTCTGCCAGAGCAGAGTGATGGTAATAGTGGAAGGGACCATTTCCGCACATAACAAAAATGGGATAGAGGAATTTGTTGTTTCGAACCTGTTCATAATAAGCAGAAGTATGGTCGAAAATAGAGAAAATACTCACTATAATTCGGTAATACACAAAGGGCAGAAAAAACATGTCTCCTGTTTGGTTAAAGAGTTTGGTAAGTATTCCCCCCACCAATATGTAAGCAAAATCTTGCCATACTTTACCTAGTACAAACCAGGGGTCTGCTTGTATATGTGAGGCAGATGCTAGCGTTGGTGGAACATGGTGAGGCCTGTGTGCAAGAAGCCAAAGCAGTCTGGATTCGTGGCTGAGTCTGTGCCAAGAATATTCTATAAAACACATAATGACATAAGAGATGAGTACCGCTTGGTATTTTTCAAGAGAAAACAAAGTAGGTACTTTGTCCACGGTTTGTTCCATCCAAGTGTAAAAGAATTTGAATCCATAGCCAAGGGAATAATCTTTGCCCATAAGCACAAAAATAAGTCCGCAAATCCAGTACATGACAAAAGCAAAAAGGAATTGAAACCAAACCGTTCCAGTCATAAAAACCATGGTTCTGTCTTCAATTTCGTATCCCAATTTTTCTTTGTGGAGTTTGATTCCCATAATGGCGATGTAGATTCTAAGACCAAATCCCAAGACCAACATCACAAACAAAACAGGATATTCTTTAACGGATTTTTGTAGGAAAGAAGATACCTCAGATACAGTAATAAATTCGCTTAGACCGAGATAAAACCCAATGACAAGTCCTACAAATAGGATTCCCCATGCATAGGCCACGGGTCTTACCCAACTCCCAGAAAAATCTTTGGGAAGTTCGCTGTACATAATCAGATTGAATAGATTTTTTGCTTTGTTCATTTTTTATGGTTTTTGGTTTGTCTAAGATAATGATTTATTGAAAACTAAAAATAACAATTTTGATTGTCTAAAGTTAGGTTTGAATGTGAGATTTAGTTGTTATATTTGAAATAAAATAGCAAAAAATCCTTTCAATGAAATTTGAATCCTATAAAGTTACCCCTGGTGCAAACATCGATTTAGACAAATGGTCAACACTTCCTACCCGTGAAGAAAGTGAAGTGGATTTTGAAGAAGAAATCCAGAAGAATATTGAGAAAATGGACGATCTTCAAAAAGCTTTGTACGGAGAATCGAAACAGTCTTTGCTTGTTATTTTTCAAGGCATTGATGCCGCAGGAAAAGACAGCACCATTCGGGCGGTTTTCTCAGGGATCAATCCGGCTGGGATAAGTGTAACTTCGTTTAAAAAACCCTCTCAAGAAGAACTCTCCCACGATTACCTTTGGAGACATGTAAAAGCACTACCTAGGCGTGGAGAAATTGCAATTTTCAATCGTTCTCACTACGAAAATGTACTGATTACCAAAGTTCATCCAGAGCTTATATTATTTGAAAACTTGCCAGGGATAGAATCGGTTTCGGACATTGGAGAAGATTTATAGATCTTAAAGAAAGAGCGCTATGGGATAGGTATAAATCGGCCTTTGAAACCATGCTAGAAAAAACTTCAACCAATAATTCTCCTTGGTATATAGTGCCTATAGATGATAAAAAGTTTGCCCAATCTATGATTGCTTATCTGGTTCGAAAAACTTTAGAGCAGTTAAATCCTCAGTTTAGAGAACTTTCTGCAGAAGAAAAGGCAGAAATGCAGGAATTGTATCATGCCCTTAAAAATGAAGCGTAAGGGACTTTCGTTTTTAAGCTGAATATAAAAATTTACTTATATTTACTTATTGTATTTTGGGTAAATGAACGTAGGAAATGTAAATGTTTTTGTAGGTATTCAGCTTTTGCTTCTTGCTTTTTGGTGGTTAATAGGCCAAAGGAAAAGCAAAGGAACCAAAGTTGAGTTGGAGCAGTTACAAGAAAGATTTAATAATCTACACGCCAAATTAAAGCAAACAAGGCTGGAGAGTAAAAATTTAGCTCGAGAAAACCAAAAAAAATAGTACACGATACCATTTTAGAATGCCGAAGAATTTCCAACAATTTAAGTCCGGTTTCCATTGAAAAATATGGTTTGGTTCCTGCCCTTGGCCAGATGGTAAACCAACTAGAGAAGACTGTTCCTATTGCCTTCTTTTTCGAATGTAATGCACAGGTCGAAAGACTCAAAAAAACAGTTGAAATCGCGATTTATAGAACCATCCAAGAAGCTTTGAATAATATTTGTAAATATTCTGACGCCAAAAAAGTTGAAATTCGGGTAGAAGCATCTACATTCGATTATCATTTCTATGTAGTAGACAACGGAAAAGGTTTCGACCTAGAAAAAGATTATGCCCAAAATTTAGGTGGAAACGGTCTTCAAAACATGCAGAACCGAACACGACTTTTTGGGGGAGAATTTTATATCAATAGCAATCAAAACAGTGGTACTTCTATTCATGTTGTGGTGCCCAAAGAAAATAATTTAGAAGATTCCTAAAACAGAAAAATCAAGATTCTATGGAAAAAAAGATTCAGTTGTTCATTGTAGACGATCATGCCATGGTTAGAGACGGGTTGAAATTAAACCTACAAGATCATCCAGATATTCAGGTAATTGGAGAAGCCTCCAATGGAGAAGAAGCCCTTGCTTTTTTAGAGCAAAATCCACAGGTTGATGTAGTATTGATGGATATTACCATGCCCGTTTTAAATGGACTAGACGCTTGCCAGAAAATTAAAAAAAACTATCCCAAAGTGAACTGTCTAATGCTTTCTATGCACGATGATGCCCAGTATATTTTAGAAAGTATAGAAAAAGGAGCCATGGGATATTTGCTCAAAGAAAGTGAGTCCGAAGAAATCTACAAGGCCATTCAGACTGTTTATCAAGGAAAAAGGTATTACAGCACTCCTGTATCAAATACGATGGCAGAAAATTATCTTATGACCAAAACCCAAAAACCAGAGGTTTCACAAAATGTTCTTTCCAAAAGAGAAACCGAAATTTTGGGACTTATTAATCAGGGGCTCACCAACAAAGAAATCTCTTTAGACAAAAATTTAAGCATCAGAACCATTGAGGTTCATCGCTTCAATATGATGAAAAAATTGCAGGCGGCTAACATTGTAGATCTGCTTAAAAAAGCTAGAGATTTAGGCATTATTGGATAGGAGATCAGATGAAAAATGAGCTAGCTTCTTTTTGTCTGGATTGTTCTCTAGGATGTGGAGTTAAAACTAAACCTGTATACTCAGGACAAGAGATAAGGCTAGATGCGGACTTTAATCATCCATTTAGCGGTGGACTACTTTGCGAAAAAGGCACAACCTTGCATAATCGGCTGATGGACGATAAAAGTCGACTGACCCATCCTCAAATGAGGTGGAACAAAAACGCTCCCTTAGAGTCTGTTTCATGGGAGACTGCATTAACCAGAGCTGCGGGAGTGTTCAAAGGGATTATGAACAATTACGGAGCCGATTCAGTTGGATTTTATGTTTCAGGGAAGTTATCCACCGAAGAACTTTATTGGGTGAACAAACTTGCCAAAGGATTTATCAAAACCAATCATATAGATACTGATACCCGTTTGGTTGGTTCTTCTTCTGAAGAAGCATTTGAACGCACGTATGGGACTGGTTCTCCAATTTTAGATTTGTCTATTTTAGAATTTACAGATGTTATTTTACTCTCTGGAAGCAATTTGGCTTTAAGTCAGCCTGTTTTGATGGATAAAATTTTGTTGGCAAAAAAAGTCAATCCGAATCTAAAAATCATAGCGGTTGATCCTAGAATTACAAAGACCACTCAGCTCTGTGATTTACACCTAAGACCACAGATAGCAAGTGATACTTATCTTTTTTTTGCCCTTGCGCAGATTATCATCGAAAAGAAAAATTTTGATAAGAAGTACATAGAAACACAGACGGAAGGTTTTGCAGATTTTCAAAAGGCTGCAAATCTTTATAGTTTGAGTGAAATTTCTAGCATTTGTAAAATCTCCACAGAGGACATTCAAAAAGCGGCAAGTTGGATAGGAGGGGCGAAAAGTTTTCTAAATCTTTATGGATTAGGTATTACCCAAAGCCCAATGAGTCAGAGCAAAGTATTGTCTCTACTAAATTTATCTATGCTAAAAGGCCAAATAAACAGTAGAAATAACCAGGTTGCTTTTCTATCTAGCATTACAAATCATAGAGGAGTACTAGAAGTAGGGGTTGATCCTGGAAAATTTGTAGGAAGAATCCCCATAGAAGATCTTTCTTTCAAACCTAAACTCGAAGCGTTTTGGCAGACCCAAGAACTTTCTACCTGTAGAGGAAAAACGGCAGTTGAAATGTTTGATGGTCTTTTGGATGGAAGTATAAAAGCCATTTGGATAATGGGTACGAATCCACTAGAGAGTCTTCCCGATTCTAGAAAAGTAGAGGCCGCTCTTAAAAAAGCCAAATTTGTTATTGTACAAGATTCATGTCAAGAGAACAACGCCTTGGCATTTGCAGATTTGATACTTCCAAGTAGTAAAGCGATGGAAAAAGAGGGAGTTTATACCAGTCAAACAGGTTTGGTTTCCCTAAATCCTAAAGTATTGGATCCCCCTGGTTTGTCCCTTTCTGATGCTCAAATCATTTCTGAATTCGCACAAAAAATGGGTTTCAAAAGGGCATTTGCTTTTTCTAGTTATGATAAAATTTATCAGGAGCACATCGCTTTGTCTCAGCTTATAGATGGGAAAGAATTATTGTTGAATCATCAGGTTTTGAAAGAAAAACCACAATTCTTAGATCTAGTTGGATTTTTTGAAAATAAAGAAGCTCCTGCCAAAAAAGCCAATTTTTTTGACATTGACCCTAAAATTGTAGGGGAAAAACCAAGCGAAAACTATCCACTTATACTAACCACATCTACTTTGGGTTTAAAAGAACCCCTATTGGAGATACATCCTATTGATGCAGAAATAAGAGGAATTAAATCTGGAGATTTGGTAGAGGTTTCCAATATAAGAGCCAATTGTAGGGTAAAAGCATGGGTGAGCGAAAACACAAAACCAGGTCTTGTTTGCATGGATCTGAATTCCAATCCATCTGGTTATTCAGACCTTGCAAGAACCAATAATTTAACATCCTCTGCTTTAGAATATAACAGTTATCAACCCCAATACAAATATACGCCTGTTGAGGTTTCTTTGTTTCAACCCGAGGCTTTTAAAATACTTGTTCTTGGTTTTGGAAGTGCCGCAAAATCGTTTTTGAAAGTATATGCCTCTGAAAATAAAAAAAGTACAATTGAAATTTTTCCAATAGAAAATTTCCAAAGCCTTACGCAATTGCCAGATCTCTTGTTGGGAAACAAAAACTTAGAAGTAGATTTTTCTGCATGGGAAATTCTAGGGGCAAAGTTTCATCTGGACATACAAATTGTAGAAATAAACCCTGAACAAAAATATTTACTAGACCAAAAGGGCGAAAAATACAAGTACGATCTGCTTGTGGTAAACTCGCCAAATCAGTTAAGCGTTGGTAGTGACGTTCCTTTGGATAAGATAAATTTCATCACTCAGTTTTCAGAATCAAAACTAAATTATCTTAAGGAAAGCATCGAAAAAAAACAGCCCATTGTGATTATTGGAGGTGGCTTTCTTGGGATAGAAATTGCTGATTATTTTTTAGAGAAAGATTGTCCAGTCCATTTGGTTCAACTCTCAGATAGAATTCTCTCAGGGCAAATAGATTCAACAGCTTCTGAGCTTTTGTACCAGAAATTTCAAGAAAAAGGCTTAAACATGCATCTAGGGGATGAGGTAGTTGCTTATTTGGGTGAAGAGACTTTTCAAAGTATACAACTTAAAAGCGGACAAATAATTCCTTTGTCAGCGGTAATTTATGCCGAAGGGTTCGGTGCGAATCTGACGCTTTTTAGAAACGCTCAAATAGAATGTCAGAAAGGGATTCTGGTAAACCACCAGCTGAAAACTTCTGATCCTTTTATTTTTGCCCTTGGAGAAATTGCAGAGTTAGAATCTTTTTCTTTAAATGTTCCAAACCAATCCCAAGAGCAGGGTGAAGTCCTCTCTAAAGTCTTTTTGGGTGATCCCTCTGCTAAAATTAGTTTACCGATTTCTTCGTATATTTTACAGACAAAACATATAGAGCTTAGTTTTGCTGGATTGGTTCAGCTTCCAAAACAAGAAAAGGGGAAATATCAAGAAATTTCAGCCGTAGATTTATCTAGGGGGTACTACAAAAAGTGTATCATCAAGAAAAACCAATTGGTTGGGGTAATACTTGTTGGTAGCAATAAGGAATTTTCCTTTTATGAAGATTTAATAAATTCTGGAAGACCTCTAGAAAACATCAGAGATACACTTTTAAATGTCAATTTTGCCCAAAAATCAAGGTTATGAAGCAAATTAAAATTCCAACTTTGGGCGGTTTGGTACATTTTCTAACTTTAAAGAAAATTCTGAAATTAGCCAGAGAAAGCAAAATAGAATCCTTGGTTTTGTCTTTGGATCAGTGTTTTGTTTTTAAAGTAAAAAAGGAGGATTTACCAAAATGGGAAGAATATTTAAGCCGAGAATCTATTGCTTATTTTTACCAAGGTAGCGGTCTTGTGAGTTCCATCGCATCGGTTTCTTTGTTTGAAGGTACTTCTTGGCTTAGTCAAAGTCTTTTTCAATCCATTTTGAAAAATATGCCCCAAAAAAGTTCACTCAAAATTGGGCTGGTCGACCCCAAACAAGAACTTACGCCACTGCTTGATCAAGAGCTGAATTTTCTAGCTTCTAAATATCTAAATTTCTGGTATTTGTATGTAGGATTGTCAAGGGACAAATCTCCGTTTTTGTGGCCCGTTTTGATCTATTCTGATGCTTTGCCAGATTTTGTCAAGAGATTTGAATCCCTGATAAGTGAAATCCCAAAAATCACCCAAGAAGAATTGCTTATGGCTTTCAATTCTAAGATCGATTACCAGTATAGGGTTTTTTCTAAACCCGAGGGAATTCCCAATCAAAAAGGCGTGTATTACGATGGGTTTCATCATACCATAGAAGGTTATTGGCTTGGAATTACCAGAACAGAAAACACATTCTCTATTTCGATGATAGAAAACCTTGTTTTAACAGGTGAACAGCAAGGGATATTTGAATGCTATGTAACACCATGGGCATCGTTTTTAATTAAAAACATCAAACCAGAAAATCAACAAAAGTGGGAGGCTTTTTTGGCATTAAATAAAATCCCCACCGGGCATGCGTACTTTGAACTTAATTGGAGATATCAGCCAGAAAAAGACTATTTCCAGAAGATTAAAGACAAATTGGTGTTTGTGTTTTACAAGAACAAAGTAAGAGCTTGGGGAATCACTTTTGGACTTTTTGATAAAAATATAGAAGCCTATACCACTTTTGCCATTAAGGTGAAACCGGTTATTTCTTCCTTTGAAATTTTTTTGTTTGATGTTTATTTGGCAGAGAATTTCGATCCTAAAACCCGAAATTATCTTTGCAAAGGAAAAAATTTAAGTTTCAAAGAGCTTAGTTCGGTGCTTATTTCCCAAATTGCAGGTTCGACTGCTTTTTTGCATCAACCTTTGGCTGTAATCAATAAATCGACAAATAGTCAAGAAAAAATAGTAGACCAATGCTCGGTTTGCTTAACCATTTATGATACTTTTTCTGATCCAGAATTTTTGCAGCCCAATTTTTCGGACTTACCCTCAACCTATAGTTGTGAAGTTTGTGGAAGTCCCAAAGAAAAGTATTTTAAAAGTAAAATTCAATAATGGGGCTAAGATTTTAGATTTCTCCACTGAATCAAAAAAATAGAAAGCAAAATAATGGCTACCCCAAGCCATTGGACCGGTAAAACTTGTTCTTGCAAAACGATATGCGCAGCGAGAATTGAAGTGGGGATTTCGAAAGAAGTCAAAATACTTCCCAGACCGATACCGGTTTTAGGGAATCCAATGTTGAAGAAAATCGGAGGAAAAATAGTCCCAAATAGTGCTAAAAATAAGCCATAGCCTAAAAATAGGGGGTCTAAGAAGTTGTTTTCTGTAAAGATTTTAAAATTCCAAAAAATCAGAACTAAAATCCCACCGCCAAACATCAGATATTTACTTCTTTTAATGGGGCTTAAATCCAGTCCGATTTGGTTTGAAGCATACAAGGTAGCGGTATAAGAAAGGCTGGAGAGAAGCCCTAAAATCAATCCAGGAAAATTAATTTTGGGTTTTTCACCAAAGACGTTCAGTGCCACAAAGGTACCTAGAATCACCATGAGACTACCGAAAATTTTGAGGTTTTCGATTTTTCTTTGCAGAAAAATTTCAAGAGCCACACCCATCCATACGGTTTGCATCAAAAGTACAATGGAAGTGGAAACAGGGATGAATTTTAATGAAAGATAATAAAAACAAGAGGTGAGTCCAACCGATGTTCCAAACAGTAATAGCTTTTTTTTTGCTTTAGAATTAATCGAAGAAGTAGAGGTTTTTTTCTGTTTTTTTTTGTCCATCAAAAGTAAACAGAGAATTCCAAAGAAAAATTGCAAAAAAATAAGTCCGCTGATGTGGTATCCTTCAAGGCTCGCTTTTTTTACAGAAGTAGCCAAAAGACCATAACAAGAAGCGCCGATTATCACCCACAAAGACCCGATTGTTTTGTTGTACATGTCTTTGTTTTACAAGTATTTATTGAGCTTTAGAATTAAATTTTGTCTTGTAAAGCTTTGAGCTCTTGAAAGTTTCCTTCGGCCGCTAGGCTTGCTTGAAGGGGCCAAGTTTTGGGGTTGTGCATTTTGTAGCGTGGTCCAGCTTTGTCTAAAATTTCTTGGCATTTTGTAATGGGAGTATTGGAGAGAATCTTCCAAGAGGTGATATTTTCTTCCTTGAAGAGTTGCTCAATTTTGGGACCTATTCCTTCGATGAGTTTAAGATCATCTGCCTTAATTTTTTTACCAAAGATTTCTTGGGCCAATTTGGCATCAAATTCTTGTGGGCTTTTTTTAGCAAGAGAGGGTTTGGGTTTGTTTTCTTTTTGAGTTTCTTGGTTTTTATTCTCTTGGTTTTGGACCACTTCTTCGGGCTTTATTTCTGGCTGGATTTCACTTGAAATTTCCGGTTGATTCGGCGTTTGGGTTTTTGGGTTTTGGAATGTTTTTTTTGGCTCAAAAGCAGGTTTTGGGCTTTGGGCTTGAGTATTCTTAAGGTTGGTTCTAAGTTGATTAACTTGGTTCTGGTTTTGAGACAATTTTAGTTTTAAAGATGCAATTTCGTTTTTGCTGCTGTTTTCAAGTTCTCGGTATTTGGCCAGAGAAACCATTTCTTGTTTGGCAGCATCAAGATTTACAGATTTAAGCTCTAACTCTTTGGCTTTGTTTTTCCAAAAGACAATTTCGGAGTCGAGTTTTTGAATTTCAGGTTTGTTGGCTTTTCCCAGCAAGTAACCTAGTAAAAAAATCAAAGGTAGTAGCAAGTATGGGAAAAAGGTGCATAAAAAATACATGAGGTTAAAAGAGTCCATGGGTCATTTTTTAGTTCAGAAGAAATCTTAGGTGTAAAAATAACGAAATTCCTCTTTGAAAGTACATTTTTTTATTATTTTATAGTTTTCTATAAGAATATTTTAATAATTAATCTTAATTTTAAAGCATCAAAAATAGACACAATGAATCGAAAAAAATTTTTAGCCACTCTAGGTGTTCTGGGACTGGGTGCTTATACGTTGTATCATAACAGAGCACAAGGTGAGCCTTATTCCGAATATTTCCACGCTTTGAACGAAAAACTCAAAAGTGAAGGATCTTACAAACCTTCATTGATTATTGATATGGATATTTTGGACAAAAACATTGAAGTGTTGAAATCCAATTTGACCGTTGACTATCGGATTGTAGTAAAATCCATTCCCAGTGCCAATTTGGTGAAATACATCATGGAGAAAACTTCCACCAAAAAACTCATGATGTTTCACCAGCCATTTATCAACCATATGGCTAAGCTGGTTCCAGATTCTGATATATTGCTCGGAAAACCCATGCCAGTGAAAGCTGCAGAAATTTTTTACAAAGATTTGGAAGGATCTTTTGATCCGACTACCCAATTGCAATGGCTGGTTGATACCAAAGAAAGATTGGTTCAATATCTAGAACTCAGCAAAAAAATAGGCAAAAAAATGTTGATTTCTTTAGAAATAGATGTCAACATGCACCGTTGCAACATCAGAGAACCAGAACAATTGGATGAATTGTTTGCGATTTTCAAAGCCAATCCACAGCACATCGTTTTTAATGGATTTATGGGGTACGATGGACATGTAACCAATGTTCCTTCATTTTTGGAGGCACCAGAGAAAACCTATGAAAAGTCCATTACCAGATATGAAGAGTTTATTGCTTATACCAAGAAAAACCACAGTGAATTCTGGAGAGAAGATTTGTGTTTGAATGGAGGAGGAAGCCCAAGTATCACTTTTCACAAAGATGGAAGATGCATCAATGATGTTTCCGCCTCTTCATGCCTTGTAAAAGCCTACCAATTTGACAAAGATGTCTTGGCAGAATTCCAACCCGCTTGTTTTATCGCTACGCCCATTTTGAAAATCATGGACGGGCTAAACTTGCCTTCTTTGGATTTTGCAACAAAACCTTTGAAATTCTTGGCTCCCAATGCATCCAAAACCTATTTTACCTATGGTGGAAAATGGATGGCCAAATTTGAATCCCCAAAAGGACTTTCTAAAAGTGAAGCCTATGGAGAAAGCACAAACCAATGCATTGCTTGTGGAGATGAAAAACAAAACCTCAAGGTGGATGATTACATTTTCTTAAGACCTTATCAAAGTGAATTTGTATTCTTGCAATTTGGAGCTTTGAACCTCTACAGAAAAGGAAAACCTCTTGAAAGATGGGATGTATTGGGTCAAGAGTCAAATCCAGATATTATAAGTCCAACGACTCCAACTGTTTGATTTTCATCACATCTAAACATAAAAAAAGAGACAACAAGGCGTTGTCTCTTTTTTTTATGAAAGATTTTAGGTTTAATAGCTAAACTTAACTTGAAGGGTAAAGACATCATCAATGGTTTTGTCTCCAAGGTTCGAAAAGAAAGAACCTGAGCCAAACTGAATGCCATAGGCCGTTCTATCAATTTTTAAAGTGGTAGTAAAAGTGTTGTTTTTTACCGTTGCAACAAAATCAATAGGTTTGGTGATGCCTTTGATGGTTAGATCAGACCAAATTTGGTAAGAGGTATCAGAGAGTTTTTTGATCTTTTTGAAAACCAATTTAGATTCTGGAAACTCTTTTACCCCAAAGAAGTCTTTGTCTTTTAGGTGTGCATTGAGATTTTGTTGATTTTCCCCTTGCAAATCTGTGGCATTAATGCTGGTCATATCTACGGTGAAATTTCCTCCAGCTATCGACTTTCCTCTAAAAATTAAGGTTCCTTTTTTCAATTTGATGGTTCCGCTGTGCCCTCCAGACACTTTTTTTCCTTCCCAAGTGAGTTCTGAAGATTTCGCTGGATAGTTTTTAAGTTGAGCTTGTGCAGAAACTCCAATCAGCAATAATAAAGTAAAGAAAAAGAATGTTTTTAGATTTTTCATGGTGTTTGAGGTATAATTAAAAAGTTAGGTTGAATCATTTATAAGGTTACTACAATTTCAGAAAGGGGTTTTCTTACTTTTTTGTAGGCCGATGTAGCGTCTTCTTTGTGTCTATATCCAAGGGCGATTCCCAGACAAACAGTAAAGCCTTTGAGAGATTCGTTTTGAAGGGCCAACGTTACATCCGAGGCAGAAAAGCCCTCCATGGGTGTAGCATCTATTTTGAGCTCTGCTGCTGTGTTTAAGATGTTTCCAAGGCCAATGTAACACTGTTTTTGTGCCCAGTTTTTTACCTCCTCAGCTGATTTTTCGGCAATCTTTGAAATCATAAAATTTTGATAACCCTCTAGTGTGCCTGTTGGAAGTTCTCTTGACATGAGACAACTTAAGATTACCAAACAAGTTACCAACAGAGAAACCGCGTCATTAGACAAATATTTGCAAGAGATTGGTAAGGTAGACTTAATTACCGCAGAAGAAGAAGTAGAACTAGCTCAAAGAATTAAAGCTGGAGACAAAATCGCCTTAGAAAAACTAACCAAAGCCAACCTTAGGTTTGTGGTTTCTGTGGCCAAACAATATCAAAACCAAGGGCTTTCTCTTCCGGATCTTATCAATGAAGGAAACCTAGGACTTATTAAAGCCGCCAAAAGATTTGATGAAACCAGAGGTTTTAAATTCATTTCTTATGCCGTTTGGTGGATTCGTCAATCTATTTTGCAGGCTTTGGCAGAGCAGTCTAGAATTGTTCGTTTGCCACTGAATAAAATTGGATCGATCAACAAAATCAACAAGGCTTATGCAACCCTAGAGCAAGAACACGAACGTGCTCCATCGGCTTTAGAAATTGCCACGGTTTTGGAAATGTCTGAGTCTGATGTAAAAGAATCGATGAAGAATTCTGGAAGACATGTATCGATGGATGCTCCTCTTGTGGAGGGAGAAGATTCTTCGCTTTATGATGTACTTCGATCAGGAGAATCTCCATCTCCAGACCGAGAACTCATGATGGAATCGCTTCGGGTAGAAATTGAGAGATCTCTTCAAACGTTAACCCCAAGAGAAGCAGACCTTATTCGTCTTTATTTTGGTCTGAACGGTTCTCATCCTATGACCTTAGAAGAAATTGGGGAAACTTTTGATTTAACCCGAGAAAGAGTACGTCAAATCAAAGAAAAAGCCATCAGAAGGCTCAAGCATACTTCAAGAAGCAAAATTCTGATGACCTACATCGGGAAATAAGTTTTAGCCTTTTTATCAATCTTACAGAATATTTTTATGGCGATTATCGCACCTTCTATTTTAGCTGCAGATTTCAACAATTTAGGAAAAGACCTAGAAATGGTCAACCAGTCTGAGGCTGATTGGTTTCACTTAGACATCATGGATGGCGTTTTTGTACCCAATATTTCTTATGGTATGCCCGTTGTGGAAGCCATGGCCAAACTCACAAAAAAACCTTTGGATGTACATTTGATGATTGTTGACCCAGATAGATATCTTTCGGTTTTTAAAAATCTGGGGGCTGAAATTATAACCGTTCACTTTGAGGCTTGTACCCATTTGCATAGAACGGTCTGGGCCATCAAAGAACTAGGGGTGAAAGCAGGAGTTGCACTAAATCCACATACCCCAGTTTCGGTGTTGGAAGATATTTTGGTAGATTTAGATTTGGTACTCATAATGAGCGTAAATCCAGGTTTTGGAGGTCAAAAATTTATCGAAAATACATACCAGAAAATTAAAAAATTAAAAGAAATGGCCAGTCAAATGAATACCCAAATTATCATCGAAATAGATGGAGGAGTGGGACTTCAAAATGCTTCCTTACTCATTGAAGCTGGAGCAAATGCTCTTGTGGCAGGAAGTTCAGTCTTTGGTTCTGATTCTCCAACCAAAACCATTGCTGAACTAAAAGCAATCTAAAATCCTCCTGATAGAAAAACCATCATAGGTTTGTTTCCAATAAAAAAAAGAGCTTTCTGAATCATCAGGAAGCTCTTTTTTTTAATTGTTAATGGTTAATTATCAATTATCAATTATCAATTATCAATTATCAATTATCAATTATCAATTATCAATTATCAATTATCAATTATCAATTATCAATTATCAATTATTAGTTTTTCAAAATCGCCAATCAAACAAAGGGGCAACACAAAGATAAAAACATAGAGGAAAAGTTTGGTGAAATATTGATAATTCATCGGAAGTGGCGTGTTTTTGATGCGTTCGCAAGCACCCTGCCAGTTGCTGAAAGTAGCCAAATTGGGTTCCATGCTGATGTTGTCAAAGGCTCCCAGCATTTCCACTTGCATGGCTTGTTTGATTCGGACTCCTTGGATATGAAGCAGCACATTGGGACGATTCTGCTTTTCTTTGAGCTCGTCAAACTCTTTGTCTGAAAGCAAATGCTGAAATTCTTCCAACTGGTTTTGCCTTCTTAGGTGCAATCTGAGGCTATGGGCAAAGGCGATTTGTCTGTCAATCATTTCTTTTTTGAAGGCATTGGCATCCCCTTGGCTTGTTTTACCTATGGCCACAGCATTGTCTGTATTGGCTATGATTTGACGGGCAAAAATTCGGCTGTTGTTGATGATGCCACCCCAAATGGTACGGGCTTCCCACCAACGGGCATAACTGCTTTGGTTTCGAAAGGCGATAAAAATGGCCAGTGCAGAACCCAAAATTCCCGCAATGGAGAATGGCAGGGCAATTTCTATGATATTGCATTTGTGCAAGGCATAGATGGCGATGGCTACCAGTAGGGTGCTTAGGGTTTCAAAACGGATGTTCCAAAACACTTTTTTGAGGTCAAAATTGCTTTTTACTATCATTTTTTGTCTAAGGGTTTTAGGTCATAGATGTCTCTTACTTCCATAAATTCTTGTTCCATGTTCAGACCCAAATCAATCAGTTTTCCAGTTCGAACATCAAACACCCAACCGTGAATTTGAGGAAATCCTGTTTTGTACCAACTTTTCTGAACATGGTCAATTTTGATGATGTTCATACATTGTTCTCTCACATTGAGTTCTACCAAACGGTCAAACAATTTTTGTGGGTCTTGAATCTTTTCCAATTCTTTTTTGTGCAATCGCCTTACATCCCTTAAAGTTTGCAGCCAACTGTTGAGTTGCCCCATGTCGCTTGGATTCAGAGCGGCTTTTACGCCACCACATTCGTAATGACCACAAATGATGATGTGTTTTACCTTGAGATGTTCAACAGCGTATTGCACCACGGCATTGACGTTGTTGTCCGTTGGAATCACCTGATTGGCAATATTTCTGTGAATAAAAACCTCCCCAGGTTTTAAACCCATCAAATCCTCTGCCGTAACCCGACTGTCGGAACAGCCGATATACAAAAACTCTGGACTTTGCCCTTTGGACAAATCATGAAAATAATCTGGATTCAACTCCAATTTTTGAGCAATCCAGTTTTCGTTGTTCTTAAAAATTTCGTCAAAGTGCATTTTCAGTGGGTGTTTTATCTTTTCAATAATTTAAATCCCATTTCTCTGCCGTTTCCTTGAAACATAGCCAAGTTTATCCAGAACCAAGCGTATTGTTCCATGAGAAAAAATTTGTCGTTTCCGCCTACATTATAACAATGAGCAAATCCGCAGTCCAACGCCAATTGTGTGGCGATTTGTTTTCCTTTTTCGCTGTCGCCAGCCACAAACATATCAATTGGGCTTCCATCATACAGTGGATTGACCATATTGTTAAAACCTGTGGTATTGAAACATTTTACCACATCTTGGCTTTGGGTATGAGCCAAAATGGCATCAGTAGTGGTTTTGAAACCAACTGGACCTTGATTCATCACGATGTTCATCGCATCAATGATAATCTTACCACTTGTATCACCCAAAGATTGGGTTACTTCTATGGTAAATTTTGCGGGAGTTGCCAGAAGAATTACCTCTGCTTTTTGTACCGCTTCTGTTACGGATTGTACGCTGGTATTGGGATTGTTTAAAAGTTCCTTTCCTTTGAAGTTCTCTGTATCTTGAACTCCCAAAAAGATTTGGTGTCCTGCCTTTGCCCACTTTGTAGCCAAAGCACCACCTACGTTTCCTGTTCCGATAATTGCTATTTTCATGATAATTAATAATTGATAATTGAAAATGGAGAATTGATAATTTTGACTTTGAACTAAATGAAATTAGATAATGAAAAACAAAATATTAAAAATTGAGAATTTTGCATTTTCCATTCTCCATTCTCAATTGAATAAATATGCTTTTATGTAATTCAGGCTAATGTCCCAAACCTTTTTAGAAAGGTTCAAGTCTTTGGCCATGTCTGTGATGTTTTCATCTAGATTTTCCAAATAGATATAAAGTTTGGATTGGTTGACCAAAGTGTTGTCTTCTGATGCAAAAATGGCACTTCTCGCCCCATCAAAAGATGTTCTTTCTCCTACCCAATTGGGGTTGTTCATGTTTTTGAACAATTCTGTTTTTACAATTCCGGGGTGAACGGTATTGACCAAAATGCCTGTATCGGCCAATTTTTCAGCCAATTGATTGGTGAAAAATATATTGCACAATTTGGATTGGGAGTAGGTCGAAACCCCATCATAGGGTTTGTTTCTCCATTGAATGTCATCCAAATCCAAAATGTTTCTGCGGTGTGCACCCGAGGAGGTATTGACTATTCTCCCTGATTTTTGGTTGATATTGGGTAACAATTTCAAAGTAAAAAGCATAGGAGATAGGTGATTCACTGCAAAATTGGTTTCAATTCCGTTTTTGGTCTCCTTGAATTCCATTTCCCAAACTCCTGCATTGTTGATAAGAACATCGATATTATGGTAGTTGTCCTTTATTTTGTTTGCTGAGGAACTTACACTTTCAAAGGATGAAAAATCTGTTTCATAAAATTTCAATTGATAGTCAGACAGTTGGCTGAGAATTTCGTTGGCTATTGAGGTGTTTCTTCCCGTGAAAATGACAGAATAATTTTTCTTGGCAAAATATTCCACCAAAGCTTTTCCTATTCCAGTGGTTCCGCCTGTTATTATAATGGTTTTCATGATTATTAATTGATAATTAAAAATGGAGAATTGAAAATGGAAAATTGAGAATTTTGACTTCGAACTAAGTGAAAATAGATAATGAAAAACGAAGTATTAAAAATTGAGAATTTTGACATCATATTCTCTATAGTTTTTTCTCTACCTTTAATTACTACATTATTTATTTAATCATTTTCAATTCTCCATTTTCAATTCTCCTCAATTCTCCATAATATTTAAAATTCGTGTCTGAGAAATACGCCAATATTTTGGGTTGATTGAAAAGAATTCTTTCCGATTTGATTGAAATCTGCCATCAATCCACCCGCAAAATCTTGGTATTTGAGTCCCAATCTGAGTCTTTCGGTCAAATTCCAAGCTTCAGAACTGGGAGAGTAAACGGGAAACAATTCGGCTTGTGAAAAGAGCTTCAGATTTTCTCCTATTTTGGGTTGATAGCGAAACAATCCGAACAAATCTAGACTTCCTTCTTTTTCCATATCGCCTACCAACCATCCAAAAAACATAAAATCTCCTTTTTGTTTGAAATATTGAACTCCCAATTTGGGGGTAAAACCTGAATTCAAAAAAGAACCCACAGCCACAAATCCAAATCCGTTTTCAAAATTGTACGAAATGGCATTGGTAGAACCAAAAGCCGTAGGAGAATTGTGATAATCTACGCTGGCTCTGTTTCTGCTGAAAAACAAAATCGGAGTGCTTTCTTGCTTTTCATTTTTGAACTTTTTGAACCACATCAAATCTACTCCTGCTCTGTTGTTTCCTGCGTAGGTTTCTACAGACTGCGAATAAATGGTTAATGGTAAATGATTAATTATGAATACCAATACCCAAAATATTTTGTTTTTCTTCATTTCAAATTTATTTTCAAGTTCATTAACAATTAACCATTTACCATTCATAATTACTTAGAAAGTGCTTTCACCACCAACTCCGCTGCGGCAGCACCAGAATTTTGTTGTTGTCCAGTGATTAGGTTTCCATCGGCGATAGCATAAGAACTAAAAGGAGCTGAAACTTTGAAGGTAGTACCCGCAATTTTTTTGGCTTCGTCTTCAATTCTGTATGGTTGAATTTTCATTCCCACTGCTTTGTCTGCAAATTCCTCCTCTGCATCCGCAAAACCAGATAAAACGCTACGAAAAGTTTCTCCAATTCTTTGTTTCCTTTGAAGGTGTACATTGGGCCTTGACCACCTACCAAGAAAATCGCATCGAAGTTTTTGGCATCTACTTCTGTCAATTTTTTGGTATTTACCAGCATGTCGTTGAAAGATTTTTGCTGCATATAACCAAGTGAAATCACATCATGAGCAGAATATCCACTGGCATCTGTAGGGTTTGAATATCCGTCCATTTCCAGTTTTCCTCCTTGGGTTGAAACGAGTTCTACCTCATAACCTGCCTCCTGAAATACACGAAGTGGGTGAGTGAGTTCTGCAGCCCAAAAACCAATTGGCCAACCTGTTTGTTTGCTTACACTGGGTGAGCTTGCTACCATTAAAATTTTTCCTTTGCTTGGTACTCCATGTGGATGTACATAATTGTTTACTTCTGTTACCATTTTTTTAGAATTTACGTTTTTTACTGTTTTTTTGTTTTGGGCTGAAAGTCCTAAAGTGGTTAAAACCATCAGCGACATCGAGAAAATTGTTTTCATCATAAGCTTCATTTTTTATTGATTTATTTAAAGCAAATATCAAAACTATATCTACATTTGCAATGTGTACAACCAAAATGTGCGATACATACTTTTTGGTAAGCGTGTATAAAATGGTTAATTGTGAATGGTCAATTGTGAATTATGAAGCAGAATGTTGTAAAACAAAAAAGTTTTGAGTTTGCGATAAGAATTGTGAAACTATATCAATTTTTGAAAGAAAATAAGCAAGAATACATTTTAAGTAAACAATTGCTGCGTAGTGGAACTTCTGTTGGTGCTATGGTCAGAGAAGCAGAACATTCAGAAAGCAAGGCAGATTTAGTTCACAAATTGTCTATCGGCCAAAAAGAAATCAATGAATCAATTTATTGGCTAGAACTTCTATATGCAACGGAATATTTGACCATCGACCAATTTGAAAGCATGAATAAGGACGCAACAGAAATTCTAAAACTCTTAACCAGCATTCTCAAGTCTTCAAAATCAAATCCAAAAAACCAATAACATTTCTCATTAACCATTCACAATTAATCATTAACCATTAAAAAAAATGCCCGATTTTATTTACAACGGAAAAATCTATTACAATCCAGTACAATTGGTAATGGAACAAATAGGCGGAACTTGGAAAGCACCCATTTTGTGGAGGCTGAAAGATACTGTTATGCGTTACGGAGAACTTCGCAAGGACATTCCGCACATTTCAGACAAAATGCTCACCACCCAACTTCGGGAGCTGGAAAACGACGGATTCGTTCACCGAAAAGTCTATGCGGTGGTGCCTCCCAAAACCGAGTATTCTCTCACAGAACAAGGAAAAGAAATGTTAGAGCTCATCACCATCATTCGTGATTATGGCCTAAAAATGATGGAAAAACAGGGGTTGAAGTAAAGGAGTATTGGATGTTTATATCTTTTTTTATAATTTTAGAGTTCTCAAATTAAACATATGAATATTATTGATACCGTTCTCTCTGAATTGATGACCTTTTTTGGCATCGAGGCTATCCTGAAAATTATTGAATCAGGTGACTATAGCAAATTTCTCACCAGTGATGGGATAATTTCTTTTCTTTTTCCTTTGTTTCCCTTGATATTGATTATAGAGTTTATCGTCGGTCTGGTAAATAAAAATCCTCATACCAAGGTGTACAAAATCAATTTTTTGATTTATATATTCAATAGAATTATTTCAAGGTTTTTGTCTCTAGGTGTTACGGGGTTTGCCTTGGCCACTTTTCCTAAATACGCCTTTTTTCAAACTACATTTACTTGGTACTGGTTCGTATATGCCTACGTGGTATTTGAGTTTTCCCATTTCACAGCTCACTTTCTGTCTCATAAAGTTCGGCTCTTATGGTGCATACACTCTACGCATCATACCCCTGAAAACATGAATTTATCGGTGAATCATGCCCATTTTTTTCTGGAAGACCCTTATATCGATTTTCTTCGTCCATTCATTTGCTTGCTTGCGGGGGTTCATCCCGAGCTTTTTATGGTAACTTATTTCATAGATGGTTTCTGGGGTATTTTTATCCATATTGGCGAGAATTTAATCAAAGATGGTCGCATGGGTATTCATAAAATTCCTTTTTTGGGAAAATACTTGCTTTCGCCCTCTGACCACCGTGTTCACCACGCTCGAAACCCTCTTTACATGGATACAAATTATAGCAATTTGCTCAATATTTGGGACAGGTTATTTGGTACCTATCAGCCCATACAGGAGGACATCAAAATAGAATATGGCATAACAAGGTCCATGGATTCAGGAAATTTCTGGGATGTGTATTTCGGGGAAATTTGGGCACTGATGAAGGACGTTTTTAATGCACCAAGCCTGAAAGCAGCTCTGCTTTATTTGGTCATGCCCCCAGGATGGTCACCTACGGGCAATCATCAAACCTCTCAAGTAGTGAAAAAGGCCTATTTGGAAGGGTTGGAAAAAAAGGGGTTGAAGTAAACAAGATTTTTGTTTTGGCCAGTTACTTCCAAAAAATCTCTCCTTCCATATAGGTTTTGGCTTCACCCAGAATCTCAACAATTTGGCTGTCTTTGTGGAGAATCAACTCTAGAATTCCGCCTCTTTGGGAGATTTGTTTGGCTCTAAAATGGTCTTTTTGGAGAATTTCGCTCCAAACGGGGGTGAGCAAACAATGGGCAGAACCCGTTACGGGGTCTTCGTTGATACCTGAATTGGGGGCAAAGAATCGGGAGACGAAATCCAAATCTTGGTTGGAAGATTTTGCCGAAAGAATCACGGCTTTTTCCAGTGTTTTGATTTTTTCAAAATCGGGGGAATAGCTCTGTATTTCAGATTCATTTTCTACCAAGAAACACAAAAAACTCTCGGATTCAAATCCTCTTGTGGGGGAGATTTGGAGCTTTAAAAGTCGCATGACCACAGAGGGGAACTTCCACAGTTGGGGTAAACCATCTAAGGTGAAAACCAGTTTGGGTGGGAACAAAAAATGCGGTTTCAGAAAGGTTGTTCTCCATGGCGATGTTCTGCAAATCTTGCTCAGAAAGCCAAGAGGAGAGCGGTACAACCGCAGCGGAATTTCCTTTGAAAAGTTCATTAGCAAAGGCATCGACTTGGTAGATTTTCATGGGAGTTGGTTTTAAAAATTTAATAAATATATAAAAAACCACCTAACCTTGGGTTTTTTGGTTTCTTTACATTTGTGTATATTCGCACTCATTTACTTTTTGAAACATTGAAAGCTAAAATTTAAATCATGTCCAGCTCATTCAAAGAATACAATCAATTAGATTTGGTCCAAGTAGGGGCCATGATGCTCGAATTTTGGCAAGAGGAAAAAATCTTTGAAAAAAGTATTTCTACAAGAGAAGGAAATCCCAGTTTTGTTTTCTTTGAAGGACCTCCTTCGGCCAATGGAATGCCAGGGATTCACCATGTGATGGGAAGAACCATCAAAGATATCTTTTGTAGATACCAAACCCTAAAAGGAAAACAAGTAAGAAGAAAAGCGGGTTGGGATACCCATGGGCTACCTGTAGAACTCGGTGTAGAGAAGGAGTTAGGAATTACCAAAGAAGACATTGGGGTAAAGATATCGGTAGAAGAATACAACAAAGCTTGTATGGATGCAGTGATGCGTTATACCGATGTTTGGAACAATCTTACTCAAAAAATGGGTTATTGGGTAGACATGGAAGATCCGTATATTACTTACAAACCCAAATACATGGAGTCTGTTTGGTGGCTTTTGTCTGAGCTTTACCAAAAAGGGCTCATGTACAAAGGTTATACCATTCAGCCCTATTCTCCCAAAGCAGGAACGGGTCTTTCCTCGGCCGAAATCAATCAGCCAGGTTGTTACCGAGATGTAACCGATACCACAGTGGTCGCTCAGTTTAAGATCAATGAATCTTTGGATCATTTGCCTGGACTAAACTCGAATCAGGTGCAGGGAGATTTCTTCTTTTTGGCCTGGACAACCACGCCATGGACGCTTCCTTCCAATACTGCACTTACCGTTGGACCGAAGATTCAATATGTGCTGGTAACTACCTTTAATCAGTATACTTTTGAGCCTATTTATGTGATATTGGCCAAAAATTTGGTGAACTACCAGTTTTCGAAAAATTACTTTGCCGTAGAAAATCTTTCGGATCTTTCCTTGTATCAAAAACAGGACAAAAAAATCCCTTATTTTATTCTGGGCGAAGTATTGGGTGAAGATTTGGTTGGCTTAACCTATCAGCAGCTTTTGCCCTTTGCTCTGCCTTATGAAAATGCCCAAAATGCGTTTAGGGTTATTCCTGGTGATTTTGTAACCACAGAAGATGGAACAGGAATTGTGCACACCGCGCCAACCTTTGGAGCAGATGATGCCAAGGTGGCCAAAGATGCCGGTGTTCCGGGGCTTCTGGTTTTGGATGAAAATGGGAATCCTGTTCCACTGGTAGATTTACAGGGAAGATTTCGACCCGAAGTTGGGCCATATGCTGGCATGTATGTGAAAAATGAGTATTATTTAGATTCAGAGGCGCCCGAAAAATCTGCGGATGTACAAATTGCGATTCAGCTAAAGACCGAAAATAGAGCCTTTAAGGTTGAAAAATATGTCCACAATTATCCACATTGCTGGAGAACCGACAAACCCATCTTGTACTATCCTTTAGATTCTTGGTTTATCAAAGTATCTGAGAAAAGAGAAGAGATGGTGGCCCTTAACCAGACCATCGGTTGGAAGCCAAGTTCTACAGGAACCGGTCGATTTGGAAAATGGCTCGAAAACGCCAACGATTGGAATTTATCTAGATCTAGATTTTGGGGAATTCCAATTCCCATTTGGTCAAGTGAAGACAAAACAGAGCAAATCTGCATCTCTTCGGTAAAACAGCTTAAGGAAGAATGTCAGAAAGCTGTTTTGGCAGGGCTGATGAAAAGCAATCCACTTTCTGGTTTTAATCCAGATGACATGTCAGAAGAAAATTATGCCCAAATCGATTTACACAAAAATTACGTTGATCAAATGGTCTTGGTTTCTGCCTCTGGAAAACCTATGTACCGCGACCCTGATTTGTGCGATGTATGGTTCGACTCTGGTGCTATGCCATACGCACAGTGGCATTATCCCTTCGAAAACAAAGAGCTCATAGACAATCAGAAGAGTTATCCCGCAGATTTTATCGCCGAAGGAGTAGACCAAACAAGAGGTTGGTTTTATACCCTTCATGCCATTTCGAGTTTGATATTTAATCAGGTAGCTTACAAAAATGTGGTTTCCAATGGACTTGTTTTAGACAAAAATGGTCAGAAAATGTCCAAAAGGCTAGGCAATGCCATCGATCCATTTGAAACCCTTGCCAAGTATGGTCCCGATGCTACCCGTTTGTACATGATTTCCAATGCCCAGCCTTGGGAAAATCTTAAGTTTGATGTGGAGGGAATTGATGAGGTAAAACGAAAATTCTTCGGAACTCTTTACAACACCTATTCTTTCTTTGCCTTGTATGCCAATGTAGATGGATTTACCTACAAAGAAGAAGAAATTCCACTTGAGAAAAGAGATGAACTCGACAGATGGATTCTCTCTGAGTTGCATACCCTTACCCAGGAAGTAGATACGTTCTATTCCCAGTACGAACCTACCAGAGCTGCTCGAGCCATTTCAGATTATGTTCAAGACAATTTGAGCAACTGGTATGTTAGGCTTTCCAGAAGAAGATTTTGGAAAGGAAGCTACACCGATGACAAAATTGCGGCCTATCAAACCCTTTACACTTGTCTTAAAACCATCGCAAAACTGGCAAGCCCTATTGCGCCCTTTTTCTGTGATAGATTGTATCAAGACCTAAATGGTATAAGCCAGAAGGAGGCTTTTTCTTCGGTACATCTTTGCGATTTTCCAAAATTCGATGCCTCTTTTGTCAACCAAGATTTACAAGAAAGAACCACCATCGCGCAAAAAATTACTTCCATGGTTTTCTCCCTTCGAAAGAAAGAGAATTTGAAGGTTCGTCAGCCATTAAAGAAAATTATGGTTCCAGTTTTAAATGCAAAAATGCAAGATCATCTTGCGAACATCTCAGATCTTTTGAAGGCTGAGGTAAATGTGAAAGAGGTAGAAATTTTGGATGCCAAAGAGGCTTCAAGTCTGCTTGTAAAAGAGGTAAAACCCAATTTTAAAGCCCTTGGGCCAAAGTTTGGTAGTCAGATGAAAGAGGTGGCTGCTGCCATTTTAGCACTTACATCGGATCAGATTCTTTCTCTTGAAGAAAAAGGAGTACTTTCTTTGGATCTTATGGGGCAGAAAATAGACCTAGAAAAAGATCAGGTTGAAATTATTACCAAGGATATTCCAGGTTGTTTGGTGATGCAAGAAGGAAATCTAACCGTTGCCCTTGACATCTCACTCAACAAAGAGCTCATCGAAGAAGGAATGGCCAGAGAGCTTGTAAATCGAATCCAGAATCTTAGAAAAGACAAGGACTTTTTGCTTACCGATCGAATAAATGTTAAAATTCAGGATCACAATCAATTAACTCAAGCTGTAATGTCTAATTATGACTATATTTGCGGCGAAACTTTGGCGGACCAAATTCAATTTGAAAACCATATAGAAAATGGCACTATTATTGAATTAGATGCTTTAGAGATTAAAATTGAAATTGAAAAAAGTTAACTATGGAAAACACTCTACGATACTCTGATAAAGATTTGGCTGAATTTAAAGAGATAATTCTCGAGAAAAAAATCAATGCCGAAAGAGATTATGCGCTTTTAAATGAAGCGTTTATGAATGACAAAACCAATGGTACAGATGATACTTCTCCTACTTTCAAAGCCTTTGAAGAAGGTTCTGTAACCATGAGCAAAGAACAAAATGCGCAGCTAGCGGCAAGACAACAAAAATTTATTAGAGACCTTAAAAACGCCCTGATTCGAGTTGAAAACAAGACCTATGGTATTTGCCGCGTTACAGGGAAACTGATAGACAAAGAACGTCTGAAATTGGTTCCTCATGCAACCTTAAGCATGGAAGCAAAGCAGATGCAAAAATAAAAGAATGAGGAAAGTTTTTTTTTTAAGCCTGCTGATTATCGTTTTAGATCAGGCCATTAAAATCTATGTTAAAACCCATTTTGAGTATTATCAATCTAAGGAAATCTTCGATTGGTTTAAAATTACGTTTGTAGAAAATCCAGGTATGGCCTATGGTTTTCAGATGGGCGGTTATGCAGGCAAAATAATTCTGACCATTTTAAGATTAGGTCTAATTGCTTTTATCGGTTTTTGGATCAATTCTTCTTTAAAGCGAAACAATTCTAACTGGTTTGTAATTCCTATGTCGCTGATTTTTGCAGGTGCTGTGGGAAACCTAATTGATAGCATTTTTTATGGGGTGCTTTTTGATACAGGAATTGTCTATAACTTCGATTTGGGACAGTGGGAGAGAAGTTACCCGGGGGTTTCTAAATTAGATTTTTCCGGTTATTCAACTTGGTTTGCAGGGGTGGTGGTAGATATGTTCTCTTTTACCTTTGAAGGACTTAACTTTACCCTTCCAAGCTTTTTGCCTTTTTTGGGTGGAAAAACCATTGGACTGTTTGATTATATTTTCAATCTGGCAGACGCCTCCATTAGCATTGGGGTTGTTTTGTTGTTGTTGAACCAGAAAAAAGCTTTTAAAAACATTCATGTCTAGAATACTCACAGGGGTGCAAAGCACCGGGATCCCTCATTTGGGAAACGTTTTGGGCGCCATTTTACCTGCCATAGAACTATCTAAAAAGCATCCTGATTCTTTCTTTTTTATCGCCAACCTTCATTCTTTAACCCAAATCAAAGATTCGGCACAGCTTAGAGAAAATACCTTTCAGACTGCTGCGGTTTGGCTGGCTTGTGGTTTAGATCCCAATCAGACTGTGTTTTATCGCCAAAGCGATATACCCGAGGTATGCGAACTCTCTTGGTATCTATCTTGTTTTTTTCCATACTCTAGGCTTAGCTTGGCACACTCTTTCAAAGACAAATCTGACCGTCTAGAAGACGTAAATGCTGGACTTTTTGCTTACCCAATGCTTATGGCGGCAGATATACTTTTATACGATGCCAATCTTGTTCCCGTTGGAAAAGACCAGTTGCAGCATTTGGAATTCACCCGAGACGTAGCGGGTAGATTTAACCATAAATTGGGGGAGAATTTTGTGCTTCCAGAACCTTATATGCAAGAAGATGCCAAACTGGTTCCCGGAACCGATGGTCATAAAATGAGCAAATCCAAAGGCAACACCATCAACTTATTTTTAGATGAAAAGGCTTTAAAGAAACAAATCATGGGCATCCAAACAGATTCTAAATCTCTAGAAGAACCCAAAGATATTAATGACCCTATTTTAAACTTATATCGATTGATTGCAAGCCAAGAGGAAATTTTAGAGATGGAAAACAATTATCAAAGAGGTGGATATGGTTATGGACACGCCAAAACAGCTTTGTTTGAAAAAATGCTTTCTACTTTTGAAACAATCAGAGAAAAATACAGGTATTATATAGATAATCCTGCCGTTGTAGAAGAAGCTCTGGTGTTGGGTGGCCAAAAGGCGCGAGCTGTGGCACAGAATAGATTAGAACAAACCCGAAAATTGCTAGGGGTTTAACAGATTTTTTTGCATCTTTAGTAAAAATAAATGCTAAGTGATGCACAAGACTACTCCCTTTTTCGTTTTACAAACTCGAAATCTTTTGGTTTTATGGTTTGTTTTTTTCTTTGGCTTTTCTTCGGCCCAAGATCTTTTTTCTGCGCCTCAAAATCCAAGGGCCGAGCTTAATTCCAATAGACTTTGGTGGGATGTTCAGCATTATGCCCTAGAGATAGAAGTATTGGTAGATCAAAGAAAAATAGTGGGCAAAAACACTATTTCTTATGCGGTTCTCCCTGGGGTAGAAAATACAGGTATCATGCAAATTGATTTGCAAACGCCAATGGAAATCACAAAAATTACAGATGGAGAAGGCAATTCGTTAAAATTCACCCAAGAGCCTGATAGCTATTTGGTTGAGGTGAAAAATGTATCTAAAGACTCAAAACTTGTGGTTTATTTTCAGGGAATTCCTAAAGTAGCTCCAAAAGCACCCTGGGAAGGAGGTTTTACCTGGGCCAGAGACAGAACGGGTGCTACTTTTGTATCCACCAGTTGTCAAGGAGAAGGATCAAGCCTTTGGTGGCCAGGGAAAGATCATCCCACCGATGAACCTCAAAATGGAATGACCTTAAAAATTACCACACCCAGCAATTTGGTAGGAGTCTCAAATGGTCAACTCATTCAACGAGAAGAAGGGGAGAAAAAATCTAGTTATACTTGGCAGGTGAAGTCACCGATAAATTTGTACAACATTAGTTTGAATGCAGGTAGATATCAAAACTGGAAACAGAAGTACAATGGACTAAACGGAGAACTAGATTTGTCTTACTATGTAATTGCAGAAGACTTAGACAAATCTGTCACGCATTTCTCGGATGTGAAAAAAACCTTAGACGCATTTGAATATTGGTTTGGGCCATATCCATTCTACCAAGATGGTTTTAAACTCATTCAAACTCCTTTTTTGGGCATGGAGCATCAAAGTGGGATTGCTTATGGAAACCATTTTCTCAAAGGGTATTTAGGGGGAGATATCTCGGGCACGGGGCTTGGAATGCTCTTTGACTACATCATTGTACATGAAACCGCCCATGAATGGTGGGGAAACTCTGTGAGTGTGAAAGATGTTGCAGATCTTTGGGTGCACGAAGCATTTGCTTGTTATAGCGAGGCACTTTTTGTTAGCTACCACCTAGATGCCAAATCTGGGGAAGATTATATTTTGGGACTCAGAGAAAACATCAGAAACGATGCTCCTATCATTGGAAAATATGGACTGGGTATTGAAGGTTCCTCTGACATGTATTCTAAAGGTGCCAACTTGCTGCACATGATTTCTAAGTATCATACCCAAGAAAGCTGGAGACAAACCTTAATGGGGATTCAGAAAGAGTTCTATCAACAGACAGTAACAGGAAAGCAGATTGAAGATTATCTCAAACAAAAAACACCTAAGGCAGATTTGTCGCTTATTTTCGATCAGTATCTTAGAAGTGAAAAGATTCCGATTTTAGACATTCAAAAAACCAAATCAGGCATCAAATATCAACTTAAGAACTGCAACGAATCTTTGGTGATGCCCATTTCTTTAATTTTTGAAAAAGGCATGACTCCTGTTTGGATTACTGCATCAACCCAAACAGCCGAATTGAGCTTGGACAAAACCAAACTAAAAAGCCTAAAAGTTGATCCTGGGTTTTATTTAAACGTTAAAATCAGATAGTTTTAAATTTATGGACTAATTTTCTGTCTGGTCTTTCAAACAAATCAAAAAAAAATCTATTCAAAAAAGAATAGATTTTTTTTTTTGAAGAAACCTTCAGAATCAAAAGGAAGCATCACAAATTCGGCTGAGGAGTGGTTCTCAAATAAGGTTTGATTTCCTTAAACCCTTTGGGGAATTTGGCTGGAATGTCCTCTGTTTTGATGGCTGGTGCTACCACTACATCTTCCCCATGTTTCCAGTTTGCAGGAGTCGCAACGCTATAATTGGCGGTGAGTTGCAAAGAATCTACCACACGAAGCAATTCATCGAAATTTCTTCCCGTAGATGCTGGATAGGTAATGATGAGTTTGATTTTTTTGTCTGGATCTATCACCACCACAGAGCGAACGGTAAATTTGTCCGATGCGTTGGGGTGAACAAAATCGTACAATTTGGAAACCTCAAAGTTGGGATCTGCAATAATGGGGAAATTCACAGTGGTGCTTTGGGTTTCGTTGATGTCTTTGATCCATTCGATATGAGAATCCACAGGGTCTACACTCAAGGCAATGACTTTTACATTTCTTTTTTCAAACTCGGGTTTGAGTTTGGCTACCGTTCCCAATTCGGTAGTACAAACAGGGGTAAAATCTGCAGGGTGAGAAAACAAAATCCCCCAGCTGTCTCCCAAATATTCATAGAAACTTTTTTTTCCTTCGCTAGTCTCTGCTACGAAGTCTGGTGCTGTATCTCCTAATCTAAGTGCCATATATTATGATTTTTTGGTTTACAATTTAAATTGTTTTATAATTTTTATATCTACAAACATACATAAACCTAGTATTTCTACCAAATTAGTAGGTAATATTTTTTCTTTTACAAAAACCTGGTGATTTTCTCAGAATTCAAGCAACCAATCTAGATGACTTATTGCCAAAAGTCAGAAAAATAAAAAAAAAACACTAAATTTGAACTTGTAGAATCCACAACAAATTATGTCATGTTAAAAAAACTTTGGAACGCAGATTTTTCCGATTACAAATATCCAAACTTCAAATATGTTTGGATATTGATGGCTACTTACATCATGATCGAAGGAATGCTTATGCCTTGGCCAGAGACATTTTTTACCTATTTTGAAAAATGGGTTGCCCAGTACCCATCTCTTGCCTTTTTTGGGCAAAAAGTTAAAGGAATACCTTTGGGTGCATTAATCATAGCTTCGATTCTTGTGGTGTATCTTTACTGGTTTGTACAATTTGTGGAAAGAAGAGCGGCGAAGACCATTGGTACAGAAAAACTTAGACAAATCGTCGTTCCCCATTTTCTGACCATCGTTTTGGATTTGGCAGTAACTTTTGTATTTCTTTTGTTAATACAATATGCAGTGGGAGTATATATAGGAAAACCTTTTGATATTTTCAATTTTGTTTCTTTGCCAAAAGAAGGGCATGTTTTTCAAGGATTAATTGATTGGTACAATAGCACTTTTGCCAGTATTCCAACACTCATCCATTTGCCATTTCCCATTGCATTTCTTGTAACCATCATACTGGCAGACTTGCCAGTTTATATTTTCCATTATTCCATCCACTGGTCAAGAGTACTTTGGCTTACCATTCACCGCTCTCACCATACACCTGAATATTTGCATCCCTTTGGTGCTGGGCCTGTTTTTGCTTTTGCATTTATTTTCTTATTGCCCTCTTTTTTCTTAAAACTGGCCATTTCCAAACTTGTATACATAGAGCCTATTTTGGATGGACTTGTATGTTTGCACGTAGTCGTTTTTATTTTAGAGAAATTCAGCCACTCCAATCCGTTTTATCATGTGGCTTTCAAAAACAAATTCTTATACCAACTTTTCCATATGTTTGGTTCTGGCCCATTCCATCTGGCACACCATTCAGCCCGAGAAGGGGAAGAGATTGTGAATTTGGCAAACCTTGGATTTCTTTTCTGGGATAGAGTTTTTGGAACTTACAAAAAACCGGATCCTGAAATTCCTCCTGTTGGACTTACCAATCAACCCAAAATCATCATGAATCCACTCAGACTATATTTGAGTGGTTTTGCTACCATATTTTACGAGCTCAAACACAATTCACCCAAACATTGGTTTAAAATACTTTTTGGATCTGTGTATTATACACCTCCTGTTACCAAAGACTTTTTGATTGTTTCTTATCCAGAAAAAATGGTAGCGACACAATAACCTTGAGAAATTTTTCCAATGCTTGATAATTGTGGGCAACCCAATAAAGCACGGAAAGAAATAAAAATCAAATGACAACTTACATATCATTGTTAAGAGGAATTAACGTAAGTGGGCATAAGCTTATCAAAATGGAAGCTCTTGCAAAGTCATTTGAAATGCTAGGTTTTAAAAATATAAAGACATATCTTCAAAGTGGAAATGTTGTTTTTTCTTGGATCAAAGTTGATCCGAAAGAAATAGAACAAAAAATTTCGCGACAGATTGAAAATGATTTTGGTTTCGACGTTTCAGTTGTTGTCTTAACAATTGAAAATCTACTTCATATTGTTGAAAACAATCCATTTATCAATTCTCCTGAAAGAAATCCCACTTATTTTCAGATAACATTTCTTTCTTCAAAACCTCAGACTGACAATTTCAGTGTGATTGAACAAAAAAAACAGGTTGGTGAAGAAATATCATTTTCTAACCATGCGGTTTACTTACATTGTCCAAATGGTTATGGGAAAACAAAATTGACCAACAACCTTTTGGAATCAAAATTACAAGTTATTGCTACAACCAGAAATTGGAAAACTACCAATGAACTATTAAAGCTAGCAAAAGAGCTAGAAAAGAAACAATTTTCTAAATAATAAATAGAAAAAATAGGCTTCTAGTAAGAGAGTATTGTGTAGAAATAAAATAACCTTAATCCGAATCAGATTAAGGTTATTTATTTTATGGAAAAGATTATCTGTTTACTGAATTAAGAGCTTAAAGGTGGTGTTGGTGTTTTCGGTTTTTAGTTGAATGAAATACACCCCAGATGGAAAAGAAGAATAATCTAATTTCACTGTGTAATTTGGATTTTCAAAACGGTTGGTTCTGATGAGTTTTCCAGAAGCATCAAAAGCTGAAACCTCTGCAAATTGATTGGCATTGAATACTATAGTTACAAGTCCATCTTTGCTTGGATTGGGGAAAATCTTATCTTCTAACACCAAAGTATACTGCTTTTCAAAAACAGTTTTGCAGACGTCGTCTCCAGTTACCTTCAAAGTGTTAAGACCTGGTTTTAGGGTTAAATCATAGCTGCTTTGGCTGGTTGTTATGGTCTCTTGGTTAAACACAATTGTATAGTTGTTGGCACCCTCTAAACTTAAGGTTACTTTGTTTGGAGCTGGTTGGCTGTCTGTAACACGCATCGTCGCATCGCTTTGAATAGTATGATTAATACAGGTCTCTAAAAGCGTACCTACCTTTTTTAGGCAAAGATTATATCCGCCGGCTGCAAGTCCTTCAACTTTGGTTTGACCGGTAAAAGTAGGATAGTCTACATTGTTAATTTTTAAGGTATAATTTTGCCCAGCATCCAAAGAAGAAATGCTTATAGATCCATTTTTGTTGCCACAGCTTTCGTTGGTAGAAGTAATAGAAATGTCATTAGGGTTTATCGCCAGCTCGCAAGCATCTCCAATTTTGTCTCCATCGCTGTCTTTTTGATCTGGGTTTGCTGTGTTTTTACAGTTGTCAAAGAAGTCGATGATTCCATCTTTGTCTGTGTCAAGGTCACAGGCATCTCCAATCCCATTGTTGTCTGCATCTTCTTGAAGAGGATTGTAGACATTGATGCAGTTGTCTACGTTGTCTAAAATGCCATCTGCATCGCTGTCATCAGGCAAATCACAAACATCTCCCTTGCCATCTGAATCGGTGTCTTTTTGGTCGGAATTGGCATGATTTACACAGTTGTCGCATTTGTCATTGATTCCATCAGAGTCAGTATCCTTAAAATTACCAAGCACAAATACAAGGCTCTTTTGGATACAATCTTTGGTCTGAATTAGGGTATAGGTGTCTTTTTTGTTGGCAGAATAATTTTGGGTGGTAGCAACAGTATTTCCACTGCTATCTTTCCAAAGGTAACTGGTATATCCCGCTTCTCCATTTAGGGTGAGTGTTTCGCCTTGGCAGTAATCAATTTCTTGGCTTTGGCTCGATTTTTCTAGACTTTCGCAAATTTTACCAGCAGTTAAAACAAGAGCAAAACTCTGATTGGTTGATGTTCCTTTTTTAGAACGAATCTCCACCGTATATTTTTTGTATGTTTTGGGGCTATTCAGTACAATTTGCTCGATGTTGTCTGTGTTATTGTCTCCAGTTGTTGCAGGATTCGAAGGATTATTGACATCTAAGACCCAGGGAGAAATAACCACGCCATCCTCGTCTTTGATGCGAATGTCCAAATCGTTTATCAAGATTTTGCTGCGGTTGTTAACGCTATAGTCGGGCAGAGTTTCTAGGGCTGGATCAATCCAAGCCAGGGTAGCTTTTAGCGGGGCACTAGCGTCAATGATGTAAAATTCTTTGGTGTATACAGAATTTTGAGCAAAACTATTGTTTCTCAAAACAAAGGCGTTTTGGGATTTGTTTTCGATGATTTGCGCCGCTAAGTAGGCATTAAAAACACCAAATCCAAACTGATAATCAGGGCCAATATTTCCCACATCATGCGCAGAATGACAGATAAGTGCCTTTACCATATCGGAGGTCATAAATGCCCCATTTTTATTTTTATGTACCTGTTGCAAAAGCCCTACACCACCCGTTACAAGGGGAGATGAAAAAGAAGTTCCACTTGCTGTTGCGTAGTTCGTATTCCCTGTAGCGTAAGGAATGGTAACGCCCTGACCCACTGCAACTAAATCGGGTTTGATTCGACCATCATCCGTGGGTCCAATGGCAGAATACGAACTTAATTTTACTTTAGAAGCATCAAAAGAACCACTAAAATTATCGATAGATCCTACTTGTATTCCATTTTTGTGGGTAGAAGACCAGCCTACACAGTCGTAACCGCTTTCGCAGTCTAGGTTTCTTATCGCATAAGATTCTATGGCTTCAAAGGAGGTTATATTTCCTTGCGCATCCTTTACAGGCTTAAAATAATAGTGTTTGCTTCCTTTGGTGTAGTTATCATTCCTAGGATTTCCAACAGCTTGTATAAAGGTATGGAAGGGAGCACTATATAAGATTTTATCGGTAGACTGGTCTACAACAGAATAATATCCAAAAGTTCCGTCTTCGGTTTCAGAATAGCTCGTATCTCCATACCAGTACCAACCTATACCCTTATAGTAAGTGGGATCTGAGTTATATTCCCAGCCACCATAAAGCCCATAAGAGTGATTGGAGAGCATACCTGATGGATTCTGAGAAGAAACCAAGGCAATTTCTGTTAGATCATCATCAAAATCATAGGTAATGAGTTTTGCGTTTTTTGCAGTACCTGTACTATTTGCATTCACACCATTTGAAACCATCATTCCCGCTACACCGGTTGAGTGCGTGTTGGCGGCTGCAGTCTGCTTGTTGGTTACATTGGATGAAAAATCTTGGTGTGTGGTTAGTACAGAACCCTCATCCCACTGGTAGAGAGTGATCCCTTCGCCTTTGGGCTGAATGGATAAATCTGTATTGCTCTGAAGCGAAGTAATTCCACTGATGTTATTGGCTTTTAGATCTCTGGTTCCATAAACCGCAGGCATGCCATTTAAAGTTCCTTGGTAACCTTTTGGAAGGTTGTTTTTTTGTTTAGACCTTGCAGATGAGGGTTTGTTCTGAAAAACATCTAGGTTTTGACTGATTTTTTTGAGTTTCTCAACTTCTGTTTGGTTTTGTCCAAAAAGTGAGGTGTTTAGGGCTAATAAAAAGCCTAATGCAATTTGAGTACTTAGTTTAAAGGAAAATATTTTCATACGATTTCTACAAGTTTGGGGTCAATCTGGGTAGTAAAACTACCATAATTTAGCCAGATTTTGTTTTTGGTTATTTTGTCTATAATTCCAATGGAGGTAGAGCCTTTAATTTTTACTCTTGCGCCAAGGGTAAGTGATGCAATTTTCTTTTCTTCTTTCTTCTGTTCAAGTTTTTCTTGGGTCTGTAATTTCTTTTCTAAGACGGTTTTTTGTAAAGATAAGTCTTTGTTTAACTCTTTTTTCTTTTGCTTTAAAAATAGGGCATTTTCTTTAGATTCAAGATTTTTAGATAGATTCATTTCTACCAGTTTTAAAAAATCTGCCAGTAGTTTTTTTCGATTTTTACTTTTAAAGTAATCCTCTTGCAAATTTTGGATTTTTAGCCCCAGTTGGTAGGCTTTGTTTTCTTCATTAAAAAGGGTTTGGTAATCCAAAAGTTTGTTTTCTATTTTGTTTTTGAGCGCTGAAATTTCAGATTGAGATTTTTCTGAGTGTTCCTTTATTCTTTCGATCGACTGATGGGTCGAATGAAGATTTGATTTTTCCATTTGCAGTTTGCTAATGGTTTGATCGAATTTTCGGGTATCTTCTTCAATTTTTTTCTTAGCTCGGTTGATGAGTCTAAAGGGGATTTTGTTTTTCTCGGCTACCTCAAAGGTAAAAGAGCTTCCAGCTTGACCCACCTCTAATTGATAAAGTGGATTTAGGTTTACAGCATCAAATAGCATACAGGCGTTGATGGCATGCTCAAGGGTTTCTACCTTAATTTTTAGGTTGCTGTAGTGGGTTGTGATAACTCCAAAGCAATGTTTATCGTAGAATTCTTCTAAAAAAACTTCCGCCAAGGCACCTCCGAGTGCGGGATCAGAACCTGTACCAAATTCATCTACAAGTAAAAGCGAATTAGGAGTTACTTCTATCAAGAATCTTCTGGTTTTTTCTAACCTAGAGCTATAGGTGCTAAGCTGATTTTCAATAGACTGGCCATCTCCAATGTCGCTAAAAATTCCATCGAAAAGACAAAACTCGCTTTTTGGGTCAACCGAAGGCAAAAATCCAGTCTGAAGCATCGCGCAAAGCAGTCCAACTGTTTTAAGGGTGATGCTTTTTCCACCTGCATTGGGGCCAGAGATTACTACAATTCTATTGCTCGGATCTAAGGTCAAATTTTGAGGGTGGGTAATCTGTTTTTTTTGATCGTTGCTCAATTTCAAAAGAGGATGATAGGCTTTAATAAGAGACAATTTTCTTTCCTTTAGATTTATCTCTGGCAGTACTCCGCCAATGGAGAGAGAAAATTTTGCCTTACAAAGCAAAAAGTCTATTTCTTGTAAAAAAGCCATTTCAGAGGACAAAGCCTGAGTTTTTTCACTTAAAGATCGGGTTAATTCTACAAGGATTTTATGAATTTCTTTCTTTTCTAATTCTTTGGCTATCTCAAGCTCCATGCAAAGGGAATGGGTTTCTTCGGGAAGAATAAAAACGATGTTTCCGCTTTTTGAGCTACCGAGTTGTTTTCCTTTTACTTTTCTTCGATACATGGCTTTCACAGCCAAAACCCTGAAATTTCCATCTACAGACTCGCCGGTTGATTCCAAATAGTTTTGGCTTTGGTAAAATTTGAGTCTTTGGTCAAAGCGAAGGGATATTTNAGTCAAGCCATTGTAAAAGCCGCTTTGGTGCAAAAAGGCAAGGTGGTAAAACCGATTGGTTTTTTTGAAAAGATCTATCAAAAACAAATAGAAATTCCAGTTTTGCCAGAGTATATTGGTGCTTGGAAAAAGATAGGCGAAGCCAAGAGGTTGGCCAACTTTTGAGTAACTAAAAAGTTATAAATAAATTATTTTACCAGTTTGATAACCTTTATAAAATCAAGGATTTTGATGATTTGGTAGGTAGGGTCGAACTCGAACCATTTGTGTGCAAAATTGGGGTTTTGTCCATTTTTGTGATGGTTGTTGTGTAGTCCTTCGCCTAGGGTAAAAATTTCTATAGGCAAAAGATTGGTAGAAGTATCTGAAACTTCAAAATTTCTATATCCGAACTTGTGGTTAAACCAGTTGATAATGGCTCCATGTACAGGTCCCATGGCAATATGAATGGGAACCAGTAAAAAGAACCAAGCGCTGGGTGCAAATTTTATATAGATCAAAATGTATACCAATGCCCAGACGATTCTAGTCCAAATATTTCCTGCAAAAAGATCGAAAGCATGCCAAGAAGGAACTCCAAGGGTGAATCTTTCGGTTACTTTTAGCTTGAAGGTAGATATTTCGTTGTAGATTTTTCGGGTTCTAAACATCATCTCCATAAGTGTTTTGTCAAATTTTGGAGAGTGTGGATCTTTTTCTGTATCAGCATACGCATGGTGCATCTTGTGCATCACCCCATAGGCGTAAGGACTTAGGTAAGAAGAGCCCTGGCTTAGAAATGCTCCAATATGAAAAGTCTTTTCCCAAAATTTACTCATGGTAAACATACCATGGGCGGCATAACGGTGCAAAAAGAAGGTTTGAAAAAACAGAGAAAAGTACCAGTGAAGGATAAAAAAAGCAATAATTACAAGCATAAGTAAAGTAGGTATATTGCAAAGATAGGTTTTTATTGCTGTACTTCTGTGGTTTGTTAGTAATTAGTCACCAGCAGCAGCTTCAGTAGTTTCTTTTTTGTCACAAGAAGTAACGAAAATTGATGCAGCCATCAAAGCCAAAGAGAAAGTAATTTTTTTCATAGTAGTAATTTAAATAAGTTATTTTTTACACTGCAAATGTAATTAAAAAAATGAATAATTGAATTTTTTTTGATTTTTTTTCATCATTTTTTTCTTCCCCCATATTCCTTTCATTATTCCTATCTTTACCCAAGCATTTAAAGGATAAAATACTATTTATATATGATACTTTTAGTAGAGGACGAAAAACCCATCATGAATGTTTTAAGTAGCATCATAGCAGAAGAATTTCCAAATTACACCCTTCACCAGGCCACAGATGGAGAAATGGCTCTTAAAATGATTCAAGAAAACCCCTATAAACTGGTTATTTGCGATATCAAAATGCCCAAGTATGATGGCATACAAGTTCTGGAATCTACCATGAAACATAAACCAGAGCTACCTTTTATTATGGTTTCTGGACACGGAGACATAGATCTTGCGGTTTCGGCCATCAAGATGGGTGCTTTTGATTATATTCCTAAACCTCCAGATTTAAACCGACTTTTGCTGTCTGTAAACAATGCGCTTTCTAGGGAAAATTTGATTCAAGAAAACAAAGAACTCAAAAACGAAAACAAAACCCTCAAGAAGATACTCAAGAAAGAACACCAGATGATAGGGGTTTCAAAACCCATTGTTCATATCAAAAACATGATCGAAAAAGTAGCCAAAACAGAAGCTCGTGTACTGGTTACCGGACAAAATGGTTCTGGAAAAGAACTCGTGGCGCATTCTATTCATCAGCTAAGCGACAGAAACGGCGAACCTCTGGTGGAGGTAAACTGCGCGGCGATTCCATCGGAACTCATCGAAAGCGAACTTTTTGGCCATACCAAAGGTTCTTTTACCGGCGCCCACAAAGACAAAAAAGGGAAGTTTGAGCAGGCCAACGGCGGAACCCTCTTTTTGGATGAGATAGGAGACATGAGCCTTTCGGCGCAGGCCAAGGTACTTCGGGCGCTTCAAGAAGGAAAAATCTCTAGGGTAGGAGACGACAAAGAAATCGCCATTGATGTTCGGGTGATTGCAGCCACCAACAAGAATCTGAAAGAAGAAATTTCACAAGGAAATTTTAGGGAAGATTTGTACCATAGGCTTGCGGTAATTCTTCTTGAGGTTCCTCCACTCAGAGAAAGAAAAGAAGATATTCCTCTACTGATTGAATATTTTTGCGATAAAATTTCGGTGGAACAAAACATGCTTCGAAAGAAGTTTCATCCAGATGCCATAGTTGAGCTTCAAAATCATCCATTTACTGGAAACATCAGGGAGCTTAGAAACATTGTAGAAAGACTAATGATTTTAGGGGGAGAAGAAATCTCAAAAAAGGATGTGGTTTGTTTTGTGAAAGTGTAAATTTGCAAATATGGGGACGAAAAAAATCGTGCCATCAACTTTAAAATTAACCCATGAAATTACCCAAATTTTTACTTGCAGACAATTTGCTAGACGATGAAGAAAACCAAATTTTTATTCTTCATACCCAGTATCCACGTTTTTTGATTAACCCAGAAACCGAAGAAATTGAGTTTTTTGATGATGTTTCTCACGAAGACGAAACTGAAATTCAAGACACTCTTTATAAAATCATCGAAGAGGCTCAGGTGTTTTTTGATACCGAAATGGCCAAATACGACCAAGAATTTCAAGAATAATATTTTTGAATTTCCACCAAAAAAAAGAGGGATGCTTTTAGCATCCCTCTTTTTTTATCCACCTACTCTTTTTACTTTGTGGCCTTTATTTACCAAAAAGTCTATGATTTTTTCTCTGTAATCGCCTTGGATGATGATTTCTCCATCTTTTAGAGAGCCACCAACACCCAAAAAGGTTTTGATTTCTTTGGCCAAAGTTTTGATTTGCTGGTCATCTCCTTTAATGCCCTTCAAAAGGGTTACGGTTTTTCCGCCTCTTCCTTTTTTGCTAAGGTGCGCTTCTATATGCTGATTTTCTAATTCTTCTACAGTTTCTTCCTCTGACTCTTTTTCTGCTACATAATCAGCGGGAATTAGACTTTTTAAGTCTTCCAAAGAATTGAATTTGTTGTTTTTCATTGCGTATAAGGGTTTTCTCAAAAAAAATCTTAGCCAAGATAAGGAAAATGTTTATTAGGCTATCCAATTAACCTAGGGTGTTAATATTTTTAACTTTTATTTCATTTAGGTTTTGATAATTAATTTTATATTAGCTATATGCAAAATTTCCAAATCATGAAGACGCTTATATATATTAACCCAAAAAAAATTCAATTTATTTTACTATTTAGTTTGAGTTTCTACGCAGCCAAAGCACAAATTACAACTTCAACAAATGGAAATGTAGGAATAGGAACTACAACACCAACAGCAAAGTTAGATGTGGTTTTACAGCCAGTAGCGGAACCTAAAACCATAAAGTTTATTTCACCCTCCATAACTTTAAATACAGCTAATACCATGGTTTCTTCTTTGCGATACACTTGGTACAATGATTATGTAGACTTTGGAATGTATCGAGGTGGATCTACCGATATTTTAGCAATGGGATTAAGCTTTAATGGAGTAGAGACTGTTCGGTTTACCAAAACGGGAAATGTAGGAATTGGAACAACAACACCTGAGAATAAATTACATGTAAAAGGAAACGAAACCATACAATCCTATTCTCCTATTTTGTTTTTGAAAAGAGATACAGAAGTAGGTGGATTTATCCGAGGAATTCAAACTCAAAAATTGAATGGTGAAAATGCTTGGTTCTTTGGTGATCATGATGGAACTTCATGGATTGTATCCAAAGGAGATTATCAAAATCCCCAACTGATTATCAAAGACAACGGCAACGTAGGAATAGGAACAGCAACGCCAGCAGCTAAGTTGGATGTAATAGGGAATATTATTTCTCAGAATGGAACTTCTGGAGGAGGTTCATTCCATTTAGGCAATATAAGTCATGGATTAACCAGAGAAGTTAACTATGCTAATGATGTTACATTATATACTGGTGATGGAGGTATCAATTTTGCTACGACCCAAGCACCATGGGGTATTCCCAAAAGTTCTGATATTAAAATGAGAATTATGAATAATGGCAACGTAGGAATAGGAACAACCAATCCAGATGCAAAACTCACAGTAAACGGAACCGTTCATGCAAAAGAAGTAAAGGTAGATTTGAATGTGCCCGCGGATTATGTATTTGAAAAATACTATACAGGAAAATCAACACTCAAAGAAGATTACCAAATGCCTACTCTTGCAGAAATTGAAGCCTTTACCAAAGCCAACAAACACCTTCCAAACCTTCCATCTGCTAAGGAAATCCAAGAAAAAGGTTTGAATTTGGGTGAAATGAACAATCTGCTACTTCAAAAAATTGAGGAGCTCACTTTGTACACCATAGAGCAAGATAAACAAATTAAAGAATTGCAGGCACAAAACCAAAAATTGAACGACCTACAAAAAAGATTAGAAAAATTGGAGCAAAACAGTGCTCAATAATCAGAAAAAATAGAATTGTATGAAATCAAAATTTTTACTGTTTAGTTTGCTTGCATTTTCTTATGGTGTAAATGCACAAATCACAACTGCAGAAAATGGAAACGTAGGAATAGGAACTACAAATCCAACAGCAAAGTTGGATTTGGGAAGCAATTACTCTGATCCATCTAGTTACCCAAATAAAATAACATTATGGAGTGGAGGTCCAAACAATTATTTTGGATTTGGAATTAGTTCAGGTGACTTGGATTATTTTAGTCAATTTAATCATCGTTTCTATACTGGATACAATGGCTCAGCTGGAACAGAGAAAATGGTAATTAATGTAAAGGGTGACGTAGGAATAGGAACGACCTCTCCATCTGCAAAATTGGATGTTCAAGGTGACATATATACAAATTCATCTTCTAATGAAGGAGGTAGTATTTCATTTTATAATCCTTTAAAGACAGGATCTAATGCATATAGGTGGTCAATATACAATATGACTGGAGGGTATGGTAATAGTTTGCAGTTTTGGAGCTATTCTCAAACAGATGGTGGACATGCCTTCTGCAAAGGAAATCCAAGAAAAAGGGTTGAATTTGGGAGAGATGAACAATCTGCTACTTCAAAAAATTGAGGAACTTACTTTGTACACCATAGAGCAAGAAAAACAAATTGACCTCCAAGCCAAAAAATTGGAAGAGCAAGAACAAAGATTGCAAAAATTGGAATCACTTCTTTTGAACACTGAAAAATAACATTTATGAAGGGTTTAATAAAAAATATTTGGCTTTTTTTGACATTGTTTGGGTCAATGTCTTTATTTGGACAGATTGTTTTGAGCAAGCCAAGCTACAGCAACGGAGTTTATTCAGATGACAATTCTATTACAATAAAACCTGGCCGATATAGAAATTCTATTGTTACTGAATATTCTGATCAAGTTATTATTGCTCCTACAGGTACAAATGTATTTGTCGCAAAAATTTCCGACAAAGGCTGGGTAAATTACCTCAACCAACTCAGCAAAGATGAATTGCTTGCTTTAACTACAGCTGAAGCTGCAAACTCCAATAAAGATGTAGCTAGAATATTGGAAATCAACTTTTTGTTTAGTAGTATAGACAAAGTGTCTAATGCAATTTCACCCAGTCAGGTTGCTGTCAGCACGCTGTGCTTGAATTTTGACAGTGCTGGAAATCAAATTGGATATAGTACCTGTGCAACCACTCAGGCGTCTAGAACAAGTGATATGATTCCAGAACAAACTCAGCCCGAGGCTATAGTTGCGCAAACCAATAATCAATTTTTTGTATACCCTAATCCTACTCAATCTAGGGTGAATGTAAGATGGGATGATCCAAATATTTCGGTTATTTCTGCCCAAATCGTTTCTATGAATACAGCATACAAACAAGATTTATTGTTCGAAAAACAAAATCAAAACATAGAAGCAGACTTGTCTTCTCAGCCTTCTGGATTGTACATCATCATCATCCAGTTAAGCACAGGAGAAACCATTAAGAAAACCATTATCAAATTGTAATTTTACGTATATGCAAACCTCTACAATATTTAAAAAGATAAGTTCTTTTCTCTTTTTATTGTTTCAGCTGACCTTTGTTTTTTCCCAAAAGATTTCTATCCCAACAGGAAGTTATATTAATCAAACGGCTTCTAGAAATGTAGAAGTGAGTTATTCACCTAACTATTTAACAGAAGTAGACTTAGAATTTGATGAAAACGCACAGAACAATGTTCTAAAGCCTGTGGTTAATGGTGGCTTAGATGTCGCCTCTGGGGTAGCAACCTATAGCATGGGGATAGATGTTTTGCCAGGGGTAAACAATTTTACTCCTACCATCAATTTAAGTTATTCCAACCAAAGTGGTGGAGGAAATGCGGGATATGGCTGGAGCCTATCTGGTACATCTTCTATAACCAAAGGGTACAAAACCAAGGAAGTAGATGGGTATATTGGAAATGTAGATGAAGAAGTATATTATTTGGATGGAGCCAGACTCATAAACAAACCAGGTGGGGCAGCGGGAGAATATGTAACCTACAATCACACCAATTTGCTTGTAAAATTTGCCAACAATGTCTTTACGGTCTATTACCCCAATGGACAGGAAAGCATATACAGAATGTTTGTAGGAGGAAACTATTTGCTTACCCAAGTGAAAGATTTTGCTGGCAACATTATTCATTACACCTACTTTGTAGATAAAAATGCTATATATCTAGATAAAATAGATTATGGAAATGTTACTTTAACTTCTGCATCTGGTATTACCTTAGTAACCAAATCAGATGTTACGGTAAAAATTTTATACACCCCAAAAGCAAAAACAACAGAATCTAATTTTGGGCAAAAAGTGGTGGTAGACAAAATGGTCTCTGGTGTAACGGTAAAAGACAACAATGCAAACATTGTGTACAGAACTTATACTTTTGTACATGACATTACCTCAACGGGAGAAAACAGACTCAGAAAAATTCTCCTTAAAAACCAAGCTGGGGAAGAAGCCAGACCTGTGGTTTTTTATTACAGAGATATCTATGGTTTAGATTTGGTTAAAAACAAGACTTCTGAGAAACTTATCTCATCACCTTCAGATATTAGAGAAATCCAAAACGTTGTAACAGGAGATTTTGATGGAGATGGAAATACAGAAACCAATTATTTTGTAAAAGATGGTTCTGGAAATACAATTATACACAATCCAGAAAAATCCAATACAAGCTTAACTTCTTACCAAATACAAGATTACACCTTTTCTGCTCCCATACTTTTGGATGGTGTCTTGACCAAAGAAGACAAAATTATTGGCATGCGGGTAGACCCAAGCAAAGACACGTATTCATCTGGGACCTACAAAATGATTAACGAAACTATGGTCGTAAGTTTTAGTGATCAAAACGTAAACAAAATTAAAGAATCTACACTTATTCTAAATGGAAGTGTTCAAGAATACTGTTATGAGTTAGAGGGTGCACAAATGTTTGATCACTCAAGGCATAGAAATGAATTAAAAAGAGGGAATGCTTTTAGAAATATACAACAAGGAGATTTTAATGGAGATGGTTTATTGGATCTTTTGATTTTTCAAGAATCTCATGCCTATACAGTTGGAGTGGGTAATTATTATGATCAGGATGTAACTTGCCCAGATTTTAGTAAAATTAAACAAACCACAACCCAGGTGTATTTTGTTGAAATTGCCAAAAATGCTGGACAAGCAAGTATTCAACCCACTTTTGTTACAAATCTTGTGGGTACCAGCTTAGATAAAAATCTAGGTAACTATATTCTTACTCTTGCCAATACTAATAAAGATGCACAGCAAGAAATTTTGGCCATTAAAAAAGGAGACAATGCATCTGCAACGGTTTTGCGAATAGATTTCAAAAACAAAAAAATAGTAGCAGATACCGCTAAATCTTTGGGTGTAAAAATCAATGATGAACTGAACCCTATTGTTGAAGATTTCAATGGGGATGGTTTGACAGATTTGTTGGTGCCAAGAAAATCTTACTCTATTGGCGTCACGGCAGATCAGCATGTAAATGCACACGTGTCTCCAGAGAATTTAACCGCAGATAATTTTCAATGGGATTTGGTTACCACTACCGTAAACGGTACAAGTACGGTTTTTACGAAATCCAGTCCTATTTTCTCTCCGGATGTAAAATTAAAGAGTTTTAGGTCTGGAACTTTTGGGACGGCTTATTTGGAATCTTCTCTTTTCCCTATGGATGTCAACGCAGATGGAAGGGTAGATTTGGTGGCTATCAATTTGGTAGGTACAAGAAGTGGTGAAAACGCGAACCTAAAAGCAAACACATACGCTTTAAAAAACAACCTTCCTTCAACGGATAATCATCACAACAAACTCATCATTTACGAAAACATGGGAATAGGTGACAATGGTTTACAATTCAGACGCCATACTCATACAGATTTCAACATTACAGAATCTTTTTCTCCTTATGTTGAGCTTAGCTCTAACCAAGACCATAAAAGCATCAATACTTTTAGAGACGAACTTGTTTTAACCGACATTATTACCAAAAACCAAATTAAATTTAAATTCTTAAGAGAAGGTGGTGAAACTTTACTTACCAAAGTAGACAACAATTCTGGTTCTGTTCAAACCTTGGAGTACACCCCTTTTTCTGATAAAATTAAAGATTACAGCAATTCTAAAGGAGTACTAGAAAAACCAAACCTTTACTACCAACTAACCCAAGAGGCCAAAGCTCAAAAATATCCTTTTTCTGTGCTCAATTATCAAGAAGGGGTTCAGTTGGTAGCCAAGTTGCACAATACCTTTAAAATTGAGCAGAATGGAGCAATGGTAGAAAAAACAGCTACCAAAGAATATAGATACCAAGACGCGTATGTAAAATTAGATGGAAAAGGCCTGTTGGGCTTCCATGTACAAAAAGAAAGCACCCCCTACCTAAGCAAATGGGTAGGTGGAAAGTCTGAAATGGTTCCAGATCCAGAAAAACCAGTCCTTTGGACGGTTTCAACCGGAGATTTGAATTTCGACAATGCAGTTAAAACCACTACCTATGGCTCTATAGACGGAAAGACGCCTATCACGTACTCTGAAAACGTCTATGAAAAATTCACTGGCGGAAGAAACAAAGTTTTGGTTACCAAGCAGATTTCTAAAAATTACCTCTCCAGCAAAACCAATCCTATTGTAGAAACCATCTCGTACCAGTACAACAATTATTTAGATGTAACCAAAACCACCATCGAAAAAGCGGGACTCAAAGAAATTGTACAAGAAAAAGAATATGCCTACAATTTTAACAAAGAGTTGGGTACAAAATATTGGGGTGGAGTTGTAACCAGAAACTACAAAAAAGTTACTTTGCTGGCAGATGGAACCTCCGAAAGCTCACTAGAAACGGCCAAAGTAAACCCTAACGGAACTTTACTTTCTAAAACTACATACGGTAATTTCCCAACCTATACCGCCACAACCCCAGGGGTTACCACCACTTTTGCATACCATAGTTTTGGCCCTGTTAAATCTTCTACTATTACTTACATAAGTTCTGCAGATTTAGATAGTCCAAAAGGACCTCAAATATCTCTTACCCAAACCTTCGATTACGATATTAGTAAGAGATTTGTAACCAAGGCTACCTCTGCAGATGGTTCTTTTACTCTGGCTCAAGGTTTTGATATTACAGGGAAACCCAAAACCCAAACTACCAGTTTAAACCCATTTACAACCAAAGACGAAACCATAGAGAACACCTTTAATGCTTGGGGACTGCCCACCCAAACCAAGGATCTTTCTACTGGTGCCATTTCTTATGTTACCCCAACTCCTTATGGTAACAATGGGTATGTGAAAATCATTTCTTACAACAGCTTGCTTCCTAACAACAAATCTTACACCATAACAAACAATTTGGGGCAAACCATAGAGTCTGGTGGGGTAGATGTCAAAGGAAGAAACTTGGTATCCAAAGTAGAATACGATATCTATGGCAGAAAAACCAAGTCTTACGATGTGCATTTTGCGGGTTCTACCCCAACAACCTATAATACCTACAAGTACGATGCGCTTGACAATGTGGTACAAGAAGACTATTATGTAAACAATGTATTGGTAAACTCTGCCAAAGGTACTACCGATGGCCTTAAAGCAACAGCTACAAGTGGTAATAAAAAGGAGATAAACCTTTACAATGCACTGGGCGAACTCATCTCTCACACAGACCAAGGAGGTACCATTACTTACAAATACTACCCAGATGGAAAAGTAAAAGAAACCAACTTTGAGGGTTCTATTACCAAATTTGAGTATGACCCATGGGGAAATAGAACGGTTATAGACGATCCTTCTGCAGGAAAATATCAATCTACCTATAACATTGCCGGACAGCTTTTAAGAAGTATTAGTCCCAATGATATAGCAGCTGGTACCTATGGTACTAAATATGTGTACGATCGTTTTGGAAAAGTAAGATACCAAATTTCTGAAGGAAAGGGAGATCCTAATCTATCAGAGAGCAAAACGTATAAAGCCATCAAGTATTTGTATAACGAAACCTATGGTTTTTCAACCCAGGTGATAGCAACCAACAAACCTTTTGTAAATGGTTTTGCCTTTGATAAAATTGAAAATATTTTGGTATCTAATACATTGTATAATGCCTACGACAAATATTTTAATTTCAACTTCAAAGTTGAAAATACACTAGAAACTACCTTTGGTAGAGTAACCAAAACCACCGAAGACACCCCAGAGTATCTCTACACCAAAGATTTTACCTACGATGCGCTGGGTAGGCTTGCCAGCCAAACCAAAACCACACAGGTAAAAGTTGCAGGTGTACTCAGTGGTACCATCAAGACTGTTGTTACCAATACCATGGAGTACAACGATGCCTTTACAGGAGGGCTTGTGGCACAGTACCACAAAAAGAACAATGGCCAACTGGTGAAAATTTGGGAGATTAAAGAAACCAACCTCAAAGGCCAAGCCACCCAAATTAACTTTGGAAATGGCTTTACCCAAACCAATACCTATGACGATTTCTTTGCACACAAATCCCAAAAAGTAGCCAATGCTGGTGGAGTAGTAGCCATGAATTTTGAGTATGAGGTAGATGTAGTAAAAGGATGGGTAAAAAGAAAGGACGATTTGGTGTTTGGCCGTGACCAAACCTTTAAGCAAGATGAACTGGAGCGACTCATAGAAGAAAAAGTAAACGGAGTGGTAACCCAGTCTTATGCCTACGATCCCAAAGGGAGAATGACCTACAACTCCGAGGTTGGGGTGTACAATTACAACCAACAAAGTTACCAGCTACAAAGCATCAACAGTCAACCTCAGGCAAACGGGAAATCTGCCATAGAAAACAGAGGAGGAAGCCACCAAATCAATTACAACAGCGATAAACAAGCAACCTTTATTGTTTTAGATGGAGTGCAAGAACGCATAGACTTTTCTTACAACCCACTGGCGGGAAGAGCCACTGCCTATTTCTCTAAAAATGGAGTGGGCTACAAAGAAAAGGTATATACCTCAGACTTTGCGGTAGAAATCACCAAAACAGACAAAGTAACTGGAGACAACAAAACCTTCAATACCTACAAAATACAAACCTTTGTAGATGGAGAAGCCTATAGTTCTGCCTACTTAAATGAGGTAACTTTTACCAAAAATGCTACTACACCGGTAGAAAAAAATTATTATCTGCATAGAGATTACCAAGGCACCATTGTTGCGATAACCTCAGAAGATTCTAAACTGGTAGAACAGCGCGCCTTTGACCCTTGGGGCAATGTGATAGAAGTACGCCATTATGCCTCAGACGGCATCACCTATACCAAGGACAAAACCTTGGGCATCACAGACCGTGGTTACACCGGACATGAGCATTTGCAATCCGTAGGGCTTATCCACATGAATGGGCGTTTGTACGATCCTCTGCTGCGACGTTTTCTGATGCCAGACAACTTTGTGCAAGATTCTTCTAACTCACAGAATTACAACCGTTATTCTTATGTAATGAACAATCCGCTGATGTACACGGATCCAAGTGGGGAGAAGTTCAAAGATTGGTTAAATAAAAGCATCAAAAATGTTGCTAAGGTTGTTTTGGCGGCTTGTGTAGTCGCAGCAGGAATCATATTACTTGCTACTCCTGGTGCTGGTTTGGCAGGCTTAGTAATTCTAGAAGGTGGTAAGTTTGTTGGATTAACAATAGGAGGACAAATACTTGCAAGTACAGCTATTTCGTGCTTAGGTGTTATTACAGGAGCATTAGATCAAATATCTGGTAAAGCGGAAGTAGATGCAGATGATTTTAAAGGTGAAACAGAAACCCCTCCATCCTCAGGCGGAGGCTCTAGTTCTTCTGATGGGGGTTCTACTACCAGTGGAGGTTCTATTGGGGGTGGTTCATCAAACTCTGGGGGTTCTAATGTTATGTATGATTTTAATAAAGGTGCATATGTTGCAAATACTATTGAAGATGCAATAATATTTACTCAAAGTACTGGAAAATTATCTAGGTATGGGGAGTATGAAATTGTTATAGGGCAGAATGGATTTGCAGAATATAATCATATGGATATTGGTATTTCCTACAATGGCTCAAAAAGTTATTATTTTGATGGAAAAAAATATATGGGGAGTGTTTGTTATTTATATTCTGTAGGTGGTCAAGAACTATATTATGATGCCCTAAAATCAAACCCTCAATTAGAACAACAAAAATACTATCTTGAACAAAACTTAAAAAATATTAACGCCTCAATTGCACAAGCGGCCACGGCTGGTGGACAAGCAAGAGGACAAGCTAGTTCTTTTGACCAAGCAAGATCTGATTTCTATGAAGGAGTAGATAAAACGTTTGCCGCTAATGGCTTACTAATGGAATATGGTCATAAATTTTCAGATGGAGCAAAATTCTTTAAATACGCTGGAGGTACAATAGGAATACTTGGACTTGTGGCTTCATATTACAATAAAAAGTTTGATGAAGATGGATTTACTACATCTGATCAAGTAAGTTTATATACTACAGCTGGTTTAACTATCGTTACATTATTCGCAGGCTCTTCTACTATTGGAGTAGCAGTAGGTTTATATTTGGTTGCAGATGGTATAGCTGATTTAAAATTCGGTACATCCATTACCGATTTTGTTTCCGATATGGCAGTGGGTAGATATCAAAATCCCGACTATTTTTGTTTAACCTGCTCTGAAGTGGGTTTTTAATTTATTTCTTAAAATTTAATTTACAATATGTTCAATAGTATAATTAGTAAGCTAGATCGTTTTTTTATTAATATGTTAAGATTGCATGTAAGGGATGGGAAATTTGCTTGGTATTTGTTTATTGCAACGGGTATGCCCATAATTACTGCACTTATGAGCCTTTCGTTAATTTATAAGGCTCATTATTGGGTTTTGGCACATTACGCTGACCAATTATTACTTCTCTCCATAGTAATTGTTGTTTTTTTGTTATATAAATTAGGTTTATATTTTTACCTCAAAAAAGATATCAAAGAATATCCACCCTTCACTAAAGAAGAAACCAATAAATACAATTCATATTATTTTGTTATTTTAGGTTTTTTTATGGTTCTTTCTTTCATTTTGGTTGAAAAAATTCCATATGTCGATCCAAAAGACGGAAAATACTACCAAGAATGGTTGCAAAACACCCAAGGCGGTAGAGACGCACAAGAACAACGTGCAAGAGACTTTGAAGAGCGGTTTGGTAAATAAACCCCAAAAAACAAAAAACCATAGAGAGGAGAGTGGAAAGTTGTGGTTTTTGTGTAAAGTGAAATTACAAGTTGAATTGCCAAGAACATTAATAGAAATAGGCTAATGGGTAAAAACTGCCTACAAAAAGTCTTTGGTAAAAAACGTGGGATTAAAAATACCCATAAACCGTTTGAGAGAGATTTCAAACGGTTTTTTGTTGGGGGTGGGGGAGAGGAGAGTGGAAAGTTGTGGTTTTTGTGTAACTTGTATTCTCTAAAACCATTGCCCAACCATGAAACACCTTTTCAAACTTTTTTTAGTTCTAAACCTTGCTTTTTTAACCTCTTGTGCAACTTATAAGACTCAAATTTCAGGTGAACCTTTAGAATCCCAAAAATTTGAACAAAGAGAAGAAACACAAATCCTCCATACCTTTTATCTGATTGGAGATGCTGGAAATTCCAAAATGGACACCCTCTCTGATGGACTAAAACTTTTAAGAGAAGAGTTACAAAAAGACAAAAACTCAGCTTCAACTTTACTGTTTTTAGGAGATAATATCTATCCAGCGGGTCTTCCTAAAGAGGATGATCCCACTAGAGAACTGGCCGAATATAGGCTTTTGGTGCAACTGAAAATCGCCCAAAACTCGAATTCTAAAAGTTACTTTATTCCCGGCAATCATGACTGGTATGCAAAGGAAGGAACAAAAAGAGAAAGAGAATATGTAGACAAAACCCTTGGCGAACATTCTTTTTTACCTTTAAACGGTGCATTTTTTACCAGAAAAAAGATCAGCGATAAAATTGAACTTATCGTGATTGATTCAGAAAAATTCATCACCCACCAAGGTTTGAACCAAAAAATGTTGGCCTATCAATCTTTAAAACAAGAAATTGCACAAATTCCAGCTGATAAAACCCTGATTGTAGCCAGCCATCATCCTCTTTTTAGCAGTGGCGAACATGGAGGGAAATTCTCTTTTAAAGACCATATTTTTCCCCTTTCAGACAAAATTCCGATGCCTTTGTTGGGAAGTCTGGTGGTTGCTTCAAGACAGCTCGGTATTGCTTCTAACACAGATCTTGCTCACAAAAAATACAAAGATTTTAGGGAGAATCTCCTACTTATTTTTGGGGAAAGACCGCTTTATTTTGTGGCTGGACACGAGCATATTTTAGAGCTTATTCAGATTGGGGATTTTCACCAAATTACCTCTGGGGCAGGTTCCAAATCGGGGCCTAGCAAACTGGGAAAACACACTATGTTTACTAGTTCTAATCAGGGTTTTGCTACACTAACTCTTTTGGAAGGCAATCGGGCAGAGGTAAAGTTTATCTCTATAGACAAAAATGGTATCCAAAGCGAGCATTCGTTTTTGGTTAGTGCCCTAAAAGATTGAAAAAATCTATAAAAATTCAGAAAAATATTTTTCCTTTACTTGTTTCCAATCGTTTGAAATGATGCTGTAATAGACATCGTCTCGGCTAATTCCGGTATTGTCTACCCAGTTGTTTCTAAATTTTCCTTCATAAATTGCCCCAATTCTATCCATAGATTTGATGGAAGCTTGGTTTTGGTCATCAATGCTAAATTGCACCCGATTCATCTTTAGATGCTCAAAACAATAAGTCAAAAGAAGATGTTTAACAGCGTGGTTGAGTCCTGTGCCCTGAAATTCTTTCCCAAACCAAGTGCCGCCCATTTCTAGCTTTTTGTTGTAGAGATCTATGTATTTGAGCTGGGTAAAACCCGCAAGTGCACCCTTTTTGTCTTTGTCAAAGCAGAAAAAACTCTGAACAGACACAGATTTGTTTTGTTTTTCTAGATGCTGCAAATAACTTTCGAGCAAACTGAGTTTAGGCTCTAAGATGAGTTCTAGATTATCCAAAACCTCGGGGTAGAAGATTTCTTCTAGATTTTTAGGGTCGAAGTCTTGGTAGAAACAAATTTTGGCACGTTTGTTCTCTAAAACAAGAGAGTTTGGATTTTCCATCAAGAAGAATATTAAATATGAATAGCTTCTTTGTAGGCATCTGCTACGGCTTCCATCAATGCTTCGGAAAGGGTGGGATGAGGGTGGATAGATTTTAGTATTTCAAAACCAGTGGTTTCTAGCTCTCTGGCTACCACTACCTCGGAGATGAGTTCTGTAACACCGGTGCCAATCATGTGGCAACCCAGCCACTGACCATATTTGGCGTCAAAAATTACTTTGACAAATCCACCATTTTGCCCATTGGCCGTGGCTTTTCCTGAGGCCGAAAAAGGGAATTTTCCAACCAAAATTTGCATATTTTCTGCTTTTGCTTCTTCCTCTGTATATCCCACAGAGGCAATTTCTGGTTGGGTGTAGATGCAAGAAGGTATATTGTTGTAGTTGATTTTGGGGATTTTATGGCTGGCAAAATTTTCTACGCAAGCAATCCCTTGAGCAGAGGCCAAATGAGCCAAATCTGGACCTTTGACTATGTCGCCAATGGCATAATAACCACTGATGGAAGTTTGAAAATAGTCACCCACTACAATTTTTCCTTTTTCGGTTTGGATGCCTACTTCTTCGAGTCCTATGTTTTCTAAATTGGTCTGAATTCCCACTGCAGAAAGCACCATGTCTGTGGTCAAATCACCAGTTTCAGTTGAAATTTTCACCTGATTGTTTTCTACCAAGCACTGGTTGACTTTGGTTGATGTAAGAATGTTAACGCCTAATTTTTTAAGCTGTTTTTCTAGTTCACGGCTTATTTCTGCATCTTCTAATGGTACGATTCTCTCTAGGTATTCCACAAGGGTTACCTCTACACCCATGGTCTGAAAATAATAGGCAAATTCTACCCCAATGGCACCAGATCCAATAATGGTAAGGGTTTTGGGAAGTTCTTTTAGGGTTAGGGCTTCTCTGTAACCAATGATGTATTTTCCGTCTTGGGGAATAAAGTCTAATTTTTTACTTCTGGCTCCGGTAGCCAAAATGATATGATCGGCAGAATAGGTTTCTTTTGAGCCTTGGTCTTGGCTAACTTCCACAATTTTTCCTGGCAAAATTTTACCAAAACCTTCAAGGACGCTAATGTTGTTTTTTTTCATCAAGAAATGAATCCCTTGGTTCATTTTTTGGGCTACTTCTCGGCTTCTGTCTACAATTTTTTCGATGTTGGCTTTGGCAGGGGCAACTTCAATGCCATATTGGTCAGCGTGCAAAAGCGTCTGCAATACAGAGGCACTTTTTAAAAGTGCTTTGGTTGGAATACATCCCCAGTTTAAACAAATTCCACCCAGTTTGTCTTTCTCTACGATGGCAGTTTTAAATCCAAGCTGCGCGGCTCGAATGGCAGCAACATATCCGCCCGGACCACTTCCAATTACAATTACATCAAATTTCATAGGCCATTTCTGTTTAGATCAAAAATACACAATTTTTTTTGGCCTAAACCATGGGTTGGAAGGTAAAAATGGTAGTCAAACAATCCCATTTAAATAATTGGTTAAATTCAGAAATTTCTGAGGGAATCTTCGTATTTTTGAGAAGTTCATTTTTGAAAAAAAACTTTAATTTTCCCAACCCATGAAATTTTTTATCGACACAGCCAACTTAGATCAAATTAGAGAAGCAGAAGCCTTGGGCGTTCTAGATGGAGTAACTACAAATCCTTCGCTCATGGCCAAAGAAGGCATCACTGGCGAGCAAAATATCTTAAACCACTACAAAGCCATCTGTGAAATTGTAGAAGGTGACACATGGCTAAAAAAAACAGAGAATCTTGCAGTTCTTGGGTCATCTCCTTTGCACTTTCTTTTCTTTTTTCGGTTAGAATTTCGGCATCTTTTTGGCAAGCTTTCTCAAGAATTTCTTCTTTCTTTTCTAGGTCTGCAATTTCCTCTTCTAATTTCTCAAAGCTTTGGCTAAATTGAGCCAAATGGTTCTGAATTTCCAGTAGTTCTTCTATCGAAGAAACTTTGTGTTTGCTCAGTAGTTGATGATAGGTATCCACCCTTGCTCGGGTGATTTCTAGTTCACTCGGGTCTAGCTCCAGGCTGGAACCCAAAGATTCCATTTCAACTTCTAGATCTTGGGTTTCAATTATAAGACCCTCAATTCGATTGTAAATAGCATCTAGTGTGGGGTGAAAGCTACTTATTTTTGCCAGTTTACTTTTCCATATTCCAAGTAGAGTAGAGATGCCATTTTGGTCGTTAGAAATCAATTGTAAAGACTCAGAAATACCCGTTAAAATATCCGAAGCGTGTTCGAAGGATTTGAGTTGATCTTCCAGTTCGCTAATTTCTCCTTCTTTGATGTTTTGCGAAGAAAGTTCTTCGAGCAAAAAAATATTATATTCTTGGTTTTGCTTTTTTTCTTCTAACTCGTTTTGTTTTTGTAACTTTTGTTTTTTTGTCTGGCTAAGTTCTTGGTACTGTTGTTTGTACTTTTTCTAGTTTTAGAGAAAGCTTGTCTATAATGGCAAAGTTATCTATGTTAAGGGATAAAAGCATACAGAAGGTTCGCTAAACAGAGTTTATTAGGAAATAATTACAGTTGATCCCAATATTTTTTGTTGTTGGGAGATACTTTTAATAGATAGGCTTTAATTTCATCCACCTTGTTTTTTACAAAAGCTTCTTTTTGGCCAAAAACAAGCGAAAATTCTTCTCTTTTGGCTCCAATTAATACCTCAAGAGGATAGTTTTGGGTGTAATTGTTAAGATTTTGCAACTGCTCGAAAGCTACCAGTAAGTTGCTTTTGGCATAAACCATATTTTCGCTCCACTGATCGAGTCCTCGGTTGTGATAATAATAAGAAAATAGTCTTAGATTTTGGTTGGCGGCACTGAGAATCTCTTTGGATAGGTTTCCCCTGCTTTTGAGTTTGCTGGAGATAGACCAACCAGAAAAACCAGAGTTTTCTCCCAATTGAGCGGTCTGAGAGGCAAGTGTGAACGCATCTGTTCCTCCGTTTAAAGAAAAGGAATCTTTGTCTAGGCCAATGATTAAATAGGCATAAAAATTTAGAATTTCCATCAAGTTGTTTCCCGAAAACATTCTAGGATTGAAAATCATGTTTTGGTTTTCAACGTATTCAATTGGCTTTCTTGTACTTTGGGACGATAATCGGCCACCGCAGCGGACATAATAAAAATATCGCTACTCTCATATTCTTTTTGGCAGGCTTCAAGCATGTCTTGGGCGCTGATAACATCTTTTCTTTGGATGGAGGAATTCGCTTCTAATTCTAAGGCTGTAGGTCCTGTGATTAAAACTACTTCTGCACCCAATTCTTGTGCTCTACTGGCAATTTCAAAACCCATTTTGCCAGAAGAGAAATTCCCAATAAAGCGAACTGGGTCTAAAAGCTCGTAAGTAGGACCAGCGGTTACCGTTACTTTTTTTCCTTTCAGGGGAGATTTTACATTCAGATAAGCCACTAATTTTTCAACGATTTCCTCTGGTTCTGCCATTCTTCCTTCTCCAATGAGTCCACTGGCTAATTCTCCTACACCACAGGGTATCATCAAATTTCCGTTGGATTCTAGTTTTTCTAAGTTTGAAAGGGTAGTGGGGTGTTTGTACATGTCTAGATCCATCGCTGGGGCAAAGAACACCGGACATTTGGCCGAAAGATAACAAGCCATTAGTAGATTGTCACAAGTTCCGCTGGCCATTTTGGCTAGTGTATTGGCTGTGGCTGGAGCGATAAGCATAAGGTCTGCCCAAAGAGCTAGGTCTACATGGTTATTCCAGTCTCCATTTTCAGAAGAAAATTCTGATTCCACTGAGTTTTTCGATAGGGTTGAAAGGCTTAGTGGAGTTACAAATTCTTTGGACTTAGGTGTCATTACAACCTTAACCTGGGCACCTTGCTTGATAAGCAATCGCACCAAAAAAGTGCATTTATAAGCCGCAATTCCTCCAGTTACACCCAGAAGTATTCTTTTGTTTTGCAAAGTAGACATTGCAAGAAAGGTTTTGGTTGGTTTTGATTGATTGAGACCTTGTTAGAAAGATTAGTCTTTTTCTGGTTTACGGTAGTAAATTTGGTCTTCCATCCATTGTTTTAGCGCGATAGAAGTAGGTTTAGGAAGTCTTTCGTAGAATTTAGAAACTTCAATTTGTTCTCTATTTTCGAAAATTTCTTCCAAAGTATCGTTATGAGAAGCGAATTCATCTAATTTTTGAACCAATTCTTCTTTGAGTTCGGCATTGATTTGCTTGGCTCTTTTGGCAACAATTACAATAGATTCGTAGATGTTTTGCGCTTTGGCTTCAATCTCTTCTCTGTTGTAGGTAATGGTGCTTTGTTCTGCTTTAATTTCTTTGAAATTCATATGGATATATTTTTTAAACTAGTTTTTGGGTTTAATTCCGAATCTTTCTTCTCTATTTTTGATGGATTCTTCTTCCAATTGTCGTGCTTTTTCGGCTAAATTTAATCTTGTGAGGTAACTATCAGACCAATCTTTTAGCTCAGGATATTTTTGTACAAAATTGTTTTGAGCATCAATGGCTTCTAGGATTCTGTCTTTCTTTTTGGCCAATACAGAAGAAATAGCCAGAAGAGATTTAGACTCTACAATCAGTTTTTCACACTCAGGGATGTAACTAGATTCAGGGTGTTCTGACATAAAATTTTCTAGATCGTATATGGCCGCTTTGTAATTTTGGGTGTCAAAATATTGTTTGGCTAGCTCAAAACGTTTTCTGATTTTTCCTTCTTTGATCTGGGCTTCTATCTTCTCAAATTCAGCGATTTTTTCTGAAGAAGGAAACTGACTTTTGAAACTTGTTAGGGACGAAAGAAACAAATCGGCATTTTTTTGATCTAAATTGTAATCGGGCAAATCTTTAGAAAGTGCCAAAATATACATGCCATAGTAATGCTCTGCCTTGCTGTCTCTTGGGGCTCTATCGTAAAGTTCTTTATATTCTCCTTGGGCTAAACCGTAATTTTTTAGCTCCAAATTGCTTTTGGCAGACATTTCTACAACCTCCATAAATTCAGGCTGTTTGTTGAATTCTTTTCTTAAAATCTCCGTAAGTTGAATAACTTGAGAATATTTTTGGTTTTCAAAAAGCGTTTTAGCAAACTGTAATCTCTCTTTTGAATCGGTGGTTTTTAGACCTTGATTCAATGGGTTATCACAGGAGGTCAAAAGCAAAAAAGAAAACAAAAAAGATAAATATATTTTTTTCATAAGATAACTAAAAATTCTTCTGCCAAAGCTTGTCCGATGACAGAAATCACTCCTTTTCCACCAGCCAAACTAATGGGAAGGGCAAACTCATCATCTCCAGAAAGAACCAGAAATCCCTCAGGTTTTTGACTCAAAATATCCATAGACTGGCTTAGGTTGGGCGAAGCCTCTTTGATGGCTACTATATTTTTGAACTCTCTAGCAAGTCTTAAAGTAGTTTCAGAGGAAATGTTAGAGCCTGTTCTACCTGGAACATTATATAGGATAATTTTTTGTTCTGTACTCTGTGCAATGGCTTTAAAATGCTCGTAAATTCCTTCTTGGGTTGGTTTGTTATAGTAGGGAGAAACCGACAAAATAGCACAAAACTCAGAAGTATCTGTGTTTTGTATTTTTTCTATTACTTTTTGGGTGTTGTTGGTTCCAATGCCTAGAACCATGGGCACTCTTTTGTTGTTGGTTTTAGAAATCACCCGAATTACCTCCTTTTTTTCATCTTCGCTAAGGGTAGTGTATTCTGAGGTGGTACCTAGCAAAACCAAATATTCTACACCAGAAGATATCACGTAATTCACCAGTTTTTCTAGTGCAGGATAATCTATGCTCCCATCTTTATTAAAAGGGGTAACCAGCGCTACTCCCGTTCCTATTAGTTCTTTCATTTCAGAAGGCTTAAAGCTACAAAGATGGTGTTTTTTTTCACACTCTCAAAACTGATTTTTTATGCTTTTTTTATATTGAATAAAGCATTAGATTGGATTTTAGTTCAAGTTAAATATGTCTATCTTTAACAGATCATATTGCTGACTCTACTGAAGTTTTATTAGAATAGGTGAATTATGGGAAATATTTTTGATTATGTCTATTTTAGAATTGCACGATATTTCTTTAAAAGAGATGGGTATGAGGCTTCAACAGCAACTCATGTAATTACTTTAATTGTTTTTATGTTTTTATTGGGGATTTCGCTTATTACTTCTGATTCTATTTTGAAATTACGAAATTCAAATGTGAAATTACCATTTTGGATTAAGCTTATAATGTTTGCTATAATTTTTGTTATTCAATATTTTGTTGATAAAAGATACAAAGGCAAGTACGAGGAATATGCTGAAAGATGGGGGGATGAAAAAGATTCGGTTAAATTTTTTAAAGGAATTCTAGTACTTATATTTATATCGACACCTTTCGTATTTATATATGGTTTTAAATGGATTTTAGAAAAAAATACACTATAAAAGAAAGAATAACCCTTTGCCAAACCCATATTTGCAACCCCCCGCCCCAAAAAAGGCATTTTTTTGGCTAAGTGGCCAGAAGCCTTTTTAAGGACTTTTTGGGTGGGCAGCTATCAAATAGTAGGAGAAGGAGTTTTTTTTGTTGCAATAGGAATTAGATGTTAATTGATTCATTTCGAGAAAATTGAATTGTCTTAAATCTACATTTATCTGATCAGGTAGAATTATAAAAATGATTTTTTTAATGTAACCCTTGCATAATGAATATTTTGCGTAGGTTTGCCCCTTAAAAATTATAAAATTCAAACAATGAAGAAGATTATCTTTTTGCTTACAATGGCCACTTCTGCCATTACTTTTGCTCAAGAAAACTCCCAAGAAGTTACTCAGCCAAGAACGGTTCAGAGCTCAAATGACATTTCTAGTAGAAAACATGAGCTAAGAATCGATGCGCTAAAATTGATTCTAATGCCGTCTTTAGAAGGAACTTACGAATATATTTATTCTCAAGATTTTACTTTTGGAGCTAATATGTCTTTGTATGTAGGAGATACTCAAGATGATATTTTGGGTGAAAAGTTTTCATTAACTCCCTTTGTTCGTTTCTATTTTCAAGAAAAGCAAAAATATGATGGCCAAGGTTTTTTTGTAGAAGCTTTTGCTAAATACTCCAGAGAAAAGTATGAAACAGAAAGTTATACCGAATATAAATATGATTTTGAAAACAACGAATCAACATATAATACTGTCCCATCAAAAACTGACAAATATGATGCTGGTTCTTTGGGAATGGCCGTTGGTCAAAAATGGGTAAACAAATCAGGGGTTTGTTTTGAAGTTTTGGCAGGAGTTGGAAGGAAAATTGTTGGTTCTTCTGAGGCTTTGGACTTTACTCCAAGAGTTGGGGTGAATTTAGGGTATAGATTTTAAGATCTTAAATCAATAATTTTTAAAAGCCAGTCGGAATATTTCGATTGGCTTTTTTGTTTTTAAGCAGATTACCCTCTGTTTAGATGTGTTAAATTTTTTTGATAAAGACTTTAAATTATTTAATCTTTCTTAATTTACATCCATTGATACTTTTAAAGAATGAGTTTTAAGTCAACAACCAAATGAATAATATCAAATTTATAAAATATTTATTTTTATGCATGTTTATATTTTCTTGTAAGACTAGTTATGTAAAATATATTTTCGATGATAGGAAACCTGATGCCAACTATATAGACAATAGGTTCATATTTGAAGATATAATGTATGTTTATGTAAAGTCAAATAGGAATGCAAATTATCTAAAACTTGAAGAGCTAGACTTAGTACGAAAACGTTGTATATTCAATGGTGTTTTCGATTATGATTCAAAAACTGGATTAATAAAAAGTTTTCAAATGGTAAAAGATTCAGATTATTTACTTACTATAAATGGAGTTTATAAGGTTAGATTTAATAAAATAAATCAAAAAAAATATCAGTTTTGTGAAATTAAGATAGAAGAAAATGATATTATAAATGTTCGATATACAAATATTCCAATTAGGGTACTCTAGTGATTTAATGATTATTAAAAAAACTAAGAATTATTTTTGACTTGAGTGTAAATAAAAATCATTTTTGGGTAGACAGTATGTTTAAAACTTCAAACAAAGAGATTATTAAAATAGGTTATAATGTTTTAATTAGGCATTAATTTATTCCCCCGATAACTATGCTTTTAGCAAACAAAAATTGTTAAAATTTTGGTTACATTTTTAAGCTACATTTCTTTTTTCATAAACTTTGTTATTTCTAATACAGGCACAAATTCTGTGAATGAGTTTGTTTCTTATATTGTTGATTACAAGCATTTTGTTTTTGCCTTCAGCTACTTTTCTTTGGTAATATTCTTTGAGTTCTCCATCAGCCGTGATACTTGACATAGCACACATATGCAATTGTTTTTTTAGTTTTTTATTTGCCATGTAATGAACTCTGGGTTTTGCTCTTACACTTTTACCTGAAGTGTATTCAAACGGAACGACACCGCAATAACACGCCAACTGTCTAGGGGTATCATACATCTTAAATTCATTGGTAAAACAAATTAAAAACAAAGCTGTAACTTTTCCTACTCCAGTAACGGAAGTTGCTTTTTCAAAGAGATTAGCAAGACTTTCATCAGATTTAATAAGGGTATCCAATTCTTTTTCTATACTCTTTAAATCAGTTTCTATGCCTTTTACAGTTGCTTTAGAATGCTTTTCATGTAATTTAGCCAGTTCTGGTTCGAAAGTTTTCAATTCATTAGAATTTCTTAATAACATTGCTTTTGTAGTGATTAGATGCTCTCTTAAAGAAATCATTTTTTTAATTTGAGAAATCACCTTTCTAGGAGCTTGATAAATATCTGCTTCCGCTTGATTTTTCATGGCATAAAGGGCAATTCTTTCGGCATCGATTTTATCATTCTTACCTCTCTGCACGCCAATACTTCTGATGATTTTCAAAGACATTTCAACCCAAAGTTTAAATTCCTTTGATAGCAAATGTTGGACAATAATTTTACCATACATGCCCGTGTGTTCCAAACAAACCAACGTATTTAGAGAGTCTGATTTCAATGATTTCATCCATTTTATCAACTCTTTTATACCTTTATTGTTATTCATAAACTGATTATGAACTGTATTAGATTTGTCATTGTCAATAATAATTACTGCATCGAAATATTCTTTTGATACATCAATTCCTAAAAAATTACTAAATTCACTCATAGAAAAGAATTTTAAGATTAGTAACCATGCTATTGAATCTTACATCCAAACCTTAATAATAGTCCTAAAAGACTGAATAACTATTTGATACTGATTCAATAAAACTGACAAAGTCCTGATCGAGGGATAAGCCTAAAATCTTTGCAGCGCGAATGGTTCACTTTGTCAGTTTATGGTTATGATAAAAATACAAATAATTTAAAATGCAAATCTAAAGGCTGGTGCGAGCGTCATGCTCGTACCCATAACAACTAAGTGATACAAAAATTACTATCTTGGTTGTATGAGCAGAAAGTACAAATTTGCAGAAAAGAAAGGTGCATATTTTATTAGTTTTGCCACTGTAAATTGGATTGATGTTTTTGTTCGAGATAGATATTTTGGCTGTATTGTGGAATCGCTAGATTATTGCCGAAAATACAAAGGGATGGAAATATTTGGGTATTGTATTATGCCAAGCCATATTCATTTAATTTTTCGGTCTCAAAGGGAAGACCCATCTGGACTGATAAGAGATTTTAAAGGATTTACATCTAGAGAAATAACAAAAATCATTCAAGAAAATCCACAAGAAAGCAGAAGAGAATGGATATTATGGATGTTTGAGCGTGCTGCGAAGAAAAACAGCAACGTAAAACACAAACAGTTTTGGCAACAAAACAACAAACCAATAGAAATTTGGTCAACGAAGGTATTTGAGCAGAAATTAGAATATATTCATCAGAATCCAGTAGAAAGTGGATTTGTTACAGATGCTGTAGATTGGAAATACAGTAGTGCAAGAAACTATAGCAACAATGACCAAACTGTTTTGGAAATTGATATTAACTATGATTTGTAGGTACGAGCGGGACGCTCGCACCAGCGGGGCTACAGGGATATGATGAAGTTAGTGGTACTGTGCTCAATGCAGCAAATGAGAATACTGGATTGCCTACGCAAATGAGTATGGATTGGGTGTTTGAGCACGTAGCTAACAAAAAGTTAATATTCCAAGGAGGAGAAAAAACAAAGCTAGCTAATGCAATGATAAAAAATAAAAATAAAGTGGAGAGGTTTGTTTTTGCAATAGACAAGACAGATGGCTCTGGATACTTTACTAAGCTATCTAATGAATTTAAAAATTAATCTATGTTGACATTTTTAGGAGTAATAAATAATGATGCTGAGAATGAACAATATTTAATTTCTAATGAAAATGATATTAGGTATTTAAGCTCAATTTTATCTACAATCAATTATAGAAGAGGTCTTTATTTATTTTTCGAGGAACAAAACCTACCCAAAGCCAAGCAACATTTTTATGTATGTGGTTTGTTGGATGCGTTTAGGATTAAAACCTATCAAGATAGAATGTTTGATTATGATTTGCATTCTATTGGTTATGCCATGCTATCGGACAATTTGCCTTTTGTGAAAGAAGTTTTTTCAACCCTTACCTACCATAGCACCTATCTTGAAGATGGCACAGAAAAAGAGATGCCCATTTCCATGGAAGACAATGTATTGGATGGTGAAGGTGCCATTTTTACCCATACCGTACAGCAGTTTCTGTTAGGCAATAATGCACTTATTGAAAGGAATTTGGAGTTAATGGAAAAAAAATATTTCAGCAAAAAGAATGAAAACAGCACAATGCAATACGATGTCAACTTCTTTAAGGCGTTGTATAAAAAAGACCAAACCCTATGCGAAAGCATTTTAAAAGAAATGGTAAGCCCCAAAATTCACCAAAAAAGAAATGATGATGCTTTGTTGAAAAAATACATTTCTATGCCAGCTTTGGGTTATGCAAAATTGGCCTGGATAATGGGAATGGAAGTACAAATAAAAAGCAAACTCATTCCTATGGAATTATTGCCGATTCAGCCCTTAGAGAATTATGAAATTCCGTATGATTTTTTGAAATAATGGAAAACGGGTACGTTTACAAAGGATTTTTTGCTTTTGTCCTTTTCTAAATTAAATCATGATAATGAGAAGGCAAATCTAAGATTGTAAAGGATTTTCCATCTTCATGTAAGGAGATGATTTTTTTCTCTGCCAATTCAACAAGGAATTTTTGTAAATATTCTTTTTGGGAATCATTTTTCACGAAATCGTCCAAAGTCCATTCACTTCCATAGTTTCGGTAAAAAATCTCCAGTTTGTTAATGAATCTTTTCTTTAATTCTGTTTTTGACATGGTTTCATTTTTAGGGTCTATTGCTTGTAATTCATCAATTTTTCTTTATAAGTATGCATTTTGCACCAAACCCCCATAGTTTAAAATACAAAAATACAGACAATAAATGAGCTATTAAACGATATTTTTTGGGTTGGCCTGTTTTAAAAATATACCACATTAAAAAGAAAACCTTGAAATGTGCACCTAAACTCTTGAATTTTTCCTCATTTTTGGGAAAAGCATATAATTTTAGACAAAATCCAAAAAGCTTTGAGTATCTTTACCTTTTCAAATTCAAGCATGTAGATGGAATAAGTCTGCTATTAAATAAAATTTATGCCTTTATCGGTGAGTAGTTAACCAAAAACAGAACTTCCTATTATAAACATTTACAAAACCATTTTATGAAATCAAAATTCGTATTGTTCGCCTTCCTTTTGTTTGGAAGTTTGGTATTTTCACAAGATATCAAAATCAAAAATGACGATATCATCATCAACGGGACAGCCGTTGGGAAAATCATCAAAGAAAAAACGACGATCGTACTAAAAGATCTTTCTTCTCAGAACGAATTCCATGCGAAAATAACCAACAGAACCCCTCTTGGGAATACTGCTTCCGTAACTTGGTTGGAGCTAATGGGTCCTAACTCGGTGGTAAGAGAAATGGAACTTCCCAAAGGAGTTGGGTTTAGTCTCAATGGCGATAAATACATTGTAGAGACTTTATTGAAAAGCAATCTACCTTTCTTTTCAACCTCTGGAATAGACGGGGCAAAAATGAAAGAATTTTTTCAGAAAGAAGACAGAAGCATCTCTAAGGCTGCGGACATAGAAATTGAAGCCTACAAAAAAGTGATTGCTGCAGAAGATTCTATTGCAAAAGCCAACAATTTGTTTATGGACCAGTATGGAATTATTTCTGCTAACAAACAAAAAATTGGGTACATAATTCGCCAGAACGAACCCTCTAGCGGACCAATGGACAATAGAGTTACTTACAAAGCACTGGATCTCAACAAAGTTGTTTTTGCCTCTGTAACCGTTAGCGTTACCTCTTCCCAACCAAAAGAAGCAGTAGACATCAACCTTTATGATGGTAACAAACTCCCTTTTCATAGTTGGAAATATAGCTCTTCATCATCAGAGGACATGACTCAAGATCGAACCGCTGAGAGAATTTTGAAACTTCTATATTCCAAAGGATATACTTTTGGAGACATGAAGTCTCAAATGCAGATTGCAAACAAAGAAAGGGTAGATGATTACAACAATAAGGTAAATGAAGTCGTACAAAACGCCAAATCTCAGTCCAAAAACTTGTATGATGTAAGCGGATATGTTATAGACAAAAACGGAGAGAAAAAAGAAGGAACCATCACGGTGGAATTTGAGTCTATTTCTTCAAAACTCCCTGGAGGAAATGGTGTTACAGATGTTACCATTTACGGAACTTCTGTTCAGTTGAAAGCAAATGGAAAAAGCAAATTTTACCAATCCAAAGATGATGTGAGGTTTTGTGCTGAAGATAGATGTTTCTTAGGTGCATCAGGATCAGAAAACATGGGAATTATTCCTATTCCATCGTCACCAACGGGTCTATTGAATACCAGTTTCTTCTTTGAAATCGTTTATGAAAAAGAGGGGAACTTTGTTCTTGTCGATCCAAGAAATCCAAAGTATTATTACCTGAAATTGGCCAACCAGTCCAAAGCGGTATATTTGGGTAACCAAGCAGGTTTTGGAACTAAAAAACCAGAAAAAGTAAAAGAGATATTTGACCAATATATGAATTGTCCTGCCTTGGATTCAACAAAATACGATACCACAAGCCAAAAAGAAATGATTCAGCTATTGGAGGACTTTCTCTCTAAGTGCAAATAATATCAATCCACTTTTTGCCTAGTCGATGAACAAAATTTATTTATTTCTTTTCTGTTTTCTTTTCTCTGGGCTGTCTGTTTATTCTCAGGAAAATAAAACTACCGCTAGCATTCGCCTGAAAACGGACGGAAAAAAAGACCAAATTTCACTTCGTTGGGCTGTGGATGAGCCCCTTGCTTGGCAAAAAGCCAATAAGTTGGGATTTGAACTCAAAAGATATACCCTTAGCAAAGCTGGAAGTTTATTGCCTGTACCAGAAGAAAAGAACCTTGGGGTTGTCAAAGTTGCACCGGTTTCTGAATGGAAGAAAATCATTGAAAAGAACGACAATGCTGCCATTGTAGCCCAATCTCTTTTTGGAGAGAGTTTTGAGGTAGAGATGGGGAAAAACAAAAACAAGATTGAAGGTATAATAAACAAATCTGAGGAAGTCGAACAGCGGTTTGTATACGCACTGATGGCAGCAGATTTGGATTTTGAAGTCGCCAAAATGGCGGGATGGGGATATGTGGACAAGGAGGTTAAAAACGATGAAAAATATCTCTATACAGTTTCGGTTATCCAAAGTGCCCCAACCAAAACTCCTTTATTGATAGAAAAAGGAAGTGCGCTAGCGATGACAAATCAAAATCCTGAACTTCCAAAACCCATGGATTTTATTGGTATTTTTCAAGAAAATACCGTTACGCTGTCTTGGGAATATTTGCTTCTAAGGGAAACTTATACAACCTATTACATCGAAAAATCAGAAGACAAAAGTCCCTTTAAACCCATGGGAGATTTGCCGGTTGTTAACATGAACGACTCCGGAAACAATATGGCTCAGGCGATGGTATTTGTAGATTCTTTGTCTACAAACAACCTGAGTTACAGTTATAGAATCAGGGGGAAAACCATTTTTGGGGATTATGGTCCTTATTCAGACGTGGTTTCAGGAATGGGGAAGAGGAGCTTGGAGGCAAGTCCCAGAATTACCCATTTTGACATAGACCCGCAAGAAAAAATCAACATCACCTGGGATTTTCCAAAAGAGGCAGAAAAAGACATCAGCTCTTTCGAACTTTTGTATTCTCCATCAGACAAACCCGACTCCTACAAAGTAATCAAAGACAAAATTCCTATAACTACCAGAAATCTGGTCACCAAAAGTTATTCCTCTTCTAATTATTTCAAAATTCAGGCGATTGGCAAAAACACAATGGCCAGAGAATCTTTCTCTATCTTGGCTCAACCCAATGACAGTACTCCGCCAGAAATACCAATCCAACTCAAAGGAGAAATAGACTCTTTGGGAGTGGTTCGCCTCAACTGGAAGGCCAATACTGAAAAAGATTTGGAAGGATATCATGTATTTCGAGGCGTCCAAAAATCAGAGGAGTTGGTGAGAATCACCCCTTCGGCCATTACAGAGAACAGTTTTGAAGACAAAGTAAAGCTTGAGAGCCTTAATTCAAAGGTTTATTATTACATCACAGCGACAGACATAAGAAAAAATCAATCTTTACCCTCCGAAGTTTTGGAGCTGACAAAACCAGACAAGGTTAAGCCCCAAACGCCCATTTTTCTATCTTATACTGTGGAAAATTCGGATGCTGTAACTTTAAAATGGCTAGGCAGTAGAAGTGAAGATGTGGATCTGCATCAGGTGTACAGAAAAGAGAAAGACTCCAAAGAGGAAGCCAAACTGATATACCAAACCAGAAACAAATCGGGTGAGTTCACCTATACCGATACAAATCTAGACGCAAAAAAACAATATGTTTACCATCTGGTGGCCATAGACCAAAACAATTTGTCTTCGGACAAGTCTCCAGAATTGTGGGTTGTGCTAGCCGGAGCAGAAAGCCAAAACCCTTTGAAAAATCTCTCTGGCTCGGCAAACAGAGAAAAAAACCAAATTGAACTCATTTGGAATCTCAAGGATGAAAATGTACAAGAAATTTTGGTATACAAACAAAAAGGAGCAGAAAAACCCACCCTTTTTGGAACCCTGCAAGGAAACGCCAATTTTCTGGAAGACAAAGCTGTACAATCTGGAAATACCTATACCTATTTGCTCAAGCCGATGCTCAAAAACAACCAAGTAGCAAAAACGGAAAAAATCTCAGTGGAATATTAAAATACAAAGTATGTTAAAGAAGTTTTTGTTTTTTGTATTGGTTTGTTGCTCTGGTCTTTTGTGGGGGCAAGTTACAATTGGTGGAGAAAGTACTTATTTATTAACCACAAAATTTCATATTGAAAGAGGTTTTTCAGCATGTAAAGGTGAGGGTGGTATCGAATATATTTATGCTGGTAATGTTCTAATATTTAATGAACAATATTATAATTCTGGTAATGAAAGAACAATCACCACTGAATTCACCAAACACAGTAAAGTTACATATTTAAAGTTTGAATCGGTATCTACAACAAAAGCTGCTATTGGATGTAAAAGTACGGAAGGTTATGAAAGTTATGTCACATTAAATAACTCTGAATGTTCAATAACAGAGGGTTCTATATATGCACAAAACCCTAGAAATATAATTTACAATATTAAAGTAGAGCCAAAAGTAACTTTAAATCCACCTTCTTTATCTAATTCCACAATTTCAAGTGATGAGTATCTGACAATAACTTTACCTGATAATATTGATTCAAAATATTACAATTGGGAATATTCGGTAGGAGGTATAGACAATTTTGAGCCGTTTCCTTCTGAATTTAACAATAAAGCAACTTTAAAGTTAAAAGGAAGTGATTTTCTAAGTGATTCAGAATATGGAAAAACAGTCTATATTAGAGTCAATATGGGGGCATGTAATTTATCCAATCCAAATACATCTAATACAATTTCATTAGAAGCTAAAAAATCATCCCCAAGTTTGATAGGCTTTGAAACCCAAAATACAAGTAAAGACGGGCAGCTCTTTTCAGATTGGACAAATCTTATAGATAATAAAATTAGTGGCTTAAAGGCTGGGGGTTACAAAGTCCGATTTAGAGACAAAAATGGTTGTATTGCAAAAGACCCAAACAATCCGAATATTGAAAAAGTAACTACATTTGAAATATTAGAGCCCGAAAGCCCTGTAACGATAGAAGACATTCAGTTAACTCCACCCAGTGGGTATGGTTTGAAAAATGGTACTATTTCTTTGAATGTGGTTGGAGGAAGATTTGACTTAGCTAAAATAAAATACAGTCAAGATTCTTATAAACCAAATCTTAGATTGGTTTTATACGACATCAGTGGAGTCACAAAAATTGTTCCATTTGATCAATATGCATATGAAGATACAGATGGATTATATAAGGTGACTTTTAAAAATCTTCCTGCTGGAAAGTACAGACTTTTAACAGTTGTTATGGCAAATCCTTTATATGAAGTTTCCTTAGGAGAAGAAGATCGTTGCGTTGCCATACAAGAATTCGAACTCACTCAACCAGATCCCCTTGTCTCCAAATTGGAAGTTCAGAAAGAGATTTCTTGTAATGGTGCAAACCTATTTGCAACCAACATAGACACCAACAACAACCAAATTCCAGACCAAGCAGAAGATGGAACAATTAAGGTTTCAGTAACTGGTGGTGTGGGAGAATATACCTACCAATGGCAAATGCTAAGTGGAGATACCTTTGTAGATGTAGTGGGAGAAACCAAAAATATACTTTCCAAAGGAACCAAAGGAACCTACAAAGTAAAGGTTCTGGATGCCAACAAAAATGCCAGTGAGGCAACCTATACATTTGGTTTTCCAAATGAGCTCAAAGCGATTCTCTCCGCTAACCAGATCAGTTGTTTCGACAACCAATCTGGAATGGTAGAAGTGGTTGCAACAGGTGGAACTGGAGAGCTGTCTTATTTGTGGAATACATCGGATACAACACCAAAAGTTACGGGTCTTTCTGGTGGAAAATATTTCGTTATGGTAAGCGACCAAAACCAATGCAGAATAAAAGGATCTGTAGAAGTTGTTGAACCAAACAGACTGGAAATCAATGATATTTCCATAGTAAACCCAACTTGTTTTGGAGAAAGCAACGGAGAGATTCAAACCCAAATAAAGGGCGGGGTAGCACCGTATTCCATTGTCTGGTCTAATGGGAAAACCACAGAGAATATTTCTGGGCTTACTGCTGGGAAATATACAATTACTGTAACAGACAGCAGTGGTTGTATTTCAACCAAAGAATACACCCTTTTGGACCCGAAAAAGCTGGTTGTAGATCTTGGACCTGATGTTACTTTATGTGTGGGAGATTCAAAAGAATTCAACATCAAACTAGAAGATCCAAACACAAAATATTTGTGGAAAAATGGGGATGGTACAACCATAGGAACAAGTTCCAACATTACCTTAAACCAAGCAGGGGTTTACACTTTGTATGTTGAAGATTCCAAAGGTTGTAGTGGGGTAGACTCTGTTGAGATCAAAAGATCAAATGAAGTCTTAGACCCATTATTTATGATTACAACCCACGCCTATAAAGAAGCAAGTGTCGTGCTTGTAAATACTTCAATTACAAAACCCGAATCTGTAGAATGGATTATCCCAAATGATGCAAATATTCAGGTGATAAACAAAACTGAAGATTATTTGGAATTGAAATTTGCCAAAATAGGTTCTTACCAGATAGGACTTAAAGGATTTCAAGGGGAATGCTCCAAAACCTATTACAAGAGCGTTGTGGTGGAAGAAAACACCTCTGGAGTCAATCTAAGCCCAAACAAACTTGCGATCATCAAGGATTTCCAAATTCTTCCTAATCCTAATTCAGGTGAATTCAAGGTAAAAGTTGTTTTGGATGTAGAGAAACAAATCAAAATACGGATTATTGACATGGTTTCCAATGAGGCATTTCCCGCCTCGATTCTTCCCAAATCAAGCCAGTTTGAAGTTCCATTTAGTATAGACCTTCCAATTGGTGTATATCTTGTTGTGCTGGAGGTAGGTGACCAATTCATGGTAAAAAGAATGATAATACAATAAAATTGTTCGAAATTAAAGAGATCCTTTCATGAAAAACCATATTTCCAAGCTGTTTAGTGCCTTTATTGCGATTGTATGTATCATGTTCACTTCTTGTGCCATTGAACAAGAGATTGCTGTAAAAGCTGATTTTGCTGTGAAGATGGTCAACAACGATTCATCGGCACCTGTTCAAGTACAAATAGAAAATCTAAGCTCTGGTGCAGATAGCTATCAATGGACTTGCAAAGGTGCTTCTGTAGAATCTTACACGCAAAAAAATCCGTTGATTACCTATACGAAAGAAGGAACCTACACCATTATCCTAAAAGCATCCAACAAAGATGGAAACGAAGATGAAAAAACCGTAGAAGTTGTTATCAAACCAGCCATAGATATCGATTTTGATTGGCAAATGGTGGGAAGTGATATTTCTCCTGTTACCATTCAAATGGTCAACAAATCGGAAGGAGCCTTACAGTCACTTTGGGAAATTCAGGGGGAAGAACCTCAACAATCCAATGAACAGAATCCAAAATTTGTGCTTAGCAAAGCAGGAACCCACATCATAAAACTGACCATCTCTAATGGTTCTGAGACTATATCCAAAGAAAAAACGTTGGTTGTAAAACCCGCTATGGAAGTCGATTTCAATTGGAGTAGCCAAGCGATGGGACAAAATTTACAAGCTCCACTGGCACTGCAATTGAACAATTTGTCCAGCAATGCAAATTCTTACATCTGGAGAATTGAAGGGGCGACCCCTTCTGTAACTACTTCCAAAGATCCATTGGTCACGTTTTCAAGCCCTGGAACTTTTAACATTGTTTTAGAGGCAACCAACGACAAAGAGACCAAAAAAATAGAAAAACAAATTGTTATCTATCCTAACACCAATTTATTGAGTTTTTCAAATGTCAAAATGGGAATCAATACAGCAGAATCAACCTATGGATGTTTCTTTTCTTCTGCTTTGGGACGTGTACTCAAAAAAGGGGAAATCGATCAGACCAATGGATCCAAAATTGATTTTGGATTTTTTGGATTGAGTTCTTCTTTTGAGTTTAACCAATTTGTTTCTCCAAACCAGTTGGAAGACACAACTTTTAATTCTATTCCCGGAGCCATCCATACAGATATTGTCAATTCACAAGAATGGGTTGGTATCAAACTTACTGATTCAGGATTTGACGCTGTTAATTCTGGAGATGATTTGTCTTCCATTGACATTTCCCTTGCAAGTTCGGCAAAAGCAGCATTCAACAAAGATGTTTTGCCAAGAGTGGTTCTGTTCAAAACATCCGATGGAAGAAAAGGTGCGATCAAAATCAAAGAATATGTTTCATCAGGTTCTTCGTCTTACATTGTAGTGGATATCAAAGTTCAAAAACAACCTTGATTTTATGATTCGAGAACCAAAACATCTGCTTTTGTTGTTTTTCATATGCCTATTTCAAGGGATAAATGCCCAGGAAATTGACCTAGAAAATATCGGAAAAAGAACCAAAGAACAGCTCAAGAAAAATCCTTTCAAAATCAGCGGTGGAATTTCTGCTAATTCTGTCTTCTACAACTCGAATGTTTACAGCGGAAGAGAACCCTTTACCTATTTTCTCAATGGAAATCTCAATATTGGAATTTACAGTTGGAATCTGCCCATTTCTTATAGCTTAACCAACCAAGGAAGCAATTTAGGGTACCAAGTCCCATTTAAGTTCAACAGGCTCAGTATTGCTCCCAAATACAAATGGGTTAAGGCTTACATAGGCGATGCAAACATGACATTTTCCCCTTATACACTTAACGGACTTCTTTTTACAGGAGGTGGACTGGAACTCACTCCAGATTTCCCCCTCAAAATTGCTTTGATGGGAGGAAGACTCAATAAAGCCATAGAAGACGATGGGAACCCATACACCATTCCTGCATACAAAAGAATGGCTTATGGAGCTCATTTGAAGTGGGAAAAAGAAAAATACAAGCTGGGAGTAATTGGGTTCTATGCCAATGATCAGGTAAATTCTCTTCAAATTGTTCCAGAATCAAAGCAAGTTTATCCTCAGGAAAACCTTGTCATCTCTGTGATGGGAAATGTGCAATTGCACAAAAACGTAGAAACAACATTTGAATACGCAAATTCAGCATTGATAACCAATCTGCTAGCGGATCCCTCAGGAGGCGAAAGAAGTGGAATCGCTGCCAATTTCTTAGGCTCAAGTTCTACCCTTACAAACAACTCTGCCTACAACGCTGGAGTAAATTTCAAATTGCCTAAAGGAATGATAGGGCTTCGTTATGAAAGAGTTGATCCCGAGTACAAGACACTTGGGGCCTATTTTTTTAACAATGACCTCGAAAACATAACTTTCAATTCAGCTTTTACCTTGATGAAAGACAAAATGTCTATTTCTTCAAATCTAGGATTCCAAAGGGATAACCTAAACAATAACAAAATCAAACAAACCAATAGGTTGGTGGGTTCATTGAACATGAACTTGAAAGCTTCTGATAAACTGATGATTTCGGCAAACTATTCGAACTTTACCACCTTTACCAATAGGCAATTGAATCAATTTACCAATATCAACCAAAATGCCTTGCAGATTCAACAGCCCAGAGACTCCATAGACTATAGCCAAATTTCTCAAAATACAAATATCAACCTGAATTACAACCTATCCAATACCAAAGAAAAAGTACAAAACATCAATCTAAATTACTCCTTAAACGACATGGTAAATAGGGAGAATGATGTCGTAAGAAAAGGAGGTGTTACCCGTTTTCATAATGCCAATCTCAACTACAGTATAGATTTTCCAGAGAAGAAGTTAAATATTGCAACTTCAGGAAATTTCACTCACACCTATGCTGCTTCTCAAAATACAATGATTATGGGGTCTGGGCTTACTCTCACCAAGTCTCTGTTGAAAGAAGACAAACTCAAAACCAGTGTTGGAACATCCTATAACCATTCCATAAATCCAAATTCCAAAATTGATGTGGTTAACCTAAGGCTAGGAGCGAATTACACACCTTGGGAGAAGCATAATTTTAATCTGAATTTTGTTCAAATGTTCCGAACCACAGACCAAGAAATTGAAAATCCAAATCTCAATGAAATGACTTGTACAGTAGGATATAATTACAGTTTTTAAAGATTTTTCAATCGGTAAAAGCCTACGGAAATACTCCATAGGCTTCTTTCCTAGTGAAGAAATTTGCGCAGTGAGCTTTTTAATTCTTTTTTAGTTGTGGAAATAAAAGCTTGCATCTTCTTAGGGTTTCCCAGACCATCAAAAGGGCAGAAAATACAAAACCAATTTTTCCCAAAATCGCATTTGGGTTTTGAAACCCCAAAAACACTTGCAAAACAAGACTTCCCATGACAAGGATGGTCATCCAGTTTCCCAGAATTTCAAAGATTCTTTGTGTTGAATTTTGAAATAGGACAAGAGAAATCAGGCCCAAAGAACCCAAAAAGACCGCCCAAACCTCTCCCAAATTTGTTTGTAAAAGCTGGGTTGATACAAACGCTTTTTGCCAAGAAAAGGACACAAAAAGACTTCCTAAAAAGAGGTACATAAGTCTGTATTTGAGGTTGAAATCTGGCAAACAAGCCTTAGAAAGGTCTTGGTTGATGTCCATAGGAGCAATGACTTTTCTGTTGTAGGATACAAAACTGTACAGTTTTTGTAAGCCGAGGTAAATCCATTTTTGTTTGCCGATTTTTTCTATCCAAGGAAACGCATTGCCAAGGATTTTGAGAAGGCTGTCTATGCCATAAATGGCAGTTTGGGTTTGGTTGTCGATAAGGGCAATTTGGTTGGCAGCTCTGGTTTTATCAACAAATTGTAGTTCGTGTTCTGTGAGCTGGCAAAAAGGTTTTCTTCCGTTTTTATCCAAGAGTTTTGCTGAGATAAACCCAGAGGTATACACCTTGCAAAGCGGACAATCTACATCGTAGATGAGGGTTTGGTGGGCTAGTGTTTTCACGGTTCTTATTTTTATAAAACTTTCAGAAATTATTGAAAGTTCGGGTTAAATTTTTTTATTTCATGAGTTTGAACGCCAATTGGGTAAGCCAGTTGTCTTTGTATTCGGTGATTTTGTCCAGAGCATTGTCTGCTTTGAGTACAAAATCGTACAGTTTTTGGGTTTGCTCCACAAATTGTTTTTCTTCGTTGTTTTCTTTGGCTTTGATGCTCGAAACTTCTTTGAGGATTTTTAGTGCGGGTTTGATTTCTCTTTTGCTTCTTTCACGTGAGATTTTCACTGCCAATTCGTCCAAATCTTTTTCCGCCACAAAAAATTCTTTTCTCTCTCCAGTTTTGAATTCTTTGTACACAATTCCCCAGTCCATAAGAGCCCTTAGGTTCATGCTGGCATTTCCTCTGGAGATTTGCAATTCCTCCATGATTTCTTCCATCGAAATCGCTTCACCAGACACCATTAGCAGTGCATGGATTTGTGCCATGGTCTTGTTGATGCCCCACTGAGAACCCAATGCTCCCCAGGTTTGTACAAATTTTGTTTTTGCTTCTTTGAATTCCATGATTCAAATATAGAAAAAGTTCTTAAACTTTCAAAAATTATTGAAAGTTTGTGTTTCAAGTAACGATAAGCTTTACTTGCTCATCTAAAAATTACCTGATAAATTGTTTATTGATTTTCAGCCATCAAAATCTCTACAACAAGCTTCAAACTTTCCTCCCAAGAAGGAATTCGAATGTTGTAATCTTCTCTGATTTTGCTTTTGTCCAATAGACTGAATTTGGGTCTTTTGGCAGGGGTTGGATACTGTTCTGTGGTAATTGGAAGGATTGGGGTTGAAAATCCAGCAAACTCCGCGATTTTTTGGGTGAATCCAAACCAAGAAGTTTCTCCCAAATTGCTAAAATGGTAAATTCCATATTTGGCTTTTTGAGAATCTAAAGCCGTTGGAATCATTTGCATAATGGCCAAAGCCAAATCCAAACAAGAAGTTGGGCTTCCTTTTTGGTCTTCTATCACACTTAGCTGATCTTTGTTTTCCAGCAGATACAGCATGGTTTTTACAAAGTTTTTCCCATAGGGGCTATACAGCCAAGCGGTTCTAAGAATCAAACTCTTTTCCCAAGTAGATAGAACGAAGTTTTCTCCCGCAAGTTTGCTCTCTCCGTAGTAGTTTACAGGATCCGTCGGGTCTGTTTCTCTGTAGGGAACCGCCGAATTTCCATCAAAAACATAATCAGTTGAAACGTGAACCAGAAGTACATTGTGTTTTTTGCAGGCCTCAGCCAAATATTTGGGGCCAAGTGCATTGATGTTGTAAGCGAGCTCTTTTTCTGTTTCTGCCAGATCTACAGCTGTGTAGGCGGCTGCATTGATGCAAACATCAAACTTTTTGTCTGGTTTTAAAGCATTTTCCTCAAAAAGTGAAACAATTTGATTTTCATCAGTGAGATTTAGTTCGGGAAAATCCACAAATGAAAATGCAAACTCAGAGGAAACCTCTGGTTTTTCAGACAAAAAATGCAGACAACTTCCAAGCTGCCCATTTCTTCCTATCACCAGAACCTGGGTTTTCTTGTCTTTTGACTTCTCCATTGATATGTGGGTTTCCATTTTTTTATTTAATTGGTTTGATTACAACTCAACGGGAACAAAATCTTTGAAACTTTTGGCGTTTTGGTCTTTTTCGGAAAGTACAGCCTCTGAGAGACTCACGCCCCAATCTATATTGAGTGTTTCATCGAAAGGAAATACCGCGTCTTCGGACTCTCTGTTGTAGAGATTGTCACATTTGTAGGCGATAAGTGCGGTCTCTGACAAAACTGAGTATCCATGTACAAAACCTCTTGGAATAAAAAGTTGTTTGTGGTTTTCATCGCTTAACTCCACTGCAACCGATTTTCCGTAAGTTGATGAATCCTTTCTCAAATCGACTGCCACGTCGATGATTTTCCCCTGCAGCACACGAAGAAGTTTCGCCTGACAAAAGGGAGGTCTTTGGATGTGCAAACCTCTCACCACTCCAAAGGTTGAAGAAGCTTGGTTGTCTTGGATAAAAGTTACATTGAGCCCTGTGAGTTCTTCAAACTTTTTTTGGTTGTAGCTTTCAAAAAAGTACCCTCTGTTGTCTTTAAATACAGTAGGTTCCAAAGTGAAGCAGTCTTTTAAGTGGGTTTCAGTCGCTTTCATAGAGTAGAATCAATATGTAAAAGTATAAAAAAACCGCAAACGATTGCTTGCGGTTATTGGTTTAGGGAATAGAAAATTATTTCAATTTCTTTTGTACATCGGCAGTGATATCGGTTCCTTTGGCGACCAAAACAGTGCTAGATGAAGAATCTAAAACATAATCTAATCCTTTTTCTGAGGCTGTAAGGGTAATGGCATCTTTGATCTTTTTTTGCAAAGGCTCAAAAAGCTCCATTTGTTTTTTGTTTACCTCGTTTGTAGCTGTTTGCTCATATTGCATGATGTCTTGTTGCATTTTTTGCAATTGTTGCTGCATTTGCATCAATTGTTCATCTGTTTTTCCAGCAGCTTGGGCTTTAAATTCGTTGTATTTTTTTTCGAGTGCAATTTGATCGTTTTCAATTTGGGTTTTGTGTTTTAAGGCAAAACTTTCCAATGTTTTTTCTGCAGCAATTCTATCTGGCATTTCGGTCAGAATTTTATCCACATTTACATGTCCCACTTTTTGTGCAAAAGCGGAAACAGTTCCAAAAAGGGTAAGGGCCAATGTAAGGGCTATTGTTTTGAATGTTTTCATGGGTTGTTATTGTTTGGTTAATATGTTGAGTACTGCTTTGCTTAAATCGTACTTTGGATCTGTGACAATCATCGAAACTCCGTTTGCTCGATCAAAAACAAATCCGTAGTCTCTTTGTTTGGCAATGGTGTTTACCGCTTCCCAAATTTTGTTTTGAATCGGTAATACGAGTCCTTTTCTGGTTTCGATGAGTTTACCTTCTGGTCCGAAGATTTCGTTTTTAAAGTCGGTGAGTGCCTTTTGCAATTCCAGAATTTCTTTTTCTCTTTCCTGGATTTGAGTTTCGGTAAGAAGTAATCTTTCCTGTTTTAAAGCATCAATCTTTAAAGTCAATTCGGTTTGCATTTTTTCGGCTTCACCTTGCCACTCCATGCTTTTTTTCTTTACAATTTCTTGGGCTTGGGTGTATTCGGGTAGGTTTTCAAGGATATAGTTGGTATCTATATAAGCGAATTTTTGCCCCCAAACAAGGCCAGAGAAAAACAGAACGAAAATATAAAGTAGTTTTTTCATAAGGATATTTCCTAGGTAAGATTAACCAATATTATGCCATTTTTGAAAGTTAGGCTATTTTTTTAAATTTCTTGTCCGAAAACAAAATGAAACTGCCAACCCGAAGGTTTGTCTGAAAACGAACTGATCGGATCAAACCCGTAACCATAATCGGCACCAATCAGACCCAGTTGAGGTAAAAATAGTCTCACACCCACTCCAGCAGATTTTTTTAGATCCAGCGGATTAAAACTCCCAAGGTCTCCCCAAGTATTGGCCGCGTCAAAAAAGCCCAGTGCATATATTTTGTATTGCCCATTAGAAATAGGATATCTAAGCTCCATGGCTAGTTTGTTGTAGATAATACCTCCACCCAGTGGTGTTACATCAGAAGCGGAACCTCCCGGGGTTGTAGCTTCTGGATATCCTCGAAGCGGAATAATTTCTCGTCCATCAAATCTACCACCTGTGAGCCCAACTCCTCCAAGAAAAAACCTTTCGAAGGCTGAGAAGTCTTGGGATTGGTCGTATTTGCCCATAAATCCAGCTTCTCCTCCAGCTTTTAATACAAATTTACCAGGAAGCTCTTTGTACCAGTAGTTTCGAGCTCCTATTTTAAAATATTCTAATACAGTATTTTCGGCCACTTCCTCTTTGAGTCCAAGAAGAGAGTAAGGTGGAGTTACCTTTAAGCTGACCTCAAAATCAGAACCTGAAGTTGGGAAAATAGGATCTGGACCTCTGGAATATCTCGAAAGCGCTACTTTATAGTTAAGGTTGTGGGTGGTTCCTGTAGGTTCTAGGTTGATTCCACCGGCACTAATTTGGTAATTTTGGTAGTCGTAAAGTTTGTAGTTAAGAGACTGAGACAAGCTAAAGTAATCATCGGGCCAGTTTAAACGGTTTCTAAGCCCTACCGTTCCACTGTAAATGTTGAGTCTACCATCCGAAATGTTGAAGTTAGAGTAAGAAGCATTGATAGATAAAGAAGCAGGTCTTTTTCCACCCAACCAAGGTTCTACAAAACCAAAACTAAAAGTTTGAAATCCAGTTCCAATTTGACCTCTAACAGAAAGGGTTTGACCATCTCCAAGGGGAGAAATTTCAAAAGGATTTCCTTTTAAAAAGTTGCTAAGCGAAAAATTGTTTAAGGTAACCCCAATGGTACCAGTGATGTTATCTCTAAAGGCAGTTGAACCAACACCGCCACCGCCACCGTATCCTCCTTGGAATTCGATTTTACTGGATCCTTTTTCAACCAATTTCCAGTTGATGTCCACCGTTCCTTCTTGTTGGTTTGGAATTACTTGTGGCTCGATTTGTTCGTTTTCGAAGAATCCCATTCCCGCTAAGTCGAACACTGTTCTTTTGATCAGAGATTTAGAGAACAAATCCCCAGGGCGGGTTCTTAGCGATCGAGCAATAACATGGTCGTGGGTTACATTGTTTCCCTCAAAGGTAATTTTATTTAAAACCGCCTGTTTTCCTTCGTTGATTCTTACTTGTAGATCTACCGTGTGGTCTTTTACCTGTTTTTCTACAAAGGTGATATTAGAAAACAAGAAACCTGTATCCAAATAAAGGGTAGTTAGATCATCGTCGTTTTGAGATCCCATGATTTTGTTTTTAAAACCAATTGCATCATAGGGATCACCTTTTTTATACCCGATAATTTTCTCTAAATCTTCGGTGTTAAACTGGGCATTCCCTACAAAAGAAATGTCTCCAATGGTATATAACGGACCTTCTTCTACAGCGATGTCAACCACATATCCTTTTGGCCCTAGTTTGGCTTCTTTTTGGGTGATTTGTACGTCTCTGTAACCTTTGGAGTGATACAAATCTCTGAGCGAAACGATGTCTTGCTCAAATAATTTTGGATCGAATTTCGATTTTTTGATCGGATTTTGAAGTGGCGTTTTGGTGTTTTTCAGTGCTTTTCTAAGTTTTGCTTCAGACAGAAACTCATTTCCTTTGAAATTGATTTTTTCGATTCTGGTTCTAACTCCTTTTTTGACAATTACTTCAAGATTCGAAAATCCTTCTAAGCTACTGGCTGGGGTTTCTTTGAACTCTACACTAGACTGCGCAAAACCTTTTTCTGTGAGCTTTCCCTTTGCATATTGGGTGATTTTTTCTTTGAGTCTAGGGGTAATTTGCATCCCTTTTTCTAGGTTGTTGTCTTTGATAAGGTCGTCCCCAAAGCTCTTGTTTACGTCTCCTATAACCGAGAACTCATTGACGGTTAAAAAATCTGAAAGGTTGTATCGTAAAGAAACTTGGTTTCCAATAGGGGTAGCAAAAAGCTCAATTTCTGAAAATAGGTCTTTTTTAACCAGTTTTTTTATCGCTTCTTCGGTTTTGATCGATGGAAGCGTAATTTCTTCTCCAAGGCCAAGACCGGTTAAGGCAATAATTTGATCTCTTGTGTATAGGCTGTTTCCAGAAATTACAATTTCGGAAATGGTATAGGTTTTGGGGCCAACTATACTGTCTTTTACATCTGTGTTACTTGGGTTTGGACCAGATCCAAAAGTACTTCCTTCTGGGGCTGGAATACCCATATTACCTGCTTTTCCTTTCTTTAGGTCTTGCCCATGTAGGGTGCTAAAAAAGAATAAAAAGGCAAAAAGTATATATAAAAATGTGTTTTTCATCAGTGTTTGCTTAGTTGCTCGCTTATTTTTCCAAAACGTCTTTCACGTTTTTGGAAGTCAAATATAGCATTAAATAAAGATTCTTGGTTAAAGTCTGGCCAAAGAATGTCTGTAAAGTACAATTCGCTGTAGGCAATATCCCAAAGTAAGAAGTTGCTAATTCTCAGTTCTCCAGAAGTACGGATGGTGAGGTCTAATGGAGGTAAGTCTTTGGTGTAAAGCTCCGCTTTGAGTTTTTCTTCGTTAATATTTTTTTCTCCCTTTTCAATGAGACCATTGATGGCTTGTAAAATATCTTCTTTTCCCCCATAATTGAGCGCCAAACTAAGGGTACTTCCCGTATTTTTTGCTGTTTTTTCAATGGCTGCCAGAAGAGATTTTTCAACCTCCTGAGGTAGTTTTGAAGTATCTCCAACGGCCAAAATTCGAATGTTGTTTTTGTCTAAAACAGAAAGCTCTTTTTGAATCATTTGGTTCAAAAGTCCCATTAACATAGTTACCTCTGTTTTAGGTCTTGACCAATTTTCTGTAGAAAAAGCATAAAGAGTTAGATAGGGGATTTCCAGTTTTTGACAAGCCTCAAGGGCTGCTCTTACTGCATCTACCGCATTCTTGTGTCCGAAGGTTCTTCCTAGTCCTTTTTTCTTTGCCCATCGCCCATTTCCATCCATGATGATGCCAATGTGTTTGGGTAGATTCTCTCTGTCAATTTGAGAAAGTATAGAGGGGCTATTTTCCATTTCTTAGTTACAATAGCATTTTTGTCGACCAAAGCTATAGGTAGCACCAAAGGTTAAGTGCACATACCAGTCGTTGTTGTTAGGGTCTCCAATCTGTGATCGGGTAGCGGTTTGGTTTTGAATTTCGCTCAAAACAGCCGAATCAATTCCTGAGGGGAAGACATTGCTTATATTTTCTGAGGTAGAATGATCCAATTGGTCTGAAAATGAGTATCTAAAGCCAAGCTCAGCAAAATAAACCATACGATCTCTTTTGTATTTGTAACCCAGACCGATGGGTATAGCCAGACCAAAATCTAGCCCATCTTCCTGCGAATTTACGGTAGTTAATTGATCGGCCTCAAAGCTTGTAGTGCTACCGTTGTAGGTGTTGACTAAACTATACTTAGGGGTTCCATAGCCTGCAATTCCAGCAAAAATGTAAGGGCTTTGGGCAAATTTTTGTTCGGCGTTTATATCAATAAAATTGTACTCAAACAAAAGGGCTGTTTCAAAAATAACAGCATCCGCGATAAGGTTTCTCCCTTGTATTACTCTATTTCTGTTGTCTGCATCTCTGTCTTGAAACTGGGAGGCAGAAAGATTTAAACGCACACTATACCTTGGGTTTAAATTTCTTCTATAAAACAGATTTGCTGTTAAAGGCGTATTGGAAAATTTTATTTTAGAAACCCCCTCGTTTAAGTGGGGAATAGGCCGTAAAACCATGCCACTCCCTATGTCGGCAATCATGTTGTTTCCGCCCACAGATAGACCGATCTCATGCCTTTGGGCGTTTGCCCTAAAGCAAATTAGGCAAAAAAGGGAAAATATAAATGCAGTCCATTTTGGAGGCATAGGCTTTGCTGTTGGTTAAATTATTTTCTGCTTTAATATAAAGCAAGAAAGCACAAAGATAGAAATTAATTTTACGTTCTACTATCTTGACCCCATTGTAGTTTCTCTCTTAGGGTTTTGGCATAGGTGTAATCTAATGTTTGTACCATGTTGATTAAAAAAGGTGCTTTCTTTATTACAAATTTACTGCCAGAATTAAAGGAGTGGATTCTAGCATCCAAAGAAATCAAACATTGGGTTTCTCTAGATCTAATGGTACATTCCAACACTTCGTTGTCACTAATAATAAAAGGCCTGGCGTTTAGATTGTGAGGAGCGATGGGTGTGAGTACAATATTTGAGGTATTAGGAGAAACAATCGGGCCGCCACAGCTTAGGGAATATCCGGTAGAACCTGTTGGGGTTGCAATGATGAGTCCATCTGCCCAGTAAGAACTTACAAATCCACTTTTTAAATGGGTTTCTATGCTTACCATGCTGGTGGTTTCTTTTCTGCTCAAAGTAATCTCGTTTAGCGCATAAGGGTTGCTAAAAGAAAGATTTTCAGAAGATACTTCGAGCAAACTTCTGGGACTAAGGTTGTATTGCTGGTTTAAAAGGTCGTCAAGATTTTCAGCCAGCGCGGAGAGTTGTAAGGTGGACAAAAAACCTAGTCTTCCTGTATTTACCCCTACAATGGGAATGCCGCTGCTTCCAACCAAGCAAACTGCACTGAGTATGGTTCCATCTCCTCCAAAGGCAAAAAACAGATCGAATTTTTGGTTTTCTAGTTCCTTTTTTTGTCCAAAAACTTTTTCGGGCTTAAGGCTATCAGATACAGAACTATTATTTAATAATTTAAAAAAAGCCTCTTCTATCCAATACTCTACCTTAAGACGATTGAGTCTATCAATAAAAGTAGCCAAGTGATGTTGTAAGTCGTTTTCGGTTTGTTTTCCGTAGATAATTACTCTCATAGGTTAGGGCAATTTATATTTTTAGGTACTGCACCAGAGAAAGATACCTTTCTTTGATGAGCTCACTATTTTTGTCGTTGTAAAATTTTTGGGTAATCTGATAACCATATCTTTCTAAGCTGTGGGTAATGGCAAGGGGATCCTCGGAAATAAATTTAACCAGCGCCCTAAAATAGTCACCTCTGAGTGTTTCCAAATAAATTCCTAGAATTTTTCCGCCTTCAGATTCTACAATTTTCGAAATTTCTGCTACGCTATAATTTTCTCTTTGGTGTTCTAGCCAGAGCATTTGCCCTTTTTCGGTCAAAAAATCTACTTTTTCAAAGTAATCGAGTAAAATGTCCAAGGTAACAATGCCCAAAAAATCTTCATTTTCTCCAACAATGGGAATCATGTCTGTTTTGCGTGAAGAAAACAGGTTTAGGGCATCAAAAAGTGAATCTTCTGGCTTTAAGCAATAAGGTGTTGGTTTGAGTTTGCCCAATCCTTTTTTTATTAAATCTTTCTTAGTTATGTTGCCAACCCATTTCCCGTCTTCTAGAACGGGTAGGTTTTTTAAAGAATACTCTTGTAATTTTTCTTGGCTTTTGCTTTCTTCCCAAGATATATCTGGTGGGTTAAAAGGAATAATATAGGGTCTTAAAAGCATAAGGCAAGTTTATTTGACCCACAAAAAATGGTCATGTTGTGTAAATTTAGTAAATTTGTTTACATTCTATTTCAAGAAAATGAAGAATCCCCTTTTTTATGCTAAGATTTTGCTTTTTGGTGAATATGGTATCATCCAAAATAGCAAAGGACTTACCATTCCATACAATTTTTATAAGGGGACTTTAAAGTTTGGCGATGCAAATCAAAAGCAAAAAGATTCTTCTAAGGTACTGAAAGACTTTTGTAAATATCTCAAAGAAAATAGTCAGATCCTTGAAGATCTAAATCTAGATTTGGAAGCTTTCCAGAAAGATTTACAAAACAACCTATATTTTGATTCGGACATTCCGCAAGGCTATGGGGTAGGTAGTTCTGGTGCGCTTGTGGCAGCTATTTATCATCGGTATGCCCAAAATAAATTCGATCCTTCTTCTATCAAAAAAGACCAAATTGCACTACTTAAAAATTCTTTTGGGCTGATGGAATGCTTTTTTCATGGGAAATCTTCTGGGGTTGATCCTCTGATTTGTTATCTCAATATTCCGCTTTTAATTCATTCCCAAAACGAAATTGACAAAGTAGGACTTCCTGGGGAAAGCCAAAGCGGGAAAGGAGCCGTCTTTTTGCTAAACTCTGGCGAGATTGGACATACTGCACCTTTAATTGATTATTTCTTCGACAAAATGAAAAATGAAGGTTTTAGAAAGACCCTCAAAGAAGAATTCATCAAGTACAACGATGCCTGTATTGAGTCTTTTCTAAAAGGAGATTTTTCTCCGCTTTTTGGAGATTTAAAAAAACTTTCTACCTGGGTGATGGTGCATTTTAAGCCTATGATTCCAAAACCCATGTTGCAGGTTTGGCAGCAAGGACTCAGTACCAATGATTACTACCTAAAACTTTGCGGCTCTGGTGGTGGCGGATACATTTTGGGCTTTACAAGGGATTACCAAAAAGCTGAAAAATTGCTTAAGGCATATCATCCTCAAAAAATTTATTCTTTCTAGCTTTCTATGAAGCTTGTAAAACAATTTGTAGCACTTCTTACTGTATTTAGATCCTACAATCTGTTTTTATTGGCCTTGGCATTATATCTTTCTGCCTTTTTGATTTTACCCAAACATCCCAATTTTCAGATGTTGTTTAAACCTGGGGTGCACACGATGATTTTTTGTAGTTTACTTTGTGTTGCAGCTGGATATTTGCTGAATTTCTTTTATGATTTTGAAAGAGACAGATTAGTAAAACCCATCGCTACACAACTTTCGGGCTGGGTTGAAAAGAAAACTTTACTCAGGCTCTATCTTGGCCTTTCTATTTTAGCTTTGGTGATGGCTATAACGGTTTCCTTTGAAGTTTTTTTGTTCTTCCTAGTTTACCAATTTTTACTTTGGTTGTACTGCCATAAACTCAATAAAATTATGGGCATCAATAACCTAGCCTATGCACTTCTGAGTATTTTTCCTTTTTTGGGTTTGGCCTATAGACAAGGAAATATAAACGAGTTGATTCTGCTCAATGGACTTCTGTTGTTTTTTGCTTTTTACCAGATGGATTTACTCAAAGATTTCATCAGCGCCAAGGTGGATGGTTTGTATCGATACAAAACCCTACTGAGCGGATATCCTGTTGTTTGGGTAAAGGTATTTTCTGCCTGTATGGTGGTTTTGCAAGTTTTAATTTGTTACCGATTGTACCAAATAGATCCTAAATTTTCTAGGTACTATTATCTCTCTATCTGTTTATGGGTGATTCCTTACCTGATCTATTTTTTTACCAAACAAAACACTAAAAATTATTCGACTTTATTGTGGGTTTGGAAGCTATGTATGTTTGTTGGACTTGTAATCCTTATTTTATCTCACATAAATGAACTAATTTAGCCAAAAAACGTGGTCTTTGTTTCTTTTGTGTAATTAGAAGAAAATACTACAATTTTTACAATCCCATGAGAAAGAAAAATACATCATCGCCCCAAAAATCATCAGCTGCAAATTCAGGCAAACCTTCATTTGGAAAACCCACCCAATCTAAGCCTAAAAAGTTTGGAGGATATCAAAAAAAGAAGGTTTCTTCATCCGTATCTGAGGCCAACAAAGACAGCATTCGTTTAAATAAATATTTGGCCGATGGAGGCATTTGTTCTAGAAGAGAAGCCGATGAGTTAATTAAACTAGGACTTGTAGAAGTCAATGGTAAGATCATTAAAGAAATGGGTTACCAAGTTCAGAAAGAGGATGTGGTAAAATACGATGGCAATCAGATTTTTGCTGAAAAACCCGTGTATGTTGTTTTAAACAAACCCAAAGGGTTTATAACCACCACCAAAGACGAAAAAGCCAGGAAAACCGTGATGGATTTGGTGCAAAACGCATCTCCCTATCGAATTTATCCCGTTGGTAGATTAGACAGACAAACCACAGGCGTTTTGCTGTTTACCAATGATGGTCATATGGCCAAAAAACTCACCCATCCAAGCCATGGAGTAAAGAAAATATACCACGTTACCCTTGACAAAAGGATTTCTGGCGAAACTCTAATGGATATCTTAAACAACGGTGTACATCTAGAAGAAGGTCTGGCCAAGGTAGATCAACTTTCATTTATAGAAGGAGAGAGCAATAGGTCTGTTGGTATAGAAATTCACATTGGTTGGAACAGGGTAGTTCGAAGAATATTTAAGGCCAAAGGATTTGAAGTCGAAAAGCTAGATAGGGTGTATTTTGGTGGGCTGACCAAAAAGAATCTCAAAAGAGGCCAGTGGAAGATTTTAACCGAACAAGAGATTAACTTCTTAAAAATGGTCTAATACTAACCCATCCAAAACAAAAAAAGGCTGCAGAATTGCAGCCTTTTTTAATGGATAAAAACCCAAGATTTAGTTTCTTAAGTCTTCAATTTTGGCTTCATTCTTAAGGGACTCTACCAAATCTCCAACTATATTTTGTCTCACTCTTTGGGAGAGTTGTTCCTGAATTTGTTTTGTATCTAAAGTAGCTATTTTATCGGTGTTTTTACCTACAGATTTCAACACATATAAAGCAGATTGCCCTTGAATGGCGGTAGAGGTTTTTCCGTCTTTAAGGCTAACAAGTACCCCAGAGAGTATGTTTTCTTGTGCGGTTTCAATAAGAGGTGCACTTGGAGAAATTTGGGTGGTTTTAGCCGGTATTTTGGTTTGGGCAGAAATTTCTTCCAAAGTTTTTCCATTGTATTTTTCCCCAAAGCTTTGGGCTAGTTTTTTGTTGAGTATCAGTGGAGTTACTTCGGCTTTAACAGATTCTACCGATGGGAAGCCTGCCTCCGATTTTTCGCCCATTCTAGCTATGATATACTCTTGACTGTCCGAAGATGAGATAAGGCTCATTTGGTCTTTTTCTGTTTTCGGGTCGAAAATCCAGTTTACCAGTTCGGTTCTTGTTTTAATTACACCAGGAAGTGCAGCCGATTTCTTTTCAATCTCTTTTTCTGAATAGAATCTGTAGCCTTTTTTCTTGGCGTTGTTGATGAAGTCATTGGCGGATATCCCTTGGCTGGCAGCCATAAATTCGTTGGCCGATTTAAGGGCTTGGTTTTGGGTTTGCTCTGAGGCAACCTTTTTCTTAACAAGGCTAGCGGCTACAACTCCAGCTTCTGATTTTTCTATGATTTTAACCAAAGAAAAACGGTCTTCATCTTCGATAATTCCACTGGTTGCACCTTTTGAGGAAGCATTTAAAAACGCCTGAACATTCTTTGGGAAATTGGCAATAGGCGTTGGATTTCCATCATAAGGAACATCAGAATAGGCATTAACATAAGAGGCGAAATCTTGGGTGGCAGAAAAAGGCTCTAAGGTTTCCTCTAACTTGGTAACAGGATTAATTTCTTTGCTTGGGCTTAAAAATTTGGTCAATTCCGATTTTGCCTTGGCGATATCTAAGGGGCTTGGGCTGGCGTCAAATACCACATAGTTAACATTTCCTCTGGCTCCTTTTTTGTAGGTTTTGGGTCTTTTTTTGATGAATTCATCAATTTCTTGATCGCTCACTTTCACCGATGGGAAAAGTTTTTGCAAAGAAGAGTATGGGATTTTTATATACTGAATCTCGTTGGTTGTACCCATGGCTTTTTTTACATAATCAGCCTCGCTTTGGGTGATTAGAATTCCTTGAGCAACCATTCCAAAGTAGTCGTTGATTACTAAACTTTCTTTGATTTCTTTTTCTATACCTTTCCAAGCTTCTAATAGTTTAACTGCATTAGGGTCTGTCCCTTTGTCTGCGTCATTGATAATTTTAGAAACAAAATTTTTGGCTTTTTGAGGATTGGGCATTCCGTTTTCATCGGTCACCTCTGGATTTCCTTGAAAAGCTTTGTGGTAGGCAACGGCTTGCCAAAACATTTCATCCGAATAACCAGAGAAGTTTTTTTCTGCTCTTTGGGTAAGAAGTTTTTTTCCAACCAGCTGATCCCAAGCTTGGCTTTGAGCGATAGAAGGATCTACCCCGCTATAAGCTGCAATAGATGCCGCTTGTTGATCTAATTGGACGGCAGAAATTTCTTCTCCATTAATTTCTCCTACCACATTTGGATCGGGCGCAAACCAACTTTTAATTTGTGAAGGATCACCAATTAAAAACGCCAAACTTGCCACCACAATGGAGGCTACCAAAAGCCAAGTTTTTTCTCTGATTTTACTCAATAAAGCCATAATCTCTCTTTGTCTTTTTTACTTAATTTTAGCCAACGAAAATACAATATAACCCAGACATAATGAAATTATTGCTAGGAAATTAGTTTTTGTCTTCTATTTTGAGTTCTCCTTTGTTCTGATAAAGGGTATAACGGGTAAATTCTTGGTTAGAACGTATGCCGTTTTTAGAATCTAAAAAGGTTCCATCTAGTCGCCGAATAGACACGGGATCTGTGGTATAAATTTGGTTGGTTTGTTTTTGCCAAACCAGTGACTTGGTTCTAAGGGTGTCTCCTGTGGCATTGATCATAAGTACACCTTTTCTGCCTTGATAATATCCCGAAAATTCATTCACCTTTGCCCATTTTGCTCTTAGATAGCTAGGTTTTTTGTTTTTGATGTCATAATAGGACATTTCTAGCCCTTTGGGGAAAATCATGTAGGTGGTAGATCCTTCTAAAAATTCGTAAACAATGGGAGCCTTTAAGGTCATTTTTACTTTGGAAGAATCTTTCAGGGTAAAATCTGCTTTTTTGATAATTCTAGTTGGAAATCTTCTTTTAGGACTTAAAGTTTCGTCTTTTTCTATTTCACTGCAGCTCATAAACAAGAGACCGCCAAGAATCCAAAAAAAATGAAACCATTTTATCCCAGCAAAAGATTTCATCTTTAGTTGATTTCTCTTTTTCTAAACCAGTCTTCGTTGAAAACTACCCCAAGATTCATGTTGAAGTAAGTCTCATCAATGGGCCCTCCAATCCTTTGGCCTACGTTCAAACCAAGGGACAATTCAGAAAGATCATTTCTTCTTCCAATGGGAATTCCCGCTCCAAGGGTAAGGCCTAAATCTTGCAAGTTTTTCCCATCAATTTTATAGGGCGTTTGCTCGAAGTATAATCCTCCGCGGTAAGTTATGGTGTTGAAAAATGCATTGTAGGCTTTAAAATCTGGAATCCACCAACCACCAGTTGAAATTCTAAATCGGTCGTTTTGGTAGTTGTAAAGGCTGGTTGAAAGCTGTGTTTTAGAGGTTTGTTCAAACTCGGTTTCGAATCCAAAACCATAGTTCATTTTTTTGTTCAAAGAGGCTCCGAAGGTAATTCTTTGGGGTAAAACGGTTTTGTAGGTATTATGGCCTTGGTCTATGGTTTTGCTAGAAACTACGTTGGTGCTGTTTTTATATGTAGCATTTATTGTATCTCCCTTGATAGTGTTTCTTGTAAACGCGAAATTTCTTATTCTTTCGTTGTAAACAAAGCTGTTTTCTCTCACAGTAAGTTTTGTTTCTGGCCTATAAGTGGCACCAATTACCAGTTGTTGGTTGTCTTTTAGGTCTTTGTTGTAAAGGGTACCAAGGGTGGGTGCAAATCCTGAAACTTTTTTCTCCAGTATTTTTTGCTGTTTTTCTAATTTAGTACTTATATCTCCCTGTATAAATTGAAGTGAATCACCCTTAATATCAAATTTGGTTTTTACAGTTTCAAATTCAATGGCATCTGTAGTTCCTAGATCATCATTGGTTAAACCAGGAGCATTGTTGGTGTTGATGACGTTGTATTTTCCAGTATAGCCCTCCAAAGAAAGACCAAAAGAGAAATTATCGGTGGCTTTGTAGTTTACAAAAGTTTGGAATTGGTTTAGTCCTCCTCGAAGAGAATCAAACTGGGTAGCAGTAGAATATTCTACATTGTTGGCGCTAAAATAATTTCTGTACGAAAATCCCGCTGAAAATTTTCTTCCCATTGGGAACGCCAAAGATGCATTTTTAATGCCCGATTCGCTTCTTTTGCTGTCTTGTAAATCTCCTGTTTGGGTAAGAGAGGTTCCGTCCAAAAGACTATAATTGGTTCTAAAATCTAACTCGAAGGTGGTGGCCAAGAGGTCTATGTTGGCCGCTGGGTTTACAAAGTTGGCATAGTTCCCTTTGGGGGAAATCCCAGAGGAGTTTAAGCCTCCACCATAATAAAGTGAACTATTGTTCTGGTTTTGGTTTGCACCCAGTCCATAGATGCTATAGGGAGAAGTGCTTTGTGTTTGTCCAAAAGCAGAAATACTTAAAAACAGTACAAAAACACGAATTGCTTTACTAAAAGTCATACCAATTTCTTTGATTAAAAAAACAAAGATGGTAAATCCTACCTTTGAAAAAAAATTAATCTGTATAAACTGGCACTTTTGTTTAAAATTGTTTTTAAAACCAAAAAATTGTTTTTATATTTGCAATCCAATTTGGAGCTGGTGCCTTAGCTCAGTTGGTAGAGCAAAGGACTGAAAATCCTTGTGTCCCTGGTTCGATTCCTGGAGGCACCACTTAAAACCCGCAATCTTCTTCTAGATTTTGCGGGTTTTTTTTTATAATGTTATAATGTATCTTTGCCTTCATATTAATAAACACCGCTGAATTGAACCCTACAAACCAAATCTATAAGTCTTTAATAGTGGCCCTTTCTTTGGCTTTTTTGGTTGGTGTTTTGTCCTGCCAAAAAGACCAGAAAACTTGGCCAACCAAAGTAGATTCTCTAGAAAAACCCGTAGAATTTGTACATCTGAGCGATGATTTTTTTAATCTTAAATGGTCACTTGTAGAATTCGACAAAAAATATCCTTTCTTTTTGGACAAGAGCTATCCCATCGAACATTGGGAGGCTAGAAGAAAAGATCCGCTAGAGCTCGAAGCTTATGGGGAAGTAAAAAAAACATATGCAGATCTTGGGGCTATCCAAAAAGAAATCACGAGTCTTTTAGAAAAACAAAAACATCATTTTCCTACAACCCAAACCCCAACGGTGTACTTTTATTCATCAGGATATACCTCGCTTTTGCGTCCTATTATTTATAGCCGAGACCAAAACAAGCTTTTCGTGGCTTTGGATGGATTTTTAAGGGAAGATCATCCTGCCTATTTGGGGCAACAAATCCCTGCCTACATCAGAAAAACCATGACCCCAGAGTTTGTACTGCCCAAAATTGCTTTTGCCATTTCTGAACAGATGGTATATTACAACATAGAAGACCAAAAGTTCTTAGACCAAATGATTTATCAAGGAAAACTTATGGCCTGTGTCGATGCTTTTTTACCGGAATATCAAGACCATCAAAAAATACTCTACACCCCACAGCAGCTCAATTGGGCCAAAGAAAATGAATATTTTATTTGGGCCTATTTTGTTGAAAATGAATACCTGTTTAGCCAAGACAAAGGACTTTTGCAGCGCTTTATCAATCAGGGAGCATTTTCGAAATTTTATAACGAAAAAGACAAAGAGTCACCAGGTTCAATTGGGGTTTGGGTAGGTTGGCAGCTGGTTAGAAGTTATCTTTCCAATCAAAACACAACCCTAGAAGAACTAAGTAAAGACAAAGACAACCAAAAGCTTTTTGAAAGAGCGAAATACAAACCTAGAAAACCCTAAGAGATGGCCAAACAAACCCAGATTATTTTCGATGTTAGTTTAGACGAAAACCATGTTCCAGAAGAAATTTTTTGGAATGCACCTGACGGAGGAGTTTCTCATGAAGCAGCCAAGGCCATTTTACTTTCGGTTTGGGATCATCAAAAAAGCGAAGCCTTAAGAATTGATCTTTGGACCAAAGACATGCCCATGGACGACATGAAAAAGTTTTTTCACCAGATCTTTCTCTCCATGGCCAACACCTACCAAAGAGCTTGCTCAGATGATGAAGTTTCTTCTGAAATCTCTTTGTTTGCTGAGCATTTTGCTAAAAAATCGGGCATTAAGTCTTAAGTTCTTTCTAAGAAAATTCTATGGCTATTATTCTAAACCTAGAAACCACTACCCAAAATTGTTCGGTTTCTATCTGTCAAGATGGGAAAACTATTTCTCTGGTAGAAGAGCTTAGCGAAGAATATTCTCACGATCAAAATTTGCATCGTTTTGTAAAGTGGGCTCTTGAAGGGGCAAATCTTTCATTAAAAGATCTAAATGCAATAGCAGTAAGCAAGGGCCCAGGCTCTTATACAGGACTCAGAATTGGCACCAGTGCAGCCAAAGGGTATTGCCTTGGGCTTGGGATTCCGCTTTTGGGAATAGAAACCCTTATGGCACTCTCTATAAGTCAAGAGCTAGAAAAACTAGAACCCACGGAGATTATTTCTGTTTTAGATGCCAGAAGGATGGAAGTTTATACCCAAACTTTTTCTGTTAATACTGGAGAGAGATCTGAGGTTTTGGCCAAAATAATAGATGAAACCTCTTTTTCTGAGTTTTCAAACAAACCTGTAATGATAGGAGTAGGGACAGAAAAGTGCAAAAACATAATGGCAAATAAGCAGTTTGTTTATTTGGAAAAATATCCTTCGGCCGAACAAATGTCTAAGCTTTCTTATGAAAAGTTTATTCAAAGTGATTTTGAAGATTTGGCCTATTTTGAGCCATTTTATCTCAAAGAATTTCAGACACAAACCAAAAAAGACAAAACATGAAACAATTTGTACTTAGCCTAGGGGCTATATATGGCTTTCTTTCGGTTGCCTTGGGTGCTTTTGGCGCACATGGGCTTAAGAAAATACTTAGTGCAGAAAAATTACAAAGCTTCGAAGTTGGGGTTAGGTATCAATTAACCCATGCGCTTTTGTTACTTTTAATGGGTTTCTTTTTGAATTTCCAAAGCTCAACGGAGCGTTATGCGGCCTATTTTTTGGCTTTAGGTATCACCCTTTTTAGTGGAAGCATTTATGTGCTTTCTTTTTCTGAAAAACTCCCTTTTTCCGTCAAGTTTTTGGGGCCTGTAACCCCCATTGGTGGCCTATTTTTACTTTTGGCTTGGGCAAGTTTGGTCTATATTTTTGCCAAAGGAAATTTTTCTAACTAAGCTATTTATTTGGCGTTTGGGCAGTCGTCCATAATTTTTGTTCCGCTAAAGGTAACTTTTTCTGCACCACAGAGACCCATCTGAGAGAGTGTGCCACTCAAATTGGGGTTGTTGTCCAAAATTACCAATTCTAATTGGGTCTTGCTAAGATCTGGAAGACTGCTTAGATTGTTTCCACTTAGATCCATCTTGCTTAAAAGTAGAAAATCTCCAAGGGTAGAGGGCATGTTTCCAGAGATATTGGCATTTTTAAGGTTTAGTTCTGAAACCCAGTGGTTTTTAGGAATTACTCTATCCCAGTGGGTGCCAATTTGTTTGGTATATTTATTTTCACTGGCATAATTGGTCTGCCAGCTGTTGATGGTTTTATTGTCTAGAATTCCCGAATAATCAAGGCCAGTATCTGCACTAAGCAGTTTAATCAAATTGTCTCTTTCTGTTTGCAATTCCTGAGGGTTGTTGGTATAAAAGACATATATAGGAGAAGAATAGGTTTTGATAATTTCGCCTTCTTCTTTGCTGTATCCAACCACTGCCCAGTAATAGCTGGTTTTGGGTTTGAACTCGAAACTTGAAGAGATCGTGTATTGAGTGTCTGTAAGTATAAAAGCCATATCCATCTGAGGTTGAGAAATTGTGGCGGTTTGGGTGGGTAATTTTTGAAGCAGATAATTAAAATGACCTAAAAGCGCATTGTAATTCTGGCTCATTAAAAAAACATATTCTATGGTTTGGGTAGCTTTTTCTGGGCTAACTTTTCCCCACTGAAAGGTTCTAGGGGTAGAGGTTGGGTTGGTTACAATTGAAAAAGTATCGCTGATGTTTTTAGGCGATGTTAGTCCAAAATCTACCTGTACCTCTTCTGGAATAAAAGTATCATCTTGTTGTTGGCAAGAATAAAGAAGTCCAAAAAGACCTGCTAAAATCAAAAAGGGATAAGCCAAAAATGTCTTCATATCGTCAGTTTTTTAATTCTTTGGTGTTAAATGTTCTAGTAAAAAATACTTTAACCCAAAAAAGTAGAAACTCAAGATACAAAAAACCTTTCAGGCAAATCAAAAAAAAGACGAAAAATTCTATTTGAGAAGTTCGTGAAAAATGGTTTGGGCAGAATATACACGATTTTCAGCCTGCTGAATAACCAAAGAGGCCGCTGAGTCAATAACATCATCTGTTACCACCACATTTCTTCTAACCGGTAGGCAGTGCATAAATTTCCCTTGGTTTGTAAGACTCATCTTGGCAGAGTCAATGGTCCAGTTCTCAGAAACATCTAGTTTTTGGCCGTAGTTTTGGAATGAAGACCAGTTTTTGGCATATACAAAATCTGCTCCTTCAAGGGCTTTGTTTTGGTCGTATTCTAAGGTTGCTCCTTTGGTAAATTCTGGGCTTAGCTCGTATCCTTTGGGTTGGGCTATGGTTAGGTCTATCCAATCAACCTTGGTAAACCACTGAGCAAATGAGTTAGAGACACATTGAGGAAGAACCCTTGGATGAGGAGCCCAGGTAAGTACCACTTTGGTTTTCTCTTTTGGGGGTTTGTGCTCTGCAATGGTAATTAGATCTGCAAAAGATTGCAAAGGATGAAGGGTCGCGCTTTCTAAACTCACCACGGGCTTGGTGGCCAGTGACATGATTTTTTTGAAAAAAACTTCCTGATAATCGTAATCTCTGTCTTTGAGATTGGGGAAAGTTCTCACCCCAAATACATCGCAATAGGTGTTCATCACTCGGATGGCTTCATTGATGTGCTCTTGGGTGTTTCCGTCCATGATGGTTCCATCTCCCATCTCAAGAGTCCAAGAATCTCCTCCAGCATTGAGCACCCAAACATTGGCTCCTAAATTGTATGCGGCTTTCACGCTGCTTAATCGGGTTCTAAGGCTAGGATTAAAAAACAGTAAACCGATGGTTTTGTTTTTCCCGACTTCTTGTCTAGAAAAGGGATTTTTTTTGATTTCTAGGGCTGTCTCAAGTAGTGCGTTGATGTCCTTAACATCATCAAAAGAAAAGAAATTTTTCATGGATTAGGGCGAATTTTATCCCAAAGATAAGTTTAAAATTTCAAATGTACTTTGGATTTTTATGCCAATTAAGACGAACAACTAAGGCGATAATTATCAGTGTTTTCAGGGCTTCTACCTTTGTATTCTTCCAAGATAGGATCCATCAAAAAAGGGTTTTGGCAAAGCGAAAGCCATTTCTGCAAGACCTCAAAATCCCCAAGAGAACATTGTTTGATGATCTTTTGAAGCATGTAGTTTTTTGGGACAAAAACAGGGTTATACTTCTTCATTTTTTCTTTGTTGGGCTCAAGGCGAAGATATCTTTGGATCCAATTTTCTATGGGTTTTAAATCTTTCCCGCAGAGCTGTTTTAATTTTTGTGTGTCTAGAGGATCTTCGAAGGTTAGAAAGACAAAAAAACCATTGAAATCTACCGAAGATTCTTCCATGGCCATAAACCAACTTTCTAACAATTTTTGGGTAGAATCTTCTTGTTTTAAATCTAAGCCCAATCGGTTTAAGAGGGCTTGGGTAAGATGCTTTTGGAAGCTTGGATAAAAATCTTCTAACTTTTTTTCTAAACGATCTTTATTGTAGGCAACACCCAGTGCTTCAGAAAGTTTTTCCAAATTCCATTTGCCCACAATAGGTTGCATGCTGTATCGGTATCTGCCGTTGTAGTCGCTGGTGTTTGGGCTGTGGTTCCAAGAAAAAGTATCCATCATCCCAAATGGACCATAATCGATGGTAAGGCCTAAAATGGAAAAGTTATCGGTATTCATTACCCCATGCATAAATCCGTACGCTTGCCATTTGGCTAGGGTTTGTGCAGTATTTTCTAGGGCTAGAGAAAACAAATGTTCACCCGAAGTATCAGCCTGTTTTGGAAATCCTTGAGAAAAGGAAAGCTCGGTAAGTTGTTGGACGAGTTTCTTTTTCCCAAGACTAATCCCCGCATATTGGAAACTCCCAAAACGTATCCAACTGGGGCTGGCGCGCATAACAATGCTGGTTGGCTCTAGGGTTTCTCTTTGAGCAAGCTGAGAAAAACTCGCTACAATTCCCACAGATCTGCTACTTGGGATGCCGATGGCATGCATATATTCTGCCATTAAAAATTCACGAATGGAAGAACGCAAAACAGCCAATCCATCTCCCATTCTAGAATAGGGAGTTAAACCTGCTCCTTTGAGTTGGAGCTGCCAAGAGCCCACTTGTCCTACATTTATCGCCCTTCCATCGCCCAGTTGTGGTACATAATGTCCAAATTGATGCCCGCTGTAGGCCATGGAAAAAGAATTTTCTATCTGTATTTCTCCCGCCAAAAGGCTCTTCCAGTTTTCATCTTTTGGATTTAATTTCAGATTTTTTTCAATAAAAGATGCATTTAGCCCAAGCAGTTTAGCCTGATTTAATTCCGTGGGATTTACCTTAGAATAAAGGGCGTTATCCAGATTTAGATAGCCACTTTTTTGTATGATTTCTTGCCAGTTTTCCATATCTAGTCTGGGTTAAAGGTAGGGGTTTTTGTGCCAATAAAATCCGATTTTTTTCGCATTTTTGTTAAATGATTTCCCCCGAAGAACTTCCGAAACTAGCCAAAGAGCACAGCAAAACCCATCAGCGTCTATTGGGTGATCTAAAAAAGAAAAAACCCAAAGATTTAGATCAGACCATGCTTTTGTTGCACCAAGAAGTATTTGAACAAACAGATTGTTTGAGTTGTGGAAGTTGTTGCAGAACAACCGGCCCACTTTTTACCACCAAAGACATAGAGAGAATCAGCAAAAAGCTCAAACTCAAACCTGGAGAATTTGTTTCTTCCTATCTAAAAATCGACCAAGAAGGAGATTATGTTCTGCAGAAACTACCCTGTCCTTTTTTAGATTTGAGCGACAATTTTTGTAGCATTTACCAAGACAGACCCAAAGCTTGCAGAGAATTTCCGCACACAGACAGAAGAGATTTTCAGAATATTTCTACCCTTACTTTAGAGAACGTAAAAATTTGTCCGGCTGCCTTTGGGGTAGTTCAGAAGTTGGCTTTGGTTTATGAAAAAAACAAGAAATAGCGCTTGTTTAGGGATGGATTTCTAAGGTTTTACCGTTAAAATTGAGAGTTTTGGCGTTTTTGTTTTCCATCAGCAATTTTCCAATTGGAGATTCTGAAGAGACAAAATACACCTTTTTTTCTCCAATTTTTAAATGTATGGGGAAATATGGTTTTCTATTGATTATAGATTTGGTTTTTTTTGGATGGTTATTTAGATTAACACAAGGAGCTGAAATTGGCTTTTTTGGTATCTTTTTTATGTTAGCAATATTTTTTATAATTATATATAATTTATATGCTCTTGCAATTATTAGATATGTTTATATTAAGTCGATAAACGATTTTCATAATTTTATCTTGTTTATCATATTGTTGTTATTTCCTTTTGTTCTATCTTTTTTTATAGTTAATTTTTGGTGATATCACCAAGTCCGACATCGATTATTATGGTAATAATCAATAAAGAAATGTTTTCAAAGAGCCATCCAAAATTTTCACAAGTGAAAATTTTGGATGGCTTACACGAGGCTACCGCCCATGGTTTTTTGTGTGTAAGTAAAATCAATAGGGAAAAGGACTTAGAGGAAAAGTTTACCGATTAAAGAATTCTTTTTATCTTCCCTTTTGATATTTTCAAACCAAAACCATAAAAACCAAACCATTATGAAGCCATTTCATCTCAATGTTGCAATTTTTTTAAGTGCCCTTTTGGCAATTTATACCGATTTTATAGGCGACCACAAACTGTTTTCTGTTTTTAAACCCCTAACGTCTATTTTTGTTTGTTTGCTTCCACTTGTTTGGGGAAAACCCCAGCCTTCGTTTTACAGATGGGCCATTTTTGTTGGGCTTATCTTTTGTCTGATGGGCGACACCTTTCTACTTAATGACGCTCATTTTATTTATGGAATTGGTGCTTTTTTGGTGGGACAACTTATTTTTGCCTACGTTTTTGCTTTGTATGCTAAGCCCAAATGGGTTTTTGGCATTGGGGCGTTTCTTTTTCTTTTTGGTGGAGCTTTCTATTTTTTCATTCAGAAATATTTGGGTGAATTTCAAATTCCAGTTGCGGTTTATCTTATTTGTATTTTGCTGATGGTTTGGGGTGCGATAAGGCTACATCTAAAGTTCAATACCCGGTTTTCGTTTTTGGTTATGTCAGGCGCTGTATTGTTTATGACTTCGGACAGTATTTTGGCTATTAACAAATTTGTTTTTCCTTTTAAAATCTCAGGTATTCTAGTACTCTCCACCTACTGGACCGCCATTGCGCTTATCGCCAATAGTACTGTCTTTTCTTTTGCTCCAGAAAAAAGGATTTAGTGCTATATTGATTTAGGACAATTTGTCAGAGATTTAGCTCTGGTATTTTTTTTGCCATTACAAAGCAGAACAAAAACATTCTTAGATTATGGCAAAAGGAAACATCAATGTATCGGTAGAGAATATTTTTCCACTTATCAAAAAATTCTTGTATTCTGACCACGAGATCTTTTTGAGAGAACTTATCTCCAACGCAACAGACGCTACCTTAAAGCTGAAACATTTAACCCAGATAGGAGAGTCTAAAGCCGAGTATGGAAATCCTATTATCGAGGTTAAAGTAGACAAAGAAGCCAAAAAAATTCATATCATCGATCAAGGACTTGGGATGAGCCAACAGGAGGTTGAAAAGTACATCAATCAAGTCGCCTTTTCTGGAGCAGAAGAATTTCTAGACAAATACAAAGATTCCGCCAAAGACAGTGGAATTATTGGACATTTCGGACTTGGATTCTACTCAGCCTTTATGGTGGCTGAAAAGGTAGAAAATTTTAAACAAATACAACAAATTCATGCCGGTTCCTATCAAATTTGGAACCCAAGAAGTCGATGATCCAGAGCATACACCACAGACCATCAAAGACGAAAAGGGAGAAGAAACCAAAGAGCCACAGAGAAAAATAACGGTAGATAAAATCGTAAACAATCCTTCACCTGCTTGGATTAAACAGCCTTCGGAACTTGAAGAAAAAGACTACATGGAATTTTACCGTGAGCTGTATCCTATGCAGTTTGATCAGCCGCTTTTTCATATTCATCTCAATGTAGATTATCCATTTAACCTTACAGGAATTCTATTCTTTCCAAAACTAGGCAACAACCTAAACATCGAAAAAGACAAAATCCAATTGTATCAAAATCAGGTTTATGTAACCGATGAAGTAAAAGGAATTGTGCCAGAATTCTTAACGCTGCTCAAAGGAGTCATCGACTCTCCAGACATTCCGCTGAATGTCTCTAGAAGTTATCTTCAGGCCGATGGTGCGGTGAAAAAAATCTCCAAATACATTTCCAAAAAAGTGGCCGACAAAATGGCTTCTCTTTTAAAAGATTCTCCAGAAGATTTCAAAGCCAAATGGAACGACATCAAAGTGGTGATAGAATACGGAATGATTTCTGACGATAAATTCTATGAAAAGTCCGATAAATTCTGTCTTTATCCAACTACCCAAGGAGAATATTTGCTTTGGGATGAGCTGACCGAAAAAATCAAAGACAACCAAACAGACAAAGACGGAAATCTAGTGGTTCTTTACACCAGCGATCCACTAGGACAAGACGCCTACATTCAGTCGGTGGAGGAAAAAGGGTATCAAGTCCTTCTTTTGGATTCTCCTCTTGTGCCACATCTTATTCAAAAGTTAGAGTCTAGCAAAGAGAAAGTACAGTTTGCCAGAGTTGATGCAGACCACATCAACAACCTAATTAAAAAGGACGAAACTGTAATTTCTAAATTGGATCAAACCCAAAAAGATTCACTTAAAAAGATTATAGAAGAGGCCATTTCTGATTCCGCTTATAGTGTAACCTTGGAAGATTTAGATTCTACCCAAGCACCTTTTGCTATTACTCAGCCAGAGTTTATGCGAAGAATGAAAGACATGCAGCAAACCGGTGGCGGCGGAATGTTTGGTATGGGTGGTTTCCCAGACATGTACAATTTGGTGGTGAATGCCAACAGCGATTTTGTGGTAAACCTAGACCAAATCAAAGATTTAGAGCTGCAAAAGCAAAAGATTCTTCAAGGGTTTTCTCTGGCCAAACTGTCTCAAAATTTGCTCAAAGGAAAAGATCTAACCGATTTTGTTAGAAAGAATTTTGATTCTTTGGCCTAAAAAACATCTTTTTAGATAACAAAAAACTCCTTTGAAAAAAGGAGTTTTTTTGTTGGTAGAACTCTGATATTGAGTTTTATTGTAGGAAACAAAAAATTCCAAAAAAGTTGATGGTGTAATTTATTCAAGTATATTTATCAAAGATAATCTCCTTGACAATCAAGGATTATTTACCAATAGAAACTACAATTTATGGATAAATTTAATGCCAAATTACAAGAAGTTCAATTGCACTTTCAGAGCAATGACCTAGATCTTGGATACAGAAAACTTTTAGACTGCGTTTTAGATACCAGTAAGTTAGATTTGTTCAAAAAGGTTGTCGAGCTTGAAAATTGGAAAGAAACCCAAGAAAACATAGATCCCTTGGAGCTAAAATCTGTTTACTTACAGCTTTTTGATTGGGTTAAGAATGAAAAAGTAGAATCACAAGATGGCACCAGTCTTATTTTGTCTGCCAAAAACATTTCTAAAAGTTACGGGAAGAACAAATTTGGGCTTTCTGATGTAAGCATAGAATTGCACAAAGGTCAAATTATTGGTCTTGTGGGGGAAAACGGAAATGGTAAAACTACTTTGCTTCGAATTCTCGCCAAAGAAATTCAGGCCGATTCTGGAGAAATTCAGGTGAACCTAAAGAAGAATTATTCTTCGACCTTTGATTTGAGAACCAAACTCACGTATGTTCCTCAAAGAACCCCAACTTGGTATGGATCTTTGTTAGATAACCTCAAGTTTTGTGCTTCCAATTATGGCATCAAAGGAGAAATGAATGAGTATTATGTGTATATGATGGTCATTCGATTTGGACTTTGGAAGTACAGATTTCTAAAATGGTCCGAACTTTCCTCTGGATATAAAATGAGATTTGAGCTTGCTAGAACTTTTTTAAGGGCTCCAGAAGTTTTGTTCTTGGATGAACCTCTGGCCAATTTAGATGTGGTATCTCAGCAACTCATTTTGGAAGATTTAAAGAATCTAGCGGGAAGCATTTCTTCTCCTCTTGCCATTGTTTTAAGTTCTCAGCAGCTTTTTGAGGTGGAGAAAATTGCAGATTCGGTTTTGTTTCTTAAAAAAGGAAAACCTCAGTTCAATTCTGCCCAAATGGAAGGTGATAGCCATATTATTGAACTAGAAGTGGACGCCACCAAAATGTTGCTTGAAGAGGCCCTCTCAGATTTTGAGATAGAAAATATCCATTTCAATGGAGGTATGTTCACCCTAACTTTTAACAAGAGCCAATCCATTGAGGCGATTTTGCAAAAACTTATTTCCAAATCCATCAAAATCAAGTATTTCAGAGACATTTCTCAAAGTACCAAACGATTGTTTCAATAACATTTGCTTTCAAAACTCAAAGCTTCATACTTTCTAATCTACAACAATTCATTATGAACAGATATAAAAAATTCACCCAATACTTGGTCGAAAATCATCCCTTGCTTTGGCATAGCAAGCTTTTACAAATGCTAGTTCTGGGAATTGGTTTAAACCTTTTTTCTTTTTTGGCAGGATATTCTTTAACCAATGTCGAACTTCTTAAGACTTATGATGGTCTAACAGATTTCATTAAAGAAACTGCTTTCGGATGGTTTTTGATGATACTTTTTGTGATTGCTTTTGCCCTTTGGGCTCTTTCTTATTTCAGAAACAATTCGATCAAAAACTTTTATCCAACAGATAATTTCTACATTATTAAGCTTTTTAGCCATATTTTCTTGATTGTTTTTGTCTTTGGACTTTCTTGGTCTTCCTTTACTTTGGGTGTTGAGGAAAAAACTAAGAATCTTTTTCCAAAACAGGAAGTGGAAAGGGAGATTGATACGCTAAATCAAGCCTATCCGCTCTATGGTTTTAATTTGAGTTACGATTACGAAACGCCAAACCAGAATCAATATAGCCATGTTAATAGAGCATATCCAGACTTGTACCAAAAGGCTGAATCGTACGACGTTTTAAATGTGAATTACACTTTGTCTGATTCTCCCCAAGATGAAGCTGAAGCTATGTCAACAATGGCTGTTGGCAAGCCAAACAACGGAATGGTTGTATCAGAAGAAGCTATGGGTGCAATTCCTGATGAAGAATTAACCTTGGCAGGAGCTCAGGCCAAGATTAACCAACACGGAGATTCCCTAACCTATTTGTATTCAAAAGATGGATTAAAAAAGCTTACCATCTCTGAGCTTGTAAAGGCAAGTGGTGGTTTTAAAATGTTTGACAATTCTGCTTATGTCTATTACAGGTCTCATGAAGACACCCTTAAGTGTAGCCGCAAAACGATTGTAGATGAAATTTACAACATCAATTTATTTGAGGATTTGCAAGACAATCATTTGCTTAATTATTCTGATCAGTTTATCGTTGAAGATTTTGAAGGTTTAACCCTAAAAGAGTACTCCAAAGATTTTGCGCCAGTATTGTATAAATGGGTAAGCCAGAATGATAAAACAGCCATGCTAGCTTCCATGGAGTCTGTGCAAAAACTGTTTTCTAAATATCAAATCAAAAACAAATACAAGCCAGAGGAATGTTATAACTATTGGCAAAAAAATAAATTTGTCTTTAATGGTCCTATCTATGATGTAATTATAGAAGACAACAATTATGATTCCAGTTATCCTATCCTTGGCTCTGCAATTTCTCAACTCAAAAGAATCTACGAGAATGTGAAGAAAGCTTATATAGGTGTGGCTTTTGAAGATGTTTTTGGTTTATTCTTATTTTCGTTGTTTGCAGCTTTTGTTTTGGTTTTGTTTGAATTTGCCAATAGAACAAGGTTTTTAATTGCTGTACCAGTGGCTGGAGCGCTTATGATTGCTTGCGGAGCATTCGGAGCATTGCTTTCGGGGATGTTTTTTGAAAATCAAAATTATTTGGACAATAAAGTTTTAGGCTTTATGATCAGTGGTCTGGTTTTTTCCATTCTCATTTTTTCTCTTACTGCCTATGGATTCTTTTCTTATAAACTCCCTAAGAAAGTATTTTCTGTGTTGTATTATATGTCTTACGCTATTTTTCCATTTTTCTTTCTTATTCTTTATGGAATGATAATAGAGATTACCCAATACGAAGCAATTGAATGTGGTCACCCAATAATCAAATCTCCCATAGAATTTGAGACTTTTATTGCCTTAGGATTGGTTTTGATTTCCTATTTCTTTTTTACTTTTTCTGTGAAAAAGTATTTGAGTAGAGTTGAGTAAGAGATGATAAGATATTATCATAAAAAAACGCTCCAAATGGAGCGTTTTTTTATGACTTAGAATAAGTATCAGTTATTTTGCTCGAAGCGTTTTTAGATATCCTATGAACTCATTTAGGGCTTTTTCATCCATCTTTTGTTTTGGCATGGCACCTTTTCCCCAAGTTCCTTTGCTTCCGTTGGTGATTTTGTCTTTAAGGTATTCTACATTAGCTGCTTTGTTTAGGTCGTACTTCTTGGCAATTTCTGTAAAAGAAGGTCCAACCATTTTCTTGGTTTCGCTGTGACACATGGCACACTGAGAAGGGATTTTATAGCTTGTTTGCGCTATGGTTTGCCCTTTGGTAGGAGTTATCTCTTGGCTGTTACCGGTTGAAAGTTTAAAGCTGCAAAAAATTGTAGCGGCCAAAAGGAAAAGAGAGGTGTGTGTTTTTTTCATTTTACTTCGTTAAAATTTTGTTAAATACCTTTTGTTTTGAAATTTTCCCATCATCCTGCCAAAGTTCTCAAGGCCAAACCGACCTTCATTTTTTCGTTGGGATCATAAGGAACATTTCCTTGGTACTCTCCTGGAGCGGGATCGAAGTCAAAATTGTCCATCACACCCTGCTCGCTGGATACGTACACAAAAGTAATAAGCAAATATAATGCCCGAATTTGTAAAGTGTTATTTTTTAGCAAAGTTTCTAAGATTTCTGCTTTTTTCTGTGGGGTTTCAGCTTTGGTGAAAGCAGTTCCGGTAATCATTTTAGAGCGTGTGTCTATCATGTTCACCATTTGTTTGATGATTCCTCTCACGGGCTTAGGAGCAAATTCTTGAAGGATGTATTCCATCTGTCCAATAAGGTCTAAACCGTCCAATCCTTTGTAATCTTCCCTGGTTGGAATCATGGTTTCTGCGATTTGTTGAATCACATTTTTTTGTTTCTCGTTGAAGATGTAGTTTTTGTCTACTTCTTCAAAGTTGATGTCTTCTAACTTTATGGCGTTCTCCGCACTTAGCATAGGGCTAATCATTAGGAGCATCAAGCTTTTTATTGCGTCTCTTCTTTTCATGGTATATTTTTTTCTTTTGAGGATTCTACAAATTTCCTTTTTTCAGTTCTTCCACAGCATAGTTGGCTGCTCTGGCTGTAAAAGCCATATAGGTGAGCGAAGGGTTTTGGCACCCTGCTGAGACCATAAAAGAACCATCTGTTACAAACACGTTTTTGCAATCCCAAACTTGGTTGTGTTTGTTTAGGACCGATGTTTTGGGGTCATGTCCCATACGGGCTGTTCCCATCTCGTGAACGCCATCTCCAAAGGTATAGCCTGTGTCATTTACAAAAGCATCTTTGGCACCTATTTTGTCCATGATTATACGTCCTTCTTCGGTCATGTCTTTGCCCATTTTGAGTTCGTTTTCTTTGAGCTCAGCATCAATTTGAATCAGAGGCATGCCGTATTTGTCTTTTTCGGTTCTATTTAGGGTGATTTTGTTTTCATAATAAGGCAAAATCTCGCCAAAAGCCATAAGCCCTATTTGCCAGTGGTGCAATTTCTTGAATTGCTCTGGATACTTGTCCCCAATGGGGAAGAAACTATCGTCCATTTTCGAAAGAACACTTAGAGCAGAAGCTTCTTTGTTGGTCACCATGGCGGCTGCTTTGGTGGCAAAACCTGTTGCAAAGGTAGTTCTGAACGTTCTTCCCTGAAATCCAAAGCCACGGATATAGTCTTTTTCTTTTCCTTTTAGATTTTGATATCTAGGCAAATAAAGCATACTTGGTGTAAATCCTATGGTTTTTACATCTTCAAATCCTTCAATTCTACCGGTTGCCAAAATTCCCAAACGGTGGTAAATCAGAGGCATTCCGTATTTGTCTTTCTTGGCTCTATTTAGAGTGATTTTGTTTTCGTGATAAGGCAAAATCTCACCAAATGCCGAAAGACCAATTTGCCAGTGGTGCAATTTTTTGAATTGCTCTGGATATTTGTCTCCAATAGGGAAAAAGCTTTCGTCCATTTTGGAGAGTACTTTCAAAGGGGAAACCTCTTTGTTGATAACCATAGCAGCTGCTTTTGTTCCAAAAGCTGAAGCAAAGGTCGTTCTGAAATATTTCCCTTGGTAACCAAAACCTCTGAGGTAGTCTTTTTCTTTTCCGTGTAGATTCTGGAATCTTGGAACATAAACCTGTGCTGGTGTAAACCCGATGGATTTTACATCTTCATACCCTTCAATTCTTCCAGTAGTTGTAATTCCCAGATTGTGGTCCATCAAATTGTGACCCAATTCTCCACTGGAGCTTCCAAGACCCTCTTGCCAAACATCAAGGGCAGAATTCTGCAAAATTTGCGTGGAAGCTACTGTTGATGCGCACAAAAACACAATTTTGGAAGTAAAAACGATTTCTTCAAGGGTTTGGGTGTCAATTACTCTTACACCAGTGGCTTTTTTGCTGTTTTTGTCGTAAATGATTTCTTTCACCAAGCTGAAAGGACGGATGGTCAAATTCCCTGTATCCATTGCTGCTGGTAGGGTAGAGGATTGGGTGCTGAAATATCCACCAAAAGGACATCCGTTGATGCACATGTCTCTGTTCTGGCAAGCGCTACGGTTTTCTTTGTCCTCGGTCATGTTAGCCAAACGACTGTGTATCAAATGGCATTTTTCATCTGTGCCTTTTCTGAGTTTATCACTGAGATTTTTGACAAGAGGGTTAAAATCAAAAGGTTTTTGGAATTCTCCATCAGGCAGTTGAGGCAAATTTTCTTTGGTACCTGAAACGCCAATGAATTTTTCTACATAGCTGTACCAGGGAGCAATTTCATTGTATCGAACAGGCCAATCTATGGCAATACCTTCTTTGGCATTGGCTTCAAAGTCCATTTCGCTCCATCTTAAACTCACTCTTCCCCATAGAATGCTTTTTCCTCCAAAAATGTCGGGTCTCACCCAGTGAAAGGGTTTTTTTTCTTCAATCGGGTTTTCTTTTTCGCTCAAGAAAAGATTGTAATTTCTTTCGGTCATCTCCCCGTTAGTTCTAGGGCTTCGCTCTTGGATTTTTTTGGTAGACGTAGGCGCACCCGCTGGATATTCCCAAAAAGGTTTGTTGGATTCTTGGTTTTTGTCTAAAATATCACCTGTGGTTTGGTTGAAAACAATGATGTCTATTTTGCTCAAAAAATCATCGTTGAACACCGTAGGGTCTTCACTTAGGGTGTAAGAGAAACCATTTTTTTCTGCCAAGTTTTTGAAAAGATCTTTCCCCTGTGGAATAGAAGAGTGAACAAATCCTGCCGCGTAGCTAAAAATAAGAACATTCTTTTTTTGTCCGTTTGCAAAACCTACCAAAAATAGGGAAAGGAAAAAAATCGATTTTCGAAAAAACGAGAACATCTTCATTTGGGAAATTTTTAAGATTTTGTTAGAAGAACAAATAAACAAAAAAATAACCAATCTAGAGAGTTTCTTTATGGAAAATATTAGCTTTAATACTCCAAATTAAAATTAATTCTTATAAGATTTCTTGATAGCAGAAAGTGTATCTTTGAAAAGCAAAAGTGTAGAAATGGAAAAGGAGAAAAAAAACTTATTAGAAAAGAATGTACTTATTCTTGGGGCTTCTGGCTTTATTGGAGAAAGTATATTAGAACATTTTTCTAGGCTTCCAAAGTACAGAATCTTCGCTTTGTAAGGGAAAGATTAATGAATTTAATACATTAAAAATACTAACTATTAATTTTTTTGTAAGACAACATTCTAGATGATTTCTTCACTAGAAATCGTTATTTAATTCAACAAAAATAATTATATTTTGTTCATCTTCGTTAATTCCTCTATGTAGGCCTTGTTTAATAAATCACCTTGTTCATTTATTCTCCAAGAACTTGATTTTGTTACCAAACTCATATAAAATTTTTGTTCATCTGTCAGATCCATATGATTAATGTACCAACCACCGTGAATAGCTTGGTATGGATAACTTGTCCTAATTCCAGAACAAAACAAATCATTTCTTTTATAAAGAGGCCTATATAGTGCAAATGTAGTGTCTATACCAGCAAGAAAATGATTTTCAATTTTACTTTCCCAAAATTGAGATTCCCATTTTAGTACTATTTCTCTATTTTTGTTTGTTTCTGGAATGGTATCTAGTTGTAAACTAAAACCAACTTTGGTAACATTTCTGTGCTTCTTCAAAAGATTTAGGAAAATTTCCATAAAGTTATCCGGACAATTTTGCACAGGTACTATGTCAGGGTCTGTGATAACATAATATCCAAAACGATACTTATTAAATATTTTTCGGTTGTCCCAAAATGCTGTATGTCCTAAATTTTCACCTAAATTGACAATTTTGACCTTTTGTTTAATGCTTTTAAAGAAATTTAAAAGGGGAGGGTACGTTGAGTTATTGTCTAAAATAACTATATTATAGTAACCATTGTTCCATAAAAATTCTAATAATTTTTCTAAATAATACAATTGATTAAAACTAACAATTATTATTGGTATAGTTTTAGGGTACTTTTCTTGGTATTTGCTTATGAAATAGCTTATTAATTTTTTTATCATCTCTTAAAAAAATTATACCATTTAGATTTTTTTTTGTTTTTCCAATTTGATTGCATTACAACACCTAAATAATTGCTTTCTAGATTTTCAATTTTATTTCCTTGCTTAATATAATCTTTAAATTGTTTTTGATAATGGAAAACTTTAAATAAGGGCTCTCTGGGATATATTTCTATTTTTTTGCTAAATAATAACCATTCTCCATACCAGGTAAATTCACTCGGTACGTCGGTGATAATGTCGTCAAAGGTTTTATTGTTTTTTTGTAAATATTCAACTTCAAATGATCTCCAGACCTTGGTTGACCATATTACAGGACTTGGGCCAAAGTCGTAAACAACTCCTTTTCTTTTAAATTCTGACATAACTTTATTGCAAACATTAAAAAAATATTCTTTGGGATTGCTTCCAAGTGTTTTCAAATTATTATCCGTCCACTGAAACAATTCTTTTTGTTCATGTATTAGTGTGTAAGGAGTAATGTCATCAAACATAAAATCTGTGATATAAAAATCTCTAATAAAATAAGAATCTGAATCCAAACACACATAGTTATGTGCAATATTGAGCTTATGAAGTTGGGACTTTATTGTTTGCTGGTATACCCAGCCAATTTCAACCTTGCTTTTATATATTTCGCTGTCTGGTATAATGTTTAGATTCGGATACTCAGTTTTGAAAAAATCATAATCACTATCATTTACTGAAATAAGAAGCGGGATTTTATCGCTATTGTATTTGCGTATAGATTCAACTAAAATTTTAAAAGAATTAAAATCCTGTTTAAATGTCTTAATATATAGAATTATTTTTTCCATTTTTTAATTTCTGTCTAGAAGAAAGTGACTAATGTCTTAGTTGTGTTTTTTTGAAATTCGTTTTTATTTAGGGTTATCGGATTGAAAATTAAAAACTTCGTTTGTTAATCAGATTCTATAATTTGGGTTATTTGTTCTGTTAAATGTTTTTTGGAAAATGGTTCTAGACTGCTCTCTGAGTTGCTTTGTAAGGTTTTCCAAAGTGTTTCATTTTTATACAGTTCTAAAGTACTGGTTGCGTATTCTTGAGCGGTTTCGCAAAGAAGTGCATTTTTTTTATCAACCAAGTTCATTCCTTCAGCACCAATTTTAGAAGTAACTACTGGTAAATAATATTCAAAAGCTTGACCAATTTTCCCTTTTACCCCAGCGCCGTATCTTAAAGGTGCAATCATGAATTTAGAAGACATAAAAAGTGGAACAATGTCTTTTACATAACCGTGAAAAATAAAATTTGGGTGGGAAATATCAGAAATTCTTTCAGATACCTTTCCAATAACATGAACTTTAATATTCGGGTTTTCTTTCCAGATCAAAGGCATTATATCGTTATACAGAAAGTATAGCGCATCTACATTAGGTGTGTGTGTTGAACCAATAAAAACGATTCCTTCTCTTTGTTGGAAACTGGGCGTTTCTTTGATATCAATTCTCGTGTAATGGACATTCGAAATTGTCTTGATTTTCTCTTTTAGACAGTACCTTTCCATATACGTACTTTCCTCATCTGATATACCAATGAGAAAGTCGCATAGTTTTGCCGCGTTGAGTTCACCTTTTAGAGTCCTTTTGTACTCGCGTTTTAGTGAATTTCTTTTGGGTTCTAGTTCTAAAGCTCTTTTAAATCTTAGATGATGGATGTCTACCATGTCGAAGACAATTTTTGCCTTGGGAAGAACTTTCTTTACTTTGGGGTAGAAATACGAAAAAATGTCTGTGTTATAAAACCATGCAATTTGGCTATTGAACCCTTGTTCTAATATGAATTTCTCCATATTGTTAATTTTTTTATGGTCATAATAAACCATAACGCCTTTTCTTTGGTAAAACTCTTTGTATGTATCATTAATTGGACGTTCCTTTGCGAACAGAGTAATATGAAATCCTAGGTTTAAAAAAGAATTGATGATTTCAAAAAGCCGATTCGATCCAGAATCTTTGTCATGTTCAGGTACAATACTGGTGAAAACCAAAATAGATTTGTTTTGATATAGTTCTTGGATTCTTTCCCCGATATTTTTTGCTTTGATGTCTTCGAGTTCTTTTTTCCACTTTTCCCCAAAGGATTCTTTGTTTGTTCTGAAAATCAATTCTTTTTTACTTGGTGTAGCTGATTTTTTTTCTTGGGCATTGTAACTTACCCCATTGAAGTGGATTACTTTAGAAAAAGGAGTGTAATACACGTCTTTCTTTTGTAAATGCTTCAATTGAAAACAAAAATCGGTTTCTTCAAAATAGGCTGGAGCAAATTGCGTGTCCAAAAAATTGGTATTTTGGTTGTCGTCGTACTTTTTGAAAAGTAGGCTGCAACCAGAGCAATAATCTACCTTGTGGATATAATTTACTTCTGGATAGAATGGAAGGATCTTATGGGTGATTTGCCGAATATCGAAATCTTTAATAAATACACTTCCACCCTCTTGAAGCGTTCTATTTGCATTTAAAAGCATAGACCCAACTGCGCCAACATTTTCAAAGTTTTCAAAAACATAAAAAAGTTCATCTAAAAAGCCTTGCTGTACTTCTGTATCATTGTTGAGAATATAGATGTATTCACCCTTTGCATGTTCTATCCCTTTGTTGATGTTTTTTAAAAATCCTAAGTTTTCTTCGTTTTTGATGATAGTGACACCTGAAATATTTGAAAAATCACAGTCATCCGGACTATTATCATCTATAAGGATGATTTCATAAGGATGTTTTTGGGAAAGATTTTTATGTAAGTAATTAAGGCAATTTAAGGTAAAATTTCTTTCACTGTAAAAAGGAATGATAATAGAAACTTTGGGTGATGCCGAAGGAGAAAATGTTAAAGAATCAGAAGTAGGAAGAATTTGAATTTTATTTTTCTTTTTTAGCTTAAATTCTTCGTTGCTAATTTTGATGAAATTTCGAATTACTCTTTTACTGTTTTTATATATACCCATAATCTCTTTCTTCTTAATGTTTTCGCAAATTACTCATTTTAGTCTTTCCATTGATAAGACTAACGAAAACTCTCAAAAAATTAATTGAAATAAAAACTCCCCATTGGGGAGTTTTTATTTCAATGTAATCTATCACTTTTGAAAATAAACATCAATGGCTCCTTGACTGTTTTCACCAAATGCTTTGGCAAGACCCATTTTTCCATTGCCCGAAAAATCTCCGATCATCCAATTTTGATCAGCCGAAAACCCACCAAGCTTAGTTGCCCAACGTGTGGTTGAATTAAATCCATTGCCACCAGTAGAAGACATCACATCTATGGAAGATTTTGAGTAGTCATTAAGAATTCTAATTACTTCTGCTTTTCCATCTTTGTTGATGTCACCTGCTATCCATTTTTGCTCTGAAGTATAGCTTCCAGAATTGGAAATCCATCTACTAATAGAGAAAGAACTTCCACTAGAAATATGTACATCTACGGCACCTTGGTTGTTTTCATTAAAGGCTTTGGCAAGATCGTCTTTTCCATCTCCATTAAAATCTCCAGACATCCATTTTTGATCATCCCAGAATCCTCCTTGTTGGGATGCCCAGTTTGCTTTTGTGAATTTGGAACCGTTTGAAACAAGGACATCTATATTGGTTTGCCACCACCAACCATAATATGCTCTGGCAACATCCGATTTCCCATCTCCATTGTAATCACCTGCTATCCATTTTTGTTCAGCTGAAAATCCACCCGAATTACTAATAAATCTTGATTGTGAAAAAGAACTTCCATTTGAAACATGAACATCTACCGCACCTTGTCCATTTTCGTTGAATGCTTTGGCTAAATCATCTTTCCCATCACCATTAAAATCGCCTACCATCCATTTTTGGTCGGCAGTAAATACGCCTTGGCGAGTTGCCCATCTGCTTTGGGTAAAGGCAGTTCCATTGGAAATAAAAACATCTATGCTTGCGTTTCCACCGTCGTTTGAAATTCTGGCAACGTCTGTTTTTCCATCATTGTTGAAATCTCCCGATAACCATCTTTGATCTGAAGTATATACTCCGGAACCTGAAACCCATCTTGAAAGACTAAGTTTATCTATTCCATAAACAAAATTTAATGCTTTGATGTCTTCGGCGGTAAATGGCCTGTTTTGAGTACCCACACAAGCCAACATCCAAGATTGATCGAACCTTGCATCGCCGTTTGTACCAGTTACCAAATTGGCTCCAATTTCAGTTACACCTTCATTGGCAAAGAAAGGCAAACAGCCGCTGATTGCTCTATTGTAATAGTCTGTGTGTCTAAAGCCAATACAATGTCCTATCTCATGCGCAATAATGGTTGCTACATTGGTCGCGTTGATAGAGCCATTTGCAACATATGCTGTGTTTACATCCACTGTATTGTATGGATTTCCACCGGTTGGAAATCCTGCAGCGGCTAGGAAAGAACCGCTTCCGACTCCTTTGATGAGTATATCTTGGCCAGAGCTAACCAAAGCAAAATTGATTCTCAAGCCTAGGCTATTGTATCTACCAATGGCTTCTGTTACTCCATTTTTTACCAATTGTGGAAGATTTGGATCGACAGCTACTTTGATAGATCTTGTTCCAGAAACCAAATTGTTGGTTACATATCTGCTCGTTGCATCTCCTTCTTTTTCTTTAAGGAATTGGTCTAGAGATTCCTCTGTAAAGTAAATGTCTCCTTCTACCAGATAGCCATCTTCTGTTTTTACCAAATTATGGGTATAAAATCCTGCTTTGTGGAATTTTTCCTCTAGCGGACTGAGCGTTTCCTTTTGTTGCTCAAAAAGTTCGTCTTCCCTTTTACAGCCTACAATCGAGAGGGTTGCAACGGTTAAAAATAGTAAGAGTTTTTTCATAGATTTTTGCTTTAAGTTGGTCGAGGTAAATAATATAGATTGTAAATATATAATTTTTAATATAACAATAAGAAGTGTTAAAATACTATATATGTATTTGTCGTGTTTTTTCTGAGAATATTTAAACCGTCTGCAATTGCATTCTATGTTTTAATTTCAAATTAAAACACAAGTATATAAAAATAAAACCCTAATTTAGGTAGACCAAAACACTGTATTAAATATTCGACATTTAGAAAATGAGAGCTAGTTTTTTTCGATCAATACTAATTTATTTCCTTTTTTTAGGGCTCATCTTCTTTTCTAGCTGTAGCACCACGGTCAATTATTTTCGCTACAACATGGTAGATGTATATGATATAGATGAACCTTTGTACCAAAAAAGAAGGGTGGTTTTTCCCACAGATTCTACTTCTTTCCGTTTTGAAAAAGCGGATAAAGAGAAGTCTTTGGACAATAAAATAAAGTTAGGCCAAGAGCCAGAGATTTCTTTTGAAGAAATTTTGGCCACAAGAGGAAAAACCCAGAGTTTTTTGTGGATTCAAAACGACACGATAGTTTCCGAAAAATACTATGATAAGGCTGATGCCGCTAAGCCTATCAATGTAATGTCTGTTTCCAAATCTATTGTGGCAACCTGTTTTGGTATTGCCCAAACCAAAGGCTTAATGGATCCAGAAGAAGAGGTTAGAAAATATCTCCCCGAGTTAAATCCAAAAATTAAAGATTTAAAAATCAAGGATTTGCTCAACATGCAAGCCGGTTTTAGGCATCATGAATACAGAGGTTCTCTTACGCCTTTTGGTAAAGTAATCGGGCTATATTACGGGCCAGATATTTACAAATATTCAGACAAAAAATCTATTCCTGCCTATTCTCCCGGTCAGAAATATCATTATCAATCGATGGCTACGGTTCTACTTACAAGGTGTATTGCTGCTGCCAGTGGAACAAGCTTCGAAGATTTTGTTTACCAAGAACTTATTTTGCCTTTAGATTTTGAATATTCTTCGCTTTGGGCTACAGACATGGCGCTTCATCCCAAAGGTTTTGCAGGTTTTTCGGTTACCGCTAGAGATTTGGCTAAGATAGGAAGATTGTATTTGCAGGGTGGAAACTGGAATGGAAAGCAAATACTTTCCAAAGAATTTGTGGATCAGATTTTTTCTGTTCAGCCCACCAACGGAGGCTATTATCATTATAGTTTTAGAACCAACATGAAATTTACTCCAGTTTTAAAAGAAGAAATCAAAGAAAATCCTATGTTGGTTGCTCAAAAAGCAGTACAAACTGGAGCTACACTCTTTTTGTGGAACAAAGACTATTATTTGGCCGAGCCTTACCCCATCAAAGATGTATACGCTGTGGGTGTGCTAGGCAATTTTTTGTATATGGATCCATCAACCCAAACCATTATTGTCAGAACCGGTAACCAGCTAAGCTCTGGAGATGTAGACTGGAACCAGCTTTTTAGAGCCTTGGTTCGGGGTGAAAGTTATATCGACAATCAGTCCCGAGGCATTGCCATCACCATAGAAGAGATTGACCCAACCAGCCTAGTTGATCAGCAGCCAAAAAAACGCAGAAAAAACAATTAATACAAAGCCAAGCGTTTAGAATTTCACCGATTTCAAGTTCAGTCCAAGGGTTTCTTCCAGTCCAAACATCAAATTCATGTTTTGAACCGCTTGTCCCGCTGCTCCTTTGGTGAGGTTGTCTATGACGGAAGTCACAAAAAGGATGTCTTTTTGTTTTTGCAGATGCAGCAAACATTTGTTGGTGTTTACCACTTGTTTTAGGTCGATGGGAGTATCACTCACAAACACAAAAGGTTCATCTTGATAATACTGTTTGTAAATTTCTTTGGCTTCTTCCAAGGAAACTTCCGTTTTGAAATAGACTCCTGCCAAAATTCCTCTTGCAAAATCTCCTCTTGAGGGGAGAAAATACAAATCTGGGCTGAGGTTTTCTTGACAGAGTTGGAGGGTTTGATAGATTTCCGCCTCGTGCTGGTGAGAAAATTCCTTGTAGAAAGAGGCATTGTTGTTTCTCCAGGTGAAACCTGTGGTAGGAATCAGGGATTGTCCAGCACCCGTAGAACCCGTAACGGCAGAAACATGGATGTCATTTTTGATTCTTTTCTGCTTTGCCATGGGCAGAAGTGCCAGTTGAATGGCTGTGGCAAAACATCCCGGGTTGGCTAGGAAGTTTGAATTTTTGATTTGTTCTCGGCTGAGTTCTGGAAGTCCATACACGAAGGTTTTGTCCTCCAAAACATGATGGGGAGAGATGCGGAACTCATTGCTAAAATCGATGATTTTGGTATGAGCAGAGAAGGAATTTTCTTTGAGGTATTTTTCCGAATGCCCGTGCCCCAGACACAGAAAAACCACATCAGAATTGGGGTCCACATTTTCGGTAAAGGGAAAGTCCACTTCACCAACCAAATCTGTGTGCACAGAAGAAATGGGATTCCCTGCATTGGAAGTGGACATAACACTTACGATTTCAACACTTGGGTGCTGTTTTAAGATGCCCAAAAGTTCTCCTGCGGTATATCCAGCACCTCCCACGATACTCGCTCTGATTTTTTGTGTCATTTCTTCTTGGTTGCCAATTTTTGTAAAGATACTGGGTTTGGTTTTAAAACAAAAAAACAGCCACAAGAAAAGTTCTTGCAGCTGTTAAATTTTTGGTTTGAGAGATAAAATTAAAATAGGCTGTAGGCAATCCCTAACTGAATACTAGCTGGAGTATATTTTTGATTTTCGTGTTTTGCTTTGAAAGCATCTGTTCCAAAATCTCCAAGTCCATAACTATAACGAAGCTCTAGCTTTAAGTCATCATTTAATTTGTGTTCAACTCCCGCTAAAATTCCATAAAATTCTGTCTTGTGCTCATGATTCAAATCTGTCTCACGGTTCGTAAAAGACTTAGATGGAATTGGCATTCCGTTTGAAGTTTGTTTTACGTCTGCAGACTGAATGGCACTTACTCCTAATACAAAATTGTAGAAACCTCCAAGTTGAATGGCAGTTTTTTCTGTAACGTTGTATTTGAGAAGTAGAGGGACATTAATGTATTTTAAAACCGCGTTGCTTTTCCCGTTGATGGTAGCAGGTCCCAAAGTATATTCCCTTCTAAATACTCCTTTACCTTCAACATAAGAACCTTCAAGCTGAACAGAAATCTTGTCCTGAATAGGAACAGCGACAAAGACACCTCCATAATATCCCGGTAGAGGTCTACTTTTGTACTGGTCTCCAGGAGAAATCATGTCAGCGGCAATGGTCAATCCACCTTTAACCCCTAAGTCAATCTCTTGAGCTGCAGTGAATGATGCGCTCAAAATAGCAAGCATTGTGATTAGTTTTTTCATAACATTATGTGTTGGTTTTAAACTAATATATAAAAAAAAGAAATGCATTACTATAAAGTGATGCATTTCTTTTAAGAAAAGTAAAAAAAAATATTAAAAAAAACTTAATTACTTTTTGTCAAAACTGTGGTGGATTTTCAGTTGATTTCCAAATATTTTGATGAATCCTCTGGCGTCACGGCTGTCCCAGGCCTCGTTTTCTTCTCCGTAGGTCGCCACTTTGCTTTGCATATAATCATAGGGAGATTCAATTCCCAAAAGTTCCATTCTGTATGGGCGAAGTGCAACACGTACTTTTCCGCTCACTCTTTCTTGGCTCGATTCCAATAAGGCTTCAAAATCACGCATCACAGGGTCCAGATATTGGGCTTCGTGCAAAAGGGTTCCGTACCAAGTGGCTACGCTTTCTTTGTGAAGCTGTTGCCAGCGGCTTAGGGTGTGTTTTTCTAACAAATGGTGTGCTTTGATGAGCACATAAGGAGCTGGGGCTTCAAAACCTACTCTTCCTTTGATTCCCAAAATGGTGTCTCCCACGTGGGTATCACGCCCAATGGCAAAGGCACCTGCAAGGCTATTTAAGGTTTGGATGAGTTCTACCGCAGGCATTTTTTTGCCATCCAGAGAGATGGGTTGTCCTTTCTCGAATTCTATTTCGATGATTTGTGAATCTGCTTCGGTTTTGGTCAGCTGTGTAGGAAAGGCGGATTCTGGAAGAGATTGGTTTGAAGTTAGGGTTTCTACTCCACCAACTGACGTTCCCCAAATTCCTACATTGATGGAATATTTGGCTTTTTCCCAGCTGTATTCCACGCCTTTGCTCACCAAATAATCAATTTCTGCTTGTCTGGAAAGTTTTTCGTCTCTGATGGGAGTGATGATTTCAGAGTTTGGTGAAATCACAGAAAAAGCGACATCAAAACGGATTTGGTCGTTTCCTGCACCAGTACTTCCGTGAATGATACATTCTGCATTTTCTTGTCTTGCATAATTGGCAATGGCAATGGATTGAAACATTCTCTCTGCACTTACAGAAAGAGGATAGGTGTTGTTTTTCAGGACATTTCCATAAATCATAAAACGGATGCAATCCTGATAGTATTTTTCGGTGATGTCTATGGTTACGTGTTTTTTGGAACCCAATTCATAGGCTCTTTTTTCGATTCTTTCGACTTCTTCTTTGGTAAATCCACCAGAATTTACAATGACTGTGTGCACTTCATAGTTTTCGTCTTGTGCATAACGAACCAAACAATAGGAAGTATCCAATCCTCCACTGTAGGCCAAAACTGCTTTTTTCATCTCGATTTTCTCTCTTTAAGTTCTTTTAGCTAAGCTAAATTATATTTTTTTGTCTAAACCTTTGGGGTTTATCGTTGCTGTTTCCCATCTTCTAGATTTAGAGTCGGGTTTTTGGCTTCTAAATTTTTATCTAATTTGTCGTACACAAGGCCGGTACAGAGGCACATTTTTCTTTGGTTTTCAGTTAGAATTTCAAAGTTTTTGCAGCTTTTGCATCCATTCCAAAAATCGTCCGAGGTGGTTAGTTCAGAAAAAGTAACCGGTCTGTATCCCAGCTCTGTATTCATACGCATCACCGCCAAAGAAGTTGTAATGGAGAAAACTTTAGAGTTGGGATATTTGCTTCGGGTTAAATCAAAAACCGCCAGCTTTACTTTTTTTCCGAGTCCACCCGAGCGGATGTCAGGGCGAATGATCAGTCCAGAATTCACTACAAATTTTTGGTCATCAAAAGTTTCGATGTACACAAAACCTGCAAGATCACCATTTTCATCAAAAGCAATGATGGCGTCTTCTTTTTCCATTTTTTTCTTGAGGTATTCTGCGGATCGGTTGGCAATACCCGTACCTCTTTGCTTTGCAGATTCTCTATACCAATCTACCAATTGGTCTGCATACTTTGCATCGAAGGCCTTGGCCATTCTAACCTCTGTCATCATGAAGCAGAATTCAGTGAAGATTCAAAACTCATCCAAATGACGTTTTTTAGGTATTTTTTAGGCGTAAAGGCAAAAAAAATGGGCGTTTTGTTCATTCTGTTTGGCCATTTTGGCCACTTTAAAATCTCTCACAAAATTAATTATTTTTAGAGCTCTCGCAAGACAAATTATAATTAATCTGATTCGGTTTTTGGTTTTGGCTTTTCTTGAGTTCTTTTTCTAAGCGTTAGTCCCTTTGATTTTTTTATATACTGAATAAAGTTCTTCGGTAAAAGCCAAAGTTTTAAACTATTTTTGACCTAAATAAATATTGATCATGGAACTCATTGATTTTATCCTTCATGTAGACAAACACCTAGAGACTTTTATTCAGAATTATAACACTGGGGTTTATGTGCTGCTTTTTTTAATTGTGTTTGTAGAAACGGGACTGGTTGTAATGCCATTTTTGCCAGGAGATTCTTTACTTTTTGCCGTTGGAATGCTAGCGGCCAAGGGTTTTTTGAGCATTGAGTTAAGCATAGGACTGATGTTTTTGGCCGCTTTTTTAGGCGACAACTGCAATTATTTCATGGGGAAATATTTTGGAGAAAAAATTGTCAATTTCAAATTGTTTGGCAAAACTTTGGTCAAACAAGCGTACATAGACAAAACCCAAGCTTATTACGATCAAAATGGAGCGCAAACAGTTATTATCGCAAGATTTATTCCCATTGTTAGAACCTTTGCTCCTTTTGTTGCTGGGGTTGGAAAGATGCCCTATTTCAAATTTCTAAAATTTAGTTTGATTGGTGCTGTTCTTTGGGTGGTTGGAATTTCATTGGCTGGATATTTTCTGGGAAGCATTCCAATTGTGAAAGAAAATTTCGAAAAAGTAGTCATCGGCATTGTGCTGATTTCGGTTCTGCCTATTGTCTATAAACTTTTTACCCAAAAAGAAGAAACAAAAGCCTAAACACATGAAACCAACTTTGCATGTTTTTAAAATAGGTGGTGGAATTTTAGATGACCCAAAAGAGCTAGATCTGTTTTTAAAAGACTTCTCAAATTTTGCCTCGCCCAAAATATTGATCCATGGAGGAGGAAAAGGTGCCAATAAACAGTTAGAGGCGCTTGGAATTAAGCCTTTAATGGTAGAGGGAAGACGAATTACAGACAAAAACACCCTAGAGATTGTAACCCAGATATATGCGGGAGGGCTTAACAAACTTTTGGTGGCAAAATTGCAAAGCCTAGAAACGGATGCTCTTGGACTCAGTGGAGCAGATGCCAATGTAATTCTCTGCGAAAAACGTTCGCCAGAGCCAATTGATTATGGTTTTGTAGGGGATGTTCAAAGCATTAACAAACAAAGAATTCATCAGTTTTTGCAAATGCAACTAACACCTGTTTTTTGCGCCATTACCCACGACAAAAAAGGCCAACTGCTCAACACCAATGCCGATACTGTTGCCTCTAGAATTGCCCTTGCCATGGCAGATTTGTATCAGGTAGAGCTACATTTTTGTTTCGATCAAAACGGAGTTCTATTGGATATTAACGACCCAAGTTCTGTGGTAGAGAAAATTACCCCTGATATATATCAATCACTCAAAGAATCAGGACAAGTTTTCAAAGGTATGATCCCAAAATTAGACAATGCTTTTGAGGTGATTTCCGGTGGTGTAGAAATGGTAATTTTAGAGCACTCCAAAAACATCAACAGTCCTATTAAAACCCGAATATGTCTGAAGTAAATCCCAATTTTTCTCTGGAGTCTTTACAAGAGGCTGCCATAGAACTGCTTGTTTCCCTTATCAAAACGCCTTCCTTTTCTGGAGAAGAAGATAAAACCGCCAGTTTGATTGAAGATTTTTTAAAGGGATATGGCATAGCGTCTTTTAGAGAAAACAACAATGTTTGGGCTTTTTCACCCAAAAACAAAAAAGGGCAAAAAACCATTTTGCTCAACTCTCATCACGACACAGTGAAGTCTGGTGTTTCTTGGACCAAAGATCCTTTTGGCGCTCAAAGAGAAGGAGATAAACTTTTCGGGTTAGGCAGCAACGATGCTGGCGCTTCGGCGGTGAGTTTACTGGCGAGCTTTGTGTACCTTTCTGGTCAAGATTTGCCTTATAATTTGTGCGTGGCCATCACGGGCGAAGAAGAAAATTCTGGAAAAAACAATGTAGGAAGCATTCTTGATAAACTCGGAAAAATAGATCTTGGCATTGTGGGAGAACCTACTATTGTGGTAGATGTTCGGGTAAATGAAAATTATACCAACCAACAGGTGGTTGAGCAAATCCAAAACAAAGTTGATTTAGAAGTTGTGCCAAGAAGTTTAAGGCTAAATTCTTCTAGAATCAATCCTTCTCATCCCATTGTTATAAAAGCCCAAGAAATGGGTTGCAAGCTGTACGGATCTCCCACGCTTTCCGATCAATCGGTGATGCCTTTTGATACGGTGAAAATTGGCCCGGGTGATAGCGCCAGATCCCATACCCCAGACGAGTATATTTATCTGGAAGAAATCAAACAAGGAATCCAAAAATACATTGAGCTTCTTGGCGATTTTTCGTTTTGAAATTCGCCCAATTTATACAACAGATCTAAATTTGAAAAACCAATTTAGTTCATTCGATTCTCTTTTATCAAAGTCGCTGATATAAACAAAATAGCGTACCTTTGTCATTTAAATTCTAGTTGAAAAATGAAACTTTGGGAAAAAGGTTACTCCGTTAATCAAAAAATAGAGAAATTCACCATTGGTAAAGACCGAATTTTGGACATGTATTTGGCCAAACACGATGTTTTGGGCAACATGGCACAAACCAAAATGCTCGCCAAAGTAGGCATTATTTCCAAAGAAGAAGAAACAGATCTTTTAAAGGGACTAGAAGAGCTACTTGAACAAATTAAAGCGGGTACTTTCGAAATTGAAGATCATTTTGAAGATGTACATTCTAAAATTGAGGTTTACCTTACCCAAAAGTATGGCGAAGCAGGAAAGAAAATTCATACCGCTAGAAGCCGAAATGACCAAGTGCTTACCGCTATTCAGCTTTTCTTTAAAGAATACATTGTAGAACTTGCCGCTCAAACCAAAGCCTTAATGGACGTTTTGATGCAAAAAGCAGACCAGCACAAGGCAGTTTTACTTCCCGGATATACGCATTTTCAGGCGGCCATGCCTTCTAGTTTTGGGCTTTGGTTTTCTGCTTATGCAGAACATTTGCTGTTGGATTTGCAGTTTCTGCAAGGTGCTTTTCATATTGCGGATCAAAACCCATTGGGTTCGGCCGCAGGATTCGGGAGTTCTTTTCCAATTGATAGAGAGTTTACTACCAAAGAAATGGGCTTTTCAAATGTTTTGGTTAGTTCTGTGAGCGCCCAAATGCTTCGAGGAAAGACCGAAAAATCCCTTGCTTTTGCCATGGCTCAAATTGCCGGAACCATTTCTAAAATGGCCAGTGATTTGGTGATGTACAACAGCCAAGAAATGGGGTTTGTGAAGTTACCCAAAGAACTAACCACAGGTTCTAGCATTATGCCCCACAAAAAAAATCCTGATGTATTTGAGCTTACAAGAGCGCATTGCAACTTAATTCAAGGGGTTCCATCTACCCTTGTTATCGCTACAAACAATCTACCTAGTGGATACCACAGAGATTTTCAGGTTTTAAAAGAAATTCTTTTCGAACCCATGACCAGTCTTTTAGATATTTTAAGCATCAATGTATTTGCCATCGAAAATATGCAGATTAATTCTGGCTACATGGACAATCCCAAGTACGATGCTATTTTTACCGTAGAGAACATCAATGAACTCATCAAATCGGGTGTGCCATTTAGAGATGCCTACAAAAAGGTGGGTGAATCTTGGGAAAACGGAACATACAAACCCCAAAAGGATTTTAGAACCACCCACCTGGGAAGCATCCATAACCCTGGCATTGAAACCCTTACCAAAAAAATAGAAGATTTTGTAGGTTCTTCAGTTCTTTTTGCTGGATAACAAGATTTTCTTTCTTTGATTTGTTGTATTTTCAGGGTCCAAATAAAAACTAGAAACAAAGAATGAATCCAAATCCAAAAATCACCATCATTGGAGCCGGCCTTGTCGGTTGTTATCTAGCGGGAAGGCTTATTCAAGGCGGGTCTAAAGTATGTCTTGTCGGAAGAGAACGCATCCAAAAAGACATACAAAAAAACGGTTTAACCTTAAGTACGTTGGCGGGTGAAAAACTCAGTCTTCCTAGTGAAAAAGTCGACTATAGAACCGATTATAGCTCTATTTCAGAATCTCAGTATGTTATTATACTTGTAAAATCTGTTCAAACCAAAGAAGTTGCCCAGAGCATCAAACCCCTGCTTTCAAAAGATGCGGTGGTTGTTACCCTTCAAAATGGGATATCCAATAAAGGAATTTTACAAGAAATTTTGCCTTTACATACCGTTATCAGTGGACTGGTGGTCTTTAATTGTATCGAAAAATCACCCGCGAATTTCCACAAATCCACCGAAGGATATTTTAGTTTGCAAGAAGATTCAAGCGGATTAGAAAAACCAATTGTAGAAGCAATAAACCGTGGGGGAGAAGAAGCCAAAGTTCATAGGGACGAAAAAAGTGTAGTTTGGGGAAAATTGAATTTTTTAAATGGTGAAATTATTGCCCTTGGAAAGAAACACAACCTTCCAACACCTGTGAATCAAAAAATATTAGATCTGGTAAAAATGGCTGAAGAAAATGGCCAAGGTTCTCCCAAATACACAGGTAAAGAACTTTGTTCCAAGCTTGGAATCTAAAACTTTCAGCTTAAAAAATAAAAAAAGGAGCCAATAAGCTCCTTTTTTTGTGTTGTATCTGCGTAGTTTAAGAAACGAATTTTAGGTAGATTAAAAAAACAACCCCGAGGATGATTCTATACCATCCAAAAAGTTTGAATCCTTTTTCTTTTAAAAAGCCAATGAAAAATTTGATAGCCAAAATAGCCACCACAAAGGCTACCGCATTTCCTATGGCTAGAAGACCTAGTTCTTCACCACTGAAAAAACCATGGGTTTTTACATATTTTAAAGTTTTGTATCCAGTGGCGGCCATCATGGTGGGTACAGCCAAAAGAAATGAAAATTCGGCAGCGGCTTCACGAGAAATTTTTTGGCTCATTCCGCCCACAATGGTCGCTGCACTTCTGCTGATTCCTGGGAAAATAATGGCCAAACATTGGAATAATCCTACTTTAAGAGCCAAGGGATAGTCTATGTCTTCTTCTTTGTGTGTGATAGGGTTTTTGAACCACTGGTCTACAAACAAAAGGATAATTCCCCCTACAATTAGCATTGCGGCAATGAAAGTTGGATTTTCTAAATTTTCATCAATCATGTCATTGAGCAAAAATCCTAAAACAAGAGATGGAAAGATAGCCAAAAGTAGTTTTAGGTAAAATTTGGGGTTCTTAAAGTTGATGAATTTCCCTAGGTACAGTACTATGACCGAAAGTATCGCACCCAGTTGAATGCATACCTCAAAGTATTTGGTAAAATCGTCTCCTTCAATTTTCATCACCGATGAAGCGAGTATCATGTGTCCGGTAGAGGAAATGGGTAAGAATTCTGTGAGGCCTTCTATAATGGCTAAAATTATGGCTTGAATACTTGTCATGGGGGAGGTTTAATTTTTAGTCTTTTTTCCAAGAGTCTTTCAGTCCGACCGTTTTGTTAAATACAAGCTTGTCTTTTTGGCTGTCTTTGTCTACACAGAAATATCCTAGTCTTTGAAACTGGAAAGAATCACCCATTTTGGCCTGGGCCAAAAAAGGTTCTGCAAAACCTTCGGTTTCTTTAAACGAATCTTCGTTGAGATGAGTCAAAAAATCTACTTCTTTGTCTGCATCTGGAGAAGGATGAGTAAACAGTCTGTCGTAGATTCTCACCTTGCAAGAAACTGCCTGTTTCACACTTACCCAGTGCAGAGTTCCTTTTACTTTGCGTTTGCTTTCTAGGCTTCCAGAACCACTTTTACTTAAGGGGTCGAAAGAGCAAAAAACCGTTATAATTTCTCCTTTTTCATTTTTTTCTACTCTTGTTGCCTTAATGATGTACGCTCCTTTGAGTCGTACTTCTTGACCTAGAGTGAGTCTGAAAAACTTCCCAGAGGCTTCCTCCATAAAATCTTCTCTTTCGATATAGATTTCTCTTGAGAAAGGAATTTCTCGGGTTCCAGATGCTGGATCTTCTGGATTGTTTTCGGTTTGAATGAATTCGGTTTGGTCTTCGGGGTAATTTTCAATGATTAGTTTGATAGGGTCTACCACGCACATCACCCTTTGGGCGGTTTTGTTTAATTCATCTCTTAAGGTAAATTCAAGCAGTGAAACATCAATGAGGTTGTCACGTTTTGAAATTCCTGCTCTTTGGCAAAACTCTCGAATGGATTGGGGCGTATAACCTCTTCTTCTGATTCCAGATATTGTAGGCATTCTTGGGTCGTCCCAGCCAGAAACATGGCCTTCTTCGACCAATTTTTGCAATTTTCTTTTGCTGGTAACGGTATAACTGAGATTAAGTCTGGCAAATTCTCTTTGTTTGGGGCCAAGTTCTTCCTGGGGTTTTACCTGATTTAAATACCATTCATAAAGTGGACGGTGGTTTTCGAACTCAACGGTACAGAGAGAATGCGAGATTTTCTCTAGGTAATCCGATTGTCCGTGTGTCCAATCGTAAATAGGGTAAATTTTCCACGTATCACCCGTTCTGTGGTGTGGTTTTTTTAAAACGCGATACATCACAGGGTCACGCATGTTCATGTTGGGAGAATTCATGTCTATTTTGGCCCTTAGTACCATGGCTCCTTCCTCAACTTCTCCGTTTTTCATCTTTTGGAAAAGCGCTAAACTTTCATCAGTAGGTCTGTTTCTATAAGGAGATTCAATTCCGGGTTCACCTGGATTTTTTCTTTGTTCTATGATGATACTTTGTTCTTGCTCATCTATATAGGCGGCTCCATTTTTGATCATCTCTACCGCCCAGTTGTAAAGCGTTTGAAAGTAATCAGAGGCATATTTTTCTTCTGCCCAAGAAAATCCAAGCCACTTGATGTCTTCTTTGATGGCGTCAACAAAAGCCTGTTCTTCTTTCTCTGGATTGGTGTCGTCAAATCGTAAATTAACAGGTGCCTGATATTTTTCACCCAAACCAAAGTTGAGACAAATCGCCTTGGCATGGCCAATATGAAGATGTCCATTGGGCTCTGGTGGAAATCGAAAGCGTAGGGATTTTCTATCAAGACCTTTGGCCAAATCGCCATCAATGATTTGCTCGATAAAATTGGCCATGTATCCATGTTTTTTTAAAATGCGCCCAAGAGTAAAACAATCTTTTTTTTGTTTCATGGGAGCAGGTGAGTTTACTCAGCAGCAGTTTCTTCTGATGCCTCTTCTGTTGCAGTTTCTTCAGAAGCGGCTTCTTGGCTTTCTTCAGCAGCTGGTTCAGCGTTTGCAGCAGCTTCCTCTGCTTCTTTAGCGGCAGCTTCTTCTGCTTCTTTTTGTGCTTTTAGTTCTGCAGCTAGTTTTTCTGCAGCGGCAGCTTTTTCAGCAGCAATTTTGGCTTGTTTGGCCTCTTCTTTCTTTTTGGCGGCTCCTGCAGCTTTTTCTTCGATGGCTTTGTTTTTGTCTTCTAGCCATTTCGCAAATCTTTTTTCTGCTTCTTCGGCATTGAAAGCTCCTTTGGCAACTCCATCTAAAAGGTGTTTTTTCATCAAAACTCCTTTGCTAGAAAGTAGTCTTTTGGCAGTGTCTGTAGGTTCTGCACCATTGTGTAGCCACTCTAAGGCTTTGTCAACATTCAGTTCGATGGTTGAAGGAGAGGTATTTGGGTTGTAGATTCCCAATTTCTCGATGAATTTACCATCTCTTCTTGCTCTTGCGTCTGCAACTACGATGTGGTAAAAGGCATGTGCTTTTCTTCCGTGTCTTTGTAGTCTAATTCTTGCTGGCATAATGTAAAGTTTTTAAGGAACTCGTCCTAGGTTAGTTTTAATTATATAAGTTTGCAAATGTAAGACAATATATTTATATAATTAGCACTTTTCTTCTTTTTGATGAAAACAGCCAAATTTTTCCAAATCAGGAGTCTTTAGAAAATTTGAGGATTCATTCTTTCGTTGTACTTTTACCTTTTTTAAACAGACGTTTTCTAAAGAAAAATTCAATCTTTATCATTTATATTTTAAAATCTTCGCCTTATGTCTATTTCAGTGCTTTTAGATCAGTTTCAAAATCAAAATTTAGATCTTTCTGTTTTGAAGGAACTTTTTCCAGATTTCACCTCCACCTATTTTTCCAAAGCTAACCTTGGCAAAACCAATAGTTACCCCAACGGAGTGGTGAGTGTAACCATGGAGGGAACGGGAGATAAACTTCCTTCTACCATTGGGCTACTTCCAGTTGGAGAATTTGCTTTCGAGGTAGGATCAAATACAGAAACCATGCATTTTCTCTCTGGAGATTTATCCTGGGGAGTAAAAGGAGAGTCTCTGGTTCAACCAAAAACGGGAGACACCCTTGTGATTCCTTTTGATCAGACCCTTATTTTAGAAGTAAAAAGCCCGAGCATTTATATTTGTGATTATTCACCCAAAGAGAACTAAATCCTTTTTTTAGAAGGATTTTATTATGTTAGAAAAAGAGCAATCCCATTACGAAAAAGCGGTTTTGGTGGGTCTTGTAACCCAAAATCAGTCGGAAGAAAAACTTACCGAATACTTAACTGAGCTCGATTTTTTGGCTCGAACCGCAGGGGCAGAAGTTCAAAAAACTTTTGTTCAGAAGCTCACCACGCCCAATCCCAAAACTTTTCTAGGTACAGGGAAAATTATGGAAATTGCAGACTATGTTGTGGCTAACAATATAGATACGGTAATTTTTGATGACGAGCTTTCCGCTTCGCAAATCAAAAACTTACAAAAACTCTTGTCGGTGAAAATAGTAGATAGAACCAATTTGATTCTAGATATTTTCGCACAGAGAGCTACCACTTCTTACGCCAGAACACAGGTTGAGCTTGCTCAATATCAATATTTGCTTCCCAGATTAACCAGACTATGGACCCATCTTGAAAGACAAAAAGGAGGGATTGGAATGAGAGGACCCGGTGAAACCGAGATTGAAACCGACCGAAGAATCATCAGAGATCGCATAGCGCTGCTTAAAAATAAAATCAAAGAGATAGACAAACAAATGGTGATTCAGCGCAAAAACCGTGGAAACATGGTTCGTGTGGCGCTGGTTGGATACACCAACGTTGGAAAATCTACCCTGATGAATATCTTGAGCAAATCGGATGTTTTTGCCCAAGACAAGCTGTTTGCCACTTTAGATACTACCGTTAGAAAGGTTGTGGTTGGAAACCTTCCTTTTTTGCTTACAGATACCGTTGGATTTATCCGAAAACTTCCTACCCAGTTAATTGAGTCCTTTAAATCTACCCTAGATGAGGTTCGAGAGGCCGATTTATTGGTACATGTGGTGGATATTTCTCATGCTAGTTTTCAAGACCATATGCTGGCGGTAGAAGATAAACCTAGAGTCTTTGCGCAAGACGTTGTACCTTAAAGTAGAAGAAATACACAAGAAAAGATTTCCTTACAACCAGTATTTGTTTGATTATTTCGACAATGAGGGAAACCCAACCTAAGGAAAATATATTCCATTAAAAAAGCCAAAGAATTTCTTTGGCTTTTTTAATGGATTTAAACTAGATTAGGGTTGGCAAATACCTCTTTTAAGCTGGTCTAAAGTTGGGTTGTATAGATTAAGACCTATTTTAGTGGTTTCTGTTTTTAGTAGTTGGTTGTCATAGATTGATAGATCACAAAAATCACTCAATTTAGGATTGGAAACGATTGTTAAATCTTCAACATATTTCAAGTAAGCCGAAACTTCATTTAAAATTCTGTTGGCTTGTAATTTAAAGTTTTTTACTTTGTATAGAGACTTTAAGTTTACACTGATTAACTTTTCATTTAGACTAATAGAAAAAGTTTCATTTACATACTTTAATCCATTAAGCGCATTTAACGAAATCAGTTCGTCATTTCCCGAAATGCTTATGTTGTCAGCAGAAATTAAATAATCCAACCCTGTCAACTCTTTCAAATCAGTATTGGTGATAATTGTTAGAGAACTTAAGTTTGTAATATTTTTTAGCGCTTTAATTTCAGTAAGTTTTGGGTTAGTATCTATTTCAATATTTTGAACAGAGTTAATATTAAGACCGTCCAAATTGATTAAATTAGTGTAGCGGATATTTAACGTACCTACTTTGGTTATAGAGCTTAATGGAGTTAAAGATGTTACAGCTTCACTAAGATATAGAGTCCCATTAATTTCTTCATATCCGTTTTTCCCAAATTCAACCACTTTTTCTTGTGTGTTTAAACTTACATTGCCATTATAAACCTTTTTTGTAGTTGTAGTTGGTACATCGTCATCTTTATGACAGCTTAATATTGTAAGTAAAGAAAAGGCTAATAGTAATAATTGTTTCATGCTAAAATGTTTGGGTTAAATTAAAAATACTTTTGTAATTCAGGTAATTACAAAAGCAATGCCAAAAGTAACTTATATTAATAAATTAGCATTAAACCGTCCCAACATGACCCAATTTGGTCAGTTTTTGATGGTCTAGAAGTTTGATTCTTCTTCCATTAACCTCTATAAGTTCATCGGTTTTGAACTCTGAAATAAGCCTAATGGCAGATTCTGTGGCAGTACCAATTAAATTGGCTACTTCTTCTCTTGTCAGGGAGATGTTGATGAATCCGCTTGCGTCTGTACCTAGTTTCTTTTCTAGAAGCAAAAACACTTCTGCCAGTCTTTCTCGAACGGTTTTTTGAGCCAAAATGGTGATGGTTCTACTGGCTTCTCCTAGTTCTTCGGAGATGATTTTCAAAAATTCAAAGGAAAGTTTAGAGTTAGATTCAAGCAGCTTTAAGAAAATTTCTTTGGGAATAAACTCAATTTCTACCTCTTCCATAGCCGAAGCTGAGGCGCCAAAAATCTCTTGACACAAAATAGATCGGTAACCTATTACGTCTCCGTCTTTGGAAAAACGCAGAATTTGTTCTTTTCCGTTGAATCCAACTTTAAAAAGTTTGGTAGTTCCTTTTACGATGCAATAAATTCCTTTGGGGGTTTCACCTTCCTGAATGATTTCTTCACCTTTTTCAAGTTTCAGCTTTTTTCTTTCCTTTTGGAGTAACTCTTTCTCCGTATTGTCTAATTTTTTGGCAAATTCTGGATCAGAAAGTGCATCGAGAATGGATTGAGAAAAGGTAGCATCTGGAGTCATACAATAATTGTGTAAGAAAGCTCAAATATATAACTTTGAAACTAATTAAAAAAGCGCGTTACTTTGTAGAATGTCTAAGAAGTGTTATCACTGTGGTTTAAAAGTACAAGCCGAAGAAATTCGCCTTGAAGATAAGTCTTTTTGTTGTAATGGTTGCAAAACCGTATTTGAAATCTTGCATAGCCAAAATTTAGGAGATTATTACAGCTTAAACAAAAATCCAGGCGTAAGACCAGAGAGCCAGCAAAATTCTGCTTCGTATGCTTTTTTAGACAGTGAAAAAATATTTTCTGAATTTGTGGATTTTTCCTCTGACGGAACCACGGTAGTGAGTTTTTCTGTCCCAGCGGTACATTGTACTTCTTGTGTGTGGTTACTAGAGAGTTTAGAGAAAATTTATCCGCCTATTGTTCATTCATCGGTAGATTTCAATCAGAAAACCGTTCGAATTACCTATGATTCTTCTAAGGCTAGTTTGTCAGAGATTGCCAAATTTTTAGCCGATTTGGGCTACAAACCCAATTTGAGTTTGGATCAGAGCGATGCCAAAGAGAAAAAATCCATCTCTCCCACACTTTACCAAATGGTGGTAGCTGGTTTTTGCTTTGGAAATGTAATGCTTTTAACTTTTCCAGAGTACATTACCTCCGAGGGATCTTCTATCGAGCAGTACAAAGACACCTTTCGATATCTTTCTTTTTTGCTCTCACTTCCGGTGTTTTTTTACTCTTCTAAAAGTTATTTTCAATCGGCCTACGTAGGGTTTAAACACAAGCATCTCAACATTGATGTGCCTATTTCTATTGGAATTGTCACTCTTTTTGTTCGAAGTGTCTATGAGGTTTTCTCTGGCGTTGGAGCAGGATATTTTGATAGTTTGTGTGGGCTTCTGTTTTTTATGCTGGCTGGAAAATTGTTCCAAGAAAGCACCTATAAATCACTTCGTTTTGATCGAGATTACAAATCTTTCTATCCCATTGCTGTAGAAAGAATTAACAAAGAAAAAGAAGAATATATTTTGCTTGAAGAACTCAAGGTTGGAGATGTGATTCGGGTTCGAAATCAAGAGATTTTCCCCTCAGATTGTATCTTGCTTTCCGAGAATGCTAACATTGACAATAGCTTTATAACAGGAGAATCCAAACAGGTTTCAAGAGATAAGGGGGAGCTGATTTATGCAGGGGGAAAACTAGTGGGGTCTGCGGTTTTGGTACAAACCCAAAAGGCGGTAAACCAAGGATATCTTACTTCGCTTTGGAATCATCAAACTTTTTCTTTGGCCGAAGATTCTTTTCAAACTTTGATTGATTCTATCAGCAAAAGATTTACCATAGTGGTACTTTTTGTGGCTTTTGCTGCGGCCTTTTATTGGTGGTTTGTAGATTTTTCTAAGGTATTTCAGGTTTTTTGCTCGGTGCTAATTGTGGCCTGTCCTTGTGCATTGTCACTTTCTACGCCATTTACTCTAGGGCATATGCTTCGGTATTTGGGTTTTTCTAAGTGGTATTTTAAAGATTTGCGGGTACTGGAGAAGCTCAATCAAATTACCCACATTGTTTGGGATAAAACTGGAACTTTAACCCAAGGCGATAAATCTCAAATTAAGTGGACTGGATTTTCAAGAAACGCCACCGAGCTTTCAACAAACCAAAAACAGTGGATTTTTGCTTTGGTTCGAAATTCTACCCATCCTCTAAGCAGTCAATTGTATGGTTATCTCAAAAACGAAAATTCAGATTTTTCTTCTCAAAAAATAGAAATAGAAAACTTTCAAGAGATTCCTGGAAAAGGGCTTGTGGGGCAAATTCAAGGGCAGGAAATAAAGGTAGGTTCTTCTGATTTTTTAGATGTTGCCGCTCAAAACATTGTAAATGTTTCTTCTGTGTATGTTCAAATTGATGGGGTAGTGTTGGGTTATTTTTCTTTTCAAAATATGTACAGAGAAAATTTGACCCAAACATTAAAAGGTCTTTCAAATTTTAAGATGTCTGTGATTTCTGGAGACAATCCCAGTGAAAAGGAAAATTTAGAAAAGATGTTTCCTTTAGGCAGCGAGTTTTATTTCAACCAAAGCCCTAAAGACAAATTAGACTATGTAGAAAATTTGCAAAAATCGGGAGAAAAAGTACTGATGATAGGGGATGGACTCAATGATTCGGGCGCATTAAAAGAAAGTTTTGTAGGTCTTTCTGTTAGTGATTCTTCTCTTGGATTTACTCCTTCTTGTGATGGGATTGTCAAAGGAGAAGCACTCACCTTGGCTCCGGTTATTTTTAACAGAATTAAAAAGGCTATGGGGCTAGTTAAAATCGCTTTCGGATTTAGTCTTTTTTATAATTTTATCGGCCTTGTTTTCGCGGTAACAGGCCATTTAAAGCCAGTGGTTGCAGCCATCTTGATGCCTATTAGCTCTATTAGTATTGTTTTGATTGCAACTTTTGGAACGTATTTCATCAACAAAAGGGGTGGCGAAAAAGTTCAAAATCAATGATGCAAATCAGTTAGGAAAAAGACGATTAATAACGTATTTTTGCATTAAAATTCAGCCATGGGACTGTTAACCCTTATGATACTTTGTTCTGTAAGCCTTGGGGCGCTTTTTTTGTTGCTATTTATTTTGAGCGCAAAATCGGGACAATTTACCGAAGGAGAAGCTCCAGGGGTACGAATGTTAAAAGACAATTATACCAAAGAAGAAAATAATTAATCATGGAAATGCAAAAGTTTTTTTACGATAATAAAATTGTAAAATATTTTATTTATGCCACCCTATTTTGGGGGGTAACCGGTTTCTTTTTTGGAGTGACCATTGCAACTTTGCTGTTTTATCCGCAGCTTGTTGAATATCTAATGGGTACAGACGAGTTTCAGTCTGTATTAGGTTTTACAGGAATTGATTTAGGAGATTTAAATGGAGCCTTAGGATTTGGTAGGCTTAGAATGATTCACACTTCGCTTGTGATTTTTGCCTTTGTGGGGAATGCGGTTTTTGCAGGATCGTACTACTCTATGCAAAGAGTGCTAAAAACCAGAATGTACAGCGACACCCTTTCTTGGGCGAATTTCTGGTTATGGCAATTGATGATTATAGCCACTTTTGTTACTTTCCTAATGGGAATTAACACTTCTAAAGAATACGCCGAGCACGAATGGCCTATAGATATTATCACCACCATCGCTTGGGTTATCTACGGAATCAATATGTTTGGTACGGTTTTACAAAGAAGAGTAAGACACATGTATGTGGCAGTTTGGTTTTATATTGGAACTTTTATTGGAGTGGCTTTGCTACATATTTTTAACAACTTGGCGGTTCCGGTAAGTTTGTTCAAAAGTTATTCTGTGTATGCGGGGGTTCAAGACGCTATGGTACAATGGTGGTACGGACACAATGCAGTGGCATTTTTCTTAACTACTCCTGTTTTGGGTCTTATGTATTACTTTGTTCCTAAAGCCTCTGGAAGACCTGTGTTTTCTTATAAACTGTCTATTATTCACTTTTGGTCTTTGATTTTTGTTTACATCTGGGCAGGATCTCACCACCTTTTGTATACTGCTCTTCCTGCTTGGACGCAGGCGCTTGGTACAGCATTTTCTATTATGCTTATCGCTCCGTCTTGGGGAGGGATGTTAAACGGACTTTTAACCCTTAGAGGTGCATGGGATAAAGTGAGAACAAGTCCTGTACTTCCTTTCTTTGTGGTGGCGGTAACTTGTTATGGGATGGCTACTTTTGAAGGGCCCATGTTAGCAACCAAATCACTCAACGAAATTGGACACTTTACAGACTGGGTAATTGCGCACGTACACTTAGGAACACTAGGTTGGAATGGATTTATGATCTTTGGGATGATTTATTATCTAATTCCTGCACTTTTCAACACCAACCTATATTCAGATAAATTAGCCAAAGCGCACTTTTGGATTGGAACTTTAGGGATATTGTTCTACGTGATTTCTATGTACACCCTTGGATTCACCCAAGGATTGATGTGGAAAGAATTTAACCCAGATGGAGCACTGAAATACACATTTTTGGATACCTTAGAAAATGCTAAAAAGTTCTACTACCCGATGAGGGCTCTTGGAGGAACACTCTATTTAACAGGAGCTTGCATTATGGTTTTCAACGTGTATAAAACCGTTAAACAAGGTACTTTTGTGGCAGATCAGGCTGCCGAGGCCATGCCACTAAAACCCATCGCTGAAAGCAGAGCTAAGGGAGAAGAAGTACATACTTGGCTAGAGAGAAAACCACTTTTGTTCGGAGTTCTATCTCTAATCGTACTTTCCATTGGTGGAATGGTGGAGATTATTCCTCAACTTGCGGTAAAAGAAAACATTCCTACCATAGAATCTGTTAAGCCATATACTCCGCTTGAATTAGAAGGTAGAGATTTATACATTAGAGAAGGATGTAATGCTTGCCATACCCAAATCGTACGTCCATTTAGAGATGAGGTTGAAAGATATGGAGAGTACTCTAAACCAGGGGAATTTGTATATGATCGTCCATTTTTATGGGGATCTAAAAGAACCGGTCCAGATTTAGGTAGAGAGGGAAATAAAAACTATAAAAATTATAAGGGTGACTCATGGCACTACAAACACCTTTTCAATCCTAGACTAACCTCTGATGGTAAATCTATTATGCCTAGGTTTATCCATCTAACCAGAAACAAACAAGATAGATCTATCACCCAAAATAAGATGCGTGTATTGCAAAAACTCAATGTTCCGTATACCGATGCCGATGTTCAGGGGGCCTATGCTTCCATGGATAAACAAGCTGCGGAAATCGAGAAGAATATTCTGAAAGATTTACCAGAGTTTAAAGAGCAATTTGATGCAGAGAAAAAGGCCAATGGTGATAAATTTGTACCTCTTAAAGACAGAGAAATTGTGAGTTTGATTGCTTATTTGCAAAGACTTGGGGTAGACATTTCAGGTGCAAGTAAAGACGCAGCAGCCTCAGGAGAAAAAAATTAATATGTTAAAATTCTTCAAACCTTAACCTTTTGTATTTACCATCTTATTGGTACTTAGTTTAATTTTGGCCATCTTTTATATGCTCTCGGGTAGCTGGACGGCTGTTTTTACAAGCCTGTATTACTGGGGTACTACCCTTGTAGCGGGGCTACTTCTTGCCATCGGGAACAGAGTAGATAAACTCATTGATAACAATGTATTTAGATCTTTAACCCAAGACCAAAAGGTAGATTTCCTTTTAGAGAAACAAAAGGAAAAATCTTATTTCAAAAACTTCATCTCTTCTATGTATGTAAAACAATCCAAAGAAGAAGAAGATGCCATTATCATCAACCACGATTTTGATGGTATTCAAGAATTAGACAATGCTCTTCCCAAATGGTGGCTTTCTTTGTTCTATTTTGGGGTTGCTTTTTGTGTGATGTATTTGTTTTCGTATGCTTTTACAGATTTCGCACATCCATATGTAGATTACCAAAAACAAAATACTGAGCTTCAACAGAAATTTGACGCCTATGTAGCAACTTTGCCGGATGTAACTCCAGAAAATGCTGTTTTTAAGGTAGATGCTATTGCACAAGGAGAGGCTTTGTTTAACGCTAATTGTGCTTCCTGTCACTCGGCTGGTGGTGCTGGTTCAGTTGGACCAAATCTAACGGATGATCATTGGATTAACACGCCAGAGAAAGAACTCTTTAAAAACATCTTCCATATGGTATGGAATGGATCTCCAACCAATCCTCAGATGGTGGCTTTTGGGAAATCTAAGAAAATTCCAGGAAGAGATTTAGAAAAGATAGCAGCCTATGTATACCATATTAACCAAGATATAGCGGATGCACCTAAAGGGAAAGCCGCTCAAGGAAAAAAAGTGGTTTGGGAAGAAGCCCAAGGCGCAAAATAATTTAAAATGCCCCTTGGATAAAGCAGCTCATTTTTGAAGGGCCCATCGTGCATTTTTCTACCCTTGCTTGGCTTATGGTTTTTACCGCCGTTTTTTATTTTGTGTTTGCATGGTTTAGAGAGCAGGCTTGTACCATGGTTTGCCCCTACGGTAGGCTCCAAGGTGTTTTGATAGATGAAAATACCCTGAATGTTCAGTACGATTATAAAAGGGGAGAAGCTGCAGCGGGTAGAAGCAGTTTTAAAAAAGGAGAAGATAGAAAGGCCGCCGGCAAAGGAGATTGTATCGATTGCAACCAATGTGTGGTGGTTTGTCCAACTGGAATAGACATTCGAAACGGAATCCAAATGGAATGCGTCAACTGTACGGCTTGTATTGATGCCTGCGATGAAGTGATGGAGAAAGTAGGTTATCCTACAGGGCTCATCAGATATGCAACCATCAACAATATAGAACAAGGCGAAAAATGGTCTTTCTTTAGACCTAGGGTTTTGGCGTATAGTTTGGTTTTAATGATTTTAGTTGGGGTAGGATCTTCTTTTTTGTTTCTAAGATCTAGCGTTCAAGCTAATTTTAGCAAGGTTCAGGGCACCGATTATGTGATGGAAAATCAGAACATTGTCAACAATTTCAGATTTACGCTTCTTAACAAATCGCATCAGGTTCAAAAAGTACAATTCAAGCTCTTGTCTCATAAGGGAGAAATTAAAGTAATGCAGCAAGGACAGTCTATCAAAGCCATGCCAGGAGAACTAACCATCGGACTTGTAAAAATTAGTTTGAATCAATCTTTGGTAACCAGATATAGAGAGACGATAGAAGTAGGTATTTTCGACGCTACAGGAAAACAATTAGAGACTGTTAAAGTAAGCTTTACAGGCCCTTTCAAATACTAAAAAACCATGAAAATCAATTGGATGCATTTTGTCATTGTGGCAATGCTTGTTTTTATTTCTTCCATTTTTTATGTGATGTATCGGGTGGGACAAAGAAACTCAGATCTTGTTAGCGACAACTACTACGAAGATACTTTGGTTTACCAAAAAGTGATTGATGCAAAAAAAAATGCAGACACCTTAACGGTAAAACCCATTTTAGATGTGAAAGAAACAGGGATTCAAGTGGAGTTTCCAGAAGGTTTTTCTGGTGAAACTTTTTTGGGACTGCTTTCGGTTCAGAAAGCCACCGGAGCCCAGTTTGATGTAGAGATACCTTTTAGGGTAATTGAGGGTCAAAAAACTGTGGTAGAAATTCCAAGGGAAAAACTATCAAGCGGTAGGTATCAAGCCAAACTTTTTTGGAAAGACAGCCAAAAAGAATATCAAATCGAGAAAACCCTTCAATGGAAATAAGTTTTCTACATTTGGCCTTGCTTTTGGGTTTCTCAACAGGTTTTCATTGTGTGGGAATGTGTGGGCCTATTGCCATAAGTTTGGGTATTTCTAGCGGAAATAAATTAAAATACATTCTTAAAAATTTGGTGTACCAAAGCGGAAGAATTTTTACCTATTCACTTTTAGGATTAGCCGTTGGGATTATTGGTAAAGGTTTTAGTTTAAGTGGATATCATCAGCAAATTAGCATTGGTTTGGGTGCTTTGATGATGTTGATGGCTATTTCTAATTTTCTATCCAACCAAATGCCAAAAGTTGCTTTTTTAGATAATATTCTAAGTTTTGTTAAGAAAGAACTCGGCAAATTATTGGCACAAAAAAACAAGCGTTCCCTTTTTTACATTGGTCTTCTCAATGGTTTTTTGCCCTGTGGAGCGGTATATGGCGCGTTAACAGTAGCGGTAGGTTTACAAGAAATAGGGAAATCGGTTTTGTTTATGGCTTTTTTTGGCCTTGGAACCCTTCCTTTTATGTTTGTCATGGTTTATTTGGGGCGTTTCATCGGCCTTAATTTTAGAGAGAAATTAACCAAAATTGCACCTATTTTGGTGTTTTTTATCGGTTTGTTGTTTGTTGTCAGAGGTTCGGGTCTAGAAATTCCGTATCTTTCGCCCGCGTCAAGTGCTTTGGATTTGTTTCCCAAAGAAAGTTGCTGCCATTAAAAAATAGTATAAGAAAAGAACATGACTAAAGAGGAAAAATTTAAACAAGCAGCCCTAGATTATCATTCTATGGGCAGAAGAGGTAAGATTCAAGTGGTGCCTACCAAACCACATTCTTCTCAAAAAGATTTAGCCTTGGCTTATTCTCCGGGAGTAGCGGAGCCTTGTAAAGCCATTGAGGCTAAGCCAGCAGATGCTTATAAATACACAGCCAAAGGAAATTTGGTGGCGGTAATCTCTAACGGTACTGCAGTTTTGGGTCTGGGTGATATTGGCGCTTTGGCTTCTAAACCTGTGATGGAAGGGAAAGGTTTGCTCTTTAAGATTTTTGCCGATTTGGATGTTTTTGATATTGAGGTAGATGAAAAAGATCCAGAAAAATTCATTCAAATTGTAAAAGCCATTGCGCCTACTTTTGGAGGAATCAATCTGGAAGATATCAAAGCGCCTGAAGCTTTCGAAATCGAAAGAAGACTCAAGGAAGAATTAGACATTCCTGTGATGCACGACGATCAACACGGGACAGCCATTATTTCTGCCGCAGCCCTTATCAATGCGCTAGAGCTTACGGGCAAAAAAATGGACGAAATTAAAATTGTGATCAACGGAGCAGGAGCGGCGGCCATTGCCTGTGGAAAACTCTATGTTTCTTTTGGAGCCAAGATAGAAAACATCATCATGTGCGACAGCCAAGGGGTGATTGGCAAAGACAGAGGCGAACTTTCTGAGCAAAAAGAATATTTTAGAACATCCTTGGATGTAGCTACTCTAGAGGAGGCAGCCAAAGGTTGTGATGTGCTTATTGGTCTTTCCAAAGGAAATGTTTTCACTCCCGAAATGCTTCTTTCCATGGCAGAAAAACCCATTGTTTTCGCCATGGCTAATCCAGTGCCAGAGATAGACTACAACTTAGCCAAAGCCACAAGACCAGATTGTATTATGGCCACCGGTAGAAGCGATTTTCCAAACCAAGTAAACAATGTACTTGGGTTTCCTTTTATTTTCCGTGGCGCGTTAGATGTAGCTTCTACTTCTATCAACGAAGAAATGAAAAAGGCAGCTGTAATTGCCCTAGCAGAACTAGCCAAAGAAGCTGTTCCAGAATTTGTGGTGATGGCCTACAACGAAAAAAACATGAGTTTTGGTTCTGATTATATCATTCCAAAACCTTTTGACAATAGGCTCATAGATCGAGTTTCTATGGCGGTTGCCAAAGCAGCTATGGACTCTGGTGTGGCCAGAAAACCCATCGAAAATTGGGATGTTTACAGAGAAGAACTGCTAAGCAGAAAAGACGAAGACGATAAAATTCTTCGTGCCTTTAAAGGAAGAGCAAGAAGAAATCCAAAAACCATTGTACTTACCAATGGAGATGAATATCGTGTGTTAAAAGCAGCTCAGATTTTAGAAGAAGAAGGGCTAGCCAAGACCATTTTGCTTGGAAATCATCAAGACATTCAACGTATCAAAGAAGCAAATGGTATCGAAAATGATTTTACCATTATCGATCCAAAATACTCTGTGATGAAAACCCCAACTTCAAAAGAGCTTGTAAGTACAGCGAAATTGGTGAATGACGCCATCAAGAGTCTTGGATTAGAGCCTAATATAGCTATGCTAGGATACGAGAATTTTAGATGTAACTCTCAGATTTCTCAAAATGTAGTTGATGCAGTGGAGTATTTGCACGAAAAAAATCCAAACATGGTAGTGGATGGTCCTATTCAGCCAGACTATGCTCTTGACGAAGAACTTTTGCACAACGATTTCCCATTCAGCAAACTCACAGACAGAAAAGTAAATACTTTTGTGTTCCCAGATACAGCCTCTGGAAGTCTTTCTTCTAAAGTGCTCAGAGGGCTTCATAAATCTCCAACCATTGGTCCAATTCTTCTTGGAATGCAAAAACCTGTACACGTAATGCAATCTAGAGCGCAGGTAGAAGAAATTGTGAACCTTTCTCTTGTGGCGGTGATTCATGCCCAGCTTTTGGAAAATAAATCTCAAGGATGATTTCTCACCTAAGAGGCAAGCAAATAGAACTTTGCCCAACCAGTGTAGTGGTTGAGTGTGGAGGAGTTGGATATAAAGCTTTGATTAGCCTTACTACTTTTTCGGATTTAGAGAACAATCCACAGGAGTTTCCGCTGCTTTATACCGAGCTTATCGTTCGTGAAGATTCTCAAAAGCTCTACGGATTTTCCACTACAAAGGAGAGAAGTTTGTTCGTGAATCTCCTTAGTGTTTCTGGTGTAGGGCCTGCTTCGGCTATTGTGATGCTTTCCTCTATTAGTGCCGAAAAAATTAGGCAAGCCATTGTTGAAGAAGATGTAAAAACTTTACAGGGCATTAAGGGAATTGGTCTTAAGACGGCACAAAAAATTGTGATTGATCTTAGAGATAAAATGCTCAAAAATTGGGAAGGTAGTCAGGAAATCACGCAAGAATTGGGTGGAAACAAAATAGAAGAGCAAGCGGTATTAGCCCTTGAAACCCTTGGGATTGCAACAAAAATGGCCCAAAAAGTTATTGGGGGAATTCTCGAAAAAAATACAGATATTAGCCTTGAAGTTTTGCTCAAAGAAGCGCTTCGAAAATTATAATTTTTTGTTTGTGAAGAACCCTTTCCGTTTTGTCTATTCTATAAACCGTTGCACTGCTTTGATGGGGCTACTTTTTTGGCTGTGTTCACCAAAAATAATAGCACAAGAAAAAACCACAGTAAAAAATCCGTACGAAAGCCCAAGCTTGGACGATGTTTTTGTTCCTACTACCGAAGCATATACGGTAGAATACGATTCTAGCCTTGGGATGTATGTGGTGCAGAAAACTATCGGTGGGATTCCCATTGATGCGCCGTTATATTTAACTCTAGAGCAATACAACGAGCTTAGTTTAAAGCAAAGTTTAGAAGACAACTATCAAGAATTAAACAAAGCAGCCTCAGATGGAAAAAGAGTGGTAACTCCTTCCAAAGAAAAAGGCAAAGACAAACCGCTTATACCTACCGTTAAGGTAAATTCTAAGGTGTTTGAAACCATCTTTGGGGGTAACGAAATTTCCTTCACCCCAAGAGGTTATTTAAGTGTTGATCTGGGAATATTTAGACAAAAAATAGACAATCCTCAGCTTCAGCCTCAAAACAGAACCAATTTTACTTTCGACCTAGAACCTCGATTTCAATTAGGTATCAATGCTAAAATTGGTAGCAATTTAGACCTAAACCTAAATTATGACAACCAAGCTTCTTTCCAGTTTGACAACAGAATGAATTTGGCCTGGGACGGAAAAGAAGACAACATTATAAAAAGAGCGGAGTTTGGTAATGTAAGTTTGCCTTTGTCTACAAGTTTAATTACTGGAGCCCAGTCTTTGTTTGGAGCCAAGACCCAAATGCAATTTGGAGATACCTATGTAACGGCGGTTGTTTCTCAGCAGCAATCCCAAAGCCAAAGGGTGATGGTAGAAAACGGATCGGTGGTCAACAAATTTAAAATTAGCGCAGTTGATTATCAAGACAACCAACACTATTTCTTGTCGCAGTATTTTAGAAATCAATACGACTCCGCTTTAAAGAACTATCCACTGGTAGCCTCTTCGGTGCAGATTTCTAAAATTGAGGTTTGGATTATTGACAGAGGAAACTCAGACCTAAAAAACCAAAGAACCATCGCCTCTATTTATGACCTTGGGGAAGAAGGAGGATTACCAAACAATGGAACCGAATATCAGGCAGCTAAAGCCATCGTAGAACCCACCCGAGATTATGCAACTTCTAGGGAAAACCTAAAAGCAAGATACACCGAAGGAGACCAGTTTGTGGTTCATGCCAAGGTTAGAAGGCTTAACCCAAACCAGTTTCAATTAGAGCCCAAACTTGGTTATATTTCGCTTAACCAAAGGCTAGAAGACGATCAGCTTTTGGCTGTAGCTTATCAGTATACTGTTAACGGTGAATCAACAGTGTATCAGGTAGGAGAGTTTTCGGATCAGGAGCAAAATTTATTACTCACCAAACTTCTAAAATCCAACACCGTTACCGATACTTCTTCTGGGATGTGGGATCTGATGATGAAAAACATCTATCCTACGGGTGGATTCGACATTTCGAGTCAAGATTTTAAGGCAAACCTTTACTACAACGATCCATCAAAGGGAAAATCGAATTATTTGCCCAGCCAAGATGCTGCGTTTAAAAATGTGAATCTCCTTCAAATCACCAATATGGATAGGCTCAATGCCAATGGAGACCAGCAAAGAAGCGGAAATTTAGTAGGAGACGGACAATTTGATTATTTACCAGGGATTACCATTAAACCAGAAAAAGGTCAAATTGTGTTTACCCAAGTGGAACCTTTTGGTGGAAATCTGGTGACTAGCGATGGAGATTTTTCTTTCCAAGAGCTCTATAACCAGCAAAAAACGGTGCTTCTTTCCAGCAACAAATCTAGTCGTTTCACCCTTGAAGGAGCCTATTCGGGTTCTGGGGGAGAAGGCATTTATTTAGGAGCTATCAACATTCCAGAGGGATCTGTCAAGGTGAGTTTGGCTGGAAGAGAACTGGTAGAAAATGTAGATTATCTAATCGATTATCAAGGAGGAACTCTAACGGTTTTAAACGAAGAGATTAAGAATCAGGGACAAGCTTTGGATATTCAGCTTGAAAACCAATCGACCTTTAATCTTCAGAACAAATCTTTTGTAGGGGTAAATGTAGAACAAAAATTTTCAGACCAGTTTTATTTAGCAGGAACCGTTCTTCATTATAACGAAAGACCGCTCACCCAAAAATCTCAATATGGACTAGAGTCTGCAAGTAACACCATGTTAGGTCTTAATACCAGTTATACTACACCCTCGAAGGCCTTGAGCAATTTCGCCCAAAGAATTTCTAGCGCCAGCGCAGAGGTGGAGTCTAAAATTACCGTAAATGCCGAGGCTGCGATGTTAATTCCGGGAATTAGCAACATAGGTAACCAAACCTTTATCGATGATTTTGAAACCGTACAGACCAAAATCAATTTGAAGGATGCCAATGCTTGGTCTCTGGCTGCAACACCACAGGAAAACCCAGAATTCCCCAATGTATCAGCCATAGGTAGCCTAGAAAGCGCCAAAAATAGAGCCCTTTTTTCTTGGTACAATATAGATAGCCGATTTTATGGCATTGGGGGAGATATCTCGGGGGTAGATGACAATGCCAGAAGTTTGCACATGGCTAGACGAATCAACCTTAGAGAACTTTTTCCCAATAACCAAAATGCCAATCAGATTAATACCTATGTAACTACTTTAGATTTAACTACCTACCCAACTGAGCCCGGACCTTACAACACAGATGAAGGTCAAAGTGCCTCTAGCCGATGGGCTGGGATCACAAGACCTCTGAGTGTTACCAACTTTGCCCAGTCTAATATTCAGTATTTGGAATTTTGGGTGATGGATCCTTATGCAGACAACACGGGTTCATCAGGAGAGTTACTCATCCACATCGGAAACGTATCGGAAGACATCTTAAAGGACGGAAACCAACAATTCGAAAATGGACTTCCAGCTCCAGGGGTAGAATCTTCCACCCAAAACTCAGTTTTTGGTGTTCAGCCTTTAAGCAACCCAGTGGTGTATGCTTTTGAAACCCAAGAATCAGCTAGGGGGCAACAAGATTTAGGATTGGACGGTTTAAGCAATGAGCTCGAAGCGGCAACTTTTGGGGGTTCTTATACAAATCCAGTTACCCAAAGTCTAGACCCAGCCAAGGATGATTATGTGTTTTTCAATGACAACCGCTGGGCAGGTACGCCTTTTTCTGCCTCTGTGGTAGATAGATATCGTTATTTTAGAGGATCACAAGGCAATTCGCCCTCTGCAAGTTTAGACGCCGCTACCCAGTTCCCCGATGTAGAAGATGCCAACCGTGACTACAATTTAGATCAGGTTGAAAAATACAACCAGTACCGAATCAAAATTTCCAAAGCCGACCTAGAAAATGTAGGGAGCAACTTTGTGGTAGACAAAAAAACGGTAAACGTTACCCTTCAAAACACCAAAGAATCACAGATTACTTGGTATCAGATTAGAATTCCGGTAGATCAGTTCGAGAGCGGATCGATGGCCAATCTAAATACTGCTCGATATATCCGATTTTTGATGAAAGGCTTTGATTCTACCACTACCTTAAGACTCGGAACTTTAGATTTGGTAAAGTCAAATTGGCAAATCTTCGATAAAAATATTTATCCACAGGGCTCTGCCAATAGCGAAGGGGTGGTTAATGCACAATTTAGACCCGATGTTGGAGTGGTGAGCATTGAGGAAAATGAGCAAAGAAAGCCACCTTATGTACTTCCTCCAGGGGTAAGTAGAGAAGAATCTCAAGGGACACAAGGATACTTCCAAAGAAATGAGCAGTCGCTTGCCATCACCACCAACGATTTTTCAAATAGCTCTGTTGCGGTATTTAAAAAGGCGAATTTGGATCTTAGAAGATACAAAAACCTTAGCATGCACGCCCATGGGGAAGATTTAAACAATGTGAGTTCAGATCTTTATGACTCAGATGCCAAAGTTTTCATCAGGCTAGGTTCAGATTACACCGATAACTACTATGAGTACGAAATTTCACTTAAATATACGCCAGACTATGCCACTACTGTAGATCAAATCTGGCCAGATCTCAACTATTTCAACATCAACATAGAAGATTTGGTTAACGCCAAACAAGAAAGAGACAGCAAAGGGCAGTCCACCAGTGGTAGATACCAAAAAGCCATTGATGCCAACAGAAGTATTTACATCAAAGGACGTCCTACCCTTGGAAGTGTTACCTCTGTGATGATTGGAGTTAGAAACAATAGCTCTCAAGCTAAAAATCTACTTGTTTGGGTAAACGAACTTAGACTTTCTGAGGTAGAAAATGATGGTGGTTTTGCTACCCGCGCAAATGTAAACTTCAATTTAGCAGATCTAGCCGATGTGCAGGTAAATGCAGGATATGCCTCAGTTGGATTCGGGGCGTTGGATTCTACACCCACTACCAGATCTCAAGAAACAAACCTCAATTATGGGATAAATACCCTTTTGAATTTGGATAAGTTTCTGCCCAAAAACTTCAAACTCAAATTACCGCTTTCAGTTTCTTACAACAATGCACTGCAAACGCCAAAATACAATCCATTAGAAGATGATGTAATTGTAAAGGAAACCTACAACAAAAATGCCATTGAGCAAATTGTACAAACCCAAACCCAAAACACAACCATTGGACTTAATGGGGTTCGGTTCGAAAAACCTGAGTCTAGAGAAGTTTCTATGCCATGGAGTCCTGAGAATTTTGTGATGTCTATGAATTATTCAACCAGTGATTTCAGAGACATTCAAACCGAAAAAAGCCAGTCCGATGCGCTCAACGCTAGTTTGGGTTACCAGTACAGTCCACAGTTAAAACCTTTAGAGCCTTTCAAAAAATTGCCAGAAGAGATTGTGTTAGAGAAAAAACCAGATCCAATTTTGGAAGGTCAAAATACGGCGCAGGTAAAAAAATCTAGCTTCCTAGCGAAACTCTTAAATCCTAAAAATAGCAAAGAAGAAGAGCAAAAACCGCTAACGATTAATACTGCTTGGCTTTCTAATTTTCAACTTCAATTGGTTCCAACTAGGGTAAGTGTAAATTCGTTTTTGAATCGAAACTTTAGTTTGATCCAATACAGAGACATCGATTATCTGCTAGGAAATACCACCCAAAGCCAATTTCAGCCTCTTGTCAACAACAGGTTTAATTTGGGTTGGAATTATGGTCTAGGTTTTGATTTAACCAAATCTTTGAAACTCGATTTTAGGTCTGATATGTTAAGAACTGTAAGTGGCGGTCAGTATCTTATAGACAGCAACAGTTTGTTCCAAAATTTGTTTGATCTTGGAAGGCCGATTCAGTATGACCACAGCATCAATGTAAACTATCAGCTTCCTACATCTTTGTTTCCAAGTTTAGACTTTGTTTCTTCAAACCTTAATTACACCGGAGGGTATCACTGGACTGCGGCATCTGTTACCGCCAGAGAACTCGGAAATTTTGCTTCCAACAACTATTCACTTACTCTGGGTGGAAATTTAGCCATGGAAGATTTGTACCATAACATTTCTGGTTTAGACGATTTCTACAAAAGACAAAGCAAAAGAAAAGAAGAAATTCAGAAACAAACCGAAAAGTTTAAGTCAGCGGTAAACAAAGAGGGTAAAACCAAAGCCAAGGTATCGGAGATTAAAACCAAATATAAACCGGTGGATTATGGTTATATGCTGCTTACAAGCATTAAGAACGTTGGGTTTACAGTTGGTAATTCTGGAAACACCGTACTTCCAGGTGTGCTTACCCACCCCAATTTGGTAGGACTTCAGTCTGACGGTATTTCTGGACCAGATTTGGCTTTTGTTTTAGGTCAACAGAAAGATTATAGACAGCAAGCTTTAGACGAAAATTGGCTAAGCCAAAGTTCGTTTTTAACCAATCCATACCAGCAAAACCATAAGCAAACCATCAGTGCCAACATGGTAATTAATCCCATGGATTATTTAAACATCAACCTAAATGCTTTAAGTAGTTTTGGCGAGACCTTAACCCATTCTGGATTTAACCTAGACAAAGATCCCCAAACTCCAGGTTTCCAAGGTACTTTTGCCAATGAGATGAAAACCTACAATGTGTCTACCATTTCACTTGGAAGCTCCTTTTTGTCTTCAGATGCTTTGTATTTAAAAGTCATTGAAAATGCCAAAGCCATGTCTAAACAGTTGGGTGGTACGCCAGATGGAAGTGGATATGCTCCGGGTTATGGTATTGCAAGTTCGGATGTGGCCGTTCCTGCCTTTTTGGCTACTTATACGGGTAGATCTTTAAATAGTGGATTTAAATCCGCAATTCCTCTTCCTAACTGGAATTTGAGTTATACTGGGCTCAACAAAATATCACCTGTCATCAACAAATATTTCGATCAATTTAACATTAGCCATGGGTACCAATCTACCTATGGGATTGGAGCGATTAACAACTTGCAATTCTTGGCCAATCAAGGAATATTAACCTTAGACAACAACCAAAATTTCTATACTCCCTATACCTACAATCAAGTTACGGTAACCGAGTCTTTGTCTCCGCTTGTGGGAATCGATTTTAGACTTAGAAATGGGGTTCAGTTTAATTCTGCTTATTCTATCAATAACATTTCTTCTCTTTCTATGTCTAACTATACCATTACAGAAGATAGGCTCAAAACCCTCACTTTAGGCGCAGGATATACGTTTAAAGACCTCAAAACAAGGGTGAATTATCGTGGGCAACAAACCTTCTTTAAGGGTGATTTAAATCTTAGGGCAGATGTTTCACTAACCCAAGGAGAAAATAGAATTACCAGGCTCATCGAGAACCAAAGCCAGTTTACAGGCGGTCAAGACATAATGAGTTTTAAATTTTTGGCTGGATACAATTTAACCAAGAATTTCAACCTGCAGTTTTTCTACGATCAGAATATTTCTACCTATAAAATTTCTACAATTTATCCACTTAATACCCTTAGAACCGGATTAAGTGCTACCTTTACTTTTGGAGATTAACCTACTTAAATATATTAGAAAATGAATGTACCAGCAGAATTAAAGTACACCAAAGAACACGAATGGATCAAAATCGAAGGAAATGTTGCCACCATTGGGATTACAGATTTTGCCCAAAGTGAGCTTGGAGACATTGTGTATTTAGATATAGACAGCCAAGGAGACAGCCTAAGCGCCCAAGAAGTATTTGGGTCTGTGGAGGCGGTTAAAACCGTTTCGGATCTTTACATGCCTGTTTCTGGAGAAGTAACAGAAATTAACCCTGCCCTTGAAGACAACCCAGAGCTCATTAATTCTGACCCATACGGAGAAGGTTGGTTAATTAAAGTTACGGTTTCTGATTTAGCTGAATTAGACAGTTTGCTATCTGCAGATGACTACAAAGGAATTATTGGATAATTTCTTTCTAAAAACCCCAAAAAAGACCTTTTTTTGGGGTTTGTTTTTATTTGAAACCTATCTTTTCTTAAAGCCATTTAAGAAATCTTCTTTTAAGGTTCCTATTGAGCATTTTGACAAAGCGGTTCATTTTGGGCTCTTTTTTGTCTTGACCTTCGTTTTTTTGAAGGCTTTCGAAAATTCAAGCAAAGCAGTTGTGGCCGTTGTCTTCATTCTCTATGGTTTCTTGATAGAGGTTTTGCAAAATATCTTGCCTTTTGGTCGTTCTTTCGAGCTTCTTGATTTAGGGCTTGATACGTTGGGCATTTTGACGGCTGTTTTAATTTTTAAAAAAGAAAAACAGTCATAGGATTTATAATACATCTATAAAAAAAACCGCTCAATGAGCGGTTTTTTTTGTGATTTTAGGGTGTTTTTAGTAGTTATTTTACCACCACATAACTTACCGATATAATTCCTTTGTCAATGGAAGAGATGGCTTCAAAAGAACCTTGGCTAAGGTCAAGCACTCTACCTGTTTTGGCAAATCCTCCTGTATCGGTTACTGTAACAATTACTTTTTTGTTGTTGCTTTTGTTGGTAACCTCTAGTTTGGTACCAAAGGGATGGGTTTTTTTACCATTTACAATGGGAACGGCACAGGTTTTTCCGTTTTTGTCGAATTTTTGCCCGTTGGCCATGGGTTTTCCATGAAATCCAGTTCCATAATAAGACACTTTTCCTTCTATGGAGTTGGTAGTGCTAAGGTCTTGGTTGGGAGCAAAGGCCATGGTAGAAAGTCCAAATAGGACAGCACTTAGGCCATTTTTGAATAATCTAATCATAATTTAATTTCTTTTCGATTACTCCACAAAGATACGGACTTTAACTATAAGCAAATGTTAAAATAGCTATTTTGTTGATAACTAGCTATTTGTGAACATTAACCCAAAAGCTTTTTTACAAGGGTAGAAATGGTCTTTCCATCTGCTTTTCCAGCCATTTTTTCGGATGCCAATCCCATTACTTTTCCCATGTCTTTCATACCGATGGCGCCAGTTTCTGCAATAATAGACCCAAGGATTTCTTCTATTTCGTTTTCCGTTAACTGCTTGGGTAAAAATTTTTCGATTACAGCGGCTTGAGCCAATTCTAACTCGGCCATTTCTTTGCGGTCTTGGGCCGAAAATTGCTCTGCAGATTCTTTTCTTTGCTTAATCTGTTTTTGTAAAATGGAGATTTCTGCTTCAGCGGATAGCGCTGTTTCTTTTCCACCCGCTGTTTTGGCCATTAGAATGGCAGATTTTACAGCCCTAAGTGCCTCAAGGGCAACTTTGTCTTTGTTTTTCATGGCAGTTTTCAACTCTGCCATGATGTTTTCTTCTAAATTCATCAGTCTACGTTATCGTGTAAAAAATGATTGGGTCTAATTTGAATCTCATTGTTTTGATCTAAACTAAGCATAATCTTGCCCTTTTCTTCTTGACCAGATTGATGAAGATTGATCCCTTGTCTTTTGTAGGCTGGAATGTTTTCTAAATCTTGCTCTGAGTAATTGTTTTGAAACTTAAAGTTGAATTGTTTTAGTTTGTTTTTTCTCTCTTCAAGTCTACTGATAATGGGCTGATGAACGATGTCTTTTTCTTCTAAGAAAGTTTGTTGAATGCTTTGTTTTTCGGGCAAAACTTCTACATTGGTTTTTTCTACCTCTAGATTTGGGGAAGAAAATTCCATTTCAAAAGACATACTTTCTTCAAAGCTGTTTTGCTCAGAAAAGTTTTGCGTTTCTTGAGATTCAAATCCGAACTCCATGGATTCTTGCGAGTTAGAATATTTACTGCTTGAAAAATCTTGGCTTTCTTTTTTGTTTCTAAGGCTTAAATCTTCGAAGAGAGAAGTTGTCGTAAAGTCTTCTTGGGTCTCTTCAAATTCTTCATCTAAATAGAATGTTTCTACCTTATTTTGAATTCCTTGACTGCTTTCAGTTTTTTTTTCAATGGGTGCAAAAAGGTCAAAGGCGTCATTGCTCTGATGTTTTCTCTCTGAAATTTGTTCCTCTTGGATGAGAGAAATTTCGGGTTCTTCCTCAGTGGAAGAGACGATCTCTTTGGGTTTTTCAGGCTCTTCTTCTAATACAAATCGGGTGATTTGCTGAGTTTCTGAAATCTCTGGTTTTGTTTTTTCTTCTACATGTAAGCTTTGAACTAAGGCTTGTTCTTCCCCTAGGGTGTGGAAAATCTTCTTTTCTTCTTGTCCTGTGTATCTTTTGTCGTCCACGGGGAATCCTGTAGCCACAATGGTTACATTAATTTGTTTACCAAGGGAAAGATCTTCACCAACTCCCATAATGATGTTGGCATTGTGACCCGCTTCTGCTTGAATGAAATCATTGATGATTCCAATTTCGTCCATGGTAATTTCTTCTTCTCCAGACACAATTAAAAGCAGTACGTTTTTGGCTCCAGTAATTTTGTTGTCGTTCAGTAGAGGAGAGTCCAGCGCTAAAGAGATGGCTTCTTTGGCTTTGTTTTCTCCTTCTGCTTTGGCAGAACCCATGATGGCCGTTCCGCTGTTGGCAAGTACGGTTCTGGCATCTCTAAGGTCGATGTTTTGGGTGTAGTGGTGGGTAATTACCTCTGCAATCCCTTTGGCGGCAGTAGCCAAAACCTCGTCTGCTTTGGCGAAACCTGTTTTATAACCTAGGTTTCCGTAAAGCTCACGTAGTTTGTTGTTGTTGATGATAATCAGTGAATCAACCGAGTTTCTTAGTTTTTCCAGTCCTTTTTCGGCCTGTTCAATTCTCATTTTACCTTCAAACTGGAAAGGAACTGTAACAATGGCTACGGTTAGAATCCCCATTTCTTTGGCGATTCCAGCGATAATAGGTGCAGCTCCAGTTCCGGTACCACCACCCATACCTGCGGTGATAAATACCATTTTGGTGTTGCTGTCCAGTAGTGCTTTTACGTCTTCTAAACTCTCCAGAGCGGCCTGTTCTCCAACTTCAGGATTAGCTCCCGCACCTAGTCCTTCGGTAATAGAAAGTCCTAACTGAATTTTGTTGGGAATTGGGCTGTTGTTTAGGGCCTGTGCATCGGTGTTGGAGATCACAAAATCTACTCCAGTAATGCCTTCTTCGTACATGTAATTTACCGCATTGCTTCCGCCGCCTCCCACACCAATTACTTTGATGGAAGCAGATCTATTTTTGGGCAAGTCGAAAATAAAATTTCCGGTTTCTTTGGTTGTATTCATGGCTTATTCTTCTTCTTTTAACATTTGAATGAACTTTTCGCTCCAGTGGTTCAAGAAAGATTTGGATCTTTTTTTACCTACTTCTTCTTTTACGGCTTCAACTTCTGGACTAATTTCCATTTCTTGTAGAACCTCTTGGGTGGTTGGAACATTAACGGGTTCTTCCAAAAGTCCTGTTGGATTAATTTGGGTTACTTTTTCTTTGTTTTGTAAGTTTTCGAAAGTTCCTCCGATGGTTTTATCGTCTTCTAGTTTTTCTAGGGCTTTCATTAAGAGTCCAATTCCGGTGGCGTATTCTGGGTTGGCTAGTTCCTCGGACTGACCTCCAGCCAGATGCTCGTTGGAATATCCAATTCGAACATCCATCCCGGTTACAAATTCTGTAAGTTGTCTAATGTGTTTGAGTTTTGAACCTCCTCCTGTCATCACAATTCCTGCAATCAGTTTTTTCTTTTGCTCATCACAGCCGTAATTTTTCATCTCCAAATAGGCTTGTTGCAACACTTCTTCTATTCTGGCATGAATAATCTGAGAGAGTTTTTTCAGTGAAATTTCTTTGGGTTCTCTTCCTCTAAGCCCTGCGATAGAAACAATTTCTGTCTCTTTGTTTTCACCCGGCCAAGCAGAGCCAAATTTGGTTTTGAGAAGCTCTGCTTGTCTTTCGATAATCGAGCAGCCTTCTTTTACGTCTTCGGTAATGATGTTTCCTCCAAAAGGAATCACCGCTGTATGTCGAATGACGTTGTCTTTGAAAATAGCTATGTCTGTGGTTCCACCTCCTATATCGATCAGTGCAACTCCTGCTTCTTTTTCTTCCATGCTAAGGGAAGCTACCGAAGAGGCGATGGGTTCTAGGGTGATTCCTGTAAGGTTTAATCCTGCGCTTTTGATGCATCTAGCGATGTTTTTGATTGAAGAAATTTGACCAACTACCACATGGAAGTTCGCTTCTAGTCTTCTTCCGTACATCCCGATAGGTTCTCTCACGTCGCTTTGAGAATCGATTTTGAATTCTTGAGGAAGCACATGGATGATTTCTTCCCCTGGCATCATCGAGAGTTTGTGTACCTGATTTACCAATCTCTTTACATCTTCTGGGCCAATTACCTCTTCATAATTGGTTCTGGTAATGTAGTCGCTGTGCTGCAAACTTCTGATGTGTTGTCCAGCGATACCAACGGTAACATCCTGAATTTTCATTCCACACTGAGATTCGGCCTGAGCAACCGCCTCACTGATCGAATTGATGGTTTGTGTGATATTCGAAACCACGCCTCTAGAAACGCCTTGGCTTTTGGCTTTACCCATTCCAATAATTTCTAGCTTGCCGTGCTCGTTCTTTTTACCCACCATCACTACAATTTTTGTAGTTCCGATGTCTAAACCTACTGCGATATCTTTGTTATTTTCCATTTTCTGTTTTTGTTGCAACAATTTGATTGTCAAAGGTTAAATCTAATTTTTTATAATAGCTCATTCCGGTTTGTCCCAAATATTGGGCATAAAAAAGTTTGAGTTTTTCGAATTTTTTTTCAAAGTCTTCCAGTTTTCCAAAAACGATGATATAGGCTCCCAAATTAACCATTAAGTTAAAGGATTCTGGACTTGTTTTTTCTATCCCAATAATGTGTTTTCTCAACAAGTTATCCTCATTTATGAACGAAATTAACTCGTTTAGGGGCTTTAGGTCTTCGGGTTTAATCTCTCCACTGACCAAAATAACATCTGCCGAGTAGTTTTTGCTCAGCCCAAAGGTTTCGTTTTCAGGGTTTAAGTAGTATTGATTTCTTGAAGTTTTAATTCTAGCTGTGGCAACCTGTTGGGTGATGTCAGCGCAAAGGCTGCCTTTTTTGTCTAAATAAACTTCTGCTTTCTTAATTTGTTCTCCAGAATCTAATGTGTTTTCTATCGATCTTAGATCTAGGTCTTTGGTTTTGCTCTGAAACAGATCGGGATGATTTTTTTGCAAGATGTCTTGGACAATTTCTTGACTTACAAAATAGGATTCTCCTTGATTTTTTAGGTTGATCTTAAGCTCTGGTTCAACTACACGGTTATAATCTCTCACCCAGGCAAACCCATAGAGTAAGCCAAAACAAATCAGCAAACAAACAAACAATATGTAGTTAGATCTGTTCATTTAGAAAATCTATGATAAGGATAGATGTCTAAAAGTAAAACTGTATCTGCTTTTTGAAGGCTAAGGGCAAATTCATCCGCAAAATCTTTGGTTCTACTAAAAAGATGAGGCTGAAATACCACCAACATTTTCTTGCTTGGATAAAGCTCTCTGGCGGCAGAAATGGCAGCATTAATTTCTGTGGGATGATGGGCGTAATCATCAATGTATACCTTGCCATTTATTTTGTGGCGAGTAAATCTTCTTTTAATTCCTTTGAAAGATTCTATGGCCTCTTTGATGATCTCAGAATCTAACCCTAATTTTTTGGCCACCGCAAAAGCCGCTGTTGCGTTTTTGATGTTGTGTCTACCTGGAAGATCCATCTTGATATCAGATATAGTCTCTTGGTAATGCTTGATATCAAACACAAATTGGTCTTTTTCTACCCGAATGTTTTGGGCGCAAATATCACTTTCAGGGGAAATTCCATAGGTTACCGCATCCTCAAAGGGAAGGCCATAATTCACAAAAAGATTGTCTGGAGTAACTTTTAAAGCATATTCTTGGAAGGCAAATACAAAATCTTCTTCTTTTTGGTAGATGTCTAGATGATCTGCATCTACAGAAGTAACAATGGAGATGTTTGGCGATAGTTTCAAGAAAGAACGATCGTATTCATCTGCTTCAACTACAGTTATTTTCTGGCCATGCCCAATTAAGTTGCTTCCATAGTTTTGAGAAATCCCCCCGCAAAAAGCAGTACTTTCTAATTTGGCATAATGTAAAATATGTCCAAGTAGGGTAGTGGTGGTGGTTTTTCCGTGGGTTCCAGCTACACCAATACAAAAGGTATCTCGGGTTAAATCTCCAAGAACTTCTGCGCGTTTAAGTAGATCGAATTCTTTTTCTTTGAAATAGGCCAATTCTTTGAGGTCCGATGGAACTGCGGGAGTATAAATTACAAGTGTGTTTTCTGGCGTTAACTCAGCGGGAATCAGCTCTGGAGAATCGGTATAATGGATTTTGATTCCTTCATTTTCTAAGGTTTTTGTAAGCTGTGTAGAGGTTTTATCGTACCCAAGTACATTTTTCCCATTGTAGGCAAAATATCTTATTAGGGCACTCATGCCAATGCCACCAGCTCCCAGAAAGTAATAATTTTGATAACTCAGCTTATTCATAAATATTCTGCTATAATTCGTACAATTTTATGGGTGGCATCGGGCTTTTTAAGCAGTCCGATGTTTTGACTCATTTCTTCTCTTAATTCCATGTTTTGGCAGAGTTCTAGGGTTTTTTGTACCAGAGATTGTTCCGCATCTTTGTCTTTGACAATAATTGCAGCCTTATGATTTTCTAAACTCTCAGCATTTTTGGTTTGATGGTCTTCCGCAGCCCAAGGCAGTGGGATGAGTATCACGGGTTTTTGTGCCATGCAAAGTTCAGAAATAGCAATGGCGCCAGCTCTTGAAATGATTACATCTGCCGCTGCATAAGCATCGTCCATGTTGTAGATAAACTCACTAAGAATTAGTCCTGGATGATCTGCAAAGGGAAGTTCTTTGAGCCTTTTATAATCTGTTTTACCGGTTTGCCAAATAAATTGTATGTCTTGGTCTAAAAGTTCCAATACCGATTTTTCCCAAGCTTTGTTTATGTTTTGAGAGCCCAAAGAACCTCCAACAGAAAGCACGGTAGTCTTGTTAGGATAAAGCCCAAATTTCTTTTTTGATACCTCTTGGTTGGGATAATTGTCAAAGATTTCTGTTCGGATGGGGTTTCCAGTAAAATGAATTTTGTTTTTATTAAAGAAAGCTTCCATGTTTGGATAGGCCACCGCAATGGCTTTGGCTCTTTTTCCTAGCAACTTGTTGGTTAGTCCAGGGATAGAATTTTGTTCTTGAATAAGGTACGGAATTCCTTTTAAAGCGCACATCAGTAGCGTTGGGCCACTGGCATAACCACCGGTTCCTATAGCAAAATCGGGTTTGAAATCGGAAATAATTTTTCGGGCCTGAGACAAACTCTTGATGAGTTTCAGTGGAAATCCAAGATTGTTCTTTATGCTAGACCTATCGATTCCAGAGATGTCTACCCCTTTGATAGAATATCCCGCTTTGGGAACTTTTTCCATTTCCATTTTTCCGTTGGCTCCCACAAAGAGAATTTCGCAGCTTGGAAATTCTTTTTTGAGTTGGTCTGCAATGGCTACCGCTGGAAAGATATGTCCTCCAGTGCCTCCTCCACTTAGGATGATTCTAGGCGATGTCTTCGATGATTGCTTCACTTTGTTTTTTTCTTTCGGCCTGAATTTCTTCAGGGGTTTTTATTTGTCTACTCACACTTAAAATTACACCAAGCCCCATACAGGTAATCCAAATGGAAGTACCTCCATAACTAATCATAGGCAAGGGTTGTCCGGTAACGGGCATTAAATTAACCGCCACCGCCATATTGATAAGCGCTTGGAATATAATAGGAAGCCCTGCGGCAAAAACCAAAAGGGTTCCGAAATAGGTGTGTATTTTTACAGATATAAGTATAATTCTAAACAGAATCGATAAGAAAATAAAGATTAAAAACAGCCCACCTACAAAACCATATTCTTCAACGATAATGGCAAAAATAAAGTCTGATGAAGATTGCGGAAGGGTTTGTTTAAGTGCACTTTTCCCAGATCCTACCCCTAAAATACTACCTTGAACAATGGCTGTTTTGGCGTTTTTTACTTGGTAAGATTCTTCTTCTTTGTCATCTCCAAGGAAACTTTCTATCCTGCTAATCCAAGTATCTACTCGGTTAGAACCTATCAGATCTGGTTTGGTTTTGGCCACATAGATAAATAGACTGGCAAATAAAATTCCAGAGAACAAAAGTCCAAAGAGATATTTGAGCGGATAATCTCCCAAGAAGAGAATCACCAGAGCCATCGCGAAGATAATCAGCGCGGTTGATCCATTGGCTGGAAAAATAAGTCCAACCACCACTATAATGGGAAGTAAAAGGGGTAAAATGGTGTCAATAAAGCGAATGTTTTGTTCACGAATTTTGGTAAGGTACCTAGCGCAGTAAATCATCAGGGTTAAAGAAGCCAAAGATGAAGTTTGAATGGTAAAAGGAATTCCAGGTATTTTGAGCCATCTTGCCGCATTGGCGCCTTCAATGGTAGTGCCTTGAACCAAAGTCAACCCAAGAAGTACAACCACAATGGGCATTCCAAGTAGCGCCAATCCACCAAAATATTTGTAATCTACATGTTGCAATCCAACAATAATGGCCAGACCAACCAGAAGAAAAAATGCATGTTTTCCAAGGTGGCTAATGGTGGAACCTTCTCCTACAATAAGCTCTAGGTTAGAGCTGGCAGAATAAACGGGCAAGAACGAAAAAGCCGTGAGTAGCAGTATAAATGCCCACAGGTATTTGTCTCCTAGCAATATGTTGTTGAGTCTTTCCAAGGTTACAATTTTTTTACTTCTTGTTTGAACTGGACTCCTCTGTCCATGTAGTTTTTAAACAGGTCGAAACTCGCGCAAGCAGGAGAAAGAAGTACGATCTGGTCTTTTTTAGCCATTTTGTAAGCTTTTTCTACCGCTTCTTTCATGCTTTTTGCCTCGGTGATTTCTTCTACCATACCCGAAAAGGTCGACAAAAGTTTTTGGTTGTCTACCCCAAGACAAATAAGGGCTTTTACTTTTTTCTTTACCAGCTCTTCAATCTCAGTATAATCATTTCCTTTGTCTGTTCCACCAGCAATCCAGATTACTTCTTTGTCCATACACTCAAGGGCGTAGTACACGGCATTTACGTTGGTGGCTTTGGAGTCGTTGATGTATTGTACCCCAGCCACCATACATACTTTTTCTAATCTATGTTCTACGGCTTTAAAATCGGACAAAGCTTCGATGAGTTTTTTGTCTTTTAGTTTGAGTATGTTCGCCACGGTTGCCGCTGCAAGCGAGTTGCTTTGGTTGTGTTTTCCAAGCAGAGAAAGACTCGAAAGTGGCATTTGAAATTCAGGCTCTTTTTCTAATTTTACCTTTAGTTTTTCACCACTTATAAATGCTCCGTTTTCTAGTGTTTTTTCTGTAGAATAAGCAATGGCATTGGCCTTTGTTCCTATTTCTTGCAACAAATCAACAATAGGTTCGTTGTCTAAATTGTACACCAAGAAGTCTTCGTTGTCTTGGTTTTGGGTGATTTTAAACTTGCTTCTGGCGTATAGATCGAATTTGTTTTCGTATTGATCCAAATGGTCGATGGTGATGTTTAGAATTATCGCAATAAAGGGTTTGAAAGTCTGAATATCGTCCAACTGAAAACTGCTAATTTCCAGTACATAGTAGTCGTGGTTGTTCTGGGCAACCAGTCTTGCAAAGCTAATCCCTATATTTCCGCCAAGGGCTACATTGAGTCCCTCATTCTCTAATATGTGGAAAATGAGCGAGGTGGTAGTTGTTTTTCCATTGCTACCGGTAAGTGCAATAATTTTAGCTTTGGTAAACCTTGAAGCCCATTCAATCTCAGAGATAACGGGAATGTTTTTGGAGGCAATTTCTTTGAGGATGGCAGCTTTTTTAGGAATTCCAGGGCTTTTTACGACAATTTCTGCCTTTAGAATTTCGTCTATGCTATGGTTTTTTTCTTCATAGACAATTCCTGCAAGTTCTAACTCCTGTTTGAAGTTAGGGGCGATGATGCCCATGTCGGAAACAAAGACATCGTATCCTTCTTTTTTGCCTAGTAGCGCAGCACCTACACCACTTTCTCCAGCTCCCAGTACAACCAGTCTTTTCATTATCTAATTTTTAAGGTAACAATACTAATTACAGCTAATAGAATTCCAACAATCAAAAATCGATTGACAATTTTACTCTCGTGGTAGCCTTTTTTCTGGAAATGATGATGAAGTGGAGACATCAAAAAGATTCTTCTTCCTTCTCCGTATTTGTTCTTGGTATATTTAAACCAAGCTACTTGAAGCATTACCGAGAGGTTTTCTGCTAAGAAGATTCCGCACAAAACGGGAATCAAAAGCTCTTTTCGAACAATAATAGCCAATACCGCGATAAGTCCGCCAAGGGTTAAACTTCCGGTGTCTCCCATAAAAATTTGGGCAGGATAGGTGTTGTACCACATAAATCCAACGATTCCTCCAATGAGTGCCGAAGAAAAAACGGCAACTTCTCCGATGTTCGGAATATACATGATGTTTAGGTAGTCAGACAAAATGATGTTGCCAGAAACCCAAGCAAAAATCATGATGCAAGCGACAATAATAGCCGAAGTTCCAGCGGCTAGGCCATCAATTCCATCGGTTAGGTTGGCTCCGTTAGAAACCGCGGTGATAATAAAGATCACCATAGGAATAAAGATGATCCAGGCATATTTCTCTGCATCTTCTTCGCTCATAAAAAACAGAACGTCGCTATAATCAAAAGTGTTGTCCTTGATAAAAGGAATGTTGGTTTGGGTACTTTTTTTGGCCTCAGAAAATACCGGAAGTGTTCTGGCTGTGTTGTTTTCTATGTTTACACTTGGGGTGATTTTTTCTTTGATGGTAACCTGTGGATGAAAATAAAGCGCGCATCCTACAATGAGCCCTAAGGTAATTTGACCCAAAACCTTGAATTTTCCTGCCAATCCGTCTTTGTTTTTTTTGAAGACTTTGATGTAATCATCGAGTCCACCGATGGTTCCCATCCAAAGCATCGAAAATACCAGTAGAATTACATAGATGTTCCATTTGGCAAAAAGAAGCACTGGGATTAATGTGGCAATGATGATGATAATTCCACCCATGGTTGGGGTTCCCTCTTTTTCTTTTTGCCCTGTTAGCCCAAGCTCTCTAACGGTTTCCCCGAGCTGTTTTACCCGAAGGTAATTGATGGCTTTTTTTCCAAAAAACAGCCCAATTAAAAGCGAAGTAATTAGGGCCAAAGCAGCTCGAAAAGTGATGGCTTCCCAAAGGGCTGAGCCAGGGACGTCGTTTTGCTGATTGAGAAGTTGTATCAAATAGTAAATCATGTCAAAGTTTTTCGTTAAGCAAGTTTTGCAATAATTTTAGATCGTCAAAAGGATGTTTTACGCCTTTTATTTCTTGGTAGGTTTCATGGCCTTTTCCAGCCACAAGTATAATGTCGTTTTTTCCTGAGAGCATCACAGCGGTTTTGATGGCTTCTTCTCGGTTTTCAATCACCAAAAAGTTGGTGAGTCCGTTTAGAACCAATCCTGCTTTGATTTCTTCTAGAATCTGTTTTGGGTCTTCGTCCCTTGGATTGTCGCTGGTTAAAATACAGGTATCTGAGTTCTTTCCAGCCACATGGCCCATTACGGGTCTTTTTTCTTTGTCTCGGTTTCCGCCACAACCCATCACGGTGATGATTTTTTGGTCTTGTTTTTTGATTTGATGGATGGTGTCTAGCACATTTTGAAGTGCATCGGGGGTGTGCGCATAATCTACAATACCAAGGGTTCCCGATTTTTCTGATCTGACGGTTTGAAATCTTCCATCCACCGAGTTTAGCGTAGAGAGAGATTTCAAGATCTCTGTCGAATCTAGTCCAAGTTCAATGCAAACTCCATAGACCAGTAACAAATTGTAGGCGTTGAATTTTCCAATTAGGGGTGTCCAAAATTCTTGCTTGTTAAACTCTAAGTGCATTCCACCTAAAGTTTCTTCAATGATTCTGGCTTTGTAATCGGCCGGATAGCCAAGGGCAAAACTTAAGGTTTTTGCTTTTGTATTTTGCAGCATTACACTTCCGTTTTTGTCATCGAAATTACTGATGGCAAAACTGGTTTTGGGTAGAAAATCGAAAAATCGTTTTTTGGTTTCTATATATTCTTTGAACGTTTTGTGGTAATCCAAATGATCGTGGGTGATGTTGGTGAATCCCCCAGCTTTAAAGTGTAAACCTGCAATTCTGTCTTGGTGAATTCCATGAGAACTAACCTCCATAAATCCATAGGTGCAGCCACTATCTACGGCCTGCCTTAAAATTTTATTTAAGGTAACGATGTCTGGGGTGGTGTGTTGGGTTGGAATGATGGTATCTTCAATCACAATTTTGATGGTAGAAATTAAAACCGATTTATAACCCATTTTTCTAAATAGCTGATGCAAAAGGGTAGTGGTGGTTGTTTTTCCGTTGGTACCGGTAACGCCAACAAGGGTAAGTTCAGCCGAAGGGTTTTGGTAATAATTGCTAGCCATTTGTCCAAGTACAACCGCTGTGTTTTGACAAACAATATAGGTTACAAGTGGATGTAAAGTCTCAGGTAAATCTTGGCACACAATAGTTTTAGCACCTTTTTCAATAGCTGAGTCTATGTGCTGATGCCCATCTACAAGGGTGCCTTTTTGTGCAAAAAACACGTCGTTTTCTTCGACTTTTCTAGAGTCAAATACTAAAGAATTCACCTCCTTTTGGATTTCTCCAATGGTGGAAAGTGTATTTGTGTTTTTTAATAAAACTTCTAATTGTTTCATTTTTCTAGTTCTAAATAAACCACTTGTCCTTTTTTAATTGGACTATAGGGTAAAATCGATTGCTTGATTACTTTGCCTGTTCCGCTATAAATCACTCTGATTCCTTTGTTTTCTAGTTCACTGATGGCGGTTCTGCCTTGTTCTCCTCTTAGGTTTGGCATGGCATTTCCACTTATTTGAACTTTTCGTTTGGCTACAATGGCCTTTTCTATGTTGACTTTTGCGCTTTCTGGTTTTACGGCTCTTTTGGTTGGGGTTTTGATAAAGACCCTTTCTGCAATCTTTTTACCTCTGTGTTCAATCTTCTTGATGAACATGGGTTTTACTATTTTCCCGTCATTGGCTATTCCGTTATAGAAAGATAAAATTTGTAGAGGAGTTAGTTTGATGTTGTATCCGAAAGACATCCAAGGTAAAGTAATATTGTTCCAATTGCTCCAACTTGGAGTGGGCACAAAAGGTTCTCCTTCTCCTGGAATGGTAATCCCTAGTCTTTGGGTAAGGTTCCAGTCCTCTAACCTAGAGATGAATTTTTTGGGATTTTTTTTGTAGAAATTGTTGATGAGTTTGGCTGTACCAATGTTGGAGGATTCTTCTAGTACTTTGGTAACCGAGATGGTTCCAAGGGGATGCGAATCTTTGATGGTAGATCCGTTGTTAAAAGTATAAGATCCGTCTCCTGTTTCAACCGAGGTTTCTGGGGTAATATATCCATCTTCCATGGCGATTAAAAGAGAAGCTGTTTTAAAAGTAGATCCAGGTTCTACTGCCTCCCAAACCGCATAATTTCGGGTGTCTTTGTAGCTTCCGTCTTTGGATCTTGTAAGATTCACCATGGCTTTTACCTCGCCAGTTTCAACTTCCATCACCACTACGCTTCCATGGTGTGCTTGGTAGGTGAGAAGTTGGTTCAGTAAAGATTGATAGGCCACTTGCTGCAAAGAAGGTTCAATGGTGGTAAACACATCAGATCCTTCGATAGGGTCTTTTTTGTTCCAGTAGTTGATGGGTTTCCAGTCTTTGGAGGTAATTCTTTGTTCTACTCTTTTTCCATCGATTCCTTGTAAATAATCACTGTAAGCGCCTTCAAGACCTGCCTTTCCTTTTTCGTTGTCATAGCCAATGGTTCGCTCTCCAATACCAATGTTGGGGTGTATTCTCACCATGTTTTTTTCTACAATAAGCCCCCCTTTGAATTTGCCTTTGTTTAGAATAGGCATTTTTTTGACTTTTAGGTAGTTTTGGTATTCTAGCCCTTTTACAATTAAAAGGTATTGGTTGCCTTCTTTTCTGGCAGCTCTAAGCTTTTTTTCGAAGTATGATTTGGGTTTTCCAAACATTTGGCACAAAGCATGATCTAATATAAGCCTTCCAACAATGGCAATTCCAAGCCCCATCAAGAACAAACTGAAGAGGATTCCTTTAAATACAATGCCTTTCTTTCCGCTATTTAGCATGACTTACCAGTTTTGAAATTTTAAAGGGTCTCGCTGCATCTGTAATTAGACCTAGTGGTGCAATTCTTTTGGCTACTGCACTTTCTCTTTTTTGGTACATCAGGGATTGATGTACAAAGGTGTAAGTAGAATTGAGTTCTGATACTTGTTCTTTAAGTTTGGAAATCTCTAATACTTTTCTGTCTGCCAAATGCGAGCTGGTAATCATCAGTAGCGCCAAGAAGATTAGAAAAAACAAAAACTTCCAGTTGCTGAAACTCACGTCTTCAACCAAAAATTTTCCCTTTAAAATGTCTCTAATTTTAAGGGGTTCTGCTTTAATTTTAGAAGAACTTGCTCTTGTCATTTTCTAACTCCGATTCTTAATTTGGCACTTCTGGCTCTTGGATTTTCTTGAATTTCTTCCTCGCTAGGCAAAATCACCTTGGCAGACAAAGGCTTAAAAGGGGTAGAAAAATTTCCATAAAAATCCTTTTCTGGTTCTTGATCAAAACTTCCATTTTTTAGAAACCTTTTCACCAGCCTGTCTTCCAGTGAATGGTAAGACAAAAGCACCAATCTTCCACCTTGTTTGATAAGGTCTTCGCTCTGAATGAGCATTTCTTTGAGTGCGCTTAGTTCATCGTTAACTTCAATTCGAAGGGCCTGAAAAAGCTGTGCGAAAAATTTGTTTTTGTTTTTCTCTGGGATATAATCAAAGAGCGCTTTAAGCTCTTCCACAGTCTTTATTGGTGTTTTTTCTCTGGCTTCAACAATTTCTTTTGCTATTTTTTTACTCGAAGTGAGCTCTCCATAAAGATGAAAAAGGTCTGCCAATTCTTCTTGGGAATAACTTGCGATAATTTTTTTGGCCGTTAAGGGTGATTGACTATTCATCCTCATGTCCAAATCTGCATCATAACGGGTAGAAAATCCCCGATCGGGCGTATCGAATTGGTGAGAAGAAACCCCGAAATCCGCCAAAATTCCATCCACCTGTTTGATGCCCAAAAAGCGAAGATTGTTTTTGACAAATCGAAAGTTTTGCAAGACCAATTCAAACCTTGGGTCGTCAATTTTTTGGCTTAAAACATCGCTGTCTTGGTCGAAAGAAATGAGTCTTCCTTTGGAAGATAAGGTTTCAAGAATTGCTCTTGAATGTCCGCCACCACCAAAAGTACAATCCACATAAATTCCGTCTGGATTTAGAACCAAATTTTCGATACACTGGTCTTTGAGAACTGGATTATGATACATTTTGATCCCAAGAATTACCCATTACTTCTTCTGCCAAGGCGGCGAAATCAATCTCGTTGTTGTTTACGGCTTTTTCATAAGCCTCTTTTTCCCAAACTTCAATAAAATCTATGCTTGCATTGAGCACCACATCTTTTTGTATGCCCGCAAATGCGATGAGCTCTTTACCAATTTGTAGTCGGTTAGAAGCGTCAATTTCTGTTTTTTTAACTCCAGCGGTAAATCGTCTGATGAACTCGTTGTTCTTTTGTACAAATCGATTGAGCTTAGAGAGTTTTTCTGAAATTTTTTCCCAAGATTCCATGGGGTGAATTTCCAAACAAGGTTGAAACAAAGATCTTTTTAGGATAAAAGGTTTGTCGTACTGATCTCCCAGTTGTTTTTTGAGATCAGAAGGCAGAGACAGACGCCCTTTGGCGTCTACCTTGCATTCAAAAAAACCAACCAGATTTTCCATGTTCTTGTTTAATTGATTCAAAATTAAGGATTATTTTGACACTTTTTCCCACAAATTCCCACTTTGTTGATAACTTTTCGAGTGTTTCTTGGGTTAACCGATTTGATTTTCAGGCCAAAACGTCCCAAAAAACGCGCTTTTGGGTTGAAAAAAACATCAATATGAGTCTGAGAAAAAATGGTTACTTTTGTGCAAAACAATCAATCCAAAAGGTATGTTAGAAGAAAAAGAACTAGACAAGATGGTATTTGTAGAACAAGGCCAAGGTGTGCCACTTGTTTTGCTTCATGGATTGATGGGAGGTCTTAGCAATTTTAAAGTAAGTGGACTGGTTTTAACAGGAAGTTCTGGTTTGTACGAAAAATCTTTTGGAGAAACCATCCCAAGAAGGGGAGATTATGAGTATGTAAAAAGAAAATCAGAAGAAGTATTTTATGATCCAAAAATAGCCACCAAAGAGGTAGTAGACGATGTTTTTGCAACGGTAAACGATAGAGACAGGGCTATTAGAACGCTTTATATCGCCCGAAGTGCCATGCAGCACAACATGAACGAAGAAATTAAATACATACAGCAACCCGTTGGACTTATTTGGGGAAAACAAGATGGAGTAACGCCTCCAGAGGTAGCAGAACAGTTTCATGCTGGGCTTCCCAATTCTACTCTTTTTTGGGTAGATAAATGCGGACATGCGCCCATGATGGAGCACCCAGAATTATTCAATGAGTTGCTCGAAAAATGGCTCAAAGACAATCAGCTTAACCCCAAAGCCTAAGAAATGAAGATAAATACGGCCGAATTTTTGGTCAGCAATCAAGATCCAAAACTTTGTCCAACCCCAAACAAGCCCGAATTTGCTTTTATCGGTAGGTCTAATGTGGGAAAGTCTTCGCTAATCAACATGCTTTGCAACCACAAGGGACTCGCCAAAACCTCTTCGACCCCTGGAAAAACGCAATTGATTAATCATTTTTTAATCAATCAAACATGGTATTTGGTGGATTTACCCGGATTTGGTTATGCCAAGGTTTCCAAAACCAAAAGAGGGGAATTTTCAAAAATCATCACCGGATATTTGCGTGGGAGACAAAATTTGGTAAACGTATATCTGCTTTTAGATTCTAGACTGGAGCCTCAAAAAATAGACTTAGAGTTTATGGAGTGGCTGGGTGAAAATCAAATTCCCTTTTCCATGGTTTTTACCAAAACAGATAAAATTACTTCATCTGTTCTGGTGAAAAATTTAAAGGTCTATAAAACTCAAATGCTCAAAACTTGGGAAGAACTTCCTAAAATCTATACAACTTCGTCCACTTCTAAGATGGGAAAAGAAGAACTTTTAAACGAAATTGGCGATCTGGTAGAGCAGCTCAAAGATTTCAAATTTGTTTGAGTTTTAGGGATTTTACATCTTAGAAAACTCCTCAATAGCAAGGGCATATCCTTCTAAGCCTTTACCACTAATCAGACCTTTGGCACCCGCTGAGGTAACAGAAATTCTTCTAAATTCTTCTCGGGCAGAAATGTCGGAAATATGTACTTCTACAACTGGAGCTGAAATGGCTTTGATGGCATCTGCTATGGCGTAAGAATAGTGGGTAAGAGCCCCGGGGTTCATTACAATTTTAATATCAGAAAAACCTTCTTGGTGAAGTTTGTCTATTAGTTCGCCTTCGTGATTAGATTGAAAATACTCTAAATTCAGCTTTGGATATCTTTGTTTTAGGCTTTCAAAGAAGTCTTCGAAGGTGGTAGTTCCATAAATTTCAGGCTCTCTTTTTCCAAGTAGATTCAAGTTGGGACCATTAATGATGAGTATTTTCATAGGGCTTTATTGGGTAGATTTTTTTCGTAGATTTTCTGCGTCTTGTTTCTCTCTAAGATTATCTCCAGGACTATAAAAGCTTAGAGACGAAATTTCTTGTGGAAGGTATTGTTGCTGAATAATTCCGCTATAATTGTGGGGATATTTATAATCTTTTCCATATCCCATTTCTTTGCTCACTTTAGAGCTGGGGTTTCTAAGATGAAGGGGAACTTCTAAATTCCCCGTGTTTTTTACGCATTCTAATGCTGCATTTATAGCCAAATAACTGGCGTTGCTTTTAGGTGAATTGGCCAGATAGATGGCACATTGAGAAAGCAAAATTCTCGATTCTGGAAACCCAATTTTTTGTACTGCATCAAAAGTGGCGTTGGCCAAAACCAGCGCCGTTGGGTTGGCTCCACCGATGTCTTCTGAGGCCAAAATGAGCATACGTCTGGCGATGAAAGTCTCTTTTTCGCCAGCGGCTATCATTCGAGCCAACCAATATACTGCTGCATCGGGATTACTTCCTCTAATAGATTTGATAAAAGCCGATATCAAGACTTCTGCTCTTGAGAGTAATGCCGAAACTACCTCGAAACTAGGGTTTTCTGTGGTGGCTCCAATGAGGCAAATCCAGCCTTTTTCAACCGCCTCTAAAAGAGAGTCTTGCTGGCTCTTGTTGAAGCGATGGATCTCATCTATAAAAAGTACCGAAGGTTTCCCGCCACTAAAAATTCCTTTTTTTTGACTTTGTTCTATGGCATCCCGAATGTCTTTAACCCCAGAGTTTATAGCACTTAGTTTGATAAAGGGAAGGTCTAATTCTAAAGACAAAACTTCTGCCAAACTGGTTTTTCCAATTCCAGGAGGCCCCCACAAAATAAAAGAGGAAAGCACACCTGATTTTATCATCCTAACTATTGGGCCATTTTCACCCAACAGATGGCTTTGACCTACAAAATCTGAGATTTTTTTGGGCCTCATTCGTTCGGCTAAAGGTGCGTTGCTCATGGTTTTTGGATGGAAAAAAAGAAGTAAAACATCAAATTTAATAAATTCTTACCTTTGGCGGCTATGATGGTACAAATTTCCCAATTTTTTAGTGCTTTTCTGATTTACGGAATCAAATTTTACAAACTGTTTTTGTCAAGGTGGTTTGGTCAGAACTGTATTTATCATCCTACTTGTTCTACCTATAGCATTCAAGCCATAGAAAAATATGGTCCTATCAAAGGGTTCTGGCTTTCTGTAAAAAGAATTGTATCTTGTCACCCGTTTAACAAAGGCGGCAGCGATCCTGTCCCATAATCAACCTAGCCGATGAACTTACTTACTTTGCAATATTTTAATTGGGATCCGGTTTCCTCCATACAGATTGGTAATTTTAGTCTGCACATTTACAGTTTGATGTTTATGGTAGCTTTTGCCAGTGGTATATACTTAAGCAAACGTATATTTGCTTCTTCTGGTGAAAACCCTGCTTTGGTAGACGATTTGTTTGTGTACATTTTTATCGGAACCCTTCTTGGAGCAAGATTGGGTGAAGTTTTCTTTTATTCTTGGGATTATTATCAGAATCATCCTCTTGAAATTTTACTTCCGATACAAGAGAATCCTAATTCTTCTATTTTTGGGTTCAAAGGCTATGAGTTTACAGGTTTTAGAGGATTGGCCTCTCACGGTGCTTTTTTCGGAATTTCTGCCTCACTACTTCTTTTTTATTACTTCAAACGCAAAGAATTAAAAAGCAACTTGGTTTGGCTTTTTGATTCAATGAGTTTGCCAGTTATTTTTGGTGGAGCCTTTGTGAGAATCGGAAATTTTTTCAATTCAGAAATTATAGGTAAACCTTCGGATCTTCCTTGGGCGGTAAAATTTCATCAACAATCTGCTTCTTATGGTGAAATTGTTCCTAGACATCCTTCTCAATTATATGAATCTTTTAGTTATTTCGCGCTTTTTGGATTGTTGTATCTACTTTACAAATCTAAATTTAGAAATCAAAGAGGGTTTTTGTTTGGGGTTTTTGTCTTTGGACTTTGGACCATTCGTTTTTTGGTAGAGTTTCTCAAAGAACCCCAAGGGGAGGAAGAAATTAAAACAGCTGTGTTCAACAGTGGACAAACCCTGAGTTTACCTTTGATGTTTTTAGGTGCATCAATTATAATGGCATCATTTGTTTTAAAGAATCAAAATTTAACGAAAAAAGTATGAAAAAACTATTTCTTTCTCTCTCTGTATTGTCTTTAATGCTGGTTTCTTGTAAGTCAGAACCTAAAGAAAAAACCGAAGAATCTGTAGAGATTTTGTTCCAACAAGAAGGAACCTTGCAAGTTTATAACGATACCAATAAGGTGGCTCAGTTTTCTATCGAAGTGGCCGATGATGAGTTTCAAAGAGAAAACGGACTGATGAACAGAGATAAACTTGGCAAAGATCAAGGAATGCTTTTTATTTTTCAGGACAGTGCCCCAAGAAGATTTTGGATGCATAATACTCGAATCCCCTTGGATATCATCTATTTGGACAAAGACAAAAAAATTGTTAATATTGCCAAGAATGCACAGCCATTTGATGAGACAGGCGTAGAACCTTCAGCTTCTGATGCGATGTATGTGCTAGAAATAAACGCTGGGCTTAGCGACAGTTTACAGTTAGAGCCTGGTAAAACAAGAATCGAATTTCAATTAACTCAATAATAAATATCAATCATTAAAAACAATAAGAAACATGGGAATTTTAAAAGAATTTAAAGAGTTTGCCATCAGAGGAAACGTAGTAGATTTGGCCGTTGCGGTAATTATCGGAGGGGCATTCGGGAAAATTGTAACTTCTTTTGTAGAAGACATTGTAATGCCAGCGCTTGGAGCCATAACCGGTGGGGTGAGTTTTACTGATCTAAAATGTGTGATTTCCAAAGCTACACCAGAAGCTGCTGAGGTTGCCATTTATTATGGTAAATTCATTCAATCTATTTTTGATTTTGCCATTGTGGCCTTCGCTATTTTTATGGCTGTAAAAGGAATCAACTCAATGAAAAAAGCAGAAGCAGAAGCTCCAGCTGCGCTTACTGCAGACCAAACATTGCTTACTGAAATTAGAGATTTGTTGTCAAAAAAATAACAAACCGCTATTTTTAAGCAAAAAAAAGAGACTCAATTTGAGTCTCTTTTTTTTTTTTTTTTGAAAAGTAATCTTTAAAACCTAAGACCTAGGGTAGCGGTAATATTGTCAAAGTTTTGGTCTAGTCTAAAGACTTGTTCGGTTCTATCATAGGTTGCATCTGCAACATTGCTATAATGAGTCCCAAAAACTGCAATGTCTCTGGTTTGGGTATATCTTTGGTAAGCCAAATCTGCATACCATCTTTGGGCGTCGTATCCAACCCCAATTGAAAAACCAGAAAGGTCTCCAAAAGCTTGATACGGTTGGTCTAACTCGGGAGTCGCAGGTGTTTGTCCATTTTCTTTCACTTCTGGTAAGATAATGGTCGCATTTTTGAAAGGAGATTCGTCAAATCTATACCCCGCTCTTACTCTCCAATTTTCATGTCTTGCTTCTGCTCCAATTCGGTAAGAATTGGTCTCCCCAAGAAAATCTCCGATAAAGTTGTTTTCATTTTTGAAATTTCCGCTGGGTTTAAAGTTTGCATTCTCCCAGTTTTGGTATGAATACTCAGCATTAATCGCCAGAGATTTTCCAATTACCGCTGCAGCAGCCACGGTGAATTTGCCAGGAGTCGTCGTGTTGTATTCAGACAAATAGGTAGTTGGCTCATAGGAAGGTTCGTAGAAAACTTCTTCTCTTTCTACCTGTTTCCAGGTGGGTGATTGGTAAGAGGCACCAACACGGAAGGTTTGGTCAATTTTGGCGATAAAACCAATGCTTGCAGAAACCCCGCTAGATCTCTCATGGTACGGAAAGCCTTGTTTATCATTGAACTCATTGATGGTGTAAGTGGTTCCGTCTGAATTTTTTCCACCGCCTACATAGTTGTAAAGACTAAAGGTTTCGTTGTTGGTGTTGTAGAGATTTAAACCCGCACCTACATAAAATTGATCGTTTTGGTTGGCTGCCAAATTAATGCTTGTTTTTCTGGCAGTTCCTGTTTCACTGTATTGGTATCCTCCAAAATTCGCACTCGGACCGCTTGGGTTTCCATTGATAAACAAGTCTGTTTTTACATTGCTGGTGTTGGAAGATACCACTCCAAGGGTATAACTTTTAAAAGGACCTCCTTCTCTGCCTTCAAATTGTATGGCTCCACCTACGGTGCCAAGAAGATCAAATTTATTTTCATTTCCTTTGCTGTTAAGCCCTAGATGAGAGGTGCTTTGGTCTGTGGCAAGGTTGTTTAAACTCCCTTCAATAACCGAGGTTTGAAAGAGCCCAAGCCCTGCTGGGTTGGTTTGAGAGGCAGTAAGATCGCCACCTAATGCAGCCATAGAACCTCCCATTCCTCTAAGTCTGGCAGAACCATAAGTAGCCTCTGATCCATATAGAAAGAGATTCTCTGTGTAGTTATATGTGGTAGTATCTTCCTGTCCATATAATGAGGAAGCCAAGAGCAAAGCAAAAAGTGAAATTTGTATTTTCTTCATTTTGTTAAAGTTAATTTGTATTAAAACTGCTACTATCAACGGCTACCAGCCCCAGTTGGAGCATTTCCTCCAGAGCCACCTCTATAACCGCCGCCACTAGAGCCGTTACTTCCTCCGCCATAACCTCCACTTCCATAACTTCCGCTTGGGCTACCGCTTCCATAGCCAGAATAAGGTCTAGATGCAGGTTGCTGGGCTGGAGACGAAGGTCTTGTTCCAGAGGAATAACCTCTATTTGGAGTGCTTGGAACTCCAGTTGGATTAGTGGGTGAGGTTCCAGGCAGTCTCTGGTTGTCATACTCTCTTTGAGGATTGTTGCTTGGGGTTCCGCTACCGGGTCTGTGGTAACCACCACCTTGTTGAACCCCTTTTCCTCTGCTTGGAATGTTTTGGTAGGGGTAGTTTCCATAATTTCCATTTTGTCCAGGTCTGGTTTCGCCATATCGGTTGTATCCATTGTTGGACCAATACCAAGGATCCCTAAATTGTCCACCCCATCCAAATCCTGGGCCGTAGCCCCCCCCTGTCATCCAAGGATCATAAAATCCATTGTAGCCATACCATCCTTGATAATAGGGATAACCTCCAAATTGCCAACCTACATTATAAAAATTGGGTCCATAGTACCATCCCGGTCTAAATCTATTTTGATAGTACGGATAACCATAGCTTAATCCGAAGTTATTCCAACCAAATCCCCAACCTAGGTAGATATTCACCCTTGGGTCATTGTCTCTAAAGTCAGTATAATCCCTGTTGTTTGGATTGCTTCTGTTGTCTGGATTGTTTGAATTGGGATAGTTTGGGTTGTTGGGGTCGTATTCTGGCCTCTGATCAGGATATCTATCTGAATAATCGCCCCTGTCTTCTACGGGTGCAGTTCTTTGAACTACATCTTTGGAAGGGTCGTAATAGACTCCATCATACTCACTTGCGCTTTGGGTTTGCGTGCCAATGCAAGAACCTAAAAACGCACATGCGCCGATTAAAAAGGCAGATGTTGGTAATTTCTTTAGAATTAGATCAAAAGTATTCATAATTTTACTTTTTTATTTGGATGAACTTTGTAAAAGAAGGAACAGACCTTTTTTTTATGTGTAAAAAAATCAAAGATTTTTATACAAAAGATATTATACAAAAGTGATGCCAAGTTTTTTTTAAGCAATTAAATTCGATAAAACCTTGTCTATGAAAGGGCTAACAACAAGAGAAGAAGATTATTCAAAATGGTACAATGAGCTTGTAGTAAAAGCCGATTTGGCAGAGAATTCTGGTGTAAGGGGCTGCATGGTTATCAAGCCTTATGGGTATGCTATTTGGGAGAAGATGCAAGCCCAGTTAGATAAAATGTTCAAAGAAACAGGGCATCAAAATGCCTATTTTCCTCTTTTTGTACCCAAAAGTTTGTTTGAAGCAGAAGAAAAAAATGCAGAAGGTTTTGCCAAAGAGTGTGCCGTGGTAACCCATTACAGACTTAAAACCAATCCCGATGATCCTTCCAAGCTTATGGTAGATCCAGCTGCCAAATTAGAAGAAGAACTCATTGTTAGACATTACAGAGGTAAATAGTTACGATGAATTCAAAAAAGTGCTAGAGGAAAAAGGTGGATTTATCAGTGCTCACTGGGATGGTACAACCCAAAGTGAAGAAGCCATTCAGAGCGAAACCAAGGCAACCATTCGTTGTATTCCCCTTGATAATCCTAAAGAAGAAGGAGTTTGTATTTATTCTGGAAAACCTTCTACCCAAAGGGTTCTTTTTGCCAAAGCGTATTAGTTTTTTGAAATCTTTTTTCAACTATGTAAAAATTTTAAGTCCTTGATTTGGAAAAATATATACCTTTGGATAAAAAATTACAACTATGGGAATTTTAGACACAATCAAAAACCTTTTTGGTGAATCGGGAGCTAAATTGGGAGAAGAATTAAAAAATAAAACCGAAGATTTGGTAGATCAGGCTTCTCAAAAAGCCAAAGAAACCGCTTCGTCTTTGGTAGACAATATTGACGGTTTGGCCGACACTGCATCTGAAAAAATCAAAGAAGGTCTTACTTCGGTAGGAATGGAATCTATGGTTGACAAAGTAGATGGTGTGGTTGATACCGTTGCTGGAAAAATCAAAGAAGGAGCCACTGTAATTTCTGACAAAGCGGGTGAGGTTGTAGATCAAGCGGCTCAAAAAGCCAAAGATGTTGCCGCAGATACGGTAGACAAAACCACCAACACGCCTAGTTAATAAAATTTGGCTAACATAAAAAAAGGCGAAACAACCCGTTGTTTCGCCTTTTTTTACGCTTTTAGATTTTAGTTTTCGGTTAATCGATAAAAAGCTTCGTCGAGATTTTTGTATTTTCCTTTAAACTGTTCTATGGGTAAATCAGCCACCAAAGTTCCCTTGTTTAGAAGCAAAACACGAGTACAAAGTGCTTCTACCTCTTGCATTAAGTGCGTAGAGAGTAAAATTATCTTGTCTTTGGATTCTTCTTTTATCAGATTTCTAAATTCTATAATTTGATTGGGGTCTAGTCCACTGGTGGGTTCGTCTAAAATCACCTTGTTTGGACTGTGCATAAAACAAGCGGCAAGCCCCACTCTTTGTTTGAATCCCTTGGAAAGTGTGTGGATTTTTTTGTCTAAAACCTCTGAAAGGTCAAGCTTTTCAATCAGAGAAACATTTAATGAACATTGATGCAGATCTGCGATAAACTTGAGGTATTCTAAGGTGAGCATATCCGAAAAAAGCGGATTGTTTTCGGGCAAGTAACCCAGTGTGTTTTTCCAATGGTTGTTGTTTAAACTACTTTGATTGTCCATCAAAACTTCTCCCTCAGATGGGTTCAAAAGCCCGCAAATGCATTTGATAAGCGTAGATTTTCCAGCTCCATTGGGCCCAAGCAAACCTACAATTTCTCCTTTTTCAAGACTGAAATCCAGAGAATTCAAAGCTTGATTTTCTTGATAAAATTTGCTTAGATTTTTAACGATGAGGCTCATAAAAAAGTAGGTTGGTAAACAGAAAGTCTTAGATTTTTCAGTAAAAATACTTCTTTATTTTAAATTTTGAACCTTTTTGGCTAATGAGAAAATTATGTTAAATTTGTTAAGTTTAGACAGAAAACCTTGGCGGATTTTTTGTTCATACAAAGCATGTTGAACAAAGATTTCTAGAAACAAAATAGTAGGGTCTAAAACAAAAATCTAAAATCCCCACAAAGGGATTTTTTAGCCTATATGAAAGAGAAAGTTGCCATTCAGGGAGTGGGCGGGTCTTACCATCATCAAGCTGCCATAGAGTATTTTGGAGATCCTAATATACAGATTGTTCCTTGCGATACTTTTAAAGAATTGGTGGAATTTGTTTCTTCAGATGAGGTTCCTTTTGGGTTGATGGCTATAGAAAATTCTATTGCAGGCTCTATTTTGCCCAATTATGGACTGCTTCATCGATATGAGCTAAAAGTAATTGGCGAAATTTATATGCCCATTCACCATCATTTGCTGGCGCTGCCTGGTCAAAAATTAGAAGACTTGCATCAGGTTCGTTCTCATTACATGGCACTTTTGCAATGCGATCAATTTTTTGAAGACAAGAAGTACATCAAACTGGTAGAAGAAGTAGATACCGCCAAGGTGGCTCAGCAAATTCAACAAGAAAATCTGATGGGTGTTGGGGCAATTGCCTCCAAGATTTGTGCGGATATTTATGGTCTGAATATTCTTTCGGATGCCATCCAAAACAATGCCGATAATTTTACCCGATTTTTTGTGGTTCAGAAAGAAACAGCTCATGTAGAAGCAGCAAACAAAGCCTCCATTCGTTTTGAGCTCGATCACCAAAAAGGTTCGCTAGCAAGATTTCTCACCGTTATCTGGGAGCTTGGGATGGATTTAACCAAAATTCAGTCTGCACCTATTGCCAACAAACCTTGGGCCTATGCTTTTTTTGTAGATTTGCTCTTTGAAGATCCTTTTCAAATAAAATCTTTAGACCAAAAGCTCAAGGAGTTTTCGCAAGATTTTCAGTGGCTTGGAACATACAAAAACGGCAATCAATCATGACAAAACCTGCCCAAAGAATTCAAAAAGTAGAAGAATATTATTTTTCTCAAAAACTCAAAGAAATCCAAAGCCTCAAAGACCAAGGGAAGACAATTATCAATTTGGGCATAGGATCGCCAGATTTACCCGTAGACCCCAAGGTGATTCAAGCTCTGGTAGAGGCTACTTTACAGGGGAATCATCATTACCAATCTTACGTGGGAATTCCAAGTTTTAGAAAAGCCATTGCCGATTTTTATCAGAAAAAATACCAAGTAACTTTAGATTCTACTAGCGAGGTTTTACCTCTGATGGGCTCCAAAGAAGGCATTATGCATATTTGCATGGCTTTTGTGAACAAAGGCGATGTGGTTTTGCTACCAGATCCGGGATATCCTACCTACAATTCGGTTTGCGATTTGGTTGAGGCAGACAAAAGATTTTACAATCTAACCCAAGAAAACAATTGGCTTCCTAGGATGGAAGAGTTAGATGAATTGGCCAGATTAAAGCCCAAAATGATGTGGATAAACTATCCCCATATGCCCACTGGAGCTAAGATAGAAGACTCTTATCTAGAGAAACTGGTTGTGTGGGCCAAAAAGAACGAAATTTTGCTGGTAAATGACAATCCCTATTCGTTTGTTTTAAATGACAAGCCCAAAAGCATCTTGTCCATTGATGGGGCGATGGATTGTTGTTTGGAACTTAATTCTCTGTCTAAAACTTTCAATATTCCGGGTTGGAGAATTGGGATGCTTCTAGGGAGTAAAACCCATTTGGAAAGTGTGCTAAAAGTAAAAAGCAACATGGACTCTGGCATGTTTTATGGGTTTCAAAAGGCGGCCGAAGTAGCCCTTGCCTTGCCTGATTCTTGGTATCAAGGGCTTGACAAGGCTTATGGTCAAAGAAAAGAAAGGGTTTTGGAAATCACCAAAATACTCGGGCTTTCCACCGAGCAAAACACTGCAGGAATGTTTGTTTGGGCAAAATTGCCTCAAGAGGTTCAGGCCAAAGATTTTGTGGATAAACTGCTTTACGAATTTGGAGTTTTCATCACCCCTGGATTTATTTTTGGTCAAAACGCCAAGGATTATGTTCGATTTTCTCTTTGTGCCCCTATGGACGATCTAGATGAAGTTATAAATCGTTTGAAAACATTTTAAGGATGAAGGTATGCGTAGTAGGTACGGGTCTGATGGGTGGATCTCTGGCTTTAGACCTAAAAAATAAAAAGTTAGCCAGCCATATTGTTGGGGTAAACAGGTCCTTTGAGTCTAACCAATGGGCGCTAGATCATGGTTTGGTAGACCAAATTCTTCCTTTGGAAGAGGCCGTTTTGGGTGTAGATTTGGTGGTTTTGTCTATTCCGATTGATATTTTAAACCAAATGCTTCCAAGGGTTCTAGATTTGATTGAGCCTCAAACCATTTTGATTGATTTGGGTTCTACCAAAGAGGGAATTTGCAAGTTGGTAGAAAATCATCCCAAAAGAAGTAGTTATGTAGCTACACATCCCATTTGTGGAACCGAAAATTCTGGACCCAGTGCTGCCATTTTAGATTTGTACAAAGACAAAATTTGCATTCTTTGCGAAACCTCAAAAAGCAATCCTAAAGCTGTAGAAAAAGTAGAAAAAATGTTCAAAGAAATAGGTTCTTCCCTTATATACATGGGGGCAAAAGAACATGATTTGCACATTGCCTATGTGTCTCATCTCTCACATGTGAGTTCCTTTGCACTTGCCTCAGCGGTATTGGACAAAGAAAAAGACACACAAAACATTTTCAACATGGCCGGAAGTGGTTTTGCTTCTACTGTAAGGCTTGCCAAGAGTTCACCCCAGATGTGGGTGCCCATTTTCTTAAACAACAAAGAAAATCTTTTAGAATCTATCGATAGGTTTACCCAAGAGCTTTCAATCTTAAGAGAATCAATTGAAAAGGAAAATCAAGAAAAATTATTGCAGTATTTGAAAAATGCAAACCAGATTAGGAAATTTTTAAAATAAGTATAGTAAATTTGTGCTATGATGAAGTTAGAAGAAACCAAACAAGATTGGATCAAGGCTTTTGGAGATAAGCCTTTGGCCATCGCAGGACCCTGTAGCGCAGAGAGTCAAGAGCAAGTACTTAGAATTGCCCACGAATTAGATAAAGACTATGTTAAGGTCTTTAGAGCGGGTATTTGGAAGCCAAGAACCAAACCTGGTTCCTTTGAGGGAATTGGAGAAATTGGTCTTAAATGGCTACAAAAAGTCAAAGAAGAAACTGGACTTTTGGTAAGTACAGAAGTGGCTTCTGCTGAGCACGTGAGATTGGCCCTTGAATATGGCATAGACATCCTTTGGATTGGAGCCAGAACTACGGTAAATCCATTTTTGGTGCAAGAAATTGCCGAGGCCATCAAAAATTATGGCGGTACAGACAAAATTGTGCTGGTAAAAAATCCTGTAAACCCAGATTTAGACCTTTGGATTGGCGCTTTAGAGAGACTACTTGCTCAAGGAGTAACCAAACTTGGAGTAATTCAGAGAGGTTTTTCTTCTTACATCAAAACCAAATATAGAAACAATCCACAATGGCAAATCGTTTTAGATTTCAAGAGCCGTTACCCAAACATCCCTGTGATTGTAGATCCTTCCCACATTTGTGGAAACAGAACTGGAATTCAAGAAATCATCCAACAAGGATTCAATTTTGAGTTTGAAGGTACCATTACAGAAACCCACTACGATCCAGACAACGCTTGGAGTGATGCTGCACAGCAAATTGTTCCTGCAAGACTTTTGGAGATTCTTAAAGAAACCGAACTTAGAAAACATTCTGGAGAAAATTCTAAGTATGACACCGAAATTTCTCACTTAAGATCCGAAATTGATCAGATTGATGGCCAGATTTGGGATCTTATCAATGCAAGAATGGGCGTAGTTTCTAAAATTGGAAAACTCAAAAAAGAGTACAATGTAGCGGTTTATCAACCCGAAAGATGGGAAGAGATCATTAAGAAATCTAAAGAACAAGCCTCTGCCATTGGTCTAAACCCAGAGTTCGTGGAGAAAATCATCAAAGAATTTCACCAAGAATCTCTGAACATTCAGAACAAAATCATGTCTTGATTGAGTGCTGAAAAAAAACTAGGTCTGGTACTCAAATCCACTGGAAGTTGGTATTTGTTGGAAGAAAAAATCAGCAAAGAAACCTTTCAGGCGAGAATCAAGGGCGTTTTCCGTATCAAAAACATCAAAAATACCAACCCGATTGCCGTAGGCGATTGGGTTGATTTTGTTTTGGACAAAGATGGGATTGCGGTGATTCACCACATCCATCCAAGGGAGAATTACATCATTCGCAAAAGCGTAAACCTCTCCAAAAGAACCCATATCATCGCTTCCAATATCGATTTGGCTTTTTTGATTGTCACCGTCAAAAATCCCAAAATTCCTCTTGGCTTCATAGACCGATTTTTGGTTACCACCAAAGCCTATGGAATCCAGACCTTGATTGTCTTCAACAAAGTGGATATGCACGATGAGCCTGCAAAGCTTCTCCAACAAGAGATGATAGAAATCTACCAAAAAGTGGGATACACCTGCCTTGAGACTTCTGCCACAGAAAACATCGGGATTGAAGTGCTCAAAGAAGCCAAGCCAAGGTTATTTCCGATGGAGTGTTAACAGGAGAAATTTCTTCTGGCCTTCTTCTTTTTGTTGGGTTTGAAGAGTCCGATACCAAGGAAGATTTTCTTTGGTCTTCCAAAAAAATCACCCAAATGCGCATTTTTCCCGATGAAAATCTGGTGATGAATCTCAGCGTAAAGGATGTTTTGGGGGACATTTTGGTGGTGAGCCAATTCACCCTTTTTGCTTCAACCCAAAAAGGAAACAGACCTTCCTATTATTTGGCTTCTCCCCCCGAAAAAGCCAAGAGCCAATATCAAGAGTTTTTGGTAATTTTGGAAGAACTCTGGGGGAAAAAACTCCAAACGGGAATTTTTGGTGCAGACATGAAGGTAGAACTTCTCAACGACGGCCCCATCACCATTTGGCTGGATTCCCGTAACAGAGAATAAAAAAACCAAAGAATAAAACAAAACACACACATATGTCTCTAAAACAAGCCTCTTTGGACGTGGACAACTGGATTAAAACCATTGGTGTTCGCTATTTTGACCCTCTGACCAACCTTGCTCAACTCACAGAAGAAGTGGGAGAGGTAGCCAGAATTATCGCCAGAAGATACGGTGAGCAGTCCGAAAAAGAATCGGACAAAAACAAAGACTTGGGAGAAGAACTCGCCGATGTCATCTTTGTGGCTCTTTGCCTTGCCAACCAAACGGGTGTGGATATCGATGCGGCTTTTTACAAAAAAATGCAGCACAAAACAGACAGAGACAAAGACAGACACAAAAACAACGAAAAACTCAAAGAGAATCTTTCAGACGATGGAAAATAATACGACAAAAATCGCAAAACTGCGTCCCACAGCGTCTTTGGTTTTGAATCACACCTTGTCTTTGGCAGGCTCCAAAAGCGAAACCAACAGAGCCCTTTTGTTGCAAGCATTGTTTGAGGATAGGATATCTGAGGTGAGAAATCAGTCTGTTTCGGATGACTCAGAGTTGATGACAAAGGCACTTTTGAGCAGCGAGGAAACCATCGACATACACCATGCGGGTACGGCCATGCGTTTTTTGACCGCCTATTTTTCTATCAAAGAGGGAAGAAGTACCATTTTGACGGGTTCTCCAAGAATGAAGGAGAGACCCATTGGGGTTTTGGTGGACGCTCTAAAAAGTCTTGGAGCAGACATCACCTATTTGGAAAATGAGGGATTTCCTCCTCTGAAAATTCAAGGGAAAAAACTACAAGGCGGAACCATCCAAATGCCAGCCAACATTTCCAGCCAGTTTATTTCTGCACTGATGCTTATTGGCGGAAAGCTGGAAGAGGGTCTTAGAATAGAACTGGTGGGAAAAATCACTTCCAGAACCTACTTGGAGATGACTGTTTCTATGCTCAAAGAAGTGGGATTTGAAGTGAATTTTAAAGGCAACACCATAGAAATTCAAAAAGCAGACTTGCAAAATCAAAAAACCAAGGTATTTGAAGTGGAGTCCGACTGGTCTTCTGTTTCCTACTATTTTTCCTTTGTTGCCCTATCAGAAAAAGGTTCTGTTTTAAAAATTCAGACTTTCAAAGAAAACAGTTTGCAAGGGGATAGTGCTATGGTAGAAATCGCCGAGAAGTATTTTGGTGTGAAAACCACTTTTGAGGCTGCTTCAAACCAAATCAAATTAGAAAAAGTTTCCCATTTTGTGTATCCAGATTTTTTTGAACTGGATATGAATCTCTGTCCAGACATTGCCCAGACCGCCTCGGTAATGGCTGGAGCACTGAAAATCAGATGCAAACTCACAGGTCTTGAAACCTTAAAAATCAAAGAAACAGACCGTTTGGTCGCTCTTCAAAACGAGCTTTCCAAAGTAGGGGTGAAGGTGGAAATCACAGATTCTACCCTAGAAATTACAGGGTTTGATGAAGTATTGAGAGAGAATCTAGAGAAAGAAAAGATAGCTGCACCCAGAATTGCTACCTATAACGACCACCGCATGGCCATGGCTTTTGCTCCACTGGGAATGTTGTTTCCTATCGAAATAGAAGACCACATGGTGGTCACCAAATCTTACACCCAATTTTGGGAAGATGTGGAAGGGTTGGGATGTATAAACCTAATTTAAAGGCAAGGGTTAGATTACAAAATGTGTTTGCCGTACAAATAACGGGCAGACCAGTAAGAATCTGTGAGTTTGGAAATCATTACTCCGTGAGAAGAGCTTGCGTGTATAAAAGAGGCAACACCATCTGTAACTTCTGTTACAATTCCAACGTGGCTCACACCTCTACCTGAGGTAGAAAAGAAAACCAAATCTCCTTTTTGAAGTTCTGTTTTACTCACCTTGTAACCTTGTTGGGCTTGCAGAGATGAAACTCTGGGCAAGGATACATTGATGGTAGAAAATACGTTTTGTGTAAAGGCAGAACAGTCTATTCCTCCTCGTGTGGTTCCCCCGTATACATAACGAACTCCAAGCCAAGTTTTGGCTTCTTCAATCAGTTTGTCTACAGATACGTTTGAGTTAGAGGATATGGGAAGAGAAGCAGTAAAAGAAGCCAAAGATTCTTGATAGCTGGGTTGCCCTGATTTTTTGGCCAATTCTTGGTCTAGTTTTTCTTGTACCAAGGTTTCTTGCATAGATCTTTCGATAGATTCTGCAATTTGTTTCTCTAAGTCAGTGTGTTGGCTAGCCGAAGTTTGACCAAAAGAAAAGCCAAAATACAGCACCGCAATAAGGATATAAAGACGCTTTTTCATCTCTTTATTTTTTTCAACAATTTTCAAACATACTTAAAATTTTGTTAAGACCCTCTATTTTAGACCAAAGCCTGATATATTTCATGAATTCTCAAAAAAATCTATCTAATTTTCATCAATCCTTATGGATAAAAAAGAAAAATATATTAGATTTGCAGTCCTAAATCAAATGGCCCGTTCGTCTAGCGGTTAGGACGCCAGGTTTTCATCCTGGAAATAGGGGTTCGATTCCCCTACGGGCTACAAATTTTATAAGAATATGGCAAATCATAAATCTGCGTTAAAGAGAATTAGACAAACAGTTGTTAGAACTGAAAGAAACAGATTCTATCACAAATCTACACGTACTGCAATCAAGAAGTTGAGAAACGAAACAGACAAAGAGCAAGCTGCTGCTGCACTTCCAAAAGTTTCTTCTTTGATTGATAAATTGGTGAAAAGAAACATCATTCACAAAAACAAAGCGGGTAACTTAAAATCTAAGTTGGCCAAACACGTAGCTTCTTTGTAAGAAAAGCTAAGGGTTTTGTTGGCCCGTTCGTCTAGCGGTTAGGACGCCAGGTTTTCATCCTGGAAATAGGGGTTCGATTCCCCTACGGGCTACTTTGATTTATAAAAAAAGGATTGCAAGAATGCAATCCTTTTTTTGTGCATCGATAAAAAAATACTTAAAAATTTTCTTGGAGATTGAATTCTTTGTAGAAATTTACAATAATTTCAACTGCTTGTTTTGGAGTATCTACAAGATGAAAAAGCGAAAAATCCTCTAGGTTGATGTTTTTTTGGTCTTCTAACATGCTTTTTTTCATCCAATCTAAAAGTCCCGCCCAGTAATCTTTTCCCACCAAAACAATTGGAAATTTGGCGATTTTTTTGGTTTGAATAAGGGTTAAGGCTTCGAAAAGTTCATCTAGTGTACCCAAACCTCCAGGTAGCACCACGAAACCTTGGGCGTATTTGATAAACATCAATTTTCGGGTGAAAAAGTAATCGAAGCTGATGTTATAATCTTTGTCTACATATGCATTTGAGCTAGCCTCAAAGGGTAAATTGATGCTGAGCCCTACGGATTTTCCTCCTCCAAGTTTTGCGCCTTTGTTGGCCGCTTCCATAATTCCGGGTCCACCACCGGTAATTACTCCAAATCCATTTTGGGTTAAAAGTTTGGCGATTTCTATCCCTTGACTGTAATAGGGATTGTTTTCTTGGGTTCTAGCAGAACCAAAAATGGAAACACAAGGGCCAATTTTAGCCATACTTTCGAAGCCATGAACAATTTCTCCCATAATTTTAAAAAGAGCCCAAGAGTCGTTGGATTTGATCTCGCTCCAAGTTTTTTGGCGGAAATTTTCTCTTAATTTTTCTTCGGTTTCATGGTCCATGGTTACAAAGCTTGAATTTTGGGTTGATTGATAAAAATGTACCGTAGCACCTCACTTTTGAGTGTGGCGTTTTCTTGGGATAAGATCATTCTTTGTTTTCTTTTTTCTGCACTTAAGATTTGACTGTGAAGATCAAAGTAACCAAATCCTATAAGACGATTGTCCTGAATTTCGATAAAGGCTTTTTCTTCTTTGTTTCTTCCTTTTCCAATCAGTAATGCATTGGGTAAAGGGTAATTACAAATGTTCAAAAATTCGGTTTCTAAAGACAGCGATTGGTCTGGGTTTTCGGCCTGTTTTTTCTCTAAAAATTGAATAAACTTTTTTAAAAAATCTGTGGCATTTTTCTTTTTTTCGAAACTTATGCCTTGTTTGAGTGCTGTTTTGTCTACTACTTGGGTTTGCAAAGACTTTTTATCTTCGCTTAAATATAGGCCAAACAGATGATTCCCTTTTTTGCTGGTTAGATTATACATAGGGCGGTGTTTCTGTATTTCTTCCATGGCCCGAAGATAGTTTACCGCTGTGTTTTCTGTGGTTTTACAAACTATTTTTTTGGTTTTCTGTTGAAGTTCTTGTTTGTTCTTTGAGAGAGATTGTAAGTTTTTTCTGCAGAGATTTTTAAGGTTTCCACCAAAGTCGATGTACAGAATTTCCGTTTTTTCGTCCATAAAATAAGCAATGCCCATTTTGGAAGGAATTTCTTCTAAGATTCCTTTGAAGTTTTCTCTTTCTAGGTCTTTGCTTGTGGTTGGATTGTAGTATTTTTTTTCTGAATCTTTTTCTAGAAGTAGATCTAGCAGTTGCACGGTTGCTTTGGCATCTCCCGAGGCTCTGTGCCTTTCTAAAAGTGGAATGCCAAGGTTTTTGCAGAGTTTCCCAAGGGAATAAGAAGGTTCGTTTAGCAGTACTCTTTGGGCGTAACTTAGGGTGTCTAAAGTGTCTAAAGATAAGTCAAGCCCTAGGGAGCCAAATTCTTGATGAATCATTCGGTAATCAAAATCTACCCCATGTCCAACCAAAATGTGTCCTTGAATCAATTGGTAGACTCGTTTGGCAATTTGGTGGAACTTAGGCGCAGTTTGCACCATCTTGTCGCTGATACCGGTTAGTTTGCAGACGTAAGGGTCTATTTTCTTTTCAGGGTTTACAAGAGAAATAAACTGATCGACAATGCTGGTTCCATCAAAAAGATAGATGGCGATTTCAATGATTTTTTCTTCTCCTTTTTTTCCTCCCGAAGATTCTATGTCTACAACTGCGTACAAACTACTTATCTTCTGTAAGATCTTTTGGATTTGATGCCAAGCATACCAAGCAGAGCGTTGGTTCCGGTTCTAACGGCTGTTCTACCAATGTCTCTTACAAAAGGTGAATTCAAAATGTTTTCGAACATTGAAGGTTTCTCTTTTTTGTCTGAGGTTTCAGAAGGTTCAACTTTTTCAACTTCAGCCTCTGGGTCACCTTGCATTTTTCTGCTGAGAATTTCGTAGGCAGATTCTTTGTCGATGTCCTGATTATAAAGCTGGGCAAGGTCAGAATTCTCTACGATTTCTTCTATCTCAGATTCTGTTAAGATGTCCATTCTAGAACTTGGGGCCACCAAATAGGTGTGGGCTAGAGGAGTTGGAATTCCTTTTTCGTTAAGGGCAGTTACGAAAGCTTCACCAATTCCGAGTTCTCCAATAAGTTCATCGGCTTTGTAGAATTCAGTAATGGGATAATTTTCTACCGCTTTTTTGATTTCTTTTCTATCGTTGGCAGTAAATCCTCTTAGGGCATGTTGAATTTTGAGTCCCAATTGGCTTAAAATACTTTCGGGTACATCTCCCGGAATTTGGGTGATAAAGTAAATTCCTACTCCTTTAGAACGAATCAGTTTTACAACTGTTTCTATCTGCGCTAAAAGTGCTTTGGAGGCTTGAGAGAAAATCAAATGCGCCTCATCAATAAAGATAGCCAGTTTGGGTTTGTCGCTGTCTCCTTCTTCTGGAAAGGTGTTGTATACCTCGGCCAAAAGACTGAGCATAAAGGTAGAAAACAAGTGTGGTTTGGTTTGAAGGTCTGTAACTTTCATGATGCTTACCACACCCATTCCGTCTTTGGTTAAAAGCAAATCGTCTACATCAAAAGAGGGTTCACCAAAAAACAGATCGGCACCTTGTTGTTCAAGCGCTACAATGTTTCTTAAGATTGTACTGACTAAAGAGAATCGGGCCAAATTCACTGACCGTAGAGCGAAGTCTTACTCCTTTTTCTTGACTCAGAGAAAGAAGCTCAACCGGAAAAGCCATGGCTTGATAAGGAATTTGCAGTTTTTGGTGTCTTGTGGTAATGTGCGAATTTTCTTCACCTTTAGCTGCAAGTCCACTTAAATCTCCTTTGATGTCCATTACAAGGGAAGGAACACCTGCTTTGGAAAGATTTTCGACAAAAACCTGTAAAGTTTTGGTTTTACCCGTTCCTGTTGCCCCGGCGATAAGTCCGTGTCTGTTGATGGTTTTTAGCGGTATTGCAATTTCTACTTCGCTAACCACTTCTTTGTCTAACATGGCTTTTCCTAGCACGATTTTTTCACCAGAATATTGGTATTTTTCGTTTAGGGTCTGTATGAATTTTTCTTTTTTTTCCATTTTGATTGAGTCCTTATTGGATTGGCTAAAGGTTTAAAGATACCAAACTTTTGATAAACTAAGGTTTTTTAGGGTTGAATTGCAAATTCTAAAACGATGGGTTTGTGGTCCGAAAAGTTTCCTGGCTCAACGCTATATTTTTGAGCTAAAATTTTTTTCGATCCAAAAAAATAATCGATCCGAAGTGGGAAATAGGGGGTTGAATAACTGGTTGAAAACCCTACACCTGCCTTTGGAAAGAGGTCTTGAAGATGATTGGAGATACTTAAATATTCACTGGAAAAGGGAACGGAATTTAAATCTCCACCCAAAATAACAGCAGCACTTTGGTCTTTGATGTGCGGCTCTAAAAGGCTTAGTTGGCCAGTGTGGTATTCGAATCCTCTTTTGAGTTTCTTTAGAAGTTCCAACAATTCTTTTTTCAAAAGGTAGGGTTCTTTTAGGTGAAACCTTTGATCTTTCTGATCCAAATAAAACGGTTCTAAATAGGTGTTGATGATTTTAAGTCTTTGTCCATCTAGGTTTACCTCTGCATAACAGGCATGTCCGTTGGAGGTTTGGTCAAAAATTTCTGCCGATTTTTCAATCTTGTATTTGCTTAATATACAGACATATGGAAACTGAGCAATTTGGTAATCTAAATTTTGGGCCAAATCTTTGGCTTGTTCTTTTTTTACTTCTTGAAGCAGGATAAAATCTGGAGACTCTCTTTGGATTTTAAGCTTAAAAGGTTCCATGCCTTCTCTAAAATATCGGGTATTAAGGGAGAGAATTTTGTATGGGTTTTGCGCACTTTTTTTCTGCCATAGATTGAAGTGTACAAAACTTGTAAAGGGCTTGTAAAGACCGATGGAAAGAACAAGAAAAACAAGAAAAGTTTTGTATTTTTTTGAAACAAACCACAAAAGTAGAGATGCCAAATGGAGCGCTAAAAGAAGGGGTAGAAAAAGGGTGAATCCGCCCAAAATAGGTAGCTGAGCACCAGAAATTTGCGTATTTAGATAAGGCAAATAACACAAAACAACCAGCCAAAAATGTAACGCAAAACAAAAACCAACAAAAAACGTTTTCATTTTAATGGTTTTTATAGATTCTACTAAGGTTTATTCTGTACCAATACAAACCTAGAATTAATCCAAAAATAGCCCCGCCGATATGGGCAAAATGGGCAGTGTTGTCTGTGGCAGAATCTCTGATTCCAGCCAAGAAATCCCAAAGAAGCAGTAGTGGGATAAAATACTTGGCCTTGATAGGAAAGGGAAAAAACATCAGCATAAGCTCAGAATTTGGATTTAAAAGCCCAAACACAACAAGCAAACCGTAAATAGCACCCGAAGCGCCCAGCATTGGCGATATAAAATGTCTGGCATACTCAACAGCTAAGGGTACTTGATTTTGAGGTAAAGAGCTAATTCGTCCTTGAATGTCTAAAACATTTTCTGCATTTTGTATGATGCTTTGAGGGTTTAAGCCCATGGCGACAAGATTTTTTTCTAAACTTAGAATTTCGAAGTAATTCACAAAATTGAAAAGAAAGTAAGAGCCTAATCCAGCGACAAAATACAAAATGGTGAATTTTTTTTCTCCCAGTTGTCTTTCAACGGTGCTGCCAAACATCCAAAGCGAAAACATATTGAAAAAGAAATGGGTAGTGCCTCCATGCAAAAACATATGGGTTAGAATTTGCTCGGGTCTAAAAAGTGGAGAAAGGGGATAGTATCCAGAGAAAATACGCTGAATGTTTTCCATCTCTAGCAAACCGGTTAACACAAAAAACAAACCGTTTAAAAGGAGTAATGCTTTGGTAATTCTAGGCAAAGAAATCATATTTAAGAGAGTTTGTTTTGAATATCTAAAAGGTCTAAAGTAGTAAAAATTGGCTTTCCAAATGGACTATAGGTGTAATCTTCTAGCTCAAAAAGAAGGCGAATGATTCTTATAATTTCACTATCATTCAGCTTGGTTCCATTTTTAATTGCAGATGCTTTAGCAATGTTTTTGAGTAAATGGGTTTGTAGATCTAGGTTTTCAAATTCATCCCTGGAAGAAAAAATTTCTTCGAAAATCTTCGGTACATTTTCAGCTTTAATTTCTACTGGTAAAGCAGATATTTCCAAACTAGTTTCATTCAAATTAAAATCAAACCCCAATGAAATTAGGTAAGGTTTTATCTCTTCAAAAATCGATAGATCGAGAGCGTTTAGTTCAATTTCTATCGGAAAAGCCAGTCTCTGGCTTAGACTGTTCTTTTCTAGGTTTTGTTTTAATTCTTCAAAAATAATTCTTTGGTGGGCTCGGTGCTGATTGATGAGCACCAAATGCTGGTTTTTTGGGGTAACCAAATATTTGTTTTGCCACTGAAATCCTTTGATTTGTTGGGTTTCTTGGTCTTGTTCCAAAAAGAAAGTTACCTCTGGGATTTGCTCGAAATCTAAACTTGGCGCAACATGAAACTGTCCTAGGGCATATTTTATGGCTGAGCGAAGGATAGAAAAAACAGCAAAATCATCCTCGAATTTGATTTCCGTTTTGCTGGGATGTAAATTGATATCTATTTTAGAAGGATCAAGGGTAAGGTGCAAAAAGTAACTGGGATGGTAGCCTGATGGTAGAATGTTTTCGAAGGCTGAGGTTACCGCTTTGTGTAAATAAGGGCTTTTGATGAATCTTTGGTTGACCAAAAAGAATTGTTCGCCTCTATTTTTTTTTGCCACCAAGGGCTTGCCAATATAGCCTTCAACTTGAATGAGTTCTGTTTTTTCGGCTATCGGCACTAGGCTTTTCTCCATTTTTACCCCAAAAATCTGTTTGATTCTATAGGCTAAATTTTGGTTGGCCAATGTCAAGATTTTGCTTTGGTTGTGGAAGAGATTCATTTCAACCTCAGGAAAACTAAGGGCGACCCGATGAAATTCGTCCAAAATATGACGAAACTCGATGGCATCGGATTTTAAAAAGTTTCTTCTAGCTGGAACATTATAAAACAGATTTTGCACTTGAATTTCGGTACCAACTTCGGCTGGAACTTCTGTGGTATGTATGATTTTTCCACCTTGATTTTCTATGCAAATACCATGTTTGTCTTCTTTTCTTTTGGTGATGAGTTTCACTTGGCTAACGGCAGAAATTGCAGCCAAAGCCTCTCCTCTAAATCCGTTTGTGGTAATATGGAAAATATCTTCAGTGGTTTTGATTTTTGAGGTAGCATGTCTTTCAAAGCAAAGATTTGCGTCTTCCTTAGACATTCCAAAACCGTTGTCGATGAGAATGATGTTTTGTTTTCCAGCCAAAAAAATATGCAGATCTAGCTTGGTTGCTCCAGCATCTATGGCGTTTTCTAAAAGTTCTTTCACCACCGAGCTGGGTCTTTGTACCACTTCTCCCGCTGCAATTTGGTTGGCAACATTTTGGGGAAGAATGTGTATGCTATTTTGGCTCATCTATGATTTGTTTTCTTCAAACCTTAGAAGGGATCGAAAAGTTTCAAGTAATTCCTTTTTTTACCAAGCATTGTCGGAGAAATGAATCATTTCAACGGCGGTAACAGCAGCTTCTACACCTTTGTTGCCGTGTTTTCCACCCGATCTATCTAGGGACTGTTGAAGGTTGTTGTCTGTGAGTACGCAAAAAATAACCGGAGTATCTTGGTTTACATTTAGGTCTTTTATGCCTTGGCTCACCGCGGAACAGACATAATCAAAATGGGCGGTTTCTCCTTTTATGACACTTCCAATAACAATTACAGCATCGTAATATTTGGACTCACAAAGTTTTTTGGCGCCAAAAATCAGCTCAAAACTACCTGGTACTGCAAAACATTTAACGTCATTAGATTCTACACCCAAGTCTACAAGGGTTTTTACAGCTCCTTTTTGTAGGTTCTGGGTGATTTGTGCATTCCAAGAAGAAACCACAAGGGCTACTTTCTTTCCTTTGGCCGATTTAATTTTGCTCTTATCGTAACTAGACAAGTGTACGCCCTGTGTTGCCATTAATTTTTGCTTTGCTCTAGTAGTGTTTCTATCTCGGTAATAGCGCTAGACTCTGGGAATAAGTGGCTTTGTCGGCTGCTTTGGTACCTGCATATTCGCTGGCTATTTTGTTGAATCCATCGGTCACTCCTTTTTCTCCATTTAGGGCTTTGTCGAACTCTCCTTTAGAAAATGCTTCTTCAGCTGGGTAGAGTTTGCTTATAGCCTCTTGGTTGTTTTTTTCTTTTTGGTTTTTAAAATAAAACATAGCCATTACCCCAAGAACGACAAGCAAGACACCGCCAAGGATGAGTTTGCTGTATTTTTCTAGAATTTTTTCCCAAGTAGAAACCCCTTGGTTTAAGTTGTCTATTAGCTCTTCTGCAGAATTGGTTTGTTGGTTGTGTTTTGTCATGACTATTTTTTAGATAAACTAGGAAAGCAAAAATACATTTTTTATTCAAAACAAACGTTTTGTGTTCCATAGATTTCCAACTAGTTTGATGTCGTTCTAACCTAAGTTTCTACCTTGGTTTAACATCGATTTTAATAGTTTGGATGAGAAAATAAAATCTTGAATTTCTGTGTTGCCAGCGTTTAAAAGACTTTGGTTTGAACCTTCCCAATGCAACTTCCCGGATTTTAGGTAAATAATTTTTTGCCCAATTTCTAGAACAGAATTCATATCATGGGTGTTGATAATGGTTGTAGTGTTATAGGTCTTTGTGATTTTAAGCAGCAACTGGTCAATCAAAATAGAGGTAGAAGGATCTAGTCCAGAGTTGGGTTCGTCGCAAAACAAATATTGAGGGTGATTTACAATGGCCCTAGCAATGGCGGCTCTTTTTTGCATTCCACCCGAGGTCTCAGATGGAAATTTGTCTCCTACGTGGGCCAAATCTACTTGTTCTAATACCTCTTCTACCCTTTGTTTTTTTTCTGCTTTGCTCATGGTGGTATACATGTCTAGAGGGAAACCCACATTTTGTTTTACACTCATGTAATCAAAAAGGGCACTTCCTTGGAAAACCATGCCTATTTTACTTCTAAGTGTGCTTTGGTCTTCTTCTTCCATTTGGGTAGAAAGCGTTTGGTCATAGTATATTTCTCCAGAAGTAGGAGGGTAAAGCCCAAGTAGACATTTTAGAAGTACAGTCTTACCCGATCCACTTTTCCCAATAATTAGGTTTACTTTTCCATGTTCGAACTCTGTGGATATGTCTTCTAAAATGGGCGAGTTTCCAAAAGATTTACAAAGGTTCTGGGTTTTAATCATTTTCCGAACATTAATTGGGTAATAAGAAGATTCAAAACAATAATGCTGATGCTGGTCCAAACCACAGAAAGATTGCTAGATTTTCCAACATCAATAGAACTTCCTTTGGTGTGATATCCAAAAAAAGAAGGAACCGTTACCATCATAAAAGCAAAAGCGACGGTTTTTAGATAACAGTATAAAAATTTAAAAGGTTCAAAGGCAGCACGCATGCCCACTACATAATCTTCTTGGGTCCAATTTCCAGAAATCTCACCCATCAAATATCCCCCAAGTGATCCACATAAAACACTAAGGGCTATCAGCAGCGGATTAAAAATTAGAGAAGCAATAATTTTAGGTAGAACCAAAAACGAAACAGAATTAATACCCATTACATCAAGGGCGTCAATTTGTTCGGTAACTTTCATTGTTCCAATGCTCGAGGCGATATAGGCGCCAATTTTTCCAGTTAAAATAAGTGAGATTAATGTAGGAGAAAGCTCTAGTACCATAAGAGAAAGGGTAGAGGTGCCTACCAAAGAAATGGGTGTGGGTATGTTCCTGGTGGCTACAGAATCGTAAAAATGGATGGAGACTACCGCGCCGATAAAGAGCGAAATAAAGCCAACTAGCCCCACAGAGCTGTATCCTAAATTGTAGAATTCTCGAAGCAGTAACTTCTTGAACATGCTATTTTTTTTAGGTAGAGCAAATGCTCGGCCTAAAAAAAGTAAGTACTTACCAATTTGACTAATTATCTCAATCATGTTGATAAAGTTAATCTATTTTCTTTTAAATTTGACCTCAGAATGAACATCCAAGAAAAAATCAACGCACTTCCTTGTTCTGTTTTCCAAAAAAAATGGATCGAAAATTGGATAGGTCAAAGCCAGGTAGAGTTAAAACTTTCTAGAGATCGAAAAACAAAATTAGGGGATTATCGCCACTGGCCTAAAAAAGGTTTAGACCAAATTTCGGTTAACGCAAACCTAGAGCCAGACTTCTTCTTTTTTACTTTAACCCACGAAATTGCCCACTATTTTTGCCGAAAAAAATATGGTCAAAGCATTAAGCCTCATGGAGTAGAGTGGAAGGCTTGTTTTGGCCAGATGATTGTAGAGAGTATTTCGGCCTACTCGCTCGAGAAAAGACCCCAGCTTTTGGTGTATTCACTTTCGCCAACCGCTACCCTTGGTGGTTCAAAAATTACCACAGAACTTTTCTTGAAAAAAACAGATCATGTATATTTGGAAGAAATCGCCTTTGGAGAAAGTTTTCGCCTAGGAACAAGAAACTTTCTGAAGGTAGAAAAGAGAAAATTACGGTATCTTTGTAAGGACAAAGACAAAAACAAAATGTACCTGGTGGGCAAAAATGCCTTGGTAGAAAAAATAGAATATGACAGATAAGCAGAATTGTTATTGTGTGATTATGGCTGGAGGCGTGGGGACTCGATTTTGGCCCATGAGCTTAAATGCAAAACCCAAACAATTCCATGATATACTAGGAGTAGGAAAGTCTTTTTTGCAACAAACCTACCAAAGAGCATTGGATATTGTTCCCAAAGAAAATGTTTTGATTCTGGGATGTTTAGCACACAAAAAACTTATTTTAGAACAGTTGCCGGAACTTAATGAATCTCAGGTTGTTTTAGAGCCAACCGGTAGAGACACTGCACCGTGTAATTTATATGCAGCGATGAAAATTGCTCAAAAAAATCCCGATGCCTTGATGCTTATTTTGCCTTCAGATCATATGATTGAAGACCAAAAAGAATTTGTTAAAAATATAGACGCTGCACTTTCTTATGCAAAGAATCAGGATAGGCTCATTACCATTGGTATCAAACCTACCCATCCTAATACCGGTTATGGATATATACAATATGTTTTAGAAGACAAGGGAGAGCTGAAAAAAGTAAAGACTTTTACCGAAAAACCCACCTTAGAATTTGCAGAATCTTTCTTGGCCTCTGGAGATTTCTTATGGAATTCGGGAATGTTTGTTTGGTCTTGCAAAGCTATTTTGAAGGCCTATCAAAGCTTTTTGCCCTCGATGTATCAACAGTTAGAACAGGTTGATTTCAACACAGAAAATGAAGCTTCTCAAATTTTGGTGCAGTACGAAAAATTACAAAAAATCTCCATCGATTATGGCATCATGGAAAACGCCGAAAACACCTATGTAATTCCTTCCGATTTTGGTTGGAGCGACATCGGAACATGGACAGCTCTTTATGATGTCTCTAAAAAGGATGTGGCAGAAAATGCAATTCTCTCCAAAAATGTTCGCGCATACAACCTAGAGCGAACCATAGTTAAAAACACCGAGAATAAATTGATGATCATCGATGGGCTAGAAGATTATATCGTTGTCAATACAGATAGAGCGCTACTTATATGCCCTAAAAGCAAAGACCAAGAAATCAAGAATTACGTAAACGATTTAAAGCTAAACAAACTAGAAGATTATGTTTGATTTTCTCAAAAAGCCAAACAAGTTAAAATTATGCCGTTCTTTGGTTAAACCCTAAAAAAAATGGCTAAAATTCGAACTTTAGAAACCATTTCTCTGGAACAAACTCCTCTTGTTTCTCCTTTGCTAAAGAGTTATCTAAAGCAGGATAAAAATGTGTCTTCTTTGTTTGAAAAACCAGTAGGTTTGGATCAAATTTTAGCGCAAGCCCGAGTAAAAAAACAGCAATATTCTACCGGGCAAAGGAATTTGCTTTGTGAGGAAATTCAAAACACCTATCAAAACACATTGGGTTATTCGGCTTTTTCAAAGGCCCAAGAAGCAAATATTGCTTTGTTGAAGAGTCAAAACACCTTTACCATTACCACAGGACATCAGCTCAATCTGTTGGGAGGACCTATGTATTTTGTGTGTAAAATTCTGGAGGTAATCAAAATCTCTGAGCTGGCAAACCAAAATCAAGAGGGCTTTACTTTTGTACCTGTTTTTTGGCTAGCAAGTGAAGATCACGACTTTTTGGAAATCAACCATTTTTATGTTCAAGACAAAAAATATAGTTGGAATCAATCTTTTTCTGGTCCTGTAGGTAGACTTCCTTTGGATGGATTAGACAAAATCTTCAGTGATTTTTTAGATCAGAGTCCAAAAACCGATTTTTTTGAAGATTTAAAGCAAAAGATAACTACGTCTTATTTGTCTTCCAGAAATCTTTCTGAGGCAACTTTCAAATGGGTAAACGCACTTTTTTCTAGCTACGGCATATTGGTCATTGAACCAGACAATCCAAGGTTAAAGCAAACTATGGTTCCCTATTTTCAAAAAGAAATTGTAGAGAACTTCACCTACAAAAACACCCAGAAAACCCTGGAAAATTTTCCAGTTAAACCTCAGGTAAACCCAAGAGAAATTAATCTTTTTTATCTGGGAAAAAACCTAAGGGAGAGAATTGTAAAGCTTCAAGATGGGAGATTTCAGGTGCTAAATACCGATTTGTTTTTTTCTTTACATGAGCTCTTAAGAGAGATAGAGACTGCTCCAGAAAAATTTAGCCCGAATGTGCTTTTAAGGCCTTTGTATCAGGAGCTTGTTTTGCCAAATGTGATGTATGTAGGTGGAGGTGGAGAGATCGCCTATTGGTTAGAACTCAAAAAAGTTTTTGAGAGTCAGGAAACTGCATTTCCGATTTTAAAACTTAGAAATTCACTTCAGCTGATTACCCAGAAACAAAACAAAAAGAGACAGGCTTTGGAATTAGATTTTGTAGATCTTTTTTTAGACCCAAGAAATAAAATCCAAGAAAAAGTAGAAAACGAGTCGGAATTGTTCAAAAAATTATCTTTTGCCAGTGAGAATTTACAAGGCTGGTTTGATGAATTAGAAAAAGAGACCAAATCTGCAGGTGAGCAGTTTTACAAAATGTATTTGGCTCAGAGAAAAAAGCAAACCAAGGGATTAGAAAAGCTTCGCCAGAGAATGCTAAAAGTTGAATCTAAAAAACACCTAGAATTCCAAGAGAGAATTTCAGCTTTGTTAGAAGAAATCTATCCTAATCAGAAATTACAAGAGAGGTCCGAAAGTTTTTTGCTTTCCTATCTACACTATGGGGATGCATTTTTTAGTGCCTATTTGTCAAGCATCAAAGATCTTGGAAGTCGTCTGATTTTTTTAGAAACAGAAAATTAATATCAAAATTCTAAACAGAAACGTATCTTTGCCCTTTAATTTACTTAAAAGCACATGAAACAGTTTGTTATTGCATTTGGTTTGTTTGTTGGTCAACTGGGTTTTGCACAGGTTGCAAAACACACCGCCCAGCAAGGAGAAGGAATATATGGCATAGCCAAGAAATATAATGTTAGTCAAGAAAGCATCATTAATGCCAATCCATTTCTTAAAGAAAGAGGTCTAAAGTTGGGTGATGTTCTTGTTATTCCAGGGGTTAAGGCAGAGGTTGTAAATAAAAGCCCAGAAATTGCTTCTGTTTATGGTTCTTCAGATAAACAAACCCTTGAAGTTTTGCCTGGAGAAACTTTAGAAAGTGTTGCCAAAAAAGCGGGTATCTCTAAAGCAGCGCTACTTAGTTTGAACCCACAACTAAATGGTGGAGTGAAAGCTGGGGATGTGGTTTTGGTTCCTTTAAAAGGACAAGTTCCAAAAGGAAAGCATTTGGTAAAATCTGGCGAATCTATGATGGAAATCGCCAAAATGTATAATGCCAGTTTGGATGATTTGTATGCAGCCAATCCATCGCTTCAAACCCATGGACTGGTAGAAGGAATCTACATCAATGTTCCAAGCATTGATTTTCAGGCAGATATTAAAAAAGATGGATTTATTCATCATAAGGTAACAGCAACCGAAACCCTTTTCGGTCTTGCATCGGCATACAAGGTAAGTGTAGATACCATTTTGGCTAACAACAATTTGTCGGAAGGTTTAAAAGCGGGTCAAACCATCAAAATTCCCCTTCAACAAGGTGCCAAAGTGATAGGGGTAGAGCCAATTGTTCGACAAAAAGATGATCAAATTCATCTTTTGTTTTTGATGCCCTTTGGTATAGGTGATCCTTCGATGGATGCCGAAAGAGCGCTTTCTAAAGATTTTTATTATGGCTCTAAATTGGCGCTAAAAAAATTAGCTGCTCAAGGAAAGAATATCACCGCCACTGTAGTAGATACCAAAAACGATACAGAAAGTTTATCTGCGTTTTTAAGTACGTATGATATGTCTGATGTAGATGTGGTAATTGGACCGTTTTTTAAATCGGGAATTTTAACCACCGCACAGGCGCTTAACCAATCTGATATTGCAATTGTTTCGCCTTTTAGTTCCAACGAAGAACTTACGCATTACAAAAATGTAATTATTGCTTCTGCTCAAGACCAAGATTTGGCAGATAGGGTAATCGCAGAGATTTCTACCACATACAAAGGACAAGAGTTTTACGTTATCCAAAGTCCAAAAGATGTAGAGCTTGGTGAATATACAACAGGTCAGCTGGAGAAAAAATTCCCAAGAGCCAAAATTAATGTTATTCAAGATCCGGTTTCTATCAATCCACTGGAGGGTCAAACCGCCAAGGAAATTATTACGGTCTTGGCTACGGACGATGCTGTGTTGGCTAAAAAATACATCGATAGGCTCAAGACTTTGGATGTAGTTAAAACGGAGGCTTACGCCATTGGGTATGTGCCATTATACGACGAGTTGGTTCAAGATCTTAAAAATTTAGGTTTTGTGTATAGTTTGAATCGAAAAGTAAACGAATATGGAGCAGAAGAACGACAAATTTTAGGTGAATTTGTAAGAGACTATTGTACCAAATCTCCAAGCAAATATGCGCAAATTGGTTACGATGTTACCTATGATTTGGTAGATAGAATGAATAAATCAGGTGATTTAGCTAACAATTTAGTTGGAGCCAAGACTCGTTTGTCGTCTAAATTTGATTACCAAAGATCACCCAACGGCGCTCTTTTGAACAAGGGAGTAAGGCTAGTAAAACTCTTTAGTGTAGAGCAGCCCAAACCCTAAGGGTTCTGAAATGAAAGACAAAAAACCACTCTATGAATGAGTGGTTTTTTTTGTTGTGAAATTTTTAGCGGGCTTTTGGGTGGAAATTAACGTTAAACTTGGGCTAAAAACCGCATTTGTTTATTTGTATAAATAGCGAAGGTTCGCTACATTTGTAAATTAAACCATTTTTGAGATAAAACCCTCAGATTTTCTAAACAATGAGCCAAGAATTAAACAAATATTCAAAAACACTCACCCAAGACCCTACCCAACCTGCTACACAGGCCATGTACTACGGAATTGGTTTTCAGGAAGAAGATTTCGCCAAAGCCCAAGTGGGGATTGCCTCTATGGGGTATGATGGAAATACTTGCAACATGCACCTGAACGACCTTGCCCAATTGGTAAAGGAAGGAGTGAAAAAGGAAAATTTGGTCGGACTCATGTTTCATACCATCGGGATTAGCGATGGGATGACCAACGGAACAGACGGAATGCGTTATTCCCTTGTGAGCCGAGACATCATCGCAGACAGCATAGAGGCGGTTTGTGCAGGACAATATTACGATGGACTCATCACAGTTCCCGGTTGCGACAAAAACATGCCGGGTTCTATCATGGCCATGGCAAGACTGAACCGTCCATCGATTATGGTGTATGGAGGAAGCATAGAGGGAGGACACTACAAAGGAGAAGAACTCAACATCGTTTCTGCTTTTGAGGCACTTGGAAACAAACTCGCTGGAAAATTGAACGAAGAGGATTTCAAAGGAATCATCAAAAATTCTTGTCCCAGTGCAGGTGCTTGTGGTGGAATGTACACCGCAAATACCATGGCTTCTGCCATTGAAGCCCTTGGAATGAGTTTACCATATTCCTCTTCTTATCCCGCTCTGAGCAAAGAGAAAAAAGAAGAATGCGCACATGCTGGAGCTTACATGAAAATATTGCTTGAAAAAGACATCAAGCCCACAGACATCATGACAGCAAAAGCTTTTGAAAATGCACTGAGAATCATCACGGTGCTTGGAGGAAGTACCAATGCCGTTTTGCACTTTCTGGCCATTGCCAAAAGCATAGGTCACAATCTTACCATAGACGATTTCCAAAGAATCAGCGATACCACTCCCCTTTTGGCAGATTTAAAACCCAGTGGAAAATACCTAATGGGGGATCTTCACAAGGTGGGAGGTGTTCCAGCGGTGATGAAATACATGCTGGATTTGGGAATGCTTCACGGAGACTGTTTGACCGTTACTGGAAAAACCGTTGCCCAGAACCTAGAATTTGTCACTTCCATTATCGATCGTGAACAAGATATCATTCGTCCCATCGACAACCCCATCAAAGCCACAGGACACATCCGTATTTTGTATGGAAACTTGGCAGAGAAGGGATCTGTTGCAAAAATCACTGGAAAAGAAGGGAATTTCTTCAAAGGGGAAGCAATGCTGAAAAAAACACCATTAACCTTTTGGTAACAGAAGAAGAAATCAACAAAAGAAGACAAAATTTTGTCCAACCCGACCACAAAGTGAAGTTTGGGGTACTATACAAATATGCGAAATCCGTTGCAGATGCATCACAGGGCTGCGTAACAGATCTTTAAACAAAACACAATGAGCCAAAAAATTACAGGGGCCACCGCCGTAGTAAAAAGTTTGATTGAAGAAGGAGTAGACATCATCTATGGATATCCAGGGGGAGCCATCATGCCTGTGTATGATGCCTTTTACCATTTTCAAGATGAAATCAAACACGTTCTCACCCGCCACGAACAAGGGGCAACCCACATGGCACAAGGGTATGCCAGAGCCAGTGGAAAAGTGGGAGCTTGTATCGCCACTTCTGGGCCAGGAGCCACCAATTTGATTACGGGAATTGCCGATGCCATGATTGATTCTACCCCTATGGTATGCATCACTGGGCAGGTAACAGAACACCTTTTGGGTACCGATGCATTCCAAGAAACAGACGTGATTGGAATCTCTATGCCCATTACAAAATGGAATATCCAAGTAACCCGTGCCGAGGACATTCCCGGGGCGATTGCCAAAGCCTTTTATATCGCCAAATCTGGAAGACCTGGGCCTGTGCTTGTGGACATCACCAAAAATGCACAGTTTGGGGAACTGGATTGGAAATACGAAAAATGTACAGGGGTAAGAAGTTATGTTCCGCCCGTAAAACCTACACAAGAAAGCGTTGAAAAAGCTGCAGAACTGCTGAATTCCGCCAAAAAGCCTTACATCATTTTTGGACAAGGAGTTTTGCTTTCAGGAGCTGAAAAAGAACTTCAAACCTTGGTAGAAAAAACAGGAATTCCCGCTGCATGGACCATACTTGGGCTTTCTGCTTTGCCTACGGACCACCCTCTAAATGTGGGAATGGTGGGAATGCACGGAAACTATTCACCCAATATCCTAACCAACCAGTGCGATGTGCTTCTTGCCATCGGGATGCGTTTTGATGACAGGGTAACGGGAAGATTGGAAGACTATGCCACTCAAGCAAAAATCATCCATATCGATATAGACAGTGCAGAAATTGGAAAAAATGTTCCCACAGATGTGGCCATCCATGGAGATGCCAAAGCAGCCATGGAAATGTTGATTCCCCTAGTGAAAGAAAACAGCCACAAAGAATGGCTTTCCCAGTTTCACAAACTGGATGAAGAAGAACACGCTCAGGTTATCAATGGAGATTTGTATCCAGAGAAACCGGGTCTTACCATGGGAGAGGTGATTCGAAGAATCAACGAAGCCACAGGAGACGATGCCCTTTTGGTAACAGACGTAGGACAACATCAAATGGTGGCCATCCGCTATGCCAAATTCAAAAGACCTCTGAGCAATGTAACCTCTGGAGGACTCGGAACCATGGGATTCTGCCTTCCGGCAGCCATTGGAGCCAAGATGGGTGCTCCAGAAAGAGAAGTGGTAGCGGTGATTGGAGACGCAGGTTTCCAAATGACACTGCAAGAACTTGGAACCATTTTGCAAACAGGAGTTGCGGTAAAAATCGTGATACTCAACAACGAATTTTTGGGAATGGTTCGCCAATGGCAACAACTGTTTTTTGACAGAAGATACGCTTCAACCGAGATGATAAACCCAGATTTCATCACCATTGCAAGTGGATATGGAGTAAAGGGAGAAAAAGTGACAGAGAGAGGGGATTTGGATGCGGCTGTAAAAAGGCTCATCGACTCCAAAGAATCTTATCTGCTGGAAGTTTTGGTAGAAAAAGAAGGAAATGTTTTCCCGATGATTCCACAAGGAGCATCTGTAGCAGAAGTGAGACTCAAATAAGAACAACCCAAAGAACAAATGAAAAAGAATTTCACCATCATTGTTTACAGTGAAAACAGAATTGGACTTCTGGGAAGAATTACCCTGATTTTCACCCGTAGGCACATCAACATAGAAAGTTTGACCGTTTCCAACTCTGAGATTGAAGGAGTGAGCCGTTATACCATTTTGGTACACCAAACAGAGGAAATCGTCAGAAAAGTAGTTGACCAAATCGCCAAACAAGTAGAGGTCATCCGTGCGTTTCAGTTTACGGACGAAGAAACCATTTTTCAGGAAATCTCTCTCTACAAAATTGCTGCACCAAAATCCAAAACTCAGGAGCCCAAATTCTTGGAATTACTAAGCCAGTACAATGCACATGTAGTATATCAAGAAGAGGCATTTGTGGTGGTAGAAAACACAGGACATGCAGAGGAAACAGACAAACTTTTTGCAGAATTCAACCAAAATGGATATACCGTTGGGCAGTTCTCCAGATCTGGTAGAATCGCCGTATCCATAGAGCCCATGGAAGTTTCCAATATGCTTAAAGAATTCGACCAATAAAAAAAATTCATCAAAATTTCAAATATTCTAAATAACCCAAAAAATAAATAAACAAAGGATTATGGCATTGAATGTATATTACGATAAAGACTGCGATTTGAACATCATCAAATCCAAAAAAGTAGCAATGATCGGTTTCGGATCACAAGGACATGCACACGCAGAAAACTTGAGAGATTCTGGGGTAGAAGTGATTGTAGGACTTAGACCAGAGGGTGCATCTTGGAAAAAAGCAGAGGCAAAAGGATTCAAAGTTTTGAGCGTTGCAGAGGCTACTGCTGCTGCAGACGTAGTGATGATTCTTCTTCCAGATGAAAACCAAGGAGAAATCTACAAAAACGAAATTGAACCAAACCTAAAAGATGGAGCTACCATCGCTTTTGGACATGGATTCAACATTTTGTACAAACTCATTACTCCAGCTTCCAACATCAATGTCATGATGGTCGCTCCAAAAGCACCAGGACACACTGTAAGAAGTGAGTTTGCCAAAGGAGGAGGAATTCCAGACCTTATCGCAATTCACCAAGATCCTTCTGGAAACACCAAAGAATTGGCACTTTCTTATGCTTCTGCCATTGGAGGAGGAAGAACAGGAATCATCGAAACCACTTTCAAAGACGAAACAGAAACCGATTTGTTCGGAGAGCAAGCTGTCCTTTGTGGAGGAGTAACTGCATTGGTTCAAGCAGGTTTTGAAACCCTTACTGAGGCTGGATATCCAGCAGAAATGGCATATTTTGAATGTCTTCACGAGCTCAAATTGATTGTAGATTTGATGTTCGAAGGAGGAATTGCAGACATGCGTTACTCTGTATCTAACACGGCTGAGTTTGGAGACTATGTTTCTGGACCAAGAGTGGTAGATGAAAAAAGCAAAGCAGCCATGAAAGAAATCCTAACAGAAATCCAAAACGGAACTTTCGCGGAAAAATTCATCGCAGAAGGAAAAGCAGGTTACCCAATTATGACTGCAAAAAGAAACGCAGACAAAACACACCTTCTTACCCAAACTGGTGAAAAACTAAGAGCCATGATGCCATGGATCAAAGCCAACAAAATCGTCGATCTAGACAAAAACTAACATCACAACAAAAAAATCTACCTCAGAGAAAATCCTCTGGGGTAGTACCTTTTATATGGAAAGAATATTCATTTTCGACACCACCCTTAGGGATGGAGAACAAGTGCCTGGATGCCAACTCAATACCACCGAAAAGATTGAAGTTGCAAAAAGGTTAGAGCTTTTGGGCGTAGATGTAATTGAAGCAGGTTTTCCTGTTTCCTCTCCGGGGGATTTCAACTCTGTAGTTGAAATATCCAAAGCGGTAGCAAATCCTACGATTTGTGCCTTAACCCGTGCGGTAGAAAAAGACATCGAAGTTGCTGCAGAAGCCTTGAAGTTTGCGAAAAGAGGAAGAATCCACACTGGAATCGGAACCTCAGAATACCATATCAAACACAAATTGAAAACCACCCACGAGGACATCATCCAAAGAGCGGTGCATGCGGTAAAACATGCCCGAAACTTGGTGGAAGAAGTGGAATTTTATGCCGAAGATGCAGGAAGGTCCGATGTGGAATTTCTGGCAAAAGTGGTAGAAGCAGTTATTGCTGCTGGTGCAACGGTTATCAACATACCAGACACCACTGGATACTGTCTTCCAGAACAATACGGACAAAAAATCAAATTCTTGATAGACAATGTGTCCAACATGGACAAAGCGATTTTGTCCACGCATTGCCACAACGATTTGGGACTTGCAACTGCCAATACCCTGGCTGGAATCCAAAATGGAGCCAGACAAGTGGAGGTAACCATCAACGGAATTGGGGAAAGAGCAGGAAACACATCGCTTGAAGAAGTGGTGATGGCCATCAAATGTCACCAAGATTTGGCTTTTGATACCCAAATTGACACCAAACAAATTTTGCAAACCAGCAAATTGGTTTCGAGTTTGATGAACATGCCCGTTCAAGCAAACAAAGCCATCGTAGGAAGAAATGCTTTTGCACACTCCTCTGGAATTCACCAAGATGGAGTTCTCAAACACAGAGAGAACTACGAAATTATGGACCCCAAAGATGTAGGGGTAGAAGAATCCTCCATCGTGCTTACCGCAAGAAGTGGTAGAGCGGCTCTCAAACACAGATTGCATGTACTGAACTTCGATTTCAACAAAGATGAAATCGACAACATTTACGAGAAATTCTTGGAAATGGCAGACAGCAAAAGAGAAGTTACAGATGAAGATTTGCTGATTCTCATTGGGGATGAAATCAACGAGCAGGAGAAAAACTACCAACTTATCGATTTGGCAGTAGAAAGCAAAAAAGACAAAAAACCACATGCCAAAGTGATTCTGAAAGTATTCCAAAAAGAATGCACAGAAGAATCCGAAGGAAATGGACCTGTGGATGCGGCGCTGAATGCCATCAAAAAAATCATTGATATCGATACAGACATAGAAGAATATCTCATCCAAGGAGTTTCCCACGGAAGTTCAGATTTGTGTAAGGTGCACATTTCAGTTCTGAACAAACAAACCTCTGTGGTAAAAAGAGGATTCTCTGCCTCCACAGACATCGTGGAAGCCTCTGTTTATGCATTTATCGATGCCATCAACAAATTTTAAAAGAAGTTTCAAAAACAAGAATATATATCAAAAATGGAAAACAAAACCCTATTTGACAAAGTCTGGGATTCACATATCGTAAAACAGGTAACCGACGGACCTGATGTACTTTTTATAGACAGACATTTTATCCACGAGGTAACCAGCCCAGTAGCATTTGTGGGGATGAAACAAAGAGGTATCAAAACCCTTTATCCAAACAGAACATTTGCCACTGCAGACCACAATACACCTACCATTAACCAGCATTTGCCTGTGGAAGACCCACTTTCTGCAAACCAATTGGCGGCATTGGAATCCAACACAGCTGAGCACGGAATTTCTCACTGGGGATTGGGTGACAAAAACAACGGAATTGTTCACGTAGTAGGACCAGAAAATGGAATTACCCAACCGGGAATGACCATAGTTTGTGGAGACTCTCACACTTCTACTCATGGGGCTTTTGGAGCCATCGCTTTTGGAATTGGAACCTCGGAGGTAGAAATGGTTCTTTCTACCCAGTGTATCATGCAACCCAAACCCAAAAAACTGAGAATTACCATCAATGGAACTCTCTCCAAAGGAGTAACGCCCAAAGATGTGGCACTTTTTATGATTTCCAAACTCACTACTTCTGGTGGAACAGGATACTTCGCTGAATATGCAGGTGAAGTGTTCGAAAACATGACAATGGAAGGAAGAATGACCGTTTGTAACCTCTCTATCGAATCTGGTGCCAGAGGAGGAATGATTGCTCCAGACCAAACCACTTTTGATTATTTAGAGGGAAAACCTCACGCTCCAAAAGGAGAAGATTGGGACAAAGCCGTTGCACATTGGAAAACCCTCAAAACAGATGCAGGAGCCAAATTCGATTTGGAATACACCTTTGATGCCTCTGAAATTGAGCCGATGATTACTTACGGAACCAACCCAGGAATGGGAATAGGAATCACAGGTAACATTCCAGAATCCAAAGATGTGGAAGGAAACGAAGCTTCTTACAACAAATCTTTGGACTATATGGGATATGCGACTGGTGAGGCCATGCTAGGAAAATCCATCGATTATGTTTTCATCGGTTCTTGTACCAATGGAAGAATTGAAGATTTTAGAGCATTTGCACAAATCGTAAAAGGAAGAAAAAAAGCGGACAATGTTACGGCTTGGCTTGTACCTGGTTCTCACATTGTAGAAGAACAAATCAAAAACGAAGGACTTTTGGATATTTTCACCCAGGCGGGATTTGTGCTTCGTCAACCAGGATGTTCTGCTTGTTTGGCGATGAACGATGACAAAATTCCTGCAGGTAAATATGCTGTCTCTACTTCCAACAGAAACTTTGAAGGAAGACAAGGTCCTGGTTCTAGAACGCTTCTGGCAAGCCCATATGTAGCGGCAGCTGCGGCGGTAACTGGAAAAATTACAGACCCAAGAGAATTTTTGTAAATCAAAGAACAACAGATTTTAACAAACGCTGAGATTCAGCAATCAAAATAAAGCAAAATGGCTTACGATAAATTTACAGTACTCAACTCCACTGGAGTTCCCCTACCGATAGAAAACGTAGATACAGACCAAATTATCCCAGCGAGATTCCTCAAAGCTACAGAAAGAGAAGGTTTCGGGGACAATCTGTTTCGCGATTGGAGATTTGACTCTAACAACCAACCTAAGAATGATTTCGTACTCAACAACCCCATCTACAAAGGCAAAATCTTGGTTGGAGGCAGAAACTTTGGTTCTGGTTCTTCTCGTGAACACGCAGTTTGGGCGATTTACGATTATGGATTTCGATGTGTGGTTTCTTCGTTTTTTGCGGACATCTTCAAAAACAACTGTTTGAACATCGGGGTACTTCCTGTGCAAATCTCGGAAGGATTCTTGGAAAACATCTTTTCAGAAATCGAAAAAAATCCAGATACCCAGATTGAAGTAAACTTGCCAGAGCAAAAAATCACCCTTCTTGCAACTGGACAAAGTGAATCTTTCGACATCAATGCCTACAAAAAGGACAACATGACCAATGGTTTTGATGATATTGATTATCTACTGAACATCAAAGAAGAAATTGCTGCGTTTGAAAAAACCAGACCTTAATTTAAAAAATCACAAAAAGCATTAAAAAGGGACGCATCCCCCCCAAACTATCATGTTTAAAGATATAAGAGTTGAAATCATGGACACCACCCTAAGGGATGGTGAACAAACTTCTGGAGTCTCCTATACCCCAACGGAAAAATTGAGCATTGCGAAAATTCTTCTTTTGGATTTGCAGGTGGACAGAATTGAAGTGGCTTCTGCTAGAGTATCTGAAGGGGAATTTCTGGGTGTGAAAAAAATCACCAAATGGGCGAAAGAAAATGGTTTCTTGGACAAGGTGGAAGTTCTGGGATTTGTAGATACTCCGCAATCTCTGGATTGGATTGACCAAGCTGGAGCCAAGGTCATCAATCTGCTTACCAAAGGTTCGCTAAACCATCTGACTCACCAAATCAAACAAACGCCCGAGCAGCACATCGAAAACATAGGAAAATCCGTTGCCTACGCCAAAAGCAAAGGCATCAGAACCAATGTGTATTTGGAAGATTGGTCTAACGGAATGCGTTCTTCCAAAGAATACGTAATGCAAATGATTAAGGCTCTTTCCCAAATGGAGATAGACAGAATCATGCTTCCAGACACCCTTGGAGTTTTGTATTACGAAGAAACCTTTAAATATGTTAGGGAATGTGTAGAATCCTTCCCCAACCTGCATTTTGATTTCCATGCCCACAACGATTATGATATCTCTGTGGCGAATACATTGGAGGCCATCAAAGCGGGAGCCAAAGGGATTCATACCACCATCAATGGACTACAGAACGTTTTGGTGGCAAAAGAAAATATGCCCTTGGAAAAACCTCTGGAAAAGCCAATATCCAAAAGAACTTGGAAGAATTGGGACTAAAATTGGAGCCTGAGGATTTGCAGAAAGTCACCCAGCATATCATTGCGCTGGGAGACAAAAAGGAAACCGTTACCACAGACGATTTGCCTTATATCATCTCTGAGGTAGTTCGAAAGGAAAGTGTAGAGGAATTTATTTCGCTGAAAACCTATCACATCGAAACTTCCATGGGAGAAAAACCCTTTGCCAATGTTACCCTTGTTGTAGATGGCAAAGAATTTTCTGCCTCCGCCTCAGGTGAAGGACAGTACGATGCGTTTATGAATGCAGTAAAAGGCATTGCAGAACAAACTGAAATCAAAATACCAGAACTGGTAGATTACAATGTGAGAATCCCCCCTGGTGGCCATACAGACGCTTTTGTAGAGGCACAAATCACTTGGGAGTATGCTGGAAAGGAATTCAAAACTGTGGGCTTTAGCGCAGACCAAATTTGGGCTTCTATGCAGGCAACACTTCGAGCAATGAACAAACTGCAATAATCTTGCAAACAAAATGAATCAATCAATAACAATTTTATAAAAACAGAAAAATGGCAAACAACAGAACTTTCACCATGGTGAAACCAGATGCAGTAGCAGCAAACAACGAAGGAAACATTCTAGGAGATATCTCCAAAGCAGGATTCAGAATCGTTGCTATGAAGAAAACGCAATTGACTGTAGCTGATGCAAAAAAATTCTATGAAATTCACGCAGAAAGACCTTTTTACGGAGAATTGGTAGAGTTCATGAGCTCTGGACCGATTGTAGCTGCAGTTCTAGAAAAAGACAATGCAGTAGAGGACTTCAGAAAACTCATCGGAGCTACCAACCCAGCTGAGGCAGCGGAAGGTACCATCAGAGCAAAATATGCCAAATCCATTGGAGAAAATGCAGTTCACGGCTCTGATTCAGACGAAAACGCTGCGATTGAAATCGCTTTCCACTTTTCTGGAAGAGAGCTTTTCTAATTGAAATTAGAACATAAAAAAAGGCGGAAAAGAAATTCTTTTCCGCCTTTTTTGTTTGAATGGGTTTCTCAAGGATTGTCAACAGACCAGAAAGTCCATTCAGAACCATCATATACAGCCATGTTCTTTTTAACCGTATCGTAGCAAATCATCCCTGGTCTTGGGTTCATCACATTAAGTTCTGGTGAAGCAATTTTAGGTAAAATTAAACCTTTGTCTGTGGCTTCCAATACCAAAACTCCGTCTGCTGTGCTGTTAGAAGCACCCAAGATGTTTTTGGCTCCTGTTACCTCAGTTAGACTTGCAAGAGAAGCATCTGGTGTATAGCTTCCAGTTAGTTTTCTTTGCGCTGAAAGGTCTACCCAAGTGGTCCCGTTGGAGTACACAATTTTTTTGTTTGTAGCATCATAAGCCAAGGTTCCTTTGTTTGCAGTTGCTGCGGTTGGAAGGGTGATTCTTGGCAAGATTAATCCGCTTTTGGTTCCAGATTTAAAATCTAGGATTGCATTACCGTCTACATCTGTTTTACCAATAGCCAATTGGGCGGAGGCAAAACCAGAGATAAGTACAAAAGCCAAACTCAATATATTTTTCATTTTGTTTTTCTTTTTAAAGTTAATTAAAGTTCGTAGGTACAATCTTGAATCAAACAGCTCCAAGTAGTTCCATCAAACATTTTGATACAGTTGTCTGTGGTATCGTAGATAATCATCCCTTCATTTGCCACATTGGTTGGTATAGAAGCAGAGGTTGTTCTTGGGATAACCAGACCTTTTACAGTACTTTCTAGGGTCAGTTGGCTGTTTACCTCGTTGTATGGCCACTTGTCTGTGTTTGCAGCATCTTTGTGTGCGTTACGGTTTAAAGTAGACATAGAAACACCTAGGGTTTGCTCTGCTGTACCTGATTTACCTGGAAGAGAACATTCTCCACAACCAGATTTCTTAGTATCATCATAAGAAGTTCCAATACCTTGTGGTGTATAATGTCTAGCGATTTGTTCATTAAGTGTTGCTACTTCTGCAAGCGTTGGTTGATTAGGATTTGCAAAAGTAATGAAGTTTCTGTATCTAGGAAGTCCTAGTCGAGAATCTGCCACTACTGAACCATCTGTACTAGGAATGTCTACAGGATAGAAACCAGTGGTAATTTTTAGCCTTGTGTTTGCATCTAGATCGTCTTTTACAAAATTGGTTGTACCCTCTAGTGCATCTGGACATCCATCAGCATCGGAATCATTGTCTAAATGATTTGGAAGTGCATCAGCATCAATATTTACAGATGATGGGGTATCCGAACAAGATTCTTTGTCATAGAACTTAAAGTTATCAAAAGCCGTGTTGTTGTCTACACTACAACCAAAAGTAGTTCTAATCATAAATTTTTCAGGGGTAATAACTCCTGGTAGGGTGATGTCTATGGTTGTCCCTCTGTCATAAGCTGGATTAGCGAAAATCAGAACATCATAAGAAGGTATAACAAATTTGTAACTGTCATAAGATGCTGTTCCTTTGTAGGTTTGGGAAGCGCCATTTTGAGGAATAATTTCATATTCTACAAGAGCAGATCTATTAGCATCCAATGGGTTTTTTGTATTGAAGTTTACCTTGATGGTCGCATAAACCGTACCATTGATCATCATATCAAAGGTTTGCAATTGGTCTACAGCCGGGTTTAGCACTTGTGTAGCATAATCAGTATGAATATCAAAAGAAAATCTTCTAATGTCTCCTGGTTTGTCTATCAACTCTGCTTGGTAGTATTCATATTTGTCATTATTGATGTCTGTTCTTGGAATTCCAGAAGGACATTGCAGGGCTGGAGAAGTAGAGGTATCGTATATTGCTATTCTGTTTTGTCCACTACGTGTACCCAATCTAAATTCATTCATATTAGATTCTGGTGTAGGGTCAAAGGTATTTCCGTTGGCATCCAATTGTGTACCCGAAGTCCAGTATAATGAATTTTCTGCGTAGCCACCAAGACAAAAAAGGTACTCAGGATTACATTGCCCTTTATAACTTTCAAAGTTTGGATCTTTTAGTACTTGTGTAAATCCGCACTCAGATGCACCCAAAAGACCTTCGACTTCATCTAGAATACCATCGTTGTCGTCATCAAGGTCAACAAAGTTTTTTACTGTATCGCCATCAGCATCCCCTCTATCTACTCTTTCACAGCCTGCTTGTAGGGTTCTGTGGTAGGTACCATCTAAAATTCCTACTATTCCTCTACCAATTTGAAAATCAGCTTGTAGAGCTGGGTCTGTCGGCCTTGGAGTATGTTTTGGCGCCAAAGTAGTTGCAGTTGGAGAAGTTTCGATGGTGTAGTCTCCTGTGGTTCCTGCAAGTCCTGTTTTGTTGAAATATACTTTTGAACCTGAGTCTTGTCTAACATACATGTAGTCTATGTATCCATCTTTGTTGAAATCTTCAAAAAAACCTTCTTCACCTTCCCCTGTTCCAGAAAATTCGTTGGCGGTTATGGTTCCACCTGCATGTGCAGGTAATGGTGTGATAACAGGATTAATGAAATCTATACGGAATGGATGGGCAGCTTTTTCTGGTGTAGATGTGTCTTTACCATTGTTTTTAAATACACGAAATGTATCTGAAGTTTCATCCACAACTATGTAATCCAAATCTCCATCCGAATCAAAGTCTTCAAAACTTGTCGTAATATCCGTTCTAGCCCAACCTGTATATGCTCTGTTAGTATTATAGGGAGGCGGTGTTTGAAACCCTTGAGCATCTGTTTGAGTAGGTAAGTCGGTTGAGGTGATTTGTTGTACATCTGCAACTGTGTTGAATTCACCAGATCCGTCAGTTTTTCCAAACCAAACCACTAGTGCACTTTCATAAGAAGCAGCACAACCAAAAAAACCACAACCATAACCTCCTCCTCCATAAGACCAGGTGGTAGCAATGACATCCTTAACGCCATCACCATTGTAATCTTTTAAGAAGAAATCGGTATCAAAGGTATCTCCTAAGCCCAAAAATGGTCTATTGCTATAACGTCCAAATTGTATCCGAGCTGGAATTGTTGTTGCAGGATTACCCAAAGGTCTATTCAAAGTATGGGTAAATGATTGCTTTTTTGCTCTATATGGACTAAAATGACCTCCTCCCATGGCAAGGTAAGTGTAAACTCTTAAATTGTTGTTGGGGGTAGTGCTATTTCCCATAAAAACAAGTATATCTGCTTTTCCATCACCATTTACATCCTCCATTTCTGTAATATAGTTTAAATAAGAAGCACCAGTTCTAATTAAAGGATCTCCAGCAGCATTGGCTTCTATGTCTCTAGCATCCAAAAATGATGTATTTACAGAGGATAGATGATAACTACCAGTTGTGTCTCCTATCCAAACTTGCACGTTGTTGTCCCAACGCTCGTCTCCCGAAAACGTACCTGTATTAATGTCGGAGGTCACCAAAACAAGGTCTGAAATCCCGTCTCCAGTAACATCTTCTAGGAAGGTAGATCTCCATTGATCTTCTTGAAAGGTATCTCCTTCCCATCTAGGTAAAAAAGCGTTGTCTCGGGTAAGGTTTTGAGAACTAATACCGGCTTCGTCAAGGTATCTTTTACCTGTATCGTTTTCTGCAGTAGCTGGGTCGTTTTCGGTTAAAAATTGAAATTTCAACAATCTTCTACCATTTCCAGAGGTAAGCCAAGTTGGGTACATATCTGGCTCTTGACAATAAGGGTAGAGTTTAGAACCAATTACGTTGTCCTGTGCAAAAACAGAAGCGCCACTAGCAAAAAGTCCTAAAAACAATCCCAATTTTTTGGCTTTGTTTTTTAATGTAGAGAATCTAATCATAATTCTAGTATAGTTTAGCATTTGTTGTACAGTTGTTTTTACTGTACAGTATACCCGGTAAAATTACAAATTTTTTTTCGTTTATAATAAAAAAAATGTTATAAAGCAACTAATGAAATCTTAAATGAGTAAAATACCTAGGTTTTTTGGGTGTTTTCACTAGAAGAAATTTAAAAATAACACCCGTAAGATTTCATTTTTTAGGAATCTAAATGTTCCTAGCTCTAATTTCAAGATACTTGTTGATGACCCCAACGGTTAATTTTTCGGGAGAAGTTAGTACATTTTGTATGCCCATTTGGGTTAAGGTGTTGGCAATTACTCTTTGGTCTGCCATGTATTTTTGGGCGATAATTTTGTTGTAGACATCATCCAATCCTTTTTGGGTTTCCGATGCAAGTTCTTCTAAAAGTGGATTTTCGAAAAAAACTACCACCAGTAAATGGAGTTTGCTTAGTGCTTTGAGGTATTTGAGTTGTCTTTGCAGTCCTTCTTTGCTCTGGAAATTGGTGTAAAGAAAAATGAGGCTTCTTTGGGTAAGGTGTCTTTTTGTTTGGGCATAAAGAACACCAAAATCTGACTCGGAGTAATTTGTTTCTATGTTGTAGAGAGAATCTAAAATCAAATTCATTTGATTGTTCCTGTTTTGGGCAGAAACATAATTACCTATAGATTTAGAAAAGGTGTAAAGCCCTGTTTTGTCTTTTTTTCCTAAGGCTACATGGCTAAAAAGTAGGGTAGAGTTGATGGCATATTCTAAAAGACTTAAGTTTTTAAAAGGCATTTTCATGTTTCTACCACTGTCTATTACACAGTACACATTCTGAGAAGTTTCTTCTTGAAAGTGGTTTACCATCAGTTCGTTTTTCTTGGCCGATGCTTTCCAGTTGATGTCTTTGATGTTGTCACCCTCTATGTATTCTTTGATCTGTTCAAACTCAAAAGAATGGCCTATTTTTCTGATTTTTTTGGTTGGATTGATTTTGTTTTGCGATTGAATCGATAAAAAATCAAAATTTTTAAGTGCTAAAAAGCTTGGGTAGGTTTTAACCATTTCATCTTTCTCAAAACCGTACCTTTTTTGAATAATGCCAAGGGGAGATTGGGCAAAAACATACAATTTCCCAAAGTGATATTCTCCTCTTTGATTTGGGATTAAAATATATTCTACTTGTCTGTTTTGGTCTTTTTTTAGACTTAGTTGAATCAAAAAATCTCTTTTTTGAAACTGAGACGGAAGCTCCTCTACAATCTGAAGATGGGTAGAAAAAGGGTAATTGTTTTTGAGATTAACAAAAATTGGGTTCTGGTCTGCATTGGAGAGTTTAATTGGCAGTTGTCTTTGGGCCCAAATTCCATTTTTAGAGAAAAGAAGTGCAAAATCTACCAGGGTGATTCCTACAAGTATTAGGCAAAGGATTTTTCCAGCCAAAAACAATACGGGCAGAAAAAACGCCAAGACAAATACAAGTATAATGGCTGCAAGACTCACAAAAAATCTTGGGCTTAAAAAAACACTTTGGTAAAAAGAAACCAGTTTTCGAATCAGAAACATAGAATAGGCTTAGGTAGGAATTTCGATAGATTCGATAATTTCTTTGATAATTTGTACAGCGGTAATTCCCTCCATTTCTCGCTCTGGGGTAATGATGATTCTATGAGATAACACAAATTGGGCAATAAATTTGATGTCTTCAGGTGTTACAAAATCTCTACCACTGGTAGCTGCAAAAGCTTTGCTGGCGGTGAGTATCCCAATGGAAGCTCTTGGAGAAGCGCCAAGATATATATAAGGATGAGATCTTGTTGCGTGTACAATTTGAGCAATGTAACGGATAAGACGAGGCTCTAAAATTACCTTTTTGATAATTTCTTGGGCCCAAACAATTTTTTCTTTGCTAAGAAATGAAGTAATTAACGAGAGTTTTTCTCCCACTTGGTTGTGCTGACGAAGCAAAATTTCGTTTTCTCCCTCAAGGGATGGATAATCTAGCACAATCTTGAACAAAAATCGGTCTAATTGCGCTTCGGGAAGTCTGTAGGTCCCTTCTTGTTCAACAGGGTTTTGGGTGGCCAGAATCATAAAAGGAGCTTGAAACTCATATCTTTTACCATCGATGGTAATTTGCCTTTCTTCCATTACCTCAAAAAGTGCCGCTTGGGTTTTGGCTGGCGCACGGTTTATTTCGTCAATCAAGATAATATTGGAGAAAATAGGTCCTTTTTTGAACTCGAATTCGCCTTGCTTTTTATTGAAAACAGAAGTACCAAGTACATCTGAGGGCATAAGATCTGGAGTAAACTGAATTCTGCTAAAATCTGCTTCAATGGTTTTAGCTAGGAGTTTTGCCATTAGGGTTTTGGCAACCCCAGGAACTCCCTCAAGCAGTATATGTCCACCAGAGAAAAGTCCAGTGATAAGAAGCTGTATGGCGCTATTTTGCTCAACAATTACCTTGGAAAGTTCTGATCTAATTAGATTTACACTTTGGTGAAACGCTGAGAGGTCTAAGCGAGATTCAAACTGCAAAGAAGTGTCTTTTGGGCTAGTGTCTGATTGTGGATTATGATTTGGGGTGATGTTTTCTGAGGTATTTGGGTTTTCGCTCATGATATCTATTTTTAAGATTGAAAAGATTCTATTTTTTGGTTAAGTACCATTAGGGTTTTAGCAGAGATTTGTTCGGCTGTTTCTATGTCCTTGATAAGGCTAAAAAGATCTTTAATTTGGTCTTTTTCTTTGCCCGATTTTCTAGAAAGTTTGGTCAGAAAATCATCTGAAATTTCTTCTGTTGACAAATGGTAGTTTCTTCTGATTTGGGAAAGAAAAAACAAAATTTGTTTTTGTGCCATGTCTTTGTGATTTTTCTGTTCCAGATGTAACCCTGCCATGGTTTTTACAAATTCTAAAGTATTGTTTTTAACCGGCTCTACAATTGGAATGGGTCTTTGTCTTCTTTTTCCGTTAAAAATGGCGTATAAAATAAAGAATAGAACTGCCAAATAATAGGCCCATTTAAGGGCGGGTTGTGATAAAATATATCGAAGAGGACTTCCATTAATGCTAGATTCACCTTTTGAAGAAGCATGGTCTACATACACATCTTTAAGTGGAAGCACCTTAATTAGAGCCTCAATATACTTGGTGTTTTTGCTCTCTAGCATTTGGTAGTTGGTGAAAACCTCTGGCCGCAGATGCAGATAAAACACTCCTTTTCCAAACTTGATTTTGGTAAAAACGATTTGAGAATTATCGTCTACAGTTTCATCACCGAGTGAAATCGAAAGTGTATCTACAAAGCTTTGGTTAAGATAAGTTGCTAGCTTGGGTTTGTAAAGTAGGCTGTCTTTTGCGAATCGAACTAGGCGGACGGAGTCAATTCTGAAATCGTTGGATTCTTCTACCGCTGTCTCTTATACACATCTAGATGTGTATAAGAGACAGNTTCGATGCCAATGGCGAAAATTTCCATGGCCCCATGTATCCAAATTCCTTTGATGCTTTCAAGTAACACTCCATATTGTTTGAACATAAACTGAAAAGCCCCAAGCATTATACCGTTTTGCAGCAATACATAGGCGGTGCCTATGCCTCCAGTTATACCCATTACATAACTGGTAAGGCCCACTTTTAGGTTGTTAAAAGTGATGCCAATAAAACTTCCCCAATTGCTTCCTGTTCCGTAAATGGCTGTAGGATTGCCTTTTTTGATGTTCTCTTGGGTGAGATTCACGTAATTGTCACCCAAAATAAGCCGAATAAATGATTCGTCGTATTTCGAAGAAATGACTCCGATGGCTACCGAGCAGAAGAAAAATGCAAAAGCATACAAAACAAATCTTCTGTATTTGTATACCAAAGTAGGCACTTCTAGGGCGAAGAAATTCCAAATTTTACCTTTTTCAACTTGCTTGCTTTTGTAGATAAAACCAAATGCTTCAATGGTTAATTGGTTGAGATAAACCACCAATTTGCTTTTTTTGTAGTAGGTTTGTGCATAGGCAAGGTCGTTTATCAATTCTAGGTACAAATATTCCAGATGATCTGGGTTTTGTAGATCCTTAGATTGAATGGTTTTTTCGAAACTTAACCATTTTTCCTTATTTTGTTTGATAAAAGCGGTCTCCCTCATAAAAAATTAAATTAGTTGATTCATGGCAGATATCCAAATTAACACCACACAAAATGTACTTATAGAGTTTAAAGCTGCAGACCCAGGTAAGCGATTTTTGGCTTGGGGCTTAGATTGGCTGATAAAAATAGCCTACATACTTTTTTGCGTTTTCATAGTTTTTTGGATATTTTTATAAGATGGGCATTTTCTACCATTGATTTTTATCTTTGGGGGCTTGTTGGTGTAATTTTAATTTCTACCACAAAAAAAAGTCAAAGACTGGGAGATTTGGCTGCAGGAACCACGGTGATTGATCTAAAAAAATCAGTTGGACTCCAACATACCATTTTAGAAGAATTGTCTTTGGATTACCAGCCCACCTATTATTCTGTTATCAAACTCTCGGACAATGATATCAGAATTATTAAGGAGAATTACCAGCGAGCCAAAAAAGACAACAATTTAGATACCATAGATCTGCTTACAAAAAAAGTAGAAAGTCTTATTGGTGAAAAGCACAAGTACACCAAAAGCGAGTTTTTGGAAACCATTATCAAAGATTACAACTACTTTACCCAGAAGATGTAATTGTTATTCTATTTCTGTTTTGCCTAAATCTTCTATTTCCGTAAGATTGTTTAGAGGGTCCGAGCCATACTCATTTTCACCTTTATCTCCATCTTTGAACATCAGCATGATATTGTAAAATGGAATTAGCGTATACCAACCACTTCTCCCAACATCGTGTGCTCTTCTCCATGAAACTGCTAATCTAGGGATAAAAATTACCAATAAAAAAATCCCAAAAGGCAGCAAAAGGTAGTTGTCTTCTGGAATAAATTGGATAATGATATTTAAAGAAAGTGCCAAAAGATAAAAGTTGGTAAAAGTTTTTTTATCTGTTCTTCCTTTAAATACCGCGTATTTTTTCATACATTCTTTGAACCACTCCATGATCTATAATGTTTTAAAGTTTAAGCTAAAGTAAAAAAAACACAATATTTTGTGGTCTTAAATATGTATTTGCTTTGGGTTAGCTGAGTTCTGGTTTGCCTAAATCTTCTATTTCGTTTACAGGATTTTTAGGGTCTAAGCCATATTGGTTTGTACCTTCATCTCCATTTTTAGCGGCAAGATATATGTTATAAAAAGGGAAAAGGATATACCAGCCACTTTTGCCTATGTCGTGCATTCTTCTCCATCCCACAGCTAGAGAAGGTATTAAGGTGGCCCAGCTAAATATACTAGAAACAATCACCGTAAATTGCTCAATCGAAAATGGAATTCCAAGCAATGTTGGTAGGTCTAGAATTATTTCGATTAATATGCAAATTAGTTGAAACATCCAAAACTCTTGTCTTCTAGATCTACCTTTAAAATCTGCATACTGCTTCATACATTTGATAAACCATTCCATGTTTTTTAAATTTAGAGGTTATGCTAAAGTAAAAAAAAAGACCACAATATTTTGTGGTCTTAAATATGTATTTGCTTTGGGTTAGCTGAGTTCAGGTTTTCCCAAATCATCTATCTCTTCAGTAGGGTTCTTTGGATCTAGGCCATATTGGTTGGCTCCTACATCTCCATTTTTAAACAACAAATACCAACCATAAAAAGGTATAAACATATACCAGCCTGCTTTGTTTACATCGTGCATTCTTCTCCAAGCTACAGAAATACTTGGAACTAGTAAGGCAAAGCTAATAAGCTGAGAAATAAGATAAAGATAATTTCCAGAAGTTTTTGTTACCAAACCCTCGATTCCATTAAAATATATATTTAGACCCATCAATGGATAAACAAGCAACATATGGAAAAGAAAAAACATCCAATATTCTTTTCTCCTTGCTCTTCCGTTAAAATCAGCATACTGTCTTAAACATTTGATAAACCACTTCATAGTTTTAAAATTGGGTTAATTGTGTTGAATTATTCTGTACCTAAACTTGAAATTTCTTCTGTTGGATTTTTAGGATCTGGGCCATATTGGTTGCTTCCCTCATCTCCATTTTTAACCAGTAGGTAAAAATTGTAAAAAGGAATCAACATATACCATCCACTTTTTCCTACATCATGCGCTCTTCTAACAGAAGCAGCAAGATAATCGATTGTTGTTCTATTTTTTTTAACAAAAAAATAGAGACAAACAGAAACAAAAAAAGCATCCAAATTTTGGATGCTTTTTTCTTGCTATTTTGCGGTCTGGACGGGACTCGAACCCGCGACCCCCTGCGTGACAGGCAGGTATTCTAACCAGCTGAACTACCAGACCGTTGCCTTTAGCGAGTGCAAATATAAGTCAAAATATTGTCTGAACAAATATTTTGAAAAAAAATTTACAAAAGTGCGTCAATTTTGCTGGCCAATTGTTCAAGTATAAAAATGCAAAACACAGCAAAGCTTGGGTAGATAAAATATTTTTATTGTTGTATAAATTATGCAGTGAAACCCAATGGTTTTTGCCTGGTTTTAGGTCATGTAATAGTCTAGGTTCTCTATTTCTTTTAGTTTTTGAAGCAGGGTTTTGTCTATTTTGATGGATTTTTTGGAAGAAATCAGCTCTAGGTTCGATTTTTCTTTTGGATCAACCACTTTTATTTTCATCGGCTTGTCTCCTTTGTGCTGACTACTTATCTCTTGTAAGGCGTCAATTAAAGGCTGGTTTAGTTTTTCTATGTCTATGAAGAAAACAATTTGCTGAACCTGTTTTTCTAAAACCTCTCCCAGAAGTTCTGCCTTAAGAATGCTGGTGAAAATTCTTTTGTTCCACTGGTTTTCGCTCATCTTGGCTTTGATGTGTAGAAACTGAAAAACAGAAAAGAAATGTTTGAATTTCAGATATTCTTCACCAAAAAGCACAAATTCATAAGATCCGCTATAATCTTCAAGTGTAAAACTTCCAAAGGGATTTCCGTTTTTTTGAGAAACACGGTGAGAGACAGAGGTAACAATACCTGCTATGCTAAACTCTTTGCCTAAGAGTTTCTCTCCTTGGCTTTCTACAAAATCTAAGGGAATAGGATTTAAAAAGTCTAATTCTATTTTGTAATCGTCAAGGGGATGAGCAGAGATGTAGATCCCTGTAACTTCTTTTTCTTTGCTAAGTTTTTCTAGATTTCCCCACGGTTCACAGTCTTTGAGCTCTGGATTAGAAACTTCTACACTTTCTTGGCTGAGTTCAAAAAGAGAAGGTTGGGCTTCTTTTTGGTCTTGTTGAAAAGCTGCACCAAATTTGATGAGTTTCTCTAGGTTGGTTCCACCTGAATCTTGGGCAAAGAGTTGGGCTCTATGAGGGGAAGAAAAACAATCGAAACCACCTGCCAAAGCCAAATTTTCTAAGGTTTTTTTGTTGACTTGCCTTAGGTTGATTCTCCTTACAAAGGCAAAAATATCTTCGAATTCACCATTTTTTTCTCTTTCTTCAACCAGACTTTCAACTGCGGCTGACCCCACTCCTTTAATAGCACCCATACCAAATCGAATGGCTCCTTTTTTGTTGACCGTAAAGGTGTATTCGCTCTCGTTAATATCTGGAGATAAAACTTCAATACCCATTTTTTTGCACTCTTCCATAAAGAACGTTACGTCTTTTAGGTTGCCCATGTTGTTGGAAAGTACCGCGGCCATAAATTCTGCAGGATAATGGGCTTTTAGGTAGGCAGTTTGGTAGGCAATAAAGGTATAACAAGTAGAGTGAGACTTATTAAAAGCATATGAGGCGAAAGCTTCCCAGTCTTTCCAGATTTTTTCTAGTTTAGATTTTTCATGGCCGTTTTGCTCTCCATTTTTCATAAAAAGAGGGAACATTTTATCCAGTTCGTCTCTTTTTTTCTTCCCCATAGCTTTACGAAGTGAGTCTGCCTCACCTTTGGTAAAACTTGCCAGTTTTTGGGATAAAAGCATTACCTGCTCTTGGTAAACGGTAATTCCGTAGGTTTCTCCTAGAAATTCCTCACAAGCATCCAGATCATAAACGATTTCTTCTTGCCCATTTTTTCGGGCAATAAAATTGGGGATGTATTGAAGCGGCCCTGGTCTATAAAGCGCGTTCATGGCGATAAGGTCATCAAACTTATCGGGTTTTAAGGCTTTAAGGTGTTTTTGCATTCCGGGTGACTCGTACTGGAATATCCCAACGGTTTGTCCTTTTTGGAAGATTTCATAGGTCTTAGGATCGTCTAGGGGAAATTCATCGGGAATAAGCTCAATTTGATGTCTTTTTTTGACGAATTGCACTGCATCACCAATAATGGTAAGGGTTTTGAGTCCCAAGAAGTCCATTTTTAAAAGACCCGCAGATTCTACCACAGAGTTGTCAAACTGGGTTACTAGAAGATCAGAGTCTTTGGCCACGGAAACCGGAATGAGTTCTTTGATGTCCACAAGTGATAATTTGGGCTACTTGGTTTTTTCCGTATTTTTCTACCACCCAATCGATAATCCTAGCTCTTCCTCGGTCGTCAAAATCGATGTCGATATCAGGAAGAGAAACCCGATCTGGATTTAAGAAACGCTCAAAAAGCAAATCGTATTTGATAGGATCTACATTGGTGATTCCCGTACAATAAGCTACGGCAGATCCAGCCGCCGAACCCCTTCCAGGACCAACCAATATGCCCATCTTTCTGGCTTGAGCAATAAAATCTTGCACAATTAGAAAATATCCTGGATATCCCGTTTTTTCAATGACCGAAAGCTCGAAATCTAAACGTTCTTTGGTGGATTCATCAAGATTTGGATATCGGGTTTTGGCTCCTTCAAAAGTAAGGTGCTTAAGGTAATTGTTTTCACCTCTTTTACCGCCATCCTGTTGGTCTAGTGGGTCTTTGAACGCATCTGGAATCTCAAAAGCAGGAAGTAGAACTTCTTGGTAAAGGTTAAATGGCTCAATTTTTTGGTAAATTTCTTCTAGGTTTTCTATGGCCTGTGGTAAATCTGCGAACAAAGTTTTCATTTGGTTCTGAGACTTGAAATAAAACTCATCGTTGGGATATCCAAAGCGAGTGTCTCTTCCTTTGCCAANTGTCATATCCTTCGGGGGTAATAATCAGGTTTTTGTTGTCCACCAAATTCCCATCCAAATCATGAAGCTGCCAAGCCAATTGAACCATTCTTGGCCAATTGTCTGAGTCAGAAATGGGGGCGTTGTAATTTTTAGGAAGGCCCGTGGTTTCGGTGTCGTAGATTAAAAACATGAAAAAGTGTATCGAAAAATAGAATTTTAAAAGTACGAAAATCCGATCTTTTTCAGTCTAAAAGATATCAACACAAAAAAGTGAAACGATTTTTAGTCTAAGGCTTCTTTTAGAGAAAGCAGTTCTTGTTTTATGCTTTCTAATTTGAAGATAATCCCAGATTCTTCTGAAAGTTCGGGCTTTACTTTCAGGGCTTCTTTGGCTCCTTCCAAGGTGTAGCCTCTTTCTTTTACCAGATGGTAAATCAGTTTAAAATTCTCCACATCTTGGGGCTTAAACATGCGGGTTCCTCGGGCATTTTTTTTAGGCTGGATTACCTCGAATTCTTTCTCCCAAAATCTTATTAAAGAAGGGTTTACCGAAAAAGCTTTGGCGATTTCTCCAATGGAATAATACAGTTTGTTGGGTAGATCTATATGCATGGATTTAGTCTAGAGAAATAGACATTTTTTGAGATTCTTGGTAAAGTTTTTTGAAACTTTCGGGGTTTACATCTTGGTAAAAATAACCAATTGGATCAACTTTTTGCTCGTTTTTGCTGATTTCGTAATGCAAATGTGGTCCGGATGACATCCCTGTTGAACCGACATAACCAATTACATCCCCTCTTTTTACCATTTCACCCACTTTTACCTTAAAGCCGCTGAGGTGGGCATATTTGGTTTTGTATCCATAAAGATGGTCTATCAGAACAACGTTTCCGTAACCACCTTGAGCACTTGCGATTTCTATTTTTCCATCTGCCGTTGCATAGATAGGCTTTCCTTGATCTACAGCAAAATCTAGACCTTCGTGCATTTTTCCTACTTTTAAAATGGGATGGATTCTCAGCCCAAATCCAGAAGCCAATCTTTTTAGGTCTCTATCCGCAATGGGTTTGATCGCTGGGGTATGGGCAAATTCTACTTCTCTGTTTTTGGCTGCAGCTTTAATTTGGGACAAAGACTTTTCTTGAATTTTCAGTTTGTTTTTGAGCGCCTCAATTTGCTTGGCGGTTTGTTTGATTAAAGAAGTATTGTTAAAGTTTTTCAGATTGGCAAGTCTTTCTATTCCTCCAAATCCAGCTTTTCTAATCTCAGAGGGAAGGGTGTCTAACTGAAAATAAGATCGATACAACTCTTGGTCTCTTTTTTGAATTTCCTCCAAGGTTTTTTGGTTTTCTTGGCTTTCTTTCGAAAGAGCGATGTATTGTGTTTTTAATTGCAAAACCTCTTGTTTGAGAGCGGTTTGGCTACTTTTTTTGCCATAAAGTACAAATCCACAAATCCCGATAAGAAGCCCTAAAAAAGTTCCTGATAAAAGGGAGAAACTTTTTTTCTGAAAAAACTTTTTTTCTTTGGTTTCAATAGGGATGTAGCTTGCAGAATAGGCATCAAAATAATACTTGATGTTTTTCATGCATGTATTTCTTTATAGTATATTTGCCCTAAAACGGAGCCGTTTTTTGTTGTTTTGGTTTTTTGCCTGATTTTTTTTTCAAAAAATCAAAGGATTCCAAATATATTAAAATAGTTTATAAAAATTAAATTTTATTGATGAATTCCAAATTAATACGAGAAAAATTCCTTCAGTTTTTTCAAGAGAAATCTCACCAGATTGTCCCTTCTGCACCCATTGTGCTCAAGGATGACCCAACACTTATGTTCACCAATTCTGGGATGAATCAATTCAAAAATTATTTTTTAGGATACGATACCCCAACCCATCTTCGTATAGCCGATACCCAAAAATGTCTTCGGGTTTCTGGAAAACACAACGATTTGGACGATGTGGGAAGGGATACCTACCACCATACCATGTTTGAGATGCTCGGAAACTGGTCTTTTGGAGATTATTTCAAGAAAGAAGCCATTGCTTGGGCATGGGAACTTCTCACCGAAGTGTACAAAATCCCTAAAGAAAATCTCTATGTGACCATTTTTGAAGGGGATGAAAAAGAAAACATTCCCAAAGATGAAGAAGCATACCAATATTGGAAAGCCTTTATCAGCGAAGAGAGAATACTTCTTGGAAACAAAAAAGACAATTTCTGGGAAATGGGTGCTTCTGGACCTTGTGGGCCTTGTTCAGAAATTCACATAGATTTAAGAAGCGAAGAAGAAAAACAAAAAGTTTCTGGAAAAGAGCTGGTGAACAACGACCATCCTCAAGTGGTGGAGGTTTGGAATCTGGTTTTTATGCAATATTTGAGAAAAGCAGATGGAAACTTGGAAGTGTTGCCGGTGAAAAGCATTGATACCGGAATGGGATTTGAAAGGCTTTGCATGGCACTTCAAGGAAAAGAATCCAACTACGATACAGATGTCTTTACTCCTTTGATTGAAAAACTAGAGCAAATTTCTGGAAAAAAATACGGACAAAAAGAAGAGACGGACATGGCCATCCGTGTGGTGGTGGACCACCTTCGAGCTGTATCTTTTGCCATTGCCGATGGACAACTTCCATCCAGTACTTCTTCTGGATATGTGATACGAAGAATTTTACGACGTGCCATCAGTTACGGTTACAGATTTTTGGGGCAGAATACTCCCTTTATCTACAAACTTTTGCCCGTTTTGAAAGAGCAACTCAAAGATTTTTTCCCAGAGCTAGAAAAACAAGAAACTTTGGTAGAATCTGTGATTCGTGAAGAAGAAGCTTCCTTTTTGAAAACCATCGAAAAAGGACTTTTTAGACTGGACCAGATTATGTCAGAAGATGAGGTGAAAACTTCTGGAATCATTTCTGGTGCCAAGGTTTTTGAACTTTACGATACCTATGGTTTTCCTTCTGATTTGTCTCGAATCATCGCCGAGGAAAAAAATCTCAAAATAGATGAAGAGGCTTTCGATGAAGAAATGGCAAAACAAAAACAAAGGTCCAAAGGAGCGGCTGAAAATTTCACCGAGGATTGGGTCATCCTCAAAGAAACAAATGAGGTCTTTTTGGGATACGACCAAACTCAGTCCCAATGTTTTGTGACCCGATACAGAAAAACCACAGGAAAAAAAGGAAGTTTTTTTCAACTTGTTTTGGACAAAACCCCTTTCTACCCAGAGGGTGGAGGACAAGTAGGAGATACGGGGATTTTGGATTTTAAAGGGGAGAAAATTGAGGTTTTAGATACCAAAAAAGAGAACAATCTATTGATTCACATCACTTCTGTTTTGCCGAAAGACCCTTCAATAGAATGTCTGGCTCAAATCAATCTAGAAAAAAGAGCCAACACAGAGAAAAACCACTCTGCCACACACCTTTTGCATCAAGCCTTAAGAGAAGTGTTGGGAACCCATGTGGAACAAAAAGGCTCTTTTGTAGGTCCAGATTATTTGCGATTTGATTTTTCTCACTTTGCCAAACTTTCTGTTGAAGAATTGGAGAAGGTAGAATCACTGGTGAATCAGCGAATTCAGGCGGGATTTGCTTTGGAGGAAAACAGAAAAGCATCTCTTGAAGAGGCGATTTCCATGGGAGCCATGGCACTTTTTGGAGAGAAATATGGAAGCGAGGTACGCACCATCAAATTTGGTGATTCCATCGAGCTTTGTGGAGGAACCCACACCCAAAATACTTCCAAAATTGGACTGTTTAAAATCACTTCTGAATCTTCTACAGCAACGGGAATCAGAAGGATAGAGGCCATTACATCTTCCAAAGTCATCGAGCTTTACAAACAAGGAGAAGAAACCCTAAAAAAAGTGGCAAGCGCCTTGAAAAACCCCAAAGATTTGGCTGGTTCTATCGAGAATTTGCTTTTGGAAAATTCGTCTCTAAAAAAACAATTGGAAAGCCTCAAAGAGGAAAAAGCCATTGCTTTGGCTCAAACTTGGAAAGAAAAGATGCAAAATGTAGGGGGCAAAAATCTGCTACTGGTTCAAACCAAAATGGAAGCCCATTTGGTGAAAGCTGCGGCAATTTCCCTTCAAAAGGAAATTTCGGATTTGTGTTTGGTTGTGGGTTCTGTTTTTGAGGGAAAACCAAGCCTTAGCGTGAGTGTTGCTCAGAGTTTTGTGGATAAAAATCAATATCATGCGGGAAACATCATCAAGGAATTGGCCAAAGAAATTTCTGGAGGTGGAGGAGGTCAGGCAGCTTTTGCAGCAGCAGGAGGAACCAACATAGTTGGAATTTCGGGGGCTCTTGAAAAAGCCAAAGAAATTTTTTCGTAAATCTTTTTTTTGAATTGTTTATAGTTTAATCTTCATCAGAACAAAATAAAAATACCATGTCAAATCAATCCCTTCCATGGCAAACCGCCAAAGAATATACAGACATTACCTACAAAAAATACAACGGAGTCGCCCGAATTGCTTTCAACAGACCCGAGGTGAGAAATGCCTTTAGACCGCATACCACCTCTGAACTTTTGGATGCTTTTCACGATGCCCAAGAAGATACTTCTATTGGTGTGATTTTGCTTTCTGCAGAAGGTCCTTCACCCAAAGATGGAGTGTATTCTTTTTGTTCGGGTGGAGACCAAAATGCCAGAGGACATCAGGGATATGTAGGGGCAGATGGAAGCCACAGACTTAACATTTTGGAGGTGCAATTCGAAAGTAGTTTTTTTGCCAGATAAACTCTCCTTTGCAAACAAGTTGTGTTTTTTGTGTCTAAAACCTTCTGTATATACTTTGGTGTCAAAGAGTTTTAGTTCGTAAAGCGTTTCCATTTTGTTCCATAGTTCAAGGTAAAACTCTTGGGTAGATTCAGAAATGGTTTTGCTAGACTTTTTATATCCAATCTGTTGAAAGAAAAGATAAACAGGTTCTAAAATCCCGGTAAAAATCTCGTTGGTAAAGTAATAAATCCCTTCTTTTAGCCTCTCCATTAATGGGTTTGAATCCTTAGAAAGATGGTATTTGGCAAAGAGAAGACTTAGCTGTTTGTCGAACTTTCGATTTGTTTCTATCAGTTTATGAATTTTTTCCCCCATTTCAAGGGTGTCTACTGTAAAGGTATCACCCTCTGTTTTTTGTTTTTTTTCTGTGTATAATTTGTAGAAAGAAGCCCATTTTTCGTAAGCCAAAAGTGTAGGATAGAACGAAAAAGCTTCTTTGATCTCAAGGGTTAAATAATCTAGTTTTGCGCTTTCTAATCTTTCTAAAAGCATTTGGTCTGAAGGCTGATTTTGGGAGAAAGATTCTATGGCAGGGTCTATTAAAACGTGATGGGACGAAATTTTCGAACTCAATACAATTCCTTCTAGTTGTACGCATCTAGAAAGGGCTACATAAAGTTGACCAGGAGCAAAAACCCCATCGGGATCTATAATAACTTTCTCTAAAGTCAGACCTTGACTTTTGTGGATGGTAATGGCCCAGGCTAGTGAAATGGGGTATTGGGTAAAGCTTCCTAAGGTTGACTGGTTGATTTCTCCAGTTTTTGGATCGGTTCCATAGCGAATGTTTTCCCAAATTTCTTTTTTAAGACTATAGGTTTGACCAGAGTCTTGAAATTCTACTTTAATCTGGTTTTCAGACAAATAAACAACCTTGGCTAGTTTTCCATTGAAGTATTTTCCCTCTTCGGCATCGTTCCTTAAAAAAATCACCTGAGCACCTACTTTTAACTCTAACTCAAAATCAACAGGGTAAGCATTTTGTGGAAAATCACCTTCAACCTCTGCTCTAAAAAAATAGGATTCTTTTTGAATTTGAGAAAGTTTATGGCTATTTATTTCTCTGGATTTTTGGTTGAGCGAAGTTAGGGTGATGTAATTTTTTAAAGAATGAAAATTTGGATCATACCTTTGATTGAGTTTCTCTAAATCTTCTTGGGAAAATGTTTTTTCTCTGATGTTGTTTAATAGGTCGATAAATTCTTGGTCGCTTTGTCGGTAGATTTTCTTGAGCTCTAAGGTAAAAGATTGGGTTTTTTCCCAAACCCTCGAATGGAAAAAATAGGGGCTAGGGTAATGTTTTTTTAGTATCTATGGCGTCCAGCATATCGGATCTAACCATAGAAATCTCATCAATAATGAGTCGTTGCAATTTTTCCAGAAGATTTTTTTTGTCTTTTCTGTACTTTAGGTGAGAGACCAGCATGGGAATGTTGTTGGCCAAATTGGCGTCGGTAGGCTCAAGGGTTGGAACAAAAGCTTTGAGCGGAAAACCAAAAAGAGAATGAATAGTTACACCACCAGCATTAATGGCTGCCACTCCTGTTGGGGCTACTACCACGGTTTTTTTGTCACCCAGAGCCATTATTTTTTTCAGAAGTGTGGTTTTACCCGTCCCTGCTTTTCCGGTAATAAAAAAAGTCTGATTGGTATTCAGGGCAAATTCTTCGGCCAAAAAAGCGGGTAAATTTTCCATCTTACAAATCTAGCCTTTTTTAAGGCAATTTTTGGGGATACTATAAGTTAGACAGGGCCTTTTGGGTGGCCGTTAGGGTTTTGTCCAACTCTAAATCTTTAATTTCTGTACTGATAAACCATGTTTCGAAACTAGAGGGAGGAAGATATACTCCGTTTTCTAACATGTTATGAAAAAATTTAGAAAACATAGGGTTGTTGGCCAGCTTTGCAGTTTCAAAATCTACCACTTTGGTCGAGCTAAAAAACACAGAAAACATAGAACCCAGACGGTTAATGCTGTAAGGCACTCCTTTTTCTTTCAGTAGAATTTCTATTTCTTGATGTAGTTTTTCGGTTGTTTTCTCTAGAGCCTCGAAAGGTTTGGTTTCTTCTAAAATCGTTAAGGTTTCAAGACCTGCACTCATAGCGATAGGGTTTCCAGAGAGCGTTCCAGCTTGGTAAACAGGTCCAAGTGGCGAAAGAAAATCCATAATTTCTTTTCTTGCTGCAAAGGCGCCAACAGGCAGACCACCTCCTATAATCTTACCGAAAGTTACAATGTCCGCTAAGACACCAAATTTTTCTTGTGCTCCACCCAAAGCTAACCTAAAGCCAGTCATCACTTCGTCAAAAATCAGAAGGATTTTGTGTTTGTCGCAAAGTTGTCTCAAGCCCGGAAGAAATTTATCATCAGGTAAAACACAACCCATGTTTCCAGCTACTGGCTCAAGTATGATGGCCGCAATTTGGTCTGGGTTTTGCGCGATAAGACGCGCTACGCTTTCAAGGTCGTTATAGGTGGCCAGAAGCGTATCCTTGGCAGTCCCTTTTGTTACACCAGGGCTGTTTGGTGATCCAAAAGTGGCTGCTCCACTTCCGGCCTGAATCAAAAAGGCATCCGAATGTCCATGGTAACAACCCTCGAACTTAATGATTTTCTCGCGCTCGGTATATCCTCTGGCCAGTCTGATAGCGCTCATACAGGCTTCGGTACCAGAGTTTACCATCCTAACTTTATCAATACCAGGAACCATCGATACAATTTTTTCGGCCATTTGGGTTTCTAGTTCTGTGGGTGTTCCAAAAGAAGTTCCTCTATTTAGCTGAGATTTTATTTTTTCAATCACCCTTGGATGGTTATGGCCAAGAATCATAGGTCCCCAAGAGTTGATGTAGTCGATATAGGACCTCTGGTCTTCACAATAAAGATAGGCTCCAGCTGCTTTTTGGATAAAAATGGGCGTGCCACCCACCGATTTAAAAGCCCTAACAGGAGAATTTACCCCGCCAGGAATGGATTTTTGTGCCTCTAAAAAAAGGGCGCTGCTGCGTGTATATAGGCTCATTGTAAACGTATTGTGTCTCCAGGTTTTGGGTTGTTTTTGCATTTGGCTCTATTTAGCTTTTTAAGGATAGAAAGCTGAATGCCTGTTTTTTGTGAAATAGAATGCCAAGTGTCCAATTGTTGTACTTTGTAAACTTTCACTTGGCCTTTTTTGTTTTTGGCTTGTAAATATACCCTGTCACCCGCTTTTATTTGGGAGACATTTTGGCAATCGTTGTAGTAAAGTAAGTTGCTAACAGTGGTTTTGTTGGCTTTAGCCAAAGCGTCCAAAGTTTCATTTCCACCCAAAACGGTATATTTTAAGCCAAATTCACTTTGAATTCTATTTGCCGCATCCACTGGTTTAACCTCTGGCATGGGTCTTGTGTGATATTCTTTAGAAGTAGAAGGTTCTCCTTTTTGTGAAACTTCTTTGGGGCTTATCGAGCCATAGTTTGACTGCAAATATTCTTCAACTTTTTCCGATGGCATCTTGTCAAAAGCAGACAAATTGTATTTTTCTATGTAATGGATGAGCCTTACTGGATAATTTGGGTCTGTAGCATAACCTGAAGATTTTAGTCCATAAGCCCAAGCAGAATAATCGGTGATAGGTAGGTTAAATAGTGCTTTGTAGTAGGGTCTTTCTGCCAAAAATTTGGAGTGGTCTCGGTAGGATTCTTCGGGTGTTGGGTAGGCTCTAAAGCAGCTGTTTTGTTGGGTTTTTTGGTTGTTGTAATATTCGGCTGAAACCTTGTAGTAGGTTCCTCCAGTCCAAGTGTCTTTGCATTTGATTCCAAAATGATTGTTGGCATTCATCGCCAGTTCGCTGGTTCCAGAGGCAGTTTCGTGAATACCTTGCGCAAGGGTGATAGAGGCGGGTATTTTGTAGATCTGCATTTCTTCAACGGCAGTTTTGGCATGTCTTTGTATATACAGAATTTCTTTTTCTTGTCCCCAGCAAAGAGAAATTAGCAAAGAAAAGAAGTAGAGAAAGTGTTTTTTCATAGAAGTAAGGTGTGATTTTTCTTATTTAATTCTTGGTTGAATCCTTCCTTCCCTTGTAATCCACCAGAATGAATCACCAAAAACTTAGCAGGCGATTGAAATTTCTGAGTGTTTATTAGGTCAAAAAGGCCAAACATCATTTTTCCGACATAGATAGGATCTAAGTCGATCTTGTGTTTTGTTTTAAATCCATTGACAAAAGTAATGAGTTTTGAGCAATATTTGGCATAACCTCCCATTTGATAACCTTCTACGATTTCAAAATTTGGGTTTGAGCTGTTTTCTGTTAAAAAACTTTGTATTTCTGGTGTATTCAAAAGAGCTGGGAAGACCAAAAGTTTTTGATGTTTTTCCAAAGAATTTAAAACACCACAAGCCGTACCTCCTGTTCCAGAGGCTACACAAATGTGCGTGTATTCTGATTTTTTTTCTCCCACAAAGTCTAATATTTCCTCTGTTCCCTTGATGGCTAGATCGTTGGTACCACCCTCGGGGATAAGAAACGAATCTGGGAACTGTTCTTTGATATTGTCTAAAAAACCTATTTGATTTTTGTTTCTGTACTGCTCACGGGTTAAGAATTTCAGAGTCATCCCGTTTTTCTCACAGGACTCTAAGGTAGGGTTGCGGGTTTTGTCTTGAAGCTCTTCTCCTCTGACAAAGCCAATGGTTTGAAATCCTCCTATTTTCCCCGCCATAGAGGTGGCCAAAAGATGGTTAGAATAAGCTCCTCCAAAGGTGATTAAGGTTTTTGCTTTTTCTTCTTTTGCTTTTTCAAGGTTGTATTTTAGTTTGAAGTATTTGTTTCCACCCAAAGGATGATTCATCTTTTCAAGACAAAGCACATCTAGAGTATGTACTGTGTTCTCAAGTGATAAAGTAACCAGAGGGATTTTCAAAGTTTTTTCTTTTTAATAATATTTTCTAAAAGCCCAAAAAGGACGGGTTTTTAAATAACCCAAATCCGTTTCTTGGTAATAAGCTTCTTTTTCGAAAGAAATAGAAAGATAGGCTTGGTTTTTATCATTAAGCATTAATAAGTGGTAGAGAAATTCTAGGGTATAGAATAAATAAAAAAACACCACCAGCATTTCTAGTTGCTGTCTTAGGTGGATTTTTTCGTGGTTGATGAGTATTGGATCTTTTTTGAGTTCAGATCTTGAAACCAATATAAAAGGAAAAATCGCCATGCCTCGAATCGAAAAGCGAGCCAATACGGAAAGTTGCATCAATATCATTTTGTAAAAGTAAAAAAAACCAATAGAATCAGTATCTTTGAAGCAAAGATTTCATATGGATTCCCAAGATTATTATATCAATGAGCATGGGTATAGGGTCTTTAGAGAAAGTTATCATCTAAAAAGAGGATACTGTTGTAACAATGACTGCAAACACTGCCCTTACAAACCTAAAAGAGAATCAGTACCAAAAGGTTAAAAGCTTGTACTTTAGATCTTTGCTTGCTATATTTTTAGGCTCTTTTTCCGTGGTTGTCCTGAGTATTTTTTTTAAAAATACTTGGATTTCGGTTCTACTGGTGATGATTTACCTTGCTTTTTGTATGTTCAATATCAAAAAGCAATTGTATTTGGATAAATTTTCTTGGTTCAACATTGTAATCTACATGGTTTTTGTTGAGATTATCGTGTGGTTAAGTTATCCTGAAACCCATAATTATAATTTTTTACTAGCCTTAAACATGCTTCGAGGAGTGCCTACTTTTTTTATGTTTAGGTTATATACCAGATTTCATGTTCAAAGAAAAAAAACCAACAACAATCCAAGGGTAAACTTATATGCATTCTTGTTTTTGATCTTGGTGGTTAGCATGCCCGTTAAACATATTAATTTTGTGTATTGGTTGTCTATGTTCTTTTTTAAAGTGGCGATGTTTTCATGTATGTATAGTGTGTTCTATTTGTTTAGAACGCTTTACAGTAGATTTTTGATTAGAACCCTTGTCGCTGGAGTTTTTGGGATGGTTATTTACTCCGCCATGCGAAGTTATATGTTCCACTATGGAGACTCTCTGAAAGTGGTAGTCTTTGGTACAGAAATTTCAGTCCAATATTATATGGTTCTTTTTATGATGCTTTTTTCGCATTCGGTAATTTTACTTGGGCACGCTTCGGCTTATTATCTAGCCAATTACACCCGATCCAATTAATTGGTCTTCTAGGTAAAAAGCAGCAAACTGTCCTTTGGTAATGGCTTTTTGGGCTGAGGTAAAATGTACCAACAAGCAGTCTTCGGTTTGATACAGCACGGCTTCTTCTAGTTTTTGACGGTACCTAATTCTACATAAAACAGACATCGATTCGTTGGTTTGAAGCATGAGATCTGGTCTAACCCAATGGATTTCATCGTTTAGGATAATTAAATTGTGCTTGAATAGCCCTTTGTGGTTTTCTCCTTCTCCTACATAAATTAGGTTCTTTTCTACGTCGGTTCCCAAAACAAAAAGAGGCTCTACAAATCCACCTATGCCAATGCCTTTTCGCTGTCCATTGGTAAAGTAATGGGCGCCAATGTGCTGACCAATTAATTTGGTATTTGCTTTTTCAAAAGGAAAATCTTGGGCTTCTATAAGGTGTTCCGAAATTTCTTTGGAGTCACTTTTGTAGGTAGATTCAAAGATCGGGTCATGGGGGGCAACAAGTAATACATCACCCTTTTTTGGGCTTAATTTCTGTTGAAGGAAATCTGGTAATTTCACTTTGCCAATAAAACAAAGACCTTGAGAGTCTTTTTTTTCTGCCGTAATTAAACCTGCCTGTTTTGCAATTTCTCTCACTTTGGATTTTTGAAGATCACCAATAGGAAACAAAGCTTTGCTTAGTTGTTCTTGGTTTAATTGGCACAAAAAATAAGATTGATCTTTGTTTGGATCTAGTCCCGAGAGTAAATTANCATGGCGCCGATTTTGGCCGAAAAAGGAATCACCATCAACGCTATCGCCCCAGGATTTATTGAAACCAAAATGACTGCCGCCATGCCAGCGGGAATCAAAATTCCAGCCAGACTTCTTAGCGCCCTTTCACAAGGTGGAGATCCAGAAGATGTAGCTCAAGCCATTTGCTGGTACGCTTCACCGGCCTCTTCTGGTTTAAATGGGAACTTGGTTAGGGTTTGTGGTCTTGCCCTTATTGGTGCATAAAACTCAAAAAAAAAGCTAAACTATGTCTAGAGAAATTGTAAATGTAGGAGCTGGAACCAATATTTTGGGTCTTTTTGCCAAAGCGTTGGTTCCTAAATCAAAAAGCATTCCAAAGGACTCGTTGCCAGAAAAAATCATTCGTCAAGATGTTTTTGTTTATGATGATGCTTTGATTGGCAAATACAAAAAACTCTGCGGATTTGAGCCAAGTCACAAACATTTTGCTTTGGCCTATGTAACCACCATGAGTTTTCCTTTGCAGTTGCAACTTTTGGTAGACAAAGCTTTTCCCCATGCAGTTTTGGGGATTATTCATCTGAAAAATACCGTGGAGCAGTTTAGGTCTTTTGTTTTGGAAGATATAGCCAGGGTAGAAGTGAGTTTTAATCCCAGCAAAGATCATAGCCTAGGAACGGTTTATGTGGTGAAAACTCAGGTTTTTGACAAAAACGAAGAACTTTTGTGTCAGGTTTTGGCCGACAATTTGAAGATTCATAAAAAAAGAGAGAACAAAAGAAATAGTAGTCCCAGATACGACGCACTTTTCGGAGAAGAAACTCTTTGGGAGTTGCCCTCTAATTTGGGAAGAAGCTATGCGAGTATTTCAAAAGACATCAACCCGATTCACCTTTTTGGTTTTTCGGCCAAGCTTTTTGGATTTAAACGTCAGATTACCCATGGCATGTATGCTTACAACAGAGCTTTTGCGAATCTAGAAGCTAGTGTGAATCCACTTTCTGCTTTTGTTTTTTCCATAGACTTTTTAAAGCCTTTGTATTTGCCGGGAAAGGCCAATTTTGTGAAGAAAAAGCAAGAAGATAAGGTGATTTTTGAAGTGCAAAGCACAGACAAAACCGTGCTTCACTTTTCGGGATATTTGCTTTCTAAGGCTTAATGTCCGCCTAAAATTAGATCTTCTATTTCAGAGATTTCAAGGGGAATGCCAGAGGTTAAATTCTTGGGTTCCCCTTTTTTTTGTACCACATAATTGTCCTCTAGGCGAATTCCGAGTTTTTCTTTGGGCAAATAAATTCCTGGTTCTATGGTGAAAACCATGTTCTTTTCAAAGGGTTTGTTGTAGTCTCCTACGTCATGGGTGTCAAGACCCAAAAAGTGCGAAGTTCCGTGCATAAAATATTTTCTATAAGCTCGGTTGTTCTTGCTTTCTTTTTGAACATCCACTTTGTTTATAAGTCCAATTTCAAGCATCAAAGAAGTGGCGAAGTCGCCAATTTCTTTGTTATACTGCTC
>PTET01000002.1:0-5907 GCA_004359435.1 Flavobacteriaceae bacterium
GGAAGTCTTTTCTTTTTTTGTGCAGGATATTGACAATACAAGGAGTAAGAGGATGATGGTTCTCATTTATTTTAATTTAACTTTGAGGTATGGTTTTATTTTTTCATCCGAAGGTCGAGGTGCATTTTTGTCAATTGTATCTCCCTTTTGATTTAGTAAAATATATCTTGGGATTTTCATTATCTTAAACTGCTTTGCAATGTTTCCGTTGTGGTCTAAATAGCTGTTGTTAAGCTGCAATTGTTGGTTGGCTTTACTCCATTTATAGCTGTTTTCATCTATCGAAACGTAAACAAATTGTATTTCATTGGGGTCATATTCGGTTTTTAATTTTCGCGAATATTTCATTTCGGCTATACATGGGGCACACCAAGAAGCCCAAATGTCAATATAGGTTAATTTGGCATTTTTGGCTATTTCTTTTATGTTGATTTCAACGTTTTCTGTGTTCAGTACGTCTAGATGGGTGGCAATTGCTTCATTTTTTTGGGTTTTTAGGATACCCAAAAGGTATTTTTTGTACTCTTCATTTTTTGTTTCAGCAATATATTTAGGGATATAGGCTTCTATTTCATTCAAGTCGAATCCTGTTTTGTAATCTTCATTAGTTCCTACAATGATTTGCCCTAAGATAAGAAAATCTCTATCTTGGTCACTGAAATTTTCTTTTATTAATTCTATTGTTTGGTTAAAACTAATATTCTTGTTGCTGTATTTTTTATATTTTACTAATTCTAAAAAATTAGTACAGACAAACTGATACTGTTTCATATATATCATTTTTTTGTGAAGTGCAGTATCTTTGGCATTCAGGATTTTATCGAAATAGGTTTGCGGAAACAAAGCAATTTTGTTTCCTAAATGGCTATATAACTCCATGTGCTTGTTGTCAAAATAGGCTTTCCATTTCTTATAAAAATCATCTGAGAGCTGGTTTTCTTTGTGATATTTATTTAGAAAGGATAAGTTTTTGGTGTATCTGTCGCCTAATGTCTTATTTCTATATTGTGGGTTTTTGATATATTCATCTGTTAATAAGGCTCTTTGGAAAATCCAGCCCTCAAATACGGGAGTGTCTTTTTCAATAATTCTTCTGAAATGTTCGAAAAACCTTAACTCCGCTTCTTTCTCTTTAGACACGCCAATGGGTATCCAAAAATCATTGACGAATCTGTATTTTATTTTGTCGCCAGCATTGAGTAATATAACTTGGTAATTTTTTGAATTTTCAATTTCTAAATAAAATTTATTTTCGCTTGATTCTAGTGATAAGCTGTCTTTTAGCTCTATTAAATTGAATTCACCAAAACTGTCATAGAATAGTAATGTGCTATTTTTAGGTGGGTTTTCAAAAAACAGAGTTGCCCTATTCAGTTTCCAATCTTGGCCTAGTGCCAATTTGAGACTGAATAACAACATTAGTACAAAATACGTCACTGGTTTCATCCCTATTTGTATTTTGGTTGTTTAAAAATAAACACAGAATTATTTCAAATATATTTTGAAAGGTGGCATCCTGTTACGGGTACTTGACTATTTATCACCTCACCAAAAATACCGCATTGGCCATCATCAATTTTCCGCCAAACCAAAATGCCCTGAAAATCGGACTTTCTAACATGTGAATGATTTTGCCATTCCCATGTTCTTGTATCGCAAAAACCGGAACATTTTTTAGAGATTTTTTAAGGTTTTGTCCAACAAAACCACTTTGGTGTTCTCCTAAGGTGCCTACATTCCAGCCATTTTTTAGATATTCGTAGCCCAGTTTGTTTTTGACAATTATGCTCGTATTTTTATCATATCCATAGGCTAGGGGATGGCTGTTATCTAAATTGATTTTATATATGGCTCCCGGTATTTGGTCGCTTATGGCGTCTCGCTCTCTGCTGCCATATATTTTGTTGCTTGATTCTTTTTCCTCACTATCGGTTTTGGGTTTGAGTTCTATTCCTTCTTTTCCGGCTAGAAAATTATTGGCATCTTCTAACAAAATCACTCGGCCGCCATCACTTACCCATCGTAATATTTCTTTGTGGTCTTTCACGATTTGGTTGTATTGACCATCTGGAAGAATCAAAACATCCAAAGTCCATAGGTCAATACGTGAAAAATACGAACCATCTATTAGTGTTACGGGATATTGTAATTGTTGGTCCATAAAATGCCAAATGTCTCCAGCGGCAGTAGGCGATACACCTGCTCCGATGATTAGGCCCACTTTCGGAGGATTTATTACATCCACAGAGCCTGAGCCCAAGTCTGGTCCACTTTCTACCATTCCGGAGGTCAAAGGGAGTAAGTTTATGTCGTAGTTTTGAGCAATAGACAAAATTTTCTTTTCGAAGTTTTCACCTAGGCCTTCATTTCCTTTTCTTGTAATAAGCAAGGTACCATGGCCGAAACTCTTGCCTGAGGCCTTGAAAGGTGTTTCTTGAATTCTAATTTTTATATTTTCTTTGAATAACTGTGCCAAAAACCTTGATTCTTCAAAAGACTTGATTTCAGATACAAATGCAAAAACTCTTTGATTTTTTTCTAAGTTAGTTTTTTTGTCAAAGTTTGGTTTAGTTTTGGTTCCGCTCAGCTTTTGGCTGCTAGCAAAAGTCGGTAAGTCAAAAGCATAGGGTAAGGCCCAAGCGGTGATATCATAAGTGTTCGAGTCTTCAAGGTAAGGCTTCGGTTCGAAAAGTATTTTAGTTAAAACACCTTTGGCTTGGTATGTATTTACAAGGAGGTCGTTTTCGTCAATTCCAAAACTCTCCTCCTTCTGATTTTGATAGCTGAGGCCGTTGGCCGTCAATTTTTTGTTCGCAAATGAATATTCGATATGGAGTTTGTCGAGTTGCTCAGTCAAGGCCTTTATTTTGGCTTCATGACCATTGAATTTCATTATGTAGGACTTGTATTTGCCATAGCCCTTGTTCTGGGCGTCGTTGAAAAACTTATAAAATTCTTCCTTGGTCTTTTCTGATTTGTCAGAAAGGGCTTCAAGTGTGCCCAAACTTGTGGAAAACGAATGTTGGATTCTATCTTTGAGTGTCAGGGTATCGCCATCTTTTCTTTTATAAGCCAAGCCCGCTGGGCCGCCACCGCCTTGTTCAAAGGTCATGGCGATGGCTCCGTTGTATGAAGGGTAAGTGTCGCCGTAACTTGGATAAAAGAGGTCGTAGTTTTCTTTCGTAAAATAGAGCCAGCCGTTTTGGTCAAAAGCTCTTTTGTTATATTGTCCCAAAGTTTCTTGAAATTCACGTTGGAAACCCGTAAGGTCTTCATGAAAGGGTTTAGCCGAAGGCGGGAAATAATAGGTGCTATTGGGTCCCATTTCGTGGAAGTCGGCATGGAGGTGGGGCATCCAAGAGTTGTAAAAGGAAACCCTTTGCTGTGATTCTTTTTGGGTTTGCCAAGCCACATCCCTATTTAAGTCAAAAAGATAGTGATTAAATCGCCCTCCTGGCCAAGGTTCGTGGTGCTCAACAGAGGCGGCGTGAAGGTCCGGCTTTTGGCCTAAATATCTGTTGTACCATTGGCTGTATCTGTCGAAACCATCAGGGTTTACACAGGGGTCTATTAATATTATAGTGTTTTTGAGTACCTTTTTTACCAATTCCGAATTTTCAGCAGCCAATTCGTAAATCACTTTCACCGACGTTTCGGCATTGACAGATTCATTGCCATGTACATTATACGACAAATATGCGATGGTCGGGATATTTTTATTTCCCTGGCCGGGCATCAAGCCTATGTTTTGTAAATTTGATTGTCTTATACGTTCAAGATTTTGAATATTTTCCTTTGAGCCTATGGCTACCACCATTTGCGGCCGACCTTCGGTGGTATAGCCTATTCGATGAATTTTGACATTTTCTGGCTTGTTTGCGGCCACATATTCTACATAGGATATCAGTTGGTGATGAAAATGAAATTTGGTGCCTATTGGAGTTCCAAGGTATTCCTCGGGTGATTTAAGTGTTTGAGAAAATACAGACCAGCCAAAAAATAAACTGACAAAAAGTAGAAGATGGGTTTTGTTCATTAGAATTATTTGCTTAGGTTTCAAAAATACACAATGACTATTTCTAATCAAAGGAATTGCTAATTATTCAAGAAATATTTCTTCAATTGGATTGATTATTGGGTGTTTTGTAGAAATATATGTTTATTTCAATATTGAATATGAATTTTAGGTGAAAATAAAAAATAAATAAAATATTTAAAACCTAGACTTGTGTAATTAAAATTAAGCTTATACTTATCATTCCCACTTTACTAACAATTTATGCTTAATATTCGTGTAGTTTATTAATTACTTAGCGTTTTAAGCTTCTTTTCGGAAAAACTTTATATCTCATATTAATGTTTTCTGCATAGGTTTGTAAATAATCTATAGATTGAGTTTACCCTTAAATTTTATTTGTTCAATCTCTTTTAATTCGTTGTTTTTTTTAATTGTGAATGAATTGCTTATAAAATGATATCAAATTTTAGTTTTAGAAACCCTGTAAAAATCATTTTTGGTGAAGGGAGTATTGCTCAATTGCCCAAGAATATTTCTACGAACGCTAAGGTGATGATTACGTATGGAGGATGTAGTATTTTCAAAAATGGTGTTTATAATCAAGTGAAGGAGGCTTTGGTAGGTTACAAAATGGTCGAATTTGGGGGGATAGAACCAAATCCTACCTACGAAACGCTTATGAAGGCAGTGGCGATAGGGCGAAACGAAGGTGTTGATTTTATTTTGGCCGTTGGTGGTGGTTCTGTATTAGATGGTACAAAGTTCATATCTGCGGCAATTCCTTTTGAGAGGGGCAATGAATGGGAAAATATTGTAATGAGTAGAAATAAATTTCAGACAGCCACACCTTTCGGAGCGGTGTTGACTTTGCCTGCCACGGGTTCGGAAATGAACTCGGGGGGAGTCATATCGAGGGCGGCTACCAAAGAAAAACATGGTATGGGCAGTCCGTTGCTATACCCACAATTTTCTGTTTTGGATCCGACTACTACGTATTCTTTGCCTAAAGTGCAGATAGCCAATGGATTGGCGGATGCCTTTACGCATGTGATGGAACAGTATCTGACCTACTCAGTAAATGCCCTCATTCAAGATAGATTTGCGGAAGGCGTTTTACAAACATTGATAGATGTTGCTCCGAAGGTAATGCTGGATTCAACGAATTACGAGGATATGGCCAATTTTATGTAGGCGGCCACTGTGGCTTTGAACGGCTGGCTGTCGCTGGGTGTTCCTACTGATTGGGCTACGCACCAAATAGGACACGAACTTACGGCATTGCACGGCATAGACCATGCCCGTACTTTGGCAGTTGTATTACCTCATTTGATGAGATACAAAATGGCTTCCAAAAAGGCAAAAATGAGCCAATATGCTAGACGTGTTTGGGGTGAAAGTGGCACCGATGAGGAATTGGCGGAGGCCGCAATTCGAAGAACTATTGGTTTTTATGAAAGTCTTGGTATTCCAACCAAAGCCTCAATTTATGGAATAGGGGAGGAAACCTTAATCGAAATAAGTAAGCGGTTTGAAAGTCGCGGCATAAAAGCTGGAGAACACAAAGATATTGATGCAAATGCTGTGGTCGACATATTAAAAATGAGTATTGCTTGATTTTTCAAAAAAAAATGCAGTAGAGAATGAAGGCGATTCAAGGAAAATTTAATTGCTGAATTTTAAATTAAGTGTATAATTTTAAGTACTTATATTGGATATTTTGCGAAAATTGATTGAATTGGTAGAGGATACGATGGGAGTAATATTGTGAATAATTTCAAAGTTTGAGGCAACGGCAAGCAAGCACCGCTCGTAAATACAAACATAAACGAAAATATTAAATTTATGATTAAATTAAAAAGTGTTCTTTTGTGTGTGTTGGGTATGATTTC
>PTET01000002.1:6306-335128 GCA_004359435.1 Flavobacteriaceae bacterium
TAATAGTAACGGTACTCATAGGCTGTCTCTTATACACATCTTTTGATTTCGTAAACAGTAGAAAGTTGCATTCCTAATTTTCCGGGTGGAAATCCACCTTTTCGGAGGAACCATTCGAGGTAACTAATCGGTAAATCGCATAACACCGTCCCTTTGTATTTTCCAAAAGGCATCTGCATCTTTACAATTTCTAGTAAAATTTGTTTGTCAGGCTGAAACATATTTAGGCAAAATTTTATTTTTCAAAAAATATGACTAATTTTGTCATGTCAAAATTTGTCATAATTATGATTTCCGAAACATTAAAAAATCAAAGAACAAATTTAGGGCTAAAGATTCAAGAAATGTCATCTAATACGGGAATTGACCAGGCTTTGCTGTCTAAATATGAATCTGGCAAAAGAAACCCTTCCGAAAATCACATTATTGCCTTGGCAGATGGCTATAAAATTCCGTTGAGGCAATTACGTCGTCAGATGCTTGCCGAGAAAATTGCCAATTTGGTGATGTATGAGGATAATGTCTCTGAAATTTTCATGGTAGCGGAGTCTAGAGTTGCGTATCTTAGTAAGGAAGAATTGCGGATTTTGGACGAACTTAAAAAGGAGTGGCAAAAAAATAGGCCATTGAATAGAACACAGTTGACAAAGCTAAAAGAATATTTCGCACTAAAGTATACCTATGATTCGAATAGGATAGAAGGCAATACATTGTCATTGCAAGAGACCCAGTTGGTAGTGAAAGAAGGGGTGACGATAAGTGGAAAAAGCATGCGTGAGCATCTGGAGGCTATCAATCATTCGGAGGCCATAGATTTTTTGGAAGACTTAATTCTTAACAAAGAATCTTTAGACAAACGTTCGATTTTAGATTTGCATCGCTTGATTCTAAAAACCATCGATTCAGAAAATGCTGGGGTTTACCGTAAAGTTCCGGTTAGTATTGGTGGTTCGGAGTATATGCCACCTCAGCCATTTTTGCTCGAAAAAATGATGGAAGATTATTTCATTCATTACAATCGCCAGCGGAAATATATGCATCCCGTGATTCTGGCCGCTGAAATGCACGAGCGTTTGGTGAGTATTCATCCGTTTTTGACCGCCGCAAAAAGGCATTTTCCAGGCCACGCCCAAAAAGAGCCTTTAAAAAAGAAACTGTTTGAGCGTTAGCGAGTTTTTCTTTTGGCTCTTTTTTGGTTTAGTGGCCAGAAGCCTTTTTGAGGGCATGAATTTTTGTTTCTATTGTTTCCAAGACAAAAGAAAAATGAACCCTTTGTTTAGCCCTAAACAAAAACCCTTCTTACCTTTTGTGGTTTTCATTTAAAAAGAGAAGGCCAAAAGCTGTGTTTTGGCATGGCAAGAGGAAATCTCGTGGGGCTTTACCCATAGAGATTTGGGAGAACCTATAGCTTTGCCTTGTCTTTTTGGGAAAACAGAAAAAGAGAGAAGAAGGGTTTTGGTTTTATTTATTACTTTCCAATACAAATTGTTAAGTGAAAATGTAAAGCCCTATCTATAAAGGGTTTCAGAGGTTGCGTATTTATTTGGGCAACAACTGGGCAACAAAACCCACTAAAACAAGTGCAAGTACAGCACAAAGAAAAGAAAATATTTAGTTTAGTGTAGAGTGTGTTTGTCCTTATCATAAGCAAAAGGCGAAGATAAGTTTTTACACTATCTTAATTGACTAACAACTGCTTCCAATTGTAAGCCCATATACTGGCAGAACTCTTCAACGGTAACAACTTGGTGTTGCTCCTTGTTGAAGTACTCTTTAATCCTCTTAATAAGGTATCTACCATATCTGTCGCTTTTGCCTGTGATTATCTGAATGTCTTTCGGATAAATACACAGTCTATTCATTTAACTAATACTCTTTTTATACTCTATCCATACATCAGGTATAAAGTAAACATTGCAAAGATAATATGTTTTTGTGAGTGGTAAAAGTGTGTTTGTTGGAATAATGTGGCAATAACGGAAATGTCGGAAGTGGTTATTTGTAGAGCCTTATAAAGCATTATAGTTTTGTATCGTGATGAAGAAAATAATTGTATCGGTTTTGTTTTTAACGGCTTTTACAGCCGCTTTTTCGCAAGAAGAAGCAAGGGTGATGAAAGTTAAGGATGGCGATACATACGTTCTTAAAACGACTGCAAAGGAGCATACAATAAGGTTATTAAATGTTGATGCTCCCGAACTAAATCAACACTGGGGTTTTAACTCTTGGCTCAATGTAAAAGCCTTGATACTTGGTAAAGTGGTAAAGTTTGAAGTATTGAACACTGATGTGTACGGTAGAGAATTGGCAATGGTATATGTGGATGGGCAAAGACTGGATGAAATACTAATTGCAAATGGTTGGGCTTGGCACTACATCAATTTTGATACTGATGCAAGGCTTGAAGATTTGATGCGGAAAGCATCAAGCGAAAGAAAAGGACTTTGGGAATGTGGGGCTGAAAAAGTTTGTCCGCCCTGGATATTCAGAAAGTATAATGCAAGAAACAGATACAGGTTTTGTAAAGGCTGTATCGCAACAAAAAAGTAATTACTAACAATTTAAATAAATAACAAAATGGCAAGATTAAAAGGCTTACTAAAAATAGAAGGTACATTGGATAACCTTACCTTCTACAAAACACAGGATGGACATCTTGTGAAAACAAAAAGTGGTGTATCTGGTGACAGAATAGCCAATGATCCTAACTTCCAACGTACACGTGAAAACGGTAGCGAATTTGGAAGCTCTGCAAGTGCTGGAAAATTACTCCGCAATGCTGTTCGTAATTTGATGATGAACGCAAGTGACAACCGTGTTACAAGTCGTTTAACGCAAATAATGACACAGATTAAAAACTACGATGCCACTTCTCCAAGAGGTGAAAGAAATGTAGGTGTCGGAATTGCGGACCCGATGGCAAAAGCCTTGTTGAAAGGTTTTGATTTCAATGATAGTGCAACTTTGGGTAGTGTAATATTTGCACCGTTCACTGTAAACACTGGTACTGGTGATATTGCTTTCCCTGCATTCACTCCTATCAATGATATTTACTACCCTACTGGAGCAACCCACGTTAGTTTTAAATCTGCGTTTGCTGATGTGGATTTTGTAAATGAAGTGAGTGCAATTGAATACAGCCCAGTGCAAAATTTGGCAATTGATGGCACTAACACACCATTCAATTTAATTCCTGCTGCTGTTCCAGCCGGTGCAGGTACAAAACTTTATTTCTTGACGATTGAATTTTTCCAAGAAGTAAACGGTATTCAATACTCGTTAAAAAATGGTGCTTACAACGTGTTAAACATTGTTGAATTAGCCTAATAGCTTTCTTTCTTATCGGTTAAATAGAAGCCCTGCCCTTGTGGTGGGGCTTCTTGTTTTAAAGCAATAGCAAAGCCCTAAAAGGGCAATGCTGAAAGCTCACGAACACCTGATGGATAACACCAAACGAAACAACCACAAGGAAGCTGATAAACCTTGATGCCAAAAACTGGCTGATGGGCTAACCGAGACCTGCGGATGTAACGCTGGTAAGCAAAAGGTGAAAGCTGCAAGTGCTGATGGAGAACCTGCGGAGTAAAAGGACAAATGCCTAACTGGCTGCCTGCTGAAATACGTGGATGATTTTGCATAATGAAATAATTTATATGCTTCTCACAGCAAGGGGGATAAAAAAACCAAAAGGAAACGGAATAAATGATAGCCTTGTGCGTTGGCTTTGTGTTTATGCCGTAGTCTTTTGGTTTTTTTAGTGTTGGCTTTGTGCGTCTGCCCCCCTTGCTACTTTTGCATATAAATTTTTTATGGTGCAAAAGCATTTCCCCAGGTTATGGCAGCCACTACGGCTACCTTTTAAAGTGCCTGTACATCATTGCTTTTTTTACATCGGCTAAGAGTGCCAATGTTTCGTACATCTGCTTTTCTTTTCGTTCTATCAGCTTCACTTTATGGACATCCTGCACAAAGGCATATTTATCTTTGCTCACTGCTTCGGCTTGTGCCTTAATGGTGCTTTTAAAATCACTGATGCGGATAAATGGAATAACTGAACCAGTGAGGAACTGATGAAAATGCTTTGCCTTCCACAAGCCGAAAGAAAGGGTTTTGTAAAAATCCATATCATCTGAATTTTTGCAGGCAATTACAACTCGTAAATTTCCATCGTGGTAAATTTCAGTTTGTAAAATTACCATCATTGGTAAAGTGTATGCAACTCCTAAACTAAATTGTCGTCTGTTGTCTTTGGTGTTAGTTTGACCAAACAAGTTTTTTTCCCCTTCAATATTTCCTATTGCATCGGTTTCTAATTTTCTATAACGCCAATCAAAACCAACAAACGGCATAAGCCATTGCATTTTCCCTATGTACCGTCCAATATGTGTTTCAGTTTCGTAACCGTGCATATCGTGATAGCCTAAACGCCATTCTGTGCCGATGCTCCAACGTGTGCCTTGAAGCATCGCCATTCCATCGTTTCCGTTGGTGGCAAAATCATTCTCTGCCATAAAATGAAATTTTCTATCATCCGCAAATAATTGTCTTTGTGCCAATTTAGGATTGGGAATTAATGGATTTGGTGCTTGATTTTCATAACTCAAAACTCTACCCATTCCACTCATCATATGGTACAAAATGTGGCAATGAAAAAACCAATCGCCCTCTACATTTGCGTTAAATTCCAAAGTGTCGGTTTCCATTGGCATAATGTCCACAATGTTTTTTAGTGGTGCATTTTCGCCTTGTCCGTTTAGGAGCCTAAAGTCGTGTCCGTGCAGGTGCATCGGGTGTCGCATCATAGAGCCATTGTAAATTATCATTTTAACATTTTCGCCTTTCTTAATCAAAATTTTNATTGTAGCGATTTGGGTCGTTTTCGCTTTGTTTGGGTTTGCTGTCGCCTGTAATTTCTGGATACATTACCACATTCATATCCATTTGGTTTAGGCTCATATTCATTCCCATATCGTCAAGGTCGCCATTCATTTTCATCATATCGTTCATCATTTTCATACCTTCAAAATACTTCAATCTTGGTTGGGGCGATTGTAATTGCTTAATGCCATTACCAATATACATTGATGCTGAATTGGTTCGGTCTTCGGTAGTTGCCAAAAACTCAAAAGCCGTATTTTCGGCTGGAATAGTTACAACAATATCGTAAGTTTCAGAAACGGCAATAATTAATCTATCCACTTCTACGGGTTCTACATCGTTTCCATCGTTCGCTACAACCGTAATTTTTCCACCTGCATACATAAGCCAAAAATAGGAAGAAGCTCCACCGTTTGAAATTCTTAAACGAACTTTATCGCCTGCTTTTAATTCCTTGCCGTCAATGCTTTTTAAGTCAGAACTGGGTTTACCGTTCATCAATATTTTTTCATAATACACATCACTTACATCCATTGCCAACATTCTTTTCCATTCGTTTTTGAGTTTGGTTTTAAAATGTCCTGCTTTGATGGCTTCGCCATAACTCTGAACGGAATTTTTTTTCAACGCAGGATAATCGTTAGCATTATGCAACATTCTGTGAATGTTTTCAGGTTTTACGTTTGTCCATTCGCTTAAAACTATTGGTAAGGTCGGTAAATCATCAATTCCATTTCTAAATGTTTTATCGTCTGCTTTTTTAAGCATTACAAAGTTGCCATACATTCCAATTTGCTCTTGTAATCCTGAATGTGAATGATACCAATGTGTACCATTTTGTATAATTGGAAATTTATAAATATGGGTAGTGTTTGGCTTAATTGGCATTTGCGTAAGGTTGGGAACACCATCTTCTTTGTTGGGTAAAAATAAACCGTGCCAATGCAAAGAAGTTTCTTCTTTGAGCAAATTATGAACGTGAATTTCCGCTGTGTCGCCTTCGGTAAAAGTCAAAGTTGGCATAGGAATTTGTCCGTTTACCGCAATAGCTCGTTTCTCTTTCCCTGCAAAATTTACCAAAGTATCTTTTACATATAGGTCATAACGTACTACTTTTTGGGCGAATGTATTTGTAGTTGTCAATAGCAATATTGCTATCGGCAACAGTTTTTTATAAATATTTTTTTGATTATCCATTTTAAGAATTTCATTTGTTTAAATCATTTTTAAAATCATTATTCCACTCATTACAATCATTAAAGCATCTTCAATAATCGTTACTGTACTCATTGGTAAATTAAAAACTGCACCCAAACAAGCACATTGAATTTTCTTTTTGTTTAAAACACTTTGCAAAACACCAATAATACTAATACTCATTACTACAAATGTTATGGTATTTGTAATAATTGGATTGAAATTGATAAGATATGCAATGCCCAAAGCCAATTCTACAAAAGCGTATAAATAAGCCCAAACTGGAACTTTTTTTGCCAACACATCGTACATTACGTAGCTTTCGGCAAAGCCTTTTAAATTCAATAATTTAAAAAACGAAAATACCAAAAAGAAACCTGCCATAAAATATTGCATTGCTTGCATCCAATTAAAATTTTCATTTTTAAATTGAAACAAAATCGTTACTAAACTGATATAAAAAAATATCAATAAAATAGGTTTATAGGTTTCAAACCAACTTTTGGTTTGTTCTGCCATTTCGTTGTGGTTGGTTGCTGAAATTTGATATTTTTCTGGCAATGCTTTTTGTAAATCAGATAAAGCAATATGCTTATCCATTGTAATTGTAGCAGAATTTTCATCTTTTGAAACTTCTACATTAGTTACATTTTCTAACATTAGCAAAGCCGATTTCACTTTGGCTTCGCAACTTGTACAGGTCATTCCTGTTAAATTATATGTATGTGTCATTTTTTATAAAATTAAAAATAAGGTGTAGCCGAAGACTACACCTTATCAATTATTATTTAATTGTTTCTACTGTTTTACCACAACTCAACATTTGTGAGCCGTAATAAGGATTTTTCACCGCATTTTCTTTGCTCAACCAATTTGCACCTTTACCATCGTTTGCCATTGGGCAAAATTGATAATATGTAGGTGTTTCAGTTTTTGAAACTTTCATTAAAGCATACATATTTTTTGAAAGTGACATAAAATGGTCTCTTTGGTGTGAGGCATCTTTTGTGTCCGCTATATGTTCGGCATCAAACGCCAAATCTTTCATTACTTTCATCCAAACTGTATGTTCTTCGGTTGTTAATTTGTCCATCTTTACAGCATTAATTGCCGTTAGCAATTCTTTTGCTTTGGCAGATGAAGCATTTCCGTCAGTTTTTACCAAGGCATCTTTTACGGCAAAATAATTATCAAAAACTGCTTTTAGTTGTGGAATATCTTGCTTTGCTTCTGTCATAGCAGAATGGCTGTGTGCTGAATGGTCTTCTTTCACTTCCGTTTTAGCCGTGTCTTTTTTAGGTGTTTCAACTTTTGCAACTGTCTGTGCTTTTCTTTCGTAATGGCAACATTCAGGCAATTTTGCATACACATCATTTGGGGCAAGAAATTTTTCGCTGTCATAACCACTCAATGCAATTCGTTTTAATATTTCATCTTGGTTAGTTTTTTTTGCATCGTAGGTAATGGTTGCCATTTTGGTGTCTTTGTTCCAATCTACTTTGGCTATTTTTTTAAGATTTCCTGCTTTTTCGATGGTTGTTTCACACATTTCGCAATTGCCGAATATTTTTACGCTTTCGGTTTTAGCGTTTTTGATTTGTGCATTACAAGCTGTGAACGATAGCAATACAGTTATTGCCATCAATATTTTTATTGATTTCATTTTTTGAAAATTTAAATTTTTTAAATAATTGAATTTGAAAGCAAGGAATTTGCTTTCGATTAGACGAACCTATGGCTGTCAAGGTAAGAAATTAGCCTATATTAGGTGGTGTCCAAATAGATACAAAACCATCAGAAAGATAGTTTTCGTTGTAGTAATTTTTTATTTTTTTGCTTTCAGCAAAGTAAGTTTTTACTTTTGTTTCAATCCAAAAAGGTATTGTAAAAGCACAATGATTGGTTGGGCAACTACAATTTGAATTATTGCATTTTCCATCGCAACCATTTTTGTCTTTGTCGTTTTTAGACTTATGACTTTTGCAACAGTCTTTTTTGCTGTCTTTTTCGGTTTCAGATTTTTTGCAACAAGATTTTTCTGTTTGGTCTGATTTTGTTCCACAAGCATAAGACAGCGTTGGTGTCGCAAAGAAACCAAAAACAGATATTAATACTATGTAAAATAATCTTGACATCATAATTTAAAAATCAAATTTACTGTTTTTATTTTATCTAAATACTGTTAAATTAATATTTGTGGGTTGGCTTGGGGGTTAAAACTTCATTCGTTGTATTCGTACTGCATTTAGAATTGCTAATAATGCTACTCCAACATCTGCAAATACAGCTTCCCACATTGTAGCTAATCCACCTGCACCTAATACTAATACGATTGCTTTTACTGCAAATGCAAGTATGATATTTTGCCAAACAATTTTTTTAGTTTGTTTACCTATATTTATTGCCATTGGAATTTTTGAAGGCATATCGTCTTGTATTACTACATCTGCTGTTTCTATGGTAGCATCACTGCCTAAACCACCCATTGCTATACCTACATTGCTCAATGCTACTACTGGTGCATCATTTACACCATCACCTACAAAGGCTACTGTTTCATTTTTGGCTTTTAGTTCTTTTACTTTATTTACTTTGTCTTCGGGCAGTAAATCGCCAAAAGCATTTGTAATGCCTAATTTATTAGCTACAAACTGCACAACATTTGATTTGTCGCCACTTAACATTATAGTACTTACATTTAATGCTTTTAACTTATCAATGGTAAGTTGTGCATCTTCTTTAATACTATCGGCAATGGTTAAATAGCCCACATACTTTTTATCATAAGCAATGGCTATTAAAGTGTAAACTATGGTGGTTGGGTCAATATCGTACTCAATACTGAATTTATCCATCAGCTTAAAATTTCCTACTAATATTTCTTTGTTGTTGATTGACGCTTTTAATCCGTGTCCTGATATTTCTTCTACATTTTCTAATTTAATATCGCTATCTACATTACCTACATAATTATGAATAGCCGTAGCTACTGGGTGTGTACTTTGACTTTCTAAAGCATTAACCATTTGCAGAATTTCGTCTTTATTAAATTCAGGATTCAAGATTACTTCTTGTACTTTAAAAACTCCTTCGGTCATTGTGCCTGTTTTGTCCATCACTACATTTTGAATGTTTGCAATGATGTCTAAAAAGTTACTGCCTTTAAACAAAATACCGTTTTTACTGGCTGCACCAATGCCCCCAAAGTAACCTAACGGAATGCTTATAACTAATGCACAAGGGCAACTGATTACCAAGAATACTAATGCTCTATATAACCACTGACTGAATACATAATTATCTACAAAAAAATAAGGAAGTGCAGTAATGAGGACTGCCAATAACACTACTATTGGTGTATATATTTTTGCAAACTTTCTTATAAATAATTCGGTGGGTGCTTTTTGAGCTGTGGCATTTTGTACCAATTCTAAAATTTTACTCAACTTGCTATCGGTGTAAGCTGTTGTAACTTTTACTTGTGCAACTGTGTTGAGGTTTATCATTCCTGCTAAAACAGTTTCGCCTTTTGCTTTAGTATCGGGTTTGCTTTCTCCTGTAAGTGCTGCTGTATTAAAAGAAGCATTATCGGTTAATAGTTCTCCATCTAACCCTAATTTTTCACCTGGCTTTAGTTGTATAATATCACCAATATTTACTGTCTCTGCTTTGATGGTTTTGGGTTGATTATTTTCTAAAATGGTTACTTCGTCTGGTCGTTGGTCAAGCAAAGTTTTTATATTAGCCTTTGCTCTTTTTACGGCTAATGTTTGAAACACTTCCCCTACTGCATAAAACAACATTACTGCCACAGCTTCGGGATATTCGCCTATGGCAAATGCCCCAATTGTGGCAATGCACATTAATAAAAACTCTGAAAATATCTCTTTTTTAGCAATGCTTTCAAACGCTTCTTTTAATACTGGTAAACCAACAGGTGCATACGCCACTACATACCAAATAATACGAACCCAACCTTTAAACCAAGTTTGAGGAAACCAATTATCAAAAGCAATTGCAATGAGTAATAAGCAAAGAGAAATTATAGGCAACTTAAACTCACTTAATAGATTGTTTTTTGCTGATGAATGCTCTGTATGGTTATGGTCATTTTGTGGATTTACACCCTGCAATACATTTGATGTGTTGCTATTTATTTTTTGTTCAAGTGTGCAACAAAGTTGTTTGCCTTGTGCATCGTAGATATGTTTATGTTCCATTTTATAATAATCTTCTTGTTTTAATTTTATAATTTATATACTCTTGACCGTGTAGTCTTTCTAAAAATTCCTCTTCTAAACGAATTTGAATTTGAATTACAATGTATGTTGTAACTGTTAAGCAAAATGTTAGTGTATTTGGTATTATGAAAAATAAACCCATTACACTTATTATCATTCCTAAAAAAATGGGATTTCTACTTATTGAAAAGATACCTTTTGTAACTAACGCAGTTTTATTTAATTCATCAATTCCTATACGCCAACTGTTACTCATTTGATACTGTGCAATGCTTATCCAAATCAAAGCAAGGTGTATTAAGGCGATACCGATACCCTGTGTTACAGAATTTTGTAAATAAAGAACAGGATTTAGATATTGATATATTCTTTGAGAAAAAGAAAAAATCAGCACAGCAAAAAATAGTAATGCTATCAAAACTTTCATAATAAACCCAATGTAATCGTGGGCATTATCATTTTTACCAAAAGTAATCGGATTTATGCCTGTTTGTTTATAAGTACGATAAGTTGGTACTATAAATGCAACAAGAATATAAAGCAATAAATAGATGGGTAAATATATTTGCAACCAAGTCATAATTTTATTTTTTAATCTTCGTGTTCGCCTGTATTGGTTAATTTGGCATTGATAAAGAAAGCACCTTTGGTTACTATTTTAGCATCTTTAGGAATTTCGTTTACAAATGTGATGGCTGTGTAGCCCATATTAGAAACGCCTTTCACTACTTCTAATTTTTCAAAGTTGGTAGTGTTTTTAGGCTCTTTTTCTTTCCCTTTTTCGGCTTCTTTATGGTTGTGGTCTGTTTCGCCTTCTTCGTGGTGTTCTTCGGGTTCTTTATCTGTTATTATAAAAATATAGTATTTACCATCGGCTTCTACAATAGCATCGGTAGGTACTGCTGGTGTAGTTACATTATTCAAACTAACAATACCTGTAATGTTCATTCCATCAATTAACCCTGATTTATTGCCTTTTACATTGCAATGTACTGGTATGGTTTTGCTATCGTTTTCAAATGCAGTCCCAATACTATATACTACTGCATCGTATTCTGTAGTAGGATTGTTGGTTAAGGTAAAATGTATGGTTTGCCCAACTTTAAGTAATGGCAGGTCTTTTTCAAATACATTCAAATCTAAATGCAATGATCCATTATCTACAATTTCTGCAACAGGTGAGGCAACATCTACATAAGAACCAATTTTTGCAAATACATTGCTTACAGTGCCACTAATAGGGCTTGTTACCAATAAAGCTGATTGTAAATTGCTATTGGAAACATTATTAGGATTAATGCCCATTAACTGTATTTGCTGTTGTAAAGAAGCTCTACGAGTAAGCAAAGTTCTTAATTCGGCATCGGCACTTTGTAAATTCTTCTTTGCACCTGCATTGCCTTCGTTGAGTTCTTTTTGCCTTGTAAGTTCTTGCTCTGCAAACGTTATTTTACTTGCAGTGGTTAAGTATTCTTCTTGCAATTGTATAAACTGTGGATTTGCAATAGTGGCTATTACTTGCCCTTTACGAACTGATGAACCAATTTGAACATTGATAGATTTTATAACGCCTCCATATAAAGAAGTAGCATTTCCTTTGTTATTGTTGGGTACTTTAAGATTTCCATTTGCTTTTATGGTAGCTGTAAGTTCTTTCATTTCTACAGTGCCATAAGTAATACCTACAGTTTTAATTTGCTCAGTAGTGAGTGCTGCAATTGTAGGTGTAGCTTCTTGCTTTAGTTGTGGTTTTACTTCTGTTTTTTCTTCTTTAGCAACTTGGCTATTGGTATCTTTTTCTGACTTACCGCCACAAGCTGAAAGCAATATACTAAGTATGATTGCTGAACCTATTGTTTTACTTATATTGAATGCCATATTTTTAATTATTTATTGATTATTGAATTGATGTTTACAACTGTTTGGTTGATTTGCTGAATGGATTGCAAGTACTTTAACTGAATATCTGTGGCTGTTTGCAGTGCATACAAATACTCTACATAAGTAATATCACCTGTACGATAACCTAATTGTGCTGCTTTTACTATATTGTCAGCATTGGGTAAGGCTTGTATTTTGTAATAGTTATACTGCTGTACATCTTGCTGGTATTGTGTTAAAGCGTTCAGCAAATTTGTATTGAGCAATGTGTTTTGATACTCAGCTTGTGTTTGCAAACTTTGTTTTTGGTATTCTAAACTTTTAATACGGGCTTTGGTAGCACCAAAAGTTAATGGAATGGCTACTCCAATATTTACTACATTGAACCGATTACCTGCACCAAAGTATTTATCTACACCATCTATGTTTTGAAAGCCTATAAGTGATTGATTGGAATAACCAATTTTGAAGTCGGGCAAACCTTGTGCTTTTACTACATTTTTTGTTTGCTCTGCTATTTGCATATTTTGATAAATAGATTGTAGCATTGGGTGGCTTGTTATGGCATTGCTATCTATCAAACTATTTACTTGTAAAGGCGTATAAGTTTGAGATGACACAATTGTAATACTGTCTTTGGAACTTAATATTGTTTTTAGACTTTGATAAGCATTTTGTAAATACACTTGGTTTTGCTGTGCCAATAAATTGATTTCACCCTTTTTAGTTTCAGCTGTGCTTATTTCAATTTTTTTTGTATCGCCTGTTTTGTATCGCAAATTGGCTACACGTATAAACTCATTGTACAAACTATCTAAGCTTTGTAATTTTAGTTTGTTGTATTGCAAATACTCTATTTGATAAAATAGACTGCGAACCTGATTTTTGATTTCGTAAATGGTAAGCTGTTGTTGTATTTGCTTTGCTTTTACTTCGGCATTTATCAACTCTTTTTTAGCACCAAACAATGTAGGGAAAGGTATGGTTTGTGATAGCTGAAAAGCATTGTCAAACTTAATGCTATTGTATTGCCCTAACTGTGTATTAAAATCTAATTTGGGTAATTCATTTGCTGTTTTTCTTAAACTTTCTATGGCTTGAATATCAATACTACTTGCTTTTACAGATTGGTTGTTTTGAATTGCTATATTGATTGCTTCATCAATTGTTATTTGCTTAACTGGTTGAGCATTTGTATTTATAGCAAACAATAAAAATAATATAGTGGTTGCTGTTGTTATCTTTTTCATTTTAGGTTTTCTTGTCAATGAAATTTTAGTATTAAAAATGATGTATAGTAAAGGCAATACAAATAGTGTAAGGAAAGTTGCAGTTATTAAACCGCCAATTACAACTGTGGCTAATGGTTTTTGAACCTCTGCACCTGCACTGCTACTTAATAGTTTTTTTGTGGCTTACTAATTTGGGTAGGAATAAAGCACACATCATAGGAATATAAGTCAATGATAAAATTAATGCTCCTAAGATTGCAAAGCCCACTGTTTGAGCCATAGGACGAAACATTTTACCTTCTATCCCAATTAAAGAAAGAATGGGAATGTAAACAATTAAAATAATAATTTCGCCAAAGGCTGCACTGCTACGGATTTTTGACGCTGATACAAATACTTCATTATCCATTTCGGTCTGTGTCAATTTATTCATTGATTTTCTTAAACCTAAATGGTGCAATGTGGCTTCTACAATAATTACAGCACCATCTACAATTAAACCAAAATCAATAGCACCCAAACTCATTAAATTGGCACTTACACCAAATACATTCATTAAGCCTAATGCAAACAACATTGATAAAGGAATGGCAGATGCTACAATTAAACCTGCTCTAAAATTGCCCAAGAAAAGGACTAAAACAAAAATGACAATTAAAGCACCTTCAATTAAGTTTTTTTCTACTGTGCTGATGGCTCTTGCTACTAAATCGCTTCTGTCTAAATAAGGTTCTATAATTACATCATTTGGTAACGACTTTTGAATGGTAGGTATTTTTGCTTTGATGCGTTGTACAACTTCATTACTGTTTTCGCCTTTCAACATCATTACTACACCACCTACCGCATCTACTTCACCATTAAAGGTCATAGCACCATAGCGTATTGCTTTACCAAATTTTACTTCTGCAACATCTTTAATAAAAATTGGTATGCTGCCTGTGGTTTTGACTACAATATTTTTAACATCTTCTAAAGAGGTAACTAAACCAATGCCCCTAATGAAATAAGCATTTGGCTTTTTATCAATATAAGCCCCGCCTGTATTTTGGTTATTTTTTTCTAATGCTTTGAAAATATCTGGAATGCTTACACCCATAGCTTTTAGGCGATTGGGATTTACTGATACTTCGTACTGTTTTAATTCGCCACCAAAACTATTTACTTCGGCAATACCTGGAGTGCCATTAAGCTGCCTACGAACAATCCAATCTTGCATAGTACGTAAATCTTTGGCTGTGTATTTATTTTCGTTGCCTTTGGTGGGGTGAACAATATATTGGTAAATATCGCCAAGCCCTGTACTTACTGGGGCTAACTCTGGCTTACCAATGCCTTTTGGGATACTTTCTTCGGCTTGTTTGAGTTTTTCGTTTAATAGTTGCCTTGCAAAGTAAATATTTACTTCGTCTTTAAACACTACTGTAATTACCGATAAGCCAAAACGAGAAATACTACGTACTTCTTCTAAATTGGGGATGTTGGCAATGCTTTGCTCAATAGGAAAGGTAACCAACTGTTCTACTTCTTGCCCTGCCAATGTGGGGCAAACAGTTATGATTTGTACCTGATTATTGGTAATATCTGGCACAGCATCTATGGGCAATTTGGAAGCACTCCAAACACCCCAAATAATGAGTAACAAAGTCATTACGCCTATAATGAGTTTGTTTTTTATACTGAATTTTATTATTTTATCTAACACTATTTTTTATTATTAAAGATTAATTGTTACTGATTATTGGCTGAATGCCAAAACCAATTGAGCAATACATAATAATGAATAACAGTGCCATTTGCCGAAGGCAAATAAGCTACAAGTAAAATGAAATGAAGAGAATTACTAACTGTTATACATTAACAAGAAGTAGTAATTTTAGGCGGTTGCCAAATGTTGCCAAAGTAATTGGAAACGAAAGAAAAATTACGGATAGTAAGTTTTTGGGTAATAGAGAACTCCGCAGGCTTTTTTAGTTGAAATGGCTTAAAGTCCAAAGCTACTATAGAAGCACTACAGCAAGAACAGGTGCAAAAAGGGCTGCAATAATCATTCTTATCTTGCTGGTGGTCGTGGTTTTGAGAAAGTTCTGTTTTTGCATTTGAAGCATTACAATCATTGTGCATATCACCACAGGGCATTGCTGACAATACCAATATGTAAATAGCCAATATGAATGTTAATACTTTCATTGGTGCAAAGATAATATACAAAAGGTGCAATTCAATTGCAAAGTTTAGCTGCAAGTATCGCAAATACCTTTTAGCACTAAATTAATTTCTTGTAAATGAAAGTTTTTAGGTAAACTCACAACTGGGACTACAGTATCTGTAAGGCAAAAAGTTTGTTTACATTGGGTACAATGAAAATGGCTGTGTAAATCTTCAGGGCTACAGGTGCAACCTTCTTGACAAAGTGCATATTTGATAAGCCCTGTTCCATCTTCTATGGTATGAATTAGTTTATACTTTAAAAATGTTTTAAGTGTTCTAAACAAAGTAGTGTTATCTGCTCTGTCAAAAAATATAGCTGGAATTGCCGTATCAATAAGGCAAAATACTATAGTTTTGATGCAATTGGATTGCAAAGTTTAGGAACAACTATCACAAATACCTTTTAAGACTAAGTTTATTTCTTGCAACTTAAAGTTTTGAGGCAAACTTATAGCTGGAATTGCCGTATCAATAAGGCAAAATGTATTCTTACAGTATGTGCAATAAAAATGGCTGTGTAAATCATTAGGGCTACAAGTACAACCTTCTTGGCAAAGTGCATACTTTATTAAGCCTGTGCCATCTTCAATAGTATGTATGAGCTTGTGTTCTAAAAATGTTTTGAGTGTTCTGAACAAAGTAGTAGCATCTGCCCTGTCAAACAAGGCAATAAGTTCTTTATGGCTAATGGCAGCTTTTTGTTGGCTTAGTTTTTCTAATACCAACAAACGCATAGCTGTGGGGTTGATGCCTTTTTGAGTAAGTTTATTTTCTAAATCTAAATTGCTCATAAAAAATTATAAAAACCAAAGATTACTTTTTCCAAAATCTGGTAAATTATCCTCTTGAAAGTGAGGGTAAATTTCTGCCACCATTTCGGGGTACTTGGTTGTTACTGGTAAATTCTGTTGGCTTATGCTTTTCCAATACATACGGCTGAACTGATATACTTGGTCTATCAATTCTCTTACTACTTCTACATCTTCTACCAATTCTTCTTTTGTGGCTGTTATTGAAACCTTGATTGGGAAATGGTAATCTTTCGGGAATAGCTTACTATCTTCTGCATATCGTGTATTGTTGAATAGCAAGTAAGAATTGTAGCCAACTTTTACATATCTACCACTACGAGGCATTCTACCCGGACTGCCCAAATCAAAACCTAATAACTCTTTGCTATCTGTCTTATTGATGGTTACAACAATTACTGGCAAATCCTTTTCACCCAAATTGTCTAACATTTTAAGGATGGGTTGCAACTCCTTCTTATCGGATATTTCTTTGTAAAAATGGATGATTACTCTTTTGGCTGTTTGGTTCTTCTCTATAAATTTCTCAACTACATTGCTTATTGATCCTGCCAATAAATCTGTTTCATCTTCTCTAAAACAGTCGAAGTTTTCAAATACTCCTTCGTTGCTAAAACAAAAGGCACTGCCTACAAACCTATGTGCTGAACCTTGTGGTTTAAATGCTCCTACACCTATTATTATTTCGTCTTCCTTTACTCTTGCCAAACGCCACGGAATACCGCCTATTTTAGCTAATAAAGCCACATAAATATTGGGTATGAAGTAGTAGAAATCTTCTTTGCTTAAATGCTCTTTGTAAAGCACCTGTGATGATATGCCTTTGTTCAATAACAGTTCTTTGATTTTGTAATAAGCAAAGTGCTGTGGGTGGTCTTTTTCTGTTTTTGATATTGGGCTAATGTATATGGCCACAAATCTTGAACTGGTATCGTTAAACTCTTTTAATTGCTCGGCTACTTCTTCAAAAATAGTTTCCTTGTTTTCAAATACTATTCTTTTAGACTTATCTATGCTTAGGGTTTGATTGATGTAGTTTTGAAGGTTTGTTATATGCTTTTCAACCTTATTTACAGGCTTATGCCAACCGTTTATAAAGTAATCATACAAAGTGTCTTTTATGTATTCGCCATCGTCTTTGTGATAGATGAAAAACAGTTTAACGTGGTCTTCGGTAAATGCTTTTAATGGCTTGTGTTTCCAAATGCCATAGCCTGGGTTTACTTCTGTTTTACCCCCTTTAAACTCCAATAGGTTTGAGTTCTGGTGTGTTTCAAATACTTTGTTGTTGGGTACTTTGTAGAAACCATCTTTATTGAGCTTGAACATTGCTTTAAAAGCATCTGTATTGAGATAGGTATTATAGAAGTTCTCTAAATGCTTTAAGTAGATTGGGAAACGGTTTTCCTTTTTCAGTTCCTCTTTCTCAATGATAAATTCTTTCTTTAGTGTATTGCTTAAAATTGGGTACAGTGTTTCTTGGTTTTGCCTTAAATCTTCTGGCATCTTCTCATACTTATACACTGTGCCGTTACAATTAACAAGGTTGTATTTGGTGGTATCAAAATCTGCTATTTCGGAAATGCTCTTGTGTAATATTTTTGAAGTGCCATTGTATGCTACTACAAATTCATAACCGCTTGCAGTTACTTGGTTGAATTGGACTTTAATTGTAAAATTATTGTAAAGCTGATATACTTTGTTTTTGTGCAAAGGGTCTTTAAACCATACTTCAATATCATCTACATAATTCGGAAACACAATTGCAGTATTTGGTAGTATCAAAATCTGCTATTTCAGAAATGCTTTTGTGCAATATTTTAGAAGTGCCATTGTAGGCTACTACAAATTCATACCCGTTTGCAGTAACTTGGTTGAACTGGACTTTTATAGTAAAGTTGTTGTAAAGCTGATATACTTTGTTTTTGTGCAACGGGTCTTTAAACCATACTTCAATATCATCTACATAATTAGGAAACACAATTGCCCCTTCAATACTCTTGAAATAATTAAATACCAAATGGCGGAAATAGTGGAGTGAAAAGTTTATAGCATCAGCAAACTTTATCTCTTTGGTAATTGCCTCTTCTCTCGGTGCTTGGAAATCAGTATAGTAATTCTTATGCTTTGCTTCTCTGCCTTCGGGGAAGTTTTCCATAATTTTACCCCAGTAGATAGGTGCAAAGCCTTTTTGCTTCTCACCATAGAATGAGAAAGTGCCTTTACTTGCTACTGGTGTAAACGGAATGATATTTAATTGAATTTGCTGCATACTACTTTAGTTTTTTTAATACTGATTTCAATGCTTCGTCTGCCATTGGTTCGCCTTGAACCATATTATACAATTGGTCGGCAAGCCAAAGGATTTGCAATTCTTCTACATCAGCTTTAAGTATTTGGGCCAATAATGGGATTTGCTCTTTCTTTAATTGCCTATCGCCACGTTCTACTTTGCTAATAATAGAAGTGTCCACATCCAATTGAGAAGCAAGCTGCCGCAGAAGCAAATTTTGCTTCGTTCTTAGTTCTCTAATTCGTACACCAAACTGTGTTGCCATTATAATAATATTGTCTTGACAAATATTGGCAAATATAAGAAAGAAAAAACAACTAAAAGAAGAAGTGAGTAAAATTTGAGAAAGTGGGGAAATGAGGATTTGAGGAAAGGCAGCCCCCTTGAAATTCCCCCAATGGGGGAAAGCAAAAAAGGATAATGAGGGTATCTCCTCATATCCTTAAATCCTCAAATAGGAACTATTGAGGATTTTTTGCGTTGGGATTGGTGTACTGGTCGTGACCATCGTACTGGATAATATCAGCATCTTTAAACTCCTTGATGTAACGCTGTGCTGACTTATCTGTAATGCCCAAACTTAGGGCTGTGGCTACATAGGTTTGGCGGTTGAAATGGTAAGGCAGGTTTTCTAAAAACTGCTCTTTCTTGTGCTTTGGTTTGGGCTTGTAGGTTTCCTGGGCTATTTGAGAATACACATAACTGCTGTGCTTTACCAGTATGGTAATCATATCCAACGTGTTTTGAAAGTCGGTATCGTTGCAAATTAGGTTTTGAGTAATTTCTCCATCTTCCATAATACGGAGTGCTGAAAAAATCATCATTATGCGGAAGGCAATTAAGCCCAAACGCCTTACTGAACTTATAATCTCCTCTTCTTGGATATTGACATACAAGGTTTGCATTTTCTCAAAGAATTGGTTGAATTGCAATTGCTGTGATGCGGTCAAAGAAAAGTGTACATCGGGGTTGGCTTGTAAGGTTTGGTACAAACCGAAAAACTCGTTGCCCAGCTTTTCAAAATGCACATCTAAACCGTTTTCGGTTTTAGAGGCAAACACATCTTTCCAAATCAATTTCATATTCATTACATAGAACATAAAACGGCTGAACAAACCATTTTCAGCATTTGGAATGAGGGTTGTAATTTGCTTGGGAGTACCTGAAAGTAAAGCTGATAAACAAGGTCTGTCAATTTCTACATATTCCTTGTCTGTTCTGCGATAGTATGAGATAGGTTCGTGTTGAAAAGCATTGCGAAAACCATCGCTAAAGTCTCCGTAATCGCTTTTAAATGCTTTAGCAAGGGTATCACCCTCTGTTTCAAAAATAAGCCCTCTTTTATCGCTATCACCCAATATTTCTAAAAAGCCTGTTGCACTGTTATTAGCAGGAATGAACAACATTTTTTGCGGTGGTTTCTGTGGCTTTTCGGTGTTGGCATCTTTACCCTTGTTTGCGTTGTATTCTTGCATATCCACCTCAAACTGTTGCTTCATTATCTTGGCTTGGTTTCTTAATGCTAAGTGTATGGGTTCAACTAATTTTCTGCAATGAATTAAAATGCCTTTCCCTGCTGATGCTTTGGCTGAAATGAAAATGAACAGGTTTGTATTTACTGGATTGTCGCCATACTTACCAATGAGTTTAGGAAATGCCACACTTAACGTAACCAATGAACCTAACAATAAAATATCCCTTTCCTCTTTGGTGGTGGCTACTCCTGTAATGTGTTTTAAAAACTCTGGTATTGTGTCAAACACTGCACCGGGCAAAGTAGGCATTTGTTCTTCGGGCTTTGTTTCCTCTTGATCCGTTGCCTTTTGCTTGGGTTCAAACTTCTTGTGTTCTTGGGTGTGGTGTAAATAGGCACTATTTACGGCAGTCTTAATTTCTCTTTCAGATAAATCAAAATGCTGTGTACATAGTATTTCAGTATCGGATTGCGATAAACCAACTCTGTTGCAATTAGAAGCAAGCAGATAAATATAATTATTTCTGTTTCCATCGGTGTATGATGCTTTTTGGTTTGTGAATTGAATTTGTTGATTGAATAAAAATGTAATGTTGAGGTCTTCGGGTTCTGCCTGTTCTATTGGAACAACTGGAGCAATAGCCGTAGGCGTTTGCGATTGTTGTTCTTTAATGAATTGGGGCAAAGCCACAATGAATTTCTCGTTTTGGATTGTTCGGTATGTGTTGGGGTCGTGGCTCATAAAACAAAGCCTTGTAACATCTTTGCAGCTTGGGTCTGCCTTTAGTCCTGTGGCATCTTCATAATACTTCTGCACTTGCAAATAAGCAATGTCGTGGTGGTCCAGTTCTGTGCTTACCTCAACAAATACTTTTAAGCCGTTGCCACTTGGACTGATAAAACAAAGTGATGTGTAAGAGATTTTACTAATGATTGCAAACGCAGTTTGCAAATGCTCTGGTGTTAGTTTGTCAAAATCTAAATGCACAAAGCCACTGCACATTTCAAGAAAAGGCATTTGCCTTTTTTCGCTGAATACAGCCGAAGGCGTAAAAGCTAATAAAGTTTTCTTTTTTTCATTAGCTGCCTCCTTATTGCCTTGTGCAATAAGATTGCGGATTTCTTCTACTTCCGTTTTGTACTTGTCGGAAATAATGTCTTTACCTATCAGCAGTAGAGATTTTTTTTCTACCGGGATAGTAAAGTTTTTAAATATGGTACTACTTGCCATTTCTTTTCTTTCTTATCGGTTAAAAAATTCTATTTGCGTTTGTTCTTGAGTATGTACTCGGTAGCCATAGCATCAATTTCATCGGTTGATGATTGACGGTTACGCTGCAACCAGTCGTCTAACTCGGAACGCTTGAAATAAAGTTTTTTACCCTGTGGGCAGAAATGGGGAATACTCTTTGTACTTGTAAGTTTGTACAAATGTGAGGGGCTTACATCAAGGAATGTGCAAGCCTCATTGAAGTTTAATACTGTTTTTTGCAGTAAGTTTTGCTCATCTAATTTGTTTGCAATTTCTGTGAGCTTGTCGAGAATTAAATTTTCTGTTGCCATCTTTTTATATTTTAAAAATTGATGGAACAAAACTCTACAATGCAGCAGGGGCAAAGGTTTAGAGTGTTATATCTCATTGAGATAACTCCCTAATCTCACTATTTTTTATTTCATTTGGTTGATTATGTTGTCAATGGTTGACTGATTTTTGGGGCTTTCAATTTTATTGGAATACAGATTTTGAGCCTTTAAAAGTTTGTTGGTCTTTGTATAAAACAAACCAGATTTTTCAAGTGCTGTTGGAGTTAGATTATTGAAATGATTTTTGAGTTCATCAATGATGTATCTAAGCTGCACTGTTTCGCAACCGAAATATACTTTGTGCATTTTGCTTGTCAATGCTTTTGATGTGAGTATCGTTACCAAATCCTCGGTACTACATTTACTCTCATTCAAGAACTCAACTTGATTGTTTAGCAATGTTATTACTGATTTCAGTTTTGCTTCTGTGCCTTTAAAGCCAAATGATAGTTTTTCTTTGGTGGTTGGTTTCTCTGCTTTCTCTGTTTCAATTTCTACTTTCTGCAATTCACTAATCTGTGCCTTTGGTAAATTCAAATCCAACAAATAAAAATCTTCAATACTGGTGGGGCTGTCAATACTGGCTTTGCTCAATTCCTGTATATCAAAAAATAAAATTGTAAGGTGTTGCCTTAATAACTGCAATACAAAATGAGGTAACGAGCTTTGCTCGGTAGGTGCTTCCTCAAATCCTCTTTCCTTAATCTCCTTAACTGTGTTTACTGTAAGTGCTTTGATGTTCTTTAATGCAATGGTGGTGTGGTACACTATATCAACCTTTTTGCTGTACTTCTGCATCTTGGTATTAAAAGCATTGTAAACACGAAGTGTTTCAAGGCTGATAACTGCATCATAAAACTTGCTTACTGCATCGTTGTAAGTTGGAAAATCTATTGCGTAGCAATGGTTTTTCAAAGTGCTTGTACCCTTTGTATTTTGCTTTGTGAGCCATTTGGAGAGGTCGGAATAATCAGCCAACAATATCTGAAGCTGTTGCACCAACTCGGCTTCTGTGGTAGGTTCTTTACTGCCTACCTTTTTTATTTTCTCGTTGATGGCTTTTGTGCCTTTGGTATCAAAAGTCCAGGGCATAAGTTCTTTGAACAAAATGCTATTCAATATTTTTATTTCCATTATAAGCCAATATTTATTTTGTTAGCTGCTACTGTTTTCTTTTCATCAATTACATTAGCATAAATCTGTGTTGTTTTTAAATGCCTGTGTCCAAGCAATTTTGATACTGTGAAAATATCAGTACCCAAAGTAAGCTGCAACGTGGCGTATGTGTGCCTTGCACAGTGGAAAGTGATGTGCTTTTCAATACCTGCCTTTACCATCCATCTGTATAAATCAGCATTGCGACTATCGGAGTAAATCAAATCGGGAAATACCGGGTCGGTTGGCTTTCCTTTTTCTCCTAATAAATTATAGGCTTCATCAGATATGGGCAATGTTTCAGATCCTTTTGTTTTTTGCTGTACGAAACGGATGTAATGCCCTAACTCGGTGGATTGTTGCATTTCACTCCATTTCAATTTCTGAATATCGCTGAAACGTAAACCTGTAAGACAAGCAAAAATAAAAGCCCTTTTCATCAACTCGTTTTTACATTCGGTTTTGGCTAATGTCTTTAATTCATCAAGGGTTAAAAACTCTCTTACTGGCTCGCCTTGTGGCAAGCCATCTACCATTTCGGCAGGGTTGGTTTTTAGTATGCCATCCCTCACAGCTTGTTTGAGTGCTGCTCTGAACTTATTGAAGTAGCTGTATTTGGTATTGGTTGAAATTGCCTTTTTGGTTTTGGTGCTGGCTTCTTTCAACAGGTAATCCCTGAAGCCATCAACAAAGGCTTTATTGATTTGGTTAAACTGTATATCTCTTGGGCAATACTTTTTCAAGTGCTTTATGGTACTATCCCAATTGCCATAATTCCCTTTGCTGTCTTTTCTCTTTTCAGCCAATGCCTCCATATACATAATGAAGTACGTTTTTAGCTTCTCCTTATCGTGGAAATCATAAGTGCTGTTTTGTATCTCCAAATGCCTTTTACTGCGGATGGTTTCAGCCAATGCCAGTATCTTTTTATTTTCTTCTTTTACTGCATTGGTGAGCTTCCCTTTTTCGGGGTCGGGTGTTAGGTACAAATTCAAATACTCATATTGGCGTTTGCCATTGGAGTAGTACTCTAAATAAAGGCTTATTTTATCGCCTTTGAGCCGTTGTCTTAATGTTACTTTCATTTTCTTATCAGTTAAATAAATTATCAATTGAAGCCCTTTTGATGATGGTGCGACTGCCCAGCTTTGCCACCGGCAAACGATTACTTTTTATCATCCGTTGAATGGTCCATCTGCTTGCACCCAAAAGGGTAGCAACTTCCAGTATGCTTAAAAATTCTTTCTCTCTTAAATTAGTGTGATTACCTGCTATCGGGTTGGATAGGGTTTCAGTAGCAACTACTGGAGAAGCGGAAACAATTTTGCTTTGTTGGTTCTTAAATTCTGCGTTTACTTTTTCTTCTCGTTTGGTTTTCTTGTAGGCTGCACTGTTGCACTTATGGCCACAATACTTCGTTGTGGTCTTTTGGGCTATGAAAGCCTTACCGCAATGGTCGCAGAATTTGGGAAGTTTAATTGTACTACTCATTTGTTGCTACTTTATTTCGCCTGACTTCCATCAAACTGATATGTGGGCAACAAAATAGCCAATTGGGCAACAACTGGGCAACAAATATAAGTAAAAAAGTAGAGTTGGGCAACAAAAAAGAGAAAGAAAAGTGTACGGAAACTCAACAAAAACAGGCACTTAACAAACAAAAGAAAGTAAATTACTTTCCAATACAAAAACTGCCAAAAATATTGCCCAGAAGGTCGTCCGTTGAGATGTTTCCCGTTACTTCTGAGAGATGCAAAATACATTGTCTGATGTCCATGGCAATAAGGTCTGATGGTATGTCCAGACTGATTCCTTCTTCAATTTTGATTACCAGCTCTAGGGCAGAGGAAAGTGCCGCATAATGTCTGGAATTGGTAACCAAGGTGTTTTTTCCGCTGATTCCTTTTTGAACATGAGAAGTTCTTTTCGGTCTGCAAATTCAACATCTTCCCCAGAAAAATCCAGTTCCAATTCTATCATGCTGGCAAAATGCAGAAGCTGGGAGCGGAGTTTTTCTATTTCCAAAGAAAATCCTCCACGAATTTGATTCAGAGCGATTTGGTGGCTGGCTGCGGATTCGGATTGAATCAAATCTGCCACGGCTTCAGCTTGGCTCAAATCCATTTTGGCATTGAGATATGCTCTGAGAGTGAATTCTCCAGGTTCTGCCATTCTCACTCCATTTTGAATGAAAAGTTGCAAGATTTGTTGTTGAATGTACATGGAACCATGGCAGGAAATTTCCACCACGTTTTCCCCCGTATAAGAATTAGGAGCTTTGAAAAGGCTCACCAGAACTTGGTCTAATAAACGGTTTTCTTCTTGGATATAACCCAAATGAAGGGTATGGCTTTTTTGATTCAGCAGGTTTTTTCCTTTTTTCTGGCTTTGAAAAAACTGGTTTACAATCCCTATGGCATCCTCACCCGAAAGCCTGATAATGGAGATGGCACCTACACCACTGGGGGTAGCAAGGGCGATGATGGTCTCTTTTGGATTCATGGTTTTGCTGGTTTACCCTTTCAAAAGTCCAAATTGCACAAAATGGTGATGGTTGTGTTTTTGAAAAAACCTGTTCCAACCTTCATAATTGAGCTCACCAAAAGAAACGTTGTTGGTGGTTTCCTCTGGATTGGCTTTGAAATAGGAGTGGAAGGTATCGGCAGCTTCCAAAAGAGCCGCTTTTGCCATGGCAAAAGTGGGATGTTTGTAGGGAGGAAGACCATCTTTGAGCATAGGGGTTTTGAATCCAGGAACAATGGGTTTGTCCGAAAACAAAAAGGCTCTCATTTTGGGAAGAGATTCCTCTGAAATCAAAATGGGATTTCCCTTAAAAATGGCTTTGTTGTAGATGGTTTCCAGATGCTCTACCATTTGCTGGGGAGTCATATCTCCAAAAATCGCTGGGGTATCTTCCGAGAGTTTTTCCAAATAAGGAGCCAAATCTTGGCTGGTGATTAGTGCTGCTTCCATTTTAATGAAGATTAATTTGAAGAATATTGGATATCCAAATAGACCGAAGGTCTTTAACCGTTCATGGAAATCAAAAATTCTTCGTTGTTTTGGGTCTGGCGAATTCTTTGGTGTAGGAATTCCATGGCTTCTAGTGGATTCATGTCAGCGAGATGTTTTCTGAGTATCCACATTCTTTGTAGGGTTTTCTCATCATGCAACAAATCGTCTCTTCGGGTAGAAGAAGAAACCAAATCGATGGCTGGGAAAATACGTTTGTTGGCAATTTTTCTGTCCAGTTGCAGCTCCATATTTCCCGTTCCTTTGAACTCTTCGAAAATCACCTCGTCCATTTTGCTTCCCGTGTCGATAAGTGCAGTGGCGATAATGGTGAGCGAACCTCCATTTTCGATGTTTCTGGCCGCTCCAAAAAAGCGTTTGGGTTTGTGTAGGGCATTGGCATCAACTCCTCCCGTTAAGATTTTTCCAGATGCTGGAGCGGTGGTATTGTAGGCTCTGGCAAGACGGGTGATGGAATCGAGTAGTATCACTACATCATGGCCACATTCTACCATTCTTTTGGCTTTTTCCAGTACTATATTGGCGATTTTGACGTGTCTTTCGGCAGGTTCATCAAAGGTAGAGGCAATCACTTCTCCTTTTACGCTTCTTTGCATGTCGGTTACCTCTTCGGGACGCTCATCTATGAGAAGTATGAGTTGATAAACCTCTGGATGGTTGGCGGCAATGGCATTTGCGATGTCCTTCAAAAGCATGGTTTTCCCTGTTTTGGGCTGTGCCACCAGCATTCCTCTTTGTCCTTTTCCAATAGGGGAGAAAAGATCTACAATACGGGTAGAGATGTTGCTGTTTTTGTCAGCAATGTTCAGTTTTTCTTCTGGGAAAAGCGGTTTGAGGTGCTCAAATGCGATTCTGTCTCTCACCACATTTGGGTCTCTTCCGTTAATTTTGATCACCTTCACAAGTGGGAAATATTTTTCTCCTTCTTTGGGAGGACGAACCTCTCCGCTTATGGTATCACCGGTTTTCAGTCCAAAAAGACGGATTTGAGATTGTGAAATATAAACATCGTCTGGTGAAGACAAATAGTGAAAATCTGAGGATCTAAGGAAACCAAAACCTTCGGGCATAAGCTCTAAAACACCCATGGTTTCGATATAACTATCAAACTCAAAATGGGGAGAATGATATCTGCTTTTGCTTGGCTGCCCACTTTGGCTACTTTGGTTTGCATTTTGCGAACCAGCATTGGGGTTGTTGGTAGACTCAGATCCGTTTTGCTGGACTGCTTGTTTTATAGGGCCTCTTTGGTTGTTTCTTTCACCTGTATTTTGTCTTGGATGGTTTCTGTTTTGACTTTGTGACTGATTGTTTTCCCTTGGGCTTGATGTGATGTTTTGCTCAGGGGAGCTTTTTTCAGTTGAAGTCTCTTTTTCAGGAGCTTGGGATAGATTCTGGTTTGGCTGTTGAAAATTTTTGGGTTTTCTTCCTCTTCGTTTTTTCTCGACCATTCCTCCTTGAGGGTTTTCATTTTCAAAAAGCGTAGGGGAGACATTGGATTTTTGTGGCTCAGTTGTTTCTTTCAGTGCATTTCCATTTTTGGGTGCTCTTTGGATAATCTGAGAAATCAAATCCTCTTTTTTTGTAATGGTGTAGTTTTTAATGCCTAAAGCTTTAGCGATATCTCTAATCTCTAATACTTTTTTGGTTTTTAAAATTTCGATGTCCAAACGAATGTGTTTTAAGGGTTGATAATTTATAGGGTTTTTGGCACAACCATCCTTTGCTTGAAGTGGTTTTGCAGCATTTTAATAAAGTCTATAATTTTAACAAAAAAGACAAGGTGTAACCTAAGGTCTTGTTCAATACTCCAAAAAAATTAAGGGTGATTGTTTCTTGTTTGATGCAATATTACATAATATTTTTCTTTTTTGATCCAAAAAAAAAAGATTATTTTTGCTTAAAGTTTGTTTAAACTACCATGATACAAAGAATTCAAAGTCTATTTTTATTTGCTTCGGCTATTATATCTGCAATAGGTGCTTTGTTGGTGTTTAAATCTGATTTATTTTTGGCTGAATCTAATCTGAAAAACCTATTGTTGGTTGGTTTTACTGCCAGCGCTTTTTTGAGTTTAGGGAGTCTATTTATGTATAAAAATAGAATGTTTCAAATTAAATTAAACCTTCTAAACTTTGTTTTAAACCTTGTGATTATAGGATTGTTTGTGTTTTATTTACTAAATTTATCTGGAGGAGTTTTTGCTCCTGAGAAAGGTATTTGGCTCTTGCTGCCCATTTTTGCAATGGGAAGCTTGGTTTTGGCGAATCGCCATATTCGAAAAGACCAGGAGCTTGTAAAATCTGTAGATAGAATCAGATGACTTTATATATTTTATAATTGTGTGTGCAGCCCGTTTAATGCGGGCTGCTTTTTTTATTTAAAATTAATTCTATGAGTATAGAAAGAAGACTTTTGCAACAATTTTCAGCCTGTGAAATTTGTCAATCTACAGAAAACCTAAGTGTAGTAGGAGTAGAACCCCTCAAAAACAAAGACACAGAAGACCATGTACTGGTTTGTGGAAATTGCAAAGACCAAATCGAAAACAAAAAAGAGTTGGATGCCTTTTCTCTGAGAGGACTTCAGGAAAGCATTTGGAGCGAAAAGGAAGCCACCAAAGTACTCTCGTACAGACTTTTGTTTCGTTTGGGAAACATGGAGGTAGATTGGGCCAAAGAAGCTTTTGAAAGTGCGTATCTGGAAGAAGACACCCTTTCTTGGGCAGAGGCTACAGGAGAGCTTTCTACTAGCTCTGTGGTTCATAAAGACAGTAACGGAGCGGTTTTACTTTCTGGTGACAATGTGGTTCTCATCAAAGATTTGGTGGTCAAAGGAGGAGGGTTCACGGCCAAAAGAGGAACCGCAGTTCGAAAAATCACCCTGGTACATGACAATCCAGACCAAATTGAAGGAAAAGTAGAAGGCCAACACATTGTAATTCTCACCCAATTTGTGAAGAAAACCTCGTAAATAGTCGACTTCAAACAAGAAGATTCAAACCAGCATATTTCAAAACCATGAAAAAAATAATACTCTTTTTTGCTTTGGCAACCATGGGTTGTACCCAGACCAAACCTACAGTAAACAAAACCAATTCTGCCACCGAAATCACAGAAACCACCTATACCTATTTTCAACTAGAAGGTTTAGATATTAAAATACCAGGTACTTGGCAGGCGTTAGAGTACAAGAAGGTAAGCGGTCAACAATTTTTCAGGAATTCTGAAAATGTTTATCTTGGGATAGCCAAAAGACCCAAAGAAAGTTATTCCTTTTATAAAGCTCAAAATAGTGATTTTGATAACGTTAAGTCTTATTTTAAGTGGGATTTTGATTATATGATCGAAAATGGATTACAATCTAAACTTCTGTTTGAAGACAAAGAATCCAAGTTCGTGGTATGGCAAAGCGGAGACAAAACAGCAAATACCATGTTATATGGAAATTGTGAAAATCACTTTCTAAATGTGCTTGTTGTCTCTGATGATTGGGACCAAGAAAAGAAAATTTCGTTTCTAAAAGAGATTTATTTTTTAAACAACAAATAAGCGAAACTTTCTTTTATTCACAAATCTCCATTGAGTGGAGACTGTACCGCAAAATGGATATGGTCTTGATGCCCCGAAACTGAAACAGCCTTTTTTGTACCGTTTTTGAGCGTTTTGATTTTTAGGGCTGGGCCGTAATTTTCTCTTACATTTTTGAGATCTTCCATCGCATTTTGAAGCATTGTAACCTGGTTATTGGCTCCCAAAACTTCTAATTTTACACCATTGATACGGCTGATGTCAATGGCTGTACCGATATAATGATTGCTTTTATCGGCGTGAACGCCGTTGGTGGTAGAAGAAATATATAGCGATTTAATTTTGTCTTTAGCTGGAAGTTTTGCGTTGGTTTTTACAAGTACAATTTCTAGGGCTTTGATTAAATCTGGCTGAACCATTTGCCTAGAGTTTACACCGTCTTTGGTGTTGCCAAAAATCAGTTCGACCCTTTGGTTTTCTATTTGGTAAGATGTGGGAATCCACTGGGGTTTTTCAACGCGGATATTGCCTGATTTATGGGTCGATTTACAGCTGGAAAAAACGGCTAAACAAAATAGTAGGCTACAAACAATTGAATTAAATCTAGGCATTACAATAATAAAATAGGGCAATAGTATACTTTTACCCAATGAAAAAAAATTAAAGAGTTACAGTTTGGGTTTTTCTAAACTTTAAAAAGGCAAATTGAAGTCCGAGATATAGCGAAACATGAAAAACAGTACCAAATAAAAAGGCCATTTCAAAAGGAATAGCGGCCACCAAGCATTCTACAAAACCTAGGGCAGTTTTGGGGTACATTAAGGTTGAAACCCAAACGCCAAAATCTGTAATTATCCAGTGAATAAATACAGAACCCAAACTTCCAAAGAGTATTTTAGATGGGTATTTTTTGTTTTTTAGCATTATTCCAAAGAGAAAAATCACCGAAAAGGCAAGGTAAGTCCAGACAGATTGAGCATCCCAATAAGGCATTTGTTTAAGGTTTGCCAAAAGGAAATCAGAGGTTAACAAAACCCCTAATGGTAGGGCAAAATAGGATAGTTTTCCTTTTTGGCTTCCCGTTAAAAAGGCGATTGCACCAATGGGGGTTAGGTTCAAAAAGAAAACATCCTGACCCGAAAGCTCAAAAAACAATCGAAGTGATACAGAAAAAACCACAATCAAAAAGAGCCTTAAAAAATTTCTCATAAAAAATGTTTTTGCGAAATTAGTGAAATTCGCCCATTAACCTTTAAAGAATTTGGCCAAATTGACTCTATTGTTGTATCTGTGCGGCTGGTAGGCTAAAGTGTGGTATTCTTGCTCTCCATTTTCAAGCATAACAAGTCTTGTGGTTCCTTTAAATAGAAAGCCAGCGATAATTCCAAAAACAAAACCGCCAATATGCGCCCAGTAGGCTACATTGTCTCCGCCCCCTGGAATGTCTTTAACGCCTATTCCAGAGAACTGTTGAATGAGCCAAAATCCCAAGAAGAAAATGGCCGAAATCTTATAACTAAACAAGATAAACCACAGTTTGATTCTAGATTTTGGGAACATCACAAGGTATGCACCCAAAACCGCTGCGATCGAGCCACTGGCTCCCACTAGTGGAGTACAATCGGTAGCCCCTGCCAAAAACACATGGGTATAGGTGGCAATTACTCCGCCAACTAGATAGAAAAAAGCGAATTTAAGGTTACCGATGGTAGACTCTATGTTGTCTCCAAATACCCATAAGAAAATCATGTTTCCCCCCAAGTGCATCAGGCTTCCATGCAAGAAGATACTTGTGAGCAAAGTAATCAAAGATTCACCTTTTGAGAGCTCGCAAGCCTGACCTGCCCATTGTTCAAAAAATAGGGTTGCGGTGCTATCGCTAGTCAAAGCTGGAACCTCAATTACAAAATAAACAAGCACATTGATTAAAATAAACAAATAACTAAAAAACGGAAAAGGTCCTCCTTTCACATTGTCATCACCAATTGGAAACATAAGCAATAATTTTTTGGAAAGATAAACAAAAGCTTTTACAATGTTGTAAATTTGTGTTTTTCCCATTCAAACCTTTATAGAAGATGCTCGGATTAAAGTTAGAAACAGACCCTAGATGGGCAAACATGGCTCAAGAAAACCTTAGTTCTATTCTTTCGGATCATGCATGGTGCGAACAAAAAGCAGATGAGCGGAGAAAGAGGGATTCGAACCCCCGGACCTGTTACAGTCAACAGTTTTCAAGACTGCCGCATTCGACCACTCTGCCATTTCTCCTAAAAGTGGTGCAAATATATATATAATTTATACTTGCACAAAACTTTTTGTTAGATTTCAACGGTGGTTTGCAATAAATCTTCCAAAGTTTCTCTTCTTCGAATGAGTTTGGCCTGACCGTCAATCACAAAGACTTCTGCTGGTTTAAATCTTGAATTGTAGTTGCTGGCCATCGAAAAGCAGTATGCACCTGCATTTTTAAAGCAAAGCAAATCTCCTTCGGTTATTTCATTGATTTTTCGGTTGGTTCCAAAAGTGTCTGTTTCGCAGATATATCCTACCACAGAATAATATCTTTCTCTTCCGTTTGGATTAGAAAGATTGATGATTTGATGGTAAGAATCATAAAACATCGGTCGAATCAAGTGATTAAATCCAGAGTCAATTCCAGCAAAAACCATAGAAGTAGTCTGTTTAATTACGTTTACAGACGCCACAAAATATCCAGACTCACTCACCAAATATTTTCCGGGTTCAAACATCAAGGTGAGGTCTTTTTTGTTTTGTTTGCAAAAATCTAGAAAACGGGCAGAAAGCATCTCTCCCAAATATTCTATGTCTGTAGAATGATCGTCTTCTTTATAAGGCACTTTAAATCCTGAACCAAGGTCTATGTACTCCAAAGATGGAAATTCTTTGGCCAAATCAAAGAGCATTTCGGCTGCTTGCAAAAATACCTCTACATCCAATATGTCAGAGCCTGTATGCATGTGTAGTCCTGCCAACTTTAGCCCAGTATTATCTAAAATTCTTTTGATATGAGGAGTTTGGTGGATCGAAATTCCGAATTTAGAATCGATATGTCCCACAGAGATTTTGCTATTTCCTCCTGCCATAATGTGCGGATTGATACGCACACAAACCGGTACTCCTTTATGAGCATTTCCAAATTGTTCTAAAATAGATAGGTTGTCTATGTTGATTTTCACCCCTAATTCTACGGCTTTGGAAATCTCAGTAAGAGATACGCCATTGGGTGTATAGATAATGTCTTGAGGTTTGAAACCCGCTTTTAGACCAAGTTGTACTTCTTGGATAGAGACAGTATCTAATCCAGCTCCCAACTTCCCGATATAGCGCAAAATATTTACATTAGACAATGCCTTACAAGCGTAGTGCGCCTTGAACTTCTTTACTTTGGCAAAAGAATCTGTAAGTCTTAGGTATTGAGACTTGATTTTTTCTGCATCGTAAATGTAGAGTGGAGCTCCAAATTGCTCGGTAATTTCCACCAGGCTAAGGCCTTGAATGCGGTACGCTTGGTCTTGAAGAATCATTTTGCTTTCGTTTTCTAAAAATTAAGTAAAGGCACAAAAGTAAGAATTATTCTTCAAAGCCCAAAGGAGTTATCTTAACCCATAACAACATTGTTTCTAACGTTCTTGCCATGACAGCTCGTGTTCCAGATATGTCTCATTTGAAAGAAGGAGAGAGAGTTGCTTTAAGTTTCTTGCCTATTTGTCATATTTTCGAAAGAGCGGTAATCTATTTTTACAACTACGAGTATACTTCTGTGTATTTTTCTACTGGAATCGAAAACCTAGGAGAAGAAATGAAAGAGGTAAAACCTCATGTTATGACTGTTGTGCCAAGACTTATCGAAAAAGTATATGGTAAAATTCTAGACAAAGGAAATCAGGCGGGTGGAATCAAAAAATCTATGTTAGAATGGGCCATTAGATTGGTTGATGGATTCGATCCTAGAGCGGAGCAATCTTTTGGTTTCAAACTCAAATACGCCATTGCTAACAAATTAGTATTTTCCAAATGGAGAGAAGCTGTGGGTGGACGTATGCTTAGTATGATTTCAGGATCTGCTGCACTTTCTAAAAGACTCAACGGTATTTTCCATGCTGCGGGAATCCCTATTTTGGAAGGATATGGTCTTACTGAAACTTCTCCTGTAATCTCTGCCAATACCTATGAAAACGATGGGAAAAAAATTGGTTCTGTAGGTAGAACATTAGAAAATTTAGAGGTTAGAATAGAGGAAGATGGTGAGATTGTTGTCAAAGGACCAAGCGTTACCAAAGGATATTACAAATTAGAAGAAGTTAACAAAGAAGCCTTTACAGAGGATGGATTCTTTAGAACTGGAGATATCGGAAGGTTTGATGAGGACGGATTCCTATACATTACAGACCGTAAGAAAGAAATGTTCAAAACTTCTGGTGGAAAATATATTGCTCCTCNGGTCTCTATCTACAGCGGGCGTGAGAAGTTTGAGTGGATCTGACTCTAGTACGAGAGGACCGTGTTGGACAGACCTCTGGTGTATCAGTTGTGCCGCCAGGTGCACCGCTGAGTAGCTACGTCTGGCAAGGATAAGCACTGAAAGCATATAAGTGCGAAACCCACCACAAGATGAGACTTCTTTTAAGGGTCGTGGGAGATCACCACGTTGATAGGCTACAGGTGTAAAGGCAGCGATGTCATAGCCGAGTAGTACTAATTACCCATAGATTTATCCATCACACGCTTGAAATGATTGATTGCCTTTTAATTTTACTTCTTTTTTTTCTTATGTTAACTAATACACAGAATCTCTGTGAAACCTCTTAGGTGGTTATAGCAGTGAGGCTCACCTCTTCCCATTCCGAACAGAGAAGTTAAGCTCACTTGCGCCGATGGTACTGGTTCTTCCGGGAGAGTAGGTCGCCGCCACTTTTTTAAGCCCAACTTCGTTGGGCTTTTTTTATACCCTTATTTTAGGTTTTGGTATATTTATATTATGGAGATAGTAAAATCTTTCCTCAAATACAATCTCATTCATTTTACCTGAATTGGAAACAAATTCAAATCCTAACGCAAATGATATTAATAGAATGAAAAAATATAGATTTATTACCATTGCAATCTCTTCTCTTGTGTTTTTTAGCTGTAAAAAAGAGGTAAAAGAAAATCAAAAAGTTAAAAATGAAAATTGTGATACATTGTATTGGGAAACTCAAGCTCATTTACAAGATAAACCACATTATTATAATTTGAAAGATAAAAAAGCAATGGAGAGCTTTGATAAGCTACTTTTATGTCCAAAACATGAAACATACGCTGCAAGATATATCTTTTGGAATTATTTATTACATGGAGAAATGGATGTGGATTTTAGTTTAGATCACTTAAATAAAACGGATTTAGAAAAAACAATAAATGCACTGAAAGTATATTCGAAAGATAAAGATTTCCCTGAAGCTAAGTATTTATTAGGAGTCTTATATTTAAACGGAAAATACGTTTCAAAAAATGAAGAATTGGGATTGAGACTATTGGAAGAGTCTAAAAATGTTGAATATGGAGATTTTATTTATTATAACTTTAATTTTAGGGAATTAAATAGGCAGTATTATATACCCGAAGAATTTGTAGTAGATTTTCCAAAAAAACATCAATAACTATGGTTTTAGCAAATAAAAATTGTTAAAAACTCAAGAATTTTCCCCGCCCCAAAAAGGCATTTTCTAGGCCACGCCCAAAAGGAGCCTTAAAAAAGAAACTGTTTGAGCGTTAGCGAGTTTTTCTTTTTGGCTCTTTTTTGGCTTAGTATCCAGAAGCCTTTTTAAGGGTATGAATTTTTGTTTCTTTTGTAAGCATTTCTATTTTGGGACAAAAGAAAAAATAACCCTTTGTTATAAGCCCTAAACAAAAACCCTTCTTACCTTTTGTGGTTTTCCATTCAAAAGAGAAGGCCAAAACCTGTGTTGGGGCAGAGGGTTATTAATCAGGCAATTTATACCCCTTCTTAAGCGTAGGCTCCCCATTTACAACAGGAACATGAGGAGAAGAAACAAATAGTTTTTCGTTTGGAATGCTGTCTTGTCCCAAAGCAATGGCTCTGTACACCAAAGGCCAAGGTGTGCTGTAATAATCCACTGCATTGCTTCCCATTCTCACGATGATGGATTTGGTTCTGGGATGCACATACACATTGTTGGCCATGAATCCTTCCAGATAAAAGTCCGAATCTTCTAATGGAAAAGACATATAATGTTTGTTATCTTTGATGATTTCTTGTCCTTTTACTCCTTTTCTGGCTCCTTCTGGGGTTTTTCCATCCCAGAGTTCCATGGGGATTTTGATGGTGTTGTTGCGAACCGAAAGGGAATAATAATATCCACTTTGCCAATCGTTGTTGGTGGTAATTTGGTCCACAAACCATCTTGGAATGAGTTGTTCTCCTCTCCAAACCCCTTTGTCCAATAACACTTTTCCAATTTTCGCCTCATCCAAAGCAGTCAAATGAAAACAGCAAAAACCTTTGGCAACGCCCTTTTCATCAGTTTGCCATCCACCCTCATGCTCCATCTGCAATTTGTCCCAAAGATTTTCTTTGAAAAACTGGGTGAAAGGAACCCCTGTGGCTTTGGCGATAATCATGCTTGTCAAATGGGTGGCATTGCTGTTGTAATGGTAATAAGTATCTGGCTCAGCTAGAGTTTTGATGCCTTTGAGCACTTGGTAGTCGATGTCTGGAGAATACAAAATCATCATGGGGCGACCGAGGGTTCCCAGTGGAGTTTCATCATAATCAAACTCGGCACGCATGTCAATGAGGTTTTTCACCGTGAGATTGGGATGGATTTTGCCCGAAAGTTCTGGGAAGAATTTCAGGACTTTGTCATCCATCTTTAGATACCCTTTTTCCACTGCGATGGCAAGGGTAAAAGCAACATAAGACTTGGAGACAGAAAACACATTGGAAGTGGTGTTTTGGTCTGCTCCATTGTAGTATTTTTCAAAGACTATGCTGTCGTTTTGAATCACCAAAAAAGACAAGGCTTTAGAATTTTCCAAAAAAGCTTCCAAGTTTTGGGCAGGTTTGTTTCCGATTTTGAGGGTTCTCCCTTTCAAAAAATCAACTTTTTGGGATTTGGGAAATTCAAAAGGCGTGTTTGATTTGGGAAAGCTGACAAAATGTTCCTTTCCAGAGGTATAGTCAAAGGCATTGGGAACTCCACTTTTTAGTGCATTGAAGATGGTCTTTGTTTCTATGCAGGAAACCAACGCTCCTGAAAATAGTAAACAGAAGAGAATTTTTGAGCTTTGAATTTTCAGAAAGGATTTTTTCATTTAGGATTTGGTTTTTTAACTTCTCAAAACAAATTAACACTTCCTATTTATCTAGCCAAACTTAACCTGTTAAATTCCTATTTTAATACAAATAGTGAAACACCTTCAAAGAAAAATCCCTACCAAAACTAAGTTTGATAGGGATTATGAAAGATCTTTTGTTTCTTATAATTTAATTACAAACCTTTTTTATCTTCAATTTTAGAACCTATAAAATGCTCTCCATGTTGGGTGATGTCCATTCCAAGTTCTTCTTCCTCTGCTGTAACTTGAAGCGGAGAAATCAAATCTGTCAATTTCAAAACAATGAGGGTTCCAACAGCCACAAAAGCAATCACAATTCCAGTTGCCATAAGGTGTTTGCAGAAAAGAGTTGCACCTCCGCCAGTAATAAGTCCTTGTTCATTTTCTAACACTACGCCATTTACTGAGTTTAGAGCAAAGACTCCCGTTAGAATCATCCCCACAATTCCTCCTACTCCATGGCAAGCAAATACATCCAAGGTATCATTAAGACCAGATTTCTCTGTGATGGAAATGGCGATATTAGAAACAATACTTGCTACCACTCCGATGAAAATCGCCGCTGGAATGGTTACAAATCCAGCTCCTGGGGTAATGGCTACAAGACCTACTACCGCTCCGATGCAGTATCCCAGTGCAGATGGTTTTTTTCCTCTAAGCCCATCCAACAGAATCCAGCAAATTCCCGCTGCCGCAGATGCAGTATTGGTTGTTCCAAAAGCAGAAGCTGCTAAGTTGTTTGCTCCAAAGGCAGATCCAGAGTTGAATCCAAACCATCCGAACCAAAGAAGTCCTGTTCCAAGTAGTACATAAGGTACGTTTGCTGGCTCTTGTTTTTCATTTTGCACTCTTTTTTTCATGTATGCAGCACCAACTAGAGCAGCAATTCCAGCAGACATGTGTACTACAGTTCCTCCAGCGAAATCCAAAACCCCCATCTTAAATAGGAATCCTTCAGGATGCCAAGTCCAGTGGCAAAGTGGGGCATAAATCAAAAGAGAAAACAAGCAGATGAAAAGCACATAGGATCTAAAACGAATTCTTTCCGCAAATGCTCCTGTTACCAGTGCTGGTGTAATGATGGCAAACTTGAGTTGAAAAAAAGCAAAAACTGCCAATGGAATGGTAGCGGCCAAAGACCAAGGTTCACCATTGACCACTCCTTTAAAGAAGAAATGGGTTCTGGGATCCCCTATAAAACCAGAATACTCACCAAATTGAACTGAATCTCCAAAAGCCAGAGAAAAACCAACTACAACCCACAAAATACTCACTACAGCCATGGCTATAAAGCTCTGAAGCATGGTTGAAATCACGTTTTTGGAATTCACCATCCCACCATAAAAAAAGGCAAGTCCTGGGGTCATAAGCAGTACCATCGCAGAGGCAGTAAGCATCCATGCGGTATCTCCAGTGTTGATTTCAGCATTGTTGGAAACGATATAATCATTGTTAGCATTGAATAGCCCAAAAATGGCTATGGCTATCAATATCAAAAAAGGCAAATAAGGTTTCTTAGTCATGGGTATATTTGTTTTATTTGAGTTTGCTTAAGCGATTTAAAGTGCAAAAATACGTCTCGATCTCTAAATTAACGAAAGTTAGGGTGCCTTTGCTAGGTATTTTCTGCTAATTTCGGTATTTTTCTTTCTAAAAACAAGTAAATCTATGAGATTTGAGGCTTTAAGATGAAAATCGAAAGTTGAGTAAATAGGTCAATATTTTTTTCAAAGCATCTAATCTAAGCATCAACAAGCAGATTGATCAAAAAAAGTTATATTTGTTCAAATCTTTCTCTATTCTATGGAATCAAGTGTTTTAGAAAAAAACTTAGAACAAGTCAAACAAGTTTTTACCGTTTATCTCGAAGAGAAAAAACACCGCAAAACCCCTGAGCGTTATGCGATTTTAGAAGAAATTTACAGAATTGACGATCATTTTGACATCGATGCCTTGTATTTTAAAATGAAAGAAAAGAAATACAGAGTATCAAGAGCTACCTTATACAATACCATCGAAATTCTGCTAGATGCCAAATTGGTTAGAAAGCATCAATTTGGAGATCAACAAGCTTTTTTTGAAAAGTCACTCTTCGACAAACAACACGACCATATTATTCTAACCGATACTGGAGAAGTGATGGAGTTCTGCGACCCTAGAATTCAGCAAATCAAAAAAAGCATAGAAGAAGTTTTTAACATTACCATCGAGTCTCATTCTCTTTATCTCTACGGAAAAAAGAACAAGGCGTAAGGGTTTTACTATGAAGCATCTGCCATTTTATTTTAAGATTACTTTTTTGACTTTGCTTCTTTGCTTTTCTTTTGCAAATGCCCAAAAAAAAGGTACAACCAAAACGGACAAAATCAAGCATTTGCATTCTGACCTAATTGAAGCAAATCCCGAAAAATATGAAGGGAATCCTCTTTTTACAGGAAACGTAATTTTTGAGCACAAAGGAGCAAAATTGTATGCAGACAGTGTGATTTTGTATAACATCGCCAGTCAAAAAAACACCTTTGAGTCTGATGTGAAAATTGAAAACAGCGAGTATACGGTAACTTCTTCTAGGGCCAATCATTACAATGCAAAAGAAGAGGTGGAGTTTTTTGGACCTTCGGTTATTCAGAGCAAAAGAAACGCCAAAGACCGTATTGTAACCACAGAAGGAAGATACAATTTAAAAAGCCAAGAAAGTTTTCTAACCAGTCCTTCTACCATTTATTATGATGATAAAATACTCAAAGGGAACAATCTTTATTTCAACCAAAGAACCGGTTATGGAAAAGCCACAGGCAATTTTGTTTTAGAAGAGCCTTTGGAAGATAGAATTCTCTCTGGAAACCTTGGCGAAGTATTTAGGAATAACGATTCGGTGAGCATCAAACAAAATGCACTTTTTGAAAAAAAATTGGAGAAAGAGTCTTTGTTTTTTAGAGCAGACAACATGATAGCGGTTGAAAAAAACAAGCAAAAATTGGTAAGGGCTTTTGACAATGCCAAGGTATTCAAGTCTGATTTACAAGGCATTGCCGATTCTATTGTTTTTGATCAATCCCAAGACATCATTTATATGCATGGAAATCCTGTAGCTTGGTCATCGGAAAACCAGATTACGGGAGATTCAATTTTTGTATATACCAGAAACAGAGAAGAAGAGGTAGATTCTATCGATGTGATGGGTCATGCTTTTGCGGTTTCTAAAGTTGAAGAAAGCCAAGGTGCAGATGAATACAACCAAATCAAAGGAAAAACCATGGATATTGCCGTGGAGAATAGCCAGATTAAGAACATCAAAGTGAACAGCAATGCCAATATGCTCATCTATTTGGACGACAAGCAAAAAGGAAAAGAAACCGAAAGAATAGGGGTGAATCATTCGTATTGCGGGGTGATTTATATCGAATTTTTGAATAAAGATCCTGAGCTACTCCAGTGTCAAATTGGTTCTAACTCTAAGGTTTATCCTATGGAAGAATTACCTAAAGAGATCAAACTTTTGCCCGATTTTAAATGGCTTGAAAGCAAAAGACCCAAAAGCAAGGCAGATTTACAATAATTTTACAACCCCAAAGACTTGAGAAAGCAAAAAAGCCAAACAGTTCAAGATTTTTTTACGTTTCAGGCCCAAACCACTCCCTTTGCGTGTGGTTTAGAAATAACCATGGCAAAAGGTTCGTATCTCTACGATAATGTTGGGAATTCTTATTTAGATTTTGCCGCAGGAGTGTCTGCCAATACGTTAGGGCATAGCCATCCAGCCATTGTATCTGCTATCAAGGAACAGGCCGAAAAATATTTACACGTGATGGTTTATGGAGAATATGCGCTTTCTCCAGCGGTAGAACTCTGCAAAAAAATTGACCAAATTACGCCAGACAATTTACAAAGCACCTATCTTTTAAACTCAGGGGCAGAAGCCATAGATGCTTCACTTAAACTTGCCAAAAGACTCACGGGAAGAAGAAAAATAATGGCTTTTAAGGGCGCCTATCATGGAAATACCCATGGTGCACTGAGCGTATCGGATTCTAAAATTCATAAAGAGGCCTATGGGCCATTGCTTGAGGGAATTTCTACCCTTGAGTTTAACAATTTTGAAGATTTAGATAAAATTGATGATTCTTTTGCCTGCGTACTGATTGAAACCATTCAAGGGGCTTCTGGATTTATATTGCCCAAAGAGGGATACTTGTTGGCTTTAAAAGAGAGATGTTTGTCTATGGGTGTAAAGCTAATCTATGATGAAATTCAGCCAGGTTTTGGCCGAACCGGTACTTGGTTTGCTTTTCAGAATGAAGGCGTAAATCCAGACATCTTGGTGCTTGGCAAGGGCATGGGCGCTGGACTGCCAATTGGGGCTATTGTTGCCAGCAGACAAGACATGGCGGCTTTTTCGGTGGCACCCAAACTAGGACACATTACTACCTTTGGAGGCAATCCACTGGTTGCTGCTGCTTCCCTTGCGATGATTCAAACCATGGAAGAAGAAAAAACCATGGAAAAAATTGCACAGAAAGAAGCTTTGTTTCGTAAACTTTTGCTACACCCTAAAATAAAATCTTTTCCTGGAAAAGGGCTGATGTTGGCCCTTGAGATGGAGTCCGAAGCACAGTGTATGCAGGTAGCAAATAAATGTATGGAAAAAGGACTGATTGTCTTTTGGTTACTTTATCAAACCCAGTTTATAAGAATTACCCCACCGCTGAATATCTCTGATGAAGAAATTAAAAAGGGTTGTCAAATTTTGCTTACTGTTTTGGATGAAATCTAAGGGTTATTCAATTCTGTTTTTCAAGGCATAAACCGCAAGACCGACCCTAGATTTGATGTCGAGTTTCTGAAAAAGCTGATCTCTGTATCCATCAATGGTTCTGGGGCTACAATTCATTAGGTCTGCAATTTCTTTGTAGGTAAGTTCGGTGGAGCAATAGGCTAAGAATTGATGTTCTCTATCGGTAAGTTTAACATCCATTTTTTTATCTTCTTTCTCTTTACCGATAGAATCGATGATAATTTTGGTAACCCATTCTGGATAATAGAATCCATTTCTGATAAGGGTATTCAGCGCTTTTTCTAATTCTACAGGATGTACGTTTTTAAGTAAGAAACTCTTGGCTCCATTTTGAATCATTTTCAGTAAACTTTGCTCGTCGTCTTGCATACTTAAAGCCAAAACCAAAATATCTGGATATTGGCTTTGAAGCCAAAACGAGGTTTCGATGCCGTCCATCACTGGCATAGAAATGTCTAACAAAACAAGATCTGGAACTTGTTTTGTATTTTGGAGTTTTTGTTGAAGTTCTAAGCCGTTTTCACAAATGTCTAAAACTTCAAACCCTTCAAATTTGTCTATGATTTCTTTCAGTGCCTTGGCAATGAGAAGATGATCGTCTACGATGAAAATTGTTTTATTCATAATTTTTTAAGGGTATTTTCAGTATTAAGCATGTTCCTTTTTCAGGAGCACTCTCTAGGCTTAGGTCGCTTCCGATGAGTGCTGCTCTTTTCTTGATGTTTTTTAGGCCCAGTCCATTTTCAAAAGATTTAGCTGGGTTTTGTATATCAAAACCTTTTCCATCATCTTTCAGAGTGAGAACCAAAGCCGAATTTTCCATAGAAAGATCCACCGTAATTTTATTGCATCCCGAATGTTTGATGCTGTTGTTTTGAGAGAATTCTTGTACAATTCTAACCAGTACAATTTTTGTTTTGTAATTTAGATTGAGGTTTTTGACTTTTTCTTGATACACAAAGCTGCAAGGTTTAATTTTATCAATTTCTTTACAGCGAAGAGTTAGAATCGAAACGATTTTTTTATTGGCGATTTGTTGATCTACCAAAGATTTAGAAATGCTCCTTAACTCAACCAAAGTTTCGTCTAGAAGACCTCCTACGTATTGTACTTTTTCGGCCATAGTCTTGCTTAAGTTTTCCATCGACAAGTGTTTTACACTGAGCCCGGCCAAGATAATTTTTTGTCCGATGTTATCATGAATTTCTCTTCCTAAATATTGGGTGGTATGTTTTTGTATTTCTTGTTCAACCAAAATCAGTTGTTTTCGATTGTTGATGTTTTGCAATCTCTTTCTTCTGTTGGTAACAATAATATGGGTAACCAGTGCAAAAACAAAGCAGAAATTCTCTAAGATTATCCCAAAATATATAAACAAAAAGCCTTGTAAATCTAAGGGAGATTGTTTGACCGTTGAATTCCATATTCCCAAAAGAGAAAAGATTAAAAGGATAATAGAACCTGCATACAAGTATCGAAAATACACTACATGTAGTTGGGTGTAGCTGATGTAAAACAAAGACAGAGAAATGCAAATAATAGCACCTCGATAAAAAACATTATATATAGGATATTCCAAAACAAAACTTGGTAAAAAGATAGAAATGAAAGTGTGAAGAATTACAATCGAGCCATACAAATAAAAAACCCATTCAAATTTCTTATGGCTAGGGTCGTGGGCGAGTTCTGATTTGTAACAAAAATAAGATCGGCTGAAAAAGAGCAAAACTCCTGTGGTATCTTTGGCAGAACTTAAAAACTGATTTACCTTGATGTCTTTAAACATCTTAGCCTCAAGGCTAAAAACAATCAAAACGCTAATTAGGGTAAAAAATAGATAGGCAAAATAATATTTGTAGGTTTTGAGATTGTACAAGTAGTACATAAATAGGGTGATGAGTCCAACTACAAAATTAAAACCTAGCAAAAAAAAACAAATGGCCGTAAACAAGGTTTGGTACATGGTATACCTTTTTAGAATCATTTCTTGTGTGAATGTACGCAAATTGAATCATATATTTCGTTGATCTTTTAAATTCAAGCCAAATCACCCCAAAAATCACCGTTTTTTAACGGTAATCTAATGTTCAGTAAATTTCCCAAAACCTTTCAATCAAAATTTTAGATTTCGAATGATTTATAGTTTTTTAGGGGTATTTTTAGAATTAAGCTCGTACCATGTTCGGGACTACTTTCTAAACTTAGCTGGCTTCCAATTAAAGATGCTCTTTTTTTTATGTTTTTAAATCCAAAACCATTTTCAAAAGAATTGTCTTGTGTATCAAAACCTTTTCCATCATCTGTTAAAGTGAGAACCAAAACCGTATTCTCCATAGAAAGATCCACCGTTATTTTTTTACAATCAGAGTGTTTGATGCTATTTTGAGAAAATTCTTGTACAACTCTAACCAGTACAATTTTGGTTTTATAATTTAGATTGAGGTTTTTAAATTCTTCTTGATAACTAAAGATACAGGTTTTTGTCTTGTCTATCTCTTGGCAAAGCAATTTTAAAATTGAGACAATTTTTTTGTTGGCGATTTGTTGGTTTACCAGCGACTTAGAAATGATTCTGAGTTCTGCTAGGGTTTGGTCTAAAAGTCCTACCACAATCTGTACCTTTTGTGCTACAGGCTCACTTAGTTTTTCCATCAAAAGATGTTTTACCCCTAAACCTGCCAAAATAATTTTTTGCCCGATGTTGTCATGGATCTCTCTTCCAAGATATTGGGTGGTATGTTTTTGTATTTCTTGTTCAGCTAAAATTAGTTGTTTTTGATTGATGATGCTTTGTAGTCTTTTTTTTCTGTTGCTTACAATTATATGGGCAACCAGTGCAAAAACAAAAAAGAAATTTTCTAAAATAATTCCAATGTAAATAAATAGATAACCTTGAAGATCTACTGGGGAAAGGTGTAAGGTTGAGTTCCAGATACCGATAACAGAAAAGATTAAAATCATTATAGAACCTGCAAAGATGTACCGTAAATACACCACATGCAGCATCAGGTAGCTTATATAGAACAAAAAACCGGTGATAAACAATACCACACCTCTGTAAATGACGTTATAGATCGGATAGTCTGTAATGAATTCTGGGTAGAACATAGACATTACAGAATGAATAATTACAACGGAACTGTATAAATAATAAATCCAACCAAACCTTCTGTGGGTGGGATCATGGGTTACTTCAGATCTGTAGCAGAAATAGGCTCGGCTAAAAAAAATAATCACAGCTGTGGTCTCTCTGGTCGAAGATAAAAAATGATTCAGGGCTTTGTCTTTGAAGAGTTCAATTTCTAGGCTAAAGACAATCAGTACACTTATAAGGGTAAAAAACAGGTACGCAAAATAATATTTATACGCTTTGAATTGGTAGATATAATACATGAAAAGGGTAATGATCCCAACCACAAAATTAAGACCCAACAAAAAAAAGCAAATGGCTGTATATAAGGTTTGATGCATTCTATCTCATTTATCGGTGGTTTTAAAGATGAAAATACACAATTAGAATTACTTAGAGAGCTAATCTTTTCAATATTAGATAAATCACCCAACAAAAAACGGTGATTTAACGGTAGCAAAATTGGTACAATAACTAAAGTAAATCATAGACAAATGGTACAATTTTGTAATTGCAGTGATTAGATCATTTTTTCATTAAAACAAACACACATGAAATCTATAATTCTACCTTCCATACATCAATGGTTGAATGTTTTTTTCGATTCCCTGCAAAGAAAATCCTTTGTGGGTAAAAAAAATGGACCTATCAAAACAAGAACCCACGAGGGATTTTTTCATCAAAGCATGTTTTACTCCACACCAAAAGCCTATTTGATAAAAGGCAAGTCTATTTTAGATGGAAGCCAGTTTTACAATTTTGTGTTTTTAGATGGTTATATGATTTCCAACAAAAAGTACAATACAAAAATCCCTAGTGTAGATTACCTCTTTTCAAAAAACACCTCCAACATTGCCTTTTTGAAAATTGATGAACTCCAGAATCCCAATCTTAAAAATAATTTCATCAAAGAGGGTAGGACCTACAATCTTCACATCGAAGGTCAATGTTCCGATTCCATTATTGGCAAAGAAATACGGTTTGCCAAAACAAGCCAAAGTTTTTATTTAGACGGCTTAGAATATTGTGCAGCAGACCAAACCAAAGGGAAATTTTTCTGGACCAATGCCAAAGAAAACTACATTCATCTTTTGGGATTAAACTTAGATCAGCAAGACCCTTGGATGGAAGTAGAGTATCGTTACAAAAACACCAATAAAGAGTTAATTAAGGGAAGATACAGTGGACCTTTCGAGGTAATTTCAACCTCAATTTAAGGAATAATCTTTTTACTTGAATAGTCTAAAAAAGTGACTCCGAAGGGATTCGAACCCCTATCATCAGAGCCGAAATCTGATATTCTAATCCATTGAACTACGGAGCCAGTTTAGAATTTGCCAAAATTAAGCAAAATTATTCCCAATGTCAAATTTTAGTCCAAACAGTAAAATTCTAAAATATTATTGGTACAAATCTGTACTTAAATATCTATCTCCTCTGTCACAAACAATAAACACAATGCATCCACTGGATAGTTCACCGGCGAGTTCTAAAGCAATGTGCGCTGCACCACCAGAGCTAGTTCCTCCCATGATAGCTTCTTCTAGGGCTAATTTTCTAGCCATTTCTTCGGCCTGTTTTTGGCTAACGTCTTTGATGATATCCACTTTAGAGGCGTCGTAAATTTTGGGTAAGAATTCTTTGGACCAGCGTCTAATTCCTGGTATTTTAGATCCATCGGTGGGTTGTGCACCTACAATGGTTACATTTTTGTTTTGTTCTTTTAAGTAATTAGAAACTCCCATAATGGTTCCGGTTGTTCCCATGGCAGATACAAAATGGGTAATTTCTTTTTCTGTATCTCTCCAAATTTCGGGCCCAGTGGTTTTGTAATGAGCCATATAGTTGTCTGGATTGGCAAATTGGTTGAGTTGAAAATATCCCTGCTCTTCTTGCATTTCTTGGGCTAATTCTCTAGAATACTCTATGGTTTTTGCCACAGGAGTTAAGATGAGTTCGGCACCATAGGCACGCATGGTTTTAACGCGTTCTTCTGTGGCGTCATCGGGCATAATAAGGGTTAAATGGAGCCCCAATGCTTTGGCAATCATCGCTAGGGCGATACCCGTATTTCCAGAGGTAGCCTCTACCAGTTTGTCTCCTTTTTGAATTTCTTTTCTGTCCAGCGCTCCTTGAATCATTTGAAAAGCAGGTCTGTCTTTTACGCTTCCCCCTGGGTTTTGTCCTTCGAGCTTGGCAAAAACCCGAACTTTTGGGTTTTTGTTTAAATTCTTGAGTTCAACAAGGGGAGTATTTCCGATGAGTTGGGTAATGTTCATGATGTGTGTTTATTGATTTCGAAAATAGTTTTTAGGTCTTTGCATCGGTGGAGTAATACACCTTCGAATTTTTTTCGATGCTTTTGGTAATCCATACGTTTCCACCTACTACAGAATTCTCTCCAATGGTGGTTCTTCCCCCTAAAATGGTGGCGCCAGCATAGATAACTACTCCGTCTTCTATGGTTGGGTGTCTTTTGATGTCAGCATCTTCTTTGTTTACACTAAGGGCACCAAGGGTTACTCCTTGGTATATTTTTACCCCATTTCCAATGGTGGTAGTTTCTCCAATCACAATTCCTGTTCCGTGGTCTATGCAGAAGCTTTCTCCAATGGCAGCCCCAGGATGTATGTCTATTCCCGTTTTGCTGTGGGCATTTTCTGTGATGAGTCTAGGTAAAATAGGAACTTCCAATTTGTAGAGGATATTGGCAATTCTGTATGCTGAAATGGCATAAAAACCAGGATAGGTAAGCACAATTTCTTCTGTAGATTTGGCGGCAGGATCTCCTGCAAACATTGCCAAAACATCTTTTTCTAAGAGGCTATGAATGGTCTGAATTTCTGCCCAAAATTTTTCTGAAATCTTTTTAGAATCTTCTATTTTGAGCGTTTTCAAAAAGCCATCCAAAATAGTTTTTAGTCCATCAATTTGTTCTAAAAACTGAGCTTTACTCTTGGTAGAATTACAACCCAGCTCTGGAAATAAAAGCTGAAGGGTGTTTTCAAAAAAATCGGCAACCTGGCAAACTACCAGCTGGTCTTTTTTTTCTGAGTGTCTTTTATATAGGGATTCTAAATATTCTTTGTTCATGTTTTAGCGGGTAAATACAAAATTGGTTGAGTCGGAAAGATTAGGGTTAAAACAATATCCTCCCCAAGCAAATGCTTTGGTTTCTTCTAGGTTTTGAATGTTGTTTTGGGCACAGAAGTTGGCCATGGCTCCTCTGGCTTGTTTGAAAAATACCATGACGTTTTGGTGTTTCCCGTTTTTGAATTCTTTAAAATGACATTCAACCACAGGTCTTTTGAGTGCTTTTAAATCCACTGCCGAAAAATATTCTTTGCTGGCCAAATTTAAAATGGGTTCGTCCTTTTCAATTTGTTGGTTTAAATGTTTGGTGAGTTTGGGTTTCCAAAATTCATACAGATTTTGGTTTTTTCCATTTTTAAGTTTGGTTCCCATCTCAAGACGATAGGGGTAAACCAAATCTTTGGGTTTAAGTAGTCCATAGAGCCCAGAGAGAATAAACAAATTTTGGTCTAAATAGCTTTGCGCATTTTGATCTAAATCTTTATACCCAAGGGTTTTGTAGACTTCTCCATCAAAATGGAAAGCAGGGTAGATGCCTTGATCGTTGGTTGGTGTTGATGTCCAAGAAAGATTTCTTTCCAGATTGAGTTTGGCCAAACTTGGAGAAATTTTCATGAGTTCTTGAAGGTTTTTGGCAGATTTTTTCTTTAAAACAGCATTTAATTTTTCGGCTTCTGTTAAAAAGACAGGCTGGCTAGGGTTTTCAACCTCAAAGGGGCTTTGGCTAATTTTCTTGGCGGGTGAAAGTAAAATTTTCATAGTCGAAATACCGTCTGTTTACAGTAAAACACGCTCAAAAGCGTTTTTTTATAGAAAGGTAAAGATAGTCAAAATCTTTGTGCCTTAGAAAATGCAAAGGCAGAAAATTACCTTAATTTTGTATTTTTATCTCATGGAAAGAAACATCAAACTGATTTGGGATTTTTATGGCCCTATGGCAGAGGGTACTGCGGCTCACCATCAAATTCATCTGGACCAATATGCTCTCTCCAATGGGTTTGAGGTTTATTTAACAGGGCACCAAAATTTTGATCAAAATAATTCTGAGGCTTTTTTGGTGGTCAAAGAAAGGGATATGCTAAAAGTAAGAGACGATTTAAAACCGCATAGGGCAGAAGTCTACCATGAAAAAATTAGCTAATTCTACTCCAGATAATTTTTTCTTTCTGGCTAGATAGATAATAGTTTTTGAGGATTTTGTGTTTTTCTAGCTCTAGTTTTGGATCTTCTTGAAGTATTTCTGAAACCAGTTTTTTTGCTTGAAACACAAGGGGAGAATCTGTCGATAAATTTGCCATTTTTAGATTTAAAACCCCGCTTTGCTGAGTACCAAGTAGGTCTCCAGGCCCTCTTAGTTCTAGATTGTAGAAACCAGTATTTGGGTTTGGCCCTTTGCAAACCTTTGCATCTCGAATTCTTTGTCTTTGGGATCCATTTTTCCGTGTAAAATGCTCACCCGATAGTTTGGCAGAGGAAATTCTCGGGTGATGCTTTCATAACCATCCATCAGATCTTTGTAATCGAGTTTCGAGGATTCTTCAATTAGGGGATACACCACATAGACCTGTTTTTTTTTCTGGATTTGATCCCTTATAAAGGCAAAAACCTTGAGTCTATCTTTGTCTCTTTGGTGTATAGTCTTAATGGGCTTTCTGTTTTTTGGTAGCGAGTCAATGGTAGAAATATCCAAATTGCTGTAAACACTCATGGCCAAAGTTCTAGGAATTGGTGTGGCTGTCATTACCAAAACATGGGGTGGTTTGGTGTTTTTTTGCCAAAGTTTGGCCCTTTGTGCAACCCCAAATTTATGCTGTTCGTCTATTACGGCAAGTCCTAGATTTTGAAATTTCACTTTGCTCTCTATTAGGGCATGGGTACCTACCAAAATGTCTATTTTGCCTTCTTCTAGGGCTTTGTGAATTTCGGTTCGTTCCTTTTGACTGGTAGATCCAGTTAGAATGTCAATTTTTACTTCACTTTTTATCAGCAAATTTTGAAGGTCTTTGAAATGCTGCTGCGCCAAAATTTCTGTGGGAGCCATCAGACAGCTTTGGTAACCATTGTCTTTGGCGATGAGCATTGTAAGAAGCCCTACGATGGTTTTCCCGCTTCCTACATCGCCTTGCAAAAGTCGGTTCATTTGGATGGGTTTGGCCAAATCTGCCCTAATTTCTTTGATTACTTTTTTCTGGGCATCGGTAAGCTCAAAAGGTAAAACGTTTTGGTAGAATTGATGGAAGTTTTCTCCAATTTTTAGAAAGGGGTAACTGCTGATTTTTTTTCCTTCAAACTTTTTTTTGACCTCTAGGTTGAGCATCATAAAGAAAAGCTCCTCGAACTTGATTCTTTCCTGAGCTTTAAAAAGTAGTTCTTTGGATTTAGGCAGATGAATGTTTTGATAGGCTGAAAAATGATCCAAAAGTCCATATTTCTGTAAAATATAAGGGTCTAGTGTTTCTTCTATCTTAAAATTTTGGTTCTCGAAAAGCTTTTGAAACAATTTGGCAAAAGTGTATTGGTTTATTTTTTTTCGCTGCAAAATCTCACTGCTTGGGTAGATGGGTTTTAGGGAATACGATTTCCGCTTAAAATCTTCTACAAATTCTACCTCAGGATGGTTCATGCTAAAAGCGCCTAAAAAGGATTGGGCTTTTCCAAAAATCACAAAGGTTCTTTTTTGCGAAAGTTTGTCTATAAGCCAAGGCGCATATTTAAACCAAACCAGTTTTAGGCTTCCATGGGCATCAGAAAAAGTAGCTTCGAGTCTTTTTTTGTTTTGCCCATAAGGCACTTCTTTGATCAGAGAAATTTCACCCATGAGCTGAATCTCTGCTGGGTTTTCAAACAAATCTTTTGTGGAAAAAATTTGGCTTTTGTCTACATATCTAAAGGGAAAAAAGCCTAGCAGATCGCCAAGGGAAAAAAGTCCCAATTCTTCTCCCAAAGTTTTAGAAAGACTTGGACTAACCACAGAAAGGGCAGAGAGCGGCGTAGAAAAGTTAAACTTTTGAGTCAAGGGATTTTTTTTTGTTTTCTAGAATTATAGAAAATCTTTATGTATCTATTTATGAAAATATTCAGCTTCTTTTCAAAAATACAATTTTAAGTATAATTGAAAGCATCAAAAGATTTTCAAAAATTAGAAACAAAAAAGGACATGCCAATGGCACATCCTTTTATAGGTTTTAAGGTTTGATTAAAATTTAGTCTTCAAAATACTCAACATAGATTAGCAAAACTAAAACCCCTAATATTCCTCCAATTGTAAAAGCCAATATTTTTATTTTAAAGTTAAATATTTTATTTGAAAAGCAAATCCTAAATTTCATTCTTAGCGGGATTGAAAAATTGATTTTTGTTTTATTAAAGCAAGTTTTGATTCCTAAAATCTACTAGGTATTTCTAGTTTTATTTTTAACAAATGGATAAAGTCCCAATTTTTGCAGAAAATCAAGTAAACCCAAGAATTAGACCCAGCAAAACTTCAAAAAATAAATCGAATTATAGTTTTTGGATTCACACTTTAAATTCAATTGATTTTTACGCTTAAAAAGACGCCGATTATCTTGAATAATGCTTTGTTTTTTTTAAATTTGCATTCGCCAATAATTCAGCACGAAAATATCAGGCTTTTTCTGAGTTGGTTATACCAGACCAATTTTTCTACAAAGTGCAAGATTTCTAAAGGAATACGTTGGCAATGATTTTAACGATAAGATAAAATATAGACAAGAAATGAAGCAGATTTTGACTACTCCACCCAATATGGAAGGAACTTTATACAGAAACGAGTTTGAACACGACAACTGTGGTGCCGGATTTGTTTGTAGTTTAAAGGGAATTAGATCGAACGACATCATCCACAAAGCGCTTCATTTGCTTGAAAGAATGGAGCATAGAGGGGCGGTGAGCGCCGACGGTAGAACCGGAGATGGGGCAGGAGTGCTTATGGATATTCCCCATGAGTTCTTTGTAAAGCAGTGTAGTTTTAAACTTCCAGAGTTCAGAGACTATGCCGTGGGAATGGTGTATTTGCCATCTGAAATCAACCAGACTAACTATGTAATTAATGCCTTTGAGAAAGTAATAAAAGATCTTGGAGTAGAAATCATCGGTTGGAGAGTAGTTCCTGTAGACCAAGAAGTTTTGGGGGTAATTGCAGCCAAAACAGAACCTACCGTTCAGCAACTTTTTGTGAAAAGACCAGAAGGCATGGACGATTTGGCCTTTAGAAAAAAACTCTTTGTCATCAGAAAAACCATAGAAAACCAAATTTATGGTTCTAAGCTTTCGCAAAGAAATTATTTCTATTTGCCTAGTTTTTCTTTCAACACCATTATCTATAAAGGGCTTTTGGTTCCAGAAGACATTCCAAGATACTTTGTAGACTTAACTTCAGAAGACTTTTTGTCTAGAATGGCACTGGTTCACCAAAGATTTTCTACCAACACAGCTCCAGCTTGGCATTTGGCACAGCCTTTTAGATACATGTGTCACAATGGAGAGATCAATACCTTAAAAGGTAATATCTCCAGAATGAGAGCCAGAGAAGAACTTCTTTTGGATGAAAACTTTGGAGGAAATCTAAACGACATTTTGCCGATTGTTCTACCTGGTAGATCTGATTCTGCCTCTATGGACATGGTGGTAGAAATGCTTACCTTAACCGGTAGAACCCTGCCAGAGGTAATGATGATGTTGGTTCCAGAAGCATGGGAGAAACACACTACCATGGACGATGACAAGAAAGCGTTTTACGAGTATAACTCTTGCATTATGGAGCCCTGGGATGGACCAGCATCTATTCCATTTACAGACGGACAATTTTTGGGGGCTATTTTAGATAGAAACGGCCTTAGACCATCCAGATATACCGTTACCAAAGATGGCTATGTAATTATGTCTTCTGAAACTGGGGTTTTAGAAGTAGATCCATCCAATGTAGAAAAGCACGGTAGACTAGAGCCAGGAAAAATGTTCTTGGTAGACATGGACAAAGGGAAAATCATCGACGATGCCGAAATCAAAAAACAAGTTTCAACAGCCAGACCTTATCGTCAGTGGCTAAAAGAAAATAGACTTTCACTTTCTGAATTTCCAAAAGTAGAAGAAGGAGGCCTAAGATCAGAATCTTTGGCCCTTGAGGTGAGAAAAAAAGCCTTTGGATATACCACAGAGCACATTAAAAACATCATAAGACCTATGGTTTCCACAGGAAAAGAGCCTCTTGGAGCCATGGGAATCGATACACCCATAGCGGTGCTTTCTAACCAAAATCAGCTGCTGTACAACTATTTCAAACAAATGTTTGCTCAGGTTACCAATCCACCTCTGGATGGAATTAGAGAAGAGATAGTAACCGATGTAAGTTTGGCTTTAGGAAAAGACCACAACTTGTTTGACATTATTCCTCAACAGTGTAGAAAACTAAGAATTCAAAACCCAATTCTTACCAATGACGATTTAAGTAGAATCAAAAACTACAAAAATCCAGACTTTAACGCCCAAACCATTTCCATTTTGTTTGACAAAACCGGTGGAACCGATGGGTTGATTAAAGCGCTAAACGATTTGGTTGATACCGCTGAAAAAGCCCTAAAATCTGGGGTAGAAGTACTGATTCTTTCCGATAGAGCCTTAACGCCAGATTTGGCTCCAATTCCTGCTCTTTTGGCTACCTCTTATGTGCATCATACCCTAAATAAGAGAAGATCTAGATCTTCTTGCGAGATTATTGTAGATTCAGCAGAGCCTAGAGAAATTCACCATTTTGCTTGTTTGTTTGGATATGGAGCCTCGGCGGTTTGTCCTTATATGGTTTATGAAATTCTAGAAGAAGACATCCAAAGTGGAGTGGTTACCCAGTCTTACAAAGATGCGGTGAAAAACTACCAAAAAGCCGTTGGAACGGGTGTGGTGAAAGTAATGAACAAAATTGGTATTTCTACCTTGCATTCTTACAGAACCGCTCAAATTTTCGAAGCAGTGGGTCTTTCAACTAGTTTTGTCAACAGATATTTCCCTTATACCACAACCAGAATAGAAGGAGCCGGTGTGATGGAAGTTTTTGCTGAAATCAACCAAAGACACCAAGACGCTTTCCCAAGCAATCAAAATCAGGCCGATGCACCTCTAAAAATGGGGGGAGAATACCGATGGAGAAGAAATTCCGAGGCACATCTTTTCAACCCGCTCACCGTGGCCAAATTGCAACAAGCGGTAAGAGAAAACAAGCCTGTACATTACAAAGAATACTCAGACCTAATCAATCAGCAGTCAGAAAACCTAATGACTATTCGTGGACTACTTGAGTTTTCAGACTTCAATCCTATTCCAATCGATGAGGTAGAGCCTTGGACAGAAATTGTAAAAAGATTTAAAACTGGAGCCATGTCTTTTGGTTCTATTTCAGAAGAAGCCCACACCACTTTGGCCATTGCCATGAACCGTTTGGGTGGGAAATCGAATTCTGGAGAAGGAGGAGAAAATTCTGCTCGATTCGAAAAAGAAGCCAACGGAGACTGGAAAAACTCTGCCATCAAGCAAGTGGCTTCGGGTAGATTTGGGGTTTCCTCTCATTATTTGTCTTCTGCCAAAGAGATTCAGATCAAAATGGCGCAAGGGGCAAAACCTGGAGAAGGAGGACAATTGCCAGGAGAAAAAGTATATCCATGGGTAGCGGAATGTAGAAACTCAACCCCTTGGGTAGGACTTATCTCTCCACCGCCTCACCACGACATTTATTCTATCGAAGATTTGGCACAGCTCATCTATGACCTTAAAAACGCCAACCGTGAAGCCAGAATCAACGTAAAACTGGTTTCTGGAACAGGAATTGGAACCATCGCCTCTGGGGTGGCCAAAGCCAAAGCAGATGTAATCCTCATCTCTGGTTACGATGGAGGGACAGGAGCATCTCCACTTACTTCCCTTAAACACGCAGGACTTCCTTGGGAGCTTGGGCTTTCTGAGGCTCAGCAAACCCTTGTGATGAACGACCTTAGATCTAGAGTAATTCTAGAATGCGACGGACAGCTAAAAACCGGTAGAGATGTTGCCGAACAAAGCCAGAAGAGTAAACCTTTCTTCGGTGATCAAAAAGATAGATGTACCGGGTTATGTACAAATTAGAAACACCATGGTTCAAGATCATGGGTTAGAGAATGTACTTGACATGGAAATCTTTGCCAAAGTAAAAGATTCTATCGTGAAAAAACAGCCTATTTCTTTAGATTATTCTATTTCTAATACAGACCGATCACTTGGGGCAATTATTTCTCACGAAATTTCTAAGTTATACGGTAAACAAGGACTTCCAGAAGATTTAATCAAACTGAACTTTACAGGTTCTGCAGGACAAAGTTTTGGAGCTTTTGCACAGCATGGTTTAACCCTAACCCTCACAGGAGAGTCTAATGACTACATCGGGAAAGCCATTTCTGGAGCGAAAATCATCGTGAAAAAACCATCTTCTGCTACTTACAAAGCCCAAGAAAACGTAATTATTGGGAACGTTGCCTTTTATGGTGGAATTCAGGGTGAGGCTTACATCAACGGTCTTGCAGGTGAGCGTTTTTGCGTTCGAAATTCAGGAGTAAAAGCCGTTGTAGAAGGAATTGGAGACCACGGATGTGAGTACATGACAGGAGGAGTGGTGTTAGTTTTGGGAAGTACTGGAAGAAATTTTGCTGCCGGTATGAGTGGTGGTATCGCCTACATTTTAGACCAAGAAGGAGATTTCATCCAAAATAGATGCAATCCAGAACTCGTAGATTTTGATCCAATTGAAGAATCGGACAGAAATACCATTTTGGAAATGCTTCAAAAGCATAAAGAATATACCCAATCAGAAATCGCTGGGGAAATTCTCGCAGACTTCACCTGCGCACCAGCCTTGGCCATACTTTCCTAACATTTTAAAAGCGACCACTTCTCACAAAGAAGGTGTAGAAAGACACTGGAATATAAGCACCAAATCTTTCAACACAGACAAAGACGGAAACCTAGAGTCTTTAACCACCATCAATGTAGAATGGAAGAAAGATGACAATGGAAGATTTGGCTTTGTTGAGGTTCCCGGATCTGAGAAAGTTTGGCCTTGCCAATTGGTGCTTCTGGCACTTGGATTTGTAGGCCCAGAGACCGACACCGTGGTGGCTCAGTACAATCTAAACTTAGATGCCAGAGGAAATATCTTGGCTCAGGAAAAATCTTATCAAACCTCTAAAGAAAATGTATTTGCCGCTGGAGATGCCAGAAGAGGACAATCTTTGATTGTATGGGCGATTTCTGAAGGAAGAGAAGCTGCTCATTACATAGACAAATACCTGATGGGAAGCTCCAATTTGCCTTTGAAAGGAGGTTTGGATATTCCAAGAGTATAGAAATTCTTTCACTGGGTTGAATAAAAAAACGCAAAATGCGTGGGTACATTTTGCGTTTTTTTGTGGAATTTTCCTTCCACAACCAAAAAACATTGGGTACTATAAGATCTCTCCTGCTTTTATCGCTTCATTTAGATTGACAGACATGGTTCTGTGGCTACCAAAAAATTGGCTTCCGTCTTGGGGTTGGATGATGGCAACGGTGGAACCATCCTTTCTTTGCTCCAATTTGGTTACTACCACTTTTTTCCCTGCAAGGCTGTTGTAGTTTGCGATTCCTCCTTGTTTGATGATGAAATTTTTCTGTGGAACTGCAATGTGTTTGTAGGAAGAAACTGGGGCGATTTCCACTACATCTCCCACTTTCACTGGCTCAGTAGGGTTGTTGGTTTGTGCATTTACAATGCTTACAGAGAACAATAGGGCAAACAATACTTTTTTCATAACATGCAATTTTTATTTGTTTTTCATCTTTTTAGAAGAGTTCGGCTCTTCTTTGATAGTACTATGGCAAAGTGCATGCCTTGGAAGAAAAATGTTTCAAAAAAAATCGTTTACCAAATTTATGTATCTGGTATTGAATGCGTTGAAAATTTCATCTGTGGAGAATTTTCCGAATGCAACTGAGGAGAAATTCCCCAAATGGGAAGTTGTTCCCCGAAAAAAGCAGGTTTATTTGAGTTTTTCCCTGAGGGTTTTGCGGTCTATTTGCAGGATTTCCGCTGCTTTGCTTTTGTTTCCAGCGGTTTTTACAAGCACCTGCTCGATGTATTTTTTTTCCATCTGGGCTAGGGGCAAAAGTTCTGTTTGGGGAAAATCGATTTGGTATTTGAGATAATCTGGCAAGTCTTCTGTCCCAATTTTTCCATCGCAGAGGATGACAGCCCTTTGGATGATGTTTTCTAGTTCTCTGATGTTTCCTGGAAAGGAATATCTGCCCAAAATCTGCAAGGCTTCATCTGTGATGCCAAGAAGTCTGTCTTTGTATTCTACCCCATATTTTCGAAGGAATTTTTCCACCAAAACTGGGATGTCTTCCTTTCTTTCTCGAAGAGGTGGAACGGCAATTTCCACCACAGAAAGCCTATAATACAAATCCTCCCGAAAGGTCTTGTTTTTGATTTCTTCTCCAAGGTGAACATTGGTCGCAGCCACAATGCGTATGTCCATTTTTTCGGCTTTTTGGCTTCCCACTTTGGTGATTTCTTTCTCTTGCAAAGCCCGAAGAAGTTTGGTTTGTACCGCAAGTGTTGCCGTACCAATTTCATCCAAAAAGAGAGTTCCGCCTTGTGCGGCTTGGAAAAATCCACTTCGGTTTTCGTTGGCTCCAGTAAAGGCACCTTTGAGGTATCCAAAAAGCTCTGCTTCTTGTAGGTTTTCTGGAATGGCTCCACAGTTTACCGCCACAAAAGGGGCACGGGCAAATTTTCCGCTGTAATGAATGGCACGTGCTACCAGCTCTTTTCCCGTTCCAGATTCACCCCCAATGAGAACTGTGGCTTTGTTGTCTTTGACCCTTTCGATGATGTTTGCCATCTTCTTAAAAGAGGGAGAATTTCCCACCATTTCTCCATACAGACTCGGCTGATTTGGCTTTTTATCTGTTTTAGAAAGGATAACTGTTTGGTCTTTGCCTAGTAATTTTTCTTTGTGTGCAAAGGCCTTTTCGATTCCACCTTTGAGCTCTTCCCTTGTAAAGGGTTTGGTGAGATAATCGATGGCTCCAGATTGTATCACCTCCAAAACACCACTGGCAGAAGGGTAGCCCGTAAGCACCAATTTGATAATAGAATTTGGTTTGGATGCATAAATGGCATTCATAATCAGATTGAAAAACACTTGGGTGAGTTGCACGTTGTCTGCCTTCAAATAGATAGTTTCATCTGAAAACTCCGAGATAAGTGTGATGTTTTTTTCTTTGAGTGAGGGCTTGAGCAGTTTGACCACGTTTTCCACTAGTCCCTTGAGTTCGATTTTTTGCATTTCACCCGGCATTTCGCAAGCAAAGAACATGAGTTTTTTGACGATTTCTCGGCTGAAAATGGCATGGTCTTGTATTTTTTTGAGGTCCCTTAGGGCTGAAGGGTCTTTGATGGTTTCTTGCAAAAGTTCTGCAAAACCCAAAATGTTGGCAAGCGGGGTGTTGAGTTCGTGGGCGATTCCCGCTGTAATTTCGCCCAAAATAAAAAGTCTGTCTGCCCGCTCCATCTGTTTTCGGGTGGCTTCTTGTTCTAGGTGAATTTGTTTTCTCTCCAAAAGATTTCCCACTGCAAGGCAAATGCTGGAGAGTAGGGTTTTTTCTTCCTCCAAAAAATCGGAGAGTTGGTATTTGTCTTCTGGGTAGCCTACAGAGATTTTCCCAAAGGGTTTTTCAAAAACCAAAATGGGTGATTCAAGGCATACAAGGGGTTGATTTTGATATCCTTTGGTTCTGGAGATTCCCTCTGGAGTTGCCATTTCCACATAGGTATCTTCTACAAATTGATAGGCTTTTTCCATGCAGGCGACAATTTTGTCAAAGGTGGGCTGCAGGTCTTGGTAATTGGCACCCACAATCACCGAGGTAACCCCATAAAGACAAATGAGTTCCTTGACTCTTTCGCGAAGTTTTTCCTCTGGTGTGTTCATAGGTGAGTTGCTTTTTTTTTCGGCGAGACCTAGAAGATGCTTTTTTTGGGGTATTCTTGAGAGTTTGCTCAAGAAAAGCGTTATAAATTAATAGGGTTGAAAGAAAAATATTTTTGAATTATTTGAAATTTACGGTTACAATTTTGAGTTCATCAACATCTATTCTTTGGTTGGTATTTCTGTCAATAAAAATGACGAATTTCAAAGATGATATTTCTATATCAGAAAGTGGAATCGTTTTTTCGTTCTGATAGGAGTAGACTGCGAATATTTTCCATTCGAGTTCTAATAAATCTGAATTTCTAGAAATCAAATTTACTCTTTTCTCGTTTTCATTCTCATAATATAAGTAGTGGTGGCCTGAATTTGAAATAATGATTTCTTCATTTTCATTTGTTGCTGCATATCCAGAGCCAGGTTCAAAAAATGGGATATGTTTTGTTCGTTGACCAATAGTTAAGTCTTCTGTATTTTCATCACTATCTAGAACTGCGATTCGAGCGGAATTGAATTCTTTTTTGCTTTCATTATATTGTTTTCCGAAATAGACAATTGAAAATGGTTTTTTGCTTAATACAATCGTATCTTGACTTTCCGAAATTGTAAAAGTTTCATCTCCTTGTTTAAATGTAACTTCATTTATTCTTTGCCCGAACATTTGGGTCGAAAAAAACATAATAAATAGTGAATTCAATAATGATTTCATAAGTATTGGTTTAGGTATTTTGTCAAATATAAGCACAAAAAAAACGCTACTCTTTATAGAATAACGTTTTTTTGAAAGTGACTTGGCTGGGGTTCGAACCCAGGACCCCAACATTAAAAGTGTTGTGCTCTACCGGCTGAGCTACCAAGTCTCTTGTTTTGGTACAGAAAAAAAATAAGCTCCTAAAAATTAGAAGCTTACTTTGAAGTGACTTGGCTGGGGTTCGAACCCAGGACCCCAACATTAAAAGTGTTGTGCTCTACCGGCTGAGCTACCAAGTCTCCTATTTGGTTCCGCTTTGGGTTTGCAAATATAAATGCAATTTTTAAAAAGACAAGTAAGTTTGGAAAAAAAAATCGATATTTGAGCAAAATAATTCGGGATGAAAGTTGTTTTGATGGGATACATGGCCAGTGGAAAATCTACCATTTTGGGTTTTTTGGAAACCAAAAACTACCAAACCATTGATTTAGATAAGTATATTGAAGACAAAATTGGCCTGAGTGTTTCTAAAATTTTTCAAAACCATGGAGAAATCTTTTTTCGAAAAGTGGAAAAAGAATCGTTAGAAGAAATACTTTTGGATCCTTCTTGGGCTGGTATACTTTCCTTAGGCGGTGGAACTCCGTGCTATTACCAAAACATTTCGACCATCAAAAAGTATGCAACTTCCTTCTTTTTGCAATGTTCTCCCTCAGATTTGGCTGAAAGAATCTACCAGCACAGGCAAACCAGACCACTGGTGAAAGACAAAACCCAAGAAGAGATTACCGAGTATGTCGCCAAACATCTCTTTGAGCGAAATCCTTTTTATCTTCAGGCCGATTATGTTTTACAAACCAAAGACAAGTCCTTTGAAGAAATTGCCCAAGAAATTGTAGAAAAATCGGGTATCAAAAGTTTAGATTGAGTTTTTAGAGGGAAAAAAATGAAGATTAATCGTCGGGTTAATCATCGAAATGATCGTCCAAATAATCCTCCAGATCTCTTCTTTCTCTTTTGGTGGGTCTTCCTGTTCCTTTTTCTCTAAAGACGCTTAAAACGTCTAATTTCTGGTTGAGTTTGTCTAACTCTTCTTTTGGTGTTAAATCTAAGGCATAAAGACTAACCAGTTTGGCTCCTACGCGGCTTTTGGGAATTTCAATTACTTTTACCTTAAATTTAATCTGATTCTTATTAATTTGTATAATTTGAGAAGGCAAAATCTCTTTGGATGCCTTTACAGGTTTATCATCCACCAAAATTTTGTTTTTTTTGCAAGCATCACTCGCCAGGGTTCGGGTCTTAAAAAAACGTATAGCCCATAGGTATTTGTCTACTCTCATGGGTTAGTTTTGAGAAATTTCCCAAGTGTTTTGGGCGGGTTCTCCGCCCCAAAGTAGGGTTGCCAAATAGGGGTTGTCTATAAAAGGGTTTCTATTACCCTGCGCGTTTGCTATCACTTGGTTTCTTTGTCTCTCAAAATCATCCACAGGATCTTCTGCATTCCATTTTAAAAATAGTTCAGGCATAGGATCTCCATTGGGATTTTCGGCCATGCGGTTTGGGTCGCATCTTTCTCCATATCTAAGGTACATGTACATCAGCATTCGGGCTACGTCGCCTTTCCAAATGTCTCCCGGATACCAAGCATTGTTGTCTTTGTAGGCTGCACCTTTTCCATCTGTAAAGGGTAAATTAGATCTTTTGGCATTTTGTTTTTCGTCACTAGCCCTTAGGTGATGGGCATCAGATCCTGGTCCTTCGGTACCTAAATTAGGGTTTCCTACACTTTTGGCATACACATGTTCTCTGTTCCAGCCATTGTTGTTGTTTTTAAGGGTTCTGTCTTTGTCTCGAAGCAGGTCTGTAGTTAGGTCTCTATCTTCATTTGTACTTCCATAAATAAGCCGAACTTGACTTCTGTCTTGTAAATCTAAATCGGCCTTTTTGAGCACTTTCCAAACATCAGGGGTGTAGGAGAGTTCACGGGTATGGGTTTGGGTGATGAGCCTTGACAAATCTTCTTGTATTTCTTTTGGACTTTTGGAGAAGTCTATGGATTTGTAGTAGGTAGAAGGAGCAGAGATTGCTACAATACTTTTTTCTTGGGCTGATTTTTTTTCAAATACAATGGTCGAATTGGGTTCGGGCTTTTGGCATCCAAAAAGTAAAAAGACTGTTAATAGAGCAGAAACTCGTTTTTTACTTTGCATTTTAAGTGCAGAAAAAGAGTGAGTATGGTTTGAGGTCATATTTTGCTTACTAAAATATAGAATAGGTTCTATGTCAAAAGAACAAAAAAGAATACAAAGCATCAAATTTAATGCTAATTTTAGGCTTAATTTGTTTAAGATATAACTATCTATCGGTTATCATGATAAAATCAAGCCTCGAAAAAGATTTTAAACATCTCAAACACCATAAACTGCTTTTGGCGGTGAGTGGTGGGGTAGACAGCATGGTGCTTTTGCATGCCCTTTATACCTTAGGTTTTGATATTTTGGTAGCGCATTGCAACTTCAAATTAAGAGGAGAAGATTCCGATTTAGACCAAAAATTAGTCGAAGAATTTTGTCAAAACAACCGTATTCCTTTTGAAAGTAAAAATTTTGAGTTAGATCTTTCTAAGAACATTCAACTGCAAGCCAGAGAACTTCGGTACAAATGGTTTAGAACCTTACTTGAAAAGCACAATTGCAAGTATATTACAACGGCCCATCATCTAAACGACAAGTTAGAAACTTTCTTTTTTAATCTTTCAAGAGGTACAGGGATAGATGGACTGGTTTCTTTGCAAACCCTTAAAGGTGATGTATTTCGGCCACTAATGGGTTTTACCAAAGCCCAGATTTTGGAATATGCCAAAGAAAACCAAGTGATTTGGAGAGAAGACAAAAGCAATCAATCTCAGAAATACAGCCGAAACAAAATAAGACATACCCTTGGGGTATCATTTGAGAATCTCTCAGAAAAGGCGATGGAAAATTTTGATAAATCATACATGTATATATCTGAAAATAAAGAATATATAGATTTTAAATTAACTGAAACTTTAAATTTTATTTCCAAGCAAGTAGCCGATGAAATTAGGATAGATTTACAAAAACTATTGGCTCTAAGCGATTTTGAAATCAGAGGAATTTTTTCAAAATATGGTTTTAGTTCTGCTTTTGAAATTCGAAAATTAGCGCTGTCTAAAAATAATGCTACCATGGTTTCTGTTAGCCATAAGCTCATCAAATACAGAGAAGAAATATTGCTTGTTCCAGTTGAAAATTCAGAAGAAAAAGCCGAAACCATACTTATACAAAACCCATTGGAACTTCAAAAAATTCTTGAAGAATCGGTCTTTGAAGACCTGCTTTTAGATAAACTGGTTTTTCCTCTTTCAATTGAGAATTATTCATCAGAAGATCAGCTTTTTTTAAAACCAAATCATCAAAGAAAAAAAATATCTAAAATATTAAAAGATAGAAAGTTAAATGATCTACATAAACAAAAGGTTAAAATTTTAAAAGATGCTAAAAATCGGGTGATTTTGGTTTTAGGCATTCAGACTTGCGCCAATTTTAGTAAAAAGGCATATTTAAATATTGAGAGAAATTTGGATTTTACAAGCTGAAAAAATGTACTAACTTGTGTACCATAATTATTCTACATGAAAAAAATACTCATTTTAAGTTTCTTAAGCCTTTTGGGGCTTTCTTTTTTATCGTTTAGTCCTTCTAATTCTAGCATCACAGAAAAGACCACTGCTACTATAGATTTCAAAGTTTTGACTTTAGAAAAAGCACTTGTACTTTCCAAAAAAGAAAACAAGCCACTTTTTGTCTATGTGCATGCCTCTTGGTGTGCTCCTTGTGTACGGCTAAAATCTACCACCTTTGCCGATGAAAAAGTCATTGAATATTTTAATCAAAATTTTATCAATGTTTCTTTTGATGTAGACAAACCCATTAGCAAAACCATGGTGCAGAAATACAAGGTAAGAAGTGTTCCTTCGCTTTATGTTTTCAGTCCTGCTGCAAAAACCTTGGCTAATTCAGAGGGGTATTTAAATGCAACGCAGATACTTCAATGGGCCAAAAGTGGGCTAAATAAGAAGTAATTTCTTGAAAAGGATTAAATTTATACTAAACATCAAACCCCAATGTCTTTAACCACTAAAATTTCCATTTATAAACTTTGTTTGGCCTTTTTTTTCTGGCCGTTGCTTACTTTTTCTCAAATTCAAGATCCAGTAAAGTGGACTGGAAAAATTGAGAATCAAAAAGAAGGTCAAATTACAGCTGTTTTAGAGGCTAAAATCGAAAAAGGGTGGCACTTGTATTCGAAAGATTTAAAAGAGGGCGGAATACCCACGCTAATTACTTTTAAGGCTAATTCTGACTATAAAGTATTGGGTGAGTTAAAAGAAATTGGGAACAAAGAAGATGTTTTTAGTGAGGCATTTGGGGTAAATGTCCAGTATTTTAGTGATGAAGTAAAGTATACCCAAGATTTCACCAAAGTTCCTTCGTCCAAAAATCCACTAATTGCAACGGTAGAATATCAAGTGTGCGACGACCAAGTTTGTTTGGCGCCAACCAGTCAGGAAATTGTCTTGGGCGAAACAACAGCGGTAAAAGCAGATTTAAAAGCGATACCCTATCCCAAACTGGAAGGTTTAGATTTAAACAATCCACTAAACAAAGACTGTGTAAATGCACAGAATACGGAGGGGAAATCGAATCTAAATCTTGTTTGGTTAGGCTTTTTGGGTGGAATGTTGGCGCTTTTAACCCCATGCGTTTTCCCGATGATACCCCTTACCATTTCTTATTTTTCTAAACAACAGAAAAAAGGGTTGGCTGTTTTGTATGGGATTAGTATATTTTTGATTTTCAGTTTACTGAGTTTACCTTTTCATGTTCTTGAGGGAATCTCTAGCAATGTTTTAAACCAGCTTTCAACCTCTGTGGGACTGAATTTGCTGTTTTTTGTTCTTTTTGTGGTTTTTGCCTTTTCACTTTTTGGTTTTTTTGAGATCCAACTACCTTCTTGGCTAGCGAATTCTTCAGAAAAAGCATCGAGCCAAAAAGGATATTTAGGTATCTTTTTTATGGCCTTTACCCTTGTAATTGTTTCGTTTTCTTGCACGGGTCCCATTTTAGGTACTCTTTTGGCAGGAGCCATCAATCAGTCTGGAGGTGCCTGGCAACTCACTTCTGCCATGGCGGGTTTTGGTTTTGCTTGGGCGCTTGTTTTTGGCCTTTTGGCTGTTTTTCCGGGGCTTTTACAAAAGCTTCCTAAATCTGGTTCTTGGCTAGCGGATTTCAAAGTCTTTTTAGGATTTGCAGAGCTGGCTTTGGCTTTAAAATTTCTGTCCAAAGCAGATTTGGTTTCTAAAACTTTTCTTTTCAAAAGAGAGATTTTTATATTCATTTGGATGCTTCTTGGACTGTTGTTTTTCTTGTTCTTGATTAGAAAAATTACTTTTCCAATCACCGATAAAATAGGTAAAATTAGTGGGTTAAGACGCGTTTTGGCTGCTTGTAGCTTGGCTTTTGTTGTTTATTTGGGCTATGGAATCAAAAATCCATCTAGCCTTTCGGTTTTGAGTGGAATTTTACCTCCAATCAACGTTACTCTATTTGAAAAACAAAAAACCACCTGTCCTTTAGGCATAGACTGCAAGGATGATTATAAGCAAGCTTTAACCAAAGCCAACAATGTTCAAAAACCCATTCTGATTGATTTTACAGGTTATGGCTGCGAAAACTGCAGAAGAATGGAAGAAAACGTTTGGACAGATCCAAAAGTATTAGATATTTTAAACCAAAAGGTTGTTTTAACTTCTTTGTATGTAGACGATAAATCAAACCTAAAGAAAGAAGAACAATCCACCTATTTGCTATCAAATGGCCAAAGCAAAAGCCTAAAAACAGTGGGGGATAAGTGGTCGGTTTTTCAGAGTGAAAACTTTATCAATAATTCTCAGCCCCATTATAAGATTTCCTTTTTTTTCTAGAATGTGGTCTGAAGGCTTTTGAAGCTTCGGTTAGATAAAATCAAACCCCTGGTGATGCATTGTTCAGAAGTTGATCGGTTTATTGAAGAAAGTCCTTGGAGAGAAGCGTTCTTGCTTTTGCAAAAAACTTTGCTTGATTTCCCGCTTGTTGAAGCCTTAAAGTGGAAGCAACCTTGTTACACCTACAAAGGCAAAAACTTGTTTATTTTGGCTGGATTCAAAGAGTATTTCGCCCTTAGTATCTTCAATGGTGTTCTATTGGAGAAAGATTATCCAAGCCTTGTAAAACCTGGTGAAAACAGCCAAACGGCTCGATATTTTCGCTTTGATAATCTCAAAGAGTTAGAGGAGAATATATCCCTTGTTCAAAGTTGTGTTTTCGATGCGATAGAAAAAGAGAAATTAGGCATTAAACCCGAAAAAGCAGAAGTTCCCAAACTTGAGGACTATCTTTTTTTGGCTGAGGAAATCTCCAAAGACAAAGCTTTAGAAAAGGCATTTTTGTCTTTGACAAAGGGTAGACAAAGAGCCTATTTGATGTTTTTTGATGCGCCCCAAAAAGACCAAACCAAAACCGATAGAATCCAAAAATACAAGCAAAGAATCCTTGATGGTTTTGGCATGCACGACTGCGTGTGTGGGGCAAGTAAAAAAATGCCTGGCTGCGATGGATCGCACAAATTTTTGAAATAAAAAAAGACCATTTTTTTAGTAAAAATGGTCTTTTAGAAAATTTAGTATGTTCTATTAAGATTCATAAAAATCAACTCTTCCGTTGTGAACATCGTAAAGTGCACCCACAATCTTAATTTCGCCTTTGTCTTCCATTTCTTTAAGAATTGGACTTTCGATTCGAATTTTATCGATGGCCAAACTCACGTTGTTTTTGGCTACTTCATCTACAAATTGATCGTTCTTTGAAGTTCTATTTGCAGGTTCTTCTGGCAGCTTTACAGAAGCAACCGCAGGTTTAATTTTTTCTAAAAGGTGGGTTAAATTACCCATTTTGGCATCGTCACAAGCGCCTTTTATCGCTCCACAGCTTGTGTGTCCAAGCACAACGATAAGCTTAGAACCGGCAATTTTACAAGCAAATTCCATGCTTCCTAGTATGTCTTGGTTTACAAAATTCCCTGCAATTCGAATCGAAAAGATATCTCCCAATCCTTGGTCGAAAACCAGTTCTGCTGAAACTCTAGAATCTATGCAGCTTAGTATAGTAGCAAAGGGAAATTGCCCGTCACGGGTACTCAATTTGATCTAATTCATTTAGAATGGCGCCCTTGTTGAAGAAAGTTACTTCTTCTGCCAGTTGAATGGTTATTTGGTTAGATCTCGCTTCTCTTGTGAAAAAATGAGAGTTTTGGTAGCTTTTGTAAAGAATAACAAAAACAGAAACTGCAAGTCCCATAAAAATCCCATAAAGCAAGTTGATAAATACAATTCCAAGAATGGTTACAATAAAGGGAACAAATTGCTGCCAAGAAATGTCGTACATCTTTTTAAATAGCGCTGGGTTGGCCAGTTTGTAGCCGATGACAAGTAAAATGGCAGCCAGAACAGAAAGTGGAATCAGGTTTAGAATACTGGGAAGGGTAACCACTGAAATTAAAAGTAGAAAGCCATGTACAATGCTGGAAAGCTTTGACTTTGCTCCCGATTGTATATTGGCCGAACTTCTCACAATTACCTGGGTTAGGGGTAAACCTCCGATGAGCCCAGAAACAACATTTCCTGCTCCTTGGGCGATGAGCTCTCGGTTGGTTGGGGTGATGTTTTTTTCAGGATCTAATTTGTCGGTTGCTTCAACAGAAAGTAAGGTTTCAAGGCTGGCAACAAGAGCGAGCGTAAAAGCCGTTATCCAAATTTCAGGATTTTGGATGGCAGAAAAATTAGGAAAAGAAAATTGCCCCAAAAAGTCTGAAGCGTTTTGTGGGATGGGTACTTCAACCAAAAGTTTGGGGTCAATCGCTAGGGATGTACCTTTTGTGAATACATTGTATAAAATCCCTACAACCACCGCAACCAGTGGGCCTTGAATCAGTTGGAAGATTTTTCCTTTTTTAGAGAGAACTTTATCCCAAAGCAGCAAAATAATAAGGGCAATAAATCCAACCAAAGTTGTCCCTAGATGGATGTGATCTGAAATATGAAAAATACTGCTGAAAGTATTTTCGCCGTTGGCTTGCAAAAAAGCATCATCTCCTTCTGGGTCAGAAGAATATCCAAAAAAGTGAGGGATTTGTTTGAGGATAATTAAAATCCCAATTCCAGTTAGCATTCCTTTGATGACCGAAGAAGGGAAATAATACCCAATGACTCCTGCTTTAAGTAGTCCAAAGACAATTTGCAGAACCCCAGCAATTACAACTGCCACCAAAAAGTTTTGGTAACCACCTAAGGTTCCAATGGCCGTTAGCACGATAGCGGCAAGACCAGCTGCAGGACCAGAAACCCCAAGGTTCGAGCCACTGATGGCACCCACTACAATTCCACCTACAATTCCAGCGATGATCCCTGCAAATAGAGGCGCTCCACTGGCAAGAGCAATCCCTAAACATAAGGGTAAAGCCACAAAGAATACTACTATTGATGCTGGTAAATCTTGGTTTACTGAGCTTAATATCGATTTTGCTTTCATATTTTTTTTCGTTTATATCTTTCGAAGATAATATATAAACAAACAAATAATAGTGTTGCTATCATAAAAAATAGCAATACTATTATTATGATTTTAAATGTCTCTAAAATAGTGGAGTTTAATTGAAAAATTTTCTAATTTTGCATGAAGCATAATTTGATGAGAATTGAAGTAAAAATTTCTTTGAATCCTGGTTTGTACCTTAAGAATCCTCAAGAATCAGATTTAGGAAGAAGCATTATTGAGCATAGTATTTTGATGATTGATTCAATTGGATTTGAAGCTTTTACCTTTAAAAAGCTAGCACTAAAAATAGGATCTACCGAGGCTTCCATTTACAGATATTTCAAAAACAAACATTTGCTTTTGGTTTATCTGGTTTCTTGGTATTGGGAATGGGTAAATTATCAGATAAAAATCAATCTGTTGCATCTTACCGATCCGACCGAAAAACTAAAAGCCGTAATTAAATCTTTTATTTTTGCTGCCAAAGAGAATCCTTCTGTGTGGTATGTAAATGAAAGTATTCTTCACGACTTGGTGGTAGCAGAGGGAATGAAGGCCTACCACACCAAAAAAGTAGACAATGAAAATTCAAAAGGTTTTTTCGATCATTATGTAAGACTCATCCAAAGGGTTTCAGAAATAATTTTGGAGGTGAATCCGAGATTTGCATACCCCAAAACCATGGCTACTCAGCTGTTTGAAATGAGTACTAACCATATCTATTTTTCTAAACATCTACCCGAAATCACCGATTCTTCGTTGGAAGATTTAGATCAAGAGCTAGAAAAAATGCTACTTGATTTTAGCCAGATGTTAAACAGATAGAATTTTACCGGTTTAGATTTAATTCGCGTTGGGATTAATGTTAACTTTAAACCTTAGGTTGTTTTTTAAGGGTTTTATTGAAATCACCTTTCTGTGTAAGCTATATCCGATGGTTGTTTCGCCGATTTTGTCTACTTTTCCATCCACAACTGAATATACAATTGAATCTTGGTTTACTTTGGTTATTCGACCAAACAAGTCATATTGAAAGTTTATTGTGTTTCCTATAGAGTTAAGTCTCCAAAAAACGGGTTCATACACCAAAGTAGCGTCTCCAATTTTGTCTATAAGGCCCGTAATGAGGTTGTAAACGACCACTTGGTCTCCTATTTTGGAAATTCTTCCCAGTAAATCGTACTCTAGTTTTTCTTTTGGAGAAACCTCTATGTCTTTGATAACACCATGTTCACTAAGATTTATTATCCAGTTATTCGATGAAACAAGAACCGTGATATAGCCAGACTCAGTTAGAACATACTGAATATTCTCTTGTCCATTTTTCTGTTGATTTTTATTGGACTGTCCAAATAGCATCAAACTTTGAACAAGAAGCATAAAGGAAAGAAAAATAGATTTTTTCATGTAAGAAGATTTTTAGCTAAAATACATTTTATTGTTTGTTAAAGTATCTCTAAGGTTGAATTTGGGCTACAATTTCCATCACAATTAAACTTATCTTTGTATAATAATCTAATATTTTCTGAATTTTTAAGTGGAAAATTGGTATAAAATTGCCCAGGAGGTACAAAATATTAAAAATGGAGACTCATTTGAGGTAGAGCTTTTGGGTATTAGACTTTGTGTTTCTAAATTTAAAGATGAATTTGGGGTGATAGACAATGTTTGTTTGCATAAAGGCGCACTCTTGAGTAAAGGATTTTTAACCAAGGATGGGTTTTTAGAATGTCCGCTTCATCGCTGGAATTTCCACTTTAAATCTGGCTGTTTTTTTCATGGTGGAGAAGGGCAAAAGGCTTATCCAACCAAAGTAGAGAATCAATCCTTGTATGTATTAATGGAAACAGATCTTTAAACAAAAAATATAAAAATGATTAACTGGAAACCCATACAAACCAAAGAGGAAGCCAAAAATGCTTTTGAAAATAGCCAAAACGCTTGGATTATGTTTTTCAAACACTCTACCACTTGTGGCATTAGTGCGGCAGCAAAATACGAATTAGACCAAAATTGGGATTTAGAAAATATACAAACCTTTTATGTAGACCTACTGGTTTTTCGTGAGGTTTCTAATTATATAGCAGAGTTAACAGGGGTTATACATCAATCTCCTCAGGTAATCTTAATCAAAGACAAAAAGGCAAGACAAATGTTCTCGCATTATGCCATTAAAGTTTCAAAGATTAAAGAAGTTGTAGATAATTGAGTTTAGATTGCAGTTTTCGCTTAGAAAAAGCTTTAATTTGTAAATTATTTTTTTAGACTATACTAAATACTATATACCATGTTAATAGGAGACAACCCAAGAAGAGTCGCCATCGTAGGCGCAAACCGTATTCCTTTTGCTAGAAGCAATGGGAAATATTCCAATGTATCCAATATGGATATGCTTACCGCTGCCTTTGATGGCATCGTAAACAAATTTGGTCTTGCAGGAGAAATTCTGGGAGAAGTAGCCGCAGGAGCGGTGGTAAAAAGTGTGAAAGACTTCAACCTAACAAGAGAGTGTGTCCTAAACACCAAACTTCACAAAAACACCCCAGCCTGTGATTTGCAACAAGCTTGTGATACAGGTCTTGAGGCTGCAGTGTACATCGCCAACAAAATTGCCCTAGGACAGATTGAAGTGGGAATGGCTGGTGGAACAGATACCACATCGGATGCACCAATTTCTGTATCAGAGGGACTTCGAAAAATCCTTTTGGCTGCCAACCGCGAAAAAACAACAGGGGGGAAAATCAAACAATTTTTCAATTTGAGACCTTCTCATCTGGCACCGCTTCCTCCTTCAAATGGGGAGCCAAGAACCAAAATGTCCATGGGAGGACACCAACAAGTGGCTGCCGATGTATATGGAATTTCCAGAGAAGACCAAGACAAATTTGCCGTTGAATCTCACCAAAAGATGGCAGCTACTTATGGCTCCAGCCGCTGCTGTTGGACAAATGCTAAAGAAAAAGAACCTCAAATTGCAAGACTTCGATTATTACGAAATCCACGAAGCGTTTGCTTCTCAGGTGCTTTGTACCCTTAAAATCTGGGAATCCGATGAACTTTCCAAACAATTTGGACTTGATGGAGCATTGGGTTCTATCGACAGAAGCAAACTGAACGTAAAAGGAAGCTCTCTTGGAGCGGGTCACCCTTTTGCTGCAACTGGAGGAAGACTTCTTGGAGTGGCTGCAAAATTGCTTCACCAAAAAGGTTCAGGGAAAGCCCTAATTTCTATTTGTGCTGCTGGAGGACAAGGTCTGGTGGCCATTGTTGAGAAATAAACCTTCGGTTTTAAGCCTTTTTAAATTTCAAAAAGCGTTGTGTCTGCAAGGATGCAACGCTTTTTTTTGTGGATGATGAAATGAAATTTAATGGCTAATTAGTTACCTAAAATTAGTTACCTAAAATGAAAATACAAGGTCTTTTGTGTAGATCTTCAGTCTTGAGTTTTTTCCACTTTCCGATTGTCTGTGTTTTGATGTATTGGTTAGGCAAGGTGAGATCACAAGCGATACAAAGCAGGGTGTCTTCTTTGCAAACCGAAAGAAGATCTTCTAGCATTTGGTTGTTTCTGTAGGGCGTTTCCATAAAAATCTGCGCCTGATTTCGTCCAGTTGCTTTTTCCATTTCTTTGATGAATCTTGTTTTTTCGGCCTTATCTATGGGGATGTAACCATGAAAAACAAAACTTTGACCGCTGAGTCCAGAGGCAGAAAGAGCCAAAAAGATTGAACAGGGTCCAATAAGTGGAATAACTTCAATGTTTTGAGCATGAGCCAATTTTACCATCAAACTACCTGGGTCTGCAATGGAAGGCACCCCGGCTTCAGAAACTACCCCTACATTTTTTCCACTTTTTAGCCAATCAAGGGCAGGATTCAAATCCAATTCGCTGGTGTTTTTGTCTAAAGTTAAAAGGGATAATTCTCCCTGTTTAATTTCTGGGAAAATGAGTTTTAAGGATCTTCTGGCGCTCTTTTGGTTTTCAACCACAAAATGGGTGAGGGTAGAGGTGATCTCTCTGTTAAGAGTCGGAAAAAGCGCCTCAAAGGACGGATGTCCTAAGTCAACGGGAATCAAATATAGTTTTCCGAACATTTCAAGGAAATACTGGATTTTGTACGAAATCTTCCAAGGCTTTGTCTAGTAGATCGTACACAAAGGCAAATCCCTCTGGACCGTCATAATAGGGATCAGGAACCGCGTTGGTTTTGGGGTTGTTCTCTAATATGAGTTTGATTTTTTCTTTGTGAGCATCCGTGGGGGCCATCTGCTTTAAATCTTCTAAGACAGAAGGATCCATGGCGAAAATTACATCAAATCGATCAAAATCATCAGGTACTACCTGTCTGGCTTTTTGGTCTTTGATGTCAATTCCGTGTTTGGAAGCCTCTAAAATAGATCTAGGATCTGGGGCTTTGCCAAGATGATAATCGGCAGTACCGGCAGAATCCACAAAGAATTGATCTGATTTTGACTTTAAAATTCCTTCAGCCAACGGAGAACGGCAGATGTTTCCAAGGCAAACCATCAGTACTTTCATGTTGAAATTGGTTTTTATGAGGTGATTTTTTTGTCTAATTCCTCGATGTACACTTTGAAATTTTTGTCGGTCTCAGAGAGGTTTTTTACCGTTTTACAGGCATGAAGTACCGTTGCATGATCTCTCTTTCCAATTTTTTCTCCAATGGAAGCAAGAGAGGCACTGGTGAATTTCTTCGCGAAGTACATCGAGAGTTGTCTTGCCTGAACAATGTCTCTTTTTCGGGTTTGAGATTGCAATACTTCCATGTCGATTTTAAAGTATTGGCAAACGGTTTTTTGGATGAAATCAATGGAGATTTCTTTTTTGGCATTGTCGATGAAGTTAGAAAGGGTTTTTTCAACCAGTGGCAAGGTGATTTCCTTTTTGTTTAAGGAAGATTGAGCCATGATGGAAATAAGAGCACCTTCCAATTCTCGAACATTTGAGACAATGGTTTTGGCGATGTAATCTAAAATTCCCTCTGATATTTCGATGCCGTCTTGTCTGGTTTTATGAAGCAGAATTTCTTTTCTGGTTTCCAGATCTGGAATCTGCAAATCGGCAGAAAGTCCCCATTTAAAACGAGAAATGAGTCTTTGTTCCATGTCTTGAATGTCCACAGGTGCTTTATCTGAAGTCAGAATAATCTGCTTGCCTTTTTGGTGTAAGTGGTTAAAAATGTGAAAAAATACATCTTGGGTTGCACTTTTCCCAGAAAGAAACTGAACATCATCCACTATAAGTACATCAATCATTTGATAAAAATGGATGAAATCGTTTCGGTTGTTGCTTTTGACAGCATCTATGAATTGCTGGGTGAATTTTTCTGTCGAAACGTAAAGTACGGTTTTTTCGGGATACAATTCTTTTACTTGAAGCCCTATGGCGTTGGCCAAATGGGTTTTTCCAAGACCTACACCACCGTATATAAGGAGTGGGTTAAAAGAAGTTCCTCCTGGTTTTTGAGCAATAGCCATCCCTGCAGATCTAGCCAATCGGTTGTGATCTCCTTCGATAAAATGCTCGAAAGTGTAATTGGGATTAAGCTGTGCATCTACTTTAATCTTTTGAAGACCCGGCACGATAAATGGATTTTTAACTTTACTGGGTTCAAGATTTAAAGGTGTAACAACTTCTTGGGTTTTTAGTTTTCCTTTAGAAGCACTGGGGATGTTTAAGGTAAAAGGATTTTGTGTGGATTTTTTTTCCATCACAATGTTGTAAACCAGCTTTGCACCAGGTCCTAGTTCTTTGTTTAGGGCCGATTTGAGCAGATCTAGATAATGTTCTTCTAACCATTCATAGAAAAACTTACTGGGCACTTGTAGGGTTAAAACGTTGTCCGATATCTTGATAGGAACAATAGGAGTAAACCATGTATTAAAGGCTTGATCAGAGATGTTGTCTTTGATAAAGGCCAAACAGGCGTTCCATATCTTAGGTAAAGGTTGGTTCATGTTGTGTTAAAAAATCAGTGATAGATAAATTGAAATTCTGTTGTTTTGTTCAACAAATATGTAAACTTATTTTTTAAAAAAAAAGTCTTAAAAGGTTTGGATTTTTTGAAAATTCTACTTCTTAATTTTCATTTTTACTTTTGTAGTTTATTTGCAAAGATCTATTTTATAATACTTTAGGATTAATATTTCTTTATTAAAGCCTATATTGACTTCATTAGTCATTTGATGTAAGAAAGTTACAATTTTGTAGCCTAAAATCCAAAAATGCGTAAAATGGGAGAGAATGAAATTTGTTAATAAAAAGTTAAGATTTAAGATTTAACATATCAAAAAGTAGGCAAATTTATACCGTATTTTAAATTGTAAAATTTTCAATCCTTCTCCATTTACTTTTTCAAAAGGATCTAACATCCCAATTACCACTCTTTTAGGTTTTACCTCTGCAATTTTTTTCGCACAAGATGGGGTCTTACCTTCATGTGCACAGGGCTCAAGGGTAACATAAAGGGTAGATTCTGAAAGTATATTCGGGTTTTTTACTTTCTTCAGCGCGTTGATTTCCCCATGAGCTCCACCATAAATAGAAGTATAACCTTCTGCAATAATTTTGTCTTGATGCACAATTACCGCGCCCACACATGGATTTGGACTAGAAAATCGTCTTGAATTTTTTGCGATTTCTATTGCTCTAGCCATGTATAATTCGTCTCTGTGGGGCATAGATGCGCTTTGCAGATTAGTTATTGATTCTTTTGAGCGATTGGATTTCAGACTCCAAAGCCGCCAGTTTTTGATGGGTTTCTTTTAAAAGTGGATTGTCTTTGGAAGAATTTTTAAAGAAAGCCAGATTATTTTCAAGCTTAGATTTTTCTTGGATAAGCAGAGAAAGATTCTTCTTTGGTTCTGCTTTTTTTTCTCTTAGAGCGTTTCTGGGATTTGATTTTTTAAGACTTTGGCTGTGTTTTTCTAGTTCTTTTGATAGATCTAGTTGTTTGGCTTTTTCTTGTAAAAATGTTTTAAAATTTTGATCTAAATCTGAATTGAAAGTATCTCTCAGTTCAAACCACTTAAGGTTGTACGAATTTAGAAGTTCGATTTGTTTTTCTTTGTCAAGATCAAAATTCTCGTTTTGAAGCGCCAAAAAGAGCTCATTTTTAGCCCTAGAATTGTCTTTGGAAGGTTTGGTGTTTAAAGAAGATGTCTTCTGAAAAAAATCGTTGCAAATTTTCTGAAATTCTTCCCAAAGTTTTTGACCTTCTTTTCTTGGCAAAACTCCAGAATTTTTCCACTGGGTTTGAAGCGCCTTAAGGGTATGTATAGCCTGCTTAACATCTGGGGAATTTTGGGCTAATTTGGCTTTTTCTATCAGATCTTTCTTGGCAATAATTGATTCTTTGTAACTGTTTTTAAGTTCCTTATAAAATTGATTTTTTTCTTTCAAAAACGGGGCTTGTAGACCTAAGAATTCTTTCCAAAGTTTAGTACTGTCTTTAGATGAAACCGGTCCAATACTTTTGAATTCACCAGAAAGGGTTTCAAACTTTTCAGATTTTATTTTCCAAGATTCATTGCTGTCTTTAGCTTGAATGACAAATGCTTCTATTTCTTGTAAAAGCGCCAACTTTTTTTCTTTGTTTAGATTAAACAGGGCTATTTTTTTCTCTAAGATCTCCTGTCTTCTTTTTTCAAGATCATTGCTTAAAACATCCCATTTTTCTTTTGTTTTTTGCTCATCTTCCAAAGAAACGGGGCTCGCCGATTTTTCCCACTTGCTTTTTAGGTACAACCACTCTTTGTGATATCCAGGTTTTAATTCATCCTCTTTTAGCCATTTTTCTAGGGTTTCTAAGATTTCTTCCCGAATAGAAAGATTCTGTTTGTGGTGTAAGGCAACAAGAGAAGGAGATTGAAGTATTTTTTCTAAACAATCTTGTTGGGATTTATGATAATCTGTATTGATTTGATGGGTTTTGGCTTTGGTAGGATAACCCGTGTTTTTCCAAATTTTAATCAAATCCAAATACTGATTGTAGTATTCAGCATCTTCTACATTTTGAAGGTTTAGCTGGTTTAATTTTTCAATGATTTCCAGTTTTATCTCAGTATTTTTCTCTCTATCGGTTTCATTTTCTGGATCATTCCAAATCTCCCACGCTTTTTCAGCTTGACCAACCAGCATAGGGTAACCGCCTATGATTTGAGCGCCTTTTTCTTGGGCTTTGGCCAAAAATGTAGTTTTTTCTGGATTATAAATTAGGTCGTAGAAAAGATGATTTTCGGTGATGAATTCATAAGGGATTCCAGGAGATTCATCCACCTTTGGAAAAGTTCCAACTGGTGAGCAGTTAATTACTAGTGTATGGGTTTCTATAATTTCTTGGGTTAAATCAAGGTAAGAAATTTGGCTTTTAGTTGGGTTTCGAGAGACTACTAGAGGTTTAATTCCTAGTTTTTTCAGTACATATAAAATGGCTTTTGAGGCGCCTCCAGTTCCTAAAATTAACGCTTTTTCGTGTTTTTGTTTTTCCAAAAATGGCGCAAGCGATATTTCAAAGCCATGGGCATCTGTATTGTGGCCAATTTTTTTCCCGTTTTCTATTTTTACTGTATTTACCGCTCCAATTTCTTTAGCGATAGGAGAGAGCTCATCCAAAAATTCAATGATTTTCTCTTTGTAGGGTATGGTGATGTTAAATCCCTTTAGTTGTGGATTTTCAAATAAGTCCTGATTTAGATTGTCTAAACTTTCTAGATCGAACACCAAATACTGTGTGTCTACAATGTTTTGAGATTCAAATTTTTCTTTAAAATATTTCTCTGAGAAAGAATAACTGATGTTTTTCCCCAGCAATCCATATACGTTCATTGCAATTCTATTTTCTTTTCTTGTTCTTTGTAATAGATCCAAATCACAAGGGCAGCACCCAAAATGATGTAAATAATAGTTAAAAAGGTAGAAAACTCAACCTCTGGTAGATATCTTTGGTAGCGAATCACAATTTCACCTTGATAAATAGGGTTTTTCCAAGGCCATGCCACCCCAAGTGATCCTGTAATAAAACCGATGAGCCCCGCTAGGGTTACATCGTGGAATTTATCAAGCAAATAGTTGATGAGTCTTGCCAGAGTGACAATTCCAATTAGAGAAGAAATCACTGCTACCAAAGCAATTTGCAAAAGTTCAATTTGTTTGGGGTTGTGTATAAATCCAAAATCTCCTTGAAAAATGTCTTTAAGTATGTAAAATATATTGTTTACGCTATCTACCATTATGAGCTCATAGTTTCCAAGTAAGATTAGTAGGAAAGAGCCAGAAAATCCAGGGAAAGGGATTCCACAAACACTCACATAACCACAAAAGGCTACAAAAAACAAGTTGGGGTTTGCTGGAAGGGGTTCCATAAAAGAAATGGCAATCCCAAAAATCGCAACAAGAATAAAACTTAGGTATACTTTGTAATTGGCTTGGGTTATGCTTTTGGAAATGTAGAAGATAGATCCTAAAATGAGTCCAAAGAAAAATCCCCAAACATGGGCGGGGTACCACTTAATCAGGTAGTCAATCCCAAGGGAAAATGTAAAGAGTGAAAAGAAACTTCCAAGCTGAACAGATGCCAAAAATGGCAATCGGACATACCTAGAAAATGCTGCAAATCTCCCTTTTGATAAGAATCCCCAAGCTTTGATATTGAACCTTCTAAAGCTAAACATCATCTCGTGGTAGAAATCAGTCNTTTTTTAAAATATCGATGAGATTATCTACATCAACAATTCGAGGAATGTTGGTAATGGTTACTTTTTGATCGGTCAAAAGTACTGCGCAAAGTACTTGTAAGGCTTCGTTTTTGGCTCCTTGTGGGGTTACACTTCCACTTAGTTTTTTTCCACCTTTGATTTTAAAAGACTCCATTTAGATTCGATTTTTGTTTCGATTTTTGTTTCGATTTTTATTGTTTTTTTTGGGTTTAATCTCACGTTGATCAGAGAGATCTACAAAAGCCAAAACAGGAAAATCGCGTTTAAATTTAAGTGCACCATCAGACATATCCTCCACATGCTGCCAAATTATGCTATCTTCCACATGGTCTTTGTTCCATTTTAGATAGCATTTTTTCATGTAGTTTGCCGTTGCGATGGTTAGTGCATCTTTTTTATCTCCGTCTTCCAGTTGAGAGGTTTGCTCAATTAAACTTTGCACGTTTCTTCCGTAATAGCGGTATTTGTAATTGGGAACCGGATAGGGAATTCTATCGGGCTTGGTGAACAAAACTTCTTTGGTTGGAGTTTCAACGGGACAGTCCACCTGAAGCTGAAAATCGGACATAATAAACAGCTGATCCCAAAGTTTGTGTTGAAAATCGGGAATGTCTCTAAGATGTGGATTTAAGGTTCCCATCACAGAGATGATGTAATGGGCAAATTGATTTCTTTTTTGGCGGTCTTCAATGGTTAGACAATGATCTACCATTTGTTGGAGATGTCTGCCGTATTCAGGGATAATCAATTCTTTTCTCGAAGTGTTGTATTGCATGGCTCAAATGTACAATTTTATCTAAAATAGGAGAATTAAATCTTTGTCAAAATTTTATTTTCATGCGGTTTTGGTTTTATAACCCAAAAGCCTCCCCGTTTTAAAACCCCTTTATTTTGGGTAGAATCACTAAAGAAAATCTTAAAAATCAATTGCAGTTTTGTAACATCAAACCACTTATCCAACCCATAGAAATCTATGCAAAAAATCTACCTAATTTATTAAAATTGATTCTCATGAGCAAGAAGTACTTAACATTGTTAACCGCATTTTTGGGGACAATGTCATATTCACAGGTAGGTATTGATACCAACAATCCTGCTGCCACCCTAGATGTAACAGGGAAAGCAACCTCAGCCACGACCATTGATGGAGTAATTCCACCAAGGCTAACCGGAAATCAGCTCAAGGCCAAAGATGCAGTCTATACAGCGGCCCAAACCGGAGCCATTGTGTATATTTCTGCGGCAGCATCTCCCACAACAACCAAAACCGCCAATGTAACCAGTGCAGGGTATTATTATTTTGATGGAACGATTTGGAAAGGTATGGGCGGAGCTTCTCCATCTGCAGCGTACAAAATAGCAGGTACCATTCCAACAACAGGAACCACGGGAATTACTTCATATACGGATGAAGCAGGGGTTTCTACCACAACGCTTCCATCCAATGATTGTTTCTTTTAATGGGAATTCTGCAATGGCAGTCAATACTTTTGCTACGTTCAAAATTACAACTCCAACCAGAATCAGAATTGGAACCAGAGATGAAAGCGATGTAGTTAAAATCGAAAAAGGACCTGCTACAGGTATGCCCAATGTATATACGCTTGCTATTTTGAAATTGGAGTGATAGTATAACCTCCATTAAATTAAAAAACCGTTTCCTTTTGGATACGGTTTTTTTGTGTTTTCTAGCGATGATTTATTTTAATATTTAAAACTCCATTGGCACTTCCATAAGCAATATTTTGCTGTTTTTTTGGGCTTTGATTTCAAAAGAAGGGGTTTCCCAAATCCCAAGGGCATCACGGAAAGAAAGTTTTTGGTTTTCCACCTCAAATTCTCCTTCTATGTTGAGCACAAAAACACCGTTTTTGGGGTCTTGTAAGGTGTAGGAAAGGGTAGTGTCCGAAGAAAAATCACCCATAAAAAACCATGCGTTTTGGTGAATCCAAACCCCTTGATCTTCCTTGTTTGGGGAGAGAATTTGGTAAATTTCATTTTCTTTTTTGAGACTCGAAATCTTGATTTGGTCGTACCTAGGAGTTACATTTCTTTGATTTGGTATCACCCAAATTTGAAACAACTTCACCTCTTGGGTTTGGCTGGCATTGAATTCACTGTGCTGAATTCCAGTTCCAGCACTCATCACTTGTATGTCTCCACTTTCAATGGTGGTTCCATTTCCCATGCTGTCTTTGTGAGCCAATGCCCCAGAGGTAGGAATGGTGATGATTTCCATATTGTCATGGGGATGGGTAGCAAAACCACCTCCACCAGCAACGGTATCATCATTGATTACCCGAAGTGCTCCAAAATGCATGCGTCTTGGATTGTAATAAGAGGCAAAACTAAAATAATGTTTGGCATTGAGCCATCCGTGGTTTGCAAATCCTCTTTGTGATGCTGGGTGAAGTTCTGTTTTCATAGTATAGATATTTTACTTGTGATGTAAATTGAGCTTTATTTAATTGTTGTAAGTGCAAATGTTGTATATACAAATATATAAATTTATTTTCAAGGATTCAAATCAAAATGGATATAATTCAGACGATTTATTTGATTCAAAAAATTAGTTTTCATCGAAAATATCTTTAAATTTAAAACATTCAAATCCATTTTCACAAAGAAAAAATTAAACAAAAGATGAGTGATTATATCCTTGAGAATCTCGAACATTATTTTAAGATGTACAACAAATCGGTTCGGTCTCCCAAAAAATTTTGGAGTCAAATAGCCGATGAAAACTTTACTTGGTGCCAAAAATGGGACAAAGTATTAGAATACGACATGCAAGAAGCCCAGTTCAAATGGTTTTTGAATGCCAAAGTGAATATAACCAATAACTGTTTGGATAGACATTTGGCCAATTCTGGTGATAAAACCGCCATTATTTTTGAACCCAACGACCCCAAAGAAGAAGCCCAACACATCACCTATAATGAGTTGTATGTAAGAGTTTCCAAGATGGCAAATGTATTGAAAGATCAAGGTATTCAAAAAGGAGACAGGGTTTGTATTTATTTGCCAATGATACCCGAGCTAGCAGTTTCGGTTTTGGCTTGTGCCAGAATTGGTGCCATTCATTCGGTTGTTTTTGCAGGATTTTCGGCCACTGCAGTTTCTTCTCGAATCAACGATTCTTCTTGTAAAATGGTAATTACCTCAGACGGAAGTTATAGAGGAAGCAAAGCCATCGATCTAAAAGGCATTGTAGATGAAGCGCTTGAGAATTCTCCCAGTGTAGAAAAAGTTTTGGTGGTACAAAGAACAGGAACAAAGGTAAACATGAAGGAAGGTAGAGACATTTGGCTCAAACCTTTGTTGGATGCTGCTTTGGCTAACAATGTTGCTCAGGTTATGGACGCCGAAGATCCGCTTTTTATTTTGTATACTTCCGGTTCTACCGGTAAACCCAAAGGCATGGTACATACCACCGCTGGGTACATGGTGCAAACAGCTTATTCTTTTAAAAATGTGTTTAATTATCAGCAAAACGATGTCTATTGGTGTACCGCAGACATTGGATGGATTACAGGACATTCTTATATACTATACGGTCCACTTTTAAATGGAGCTACAACCATTATTTTTGAAGGAGTGCCTTCTTATCCAGATTTTTCACGTTTTTGGCAAATCATCGAAAAACACAAGGTCAATCAGTTTTATACAGCTCCAACTGCCATTCGGGCTTTGGCAAAAGAAAGTTTAGATTTTATTCAACCCTATTCATTGGAATCTTTAAAGGTGATAGGTTCTGTGGGAGAGCCCATCAACGAAGAAGCTTGGCATTGGTACAACACCCATGTTGGAGGAAAACGTTGCCCGGTGGTAGATACTTGGTGGCAAACCGAAACTGGAAGCATCATGATTTCTCCCATTTCTTTTGTTACTCCAACCAAACCTACCTATGCTTCGCTTCCTCTTCCTGGAATTCAACCTGTTTTGATGGATGAATTGAAAAACGAAATTCAGGGAAATCAAGTAACAGGCAGTTTGTGCATCAAATTTCCATGGCCCAGTATGGCAAGAACCATTTGGGGCGATCATCAGCGTTATAAAGAAACCTATTTTACCGCCTTTCCCGGGAAATATTTCACTGGCGATGGGGCACTAAGAGACGAAGTGGGTTATTATAGAATTACCGGTCGAGTGGATGATGTAATTATTGTTTCTGGACACAACTTGGGTACAGCTCCCATCGAAGATGCTATCAACGAGCATCCTGCCGTGGCAGAAAGCGCCATTGTTGGATTTCCTCATGACATTAAAGGAAATGCCTTGTATGGTTACGTGATTTTAAAAGAAGTAGGTGAAGCCTTAAACCAAGGAAACTTAGCCAAAGAGATCAACCAGTTAATATCCGACCAAATTGGCCCCATTGCCAAATTAGATAAAATACAGTTTGTAAGCGGTCTCCCTAAAACCCGATCAGGCAAAATTATGCGAAGAATCTTACGCAAAATAGCTGAAGGTGATTTCTCTAATTTTGGAGACATTACCACGCTTTTAAATCCCGAAATTGTAGAAGAAATCAAAAATGGAAAGGTCTAAATAGAGGTGTTTTTTCTATTTGGACTGAAGCATTTTAAAAGAAAAATATCCCAACAGAAGCATCAAACTACCCAGCAAAACCCAAAGCAAAATCGAATTTTTTTGGTTTTTAGCAGGGGCATTTTTTTGCCCTATTGCAACTACATTTTTGTCTAGTTCAACTGGGGTAAGATTTTTTGAAAGCGAATCTTGAAAGTAGGCGATATCGTATTTTGGGGAGATTAAACTAGAGTCTCCATAGGTAACATAATAACTTTCTGCTTTGGGAAATCGAACATAAAAAACAGGCAAACTACCCAAAACTTGGGTTTGAGCAAAACTCAGAGGTTCGTTGGGTCCGTTTTCGATGATGATTTTCAGCTTTTTTAGCCTTGTTTTGGGAAATGTATAAGTAGATGATTTTCCATAAACAAGATTTGTGTTTAAAAGGTTTTCCATGGGATAAATTACGCCTTTTTCGGTTTTTATTCCCTTAAGATTGTAGGAAATAGAAATGGGGCGATGATATTCGAAATTTGAAGTGGGAAAAAGTGCAATTTTGGATATTTCAACTGCCATTGGAAAATCCAAATCAATGGTGGTGGTTTTGTTTTTTTTGTCCTGAATCACCCTTTGATTTTGAACCGAAAATTCCATCAAACTTTCTTGAGTCGATTTCTTTGTGGTAAGCCCTGCTGATACCAATTTTGGGTCTATGTTTGATGCGATGAAAACCCTGTAATAACTGTAATTAGAGGGTGAAAATCTCAGGGTAGTGGAGCGTAAATGTTCCGAATTGTTCTCTAGGGAAACCAGTCTTTGGTCTTGGCTTAAAGTAAACCACTCAGACTGATTGAAACTACCTTCAACGGTGGTTTTCCAGTCAAAATTAGATTGATTTAAGTTTAGCTCGATGCTTGAGATAGTAGAATTTTGATGTACCTTGAAAGTGTAATAGTATCCGTTTTGGGTTTTGGATTGGTTTAGAAGCTGAAATTCTATTGATTGTTCTTTAGACTTGTTTTGATTGTCCAAAAGAAAGTAGGGCACTTCTAAGGTTTTGCTGTCTTTGGTTATAGCCCAAATTCTTAAATCTGAATAATCCAAATTGGTGTAGGCCAAAGCCTCTTTGGGAAGAGTGAGACTATGCCACTGAGAGGTAACGCCTAAAACAGATTGTTTGTAGAGCGTATTTTTGTTTTCAGATTTTTCTTGTCCCTGAATGGTTGAGACAAAAAAGAGAAAAATAAAGGATATAGCAATGTCAATCGACCTTTTCATCTTGAAAAAATTTATTGTAAACATAAGACATCAAAAGTAACAAAATACCAAGCGAAACAAGCACCAAGGTTTTTTCTAGGGTAGAAAGATCGATTAGATCTACCACAAAGAGTTTGACAAGAGTAACCCCAAAAAGTGCCATCGAGGCCAGTCTAAGGTGTTTTTTCTTTGTTCTAATTCCAAGGAAAATCAGAACAAGTGCATAAAGTCCCCAAAGAATAGATTTTTGAATCGAAAAAGGAGAGGCGTATCCCAACTTATCTAACCAAAAATCAAGTTCAATTCCCAAAAACAGCAAAATACTTCCATGGGTAACTAGCTCCAAAATCATGTTTCGGGTTGGATTTTGGTTGAACAGATTTAAATTGCTTTGAATGTTTTTAAGGATATAAAACATGGCTCCATAAAACACATAAGGCATAACAAGAAGGAACTTAGATGCTTGAAAGTAAGCATTGGGTCTAAAATAGGTATCTCTAAAATCCCGAGTAATTTGGTTCGAATTTATAATGATGCACAAAAATATCACAGTAAAACTCACCCAGAGAAAATCTGCCAGACCTTTGTCTTTGAATTTTTTAAGGTTCAAAAAGGAGATTCCCCCTAAGAACAATAAGAAGTAACCGGCAAGTACCGAATCATTAAAAATTATCAAACTTGGGTTTTTTTCTGAATTTTGGCCAGTGATATCAATGGCAGAGGAGTCTATCCAGCGGCTAAAAACAAGATTAATTTCTCTAAAGAAGGTATAAAAGAGTACCACGGTAAAGCAAATCAAAAGGATTTTTAAAGCTGCTTTCCAATTGTCTTTAATTGGAGCAAGGGCGGTGGTTTTGGGGTTTCTGTAAAACAGATTCGCAAGCCAGCCCAAACAAAAAACATAAACCAAATTGGTGGCAAACATAGAGTTGAAGAAGGCTTTCCTGTATCCAAAATAACTTGCATCTTCCCAATCTTGCCAAAGGCTAACAAGGGCGATTAAAAACAGAGGATATGCAAAATATTGGTAAAGTGGAATTTGTTTTTTTACCCCAAGGGTAAACAAAAGACAGGTTTGAAGGATCCAAAAGATGCTCACAAAATGTCCTTCCAATTGAATGGGTACTGCTATGGTAACAAAAAGCAGTACCATAGAACATAAGCACCCACAATTCCCAAATGAGCAATGATGGGTTTGTTGAAATTAAGAGCTGCAATCACAGAAAAAACCGTAAAAACAAACATCAAACCAAAACTTAGGTATTTTGAGAAAATCCCATAAAATTCGTGGGCAGAAAAGGTTACAAAATACATGATGGCAATGGACCCGCCCACAAGTATCGCCGAAAAATTTAGGTATTTTTCCTTGAGTTTCATTCCTGTTAAAAGTAGTGCCAAAGACATAACATAACCTGAGATTATTCTAACAATCGGCGGAACCAAATTGTTTTCTATTGAATATTTCATTCCGATTATAACACCAAACAGCAGCACCAAAATCCCGATTTTGCTGATAATACTGGTTCCAATCAAAGATTCAACCTGAGAAAAAGACTCCAAAAATTCTTCGAATACAGACGGGGTCTTTGCTTTTTCAACCGTTTTTTTGTTGCTAAAAATGTTTTGAGAAGGTGCAGATACAACCCACTTTTCATTTTCTTTTGAAGCTGGAATTTTGGCTATTTCTGGCTGCTCTTTGGAATGTTCTGCTTTGGGAAGCCGTATTGAACTTTGATCCTGTGTTTCTGATAAAAAGTCTAACTCCTTTTGTAGATTCTGTATTTTATCGGAGAACCTTTTTTGGTCCATCGCTAGCTGTTCCAACTGCATTTTCAGTTGAAGGATTCTAGGGTCTGTTTGCATTTTTTTTGGTTTGATCCAAAGAACAAGGTAAGTAATTTTTTTGGGTTATTTTATAACCCTCACTTCGTTGATGAGGACTATGGGTTTGTTGGATATCAGTTTTAAAGCCATCACTCCTAGAAAAGAGGTGTATTTTCTGCCTTGAAACTCATACCACCAAAGGGATTGATACACAACACCCTGTTTTTCCATCAAATTGAACCAAATTTTGTCTTTTCCTTGGGTGATGCATTTGGACTGGGTGATTTTGTAACCGTTTCCTGTCCAACAAACCAAAGGTTTGTGGGTTGGAGTTTTGAGGTAAACCAATTTGCCAGCAGTCTCGATTTTGTACACCTCTGGATTGACCCAAGTTCCATTTTTGTGGTTGTAAGTTAAATTTTCTATTTGCAGAGGAGCAGATTGATTGCCGAATTTCGTGTTCAAACTTATAAATGCGACAATTGATAAACAAACAGATATAACCCAAGGGGAAATTCTGGTTGATTTATGGATAGATTCCTGTTTTTCGGGCTGAAATTGGTTTATCAAAAATGCCATCGGCACCAACTGATACAAGACAAAACAGAAGATTCCTACGCTATAATGGAGCAAGTTTTCCTCTGTACAGTCAAGCAAAATCAGAGTAACAATCCGAAAATAATTGGAAAGGATATTGAAAAAAACAACCAAAACGGCAAAAACCAAAATTTGACCCATTCTGTATGTTTTTTGATGTTTCTTCTCTTCTAAGGTAAGCAAAATGGCACCCAAAAGAAGGCCAGTTTTGAACATGGAAAGCCCCATACAGGCAGTGTCGATGGAAATTTTTGCACCTCCAATTACAAAATTGACACCCTCTACTTTTTGAATGTCCACAAAATTCTTGAGTGAAAAATAGACAACAGAACAAAGGGCTTGTTTGATTTGTGAAGTAGAATATTTTTCTTTTGAAAGTCTTACTGGATTCAAATGAACTGTTCTCAGAAAATTGAATTCTGGAGAGAGTTTCTGCATGATTCAAATTGGGTCCTTTTATCTTCAAACTTTGATAGAAGAGCCTATTTCCCTCCAATTTTAATGGAGTGGTAAACCCGCATTTGAAGGTTCTTGGAAGATCAAACGAAATGGGAAAAACCCTTACAACCACTTTGTTTCCTTCTCTCCATTGCATCAGAGATGGGTCACGTGCTTCAACAGCTACAATTTGTTTGTAGGCTTTTTGGGCTTTTTCTTTGGTTGTCAGAACTCCTTTTCTTTCCACTCCATTTACCCAAAGCGAAAGAGAAGTGGCAACTGAACCTTCTGGTAGTTGAAACGAATAAATGGCTTCTTTTTGTCCCCAAGCGTTGATTTGGCTTGCAACATCAATGGTGATTTCAGTGTAGGCAAGTCTTTCTTTTTCAAAGATTTTCACATCTTGTTTGATGTTTTTGGTCACCAAATCTTTTCCACTCCAAAGTTGTTCTTCGGTTTCCAATCTGTTGTCAAAATTGGATTTTAAGATATTGATTCGGTCGTCTTCACTCAACCCCAAATCTTTTGTAAACATTAGTCCAATATTGTAAATCGGGTTGTGGGTTCTTCTTTCATTGAATTGTTTCATTCCCAATCTTCTGCTTCCAAAAAAATTGTCCATGCTGTTGGTGCAGATATAAACGATGTCTTTCTTCAACAGAATATTGTTCAAAAAACCTGGTTTCAAGTTCTGGGAAACTTTGATATAAGCAGGCAAATCTTCCTCAATATCAAAAGATTTGGTGATGAGATTTTCTTTCAATTTGCGGCTTTCAATATTCAAACTCACCACAAAAACCACCAAACCAAAAAAAACGGTGAGGATTCCAGACCAGAAGAATTTTTGGTTTGTTCTCTGTTCAGAAAGTTCTTTTTTCAATTTGACTATGTGAATGATTGTAACCACAAAAGGAACCAATCCATAGAAGCCCAAACCCAATGCCAAAACTCCAAGTAGAGAAATTGGCATGATAGGGATGAGATATACAAGATAATACAGAATCAGGACAAAAGTCGCCCCATTGAAAAAGTACACCAGTGGGTTGATTTTTTTGTTCAACAAATCAGAATACACAAAAAAGTTTGTAAAACAGAAGCAGAAGGTTGCCACATACACCCAAATGGGAAGATTCTCAAAAATCCCCATCAACACATTGGTGCAAAAACATCCAACAAACCAATTGAGTATCAAAAACGGCATCAGATGCAAATATTTGTCTCTTGTTTTTTTTCTCCATATCAAAATGGTTATGGTAGTTCCATAAGAAAGTTCAAACAAGAGACCCAGAAAGCAGAGCATCTCTATGTCTCGAAATTCCATGTGTAAACCAATCAAAGAGATTGTAAACAATACAAAACTCAATAAACTCACAATCACACTTACCCAAACACCAGGTTTATGTTCATGATTTTTGAGGATTTCAACTATATTTTTCATTGCAAATAAGTTTTAAGTTAAAAGTACTTTGAAGTACAAAGCTAAATATATTTTCGAAACCAAAAAGAAAAATTGAAAAAATAATCACTAGAAGAAAAAAATGTCATTTTGAAAAGCCATGAAAATGAGTTAGATTGTGCGTTCAAAACCCACAAAAAGAAAAAACTTGAAAAACCCGATCACTCTATTTTTATTTATTTTGGCATCTTCTGTTTTTGCTCAGAAAGTCACTATCAAAGTTCCCAATGATATTTCATATGCTAAAGCACCAAATGACAATAAACCTATGGCCGGAGTAGCTATAAGGGATATCACAGCCAGTTGGAAAATGTCCATGGCTGGACATGCAGTGTTTTCTGGTCTTGGCATGGGAATACGTGATAGAATAAAAGTACGAGCTATTTATTTACAAGATGCTAATAACAAAGCCTTAGCACTGGTTCAACTGGATTTGGTAGGTGGAGATTTGTTATTGCATCATAGAGTTTCTGAAATGGTACAAAAAGCTACAGGATTAAAACCAGAACAAATTACACTACTTGGAACACATACCCATAAATCATTTGGTAATATCTGGGATAATGATCTTATGAATATGAATGGAAAACAGAATGTAGCTGGTTTTGATGAAAAATTAAACTTGTTTGTGTGTAATAAAATTGCAGAAGCTATAATAGAGTCATATAATAATAGAAAAATCGCAAAAATCGCAACAGGGAGTATAGAAATATATGGTCATTCATGGAATAGATCAATAGAATCTTACGCTGCAAATTATCCTGATAAAAAAATAAACACCAAAGACAAAAACGAGCGTTATAAATCTATTAACCCCAATTTTAATATGATTCGCATAGATGCTTTAGATAAAGATGGAAAATATAAGCCACTAGCTACATTGTCTAATTTTGGAGCTCATGGCACTGCAGTTTCAGAAATCGGAGATCTATATAGTGGTGATTGGTTTGGAGTTACTCAACGTTATTTAGATCATAAAATCAATGCAAATTATAACGCATCTTGGGAATCTATAAATGCCATAAGTGCTGGAATAGAAGGAGATACAGAACCCAATATGCCTTATAAAAAAACTGGAGATATCTGGGGAACCAAGCAATTGGATTATGATGCGGTGGATAAGGTAGGAGAAGGAATCGGAAAAAAAGCTTTGGAACTTTTTTATCAATTAGAATCTAAATTAAAATCCGATTATAACTTGTCTTGGAAAGCAAAGGAAGTAGATTTGCTTGAAGAAAGAACAATCAACAATGTCAAGTTAGGTAAGCCAATTATGGGTTTGGCTTCAGCAGGAGGACCATATAGTAATTCTGGCGTGCCTATATTCAAAGGGCCTAGAAATCCTTTAACCAGAAGATGGATTTTTAACACCCCACTTCAAGGCAGAAAAATTCCAATAGGTTGGACATTTGGATTGTTTCAGAAACTTGTTTTAGGTCCAATTGCTCCTCATAAGGTAATGTTTCAAATCTATCAAATTGATGACACTTACTTGATTCCTCTGCCTTGGGAAGTTACCGTTTTTTCGGGTATACAAATTCAAGAAGCTTTACAACCCCTACTCAATGTAAATGAAATTAATAAAATACAAGTTTTAAGTGTAGCAAATGGAGTATTAACTTATGCTAGTTCACCAAAAGAATACAATGTTCAAGACTACAATGGAGGGCAGAATTGGTTTGGAATAAACACCGTACCATACATTGTAGAACAATTAAAAGATTTAACTACTTTTAAGGAAAATACTGCTAAACTTCTGGATAAATGGGAATTTAACATTTCAAAACAAATATCTGATTTTAAATTAGATACAACAAATGTGAACACGAATTTCAAAAGAGATGCGGTAAAACAACCCATTTATTTTGAGGGCGAAACAACAAAAAATATAATTTATCAATCTGCTTTCCAATTTGAATGGAAAGACTTGGCCTTCGATAAAATAAATTGGAATGAGCCATTAATTGAGGTTCAAGAAAGTAATGATGGTGAATCTTGGAAAACAGTTGTAGATGATGATCAACCAATAACCGATCAGGGATATAAATTATACATAAGAATTTATGACAATATAGAGACAAATGGTAAAAATGGTATGACATACAGAGCAGATTGGATAAACCCAAAACTTGAAAAAGGCAAAAAATATAGATTTGTGGTAAAATCAAGATATGATATTCCTGAATTTTATTCAGACCCATTTGGGATTTAGTTTGAAATCAAAATATCAAAACAGTACAAACCTTTAAAATCAACACTATGAAAAAATATCATCACCCAAAATATTTTCTGCTTATAATTTTCAGTTCCATAATTATGATAGGCTGCAGCTCCATAATTTTTGATAGACTCATTATGGGAACCACCATTGACAAACCCTACAAAATTTCGGATGGGGCATTGGCGTTTCATCAGTCACTAGATTTTGTGGCAGATTTGCATTCTGATGCACTGATGTCTCAGCGAAATCTCACCAAAGAATCAGACGTTGCACATGTAGATTTGCCCAGAATGAGAAAAGGAAATGCCGCTTTTCAGGTTTTTACCATTACCAGTTGCTCGCCACCCTTTCAACTTTCCAGTGGAACAGGTCTTTCTTTTGATGCAAATAAAAGCAAATTTGTCAACCAAATGGGCGTTTACAGTTTTATGAATTTGGAAGGCCCACAGCTTTGGGGTAACATGTACAACAGATCTATCTGGCAAATGGACAAACTGGCAAAATACGCCAAGGAAGATCCGTATTTTCATCTGATCAAATCCAAAAAAGACTTTTTGGAACTGATTGAACTAAGAAGCAAAGACAAGCGCCACATAGGTGGAATTTTGGGCATAGAGGGCATACACAACCTCAAAGGGGATATTAAAAATCTGGAAACTTTTTACCAAAAAGGGGTAAGAAGCATAGGTTTTGCCCATTTTTTTGACAATATGTATGCCGGTTCTCGCCATGGAAAAGACAAATATGGACTCACAGAAAAGGGAAGAGAGGTTCTCAAAAGAATGGATGAACTCGGCATTATTGCAGATTTGTCCCACGATTCTGAAAAAACCATTGAAGATGTTTTAAAATATGGAAAAAACCCACCCATCATCACCCATGGTGGATCGAGGGGAGTAGAGGATACACCCAGAAATTTCACAGATGCCCAGCTCAAAGCAGTGGCACAAAAAGGAGGAATCATCGGGGTGATGTTTTTTGATTCCACAGACAGACATGCCATTACGGTGGACAAAATCGTTCAAAATATCTTGTACATCAGAAATTTGGTGGGATCCCAGCACATTGCTTTGGGTTCCGATTATGATGGAGGAACCATTACGCCTTTTGATATTTCGGGTCTGGGAATTCTTACAGAAGCCCTTCTAAATGCAGGAATACCCAAAGAGGAAATCAAAGGAATCATGGGGGAGAACTACAAGAATTTTTTGTTGAAGTATTTGAAATAGGAAATAAATTCTCAAATCAATAGGGTGATCAAAATTCTATTTTACATCCTTTTGTGACACTAAAAAAGCCTTTGTTCACTAATAACAAAGGCTTTTTGCATTCAATTTTAAAATAAGAGAGAAGCTCTTATTGAACAATTCTTATCGCTCCGTAGTTGACTTCGGTTTTTCTGTCCACAAGTTCAGCTGGAACATCAATTTGGTATCCACCATCTACTTTTTTGGCAGTAAGGGTTTTGTTTTTTCCTACCAATTCAATCTTGGTGTTGGGTCCAAAATTGATCTTTTGTCTGATGATTACAGAACTTTGGTTTTTGGGGTAAAACACATAAATAGAACCATCTTTGGCTTTGGTGTAGTATTCTTCATCCTTGATTTTTGTATTGAAACCATCCATGATGGTACTTCCATAGACTCCATCACCATAAATTTTCAGCCATTTTCCCGTTGGAATGAGTGCGTCTTTTACTTGTTGTGCAATTGAACCATCTTTTTTGGGAGCCCACATCAAAGTGAGATTTCCCCCCAATTCAACCTGATCCAACAAAATTTTGACAATTCCTGTACCATCTTTCCAAACGGGATCTTGCTCAGAGTATGCTACACAACATCTTTGCACCTGATCTACCTTGTCAAAAGGAAGGAGAGGTACCCCTGAATGAAATTCCGTTGTGTTCCAGTCGTGGTGGGCATCAATGTCACTGGCTCTGTCATTGACCATCACCCCTTCTGGATTGTGAATCTTGGCAAAATTGTAATAATCCGCCATCCACTGGTTCATTTTTAAATATTGCTCGTTTCCACCGATGTCCAAATACCAGAATGAGGGTTTGTACTCATTCATCAGTTCATATAGTTGAGGTTTTAAAATTTGAGAAGCGAAATCTTTGATGGTGTCGCTTTGTCCTGTGTATGGAACAGGTTCTTTTGTGAAGGCGTTTCTGGGTTTGTGTTTATAAGAAAAGGCAGCATAACCCATTTGTCTACTTACAAAAGTCACCTCTTTGGATTTAGAAGGTTTTCTCATCATGGCTTTTGGAGTCGCAGGATTGTACCATTCTGGAACGGTAAAATACAATCCATTGATCAAATCTGTTTTTTCCGCCTCAATCCAAGTTTCTTTCAAGAAATCCCTGTGCGGATTCATATCTACGGTATTTCTCCCTGTGGTTTTGGTATCCCAGTTGCAGATTCCATCGTGGTGTTTGGCTGGATACGCAAAGTATTTGGCACCTGAGGCCACCACCAAATCTACAATTTCTTTTGCATCGTATTTGTCTGGTTTCCACATAGGGATAAAATCGTCATAGACAAAATCTTTACCGTAGGTTTCTTTGTGATGTTTTCTCAGCCTATAGTGGAAGGGAGATCTGTCCATATAGTAGGGATACCAAACCGCATAACCAAAAAAGGGATTCAGTTTTGTGGCAGCAGTATCGTTGTAAGCGGGAACAGAATATACTCCATGGTGAAGCATAATTCCAAACTTGGACTCGTTCCACCAAGGGGCTACGGGATGTTTGTCAAGAGTTTCTTTGTCTGCGGTGTAATGTTCTGGCTCAGCAGTTGGGCTATTTTGGGCAAGCATGTTTCCGCAAAATAGCATCAGGGAAATTCCCAAAAGGCATAGTTTTTTTTTCATTTTGATAGTGTGTTTGATTTTAAAATTGGATTAATGTATAATATTTGAATTTTGAAGGTGAATGAAGATTTTTTATACAAAATTTTTGGCGAGAGTTTTCATCTGAAATAAACCGAAAATTACGCACCAAAGGTTGATGATTACGTTTAGAATTCCATCTGGAAAACCTACACAGTACATGCCGTTTTGGATGTTGAAGGCAAAATCTACAAGTCCCAAAAATACCATCGCACCTGAGGCGATTAGGGTGTAAAAAGTCCATTTCGAGTTGTGTCTGTTGAAAAAGGCCAAAAACAGGGTAAGGGCCAAAAATCCGTCGGGTAAAGGAAAGCTGTGTTCGAATTTGGTGTAATAGGGGGGATATTTCGGATTTTCAAACCCAACGGTGAAAAACAAAATCCAGAAAAGCAGAATAAAAATGGCTGTTCCCAGTTGAAATTTGGAAATTGTAAGTGCATTCATGTTTTTTGTGGTTTTGGTTTATTTGGTCAATCTACTTTTTGGATTGCACTTTTTTGATGACTTGGTTCATGTAAAAAGTCACCACCCCTGGGATAAATCTTCTGGCTAAAAGGGTGAATTTTCCGTCCATTCCAGGGATAATCATGAATTTGTTGTTGTCCAAATTTTTGATGGCTTCACGGGCTACATATTCTGGTTTTACAAGTTTTACACTTCCCGCAATGGCATTTGTTTCTTCTGGTTTGTGTAGATTTTCTGCCTCATATCCGGGAGTATCTGTATCAGGTGGACAAAGCACTTTTACGTTGATGTTGTATTTTTTGAGCTCGAAACGAAGAGATTCAGTAAAACCGATAAGTCCAAATTTGGTCATGCAGTAATCCGTATAACCAAAAACAGGCATAAACCCAGCGATAGAGGAGGTATTTATGAGCACAGATTTGGGTTTTTGTTTCATAAAGGGAACAATGGCATAACAGGAATTCCAAGTTCCATAAAGGTTGGTTTTTATGGTTTTGTCAAAAATTTCTGGGGTGATGTTTTCGAAGTGATCAGGCTGTGCAATTCCCACACAGTTGATCATATAATCTGGAATGTCAACTTTTTGTACTGCAGTTTCATAGGTAGATTTTACAGCCGCAAAATCGGACAAATCCACAGAAAAAATTTCAATAATCTGGTCACTGGACTTTCTGTGTTTTTCCAAAAGTTGTTTTGCTTCTTCCAGTTTAGAAAGTGTTCTGGCAAATATGGCAATGTTGCAGTTTTTCTCTGTGAGTTCTTTGGCAATGGCAAGGCCAATTCCCATAGAACCACCGGTGATAAAAGCAGTTTTGAGTGTAGATGTTTCCAAGGTTTTTTGAATTTTGGGGTTGAATAAGTGATATGTTTCTAAACAAAAAGTAAAGCAATATACAAAATAATCCAAAACATAAGGGTCTGATTTTCTTCTCTAACGAAGGAATTAAACAAAACCCATGGTTTAATTTTCTATCTTTGATTCTATCCTAATTCAATTTTATAAATTCCATATATGAAAAATAGATTTTTGATATTGACATCTTTCATTTTGATTCAAACTTTCTCTAGCAGTTTTTGGATAGAAAATCCTTTAAACCAAACGATTTTCCATAATTCCTTTGACGTATCAAATAAAAAACCACAGATAATTACCCAGCCTGTGGGTGGAACTTTTGAAGAAGGAAGTTCTTTTACCCTAAAAGTGGAAGCAATTGGCAAAGATTTGGGCTATCAGTGGTATAGAAACAATCAGGCTATTGGTGGTGCCAATTCTTCAACATATAAAGCAACAGAAGAAGGTACTTATTTTGTAAATGTGTTTAATAGTAAGAGAAACAAAAAGCTAGAAATTAAAAGCAAAGTTGTTATTTTAACAAAAACATCAACACCTATAACGTTTACAAAACCAGTGTATAGCTCTAAAATTCAGACAAATAATTCAGATGTTAATCAGGGTAATTATGGAACCACAGTACCAGGTCCATCATTTGGTACGGGTGACAGAAAATTGATCTCTTGGCCTCCAGGTGCAGATTCACACTATGATATGACAATAGAAATAGACGCTAACAAATTACAAGAATGTACTCAAATAGAAGGATTTAGCAGTGGAAATGTGAGAGTGAATTATTGGGTAGATGAAAAAGGCAACGTGATTAAAGTTGCAATTAATGCTTCGAAAACAACTACAACAAATCCTTGCTTAAGAAAACATGCTTTTGATGCTGTTAAAAGATATGTAAAAGCAGAACCAGGGATACCAGAAGATAAATCTTACTATGATTTTAAGTTTTAGTGGGTCGGGGTTATTATTTTATTCCAGTATAAATTAGTGTATTATACTTGTTAAAGTTCTTGCTTTAAGCAAGGGAGAATATTAATTTTTGTAGGTTTGGGGCACATTTAAGTCTTTGTATATGAACCAAATCTCTACTACTAGTATTCTAGGTTTTTTTAGAATTTCTTTGTTTGGCCTTTTACTTTTTAGCTCTTCATTTGTAAGGGCAAAATCACCACTTCCCATTTTAGAAAAAACAGAAATTCCTTCTGGAATAGAGAAAAACGATGCCGTTTTGGCAAATCCAGTGATTTCTACCCAGCCTATGGGAGGGGAAATCTGCAATGGAAGTTCCCATACGCTAAGCGTTGGAGTTACTGGAACGGGAGTATGGTACCAATGGTACAAAGATGGAATTGCCATTGCGGGAGCAACCAAGTCAACTTATACAACAAAAGAAACTGGAAAATACCTAGTGAAAGTGTACTACGGTGGATTTTTGGGTCTTTTTGCTACAGAAATGGTGAGCCAAACTGCAGAGGTGAGATTGGGTGAGTCTGCGAAAATCGTGAGTTTCCCCACTTCACTTCAAATTTGTACATCGGGAACCAGCACTCCACTTACTGTTGTTGCCACTGGGAAAGACCTCAAATACAGATGGTTCAAAGATGGAGTTTTGATTCCCCAAGCGGTTTCGAATTCCTATACTCCTCAAACAGCTGGAAACTATTCTGTTTCTATTGGGGCAAGCTGTGGAACAGAAGTAACTGCCTCTGCTCAAGTAACTGAAAACTGTGATACCAAAATTGTTGCTCAGCCTCAAAATACTTATTTGTGTGCAGGGCAAACGGCAACACTTAGTGTGCAAGCTACCGGGAACAATCTAAAGTATCAATGGTACAGTGATACAAATAAACTCATTGTAGGTGAGAATTCATCGTCCTATACAACAAATACGCCAGGTAAATATATTGTTACAGTCAATGATGGAACAAAAACCATTACTTCAAATGTGGCGGATGTCACTTTGAATTCAGGAGTTCAGATTACCAGTCAACCAGTTTCAAGTATTTTGGTTTCTGGCAAAACTTCTATTGGAGTTCAAGCCAATGGAAGCAATTTAAAATATCAATGGTTAAAAGAAGGTCTAGAAATTCCTGGGGCAACTTCAAACGTATTTACGGCAACCTCAACTGGCAATTATAGCGTTAAGGTAAGTGGAGATTGCGGTAGTGTTACTTCTGATGTCGCAATGGTTTCAAATACGATTGTAATCTCCAAACAGCCAGTAGGAGGAAAGGTCTGTGAATTAAATCAATTTGGAAAAAACCACTATTTGAATATAGAAGTAATTGGTAACTATAACGGGATAAAGTGGTTTAGGGATCAAACTGAAATTCCAGATTCAAATCAGAAGGCAATTAATACAAATTTACCAGGAACATATTATGCTAAGGTATATTTCGGTGGATTTCTAGGTTTGTTTCAGTCTGAGATAATTTCTGAGAAAGCAGTTGTTGAAAAAAATATAGGTACTACTATAACGAAACAACCTGTTTCAATTGAAATGTGTGATCTTGATTCAGAATTCAAAGTAGAAACACAGGGTTCGAATGTTACCTATCAATGGTATGAAGTAATCATCATAGATTGGCCATACAGCGAAACGAATGTCCTAATACCTGGAGCTACAAAATCCACATATAAACCTACAAAAACTGGAACATATTTTGTGGAGGTAAAGGGAGATTGTAATTTGAACTCTTTTAATAGATCTAATCGTGTTAAAGCAGTTTTTGGAAGAATCCCCTCTGTAGAAAAAAAGATTACTGGAGCTCAGCCTGATGGAATTTTTTATACAAATTTCAAAATTTATGTTCCTCAGATAGCACAAGCTGTGGATAATTGGTCAAGTTATAATTATAAAAGTCAATGGTATTTTAATGATGAACCTATTTTGGGGGCAACTCAGCACGATTATACTCCATTAAACGAGGGGAGATACAAGGTTGTAACTACTGGTGAATGTGGTATTTCGACTACTTCCGAAGAGGTTTTTGTTCAGAAATACAAAGTCAAGATAATCACTCAACCCAAATCGAGTTTCAATTGCGATGGTTCACCTGAAACTTTAACAGTAGAAGCAAAAGGATATTCATTATGGTATCAATGGTTATATAAACCCAGAGTTGATGCAACTTTTGAATTCATTGATAGATCTAATTATAACGGTTCTGAACCTAATAAATATGTAGCTACAAAACCAGGATTTTATAGTGTATTGGTTTACGCAGGATTAGAAGGAGGGATAGTGCAGTCTGATGTAGTAGAGGTAGGAATAAAGCCAACTTTGGATTATTCCCAAACTCCGAAAGTAATTTTAAGTGAATCTGAAGGTATACTTGGATACGAATATACCCCAATTACAAATGGACCTATTTCTTCATTCAAAATGATCCCAGATCTAAGTAGTAAAGGAGTTATTTTGGACCCAATAAAAGGTACATTAACATACCAGAAAGAAGCCGTAGGAGAACCCTTCGTTATTGAGGCAACTAACTCTTGTGGACAGATAGTTTACAATAATCCGAATTGTGAAAAGCCTGAAATAACAAGCCAACCTCAATCTACTTTTTTTATGGGTGATTCTGAAACTTGTTTATTCTACAATCAGAGTTTTAAGGTAGCTGCCAAAAACGCAAGTGCTTTTCAATGGTATAAAGGTGATAAATTAATCCCAGGTGCTACAAAAAGTGAATATGAGATATCAGAACCGGGAAGTTATTCTGTTAAAGTGATAGGGACTTGTGGGCAAGTTATAAGTTCTCAGGTTGTTAATGCAGAGGCTTTTAAAGAAGAGGTTGTAGATATTCGATATGATTTCGATAACCCAACAACATTGACTCAGAGTTTAGCAACTTTTAAGCCAATAACTGATCAGCAATATTATTTTTATGGTGAGGGCAATATTTATAGTAATAATTTTTGGGGTAAATATATAGACGTTGAAGGAGCGTCTTTGAAAGCAGATGGTACAATTACTCTTGATTTGACAAAAACTACAATAGCAAAATTTAAAAATACTCCCTTTAATATTTATATACTTGGTGGTTGTCCATTACGAGTAGGATTTAGAAATATTTGTCAACCGATTAAAGTCAAAAATGAGTTGATACGTGATACTAAGCTTTGTGGTGATGAAATTGCAAATTTGAAAGTAGATGCAACTGGAGTCGATAATTATCAATGGTTAAGAGGTGATGAAATTATATTTGGCGCCAATACTTCTAGTTTTTCAACCAATGTGCCAGGTCTGTATACTGTATTGATGACAACACTTTGTGGTGAGGAAGAGAGAGTGGAATTTAAAGTTATAGGGGAAAGACCCAAACTAGATTATAGTTTTCCTTATGCTGTAAAAGATGGATATATAAGACTTATATCATTTGGCCCGAAGAATGATATTCCTCAGTCCGAAAAGGAATATTATAACGATGTCAAATACCATTTTTCTGAAACTCCAACAGGTTGGTTTATAGATCCTGACACGGGAAAAATTACCATAGTTGATAGAAATAATGTTATAGCAGACAAATGTTTTGACATCATACGAACTAGCAGTTGTGGAACAGTTGAAAAAGTTTCCTATCGTAATGTTGGTTTTGAAAACGAACAAACAAATTATAATATTTGTGAGGATAATGGATACGTCGAATTGAAATGTAAAGTAGTAGGATCCTTAGATGAATACAATCAAAAATTTAATCAAATAAATTGGTATAAGGATGATGTATTGATTCCAGGTGCTACTGGAAACGTTTTTAAAGCCTATGAAAGTGGTAAATACACAGTAAAAGTAAAAGACTTTTGTGGTCAAACAACTACCTCACGTGAATATAAGGTTTACCATTATAAGGATTTGAGAATTAACTATAATTTAGAAAATCCCTCATTTGAGTATGATCAATATGCAGTTTTTTATCCTGAGATATCTGGCGTGAATACCGATGTAAAAGAATTTTCACAATATTATGATACAAATTTTTTAGAATATTATAAAGACAGTTTCAAAACAACAATATTGGATTCCGATAAAGTTTACTTTAAAGATGGAAAAATCTATTTAGACATAACTAAGATGTCTATAGAGGAATTAAAAAACAAAAGATTCGAAATTACATTTAAAGGTCCATGTGGAAATATAGCCAAATTTAATAACAACGGTTCAGAAATTAGAATTACCAAACAACCTGTAGATGGTGTGGTATGTAATAATGAGGTTACATTTAAGGTCGAAGCTCAGGGAGCAGTAGGTTACCAATGGTTTTATTTTGGTAAACCAATATCGGGTGAAACATCTTCAACTTTACACGTATCTGTCAAACCTGAACCTGCATATTCATCATACTATGTTGAATGTTATAGTTCTTTTGGTGAAGTCGTAAGGTCAAATTCTGTTGGCAAAAACTTTCCTGTTTTTCTAGAAACTTTCAGTTATCGGGAATCGTATTCTTCAGATCCAGATGTTAAATTATTAGAAGTAGATGGCTATGTTGGTCCAGGTATAACTTTTCGTTTTTCTGACACACCAAATGGATGGAATATAGATGAAAATACTGGAAATATTACTGTCCGAGGTAAATCTAATTTCATACCAGACAGATGCTTTGATGTGATTGCAACAAATGCATGTGGAGCAGGGGAAGGAATCTGCGAATTCAACAAAACTTCAATTGAGATATCCCATAGTAGAAATCTTGAACTTTGTGAAGGTGAGGATGTAACTTTATATGCTCATTTACCAAGAAATGTTAATTCTTATCAGTGGTATAGAGATGGTGTAGCAATTCAAGGTGCAACTTCTGACGAATACAAAACCAAAATACCTGGTAAATATAAGGTGGAAGGAATTGGGATGTGTGATTCAGCCTTTTCAGTAGAAGAGACAATAACTATATGGGGAAACCCTAGCCTTGAATATAGTTTCAATCCAACTACTTCTAGTACGAATCTGGTTACATACAAGCCCATAAGTGAAATACAACCAAATGCTTGGTTTGAAATTAAGCCAGAAACATTAGGCGTAACTGTAGATTATAGAACAGGTATAATATCAATTGATTTAACAAAATCTAAACCTATGAGTGCTGAATCGCCCTGGTATGTCTTTTCTGGTGCTCTATGTGGCTACCCTCGTTTTCATCCTTCCAAATCTCCAATGATTATTGAAGCAGAAGGCGTAAGGGATTGTTATAACAATAATGTCAAATTTAAAGTAAATGTTATAGGTGAAGGTAAAATTACCTATAAATGGTACAAAAATGGACAATTGGTTTATGACGAGGCAAAGGATTGGATTGGAAGTTTTGATCAAAATTTATTTTTATCAAATGATAGTCCTATGCCTGAATTTAAATTGGTTGTCTCCAACGCTTACGGAAGTGTTTCAAAAATAATTGTTCCTACTCCTTGTCCTTTAACTCAATCAGGAACCAAATCCACAACTCTCTCAGCAACTTTCACCACAACAGTTGCACCGAATCCTTTTGATGCAAGTACAAAACTATTTGTTTCTTCTCCAGATCTGGATACCGATGTATTGGTGAATATCTATGATTTTGCTGGAAATCTGATGCTTTCATCTAAGTTGGATCTTAAGGTTTCTTCTCAGCTAGAATTTGGAGATAACTTCCCTGTTGGGGTTTATATTGTCAACATAACCCAAGGAGAAGAGACCAAACAGTTGCAGGTAATTAAGAAATAATAGTTCATCCTAAAACAGAAAAAAGCCCCTTTTTGGGGCTTTTTTTATGCGTATTCATAAAGTTAAGGGTAAATTATCCACCTTCTCTATGTTGTATTTTTTGTCATAAGAAAGTAGCTCTTGTAGGATGGTTAATGAAATTTCCTTTTCGCTAACCAGCAAAATTTCTGAAAAGTCAGAACTCATTTGTACATTTTTAGCGCCTTGAAGTTCCATGATTTTTCCTGTAACAGTTTTCATGCAGCCGCTGCAAGTAATGCCCTGAATTTGATAGAAATTCACCAAATTTTGGCTGTTTTTCTTAAACTCAATAAAAAGCTCTTGGTTTTGCCTTTTGGGGGCAGAATTTTGTGCGATTTCCATGGATTCAATTTCAAAGGCAGAAGAAAAAAGACTTTCGTATTCTTTTTTGCTTCCTCCAAAGGGTGGTGAAACCTCAAAGCTTGTGTCAAAAAGTAGTCCGCATAGCCTTCCATTTTCCTTAAGCAGTTGATGCATTTTCCAAACATATTTGGGTCTAAGGCTTGGAGGAAGGGCACAAAAGAAGGTTTGTTCTATAATTAGATCGTAAGAGCCTTGGAGCTTAAAAAAATCGCCTAAAACAATGTGGATGCAATGGTTGTCTAAAAAGCGATTTTTTAAATCTTCTACCAAAACAGGAGCAATATCAATGACCGTAATGTTTTTGAATCCTTTTTCTAATAGATATTGAGCCTCATAGGTGTTTCCACAGCCAGGAATCAAAATGGATTGATTTTTGTCTTCTAAAGTGTCAATCCAGTTTTTGATGGGGCCTGAAATTTCACCCAAATCCCAACCTGTATCGTTTTGCTGGTATCGGCTATTCCAATAGTCTTGGTTTAAAGGAACATCACATTTAACTGTACAACACTGTTCTTGGTTTTTTTGTGGTTCCATCAGAATTTATTTAACTAATTATTTGAAAATTAGCGTTGTTTTTACCCCGTTATGATCCGAAGGAGTTAGTTTGTTTCCTTCAATGGTAAGCGAATTTTCATAAAAAATAACCTCGCTTTGGAAAGAAGAAATCTTAGACACAAAGTTTTTGTTGATTAAAATATGGTCTATTTTTTGGTCTGCAGAAGAAGGGAAATATCCTCCTTCAAGGTTTAAAAAACTTTCTTTGTCCCAAGTCTCTCTGTCGCATGATTTGTCTTTGCACCCTAGGGGAAAAGTATCTACAAACCCCGCATCAATCATACTTTGGTAGTTTTCTTTTGAGGCTTCTTTGATGGTTTCTGTATAAGGGCTTTGGGGTCCAGCGTTGAAATCGCCACAAATAAATACCAAGTGGTTTTCTTGCTTAGCTTTGGCCAGATCTAGCATTTGGTCTATTTGCTTCTGTCTGATGAAATCAGCTCTTTTAGATTCGGAATGATGAACTCCACCCCCTGCGGTTGTATGGTTGTTGAAGAAAAACACAGACTGGTTCTGAAAAAAAACTTCAACCTGTAAGGTTCCTTTGTCAGCGGCTATTTTTTCTAACAAAACCCCAGATTTATAAGGATGATATTCAGAGGTTAAAATGGGATATTTAGAAAAAACCATCATGCCATCATCCAGACCAAAAGTGAGACCCCGTCTTGATACATAAGTGGCAAAAGGGTACTCTTTAGATAGATTTCCGATTAAAAACTGTTTGTCTTTTTCTTCGAACACTTCTTGTAAACAAAGTACATCTGCACCGCTATTAAGAAGAATTTCGGGTAATTTTTCAAGTCTTTGACGGGTGTAGGGCACCAGGTCTAAAGTTTTAAAAGGAACTTTAAACCTCAAAATACCTAGATTATAGGTGAGAATACTTAAGGAATTAGCGTTATTTTCTTTGGGAACAGACTCCCATTTTTCAACTGTCGAAGGAAAATTTTCAACCACCAGGGTATATTCATTTTTTAACATTGACTTTTGGGCAAATCCACCGATGGAAAAGCCCAAAAGCAAGAAAAGTGAAAGTATTTTTTTCATCCTGGTTTTTTGATGTTTATACTAAATAAAAAGATTGTAAAAAATTATTTGCTCAGCACAGATCTGGAGATCACAATTCTTTGGATTTCAGAAGTTCCTTCGTAAATCTCTGTGATTTTGGCATCTCTCATCATTCTTTCTACATGGTATTCTCTAACATATCCATATCCTCCGTGGATTTGTACCGCTTGGGTAGTCACTTTCATTGCAACTTCGGAGGCGAAAAGTTTGGCCATGGCAGAAGATTCGGAATAATCCATTCCACCATCTTTTTCCCAAGCAGATTGATACACCAAAAGTCTGGCAGCTTTGATTTGGGTTGCCATGTCTGCAAGCATAAATGCAATGGCTTGGTGTTCGCAAATGGGTTTTCCAAATGTTTGTCTTTCTTTGGAGTATTTCAGGGCTGCATCATATGCTCCTTGTGCAATTCCAAGGGCTTGGGCTGCAATCCCGATTCGTCCTCCTGCCAAGGTTTTCATGGCGAATTTGAATCCAAATCCATCTTCAGCAATGCGGTTTTCTTTAGGGACTTTGCAGTCTGTAAAGAGTAGGGAAGTGGTGTCAGAAGCTCTGATTCCCAGTTTGTCTTCTTTTACTCCAGTGGAAAATCCAGGGTAAGATTTTTCTGCGATAACCACATTGATTCCTTTGTGACCTTTGCTTTTGTCTGTTTGTGCAATAACAAGGGCGATGTCTGAGGTTTCACCATTGGTAATCCAGTTTTTTGTACCGTTGATCAGATAATGATCTCCTTTGTCCTCTGCAATGGTTTTTTGGGAAGTAGCATCAGAACCTGCTTCTGGCTCAGAAAGTCCAAAACATCCCAGTTTTTCTCCAGTGGCTAGGGGTTTGAGGTATTTTTCTTTTTGCTCATGGGTTCCAAATGCGTTGAGTCCATAACAAACAAGAGAGTTGTTTACAGACATAATTACCCCAGCAGAGGCATCTACTCTGGAGATTTCTTCAAGTGCCAATACATAAGAAAGGGTATCCATACCTCCGCCACCATAAGCAGGATCCACCATCATTCCCATAAAGCCCATTTCCCCCATTTTTTTGCGCAGTACGGGATCGAATTTGCTGTTGATGTCTCTTTCAATCACCCCAGGGAGAAGTTCGGTTTGTGCGAATTCTCTTGCGGATTGTTGAATCATTTGGTGTTCTTCGGATAATTTGAAATTCATGGTTGTAAAAATATTTTATTGGAATTTTAAGATGATGGCAATGCCTCGGGTTTGAAGTTCGTCTATAGATCCCATCCACTGATTGCCTGTGGAAGGATTGTCGTCTATTTTTTCGTTGTTTAATACGTAAATGTATCGAATGGCAGGGGTAAGCCTGAAATATTCAAAATAGAAAGTAGTACCAATCTCAAATTGAGCTGAGAAATTGTTGGTAGTACTTCTAAATGTTCCCGTTGAGATGTCTTCACTTTTTTGCTCATTGGACTGAATGTTTCGAATGTACGAAGCCCCAGCCTGAACATAAGGTCTAGAGTTCATCCATCTTTCTCCATGATATTGCAAGAAAAGCGGAACGTCTATGTAAGTAGATTTTAAGACTCTTTCGGGCGATTCTGGGATATGATCAAAAACCAAGGTTCTACTTAAAAAATGAACCGAAGGTTCTAGTTGAATATTAAAAGAAGGAGAAAGTTTATAAATACCCAAAACCCCTACGGTAAATCCCATCTCTGCATCAGAATATACGGTTTGGCTCACGCCATTTGACATGCCTATGGTAGTTGGGTTTAGTTTGTAATCTAGGCTATTCAGACCAAGGCTGAATCCCCAATCGAAGGTTTCATCTATTCTTCCTGTTTGATAAATGGGTTTGTTTCGGTTGATTCTAAACTGTCCAAAAGCAAGCGGAAGATTCAGAAATAACAAACTCACCCAAAGTAAATAATGCTTTTTCATTTGCTTGAGGTATAAATAGAGGCAATCCCAAAGGTTTGCTTATGTGTCTTGGGGTCGATGAAATTATTTCTACTGAGAATTTCTTCCAGTTTTTTTCCATAAGGAAAAGCGTTGGCAGACTCAGATAGATAAGTGTAGGCAGATTTGTCTTTGGAAAGTAATTTTCCCAAAAATGGAAGGATATATCGGGTATATATTTTATAACCCAAATTAAAGGGGAATTGGTCTGGTACGGAGGTTTCTAGAATCACAAAAGTACCACCAGGTTTTAAAATTCGATGGATTTCGGCAAGGCCCTTGTTTAAATCCTGAAAATTTCTAACCCCAAAGGAAACCGTAATGGCATCAAAACTGTTGTCTGCAAAAGGCATTTTTTCTGCATCACCTTTGATAAAATCTATTTTTTGTAAATTTTTAGATGCTGCTTTTTCTCTAGCGACCGCTAACATTCCTTCAGAAAGATCAAAACATCAGATATGGTGTTGAACATAGCTTCAACCTGAGATTTTTTGGACTGATCTAAGGTTTGGTAAGGCGTAATTTGATCGTGCTTCATAAGGTCAAAAATAAGAACTAATCCTTAAAGTGAATGGTAGAAATCGATAAAATCTCTTTTTCTAAATATTTTAGATCTGGTTTTAAGGGAATCTTGCTTGACTATTTTTTCGAAATCTTGGTCTAAACCATAATAGAAATCTTCCAAATAAAGCGCGTTGGAAACGACTCCTTTCCCACGATAATACACCGAATCTACTTTGATAGAATCAGCAGTTATCAAGGAATCTTTGTTTTGGCTTACACCATAATACCGGTGATAGTTTACATAGGTTTGTCTCAACGGATTTACCAGTCCTTGATTTTGGGTTACCACAAAAAAAGTATCTAAATTCTGTGATGGAACGCTTATAATGTGCTTTCCTTTATTTAAATTTAACCTAAGACTTTGTTTGGGAGAAAGGTTGTAGATTTTGTCATTGAGTCTAACCTCCAATAGGGTATCACTGGGGTTGTCTAGGTAAAAATAATTGTCTTTTTTTAGGAATGCAAAATAGATTCCAAAACTTAAAAGGGTTGCCAAAAGAGCAAGTAAAAGACCAGAAGTAGAAGGTTTCAAAAGTATTTTATTAAGGTTTAAAATGTTTGTTTTAAAGCATAAAATGCCACCATTTTTTATCCAAACAAAACTACGAAATTATCTTATTTACATGACTTTTTTACTGGGTTTAATTTTTTGGGTATGTTTTGTGTTATATTTGTGGCCATAAAAATTGATTGAGACAATGGGCGCGATTATTATTGGTTCTGGAAGTTATTTGCCTGAAAACAATGTAACAAATGAAGATTTTCTTCAGACTCAGTTTTTTGATGAAAAGGGACAGCCTTATACGGTAGAAAATAGCGAAATCATTGAAAAATTTAGATCTATCACGGAAATTAAATCCAGAAAATATGTCTGGGAAAATCAAAACAATTCAGACATCGCAGCCCTGGCCGGTCTACAAGCTGTTCAGGATGCTGGTATAGACAAAGAATCGTTAGATTATGTAATTGTCGCGCACAATTATGGGGATATGGACGCCAAGCAAAGAAGAACAGACATCACCCCATCTATTTCAGCCCGTGTAAAACACAAAATGGGCATAGAAAACCCCAAATGTATCCCCTATGATATGCTTTATGGTTGTCCAGGTTGGGTTGAGGGAATGATTCTAGCCAATACCCTAAAGAAGTAATAGAAAGCGAAGGTTTAACCGCAGGTGATATAGATCTCATTCTTATCCATCAAGCCAACGCCAAGATGGACCATGTGATGGTGGATAAATTTTTCAAACTTTTTGGTCAAACGCCCAAAACCGATATCACTCCAATGACCATTCAAGACAATGGAAATTCGTCTGTTGCAACAGTACCTACCTTATATGATTTGGTGAAGAAAAATAAGTTGGGTGATTTTAAGCTTAAAAAAGGAGCCAACATTATTTTCGCCTCTGTGGGAGCAGGAATGAACATCAACTGTGTGCTATATCGAGAAAAATAAAACCCTGTGATATATTTTGTTCTACTTTTGGCCGTATTAACCATACTCTATTTTGTAGAATTTTATACTTTTTCTGCCATTCAAAGGGTGCTTGGTTTTTCGAAAACCTTGTTTACCATCTATTTGGCCATCAGTTTTGGTTTTGTTATTTTGCTCTTTGCCTCAGTATCATATATTAGTTTTTCTAAGCAGGCCGATTTTGATTTAGAAATTGTCTTTCTATTGTTGAATTTGTTTTTTGTTCCTAGGGCTTTTGTTACTTTTATACTTGTTTTAGAAGATGTTTGGTCAGAAGCCACTTTTTTTCTATCTCTAATTCTTGAAGGCGACTACCACAAAGTACAGTATAATGGTCGAAGATTTTGGGTGAGTACCTTAGCTCTTATAGGTTCTATTGTTGTTTTTATTGCTGTTTTGTACTCAAATTTTGTGGGAAGATATAATTTTGAGATAAACAGACAAACCTTGTTTTTTGATGATTTGCCAAAAGAGTTTGATGGAAAAACCATTTTGCATCTATCGGATTTGGATCTAGGTACTTTTAAAAATCAGGATAAAGTAAAACATTTTTTAGATTCTATTTCTGGTTTAAATCCCGACATTTTAGTGATTAGTGGTGGGGTAGTGGTTTTAAAAGCAGAGGAGCTTTCTCCCTATGTTGAATCTTTTAAAAAAATAAATCCACCTCTAGGAAAATATGCTTCCCTTGGACTCACAGATATAGGTTATTTTAAAAATTGGAAATCCATATCTCAAAAAGAACAAAATACAAAAAGGCTGCTTGAAGGATTGTCAGAGTCTGGATTTTCGATTTTGAGCAATGAAAATAAATTAATTAAAACCCAAAATGATTCTTTGTATATGGTGGGTGTTTTGCCTTCGTATTTTTTTCCTCTGCCCATGAAGGCAGACCTAAATGAAGCCATGGCAGGGGTAAATCCAGGTAGTTTTAAAATTCTTTTAAGTCATTGTCCAGATATGTTTTTTAAACAAGTAGTAAATTATCCTCCCAAATTTCAACTTACCCTTTCAGGGTTTACCCATGGCGGACAATTTGAGTATAGTTTTTTGGGACTTAAGTTTAAGCCATTTTCTATTCTTTTTGAAGATACAGGGCTTCATCAATCCAAAGACAGAAAACTGTTTATCAACAAGGGATTAGGCAGTTTTATCTATACAACAGGTAGGTTTGGCGCTTGGCCAGAGGCTGTTCTAATCACGTTAAAAAAAGGTGCCGGTTAATTTTTTGTGTATCTTTATATTATTATTCGTTTAAAATTTTCACAAATATGAACCTAGAAGAAATACTACAAAACCCAAAGACTACTTTCATTGATGTTAGAGAAGAGTTAGAACTCATCAACGATGGGGCTATTGCAAGCGCGCTGCATATTCCACTTGGCGAAATTCCAGAACACATTGAGGCCATAGAGGCTATGGAAAAACCAGTTGTCATTTTTTGCCGAAGCGGAAACAGAAGTGGAAAAGCCATCGAATTTTTAGAAGCACAAGGCATTGAAGGTTTATACAACGGTGGCGGATATTTAGACTTGGTAGACATTTTAGAGTCTTAAATTTGTTCAAGAAGAAGACTTCTAGATTACCTTAAAAACACAGACATCGAAAGATACAGAAAGATTATTGCTGAACTAGGCATTAGAAAATAATCCAAACAAAAGTTTGCCTAAAGAGACAATGAAAATTGTCTCTTTTTTTTTGTGGCATAAAATGCAAAAAGCCCTACATTTACACTCTTAAGAAATATAGAGAAAAAAAGAATAACAAAGACGAAAACAAAAGACAAAGATGATTCCAACGGCAATTACGCAAACAATTCAATTAGAAGACGGTAGAGAAATAATTATTGAAACAGGAAAACTGGCAAAACAAGCAGATGGGTCTGTTGTAGTGAGAATGGGTGATACCATGCTCCTAGCAACGGTGGTTTCTGCAAAAGAAGCCAATGCTGGAATAGATTTTCTTCCACTTACTGTAGATTATAGAGAAAAATTCGCCTCTGCTGGAAAGTATCCAGGAGGTTTCTTCAAAAGAGAAGCGCGTCCCTCCGATGCGGAAATTCTTACCATGAGATTGGTAGACAGGGTTCTAAGACCTTTGTTTCCCAAAAATTACCACGCTGAAACTCAGGTGATGATTCAACTGATGTCTCATGACCCCAAAGTGATGCCCGATGCACTGGTAGGACTTGCAGCTTCTGCAGCCCTTGCCATTACAGACATTCCATTCGAATGTCCCATTTCTGAGGTGAGAGTTGCCAGAGTAAACGGGGAACTTCTCATCAACCCAACCTTTGAGCAATTGGAACAGTCTGACATTGATATGATGGTAGGAGCTTCCTATGATTCTGTGATGATGGTAGAGGGAGAGATGCACGAAATCTCTGAAAAAGAAATGGTGGAAGCCATTCGTTTTGCTCATGATGCCATCAAACTACAGTGCAAAGCCCAAGAAGAATTGGTAGCCAAAGTAGGGAAAAAGACGACAAGAGAAATTCCACAAGTGGAAGAGAATTTGGACATCTACAACAAAGTAAAAGAGTTCGCTTACGACAAAGTGTATCAAGTTGCAAAACAAGGTTCTTCTAAAGCAGAGCGTTCTGAAAAATTTGCCGAAATCAAAAACCAAACCAAAGAATTGTTCTCCGAGGAAGAATTGGAGCAACATGGTGGGTTGATTTCAACCTATTATTCCAAAGTAAACAAAGCTGCGGTAAGAGATTTGACCCTTAACGAGCAACTCAGACTGGATGGAAGAAAAACCACAGACATTCGTCCGATTTGGTGTGAGGTGAATTATTTGCCTTCAACACACGGTTCTGCCGTTTTTACAAGAGGGGAAACCCAAGCCTTGGCAACAGTAACTTTGGGTTCTTCCAGAGATGCCAACCAATTGGATTCTCCTACCTTTGAAGGAGAAGAAAGATTCTATCTTCACTACAATTTCCCTCCATTCTGTACTGGTGAGGCAAGACCTCTAAGAGGAACTTCCAGAAGAGAAGTAGGACACGGGAATTTGGCTCAAAGAGCACTCAAAAATATGGTTCCTGCAGATTGTCCTTATACCGTTCGTGTGGTATCAGAGGTTTTGGAATCCAACGGTTCTTCTTCTATGGCAACGGTTTGTGCTGGTACCATGGCACTGATGGATGCTGGGATTCAAATGAAAAAACCGGTTTCTGGTATTGCAATGGGATTGATTTCTGATGACAGCACTGGAAAATACGCGGTACTTTCTGATATTTTGGGTGATGAAGACCACCTTGGAGACATGGACTTCAAAGTGACAGGAACTGCAGATGGAATCACAGCTTGCCAAATGGACATCAAAGTAAAAGGTCTTTCTTATGAAATTTTGGAGAAAGCTTTGGGACAAGCAAGAGACGGAAGATTGCACATTTTGGGAGAACTTACCTCTGCCATTTCTGCTCCAAATCCAACTGTGAAGCCACACGCACCGAAAATGGTGAAAATGGTTATCGCCAAAGATTTCATCGGAGCGGTGATTGGACCTGGAGGAAAAATCATCCAAGAGATGCAAGCCGCTACAGATACTGTTATTACCATTGAGGAAGTTGGAAATGAAGGACACATCGAAATTTCTGGTGTAAACCAAGAAAAAATTGATGCTGCCATCCAAAGAATCAAAGACATTACGTTCATTCCAGAGGTGGGTGCAACCTATTCTGCCAAAGTAAAATCCATCAAACCATTTGGTGCTTTTGTGGAAATCAAAAAAGGAGTAGAGGGATTGGTTCATATCTCAGAGGTAGCTTGGGAAAGACTAGAAACCGTGGAATCTGTTCTTTCTGAAGGACAAAGTGTAGAGGTAAAATACATTGGAGAAGATCCTAAAACCAAAAAGATGCGTCTTTCTATGAAGGCGTTGCTACCCAAACCAGAATAAGGTTTTTGTATACTATTTTAAAAGGAGCCATTTGGCTCCTTTTTTTATTCAAGTTAGGTCTTCGGTTAGGTTTTCTTCAGTTCGCCTTTGTCCAACATATCCTGTATTTTGAACAATATTTCATCCAAACCATTGGATTTGATTTCGTACAAGGTAGAAAGTTGCATACCCAGTTTTCCCCCAGGAAAACCACCTTTTCTTAAAAACCATTCCAGATAACTCACCGGAAGAGAAGAAAGCAGGGTTCCTTTGTATTTGCCAAAAGGCATTTTTGTGGTTACAATCTCTATGAGGATTTTTTGGTCTGGTTTCAAAATATGGGGTGTGATAAGTGTGGGAGAGGAGGTTGTTTGAGAGGGGTTATGGAAATTGAAATTACCTGATTAAGTTTTCAGTGAAAAATTCAGCAAGTTTAGCGTCATAATTGACTTTTAGTTCTTTTACTACTTTTTCTTTTAGCGGCTTTATATGATGTAGTTTTTCGTTTATGTAATACGGAACAAACAAATCGGTTAGCCATTTTAATTCAAAGAGTTTATAATCATATGTTTCGTAATTGATTAACCAATTATAGTAGTCTGATTTTTTTGAAATTTCTTGAATGCTTTCTTGTTTAAAGTCCACATTTAAGTAGGCAAGACAATTAATGAAGTTGAAACCTGTAAAATTCTGAAATTTCCATTTTCCGTTTTCTTGTTTAATGTCGTATGGTGAACAACTCTCAACCACACTTTTAATGAAACTTTTTAAGAGACTTGAGTTTTCGTCTTTAGTGAAGACGCCTTTAAATGCTGCGTTCATATAAAAGTCAGCATCAAATTTACTTTCTAAATATTCAACGGATTTTTGTTTGATTGCTTGTTTTCCTGTTTCATTAGCAATATTCCAAGCAGCAAATATTTGCTTAGTGTCGTGAACTCTGTTGTTACAAGTTGTTTTAACGTAGTTGAATAACTTTTCAAAAAAATCTTTGTCATCTTCCGACAAAACAAAATTAGTCTTCTCAAATGCTATATCACTAATTAATTCAAGAACATAATCACCCGAATTGTGGTGTTTATCGTCAAATGTTAGTTCAATAATTTTTTTAATTTGCTCCGATGAAAATATTTGAATTTTTGCCTTAAAAAATTTAATAGCATAAGACCAATTATTGTGATTAAAGTCTTCTGCAACTTGTAAATAATTTACAAATGGTTCTGTTATCGGTTTTAATTCTTCATCTGATAGCTCTGCTTTTGAAAGTAACAGCATTATCTTATTGAAAATAAAACGAAGCGACTGGCGATAAGATGAAAAGTAATCTTGTTTTAAAATATCATCATTAAAATTAATGCTATCCCAAATACCTGTCGTATATTGAAATGTAAAGAAATTTGTAATTGTGCTAATGAAACTTTGCTTTTCACTATCAATAATTGGAATACTTTGAATTTTATACTCATTGAAAAGTTGTTCCAACTTTTTTTCATCAACATAGAAATACATATAAGATAATAGCATGCTGTCAAATTCTTTAAGTCTGAATTCATAGCTTTTATCTGTAGTAAAACTAATCAGAATACCTTCAATTCCTTTTGTTATGACCTGTTTGAACATGTAAAAGTCATCCTTAACAATATGATTATATGAATAAAATGCAAATAGGATATGCAGTTCTTCTCTCAACAAATTGATTGCGTTTGACCCCCAACTTGTTCCGCCGTTTTGGTAGAGTTTATTAGTGCTTATTATGCTTTCGACTTGCTCATCAATAATTTCCCGACTCATATGCAAGTAATATTTTTCTTTTACTTTTATTAATTCGTCCCTTAATTCAAGAGGTATTGATAGTTCATTAATTGTATTATATAAATCAATATTATCTATTTTAGGAAGTATTAGCTCTTTTTCACTCTCCCACCAAGGGGAATTAATAAAATTTCGTATCTGTTTTATGTTATATAGTGACAAAAAATGTATGGCAGAATTATTTTGATTTTTACTTTTTTCAGCAACACTGTTTAAAATTTGCCAACCCTTTACGTGTTCGCCAAGTTTACACAAATAATATCCTTCGGCTAATGCTTCCTCAAGCGTTTCTGAATGTGCAATCGCTTTGCTTTTTAAGTCTGTGATAAGCGTTTTTATTCTAAACTTGTGAAATTGACAAGACATGCAATTACAGCTATCGTAGTGTTTGACTTTGATTTTATGATGTTCTATTTCTGTGTATTTTTCTCTGTAACAGATACATTGAATTAAAGAGTTGTTAAGAATGAGGAAAATTTCTTTTAATTTTTCTTCATACGGTTTTAGTGAATCATCGCTTATTGTAATAGCTGTATTTTCAACTTTTACTTTTTGCAAAAGTTCATGAATCGCTTTATTGCTCGTTTTTAGGCAGTAGTGCGAATATGAATCGTGAAAACTTTCTTCACTGTTAAAGATTGGAAGTCTGGAAATTGTTCTTGGGTAGATAAATTTGAATCCTTTAAAGAGCTTTAAATATTCTAAAATTTGGTCAACAAGATGGAGGTCTTTGTTAGGTTTAAATGAATTGGGTTTTGTGTTTGATGACTCGGTATTTGTAAATATTTTTTTTGCTTTTTCAGGGTCAAGTTCTTTTAAAACAAATTCCCAAATTGGTTTTATTTTATCCGAATTATCAAAATTATTTGTCAGCTCTCCTAAAATTGTTGTGTTGTCGTGAAATTTAATTTTTACACCGTGTTCGTTTAATTTGTTTTCATCGAAATTGAAATCTTTTTTTCTATCAATAATTAAAAAGTGTAACTCATTATAGTTTTCATATTTCTTTTTTTCTACAAAGGTTTTTAATGTGCTATTAACTTTAGCGCTTGTATTGTTTGCTGTTACTTGAACACAAACTCTTTTTTCTGGATCGTGTAAGTCAATAGTATCATTGGTTGCACTTTCAATTTTATCTTTTGAGAGATTTAATCCAAAAAGTAAATTTAGAAAATTTCGAAAAAAACCTTCAGCATTAACTGCTTCGCTGTTTAAATTATTGGCTGTATGCCTTTTTATACCATCAACATATTGACCTAATAGCTTGTCAATTTCCTCTCTATAATTTCCAGTTTGTGTTAGTGGCATAAACTAATTTCCTTCAACAATTTAATTTCTTTATCGGTCAGTTAGTAAAGTTAAAAAAACACTTGGTCTATTTTATCATCAATTTCATAAAAATCAATGATTTGTCTATCGAAATATTAGTGCTTTTCTAAATACATCTTAATAACCCATATTTTCCATTACTCACATTTCATGTAATATAAGAAAATCCCACCCCCAACTCTGTTAAAAAATCCCATTTTCCTTTGCATTTGATTTGCTTTTTGTAAATTCGACCAGCACAGTACAGCATAGTATGGATTTGAATATTTCTTCCAAAAGTGAAGTTCCCAAATATCAGCAATTGGTAGATGCCATTGGTCATGCCATTGCCAAAAACACGCTGTCTGTGGGAATGAGGCTACCCTCGGTCAATGAATTGAGCAAAAAAGAGAACCTCTCTAGAGATACCATTGTAAAAGCCTACGAGCTTCTCAAAGAACAAGGAATGATTGATTCCGTTCCTGCCAAGGGCTATTTTGTGAGTGGCAACACCAAAAAAGTGCTTTTGTTTTTGGATACCTTAAAGGCATACAAAGAAGTTTTGTATCATGCCTTTGTAGGAAATTTGCCCGAGAATTTTATTGTAGAGGTGCAATTTCACCATTACCATGTAGAAAACTTCAAAAACATTGTGGAGAGCAGTCTTGGGAAATATTACAAATATGTAATTATGCCCTTTGATGACCCAAAAGTCACCGCAGCCTTAAAAAAACTGCCCGAAGAAAGATTGCTTCTGATAGACTCTGGAAATTATCCCAACGCCCAAAACCACCGCATTTATCAGGATTTTGCCCAGAGTTTTAACGATTGTTTGGAAAAAGCATTGCAGCCCTTAAAAAAATACCAAAAGCTTTGTTTTGTCTATCCCAAGCATACCCACCATCCCAAAATCTCCCTTTCCATTTTTGAAAAATTCGCTGTGGATAATGATTTTGAGCACCAAATCATCTATGACATCAAAGATTTCAAACCCAGCAAAAATACAGCTTACATCAGTGTGAGCGACCAATTTTTGGGGATTTTGCTAGAGGAAGCCAAAAAACAGAACCTAGACATCGGAAAAGACATCGGTATTCTTTCCTACAACGAAACACCCATGAAGAAATTCATCTACAAGGGCATTTCGGTGATTTCTACCGATTTCAAAAAGATGGGTGAAAAAGGAGCAGAATTTGTCTGTGGCTCCCAAGACATGAGCTTTAAGGATTTGGAAAACCAAAAGCTTAACCTGAAAATTCCAACCCAGCTTATCCTTCGGGATTCACTTTAAATCACCCAACAAAAAAAATGCAAAACAGATGGTATATATAGGATTTGACATAGGAAGTTCATCGGTAAAAGCCGCACTCTTAGAGGTCTCAACAGGCAAATGCCTTGGTGTAGTGCAAGAACCCGAATCAGAAATGGGTATGATTGCCCACAAAAACGGTTGGGCAGAACAGCATCCAGAAGATTGGTGGAACCATGTGTGTACGGCGAGCCAAAAACTGCTCAAAACCTACAACATTTCTAACGAAAAGGTGTCAGGAATTGGGATTTCCTACCAAATGCACGGACTTGTGGTGGTGGACAAAGAGGGAAAAACCTTAAGACCCTCCATCATTTGGTGCGATAGCAGGGCTGTTGAGATAGGAAACCAAGGGGCAAAAGAGTTGGGAAAGGACTATTGCGACCATCATCTTCTCAATACCCCAGGGAATTTCACCGCCTCCAAACTCAAATGGGTGAAGGAAAACGAGCCAGAATTGTACCAAAACATTCACAAATGCATGTTGCCGGGAGATTATATCTCGTACCGCTTCTCTGGAGAAATGAACACCACCATTTCTGGACTTTCTGAAGGGATTTTCTGGGACTTCAAAAAGGAGGACATCTCCAAATCCTTGATGGATAACTACGCTCTAGAAATGGATTTGATTCCAGAGCGGGTTCCCACTTTTGGACTGCAAGGAAAGGTGGACGAAAAAGGAGCTGCAGAAAGCGGACTTGCCGTTGGAACCCCAATATTTTACAGAGCGGGAGACCAGCCCAACAACGCCCTTTCTCTTGGGGTACTCAACGCAGGTGAAGTAGCAGCAACCGCTGGAACTTCTGGAGTGGTATATGCCGTTACAGACAGCCTTTTGGCAAAAGAAACCTCCAAAATCAACCATTTTGCCCACGTCAATTATGCCAAGGGAAATCCCAAAATTGGAAAACTGCTTTGTATCAATGGTGTGGGAATTCAATATCGCTGGTTACAGGCCAATTTGGAGGTAGAATCTTATACCCAAATGAATGCTTTGGCAGAAAGTGTACCCGTAGGTTCTGAGGGATTGTTTGTCCTTCCCTTTGGAAACGGAGCTGAAAGAATGTTTGAAAATAGGCAAATCGGGTCACATTTTTTGCATCTCAACCTGAATGTTCACAACAAAGCACATCTTTGCAGAGCCGCACTAGAGGGAATAGCGTTTTCCTTTGTGTATGGAATGGAACTTTTGAAAAAGGATGGAGTCAATCTGTCGAGAATCAAAGCAGGAAATGACAACATGTTTCGCTCCGAGATTTTTGCAGATACCATTTCTACCCTTTTGGGAATAGAAATTGAGATTTTCGCTACTACAGGAGCCATTGGAGCCGCAAGGGCAGCAGGACTTCACTCTGGAGATTTTGAAACTTTCAGAAAAAATATCACTGATAACGATTTTGACAAACGTTTTGTTCCCCAAAAGGAAAAACAGGAACTTCAAAAAGCCTATGAGGCTTGGAAAAAGGAGTTGGAAGCCTTCACAAAAAGACAAGAAACTCAATCATAACAATTCATAACAATCTATAAAATCAAGTATAAAACACAATCAAAACGAGAGCAATATGGCAACAATAGGAGCAAAAGAATACTTCAAAGGAATTGGAGACATCAAATTTGAGGGAAAAGAATACAGACTCTTTTTGGCGAGCTGTCTGGCACTGATTACCACATCTATGACCTTTGCCATTCGTGCACATTTGGAAAATGTTTTCGGCCCAGAAGGATTTGGACTTACCTTGACACAAATTGGAAATGCTTTTGCTCCCGCCTTTTTTGGATTTACCATCGCGATGATTATCGGAGGTCAACTCGTGGACTCTCTTGGAATCAAAAAAATTGTCGTTTTGGCCTTTGTGATGCATTTCTTTGGAATTATCGCCACCATGATGGCGACCACCGAATCCTCTCTTTTTTGGGCAACCTTACTGATTGGAATCGGAAATGGAATGGTGGAAGCTGCACTAAACCCGATGGTAGCCTCTATGTATGACACAGAAAAAACCAAAATGCTCAACCGTTTCCACATGTGGTTTCCCGGTGGAATTGTAATAGGGTCTCTTATTGGATATCTTTTGATAGATGTACTGCAACTGGACTGGAGAATTTTGGTAGCTACGCTTTTTGTGCCTCTTTTGTCTTATGGAATTTTGTTTTTTGGACAGAACGTTCCTCTAACAGAAAGAGTAAAACTGGGAATTTCCACCAGCCAAATGTTTTCCAGTTTGGGAAAACCGCTTTTTCTTTTTATGGTTTTGTGTATGTTTCTCACCTCTGCAACAGAACTAGGAACCAACCAAAGAATCTCTTCACTGCTCAAAGACTCGGGAAGCAATCCACTTTTGGTATTGGCTTTTATCAACGGAATTATGGCTGCAGGGAGAGTTTTTGCAGGAGACGTTGCACACAGACTTAAACCTTCTGGAATGCTGCTTTTCTCTGCCATTTTCTCTTTTGTTGGACTTTGGCTAATGACCCTCACAAGTGGAGCGATGACTTTTGTATCTGCTGGGTTTTTTGCCGTTGGAATCACCTTTTTCTGGCCAACGATGATTAGTTTTGTGGCGGAAAATTTGCCTGAAACAGGAGCTCTTGGACTTTCCATCATTGGAGGAGCGGGAATGTTTTCCGTGTCTCTTATTTTGCCCCTAATGGGAAAACTCATGGATGAAAATCCAGATACAGCTCAGGCTCTCAGAACCATGTCCATTTTGCCGGCCATCCTCATTGTGGCTTTCCTTGGACTGAATTTCTATATGAACAAAAAATTCAAACAAACTTCAAATTAACAAATCATGCCAAAAAAAATCAAACTCGGAATCATTGGTGGGGGAGGAAATTCCCTGATTGGTGTTTTGCACAGAGTGGCAGCCTACATCAATGACAATTATGAAATAGTAGGTGGAATTTTCAACTCAGATTTCAACCAAAGCCTTGATTTTGCCAAAGAAATAGACCTTCCCACCCACAGAATTTACCCTGATGTAGATGCACTTATTTTGGAAGAAAACAAACTGGAAAAAGAGGAAAAAATGCAAGCAGTCTGTATTTTGACCCCCAACTTTTTGCATTTTGAAATGGCCAAAAAACTCATTGATGCGGGATATCACGTCATCTGCGAAAAACCAATGACCACTACCTACAAAGAGGCGGTAATTTTGCAAGAAGCCTTGGAAAAATCCAAAACCGTCTTTGCTCTTACCCATACCTACACAGGGTACCCCATGGTAAGACAAATGCGAGAAATGATACAAAGCGGAATGCTGGGAAAAATCCACAAGGTAGATGCCAGCTATTACCAAGGTTGGATCAATACCCTCATCCATGATCCTGCTAAGAGAAAATCTACTTGGAGACTAGACCCAGAAAAATCTGGTTCCAGCTGCTGTGTGGGAGACATCGGTGTACATGCTTTCAATATGATAGAGTTCACCACTGGATTGAAGGTAAAATCTCTTCTTTCCGATTTCAATTATTTGTATTCAGACAACAAGATGGACATCGATGCCAGCATCTTGGTTCGTTTTTCAGACCATGTCAAGGGAATCATCCGTTCTTCCCAAATCGCAACAGGGGAAGAAAATGGACTCACCATTGCGGTATATGGGGACAAAGGAGGGCTTCGTTGGCAGCAAGAAGACCCCAACTTTTTGTATTTCCTCACAGATGACAAACCCGTGCAAATCTACAAACCCGGACATGGATACAACACAGAGATTTCTCTAGACGGAACCAAACTTCCTGCTGGACACCCTGAGGGAATTTTCGATGCCATGGCAAACATCTACAAAGGAGCTGCCAGAGCCATCCGTGGAGAAAAATACAATTCTGGTGAATTTCCAACCATCTATGATGGAGTTCGCGGAATGGAGTTTATTGAAAAATCCGTTGCTTCCAACGCCAAAGGTGGAGTTTGGGTAGAGATGGAATCTTAAAAAAATAAGTAGAAAAAAATCAACAACAATGAAGACAATCAAAGGACCTGCCGTGTTTTTGGCACAATTTGCAGGATCAGAAGCACCATTCAATTCCCTAGATGGAATGTGCAAGTGGGCAGAAACCACATCTACAAAAGGAACTGCAGCCAGAATTCCGTTGAAAAGCTCTGGTGCATAATTCATCACAGCTCCCATCAGAAGTCCTCCAGCTGAACCACCCATGGCATAGAGATGTTTGGGCGAAGTTTGTTTGGTATCGATAAAATGTTTGGCTACATCGATAAAATCAAAAAAGGTGTTCTTTTTGTTGAGCAGTTTTCCGTCTTCATACCAATGTCTTCCCAAATATTCAGAACCTCTGATGTGGGCGATGGCATAGACAAAACCTCTATCCAAAAGCGAAAGACGAATCGAGCTAAAAGCAGCATCCACAATGGCACCATAAGAGCCATATCCATAGAGCAAAAATGGCGTGTTTTCATTGGGTTTGGTGTCCTTGTGACGAACAAGGGAAACAGGAACTTTTTTTCCATCACGGGCAATGACCCATACTCTTTCCGTAAAATAATTTTCCTTTTTGAAGGTTCCACCCAAAATTTCCTGTTCTTTGAGAACCGTATGGGTTTTGGACTCAAAGTTGTATTCTATGGTACTCCAAGGGGTTGTGAGAGAACTGTAAGAGTATCTCAAAGTTTGACTATCAAATTCCAGGTTCAGACCAATGGCTGCAGTATATGTAGTTTCACCAAAGGGCAACACATAATCTTGTTTTCCGTCCCATGAGGTGATTCGAAGTTTGACCAATCCCTGAATTCTTTCTTCCAAAACCAGATAATCTTTGTAAATTTCTATATCCTCCAAAAGTGCATCTTCTCTGTGGGGAATCACCATCTTCCAATTTTCCATAGAAGGTTTAGAGGTGGGCATTTTCATCAAACAAAAATTCTCTGCACCATCTTTGTTGGTGATGGTATAAAAATGGTCCTCATAATGCTCCAAAGAGTATTCCAGACCTCTGGTTCTTTCTTGCACCATTTTCCAAGAGCCATGAGGATTGTCCGCAGAAAGAAATTGGTATTCTGAGGTGAGTGTAGAACTAGAACCGATAAAAATGTATTCTCTGGATTTGGATTTGCACACAAAACAGGAGAAAGTAGGGTCTTTTTCCTCATAGACCAAAGTATCCTTTTTGGGGTCTTCACCCAAAATGTGTTTGTAGATTTGGCAAGGGCGAAGACTTTTGTCTTTTCGGGTGTAAAAAACGGTTTGGTTGTCGTTTGCCCAAACAATTCCTCCGGTGGTATTTTCGATTTTGTCTTTTAAGATTTCACCACTCAAAAGATTTTTGAAAGAAATGCTGTAAATTCTTCTGCTTATCTTGTCTTCAGCAAAAGAACAAAGCTGGTTGTTGGGAGATACACAGACCGATTTCAGGTCATAATAGGCGTAATCTTTGGCCATTTTGTTGACATCAAAAAGAAGTTCTTCCTTGGCGGTGAGTTCTTCTTTTTTGCGAACATAGATGGGATATTCTTTTCCTTTTTTGTATTTGGTGATATACCAATATCCATCGTATTTGTAGGGAAGAGAGCTGTCATCCTCTTTGATTCTGGATTTCATCTCTACAAAAAGTTGTTTTTGTAGCTCCTTGGTAGGTTTTAGAACCGAATCTGCATATCGATTCTCTTTTTTGAGATAATCCAAAACTTCTGGATTTTTGGGGTCGTTCAGCCAGTAATACTCATCTGTTCTTGTATGTTTATGAAAAGTGATAGGATAAGGCTTTTTGGCAGCTTTTGGAGGTTTCATGGCAATCTGATTGAAAAATAGTTTTGCCAAGGTAAGGCAAAGAGAGAAGATTTCCTGCATTGCCCCTTTAAAATATCGTTAAAAATTGCCTGATTATTCTTGTTTTTTTATTGAAAAATGAGAAAGAAATACCTCATTTGAGCTTTTGAAATTATTTTTCCTGACAGAATTTCCTTTTTTGCCTGACAAAAAGTTCTTGGCAAAAAAATTGATACTAACTAAACCAAAGAATTTGTTGAGAACTTTCGAGTTTTATTTTTTCGAAAACTTGTATAATCTAATTCTTTGAATATTTTTGTACCAAATGCGAAATGCAAACAAATAAAGCGTAAAATAGACACAATTAGTTAAAAAATTAAGATATGTATTGGACATTAGAACTTGCCTCATATTTGAGTGATGCCCCTTGGCCAGCAACCAAAGACGAGCTTATAGATTATGCCATTAGAACTGGAGCTCCCATGGAAGTAGTGGAAAATCTACAATCTATCGAAGACGAAGATGAAACCTACGAAAGTATAGAAGAAATTTGGCCAGATTATCCTTCAGACGATGATTTTCTGTGGAACGAAGATGAGTATTAATTGCAACAAGTAAAACATGTCAAAAGCCCTCCTTTAGGGGCTTTTGACATTAAAAGAAAACAAGGCAGACATCTGTTTGTACTTTCTCTTTATAATTACACACAAACAAAATAGAACCAACACTTTATGGGTTTTTTAGACAAAATATTGAATGTTTTTATTGGCAACAAAAACCAAAAAGACATCAAAGAAATTAACAAGATTATTGGGGCCGCACTGGCAAATGAACCCGAGTTTGATGCATTAACCTTAGACCAGTTAAGAGCCAAAACCCAAGAATTTAAAGAGAAAATTAAGGCAGCAACTACTGATCTAGATCAAAAAATACAAGATCTAAAAACGGAGATTTCTTCACAAACCGATTTTGACCTTAAAGACAAACTTTATAAGCAAATAGAAGTTTTAGACAAAGAAGTGTATGCCAAACAAGAAGAAGTTTTGGCTCAGCTACTGCCCGAAGCTTTTATGGTGGTAAAACAAACAGCCAAACGTTTTGCAAAACAAAAAGAGTTAGAAGTTTCAACTACAGAAAAAGACCAAAGTTTTTCAATGGTAAAACCTTACGTGAAGGTACAAGGAGATAAAACCATTTGGGACAATTCATGGGATGCTGCTGGAAAACTCATTACTTGGGACATGGTTCACTATCAGGTTCAGCTAATTGGTGGATCTGTATTGCACAGTGGTAAAATTGCCGAAATGCAAACAGGAGAGGGAAAGACTTTGGTTTCAACCCTTCCTATTTATCTCAATGCCTTAACCGGTAGAGGTGTGCATGTGATTACAGTAAACGACTATTTGGCCAAAAGGGATGCCCAGTGGAATGCACCACTTTTTGAGTTTCATGGTCTAACCGTTGATTGCATTGACAACTATCCGCCCAATTCTAACCAAAGAAGATTGGCCTACCAAAGCGACATTACCTACGGAACCAACAACGAATTTGGTTTCGATTACCTTCGTGACAATATGGCAGATGATCCCAAGAAATTGGTGCAAAGAGAGCTGAATTATGCCATCATTGACGAGGTAGATTCGGTGTTAATCGATGATGCCAGAACTCCGCTGATTATCTCAGGACCTGTTCCTCAAGGAGATCAACAAGAGTATGATGTACTCAAACCCAAAATTGAAGAATTGGTTTCGGTTCAAAGACAGATGCTCACCAAATATTTGTCTGATGCAAAAAGTATTCTCAAAGAAGGTTCTTCCAAAGAAGGAACTTTAAAGCTTTTTCAAGTATACAGAGGTCTGCCTAAATTTAAACCGCTTATCAAGTTTTTGTCTGAAGACGGAATCAAAGTACAGCTTCAAAAAACAGAGGCTTACTTTATGCAGGACAACAACCGTGAAATGCCTAAGGTGGACAAAGATCTGTATTTTGTGATTGACGAGAAAAACAATTCAATCGATCTAACAGACAAAGGACTAGATTTCTTGGCCAAAGGCTCTAACGACAAAGATTATTTTATTTTGCCCGATGTAGGTTCTGAAATCGCACTGATCGAAAAACAAAATCTATCTCCCGAACAAGAGGCAATTCAAAAAGATGAATTCTTTCGAGATTATGCCATCAAATCGCATCGAATTCACTCTATTACCCAACTTTTAAAGGCTTATGCACTTTTTGAAAAAGACGTGGATTATGTGGTGATGGACTCTCAAGTAAAAATTGTGGATGAGCAGACGGGCCGTATCATGGAAGGAAGACGTTATTCCGACGGACTTCACCAAGCATTGGAGGCCAAAGAGAACGTAAAAATTGAAGATGCCACCCAAACCTACGCTACCGTTACTCTTCAGAATTTCTTTAGAATGTACAACAAACTCTCTGGAATGACAGGAACCGCTGAAACAGAAGCGGCCGAATTCTGGGAGATTTACAAGCTAGATGTGGTTGCAATTCCTACCAACAAACCCATTTTAAGAAAAGACAAAGACGATTTGGTTTATAAAACCAACCGTGAAAAATACAATGCCATTGCCGAAGAAATCGAAAAAATTACCCAAGAGGAAAAAAGACCTGTGCTTGTTGGAACCACTTCGGTAGAAATTTCTGAGCTTTTAAGTAGGCTTTTAAAGATCAAAAAAATTCCGCACAATGTGCTTAACGCTAAACTTCACAAACAAGAAGCAGAAGTAGTGGCTCAAGCTGGGAATCCTTCTGTGGTAACCATCGCAACCAATATGGCTGGTAGGGGAACGGACATCAAACTTTCTTCTGAGGTTATAGAAAGAGGTGGACTTGCCATTATCGGGACAGAAAGACACGACTCTAGAAGGGTAGATAGACAGCTTAGAGGTAGAGCAGGAAGACAAGGAGATCCAGGATCGTCTCAGTTTTTTGTTTCTTTGGAAGACAAGCTCATGCGTCTTTTTGGATCGGAAAGAATTGGTAAACTAATGGACCAAATGGGACACAAAGAAGGTGAAGTGATTCAATCTTCAATGATTACCAAATCCATCGAAAGAGCCCAAAAGAAAGTAGAAGAGAACAACTTTGGGGTTCGTAAAAACCTACTTGAATATGACGATGTAATGAACAGACAAAGAGAAGTGGTCTACAAACGTAGAAGAAACGCTCTTTTTGGTGAAAAATTAGATCTGGACATTGCAGACATGATCTATGATATCGCCCTTTTGATCTGTCAAAAAAACAAACCTACAGGAGACTTCAAGAATTTTGAGTATGAGCTTATCAAGTTTTTTACCATGGAATCTCCTTTGGATGAGGATCAGTTCAAATCGATTTCTGAGAAAGATTTAACTGAATTGGTCTACCAAAAGGCCATGGAAGACTATGCTTTCAAAACCAAACACACTGGCCAAACGGCGCATGGTGTAATTGCACCGATTTTCGAAAACAAAGACAATCAATTTCAGAATATTCAGGTTCCTTTTACCGATGGAAACAAATCTATTTTGGTGGTTTCAGACTTAGAAAAGGCTTACCACAGCAAAGGTTTAACCTTGGTAAAAGATTTTGAGAAAAAAGTGATTCTAACTTTAATTGACGACCATTGGAAAGAGCATCTAAGAGACATGGATGATCTTAGAAAATCGGTTCGAAATGCTTCTTATGAGCAAAAGCAACCCATTGTGGTTTATAAAGAGGAGTCTTTTCATTTGTTCAAAAGAATGATTACTTCCATCAACCAAGAAGCGGTTGCATTTCTTTTCAAAGGAGAATTGCCTAAAATTCAGCCCGAGGTTGAAAAAGCGGTAGAAATTAATTTACCCGAGCCCCAAATGCAAACCAGCCGAGGAGAAGAAACAGAGGTAGAAGAGAATCAACAACAAGAGCCACAACCCAAACTAGAACCCAGAAAGGTAGATAAAATTGGGCGAAACGATATGGTTGAAATCATTAATGTTACAGATGGACAAGCCAAGGAGCTAAAATACAAACAGGCGCTACCGCTCATTGAAAGTGGTCAGTGGATCATCAAAAATTGATTTTATTTAAACAACATAAAAAAACCGACTCAAGAGTCGGTTTTTTTATGTGTACATTTTAAGGGTGAAAAACTTCAAAGCTTCCATCTGAATAGAAAAATACAATTTTTTGGATTTCTTTTTTAGAACTTTCCATTTTGTGAGCTTTTTCAGGTTTTCCCTCAAGTCTCTGAGAATCGTCTATTTTATTTTTTTCTACCTCTGGGCTTAAATATTCCAAAGAATCAGGTTCATCAAAAAGAGTTGGATTTGTCTGATTTATATTGGAAGTAGGGTGGAAGGGTTCCCCTTTTCCTTGAAGCAGCCATAGAAGAGAAACATTCGGAAATCGATTTTCGATCTTTTGTAAAAATTCTACACTGGGTTTGTTTCTTCCAGAGGAAATGTGAGAAATGCTAGATTTCTGCACGCCAATTTCACGGGCAAATGCACTTGAACTCATCCCCAGTTTTTCAATCAAAAGCAAAAGTCTGTTGTTTACATCCATGTTACAAATGTAATAATTAAATTTTAAATCTCTTGCAATTGCAGAATGAAAAATGCTACTAGACAAGGAGATTTTATTTAAAGTAAACATGAAATTATACTTCATACAACTAATTATAAAATATTAATAATTATATACTTATAAATTTTAAGTTTAGATTGTAAATCAAATTTGAAAACTGCTGAAATAGTTGTGCAGAAAATAATGTAAACCAATAATCACTAGGGTTTGGGGAGATAAATTTTATCAAACTTGGGATATGTCAAAAAATAGTTTGAAATTTGAGAAACAAAGAAACAGACAAAAGATGCGTTTTGATATTCATAAGTTAGATGCCCAATATCACAGCTTTAAAGTGAAAAATTTAGAAAATAGGTATTTGCCATTTTCTGTTTTACAATCCGTTATAGATGATTTTCACCAAAAAGGAGAATATCATTTTGAAGTTTTGGGATATTCTAGTTTGGGACAACCCATTTACAAAACCACATTTGGAACCGGTGAAAAGCATTTGCTTATTTGGTCTCAAATGCATGGAAACGAAAGCACAGGAACCAGAGCCATGTTTGATGTTCTTTCTTTTTTGGCTTTAGATTCGGAAATTTCAAACCAAATTAAAAAGGAACTTACCATTACCTTTATTCCAATGCTCAATCCAGATGGAGCCAATGCTTATACAAGAGTAAATGCGCTTGGAATAGACATGAATCGAGATTTACTCGCTTTGTCTTCTGTTGAAATCAATCTTCTTGTCTCGGAGCTTAAGAGTAAGCCATACAAGGTTTTGTTTAATCTGCACGACCAAAGAAATATTTTTAACGTAGGAAACACCAACAAACCTGCAACCCTTTCTTTTTTGGCTCCATCACAGGAGGTTACAAGAGAAGTAACTGCATCTAGGAAAAATACTATGGGTATCATTTCCCTTATTAACCAAGATTTGCAGCAACTAATCCCTGGAAGAATAGGCAGATATACCGATGAATTTTATCCTACAGCCACGGGAGATAATTTTCAGAAATGGGGCTATTTAAGTGTACTTTTTGAGGCGGGATTTTCCTCAGTTGAAGATCCAGATCGAAATCAAACCCGAAAATACAATGCGCTGGCGATACTCTCAGGTATGGAGCATTTTTCAGCTTTGAGTAGGTGGGATGATCATTTCAAGGGTTATTTTGAAATTCCTGAAAACGGACAAATATTTACAGATGTAATAATTCGAGATGTAAACTTGAAAAACCATCCAAACACTAAGGTCGATATAGGAATCCAATTTACCGATGAGATGCATCAAGAAGGACTTCAAAAAATAGCGAAAATTACCGAAATTGGAGATTTGAGATTTAAGTTTGGACATACCGAATATAGGGCAGAAGGAGAGTTTTTTGCCTCAAATGATTGTATGTTTCCAAGGTTAAACCAAGTGGCAACTTTTACTTTGGGAGAGAAATTTAATTTTGTAAACGGAGAGCTTTTGTGAGGTGTTTACATAAGTAAAACAAGATAAATAATCAGAAGAATGAATAGATCATTAGAAAGTTTTGAAAACATCACAAAATTCAAAACCATTGGAGTTTTTACCTCTGGGGGTGATTCTCCTGGCATGAATTCAGCCGTTCGGGCTGTGGCCAGAACTTGTGCTTTCCATGGTGTTCAGTGCATAGGAATCGAACAAGGGTACAGAGGAATGATTGAAAACAAAATGATTCCCCTTGGACCCCGTGATGTAAGCAACATCGTTCACCGTGGGGGAACCTTTCTTCGAACTGCCAGATGCAAAGAATTTATGGAAAAATCTGGAAGAAAGCAGGCTTTTGAGAATTTGAAAAAACATGGTGTAGAAGCTTTGGTCTGCATTGGAGGAGATGGTTCTTTTACCGGAGCCAACATTTTTGAGCAGGAATTTGGCATTCCAACTCTTGGAATTCCAGGTACCATAGATAATGATATTTTTGGAACAGATTTCACTTTGGGTTACGATACTGCACTCAATACAGTGGTAGAAGCTGTGGACAAAATTCGAGATACGGCAACCTCCCATGACAGAATCTTTTTTGTAGAGGTGATGGGAAGAGATGCGGGTTTTATCGCCCTAAATGCAGGAATTGCATCAGGAGCAACCCAGATTTTGATTCCCGAAACCCAAGATACCTTTGAAGATGTATTTTCGGCACTGGAGACCGCCAGAAAAAACGGCAAAACTTCTTCCATAGTTTTGGTTTCTGAAAAAGACGAGCTGGGTTCTGTTTTCGATATTGCCAAAGAAGCCAAAAATCATTTCCCAGATTATGACATTCGGGTAACGGTTTTGGGGCATATTCAAAGAGGAGGTGCTCCCAGCTGTTTGGATAGGGTTTTGGGTGCCAGATTTGGAGTTGCTGCTGTGGAAGGATTATTGCAAGGAAGAAAAAACCAAATGGTAGGGGTCAAAGGCCAAGACATTTCTTATACCGATTTTGACAAAGCCGTAAAACAACACAATCCACTGGACAATTCTATGGTAAGGGTGGCTAAAATCTTGGCTGGAACCTAATTTTGTGTGCTTAAACGAAAAAGAAAACACAGAAAATTTGTCTTTGGCTCATTTATTGTGAATCTTTTCTAAATTTAAATCTGTAAAAGATGAAAAAATTACTATTTGCTTTGCTTTTTGGTGTTTCTTTCGCCCATGCACAAAATACTGAACCTGTTGCTGAAAGAGGCGCTTATTATTTAACCAGTGAAATTGGAGGTGGAAATTATGGAGGTTTTAATATTCATTTGAATTATATCACACCAGAGAATGTCAGTATCAAGTTTGGTGCTTCTTCTTTGAGAGCTCAACAATACAAGGAAGTTCCAGATGATTTTAATTATGGAGGCGCTGTAAATGTATTGTTTTTAGGACTTGGTACTTTGACTGAAGATACCGAAACCTATTCTATTTCTGTAGGTAAAGTTTTCCCGTTAAACCAAAGAGGAACCATTAGGGCTAACTTGTCTGCTGGATTGGGATATTCTATATTTACAGTAGCAGAAAATTTCACAAAAAAAGATGGTTTATTTTATCTAGATAGCAATTATACTTGGGAGAAAAAGGACTATGATATGGTGAGTTTGATCATCAATCCCAAATTGGAATTTCCGTTTACCAGATATGTTGGGCTTACCCTTTCACCCGAGCTCACCATCAATGAAAAGAGGGTGTATTACGGAGCTGGTTTGGGCTTAATGGTGGGATTATTAAGAGACAAGAACCATTAATAAAAGTCTATATTTTAGACTCAAAACAAAAAAAAATCCGCAAGATATTTGCGGATTTTTTCATTTTAAAAAAGTGTGGAGATAAGGGGATTCGAACCCCTGACCCCTTGCCTGCCAGGCAAGTACTCTAGCCAACTGAGCTATACCCCCGTGGTTATACTGCATGGCAAAAGTATAAAAAATAAACCAATCTCAAAATATACTTTTCAAAATTAAAATCAGTTTAAAAATTTAGAAATAAGGGCTGTTTTTTTATAAAAATTATGGCTATCTTTCGGCTTTAAAAATTTTCATAATTCTAAAAAAATTCAACGCAAAATGAATAAATTACTAATTACAGGGTTAGCTTTATTTTTGGTTTCTTGTGGAGGAGCCGAAAAAGGTACAGAATCACAAACTTCTGCGCCATCAACTCCTGTTGAAACTCCTTCTGAAGCACCAAAATCCGATTCAGAACTAGCGAAAATTTTACCTACAGATCCAGCTCTTAAAGCCAAATATGAGGCTTCATGTATTTCTTGTCATGCCGTTACAGCTGCACAATCGCCTCTTGTGGGAGATGCTGCTGAATGGGAAAAAAGAATTTCAGAAAAAACAATTGAAGGACTGGTTGCCAATGCTAAAAATGGAATCAATGCAATGCCACCTATGGGGCTTTGTATGGATTGTTCAGATGATGATTTGAAAAATCTCATCCTTTTTATGGCTGGAAAGTAATTGGAGAAATTCCAAATTGAATCGCCAAAACATATAAAAGCAAAAAAAAACAAGATGGATAGAAGAGATTTTCTTAAAAGTTCCGCGGCTTTGGCCGTTACAGCAACTACCCTTCAAAGTTGTAAAGACTATGCAAGGGAAGATTATGATCCAACAGACAAGCCCAAGTGGAAAAACTGGTCTGAGCTACATAAAGCAAACCCAAAAGTAATCGCGGCTCCAAAGGACGAGGCAGAGCTTGTCAAACTGATGAAAGAAGCCAAAACGGTTCGTTTCGCTGGAACCTCACACTCGTTTATGCCTCTGATTCCAAATGATGACACTATCATTTCATTAGACAACTTCAAAGGAGTTCTCTCTGTGGACAAAGAAAAGGTACAAGCCAGAGTGGGTGCAGGAACCAAACTCTTTTTTCTATCCAGTGAATTAGATAAACATGGACAAGCCTTGGCCAGTATTCCAGACATCAACACCCAAAGTTTTGCGGGTGCTATGTCAACGGGAACCCATGGAACAGGAAAAAAATGGCAAGCCATGCACGCCTATGTAAAAGCCATCAAAATTGTGGCTCCAACTGGGGTTGTATATGAATGCTCCGAAACCCAAAACCCAGACATTTTCCAAGCAGCCAAAGTATCTGTGGGAACCCTTGGGGCCATTACAGAGGTAACGCTCCAAAACAGACCTGCCTACAACGTGCACAAAACGGTTAAAGTACAAGAGTTAGATTGGGTTTGGAAAAATGCACAAAATTCTTTCGAAACCGCTGAACACTTTGAAATCTATTACATCCCTCATACCAACTTGGTGGCACTATTGACCTCTGAAATACATGAAGGAGAAGTACAAGACAGACCCAATTCTGAGGATGAAAACGCACTCAAAGATTTGAAAATGCTCCGTGATTACTTTTCATGGAGTCCATGGCTGAGAAAAAAACTCGCTTCTACCATGGGAAAACCAGACGATGTAATAGAGGATTTCAAAGACAAATCTTTTAAATCTTTGGCTCAACCCCGTGTGACCAAGTTCAACGAATCTGAATACCACATTCCCAAAGAAAATGCTTTTGCTTGTTTCAAAGAAGTGGTAGAACTTATCGATAGCATGCCTGGAACTTACTATCCAGTGGAGCTTAGAAACATCAAACAAGATGATGCTTGGCTCAGTCCATTTTACATGAAAGATTGTTATTCTATTGCCGTGCATGCGGACAATACAGAAGAATATCAGTATTTGCTAGATGATTTTGGTAAAATCTTCAGAAAACACGGTGGTAGACCTCACTGGGGAAAACTCAATGACTTCACAAAAGAAGATTTTGCAGCGGCCTACCCAAAATGGAACGACTTTTTGGCTGTAAGACAAAAATTGGATCCAGAAGGAAAATTGTTAAACGAGTATACAAGAAAAATTTTCGGATAAATTATAAACATTATGAGTAAAATTAAAGTTGGTATCAACGGATTTGGTAGAATTGGAAGTTTGGTTTTTGATGCCGCATCAAAAAGAAGCAACGTTGAAGTGGTTGCCATCAATGATTTGGTAGATGTAGAGTACATGGCATATATGCTTAAGTACGATTCTGTTCATGGGCCTTTTCAGGGTGAAGTTTCTGTGAAAAACGGAAATTTGGTGGTAAATGGAAAAGAAATTAGAGTAACGGCTGAAAGAAATCCAGAAGACCTAAATTGGGGTGCTTTGGATGTTGATTTTGTGGTAGAATCTACAGGTCTTTTCTTAACCAAAGAAAAAGCAGAAGCTCACATCAAAGCGGGAGCCAAAAAAGTGGTGATGTCTGCACCTTCTGCAGATGATACGCCCATGTTTGTGATGGGTGTAAACCACACAACACTCACCAAAGATGTAACCATTATGTCTAATGCTTCTTGTACTACCAACTGTCTAGGGCCGGTAGCCAAAGTATTGCATGACAATTTCGGAATTGTAGAAGGGCTTATGACTACCGTTCACGCTGCCACGGCTTCACAAAGAGTGGTTGATGGACCTTCTCCAAGAGATTGGAGAGCAGGTAGACCTCTGAGGGAGAACTCAAAGGAATTTTGGGTTACACAGAAGAAGCCATCGTTTCTCAAGATTTGGTAAACGATACCAGAACTTCTATTTTTGATGCAGAGGCAGGAATTATGCTAAACGATACTTTCGTAAAAGTAATTTCTTGGTATGACAACGAAAGTGGATATTCTAACAAATTGGTAGACTTAATAGAATATTCAGCCAGCTTGTAATTCTACAAACAAATTCTAAACCAAAACGCCAATCGATTGATTGGCGTTTTTTTTGTGTTTTAAATTCTATTATTTTGATAAATGTTTGATCTTTATTTTAAATATTAATTTTTATGATAAAATATGTTTTATTCTATTTGGTGATTTTTTTATCCTGCAAAAAACAAGATAAACCAAACAATAAGATATACATGAATTTACCGTTTATAAAAAAGCCCTCAAAAATTTTCACAAGTGAAAATTTTTGAGGGCTTTTTAGAGAATATCTGTTTTTTTATTGAATGATTTTTTTAAAAACGATCTCAAAGAAGTGGCAAATATCTCTGGGAAAGTATTTCCAAATGGTGCATTTCGTGTCCTATGAAAGCCCTTATAAATTCTTCTACAGTGAGTTCAAACTTCCAAGCACTTCCCTTTAGAAGCAACTGCTCCTTAGAAAGTGATTTGACCAAACTCAGCGACGCGTTTCTCACATTGTCCAAATCCAAAAGAAGGTCTGAAAGAGAAAGCTCATCAAATCTGGCGTTGTCCACAAAGAAATTTTCATCATAACCCGGAAGGACGGTTTTGTCTTTCCTGCTAAAACGAAGGGCTCTGTAGGTCATGATTCTTTCGTGGTCTGTGATGTGCCCCAACACCTGCTTGATGCTCCATTTGTCTTTTTCATACCGAAAATTCGCCTGTTCTTCCGATAGGTTTCCCAAAATTTTCAAATAGGCTTTTTCTTCTAAAAGAGACAATATATCTTGACTTCCCGCTTTTTCTATGTAGTAGGGAAAATAATCTTTTGGAGTGTATTTCATGGCTTAAAAAATTAAATCAATAATTCTCCCGAATGTACAGCAAAATTTCTTCAATTTTGGATTTGAAAATCGAGCCTTTTGAATCAAAATTGGTATTGAGAAGGCCAAAAGTAACCACTTTGTTTTGATTTGTGATGATGTATCCACTTAGGTTGTACACTCCACCCATGGAACCCGTTTTGGCATAGACATAAGGTTTACCGTTTGTACTTTTGTAACTGTTTTTCAGGGTTCCTCTTTGTCCACCACTGGGAAAATAATCCAGAAAATCACTGGGGTTTTCCGTTTTGATTCTCCCCAAAACCTCCACCAACTGCATGGGAGAAATCAGGTTGTATCTGGAAAGTCCACTCGCATCCACCCACTTTTGCAAAAAGGCAGAGGAAATGCGTTTTTGGTTTTGAATTGCCTCTATGGTTTTGGTGGTATTGAGTTCGCCTAACAGGGTTTCTCCACACATCAGCAGAATTTGTTCCGCCAAAAAATTGTCGCTTTCCCACATCATTTCTTGCAAAACTTGTTTTTTGCTTACCGAATAGATTTTTTGCGCTACTTCTTTTGAAACGGGAAATTTTCTCTCTTCAAACTCTTTTCCAGTCTTTTCTTCCAGCATTTTCAAAATCAATTCATGGCTTAGAAGTAGTGGGATTTCCACCGCCTGATTTCTGCTTTCGGGGTGAAATACATTCTGGTGCAATTCTCTTCTAAAACCAGTTGAAACATAAGAAAAAGGCAGAAAAGAAGGAAAAGTTTTTCCGCACCAAAATTTCCAGTATTCCCAGTTGTTTCAGAACTATTCTGGGCGGAAACAAAGGCGGAAACAAAGCAAAATAGGACAATCAAAGCCTTTTTTGGAGTCTATTTTTAGGTAATTCAGTCCAAAATGTTCAGCAATTTTCTTGAGTTTTTTTTGATGCGCGGTTTCAAAATAGGTTTCCATCTTGTCTTTTGGGGTTCCATCTTGAATAATTTTAAAAATATTTCCTCCACCGTTGTTAAAAACAATAATTTTAAAATGGGAGGGAAGGTAATTGTTCCAAAGGGCATTGATGTCGTACATAAATCCAATGTCTCCACTGATAAGAAGGGTAGGATTAGGATTTAGGATAGAAAATCCGACGGCAGTCGAACTGCTTCCATCAATTCCACTGGTTCCTCTGTTGGAGTACACGATGTTTTTGCTTGCAAAAAGCTGCCCATACCGAACAACAGAGCTATTGGCATATTGTAAAATATAATTTTCTGGAATTTGTTTTTTTAGTTTGTAATGCACCCATAAATCTGAATAAGGCAAAGTAGAAAGAAACTTCTGGTTTATTTTTTTTCTAGCTTTGAGTGTTTCTTTCCATAAAGAGGCATAGGTGTTTTTTTCTGCCTCATCTTTTTGAAAGACAGCTTTTTGGGTGAGTTCAGAAAGAAAATCGCTAGCAGAGTAGCAAAGAGAATCAGATAAAATTCCATAGGTGTTAGGGGACCAAAATGGATCTATATGCCAGTGAAATTGGGCTTTTTGACTTCTTAAAAATGCCTTGATTTTTTTTGAAATCACATTTTGCCCCAAGGTGATAAGCAGATCTGGGGCATAGTCTTTAGCTTTTTCGGGTAAAATACCAGAGAGTATATTGTCTATCTGCCCCAAACTACCTTTTGCTTTTAGGTTAGAGGTAGTTTCTTTTAAAACCACAATTCTTGGGTCTTGGGTTAGGATTTCTATTTTCTGGCAAAAATGGGCATTATAATTTTGCATGCCTACCAAAACCAAAATCTTTTTAGCTTTTTCGAACTCAGAAAGCATTTTAGAGGTCAGAAGCATTTTTTCTTCTTGGATGTGGCTCTTTTCTAAACTTTTTTCTGGGATTAACTGGTTTTCGAACTTGAAGGAATCTTCGATTGGAATCATTCCATAGAGCGGTTCAGAAAAAGGAAGGTTGATGTGGCAAGGTGTTTTTTTGTCAATTTTGGAGTTTAAAAATGCCAAAAGGTTTGCATAATCTTGTGTTTCTTCTTCTTGGTTTAACACAAAACTCTCTCCTAGATGAGTCTTAAACAAATGATTTTGTCGGATGGTTTGCCCTTCAAACTGATCCACTTTGTCCAGTGGCCTATCTGCACTAAGTACAATCAAAGGTAAATTTTGATAAAAAGCTTCAACCACCGCTGGATAATAATTTACAAGTGCCGAGCCAGAGGTACAACAAACCGCAACAGGTTTTTGTAGTTGTTGAGCCATTCCAAGAGCCACAAAGCCTGCAGATCTTTCATCGACCACACTAAAACAAGAAAAATAGGGATCTTCGCTGAAAGAAAGAGTAAGAGGAGCATTTCTAGATCCTGGAGAAATCACTACATGTGAAATCTCTAGGTTTTTGAAGGCTTTTAAGAGTTTTTGGGCAGAAATTTTATCTGAAATCTCCATCTTTTAAGTATACATTCCGCCATTAACTTGCAATACTTGTCCTGTGATATAGCTAGATAGATCAGAGGCTAAAAACAAACATGCATCTGCCACTTCTTTAGGTGTTCCTCCTCGTTTCATCGCAATGGCTTCAGCCCATTGTTCAACTACTTTTGGGTCGAGTTTATCTGTCATTTCGGTTTGGATAAAGCCAGGAGCAACCACATTGCAGCGGATGTTTCGAGAGCCTAATTCTAAGGCGATAGATTTCGAAAATCCGATGATTCCAGCCTTGGAGGCCGCATAATTGGACTGTCCTGCATTTCCTTTTAGTCCCACCACAGAACTAATGTTGATAATGGATCCAAACCTTTGTTTAAGGAGGGTTTTACAAGCTGCTTTGGTAAGATTAAAGCAAGAATTTAGGTTGGTAGAAACTACCTGGTTAAATTCTTCTTGACTCATTCTAAGCAGAAGGTTGTCTTTGGTAATTCCTGCATTGTTGACCAAAATATCTATTTGACCAAATTTTTCAAGGGTAAAATCAATTAGTTTTTCTGCAGCCACAAAGTCTTCTGCAGCGGACTGCATAGAATATACTTCACCGAATTGGCTTAAGTCTTTTTCTAACTCTTCGGCCAATTCTTTTGAGGAAGCATAGGTGAAAACTACTTTTGCGCCTTGCTGAGCAAACAAAGTAGCGATGGCTTTGCCAATTCCTCTTGTAGCACCGGTTACAATGGCTACTTTTCCTTCTAACATTTTCATTGAATCTAAGGTTGATGATAAGGTAAAGGTAAGCATAGATTTTAGATTCAAAAACCATTTGTCAACCCATTTTTGTCATTTGAGAATAATTTAGAGGGAATTTTTTTCTGGTTTTTCGATTTTATAAAGTTTTGACAAATTTCTTATATTTAAATTAGGGGATTTCAAAAATTTACTCCACAACAAATAGAAAGGATGATAGATATATTAAAGCACAACAACCAAATGAAGATCCAGATTTTGACCAATAACATAGTTATAATTTTATTGATTACTGTACTTACCTCTTGTAGTCATGTTCTGAATACTGAATATAGGACTAGAGAAAATAATTATTCTTCACCTGTATATTCAAATTATATTAGAAAAGATTTAGAGGAACAACTACAGAAAAGTATTGATGATAGACTGATTTTGTTTTTCGATTTGTTTAGTTTAAAAGGGAACGATATAATTGTTAATGGAGAAAAATTAGAGTTTGTAGACGAATATTCGGGCGATTTTTGTGTAAATAAAGTATTTGTAGATGTACCTAGAGATGAAAAATCAATTGTAAAAATCGGAAGTTTCAGATATGTTATTTATCCAAGGAATTTAAGAACAAATCATTTTTCAATACAATCTGTTACTTTCTCAAATAGACAATTTCTTGATTTGAGAGTTGTTTATTTCAATGATTTTTGTGACTATTCAGAATGCACTAAGAGAGAAGGAGATAAAATATTGACATTATTAAGAAAGCCAATTTATGGCAAACAACTACCTCAAAAAACCGACACAATTCCATCCCTCTAGCAACGCATCTCGCTCCAGCCATAAATAACCAAAAGCCCTTAAAATTTTCACTTGTAAAAATTTTTAAGGGCTTCAATTTTTGTTTCTTTTGTAAGTATTTCTATTTTGGGACAAAAGAAGACATAATCCTTTTATAGATTGAAAAAAAATTCTAGTTTTTCAATCCAATTCTTTCTTTATCTTTGAAAAAATAGGTTTTTAAAACCGTTTTTTATTTTTATCAATTTGAAAAACATGGAAGAAAGCAAAATCAGCAAAAGACTCAAAAGGGTAATGCCACTGATGCGGTTTTATGGGCCCTATTTGGGAGCTGGAGTAAAGGTGAAAGAATTCAATGAAGATCTCACCCAAATTACCGTGCAAATATGACCAAAATTGCCAGAAACGCTGTGCCCAAATAAGAAAACCTGATAGCTTAACCGTGATAACCAAAACCCAACCCAAACTAGGGATTATTTTTTATACTTTCTATCTGCTTTATGGTTGTAATTTAAAGCAAAACAAAGCCATAATTACAAATGAGACCCAAATGCATAATTCAATAGATAAAAGCCAAGTTCCAGAAGTATTGTATGGCTCTTGGACAATTTCGCATCAAGAAAATGGTCTCTTAGTTTATATACCTACAGATCGGGGAGATTTTCCACCCGCAAGGTTTAGACATCAAATAGATATTCAAAAAGATGGCAAAGCACAAATCTTGGAACTTTCTCCAAGTGATGCCCACCAAATGGTTTCGGTCCTTTGGACTTTCGAGCCTCAAAATGATATTTTAACCTTTAAATCAGAACAGGGAGAGGTTTTGCAATCCTATAAATTAATCTTTGTGACTAAAGAAAAATTAGAGCTTGAATTGGTTTTAAAATAAATATGAAAAGCAATAAATCTATTTATTGTTTTGATCGTTTGAATTTATTTTTAACGAAATCGTAGCTCCAAATCTTTCTAGTTTAATTTTATATAAATATCAAGCCGTACAAATTTTTCACTTGTGATAATTTTGTACGGCTTTGTTTTTTTTGGCAACCGTTTATGTTTTTTTGAAGTACAATTGAATTTTTGGTAGGCCAATCTTCCCCATTTTTTGATTAAGTTTGTTTAATTCAAAAAACCAAAACCCAAAAACATTTCTGAATGAACCGAAGAGAATTCATCAAAAAAAGTACCACCTTGGCGCTTGGCACCTCTGCCGCCTTATCCCTTGAAGGATGCAAAAATCAGGAAAACAATGAGGAACTAGAACAAAAGAAAAGCCAGGCCAAATGGTACAACTGGTCCAAAAGTTTGGAGGCCAACCCCAAATATATCCAAGTACCCAAGGATGAAAAAGAACTCATCTCTGTGATGCAAAAGGCTAGTCAGGTAAGATTTATGGGAACTAGCCATTCTTATATGCCACTTGTTCCCACAGAAGATACCATGGTTTCTCTTGCCTATTTTAATCAGGTTTCCAAAGCAGAGGAACCTCTTATGGCCTATGTTGGGCCTGGAATTGTGCTTTCTTCCATGAACCGAAAATTGGAGGAATTCGGTCAAGATTATATCAGCATGCCGGGAGTCAACCAACAGACTTTTGGGGGAGCCATGTCCACTGGAACCCATGGAACGGGAAAGGATTTGATGGCTTTACACGCTTACATCAAACAAATCAAACTCATCACAGCAAATGGTGAAACGGTGGTGTGTAGCAAAGACAAAGAATCTGAGATTTTTGAATCTGCCAAAGTTTCGCTGGGACTTCTTGGTGCCATCACCGAAGTAAAAGTACAAAACAGAGAGAGCTTCAACATGAAACAAACCATCAAGATGGAGACACTGGAATGGTTCTTGGAAAATGGAGAAAAACTTTTTGAAACCACAGAATGTTTTGAGTGTTTGTACATTCCAAATACGGGTAAAGTGGTGATGATTTCTTCCCAACAGTGGGATGGAGAAATTCATCCCAAAACCCATTCCAACGATGAAGAAAACATTCAAACTTTAAAATTGCTCAGAGATACCCTGTCTTGGAGTCCATATCTTAGAAGAAAACTCTTTGATTGGTTTACTTCAATGAACAATGTAGAAGAAGAACTCTATGATAGGTCCTTCCGAATTTTGTGCCACCACATGGTTACCAAAGTCAATGAGTCCGAATACCACGTTCCTCTTGAGAATGGGATTTCTTGTTTTGGAGAAGTTTGTGCACTGATGGATACTTTTCCTACTGCCTTTTTCTTTTTGGAAATCAGAAGAGTCAAAGGGGACGATGCCTACATGAGTCCTTTTTACCAAAGAGATTCGTACAGTGTATCGGTGCATTCTCCTGTGGAGAAAAATCCAATTGACCTTACTCCATTTGGTGCCATTTACAGAAAACACAAGGGAAGACCACACTGGGGAAAATGGCATGACTATTCAAGAGAAGAAATTGAGGCAGCCTACCCAAAAATGCAGAATTTCTTGGATGTTAGAAAAATGTTGGACCCAAAGGGCAAGCTGTTAAATGATTATACCAGAAAGATGTTTGTTTAACACTCTGAGGGTTTTTTAGATTTTTAGATTGGATTATTTGTTCTATTTTTGAGCATCTTTGCATCTAATGCAACCAAACCTAAATACAAAAACAAATGATTCTTATCGCAGACAGTGGCTCTACCAAAACAGATTGGGTGTTGCTAGACACAGACAAAACCGAAGTTCTAAGAACCTCTACCATCGGGTTTAACCCTTATTTTTGTGATTCTAAACTGGTTGAAAAAGAAATTTTAGACAACCAAGAATTGTATCACTACAAAGATAAAATTTCTAGAGTTTTCTTTTATGGTGCAGGATGTAGCTCTAAATTATCCAACCAGATTATCGAAAAAGGTATGACCATGGTCTTTAAAAAGGCCAAGATTTTGGTAGATCATGATATGTTAGCTGCTGCTTATGCGGGTTACGACGGATCTCCGAGCATTGTTTGTATTTTGGGAACGGGTTCTAATTGCTGTTATTTTGATGGTAAAAACATAAGGTCGGACATGCCTTCATTGGGTTATATTTTTGGCGATAAGGGTAGTGGAAATCACCTTGGGAAAAAGGTTCTAACCCAATATTTTGAGAAAAAAATGCCCAAGGATTTGTCAGAGAAATTGGAGGATAGTTTTGATGTAAGGTGGGATACAGTAAAGAATAATATTTACAACAAACCACTTCCCAATACCTATTTGGCGACTTTTAGCGAGTTTGTGTACCAATATAAAGAGCATCCATTTATCAAAAAATTGGTAGAAGATGCTTTTGTATCGTTTTTTGTTTCTCAGGTAGAAATTTATCCAGAGTCTAAAACCTGTCCCATCCATTTTTCTGGATCTGTGGCTTATTATTTTCAGGATATATTGGCAGAGGTGATGCAAAAATTAAATTACAAAATGGGCAATATCATTAAAAAACCCATCGATTCACTGGTAAAATACCATGTGGATTATTTGCTTTAATTATTTAATACTTTAGATGCTCACCCGCCTTCTAGTTTTACTTTTTGTTTGTGTCTTGATAGAAATTTACTGCTTTAAGGCAGTAAAAACAGCCTATCCACAATTTTTGGGTGTTTATCTAGGTTTTACCTTTTGCTTGTATGTTTTTTTTCTATACAAGATTTTTACTTTCTCGCCCTATTTGGGTCTTGGAAAAACGACCCTTTTTACAAGTGTTTTGTTTCTGCTTTTTGTACTTCCTAAATTGCTTGTTTTTGGAGTCCTTTTCGTAGAAGATTTGGGTAGAACGGTTCAGTTTAGTTGGCAAAAAATTCAGTCTTTCTTTCAGAAGGAGCAAAGTTCAATAAGTGGAGGGATTCCTCGGAGTGTATTTTTGAGCAAATTGGCTCTTTTTTTAACAACGGTTCCATTTTTGTCTGTTCTGTATGGAATTACCAAAGGAAAATACAAATATAGGGTCATCAAAAAAGCCATTGATTTTCCTGAGCTTCCAAAGGCCTTTGATGGATTACGAATTTTACATATCTCTGACATCCACGTGGGAAGTTTTAATCAGGTTGAACCTGTTAAAAAAGCCATCGAACTTATTAATGCCCAAGAATTTGATCTTTTTGTTTTTACAGGAGATTTGGTGAACAATTTATCCTCAGAGATGTCTTCTAAGTGGGTAGAGCTTTTTAAAACAATCAAAACTCCCAAATATGGGAAGTTTTCTATCCTTGGCAATCACGATTATGGAGAATATATTCAGTTTCATTCTGCCCAAGAAAAACAGCGGAATTTTGAAGAAATCAAAGCTTTGCATCCCAAAATTAATTTCAATCTACTATTAAATGATTCTGTTCTGATAGAAAAAGACAGCGAAAGAATACATTTAATTGGTGTCGAAAACTGGGGAGAGCACTTTAAAAAATTAGGGAATCTTACCAAAGCCTCAGAAAAGGTAGATCCTAAGGCTTTTAAAATACTTTTGAGTCATGATCCTTCGCACTGGGAAAAACAGGTTCAAAACAATGAGGTAGATTACCATTTAACCCTTTCTGGTCACACCCACGGCATGCAATTTGGCATTGAAATTCCTGGGTTTATTACTTGGAGTCCAGTGAAATATGTCTACCGATTTTGGGCAGGACTTTATAAATCTTCTAACCGCTATTTGTACGTAAACCGTGGTTTTGGGTTTCATGGATTTCCAGGTAGGGTAGGGATCTGGCCAGAAATCACCTTACTTGAGATTAGAAGTAAAACTACGAGTTAGAAGTTCCTGTTTTTTGTAGCTTTTCTGCCTTTAAAAATTTCTTAGTATTCAAATAAATGATGAAAAACCTTGGTTTCTTTGGCGTTTTAGAATAATTAAGCGTATATTTGCACCCTTAATTAAAATAATTTATTTATGAATCGTTACGAAACTGTTTTCATTTTAACTCCCGTTCTATCTGAACAACAGGTAGAGGAAGCAGTAAACAAGTTCCTAGAGGAAATTAAATCCTGTGGTGGAACCATTTCTCATACAGAGAATTGGGGATTGAAAAAACTTGCTTACTCCATCGACCTGAAAAAAAATGGATTTTACCATTTGGTAGAATTTGATGCTCCTGGAGAAACCGTTCACAAGTTAGAATTGGCTTTCAAAAGAGACGAGAGAATTTTGCGTTACATGACCTTAAAAATGGACAAACACGCACAAGACTGGGCACAAGAGAGAAAAGTAAGAATATCAAAAGTTAAATAATATGGCCATTGATCAATTAGCTGAACAAGCAAACAAAGGAGAAAGCGAAATTAGATACCTATCTCCAGTAGACATAGAAACCAAATCTGACACTAGATACTGTAGATTCAAAAAATTTGGAATCAAACATGTAGATTACAAAGACGTTAATTTCTTGAAACAATTTATCAACGAACAAGGGAAAATCCTACCAAGAAGATACACCGGAACTTCACTAAAATACCAAAGAAAAGTTGCCGTTGCCATCAAAAGAGCAAGACACTTGGCTTTGCTACCTTATGTAGGAGATCAACTTAAATAATTTAGACTACCATGGAAGTAATANCTGTCTCTTATACACATCTAGATGTGTATAAGAGACAGGCTTAATACGGGGACCTTTGTGGGGGTATTCGCCAATATATTCTGCGATGGATTTCCACCCAATAATGTAGAGTCGTTTTCTTGGGGAGGTCAAAGAAATGCAAACAAATTTACCTTTGATAAAGCCATGGAAGTAGCCCAAAGAATGATGGAAAGAAGAGGTATAAGTTTAAGTGAAAAGCAAGAGAAAGTCTATAGGCATTTGTTTGATAATCTTTAAAAAGACCCAAAAATTGTTGAAAACCCACTTCATCTTATCGAATTCAGAAAAGGAGTTTGATAAAAAAAGATTAATTTTGCTTTGCGAAAAACAAATTGTGCCAAAATGGAATAAATGAGAAATACCTACAACAACATCCTGGAACTCATTGGAAATACCCCTTTGGTAAAATTAAACAAAGTAACCGCTGGGATTAAGGCTCCGGTTTTCGCTAAGCTAGAAGGACAAAATCCGGGTCATTCAGCCAAAGACAGAATTGCAAATTACATCATAGAGCAGGCCGAAAAAAGTGGCGCTCTAAAACCAGGCGGAACCATAGTTGAAACCACCTCTGGAAATACGGGTTTTAGCATTGCCATGATAGCCAGAGTAAAAGGTTATAAATGTATTCTTGCCATTTCGGATAAAACCCAGAAAGAGAAAATTGCTTATTTAACGGCTTTAGGTGCCAAGGTGTATGTTTGCCCCAATACTGTTCCCGCTGAACATCCACTTTCATACTATGAAGTAGGGAAACGTATTCAAAAAGAAACACCTAATTCAATCTACCTCAATCAATACTTTAACACCTTAAACATAGAAGCGCATTATCTTTCGACAGGTCCTGAAATCTGGGAACAAACAGAGGGGAAAGTAACCCATGTGGTGGTATGTAGTGGAACAGGAGGTACTATTTCTGGGATTGGAAGGTATTTGAAAGAAAAAAATCCAGCCATCAAGGTTATTGGAATTGATGCTTATGGATCTATTCTTAAAAAATACCACGAGACCAAAACCATCGACGAAACCGAAATTTATCCGAACAAAATTGAAGGTTTGGGCAAAAATTTGGTTCCAGGAGCCACAGATTTTTCTGTGATTGATAAATATGTGAAAGTAACCGACGAAGAAGCAGCTTACGCTGTGCATCAGTTAGCACTAGACGAAGGTCTTTTTGTGGGATACACCTCTGGTGCTGCTTTTCAGGGCTTTAAACAAGTTTTGCCTGAACTAAAATTAAACGATTCGCATTTGGTTGTGCTTGTTTTTCCAGATCATGGTGCCAAATACATTACCAAAATGTTTAGCGAAAAATGGATGGCAGAAAACAATTTTACAGATCTTCCTAAAACCGATGCAGAAATTATTTCTGCCTCAGAGGTATTTTCTTGCCAAGAAAAAATCTAAAAATTTGGTTTGGCCTAGTTATTGTGTAACTTTGCTACCGCTAACAAGCGCCAAGGCGTTTTAATACATTACTATGGATATTTTTGAAAGAATCAAGCAAAATCCAGGTCCACTTGGACAATTTGCTCAATACGGAGAAGGAGAGTATATTTTTCCAAAATTAGAAGGAGAAATTGGCCCTAGAATGAAGTTCAAAGGCAAAGAAATGATTTGCTGGAGCATCAATTCTTACCTAGGTTTGGCCAATCACCCAGAGGTTAGAAAGGCCGATGCAGAGGCTGCTGAAAAATACGGTATGGCTTACCCAATGGGAGCTAGAGCCATGTCTGGACAAACCGATTTGCACGAAGAATTAGAAAGACAATTTGCCGAATTTACCCAAAAAGAAAGTGCATTTGTGGTAAACTTTGGTTACCAAGGAATGGTCTCTTGTATCGATGCTTTGGTATCTAAAAACGATGTAATTGTTTATGATGTAGATAGCCATGCTTGTATTGTAGATGGAGTGAGATTGCACTTTGGAAAACGTTTTACCTACCAACACAACAACATAGAATCTTGTGAGAAAAACCTAGAAAGAGCCAGAAAAATAACTGAGCAAACAGGAGGTGGTATCCTTTTGATTACCGAAGGTGTGTTTGGAATGAGAGGAGAGCAAGGAATTTTGAAAGAAATCTGTGCACTCAAAAGCAAATACAACTTTAGACTATTGGTTGATGATGCACATGGATTTGGAACTCTTGGAAAAACAGGAGCTGGAGCAGGAGAGGAGCAAGGTGTACAAGACCAAATTGACATTTACTTTTCTACCTTTGCCAAATCTTTGGCGAGCATGGGTGCTTTCTTTGCTGGAGACAAAGACATCATCCGTTACTTGAGATACAACATGCGTTCTCAAACCTTTGCCAAATCTTTGCCAAGTGTACTTGTTGCAGGAGCCTTGAAAAGACTAGAGCTTTTAAAAACCCGTCCTGAGCTCAAAGCCAAACTTTGGGAAAACGTAAACAAATTGCAGAGTGCACTTCGTGCGGAAGGATTCAACCTAGGAACCACCAACACTTGTGTTACTCCTGTATATTTGGATGGACAAGCCATCGAAGGAACTCTACTAGTAAAAGACCTAAGAGACAACTACGGAATTTTTGCTTCCATTGTGGTATATCCTGTAATCCCTAAAGGAATGATTTTGCTTAGATTGATTCCAACGGCAGAACATACAGATGAAGATATCGACATCACTGTGAAAGCTTTTGTCTCTATCCGTGAAAAACTCACCACGGGTGTATACCGAAAAATGGAAGAAGAAATGGGCTTCCAATACAAGCAACAATTGTAATTTATACAGTTTTAATTATAACTTAAAAAAAGTGCCAACTTAGTTCGCACTTTTTTTTATTCCTGTATCTTTAAATTAAAAAGTAATCAAAATAGTCATGAAAGAGCAAAAACCAAAATACAAAGTGAGTCTATCAGAAGTATTTAAAACCATTATCTGGCCAAGAAAAAAGCTTCTATTTATTGGTCTTGTTTTGATTGTAATCAGTCGATTGGCGGGTTTGGTATTGCCGGGTGCATCTAAATTTTTGATGGACAATGTGATTGTTCAAAAGGATTATAATAAACTCAAAATGATATTGGCTCTCATTGTATTTTCTGTTTTTGTTCAATCGGTTACCTCATATTTACTTACCAAACTTTTAAGTGTTGAGGCGCAACATTTGATTTCTGAACTTCGAATCAAAGTCCAGAAAAAGGTGCTCAGTTTGCCTGTTTCATTCTTTGACAATGCCAAATCGGGAGAGCTAGTTTCTAGAATTATAAGTGATGTAGAGGGAGTAAGAAATCTGGTTGGAACTGGACTTGTACAGATGGTAGGAGGGCTCATTACCTCGGTGGTGTCTCTTGTATTACTTATCAACATTAGCCCAACTTTAACCGCAGTGGTAGTTTTTCCAATACTTCTTTTTGGATTTATTTCACTTAAAGCTTTTGCCAGCATTAGACCCATTTTTGCCCAAAGAGGAAAAATTCAGGCCCAAGTTACAGGTCGTCTTACCGAATCGCTTGCTGGGGTTAGAATTGTAAAGGGATTCAACGCAGAAGCCCACGAAAATTTGGTCTTTAAAAGGGGAGTAGAAGAACTTTTTGAAAACATCAAAAAGAGTTTAACCTCTACAGCTTTGGTAACTAGTTCTGCCACACTCCTGCTTGGAATTACCACCGCGGCGATAATGGGCATTGGAGGCAAACAAATTATGGAAAATCAAATGAGTTTTGGAGAATTTTTGTCTTTTACTTTATATCTTGGTTTTATGATTGCGCCCATTGTGCAGATGTCAAGCATCGCCAGTCAGTTTACCGAAGGTTTTGCGGGTTTAGACAGAACCCAAGAACTACTTTCGATTCCATCAGAAACCGATGATATCAACAGAAAAGTAGTATTGGAAAAATTTGATGGAAACATAGAATTCGTCTCAGTAAGTTATGCTTACCCAAATGGAGAGACTGTACTTAAAAACATCAATTTAAGCGCTCAAAAAGGAAGTGTGGTGGCACTTGTGGGTTCTTCTGGTGCTGGAAAAAGTACTCTTGCAGGGCTTGTGTCTAGTTTTCTAAATCCAAGCGAAGGAAAAATTTTTATTGATGGCAAAGACCTTTCTACCTTAACTTTAGATTCGTACCGAAAACATTTGGGGCTTGTTTTACAAGATGATTTTCTGTTTGAAGGCACCATAGAGGATAACATTTTGTTTTCAAATCCTTCGGCCACTAAAACTGAACTTTTAGAAGCAGTAAAATCGGCCTATGTAGATGAGTTTACTGACCGATTTCCTGAAGGATTAAAAACCGTAATAGGAGAGAGAGGCGTAAAGCTTTCGGGTGGACAAAGGCAAAGAATTGCCATCGCTAGAGCCATAATCTCAAACCCAGACATTCTTATATTAGATGAGGCAACTTCTAATTTGGATACTGAGTCCGAAGGGTTAATTCAACAAAGTTTGCAAAATCTCATTGAGGGAAGAACCACTTTTGTGATTGCCCACAGACTTTCAACCATCAAAAAAGCAGACCAAATTTTGGTTCTAGAAAAGGGAGAAATAGTTGAAAGAGGAAATCATGAAAGTTTGATAGAAAAAAAAGGAAGATATTTTGAGCTTTTTACCTATCAATCAAAAATTTAGGCTAGATTTATCTTATTAAAAACTTACATCATGAAAAATGTATCAATTGTTTTAGCTTCTGTTTTACTTGTTTTTTCAAGTTTTGTAGCCAAGGTATCTGCCCAAGAGGTTTCTCTACCTGAAATTAAACAGGAAAAAGTTGTAGCTGATTTACCAGAAGAAAATTACGACCAAGAAAAGCAAGACATCAAAAATCATTTAAGTAGATCCTTTATGTATATGAAGGACAAAGATTTTGATGCTTTAATGGAATATTCGTATCCAAAAATATTCGACCATGTTACCAAAGAGCAAATGATTGGAGTTCTTGAAGAAACCTATAACAACCCAGAGTTAGAAATTGATGTTTTGTATCAAGATAAAATCAATTCTATCGGCCAGATTAGGCAAATTGAAGACTATTATTATTCTTTGATAAATTATGAATATCAGTTGCTTGTTTCTAATGATTTCAGTAGCAAAAAAATTCAAAAAAGGTTTCATGCACTTTTAAACGAAACTTACGGTTCAGAAAACGTAACTTTTAATCCAAGTACAAACAAGTATACCGTGAATATTGTTCGAAATGGATATGCTTGTTCAAAAAATAAATCTTCTTGGTCTTTTATCGAAATCGATATGGAAAAAATAGAATTCTATAAGCTCATTTTGCCTGAAGAACTAGTAGATGAAATTCAAGGTTTGTAAAAATACACTTATGAATAAAGCGTTGTCTTTTTTGCTTATTGTCTTATTTCTAGCTTCTTGTAAAACATCCAAAGTTTCAACAACAACCCCAGAAACGATTTCAAATCAACAAGTAGATCAAAATAGATCCTACATGTATTCTGGAGAAAAACTAGTGGTTGAAAAGTCTATGTACCAAATGGTTGAACATTTGGCACGTAGAGAATTCGAGGAATTTACCGGGTATATTTTGCCTGAAGTTTTTAAATTCGTTTCTAAAGAAAAATTAATTTCAGAAATGCATGAGACTTTCAATGATCCAGAACTGAAAATGGAAGTCAAAAACCCAACAGTTTCTTATGTGAGCGATATACAGACCATTGATGGAAAAAAATATGCAGTTTTAGAATATGCTTATACGATTTCAACAGCGCCTGAGTCTTTTGTTGGAGAAACCAAATTTGAGAAGATTTCAGTTGGAGTTTTTAATGAAGATAGACAGAATTGGACTTTTATTGATGCTGAAAACAATAAGCCTAGAGCATTATCCATATTTTTGATTCCTAATGAAGTTCTAGATCAGGTTGAAGAATTAAGTGCAAAATGATGTTTAATTAATTCAAATAATTTTTCCTATAACTTATATTATGTTAAATAGGAGTTGTTGTTTGAGTTATTCATTGTTCTCAAAAATAATTTCATCAATATAACCTTTCCAAACAAATAGCTTCTCCATTGCACCTTTAATTTTATGTTTATAAGCAAAATCAGATTCTTTGACTGCTTTTTGGGTATTTAAAGTTTCGCTTTGCGCATCAAAAAAGCTAAAATCAATTCTTTGACTAGTAGAATCTTTGAGCCTAATTACAAGTTTTAAGGTAGAAATTCTGTAAATGGTAACCGTTTCTGACAAAATTATACTCAGCAAAATTCCCATTATAACACCAGTAATTATTCCAGCTACACCAAACAATATTCCAATTACTCCCCCAAGAATCACTTTACCAAAAATGCCTTCTGTTTTTTGTTCAGTCACAAGATTTTTTTGTATTTCACAGTCAGTAATGGCTTGGAACGGATAGATTTGAATTTTTGAAGATGGTTTGTTTTTTACAGCAATTTGTTTAGAATTTTGATCCAAGGCAATGAATCCAAAGTGGAATAAAATTTTTTCGGTAGCTTTAAATCCTTCTATAGAACTGAGCTCTACTTCTAAGGTTTTACATTTCTTTCTTCTTATGATTGAAGTTTCTACAATTTCCCATATTATATACAAGATTGAAGCAAGACACGCAAGACCTAACAATTGCCAATAATTAAGTCTTTCGGAAAAATAATAAAACAGGATAGTTCCAGAAGAAATTATAGCAAAATAGTTGCTACTTTTCATTCTATCAATTTTTGATTGTTTCTTTATGAGTGTTCACACAATCTTCCAGTGCCTTATTTGCACTTGTGTAGGAATAAGAAAAACCCTCAGAAATGAATTTTTCTGCACTTACCCTTGAACCTTCCATCAGCAGCACAGAAAATTCTCCAAGTAGCAGTTTGGCCAAAAACTTCGGCAATGCTGGAAGCCAGACTTTTTTTCCTAAAACTTTTGCATAAATCTGGGTAAATTCTTGGTTGGTTAAATCCTCTGGACCAACGGCATTGTAGATTCCGTTTTTTTCCAAAATAGCCAACAAATACATTCGGCAAAGGTCTTCTAGATGAATCCAAGGAATAAACTGTTTTCCATCTCCCAAAACTTGAGCAAGATTGTATCTGAAGAGTTTGCCGGTTTTCTCTAAAAATCCACCATGCTTGGCAAAAACAATGCCTGTTCTAAGTACCACTACCCTTTTAGAAATTTCTGAAAAGCCAAAGGCAGAATCTTCCCATTTTTTGCACAGATTTCCTAGAAAATCAGGGTAAAATGGGTCTGTTTCTATAAATACTTTCTCGCTGGTAATTCCACCATAATATCCAACAGCAGAAGAACTTACAAAGGCTTCAAGAGAAATATTTTCTTCTTTGCATTTTTCAAGGAGTAATCTTGCGGAATTAATTCTTGAGTCAAAAAGCGCCTTCTTTCTTTTTTTCGTCCAAAGTCCATCGGCTATGCCTTCTCCTGCCAAATGAACAATTACGTTGATACCCTTTAAAGCTTCTTTATCAAGGATATTCAGCTCAGGGTTCCACAGATAGGTAGGATATTTTGAATCGTTTTTTGGATTTCTACTCACAAGCACCACCTCTATCCCATTTTCAACTAGTTTTGGAATTAGTTCGTTACCTATGGTTCCCGTTCCCCCTGTAATGAGCGCTTTGAGCTTCATAGTTGTCTTATAAGGGTGGATTTTCTATCTCGTTTTTGTCTTGGTAGGCTTTTAGAATTTTGGTTACAAGCGGGTGTCTAACCACATCTTTTCCATCCAAATACACCCAGCCTATGCCCTGCACCTCTTTTAAGATAGAAATTACTTCTTTTAGTCCAGACTGCTGATTTTTAGGTAAATCTACCTGTCCTGGATCTCCACAAATTATAAACTTGGCGTTTTTCCCCATTCTAGTTAGAAACATTTTCATTTGGGAGGCTGTTGTGTTTTGTGCCTCATCTAATATCACAAAGGCGTGATCAAGTGTTCTACCTCTCATAAATGCCAGCGGCGCTACCTCTATGGCGTTGTTTTCAACCAAGGTTTCCATGGTTTTGTGGGGAATCATATCGTTTAAGGCATCGTAAAGCGGTCTTAAATAGGGATCTAATTTGTCTTTGAGGTCTCCGGGCAAAAAGCCTAGATTCTCCCCTGCTTCAACTGCCGGACGGGTTAAGATGATTCGTTTTACAGATTTTTCCTTTAAGGCTTTTACAGCCAGAGCAACAGAGGTATAGGTTTTACCAGTACCTGCAGGCCCGATGGCAAAATTTAAATCGTATTTTTGAGATAACTCAACCAATTTTTTTTGATTGGGTGTTTTGGGTTTGATCATTTTCCCTCCTACTCCATGCACCAAAACATCTTTGATTCCATTGACAGAAAGTGTTTCTTTATCTGAAAGAACAATCGCTTCTAAATCTTTGTTTGTAAGTGAGTTGTATTTTAGTATGTGAACTTTTAGTTCACTGAGTTTTTGACCAAAGAAATCTAAATTTTCGCTTTGGCCAATGGCAGTAATTTGACTCCCTCTGCCTACAATTTTAAGTTTTGGAAAGAAGCTTTTGAAATGATCGAAGGTTTTGTTCGATTCTCCGTAAAACACTTGAATATCTGTTTGTTCAAGATCAAATTTTAATTCTGTCAAATCCTAGGTTTGTTGGTTTTAGTACCTAACAAAAATACGATATATTTGCAAAGTCTGTTCATTAAATATATGTCAATTGTTACCCTAACAACAGATTTTGGAACCAAAGATTTCTTTGTTGCCAGCATAAAAGGTTCGCTTTATAGCTTGAACCCAAATCTTACTGTGGTGGACATTTCCCACGAAATTAGCCCTTTTGATCTTTCCGAAACTGCCTATGTGCTTTTGGGTGCCTACGGTAGCTTTCCTCAAAATACCATCCATATTATTGGGGTTGATGCTACTTCTTCGATAAGGCAAAAGTATCTTTTGGCAAAAAAAAATGGACATTATTTCTTGGCTTCTGATAATGGAATTCTCTCGCTTTTGTTTCCTGATCTGGCTTTTGATTTACTGCTTGAAATCAAAGTTCCTAAAGAGAAGATGATTCAGTTTGCAACCAAAGAAGTATTTGTTCCTGTGGCTGGCTATTTGGCACAGCAGGGTGATAAATTTCAGCCGCAAAAAATTGGGGTTCCTTTAAAGCAGATCGTTACCAAAACACCTATCAATACTCAAATCAAAGGCAATCAACTCGTTGGAACTATTGTCTACATAGATCATTTTGGCAATGCCATCACCAACATAGAGAGAAGTTTTTTCTTGGAGATACTTAAAGAAAGATCTTTTCTTATACGGGTTAGAAATCATACCTTTGATCAAATTTTTAATTTATACTCCGAAATTGTACCTTTGGATCAAAACGACAGTAAATTTCATGGAAAGGCGATGTGTTTGTTCAACTCATCTGGAAAACTTGAAATTGCCATTTACAAAAGTAATCCTCAAACCGTGGGTTCTGCCAGTAGTCTTTTTGGTCTTTTGGTTGGAGATAATATAACTATCGAATTTGTCTAGAGAATGTACGGAACCGAATTTTTTGCCATTTTAAAAGCCATCCATATTATTTTTATGGTGAGCTATTTTGCTGGAATTTTTTATATCATCAGGCTTTTTATTTATCACAAAGATGCACTAGATGGCGGATTAGACAAAGATCAAATTTTATCTAAGCAGTTCATCATGATGGAGAGTAGGCTTTGGAACATCATTATCGTTCCTGCAGGTCTTTTGATGGCGCTCTCTGGCCTTTTAATGTTGAGCTTAAATTGGAGTTTTTTTTCTGCTCAAATTTGGATGAAAGTCAAATTACTTTTTGTCTTTTTTCTTTTGGTTTATCATATTTTTTGTTGGAAGCTTCTAAAGTTATCTGCATTAAATCAAATTAACCTTAGCTCTACCCAGCTCAGAATGTACAACGAAATCCCAACGCTAATACTTTTTGTGGTTGTTTTTGCGGTAATTCTAAAAAACTATTTTGTAACTCACTGGTATTGGCTTCTTGTAAGTTTTATAGGCATGGGTGCAGTTATTATGTTGGCGGTAAAATGGGTAAATAGAAACAGAAAATGAAAACACTTTTTAGAAAAGAACTCAGTTCTCTTTTTGGCTCTAGTTTGGCTTTAGGATCGTTTTTTTTCTTCCATGTTTTTTTGGTGGGACTTTTTTGGTGGATAGAAGGTCCTTACAATTTATTGTCTATCGGTCTAAACACCCCAGAGCCAATTTTTGAAATTCTCCCGTATCTATATGTTTTTTTAATCTGTATTTTGAGTATACCCATGGTACAAAATCAGCTGAAAGACGGGACATTGGTTTGGATGTTTTCAAAACCAGTAACGGATTTTCAAATCATTTTTTCTAAATTTCTCGCCCTACTCTTTTTTGTGGTTTTGAGTTTCTTTTTTGTTTTGACCCAGTTCTTGGGGCTTTCTTTCTTCTCTGATTTCTCTTTGGATTTTGGTCAGATTTTCTCTGGATTTTTTGGGCTTTTTCTGGTTTGTGCTGTATTTTCTAGCATTGGAATTTTCGCTTCTAGTTATGGAGAGCAAATCGCCATTTCTGCCCTTTTAGGAATCTTTCTTTGCTTGGTTGTTTTTTTAGGAGCCTATACTTTGGCGAATTTATTTTCCCTAAACTTCATTCACTTTTTTGGTCTTAATTTGAATTACCTGCAAAGCGTAAAAGGAATTTTAAGCCTTGAATTTTTCTTTTTTAGTCTTTTTTTGATGGCTTTGTTTTTGGCTTTAGGGGTGTACAACATAGAAATTAAAAGACGATGAATTACAAAAGATTAGCTGCGTTTCTTGGGGTTTTGTTGTTTTTTGCCTTTGTGTTTAGGACTTTTCCTTTTCAACTAGATTTTACCCAAAACAAGAGGTATTCTCTTAGCGCCTACGCCAAAGAAAAGCTAAATGAGCAAAAGGAACCCGTTAAAATTATTGTCTATTTTCAGGGAGATTTTCCGGCCACCTATGCCCAGTTTCAAAGACAGGTTCGGTATCTAATTCAAGAGATGGCCTCAAAAAATCATCAAATTTCTGTTGAATTTGTAGATCCCATCAAAGAAAAATTAAATCCAGAGGTATTGATGAAAAAGGGAATTTATCCCTCTATAATCAATTCAGAAAAAGACACGGAAGTTACTCTGAAATTCAATTTTTCCCTTATGCTGAAATCAAAGTGGGAAACAAACAAAAAGTAATTTCGCTTTTAACCAGCCAAGAAGGAATTTCAAAAGAAGAGCAAATAGGGCTTTCCTTGGCCGACTTAGAGTATAAAGTAATCTCTACCCTTGAAAAGATCAATAAACCACTTCAAAAAATAGGAATTGTAACCCACCATCAGGAGCTTCCGCCGATTTTTCTCAAAGGATTTTTAGATGTGGCTGCTGCCAATTACGAGCTTTCGCCAGTATTTCCAATAAACAAAAAGTCTTATCAGAGAAATGATTTAGAGAATCTTAAGAAGTTCGATGCACTTGTTTTTGCCAAGCCTATTACTCCATTTGAAGAAGAAGAAAAAATAGTGCTCGATCAGTACATCATAGGTGGGGGAAAAACCCTTTGGTTTTTAGAAAAAGTAGATGCCGAAATGGACAGTTTGGCCAGATCTCAGCAAATTATTGCCTTTGAAAGAGATCAAAATCTAACGGATTTTTTCTTTTCTTATGGAATTAGAATTAAGCCTTTACTGGCCATGGCACAAAATGCACAACCGATACAAATTGCAACAGGACAAACCGCTGGAAATGCCAATTTTACTACCTTCAATTGGCCCTATTTTCCTTTGGCGTTTCCCAATCCAAATCATCCTGTTTCTAAAGGAATATCTCCTGTTTCAACCAATTTTGCAAATCCAATAGATACCCTAGGTCCTTATAAAAAAACAGTGCTACTTCAAACCCAGGGCCTTACTTCAGTTCAAAAACCCATGAGTTCTATTTCCCTTTCTGGAATCGATCAACTTTCTTATGAGAAATACACTCCTACCCCACATATTTTGGGCGTTTTGGTTGAGGGAAAATTCAGCTCTGCCTATAAAGACAGAAATTTATCTGAAAGCTTTCAAGGTTTTGAAGGGACTGCCAAAGAAAAAAACAAAATAATGGTTTTTTCCGATGGAGATATCATCAAAAATCAAGTTCAAAAAGGAGAACCCTTGCCTGTCGGTTTTGACAAATGGACTTCTGTTACATATGGAAATGCAGCTCTTTTAAACAATGCTTTGGATTATATGCTCTGGGACGAGAATCTAACTAGCTTAAGAGGTAAAGATTTTACTGTATTGCCCCTTAATAGAGCCAAAATTTCTCAATACAAACAAGGCGTTCGGCTTGTGCTTCTTTTGGTTCCAATTGCGATTCTGGGCTTAATATATATTTTCTTCAAGAAAATCAGGGCTAAAAAAATGAATCTCTATAAGGTACAATCTAGCTGATATTTATAACTTTTTAAAGAAACAAAATCCTACAAAATAATGAGCAAGCAAATCGTTGAGGCAAATGATACCCTAAGTGTACATTACACAGGAAAATTAACCGATGGAACCATCTTTGATTCTTCCATAAGTAGAGAACCCTTGACTTTTAAATTGGGAGAAGGAAGTTTGATTGAGGGTTTTGAAACGGGCGTAATCGGAATGGAAGTAGGAGAAACAAAAGAGGTCTTTATTCCTTTTGATAAAGCGTATGGTCAAAGTCACCCTGAACTGTTGGGAGAAATTCCCATGGAAAATTTGCCACAAGATATTTTCCCAGAAGTTGGAATGGTGCTTATGGTTGGCGCTCCAGATGGTACCGAAAGACAGATCGTTATAACTGGTGTAGGCGAAAATTCAATCGAGGTAGATGCAAACCATCCTCTTTCTGGGAAAGATTTAATTTTTGAAATCGAACTTTTGAGCATCCAAAGAGATTAGAAAAATCTTAAGGTTTGTTTTTTTCTTGTATCCAGATGCATCTGTTGTACTTCTGCGGTGGGATAAGCCCCATACAGATGAAGATTTACCTCTGGAAGTTTGGTTCTAACTTTAGGCCAAATGGTATGTTTTAAGATTCTGGTTGCTTCTAAATTGGGCTTGTGCAGGAAGTTTCCTACACAAAGCAAATCTTTTCTACTTTCATAATCTGGGCTTTGCTCTTCAGGTTTTTCGTAATACATGGTAAGCATTAAGGTTTTGTCTTGTGGAATCGAAAAGTTTCGCCAAAGTAGATTTAGCTCATAGTCAGAAATCACAAGACTAAAATCGCAGCGATGTAAACTGGCGAGTTCTCTTTTTGCAACCTGATTTTCGTAAAGGCTAAGGGGGGTATAATCGATTCCCTGAAAGTAAAATTCTTCTCTGGAAAGCCGAAGCGCATGAAAATCTTGCATGTCCAAAACTTTTAAGGCTCCAGGCAGATGCATATCTACCATCCATCCTACTTGTTCTTCTGTGTAAAATCGATCAAAAACCACCATGTCAAAATGATTTTCTTTGATCAATTTTTCGAAAGATTCATCGTTGATCTGAAAATCGAAACAAGTGATGTTTTTTTGCTCTAAATTCACTTTTTGGTCAGATTGCTTTAAACTTGAGCTGGCAAAACTGACTTTGTAGTTTTCATCAACAAACAACAACATCAATTGAAGGGTTCTTTTTCCAGCTGCTGTAGTATTGGCATCGGGATACACGTTGGATACAAAAAGGATGTTTTTAGTAGTCTTCATTTTCTCTTCTTTTGATACCAAGACCTTTCTTGGAGATAAGGCTTAAGTTACCATTTTTATATAAAATCCCATCAAAAGGATCGTTTTTTATGAGCATCGGTGAGTCTAAATCTACAAAATCAGCCCTACTTGCCAGATGAGCTCCAGCGGCAATGGCACAGGACGATTCGCTCATGCAGCCCAACATAATTTTCAGGTTTTTCTTTCTTGCTTGTTCAATGATTTTGGCGGCACGAAAAATCCCTCCACATTTGCTGAGTTTAATATTGATTCCGCTAAAATTTTCAGAAATAGAATCTAAATCGGCCAGAGTTTGGAAAGATTCATCTGCCAATAGTGGAATTTGAAGATTATCCCTTATAATCTTGTTTTCTTTGATGCGCGTTTTTGGCATGGGTTGTTCGATGAAAAGGGCGCCTTTTTCTTGCATCCAAAGCGATTTTTCTAAGGCTTCTTCTTGGGATTTCCAGCCCTGATTTACATCTACACAAAAAGATTGTTTGGTTTGGGAAAGAAAAAATTCGACAATCTGAAGATCTTTTTCACTGCCCAATTTAAGTTTGATGGTTTTGAAATCTTTGGCCGTTTCTAGTTTTTCCAGCATTTCTTCTTCTGAGCTAAGCCCAATGGTAAAAACCGTTTGTATGTTGGTTGGAAATTCAGAGTCATAATACCTGCAAACAGGTGTAGATTCAATTTTTCCAAGAAGATCGTGCATGGCCATGTCTAGGGCGGCTTTAACTGCACAATTCCCCCCCGATAGACTATCTAAATAATCCATGGTTTCTTCCAAATGAAAGAGGTTTAACTTTAATGGATCTACTTTTTTCAAAAATGCTTCAACCGACTCTTTGGTTTCTACCAAATAAGGAGGCAAACATGCTTCACCGTAACCTTCTAGGTTTTGGTTTTGTAACTTAACTATTACGCTATCTGTAAAATTTCTTTGATTTCCAGAAAGTTTAAAGGGTTGATGGAAGTACAGTTTTTGATGAAAATAATCCAGTGTTATCAAGGCGAATTGTTTTAGAAATACTAATTTAGAATTTTAATTCAAAAAGTGCTTATTATAAAGCGAGAATAAGCAAAGTATGGCAATGAAATCAATAAGTAGAGATCAAAACTGGGGTGTCATTTCGGCAGTACTTTCAAGTTTTTGCTGGGGAACCACTGGGGTTTTTGTGAAATCACTGCCTTTATTTTCAGCCTCAGAAATCATCTTTGGACGCTGTTTTGTTGCTCTTTTGGCAACCCTATTTTGGATGATTTTTCTAAAAGAATCATTCGACTATAAAAACAAACAAGTTTGGGTTTTGGGCTTTTTTATGTTTTTGTATTACTTTTTTGCTGTATTTTCTTACCAATTAATTGGTGTGGCAGAATGTGCACTGCTTTTAAGCACTTCTCCCCTTTTTGTAATGTTCTATTCGCTTTTTACAAATCAAACGCTTTCTAGAAGAAAAATTGCAGGTAGCTTGGTGGCGTTTTTTGGGATGGTTGTTGTGTTATATCCAGGTTTAATTGTCAGCAAAGATATTTCTGGTCTTTATTCCCTTGGTGTAGCCCTAGGTCTTCTTTCCAGTTTGGCCATCAGTTTGTATAGCATTTATGCCCAAAATTTAAGAAAGAAGAAAACGCCCATTCCAGATTTAAACCAAATCAATCTGAGTACTTTTTTGTGGTCCACTGGACTCATGGGAATTGCTCTTTTGATAATTTCTAAAGACATAGAAGTTTCTCTTTTTAATTCATTTTCTTGGGGACTTCTTTGTATGGGTATATTTGCTACATTTTTACCCACAATTTTTTACGGAATTGCCTCCAAAAACATTTCATCTTTAACTGTTACCTCCATTCGACTTCTGATACCTGTTTTTGCCTCTGTAATGGCTTTTATATGGCTACACAAATCCATAGGAGTCTATACAGTTTTGGGTGGATTTATGGTGATTTTTGGACTCCTTTATATGAACAAAAAAAATTGATTTTTCGACCATGAAAAATACAGCAGAACTTTTACAACTTATCGAGTTAGAAAAAATTGACCATCAAACTTACCTAGGTCAAATTAGTGATGTGGGAAGCCCTAATGTTTATGGTGGTCAACTGTTGGCACAGTCTTTAAATGCTGCCTATCAGGGATGTACCAAGAAAGATTTTTTGTGTAATTCTATCCATACCTATTTTTTTTCCGCGGGAAATCTTGCCAAAAAAACCATAACATACCAAGTAAGTGAAAACTTTATTGGTAGAAGCTTTGCCTGCTGGCAAGTGGTTGCTATGCAGGAAAATAGAGTAATTTGTAAGTCTATGGTTTCTTTTCATAAAAGAGAAGACGGCTTGTCCCATCAGTTTTCAAAGCCCTTTATGTTTTGGCCTAGATTCTTGACACCTTCATGGGAAGATGCCTTGAAGTTGAAGAGATTTTTACCTCAAAAAATCATCGATTGGCTCATGGTTGTTCGGCCTATTACTTTCAAATCTTTTGATAGCCCTTTCACTTTATTCCCTACTTCTACCAAAAATCTTTGGATGAAGTTTAAAGAAGCCCAGAATGATTTAACAGCTCCCCAAAAGCAACAACTCATTTTGTATGCCATCGATTATAATATACTTTTTTCTGCCATCAATGCGCATAGAAAGGCGCATTATGGTAATACCCAGATGGCGAGTTTAGACCATTCTATGTGGTTTCACCGAAACCAGTATGATATTTCAAAGTGGTTTTTCTTGGCTCAAGATTGTCCGAGCACCTCCAATGCAAGGGCATTTACAAGATCCAATGTGTATAGTTCTAAGGGGAAGCTCATCGCCTCTGCTACACAAGAAGGACTTTTTAGACCCAAAAAACAAGAAGTATAAGCCAAAAGCCATGGAGCAAAACAAAAATGTAAGCTATAATAGCACGAATTCTTATCTCACAATTGGGAATTTGAATCCAAACACCCAAAACATTTGGCTCATCTTTCATGGGTTTGGTCAAACTGCTGCACAGCTAATTCCATTTTTTGAAGAACGAAAAGAAGATTATTTAATTTTTTTGCAAGCGCCTTCTAAATTTTATTTTCAAAATTTCTCTAAAATAGGTTCAAGCTGGCTCACCCAAATGGATTTGGAGGAAGAAAAGAAAAATATTTTGGCTTATGTTTCTGCTGTTGTAACAAACGAAAATTTAATCCATTTTTCTTGCCCTATAAACTGGTTTGGATTTTCGCAAGGAGTTTCGGTATTATTTAGGTCCCTTTCTTTTTTAGAACTTCCCTATCAAAAAATTGTGGTTTGGGCAGGACAAATTCCAAAGGAAATATCAAAAGAGACTTTTAAAGGCATTTCTACCGAAAGCTCAGAAGTATTCTTGGTTTATGGAGACAAAGATCCTCTTATTGATAAGGACAAAAAACAAGAGCAAATTCTAAAGGCAAAAGATTTATTTTCAAGCTACAAAGAGATATCTTTTGAAGGAGAACATCAATTGGATTTTACAACCTTGCAACGTTTTCGTTAGAGGTATTTTGGCTAAAAATCATCTTTTTGAATTTACGGATAAGTGTAAACAAAAACAACAAACATCCCACCGCTAGAATTACTCCAATTATCGGAGAATAAATGGTAAGCATGGTGATAATACCCGAAAAAAGCGTACCCAAAAAGCTAAGAAAAGGATTCATGATTCCACCACTTACCAAAGTTGAACTGGCTCTTCCGGTTGCTGCGGCTCCTTTGATGGCTCCTGCGGTTCCTCCTCCTGCAATGATAGCTAGCCCCCATTTCATGACAGGTTCTAAATCCATCAGTGATCCAGCCATGAGCAATGTACCAGCCATGGTGGCAAGTGGAACGGCTATGGTGTCCATTAAATTATCTACAAAAGGTAGTAGGTAGGCTACAGCTTCTACTACCGTTGCAATTCCAAGACTAATCATGGCCGCAGGTGAACCTACCCAAGAAAATTCATGGGTAATATCTAAACCAAAATGCGCCATAATACTTAAAATAAAAAGAGGTAAAAATACCCGAAGCAAAAGAAGATTATACTATCAAATTGAAAGAGCTTCAAACTTCTCATTTAAAAGTAGTTGAAAATCTAGAAAAAGAAAAGTTAGAACTCACCCAGAAATTAGAAGAGCGTTTTAGGCTGATGGCCAGTGAAATATTGGAAGAAAAATCCATAACATTTAAAGCCCAAAACAGAGAAAGTATCCAAGAAATTCTTTCTCCCCTTCAAAAGAAAATCGCTGAATTCGAGCAAAAAGTTGATTCAACTAATAAAGAGGCTATTGATAGAAATGCGGCCTTAAGAGAGCAAATTATGGGTCTCAAAGACATCAATTTGCTCATGAGCAAAGAGGCGACCAATCTTACCAAAGCACTAAAAGGAGATAGTAAAACCCAAGGAAATTGGGGCGAACTGGTTTTGGAGAGAGTCTTAGAAAAATCAGGACTCGAAAAAGGAAGAGAATATGAGTTAGAGCAAAGCTTTGACACCAAAGAAGAAGGAAAAACAAGATTTAGACCCGACGTGGTGATTCATCTCCCCGGGGGCAAAAAGATGATTATTGACTCCAAAGTAACCCTCACGGCTTATGAAAGATATATCAACCAAGAAGATCCACAGCTTAAAGAAGTAGATCTTAAAATGCATCTTTCTGCTTTAAACCAAAGAATCAAAGAGCTAAGCGAAAAAAACTATTCAAGTTTGTTAGAGGGTGCTTCACCCGATTTCGTGCTGCTTTTTATCCCCATAGAGCCCGCTTTTGCCCTTGCCTTAAACCATGACAACCAGTTATACAATAAGGCTTTTGAGCAAAATATAATCATTGTTACCCCAACCACCCTTTTGGCAACGCTTCGAACCATAGATACCATGTGGAACAACGAAAAACAACAAAGAAATGCCCTTGAAATAGCCCAACAAGCTGGATTTTTGTATGATAAGTTCGAAAGTTTAACCCAAGATCTTATCAAAATTGGTAAAAAAATGGATGAGACCAAGGACGAATACAAAGGAGCCATGAACAAGCTCTTCCAAGGTAAGGGTAATTTGATTGCAAGGGTAGAAAAATTAAAATCTCTTGGCGTGAAAGCCAAAAAGTCTATCTCTTCGAGTCTGGTGGATAGGGCTTTGGAATTTGAAGTAGATCAAGAAGATATAGAAAACAAGCTATGAAAAAAATTAAATATCTCGCCATTTTGGGTTTGCTTATATTTTCAATTTCCCTTGCAAACTTTTTTTATATGAATCGCGCCACTGAGAATTTGTTGTATAATTCGGTAGATGAAATTCCTTTTAGAACCTATGGTGTGGTTTTAGGAACCTCAAAGTACATGGTGGGTGGTGGAATCAACAGGTATTATGAAAACCGAATTATTGCCGCTAATGCCCTATACAAAGCTGGAAAAATCAAATACATTCTGGTTAGCGGAGACAACATGGTAAAATCCTATAACGAACCCAAACAAATGAAGGCTTCATTGGTTGAATTGGGAATTCCTTCTGATAAAATTTTCGAGGATTTTGCTGGGAGAAGAACCTTAGACTCTGTTATTCGGGCGAATCAAGTATTTGGACTAGATACCTTTACTCTTATCTCTCAGGAGTTTCATAATGTTAGAGGAACTTTTTTGGCCAAAGAAAAAGGAATAGATGTGATAGGTTTTAATGCAGAAGATGTAAAAACCAGTCGGATGAAAATCAAAAATTTATCCAGAGAAATGCTCGCCAGAGTCAAAGCTAGACTTGATCTAATCTTTGGGGTTGCCCCAGAGGTTTTAGGGAATAAAATTAGTCTTCCTCACTAAAAAATGAAGTGGATTGCTATCTCAGGACCAACAGCAAGTGGAAAATCTAGCCTGAGCCAATATCTGCTAGAAAATTGGTCTTTAGGAGAAATTTCTCTACTCTGCCTAGACTGGTACTACCATAGTTTACCTGAAAATATTGATGCTAAAAACTACAATTTCGATCATCCCAATGCAATTGATTTTGATAAATTTTTAAGCGATATACAAAGTTTAGAAAATCAAAATTGTACAAAGGCTCCCATGTATAGTTTTGAAAAACATCAAAGATTAGAGATTTCCCAAGAGGTAAAACCTGCCTCCTATATTCTGGTTGAAGGACTCCATGTTTTAAATCCAAAATTTGTTCCCAAAAAATGGGATGTATCTCTGTATTTAGATCTAGAAAAACCATTGCAACTCCAAAGAAAAATACAAAGAGATGTTTCCCATAGAGGAAGAACCCAAGAGGAATCTAAGTTACAATTTGAGGCTTTTTGTTATCCTATGCAAAGGGAATTTGTTGAGCCCCAAAAAACAAACGCATCGCTTGTTTGTGCACCAGAATATAGCCATGCACAGATTTTAGATTTTCTAGAAAAAGAGTTGAAACACTAATTAAAACTTTAGTATTTTTACAAGATGAAACAGATTTTTGTAAAACTAATTCAAAACAAATACTTTGTCCTTAGCACTATTTTTGTGGTGTGGATGGCTTTTTTTGATGAAAACTCACTTTTAACCCATCGATCTTTAGACAAAGAAATTAGTGAATTAGAACAGAATAAAACTTATTTCGAAGACAAAATCAAAGAAGAAACCAAAGAAATAGATAAAATTAAACACGACAAGAAATTCATTGAAAAGTATGCCAGAGAAAAGTACTTGATGCAAAAACAAAATGAAGATGTGTTTATTGTTGTCGAAGAAGATTCCCTAATGGTTACCCCTAAATCGAATGTAAAAAAATAATCCCCAGATGATCAACTACAAAGAACTTACCAAATCTTTGCTTGCTACGGTTTTTATTCTGCTAGGGGTTTCACTTTTGTTTTTTGTACTTTTTAAACTCAAAAGCATACTGGTTTATATTGTGGTTTCGGTGGTAGTTTCTCTACTTTGCAGACCCATGTACCAATTGGGCTTTAAACTAACAAAGTCTTCAGGTTTTAGTGCTATTTTTTCCCTCACTATATTTTTTGGACTTTTTGCCTTGTTTTTCTTGCTTATGGTTCCACTTATTCGACAACAGGCCGAAAATCTTTCACTTCTAGACACCCATCTGATTCGTGAAAAAGCCATGAGCCAGCTCAATTTTTTCAATGCGTATCTTTTGCAAATGGACATACACTTTTTGGATGATTATTTAAAATCGGGCAAAGGATTCGACTTACAACTTTCTAAAATCAGTCATTATATACTCACAAAACATTCGAGTTTTCCCTCAAGAACGAGCAAGAATTGGCTATTTCTTACCATTCGGTACAAAAATACCTCTATTTGCCTAATGCTGCCATTTTAAAAGCAGGTTCCTTTAAAAGCATCACCAAAGAATATGAAGTTTTTAAAATAGATACAAACAGTCATCTATACACTTCCATTGAACTTCTTGAAGATTTTCCTGGGAAAGGCTATGAAATTTTAGAAAAAGTAGAAAACCTAAAATCAATTGCCAAACAATCTTTTCAACTGGTAGTTCGAAATTATCCGCTTAATATTCATAAAATCAAAGCCAAATACAAACTTAGTGAAGGCGGAGATAAGGTCTTAATTTTCACCACAGAGCGAAAAAAGCCTGTGGTCTATAAAGCCAGACGTTGTTTATGAAAACCAGCCAAAACATCCCTCCTACAGTTAAGGTATTCTATTTTGACCTAAACAAAATAGACTCCATAACCAATGGACAGCTAGAGAACAAACTTTCTTTAAAACAACAAATTGAAATCTCTACGTTTAAAAACCCCAAAATTAGGCTTCAAAAAACCCTCTCTAAACTTTGTCTAAATTGGCTCATCAAACAACAAGGATTGCCTTTTGATTATATCGATAATCTAAGCTACTCTCCTCTTGGAAAACCTTATTTTCCAAATGTAAGTTTCGGATTTAACTTCTCTCATTCTAATAGATTAATGTCTTTTGCTTATAGTGATACTTTAAGTGATATCGGGGTTGATGTGCAAGAGATTGTGTCAATAAAAAAAATGGAAAAATTGCTTCCAAAACTCTGTCAGAGTGAACAAGATTTTCTCTCTAATCACCCCAATAAACCCCTTGGTTTTACCCAAAAAACTTTGGGTATGGTTCTGTCTTTTACCATGGATGTGTTTTCTGTGATGTTTATTTCTTTTTTCTTTGTCAAAGACAGCGAACTTTTTACTAAAATGATTAAGTCCATTGTTCCAGACTCTAAAGAATCCAAAGCAGAAAGGGCCCTAGATAGCATAGAACATCTTTTGGTGAGATACTTTTTTGGATTATTGCTTCAGGTTTTGGTGATGTTTGTTTTGTATTTGATCATACTTAAGGTGTTTTCTATCCAAGACAGCGTAGTAATCGCCCTGATTTGTGCACTACTGAACATCATCCCTTATATTGGTCCATTAATTGGAATGTTTGTGTTTACGTTTTTGGCCTCTAGCAGTTTGTTTTCTTCTGGAATTCCTATGAATGATGCTTTTGTTCAGAAAATAATCTATCTAGTGGTTGGATATTTAATTGCCCAATTGATTGACAACTTTGTGAACCAACCCATCATTTATTCTAAAAGTGTAAAATCGCACCCGCTAGAAATATTTATTGTGATTTTATGTTTTGGCGTACTCTTTGGTTTTGTTGGTATTTTGGTTGCCGTGCCCGCTTATACAGCCATTAAAGTTATTGCCAAAGAATTTTTGTGGGAGTTTAAATTGGTGAAAAGTATCACCAAAGATTTGTAGCCTTGGAAAATCCCTTGTTAGAAACCAAGGTTTGGCAGTATTTAGAAACCCATCTTGGTATGGATGTTTCTGCTTTTGCACTTTTAAAATCTCCCTTTGAAAATTTAAGTTCTGCCCAGCTTGCTAAACAGCTCAAAGGGCTTCAAGTTCTAAAAGAGAAAGTACCTCTTTGGTTTGAATCCAAGAAAGTTCTTTGTCCGATGGGGCTCAACTTAGAACAATGTTCTTCTCAGGCCACTGCACTATACAAAGTTGGACTTATAGATGAAAAATATCCCAAAAAAAATGGGATAGATTTAACCTGTGGTTTGGGCGTAGATGCCTTTTTTTTCTCCAGAATTTTTGAGAAGTTTACTTTGGTTGAACAAAATGAAGAACTTCTAACATTGGTCAAAGAAAACTTCACCAATCTTAAAGTGGAAAATGTAGATTTTGTATTATCCAATGCCGAAAATTTTCTGTCAAATAACCCCAAATCTTTCGATTTTATCTATCTAGATCCAGACAGAAGAAACAAAGCGAACCAGAAAAGAATCTTGCCTGAAGATTTGTCGCCCAATCTGCATTTAATTGTAGATGTTTTGCTTGAAAGATCTCCCCTTGTGATGGTGAAATTCTCCCCGATGATGGATCTTTTTCAACTTATAGATAGTTTTTTTTGTAGCGAAATTCATGTGGTGGCTGTAAAAAATCAAGTCAAGGAACTGGTGCTGCTCTTTGACAAAAACAAAGAAAATAAAAACCCAAAAATTGTAGCTGTAAATTTAGAATCTACTCACAAAACATTCGAGTTTTCCCTCAAGAACGAGCAAGAATTGGCTATTTCTTACCATTCGGTACAAAAATACCTCTATTTGCCTAATGCTGCCATTTTAAAAGCAGGTTCCTTTAAAAGCATCACCAAAGAATATGAAGTTTTTAAAATAGATACAAACAGTCATCTATACACTTCCATTGAACTTCTTGAAGATTTTCCTGGGAAAGGCTATGAAATTTTAGAAAAAGTAGAAAACCTAAAATCAATTGCCAAACAATCTTTTCAACTGGTAGTTCGAAATTATCCGCTTAATATTCATAAAATCAAAGCCAAATACAAACTNTAGAATCAAGATGTGTATAAGAGACAGGTACTTGTGCATTTTACCCTGATCTAATTCTAAAATTTCACCACAAACACATTCTAAGAAATAACGGTCGTGGGTAACCATAAAAAGGGTGATTTTTTCTGTTTTCAAGAAATCTTCCAGCCATTCAATCATCTCCAAATCTAAATGGTTGGTAGGTTCATCCAGTATAAGTAGGTCTGGCTTTTCAATCAAAAGTAGCGCAAGAGCAACCCTTTTTTTCTGTCCTCCAGATAGGTCTTTAATTACTAGTTCTGTGTTGTCGATTTTGAGTTTGGAAAGAATCGTCTGAAAAGTAGACTCAAAATTCCAAGCATTTTTTTGATCCATCTCAAGGAGAATATTTTCCAATTCCTTTGGGTCTGGAGAGCTTTGGCTTGTCAATTGGTTGTATCTACTTAAGACACTTAAAGTTGGATTGTCTAGGCTAAAAAGCAAATCTTTGATTCTAATCTCAGGGTCTAAGTTGGGTTCTTGGGGTAAATATTTCACCAGGATACCTCTTTTAACCTCGATTTCGCCTCTATCGGGGGTATCTAAACCTGCAAGCATGTTTAAGATAGAGGTTTTCCCACTTCCGTTTTTGGCAATTAGGGCGATTTTGTCTTCTTTGTTGATGCCAAAGCTTATGTTTTCAAATAGCTGTTTGTCTGCGTAAGATTTGGCTATATCTGTTACTTGAATGTAATTCATGATTATTATAAACTTCCAGGAACTTCAAAATTTAAAATGTCTTCTCTGAGCCAATCTAACCCCTGGAAAATCCACTAGAAATTGTTCTAAGATATTCAAAGTTACAATGTCTAAATCGTTGGTGGGCTCATCGAGGATTAAAAAATTGGGATTTTGGATTAAAACCGTACACAAATAGAGCCTTTTTCTTTCTCCACCCGAGAGTTTTTCAACAAAATCATATTGTTTTTTTCGATCGAATAAGAATTTTTCAAGCAGGTTTTCGGCAGAAATCTTTTTTCCTTGTTTTAAAGGTATAAATTCCCCAAATTCTTTGATCACGTCAATTACTTTCTCACCCGGCTTTATCTGGATTCCACTTTGGGTGTAATAGCCAATTTTTAGTGTATCTCCTAAGATGATTTTACCAGCATCCAAAGGCGTCTTTTGGGTGATTAGGTTAAGAAAAGTAGATTTTCCAGTTCCGTTTTTTCCAATGATACCAATTCTGTCTTCCCTTTGAAAATTATAAGAGAAATCGTCCAAAATCTTTTTATCTCCAAAGCTTTTTTTAAGATGAAAAATTGTTTTTATCATTTCCAAAAATTGTTCCTTAGTTTTTACTGATGGATTCTTAACTCGCATAAAAAAATCTCCATTTATACTATCTTTTTTGATTATTCCAAGAATACCTTTTTCTTTAGTAGGATGATAAATACCAACTTCCTTACCATTAATTGTATCAATATAACCAAATGTTTCTCGTAAGAAAAAATTGTTGGATCTTAGAGTATTTGACTTAACTACCTTATAGTTATTTCCAAATTCAGAATCAATTTCAGCTTTTGAACTAAAATTTAACATGTGATTATAATTTAATGTATCTATAAAAATAATTTCTTCTTGAAATAACCCAGAAGGATCCATATCTTTATCAATTGAAACAAAAATCGTATCATCACCTGAAAAAATGTACTTTGCAAATGAATCCATACCTTTGTTTTTAGACAACACCCAATCTTGAGGGGCATTAAATTTGACAACTTCTAGATCTATTTCTTTTGTGTGTTTACACGAAAAAAGAAGAGAAATAAACAAAGTGACTATAAAATTCCTACCTAACATAATCTCCCATGTATTTATTTACATCATTAATAATATCCGGATTTGGTTTTATTGGAAAAACTCCATTTTTCAGAGGTACGTCTCCTAATTGCTCAACATACATAATGTTCTTTTCACAGTCTTTGTAATTCCGGGGCGTGCGTACAGTGCAATCGAATCCACGCTTAGCCAATTTTTACACTTTTCGCCTGCTTAGATCAAAAGATCTTTCTATCCCATGCTTTAAAGATAGGGAAAATTCCCTTTTCAGTTGGTACCAGAAAGATACTTGTTCAAAGTGCATTGGTTTTTGTGAGGTTTAATTCAATACAATGTAATACTTTTACAGGCTAATTTTGCAAGACAATTTTTAAATGCAATCAAAAATTTTACCGATATTTTTCATGATAATTTGGGTATCTTCTTGCCGAAAAGAGCCTATTTCTATTCAAAATCCTACCCCTTTAAGCGTGGATTCTGTGGTTTTCCCAGATAGCCTTTCTTTTGCAGGTGAACCCTTTGATTTAAACAGGGAAGATATTAAGATGGCTTTAAGGCAAGATTTAGTAAAAAATAGTTTCTATCATTCTAACATGGTACTTTTGATTCAAAAAAGTAGCAGGGTTTTCCCAATCATCGAAAATATACTTAAACAGGAAAATGTTCCCAATGATTTCAAGTATTTGGCAGCCATCGAAAGTAATTTAGATCCCAAAATAAGTTCACCGGTTGGCGCCAAAGGATATTGGCAGTTTTTACCCGATACAGCCAAAGAATATGGGCTGATTGTAAATGAAGAAATAGACCAAAGATCAGATTTAGAAGCTTCCACAAAAGCGGCTTGCAAGTTTTTAAAATATCTAAAGCAGCAAACAGGAAGTTGGACTTTAGCGGCTGCTGCCTATAACACGGGTCTTGGGAATATACAAAAAGTGCTTTTGGAACAAAAAGCAGATACAAATACCAGTTATTTCGATCTAAAACTCAATGAAGAAACCGGAAGATATTTATATAGAATCGGTGCAATCAAGCAAATTCTCAGTCATCCAGAAATGTATGGATTTTCTGCTGAAAAGCTAGAAAAACGTCATAAACTAAAGCACAAATGGGTTACTTCTCCCCTACACTGGGTAGATTTTGCCAGAGAATATAAAATCTCTTTTGCGCAGCTTTGTTATTACAATCCTTGGATTGTTAGCCCAGAATATACTGCCAAAGAAAACACTAGGTTAAAAGTTTATTTGCCTAAGGACTAAAAAAAGTATAAATGTTGATAATTTAATAAAGAAAATGTCTTTATTTCTTTATTTAAGGCTTTCAAATAGGGCTGAATTGTTATATTTGTATCTATAATTATAGAAAAATCGATTTTATGAGATTCATCGTTTCAAGTTCTAGTTTGCTTAAAAATTTACAGTTGATTTCAGGAGTAATCAATCCATCCAGCGCGATGCCGATTTTAGAAAACTTCCTTTTTCAATTGGATCAAAATAAACTGACGGTAACTGGAACCGATTTGGAAACTACCATTTCATCTGAAATTCAGGTAGAATCAAACGATACCCAGTCCATCACTGTTCCCTCAAAAATTCTTCTGGAAACCCTTAAAACTTTTTCAGATCAGCCTCTAACTTTTGCCCTAACGGGTGAAAATACCCTTGAAATTGTTTCTGAAATTGGGAATTATTCTTTGGCCTATGAATCTGCCGATGAATTTCCAACGCTTCCGACTTTAGAGGATTCTGGGAAAATTTCACTTCATTCAGACATTTTGTTTACCGCCATTAGCAAATCTATTTTTGCCACTGGAAATGACGATTTAAGACCTGTGATGACAGGAATTTTCTTTCAATTTACCCCTGATGTTTCTCGTTTTGTGGCCACAGATGCGCACAAACTGGTAAAATATTCTAGAAAAGACATCACCACCGATGAGAACATAGAGTTTATTATGCCCAAAAAGGCACTGAATCTGCTTAAAAACACCCTTGGGGTTCAAAGCCAAGAAGTAGAAATTTCTTATAACCAAAACAATGCACAATTCTCCTACGCCAATTTGGTTTTAACCTGTAGATTGATTGACGGAAAATACCCTAACTACGAGGCGGTAATTCCCAAAGAAAACCCTAATGTACTGAAGGTAAACAAAAACGTTTTTCAAAATGCACTTAGAAGGGTTTCTATTTTCTCTAACAAAAGTACTTATCAAGTAAAACTAAAAATTACGGGTAACGCGCTGGTTCTTTCTACCGAAGACTTGGACTTTTCTTCCAAAGCAGAAGAAAGACTTTCCTGCGATTATTCTGGAGTTGATATGCAAATTGGATTCAATGCCAAATTCTTGATGGAAATGGTTTCTCATCTCAATTCAGAAGAACTTACCATCGAAATGTCTGAACCCAACAGAGCCGGAATTGTAAAGCCTGTGGATGGACTAGAAGAAGGAGAAGAAATTTTGATGCTGGTGATGCCTGTAATGTTGAATCGATAAAAATCAAAAATTGAAAATATCATTAAACTGGTTGAAAGACCATCTGGACACCCATTTGGATGTTCAAAAAATCTCTGATGTCCTTACCTCAACTGGTCTTGAGGTTGAGGGAACTACCCAGTTTGGTAGCAGCGAAGAAAACCTAAAAGGTGTAATTGTTGGAGAGGTTCAAACGGTAGAAATGCATCCTAATGCTGACAAACTAAAAATTACTTGGGTAAAAGTTTCTTCAGACCAAACCTTAAAAATAGTTTGTGGCGCAAGCAATGTAGCTGCCGGTCAAAAAGTAGCTGTAGCAACCATAGGTGCTAAAATTAGTCCCTTACAAGGAGAACCCTATGCCATTAAAAAATCTAAAATCAGAGGTGAAGAATCTTTTGGAATGCTCTGCGGAGAAACCGAACTAGGTTTAGGCTTAGATGATTCTGGGATTATGGTTTTAGATCAAAACTTTGAGATTGGCAAAAATTTATCAGATTATATCCAGGCGAGTACTGATGAAATTTTAGAAATTGGTCTTACTCCTAACAGGGCCGATGCCATGAGTCATTATGGGGTTGCAAGAGATTTGGCGGTAGCTTTAAAATGCAGAAAAATAGAAGATGTATCACTTAAAAAATTAGAAAAATATCCCAAAATTCAGGGAACTTTTCCAAACCCTGTATCGGTTGAAATTAAAAATGATAAAGCCTGTCCAAGATATGCAGGAGTTTCTATTTTGGGAGTTAAAATAGAAAAGTCTCCTAAATGGCTAAGGGATAGACTTTCCAAAATTGGTCTAAATTCCATCAACAACATTGTGGACATTACCAATTATGTTATGCACGATTTGGGTCAGCCCCTACATGCTTTTGATTTAGACAAACTCAAAACTAAATCTTTGGTGGTAGATTTTAGCCAAAAAGCCCAAAGTTTAGAAACTTTGGATGGTGAAAAAAGAATTGTGGGCCAAGATGATTTGGTGATTTTCGATGGAGAAACTCCTGTTGCACTCCCAGGGGTTTTGGGCGGAAAAAACAGTGCCGTAGAAGATCAAACGGTCAATATCTTTTTGGAATCTGCGAATTTCGACCCTGTTGTGATTCGAAAAACTGCTAAAAAGTTTGGTATCCATTCTGATGCATCGTTCAAATTTGAGCGTGGGGTTGATCCTAATGTTTGTTTAAACGGACTTTCTAAAGCGGTAGCACTGATTTTAGAAATGTTCCCTGCTGCGCAAGTTTCAGAGCCAATTGACCTGTATCCTAAGCCGATTAAAGCGCATCAAGTGTTACTTAGAACCCACAGAATTGATAAACTTCTAGGGATTAGAATTCATCGGGATCAAATCAAAGAAATTCTCGAAAATCTAGACATCGAAATCATTTCTGAAAATGGTGACGTATTAGAACTTTTGGTTCCGCCATTTAGGGTAGATGTAACCAGAGAAATTGATGTAATTGAAGAATTGCTAAGAATATACGGATATAATGCTGTGCCTATTCCTACCAATTTTTCTTATACTACAGGGCAAAGTGTTAAAAATTACGCCCATAAGATTGAACAGAAAATTAGTCAACTTCTAGTGAGCAATGGATGTTTTCAGGCCATGAACAATTCTCTTACCTCGGCTAGTTTTACCCAAGGATTCAACCAAGAAGAAAATGTAAATATCCTGAATCCTTTAAGTTCAGATCTTGCCATTTTAAGGCGGTCTTTGATGGCTGGATTACTGGAAAATACGCAATACAACTTCAACAGAAAAGTTGAAATCATTCGGCTTTTTGAGTTTGGGAAAACCTATACTAAAACCAGCCAAGGATACAGAGAAAATACTCGTTTGGCTATTTGTATCAGTGAAAACCCAAATACTTCTCATTGGTCTAAAAGCTCATCTTCTACTTCTTTTTTCTCTCTAAAAGGTTTGGCCCAGGCAATTCTTTCTCTTGTTGGAATCAACGCCTACCTTCAGCTTCCTTTAGAAAAAGAGTCGGGTGTGGCTCTTTGTTTAGAAAACAAAACCGAACTTGTGAAAATTATTGAAGTCTCTTCAAAAATGAGCCAGGATTTTGGTATCAAACAAAGGGTTTATTATGCCGATTTTGATTTTGATTTATTGGTAGAACTAGTAAGGGAAAATCCACCTGTAAGTTTTACGCCAATTCCAAAATTCCCAAGTTCTGTTAAGGATTTGGCACTTCTTGTAGATGAAAAGGTTAGTTACGAATCTTTATACAGCGCAAGTTTTAGAATAAACGAACCACTGCTTAAAAAAGTTGAACTTTTTGATGTGTATCAGGGGGATAAATTAGAGGCTGGAAAAAAATCTTATGCGCTTCGATTCGAACTTCAAGACTCCGAAAAAACCCTTGATGACAAGCAAATAGAGCAAATTATGAGCAAATTAATTGCTACATTTACCAAAGAATTTAATGCAGAACTTAGAAACTAATTTTATGAAACTCAAATCAATATTTATTCTGGCGCTATCTTTTGGACTTTTGTTTATTTTTCAGAACTGCAATTCTCAAAAATCAGCCTCAAAAAACACTTCAAACGCGGGTTTAAAATCGACCCTTTGGACTTTAACTGAAAACCCAAGCCTCACGCTAAAGATAGACACAGAGAACAAATATTCTGGGTTTTCGGGTTGCAATACTTATTTTGGCACCCTTACCCAAGAGCAAAATAGCCTAAAATTTGGACCAGCTGTTACCACAAGAAAGTCTTGTCCAGATCTTGCAGATGAAAATAGATACATAAATCTGCTTGCAAAAGTAGACCGTTTTGAAATCTCAGGAAAGAAACTAAAGTTATTCCAAGGAAACTTACTTCTTTTAAGTTTTTCAACTTTATAACTTATCTTCCTCCAAAAATAGAAGATCCGATTCTAACCATGTTGCTTCCAGATTCTAGGGCAATTGGGTAGTCTCCGCTCATGCCCATGGAAAGAATCTCCATTTGGCAATGAGGAATGTTCATTGATTTTAAATCTTCGAAAATAGATTTTAGCTGATCGAATTCTGTTTTTATTTGCGAGTGATTATCTGTAAAACTGGCCATGCCCATCAGACCTAGAATCTGAATGTTTTGAAATTGTAAAATTTCGTTAGAATTTAAATATTCTTTCAATTCTTGAGGATCGAATCCATGTTTGGTGTCTTCTTTTGCAATCTTCATTTGAAGCAAAACTTTTACTTTTCTGCCAACCTTTTGTGCTTGCTTGTTGATTTCCTCTAAAACTTTGGGCCGATCTACACCATGGATAAGATCTACAAAATCAACGATATACTTTATTTTATTGGTTTGAATAGACCCTATAAGGTGCCAAGAGATGTCTTTGGGAAGATCAAGATATTTTTGCTGCATTTCTTGAATTTTGTTCTCTCCAAAAATTCTTTGACCACAATTGTACGCTTCAAGAATGTCACTTATGGGTTTGGTTTTAGAAACCGCAACCAAAGTTACCTCACTTGGAAGACATGATTTTAGATCGGATAAATTTTCTCTGATAGACATTGTGAATCATTTTAAAAAACTTCAAAAAAAAAGACCCATCTTTTGGATGAGTCTTTTATAAACAAAGGGTATTTATACTCCGTAAATTTTGATGATTTGCTCTGCCAATTCTACCCCAATTCTCTCTTGTGCCTCTAGGGTGTTTCCTCCGATATGTGGAGAAAGTGAGATTTGTTCGTGCATTAAAAGCGTCATTTCTGGCTTGGGCTCATTTTCAAATACATCAAGGGCAGCGAATCTTAGTTTGTCTGAATTCAATGCATTGACAAGTGCAACTTCGTCTACTACTCCAAATGCTTCTTTCTTTTACATACTGGTCAAAAACAACAACGTTCATCCCAAGACCAAGCGCAATTTCGATGGTAGCCACACCAATTCTTCCAAATCCGATTACCCCAATGGTTTTTCCTTGAAGTTCGGTTGCTTTGGCATAACTTTTCTTGAGCGCTCCAAAATTGGAATCTCCCTCAAGAGGCATTTTACGGTTTGAATCATGCAAATAACGTGTTAGACCAAGAAGGTGTGCAAAAACCAGTTCTCCCACCGATCTTGAAGAAGAAGCTGGGGTATTGATGACGTGTTTTCCTTTCTCTTTGGCATATTCCACATCGATGTTGTCCATTCCAACTCCACCTCTACCGATGATTTTTAGACTTTCACAAGCATCGATGGTGTCTTTTCTAACATTGGTTGCACTTCTGACCAAAAGTACTTCTACTCCGTTTTGATTGATAAAATCATTGAGTGATTCTTGAGACACTTTGTCTGGCAAAACCTCAAATCCTTTTTGGGTTAGAAGATCAATGGCGTTTTGTGAAATTCCGTCGTTGGCTAAAATTTTCATTTGTGTTTATTAAGAGTTTTGTTTTTCGAATTCTTGTAATACTTCAATTAGATATAAGACACTTTCTTTGCTTAGTGCGTTGTAGATGCTAGCTCTGTAACCTCCTACTTTTCTGTGTCCAGAAATCGCAGAAATTCCTTTGGATTTCCAAAAAGCATCGAAAGTTTCGGTTAAATTTTCGTCTGCAAGAAGGAAGGTAACGTTCATTTTAGATCTGTCTTCTACCTGTGCAACCGTTTTAAAAAGAGCGTTTCTTTCTAGTTCTTTATACAGCAAATCTGCCTTTTCGTTGTTGATTTTTTCAATGGCTTCTACTCCACCTTTGTCTTTGAGCCATTGTAGAGTAAGCATACTCACGTAGGTAGCGTAAACAGGAGGTGTATTAAACATACTTTCTGCCTTGGCATGAACTTGGTAATCCAAGTAAGATGGAATGTCTCTGCCTGTTTTCCCAAGGATGTCTTTTTTCACAATCACAAGGGTAGCACCCGCGGGTCCCATGTTTTTTTGTGCACCAGCATAGATAAGATCAAAATCAGCAACATTGATTTTTCGGCTGAAAATATCCGAAGACATATCACAAACCACCGGAACGGCTTGTTTTGAAAATGACTGAATTTGTGTACCAAAAATGGTATTGTTAGAGGTTAAATGGATATAATCCAAATCAGCAGGAATCACATAATCTTTAGGAATGTAGGTGTGGTTTTTATCTTCAGAAGAAGCTAAAACCACCACTTCACCAAATTTCTTGGCTTCTTTTAGCGCTTTAGAAGACCACTCTCCGGTATCCAAATAACCTGCTTTTCCTCCTATTTTCATCAAATTGAATGGAATCATCACAAATTGCAAGCTTGCTCCCCCTTGCAAAAATAATACTTCGTAATCTTCTGGAACAGAAAGAAGCTCTCTAACAAGTGCTACCGCTTTGTCCATTACCGCAATAAAATCTTTACTACGGTGCGAAATTTCTAAAATCGAAAGTCCACTTTGGTTAAAATCAAGTACTGCTTTGCTAGACTCTTGCAATACTTCTTGGGGTAAAATGCTCGGTCCTGCGCTAAAATTGTGTATTTTCATAAAATGGTTTGATCGTTTATCAATTTAATCTTCTTTGTGTAGTTTAGCTTGTTTTTCCAGTAGCTCTTCTTCTGATTCTACATGATCATCGTCTGGAACACAGCAATCAACTGGGCAAACCGCTGCACATTGAGGTTCCTCATGAAAGCCTTTACACTCTGTACATTTGTCAGGAACAATAAAGTAAACATCATCAGAAATCGGTTCTTGTTCTTGATCTGCCTGAACTTTACTCCCATTCATCAGATCGAACATACCTTTTACTTTGGTTCCTTCAGACATTTTCCATCCCATAGCTCCTTCGTAGATTGCATTGTTGGGACATTCTGGTTCGCATGCACCGCAGTTGATGCATTCGTCGGTAATAATGATAGCCATAGGTTATACTGTTTAATTGTCTTACTTTTGTGCTTCAAAAATAAGACATATTTTTATGAAAAGGGAAGAACTGATTGAGACATTTGCCTTATTCGGAAAGATTTTAGAAAATTTTAAGAATTCAAACGAAAATATTTCCTTTTTGAATGAGGTTAAAGCAAACAATCCATGGTTTACTAAAGAAAATATACTTCTTGCTTTTGAAAATTGGTCCAGTGAATTAACCCAAGAAAAACTAAGTTTTTTTGTTCAAAATGCTCGGTTTTTAGAAAAACCCAAGACCTTGGCGCTCATTCTGGCTGGAAACATTCCCATGGTTGGTTTTCACGATATTTTATGCGGACTTTTGTGTGGCTACCATCTTCAAATAAAACTCTCTGGCAAAGATAAGTTACTTTCTTCTTGGGTTTTGCAATCACTGGTTGAGATTCGGCCTAATCTAAAAGAGCGAATTTCTGTAGTGGAAAAACTTGAAAACTTTGATACCGCCATTGCCACAGGTTCCAACAATACAGCCAAGTATTTTTCTTCCTATTTCAAAAATATACCACATATCATAAGGCAAAACAGAACTTCCATTGCAGTTTTAACAGGACAAGAAACCAAAGAAGAACTCTCTTTGCTTTCAAATGATGTTTTTGATTATTTCGGGCTTGGATGTAGAAATGTATCTAAGGTATTTATTCCAGAAGATTTTGATTTAAACAGACTCTTTGAAGCATTTTTTCCACACAATGACATTATCAATCACCACAAATACGCCAACAATTTTGATTATTACAGGGCGATTTATCTTTTAAATCAAGATAATTTTATGGAAAATGGTTTTCTTCTTCTCAAAGAAGATTCGGGTCTCCATACGCCAGTTTCTGTACTATTTTATAGTAGATACCAAGTCCTAAATCAGGTGGAAAATTTTATAGATTCTCATCAAGATGAGCTTCAATGTATTGTCTCAAACTTAGGTTTAAAAAATACAGATTTTGGAAAGTCTCAAAAACCCAAATTGGATGATTTTGCAGATGGTGTAAATACCCTAGCGTTTTTATCTAGTATTTAATTTCTAAGACTTGTAAATGTTTTTTACAAATGGAATTTTGTCTAGAGATTTCCTGTGAAATTCTTTAAAAAATGCATATTGTCCAAGCAAAGCACCCACTAGAAGTGAAACGATTCTGTAAAGGGCAAAAATGATAAGAATCCTTGGAATCCAAAATTTCAGTCCCATATCTTTGGTAATATGCAATTCGTGGAGAATTAATTTACCAATATAAGCAGTTGAAGATCCAGTAATGGCAAAGGCCAAGAAAATCACCAGAACTTGAAAATTGGAGGTGATGTTATATTTCTGTTTGAATTTTTCTATCATTGGCTAGTTTTAACTACGCAAAGTTACATTTAATCTTTTGGTTGCAAAAGTTGAATTAATTCATGCTTCAACGCCCAAGAAATTTCTTTTCTTCTGTATTTTAATAGTTCTGATTCATTGACTTTCAAATCCAGGTTTGGGTTTTGAATTCTTTGGAGAAGATAGGTTTTAAGCTCCTTTTTTTGCTGATAAAAATGCTTACCCAAACCAACCTTGGCTAAAATTTCTTCCACTTCGGTATTTGGATATCCCACCGAAACAATGGGTTTTCCACTGGCCAAATATTCGAACAATTTACCTGGAATAATCCCTTCTCCTGCTATATCAAAAAAGTTGGTTAGAATCAGTAGATCTGCACCGCTCATTTTTTCTTGGGTTTTCTCTAGACTCAAATAGCCAAAGAATTGACACTTTGTAAAAAGGTTTTTGTCTTTTAGCTCCAAAATCACTTCATTTGAAATATTTCCACAAAATTCAATTCTAAAATCTATCTTTTCTAAAGAGAGATCCTTTAAAACTTCCCACAAAATGGATGGATTTCTATCAGATTCTAGTCCTCCAGCATAGAGTAATGTAAAAGTTTGATTAGGCTTTTTTTCTGCTTTTGGCCAGATTTCTTTGAATGCATTGGTGATTTCAATAACTTTTTTGGCACCCTTTTTTTCAAACCTTTTTTGATCAATCTTAGTAGTGGCCAAAACGAGATCTGAGTTTTCAAGCACTTTTTTTTCTAGCAAAAGACTTTTCAGTGGCTTTTTTTGAAAGAGGAAGATGCTTGTGATAGGATATTTCAACCCAAGGATCTCTAAAATCTGTCACCAAGTTAAGCGTTGGAAAGATTTTTTTTAGCTCCAGACCAATTAGATGCATGCTGTGTGGTGGGCCAGTGGTAATTAAAGTATTTATTTGATTTTCTTGAATCAACTTTTTTAAAATTTTTACCGAAGATTTTCGCCAAAGAATTTTAGGATCTGGAACAAAAAAATTCGCCCTAATTTGAAGCAATAATTTTGAAAGTAATGAAGTTTTTCTCTCCCGATTGCTAGGCAACTGACCTTTTCTAAAAGTTTTGAGCTTTGGAAAAAAAGCTTGAAAAAAGGAATAAAACTCTAATATTGGACCAGAGATTAGATGTACATTATCAACCTTTTTAGGTTGGATTTTTAGATTTTTATCGACAATGGGGTACTCTGCATTTTGTGGATGATATACATAGATTGAACCATACAAAGAGAGTTCTTCTACCATATGCAACCACCTTTGTACCGCAGGTCCACCCGCGGGAGGCCAGTAGTAAGTTATAAGTAGAATCTTAAGTTCTTCTTCATTCACCTACAATGGACTTACCTTGTTTGTATTCTAACCCAATTTTGTAAACTAAACCTATTACAACCAATAAAAGAAGTAAATTAAAAAACAATGACACATTGGCGGCAGTTTTAACTACTGTGGGTTCAAAAATGAGTTCAATTTTTTTGGCACCAGCCTTAAGCCAAAGTCCTCTTAATACATAGTTTGTAGCGTAAATCGGCGTTTTAACACCATCTACATAGGCATTCCAACCTTTGGAGTAAAAGATTTCTGAAAACACCACAAAACCACCCTTAGGGCTTTCTACAATATAGCTGAGTTTGTTTGGCAAATAATTCTCTAAGCGAATTTTCCCAGATGTTGATCCATTTTGAAAGCCATCTAAATTATCATCTACTTCTACCACCGCCTGTTTTCTAGGGTCTAAAGTTGATAATTTTTCAAATGCTTGTTTTGGTGTATCTACCTTGGTTACTTCATCTACAAACCATGCATTTCCTAGATTAAAGGGGTTATTTTGGATTTTAATTCCAAGCGAATCTGCCCCAATCACATACTTTACCCCTAGCATTCCAAGAATCTTAGGGTCTGGTTTTTCGGTTAAATACTTGTCGATTACATCTTGGTATCTTCTAAGTTTGGCACCATGGTATCCTCCGATGGAAGAATGAAAATAAGAAGTGGTTGCTTCAGAAAATGTTCCAAGCAAAGGATTAAAAACTCTATAATGCGAAGGGTCCTTTGCTTTGAGATTTTTCAAAGCAAGATTTAGTGGTTGTTTGCTTACAATCCCCTGAAGAATAGGCTTTTTATCCGATTCATCCAACATTTCCTGAGTAACATCCGTAGGATAAGGATTTTCAACCCAAGAAGAGTCTACAAAGTTATCTGAGTTCAAATATCTTTGGTTGATGCCACCCAAATCAAGCAAAGTCAAAACACCAATTGCCGCCAAAGCGTAGCTTGTTTTTAATTTGCTATTTAGATGCAAATACAGAATGCCCACGCAAAGACCAATAAAAAATAGACTTCTTAAAGTATCTGTTTGCAGCAAGTGGTTTCTGTCTTTTACAATGGCTTGTTGAAGTTCTTTGGGCAATTGGCTATCCAAGGGAGAACCAAGTCCAAATAGAGGTTCAGCAAACAAGTAGATTGTCAAAAGAAATGTTCCCATACCAAGGCCAAGGCCTAGCAAGATTTTTTTGCGTTTTTCAATCGAATTCGATTCGTTAGATTGAAAGAAATGGTATAAACCCAAAACTGCCAGAATTGGGAAAACAAATTCTGCCAAAACAAGGATAGAAGATACGGTTCTGAATTTGTTGTAAAATGGAAAATATTCAATCATAAAGTCTGTCAAGAAAGAAAAGTTCTTTCCCCAAGCCAGAAATAAACTTAACAAGAAAGTAGAAAGCAACCAATTTCTATAAACTCCTTTCATAAGCAAAAGCCCCAAAAGTGCCAAAAAACAAACAATAGCACCCTGATACGCTGGCCCCACAGTGTAGGGCTGATCTCCCCAATAAGTGGGAATAGAAGGAAGAACAGACTGCTCAAAATAATGGGCTTCTTCTGTACTTTGTGCCACAGATTCTAAAAAAGCAGCGGTATTGGGTTTGTTTTCATTGGGTTCAACACTTCCACCACCCATAAAATTGGGTATTAATAGGTTTAAAGATTCCAATTTTCCATAACTCCATGAGGTGATGTAATCTGAATCTAGCCCGCTATTTTTAGATTTTGGATCTAATAAATTTTCGCCTCGAATGGTTTCTTGGCTATATTGGTAGGTAGTTGAAAGTCGATTAAAATTAAGTCCTATGGCAATCCCCGAGCAAAGAAGAACCAGACCTGAAGCCTTGAAAAATGTGGAAACTTGTTTTTGTTTGAAAGCTTCTAAACCTTTAAAAAAAACAAATACAAGCATGGACAAAAACAGATAATAAGTCATCTGAAAGTGATTAGCCAGAAGCTCTAAAGATAAAAATAGTACCGTCAGTAAACTCCCTACCCACCACTTTCCCCTGTACAAAAGCAATATTCCCGCTACAAGGGGAGCAAAATAAGCGATCGCATGGGTTTTGGCGTTGTGACCGGCTGAAATAATTTGAAAAAAATAGGTGGAAAAAGCAAAGAATATACCCGCTAAAAGCGCATATCTCCAGTCTCTAACAAGAGTATAGGCCAAAATAAAAAAACCAAAAAGCAGTAAAAAAAGATAATCTGCAGGTCTGGGCAAAAACCTTAACGCTTGGTCAACATACTTGATGCCATCGTTTTCGAATCTAGCGCCCAATTGATAGGTTGGCATACCCCCGAACATAGAATTGGTCCAGTAAGGTTCAACTCCATTCTCTTCTCGAATTTTTTCTTGTTCAAAGCTTCCACCCACATGGTTGATAATGTCTGGTTGAAGGATTTTTTCTCCTTTTAGAATGGGATAAAAACTCACCACACTAAGAAGAAGCATTACTAAAATTGCACCAAAAAAACCGAGATATTTATTGTTCATTGGTTTTGTTTTTGATTTCTTCAAACTCTACATCTTCTGCGGGTAAATTTTTAATTTTTGGCTGATCCAAAGAGTTACTTTGGCTTTGAGAAGGTTTAGCTTTTTTGTCTGAAGATCGAAAAAGATTTCTGAGATATCGAAAGATAAAAAACGACAAAACAATATAGAATATCCTTTTTAACATCTTATAAATTGATTTTGGTGGTTTTTGTGCTTGTAATGTTCATAGACTGAGACTGGCTTTTTCCTTGAGCACTGAGTGACATTTTTCTAAGTCCTGAGGTAGATTCTTTGTGAGAAAAAGTTTTTATCCATCCAGTTTTGGCATCATAAACTATTTCGCCCACAATGGTTCCATTTAGGTTGATAGATTCGCTTCGGGTTAAACCTTGATTTGTCATACTCATCTGGCCTTTTTGGCTTTCTGTTCCGGTAATGCTTATTTTTGCCGTCTCTTGACCTACCTCTTTTAAGGTATATTTTAGGTTGATGGTTTCGTTTATATCTTGGGTGTTATTGGTTTTGTTATCATCCCAAGAAGCACCTACTTTGTTGGCCTTAACAGGGAAAGTTATCATATAACCATCAAACATTTTTTGCACTACTTCTTTGTTGATAGAAGCATTCAGTTGTTTTTCAATAGCTGGATTGTAAAGAGCTCCCAGTGACTTTTTAAGATTGGCATTGTACTGATCTACTCCAGAAACTTTAATCACTTTTCCTTTGTTGTCTATTTCTACATCGTAATAATTCCCCACGTTGGCTTTTAAAAATTTGAGTTGGTTTTCTAATCCTTTTGGTGCTGTTTTGGTTAGATTAGACATTTCTAAAGTGGTTTTTCCATCCACTTGATTTCTACCATAATCATGGGTTAGGGTAAATCTTAAAATGTATCCCGTGGCAGTTTTGTCTAAAACTTTTACAGAATAATGTTTTTTAATCAGAGATTGGGTAGATTGTTTTTGTCCAGATTTGGGATCTTTAATGATTCCATCGGTGGTGTTATCAAGTTTAAAATCCAAGACTTGACCTTTTTCTAGTTTGTATGTAAAATCCACTTTTCCATCTACCTCCTTGATGGCATTGTTCGAATTATCAGCAAGTGGATTGGCTTCTTTCACTTTTTCTACAAGACTAGAAAAAAGTCCTTTTTCCTCCTTTTCTACCTCTGTTTCTAAGCCTTGGGTATTGGTTGTTGAATTTTGAGAATTGGCACCAGCTTTAGGCTCGTTTTTACAAGAAACTGCCGCCATAGACAAAGAAAGAAAAAGCAAAAGATATTTGGTTGATTTCATGTGTAGATTTATATTTTTTACCCTGCAATTTAAGAGAACTATTAAACATAAAAAAACTCTTAAGAAAGAACTTCTTAAGAGTTTTTAAAATTTGTTGAATTTCTAAGGGAATTATCCTTCTTTCACTTCTTCAAAATCAACATCTTCAACAGAGTCTGTTGGGTTATCTGCCCCAGAATCGTTGCTTGCCGTTGCTCCTTGTGCTCCTGTAGCATTCATGGCTGCTGCAATTTGTTCAGATGCAGCACTCCAAGCTGTGTTTAGTTTTTCAGTAGCTGAATCAATGGCTGAAAGATCTCCTGATGCATGAGCCGTTTTTAGACCTTCTAAAGCTTCTTCAATAGGCTTTTTCTTGTCTTCGGGAATTTTGTCTCCGTACTCTTTTAGCTGCTTGTCTGTTTGGAAAATTAAGCTATCAGCCGCATTTACTTTTTCTACCTGCTCTTTGAGTTTGGCATCTTTTTCTGCGTTTTCTTGGGCTTCTTTTTTCATCTTTTCGATGTCTGCTTCAGAAAGTCCAGAAGATGCTTCAATTTTGATGGTTTGCTCTTTTCCAGTTCCTTTGTCTTTGGCAGAAACGCTTAGAATTCCATTGGCATCGATATCAAAAGTAACCTCAATTTGTGGAACTCCTCTTGGTGCTGGTGGAAGATCTACCAAATCAAATCTACCAATTTCTTTGTTGTCGTTGAACATGGCTCTTTCTCCTTGTCCTACACGGATGGTTACCGCAGGTTGATTGTCTGCCGCGGTTGAGAATACTTCAGATTTTTTGGTAGGAATGGTGGTGTTGGCTTCGATGAGCTTGGTAAATACACTTCCCATGGTTTCAATTCCAAGAGAAAGCGGTGTAACATCTAAAAGAAGTACATCTTTTACATCACCGGTTAAAACTCCTCCTTGGATGGCAGCACCAACAGCAACTACTTCGTCTGGATTTACTCCTTTGGATGGTTTTTTTCCGAAGAATTTTTCTACTTCAGCCTGAATTTTTGGAATTCTGGTTGAACCTCCTACCAAAATAACTTCATCGATGTCAGAGGCAGAAAGTCCTGCGTCTTTAAGTGCTTTAGCACAAGGATCCATGCTTCTTTTCACCAAGTCTTCGGTCAGTTGATCGAATTTGGCTTGAGTAAGGGTTTTTACAAGGTGTTTGGGTCCTTCTGCTGTTGCGGTAATATAGGGAAGGTTGATTTCTGTTTGGGCAGAAGAAGAAAGCTCTATTTTGGCTTTTTCAGCAGCTTCTCTAAGTCTTTGAAGGGACATAGGATCTTTGGAAAGGTCTACCCCTGTTTCACTTTTGAATTCTTCTAATAACCAGTCGATGATTTTTTCATCAAAATTGTCTCCTCCTAGGTGGGTGTCTCCATTGGTAGAAAGTACCTCAAAAACACCATCTCCAAGTTCTAAGATAGAGATGTCAAATGTCCCTCCTCCAAGGTCATATACCGCGATGGTCTTGTCTGAATCTGCTTTGTCTAAACCATAAGCAAGGGCAGCCGCAGTAGGCTCGTTGATAATACGCTCAACTTTAAGACCCGCAATTTCTCCCGCCTCTTTGGTAGCTTGTCTTTGTGCATCGTTAAAATATGCTGGAACGGTGATTACAGCAGAAGTAACTTCGTGTCCAAGATAATCTTCAGCGGTTTTCTTCATTTTTTGAAGCGTCATGGCAGAGATTTCTTGTGGCGTATAAAGTCTTCCGTCAATGTCTACCCTTGGGGTATCGTTGTCACCTTTTACCAATTTGTAAGGAACTCTTGAAGCCTCTGATGAAATGTCAGAAAACTTACTTCCCATAAATCTCTTGATAGAGTAAACCGTTTTTTCTGGATTGGTTACTGCTTGTCTTTTGGCAGGGTCACCAATTTTTCTCTCCCCACCCTCTACAAAAGCGATGATGGATGGAGTTGTTCTTTTACCCTCAGAGTTTGCAATTACTACGGGCTCATTACCCTCCATTACTGCTACACAAGAGTTGGTAGTTCCTAAATCTATTCCAATAATTTTGCTCATTTTCTATAAATTAAAATGTTTGTTAGTGTAATTGTCAATATTTATGCCAAGGGCAAATCGGACAAAAATAACTGACAAAATTGCAGATATGTTGGTTTTTGTGTCAAAATACATGACTGTATGTAAGAGAAATTGAATTGATTTCGCATTTGAATGCCAAAATGATAGAATTTCACTTTTGCATTTGGTCAAGGAATCAAACCTGTTTCGGTTTAAAATTTTTATCTTGTAAAAAGTTCAAAAGCAAACCCATGAATCCTTTAGAATTTCTATCCAAATACTCCTACCCCATTGCATTGCCCTTTTTTGGTCTTCTCATTGGAATTGAATTCTACTTAGATTACAAAAGCAAAAGAGAAGATACTTCTTACCAAAGGGTTTATCAAGCCCAAGATACCTGGGTAAATTTATTTTCGGCATTGGGATATATCATTTCTGCCACCCTTTTGAAAAGTTTAAAATTTGGGGTTTTCTATTTGGCCTATAAGCATTTTGCCCTTTTTGAAATTCCAACCGATAAACTATGGAGCTGGATATTGCTTTTCTTTTTAGACGATTTCACCTTTTATTGGGGACATAGAATGGGACATACAGTTAATTTATACTGGACCAGCCATTTGGTTCATCATTCAAGTGAAAAATTCAATTTTACCACTGCTCTAAGAAAGACATGGACCTATGATTTAACAGGACACTTTTTGCTTTGGATATGGCTACCGGTTTTGGGCTTTGATCCGCTGCAAGTAATGGTTATGACAACCCTTAATTTTATCTATCAATTTTGGATTCACACCGAAAAAATCAACAAAATGCCCCTTTGGTTCGAATGGATTTTCAACACACCTTCTCACCATAGGGTTCATCACGGATCAAACCTTAAATATTTGGACAAAAACCACGGAGGAGTTCTCATTATTTGGGACAGACTTTTTGGTACTTTTCAAGAAGAACAAGAACCAGCTAGGTACGGTATTTTGTTCAACATCAATACATTTAATCTCTTTAAAGTAGAGTTTATGAGTTTTAAAGAACTTTTTGAGAAACTTCAAAAAAGTGATGGAATCATTGAAACTTTAAAAATATTGTTCTATCCTCCTGGATGGTCCAAAGATAAATCTACTTTAACGGTAAAAGAAATGCTCCTTAAAGATAAGGAGCATTCTAGAATATAACTAAAAAAGTATTTTTAGTTAGAAATTTCTGTAATGGGTTGAATCTCAACTTTTCTAAAATCCACGGCAGAACCTTCTGCCTGTAGGGCAATTCTTCCTGAGGAAACAGAGAGGTTTTTTACATGGTTTACCAGTGTCCCATTGAGCCAAATTTTCACTTCATTACCCAATGTTTCAATCACATAGGTATTCCACTCTCCTACTGGATTCTCTACTATCCACTGTCAATCTGTAGTTTTGATAACTTTTGTCTGTAATAATGTGTCCTCTTGGACTAGAAAGAGTGGCAAGATTTCCATCTTTCACATAAAAAGGATTGGGCAAATCTGGTTTTTTGTCCATGGCAGGAACATCGGTATGCCATCCATCCAGATTTTTTCCGTTGAAAAGTTGGGTTGTTTCAGTTTGAAGTGTTTCTTGAGCAAAAATACATTGCACAAAGAAAAATAAGAGCATAGAAAAAGTTCGATTCTGCATAATTTTAATTTTATTTTAATATTTATTGGGTTTTTGTAAATGTAAAAATAATTTCGTCAATGGGAAAGTTTAGATATAGGTTGCAACACTACTTTTCTAAATTCTACTTCGGACCCTTCCGCTTGAAGCGCGATTTGTCCAGAAGTTGCTGTAAGATTGAAGCCATGGGTAACCAAAGTTCCATTGAGCCAAACTTTGATTTCATTGCCAAAGCATTCAATTACATAGGTATTCCACTCTCCGGCTGGTTTTTCAGCATCTACGAGTTTTTTTATTCTTCTGGCCTTAAAGCCATCAACTCCCCATTTTTTTTCGGGTCCGCGTCTTGCAACCATATCAGGGACTTCAACATTTTCACCAATACAGTACAAATCACCAACATTTTTATGTAACATCTGACATTCGATAGATTTTGGCCAAATACCAAAAAATACTCTAGGAGTTGAAACATGTACCAATACTCCTGAATTTTTTGGTTTTCCAGAGAAACGATATTCCAATGTCAATCTGTAATTTTGGTAGGTTTTGTCTGTGATGATGTGTCCCCAAGGTTTGGCAAGGGTAGTAAGCATTCCATCCCTTACCACAAAAGGGTTCGGTAAGTTTGGATTTTTGTCTAATTTAGGAACATCCAAATGCCAGCCATCTAAATTTTGGCCATTGAAGAGATTCGTAAACTCAGAATTCAATGTTTCTTGCGAGAAAATACTTTGAAAAATGAATATAGAAAAAATGAAAGAAAGATAATTTCTCATGGTTTGGTTTTAAATTTTAATTTTTATTTAAAAATGAATCATGGTAAAAATAAGGATTGAATCTTTGAAAGAAAAAATTAACCTATCTCAACAATCTGTCCTGTTTTTCTGCTTTCCTCTGCTGCCAAACACATTTTGTGGCTTGTGATACTCAAGGATATTTTAGAGGAAATCAATTCCGGTTTGTTTTGGTAAACCGCTTGCACAAAGTCCTGTCTCTTATACACATCTAGATNATTTTGTGGCTGGTAACACTTCGTGAAATATGAGAAGAAACCAGATCTGGATTGTTTTGATAAACCGCTTGCACAAAATCCCGCACCAAACCAAAGTCTCCTCCACCATGACCCATATAGGCAAAAATTCCCGATTCTTTGAAAGCATTTACTTTGTATTTTCTGGTTTTGTCTCCTTGTTTGAAGAGCAAAATATGATGCATATCGCAATAGATTTCTCCTTTGGTTCCAAATACCTTGGTAATATTGCCCGATTCTTCTCCAGAAAAAGCCTCCATATTGAATCCACAGGTAATTCCATTTTCAAACTCTATGTTGGTGACATAATGATCTGGCTGATCGTTGTTTAGTTTGTATACACATTTTCCAAAATCGGTGCTCGCCAAGCCCTCTTTGACTTTCGACCTAAATTCATCGGAATTGTTTTTGAGTGGATTCAGTGCATCGGTAATGTTATCTGCAAAAACTACATTCCACAGAGAACCCCGCTTATATACTTTGTTGGTCGAATACAAACAAGTTTTTTCCACCGCACAACCATCGGTACATCTCTGGGTTGAACCAACTGGTGCATTTTCACTTCTAAAATGAGAAAGAGAACCGAAGGCAGATATCTTTTTGGGTTTGACTTTGTCACCCAGCATGTAGAGCATGATGTCCATGTCATGACAAGATTTGGTCATGATAATAGGAGTAGATCTTGACGTCTGGGCATCTATCCCTCTAACAAAAGCATGGCTCATGTGTACTCTCTCTATAGGTTCCAAAAGTTGGATGCTGGTTACCTCTCCAATTTCACCTGATTCGATGATTTTCCTGATGCTTTTGAAATACGGAGAATAACGAAGTCCATGGCAGACAGCAACAATTTTCCCTGTCTTTCTAGACATTTCTTCAATTTCCAAACATTGTTTGACTGTCGGAGAAATGGGTTTTTCTAGCAATACGTGGTATCCTGCTTTTAGTGCAGCCATACAAGGTTCATAATGAACCAAATCTGGTGTTGCAATCACCACAAAATCTGCAAATTTGGGTCTTTCAAAAACCTCAGACCAATCCCCAAATCGGTTTTCCTGTGGTACTGCATGAATATCTCCAAAATCCTTTTTTCTGCCCTCTATGATGTCAGAAACCCCTACTACTTTTACCTCACTGGGATTGAGTCTGGCATAGGTACCATAAACTGTACCTCTACCACCAAGACCAATGACAATGGCTGTTAAAGGTTTGTCCAAATCCACAGATTTTTCTTGATTTTCTTGTTGAGAAAAAAACTCTGAATCTTCTAAACAAATAATTTCATCCTCAAATTTGGGTATATTGTTTTTGGCAAGTGCCTCAGATGGAATTACACTGGCACCAGTAATCGCCGCAAGACTTTTTAAAAAATCTTTTCTTTTCATGTGTTTGGTTTTGATGTTATATATTCTAAAAAAAGCGTAATCTGAAATTGCTCTTTTTTCAATATTGTAAAATGCATTGACAACTGAACTATTTTGAAAATACTTCTCTGAAACTATCAAAGGGAATTCCAGACAAGACTTACATTTTGGTAGGATAGTTTCAGGCTATGGTGATAGTTTGTCCTGTTTTTCTGCTATCCTCTGCAGCCAAACACATTTTGTGGCTGGTAACACTTCGTGAAATATGAGAAGAAACCAGATCTGGATTGTTTTGATAAACCGCTTGCACAAAATCCCGCACCAAACCAAAGTCTCCTCCACCATGACCCATATAGGCAAAAATTCCCGATTCTTTGAAAGCATTTACTTTAATTTTCTTGTTGAGAAAAAAACTCTGAATCTTCTAAACAAATAAATTCATCCTCAATTTTGGGTGTATTGTTTTTGGCAAGAGCCTCAGTGGGAATTGCACTGGCACCAGTAATCGCCACAAGGCTTTTTAAAAAATCTTTTCTTTGCATGTTTTGGTTTATTGGTTTGATTTGAAAGTTTAAAAGTATAAAAATTGGACAAGCAAAGTAGAAATAATTTTAAAATTCGCTTAACAGAAGACCAATGATAGATTCTTCTTGTAAGAGAAAGATTTTAAAAAAAAATTTACTCAGTTGAGTTTACATTTTAAAAAGTCGAAATTTTGGAAGAGTCTTTTTCAATAAAGCAAACAAAAAACCACCTTTAAACCACAAAAACATTTTTGGCAAACTCATGGCTTACCACCAGAGATTTTTCTCCCACTTTTAAGGTGGTGGAAAGGTCAAAAGGTTCTATGGAAATGACCTCTATGGTGTCTCCAATACCAATGCCCAAACTCACGATGTATTGCAAAAAGGCAGCAGAGCTGTCTTTGACTCCAACCATCTTGCAGGATTTTCCAACCTCTATATCACAGAGCAGGGATTTGGATAGGGTGACCATCTTTCCATCTTTTTTGGGAATGGGATGTCCATGGGGGTCAAAATCTGGGAAACCCAAAAATTCGTCCAATTTGTGTATGAGTTTTTGGGAATGGATATGTTCTAACTCCTCTGCCACTTCGTGGACTTCATCCCAAGCAAAATCGAGTTTTTCGAACAAAAAGGTCTCCCAAAGTCTGTGTTTTCTTATCAGAAAAAGGGCTTTTTCTTTTCCCAGTTCTGTAAGGGTGATTTTACCATATTTCTGAAAATCTATGGTTTTTTTCTCTTTGAGTTTTTTCAGCATGCTGTTGACCGAGGCTGGTTTTACCCCCAATCTTTCGGAGACTTTTTGTGCAGCCACCTCTTTTGATTTTCCATCTGCAAAAGCGAGATGAAAAATGCACTTGAGATAATTTTCTTCGGTTGTGGTCATGGGACAAAAATAACAAATTCTTGCAAAACAAATTTGTTAGATTAATCTAACTTTATATATTTGTATCATCTAAGAATTTACAAAACCTCAATTTATGACAAATTTCGACAAAGCTTGGCGTTTTGAAAGGTCCAAATCTTCTCTTCCAGAGGTGTTTTCCAGTATCAAAATCCCAGAGGGTGCAGGGTTTTGGAAAAAACTCATGGCCTTTGTTGGGCCTGGACTCTTGGTTGCCGTTGGATATATGGACCCCGGAAACTGGGCAACAGACATCGCAGGGGGTTCTCAGTTTGGATATACACTTTTGTCTGTGATTCTCATCTCCAACCTTTTTGCCATCGTTTTGCAGCATCTTTCACTCAAACTGGGTATTGTAGCAGAAAGAGATTTGGCACAGGCATGTCGAGACCACTTTCATCCCACGGTCAATTTTGTACTTTGGATATTCTGTGAAATTGCTATCGCCGCTTGCGATTTGGCAGAGGTGATTGGTTCTGCCATTGCCCTGAACTTGCTCTTCGGTTTGCCACTGTCTTGGGGAGTGGTTTTCACTGTGGTGGATGTACTTGTGATTTTGATGCTCCAACAAAAGGGTTTTCGTTATATTGAAAGCATTGTGGGAGGACTCATCGTGGTGATTCTTCTTTGTTTTGGATATGAAATGATTCTTTCTCAGCCAGAGATATTTCCCATTTTGAAAGGTCTTGTCCCTTCCAAAGAAATTGTGCTCAACCCTTCAATGCTCTACATCGCCATTGGAATTCTGGGAGCCACGGTCATGCCGCACAACTTGTATTTGCACAGCAGCATTGTGCAAACAAGAGATTATGCCAGAGACAGAGAAGGAAAAAAAATGGCCATCCAATTCGCGACCATAGACAGCACCGTTTCTCTTTTGATTGCTTTTTTCATCAATGCCTCCATTTTGATTTTGGCAGCTTCAACCTTTCACACCTCTGGAAACCAGCATGTGGCAGACATTTTTGATGCACACAAACTTCTCACTCCCCTTTTGGGAACTTCTCTAGCGAGCGTACTTTTTGCGGTAGCCCTACTCGCTTCAGGACAAAATTCCACACTCACAGGTACTTTGGCGGGACAAATTGTGATGGAAGGATTCCTCAACATCCGTCTGAAACCATGGCTGAGAAGGCTCATTACAAGGCTGGTGGCTGTGGTTCCTGCCCTTGTAGTATCAATTATGTATGGTGCAGAAGGAACTTCCAAACTACTTGTTTTAAGCCAAGTGATTCTCTCCATGCAACTGAGTTTTGCGGTGATTCCACTTGTGATGTTTACTTCCAGCAAAGCCAAAATGAAGGAATTTGTCAATGGCCCCATTCTCAAAACCGTGGTTTGGGTTATCTCTCTTATCATCGTGGTTTTGAACTTGTATCTCTTGTATGAAACCTTCAAATAATTACAAAACAAACAATTACAAAATGAAACAATTGATTTTGATTTTGGGTATTTTTTGTGGGACGATGGGTTTTGCACAAGAATTACCACCAATTCAGCTCGATAGACCAGACCAAACCGAAACGCCCTACACCGTTCCCAGTGGACATTTTCAATTTGAAAGTGGACTCTTTTTTGAGAAAGCAAACAAAGAGGAACAAAACTTGCTATTGCCAACGGTTTTGAGCAAATATGGTGTCAACGATAGATTTGAACTCAGACTCATCACCGAGATTTCCTCCAACAATATTCAGGGAAACCTAGGGCTAAATCCCGTTGAAATCGGTTTCAAAACCAGATTGTTAGAGGAAAAAGGAACTATCCCTATGACTTCTTTCATTGGGCATGTGCAAATTCCCAAATTTTCTTCCCCTAACAGAAAAGGGAACCATTTTGCACCCAGTTTCAGATTTGTGATGCAACATACCCTAAACCCCAAAATGTCTTTGAGTTACAATTTGGGAGCCGAGTGGGATGGTGAAAACCCAGAAGCCACCTTCAACCATCAAACTGGTGGAAGTCTGCAAAATGCGAAAAATTCCCGTGATAGTTTTTGTCAACAAAATGGACAGAGAAGGAAAAGATGCATTTGACCTTCTGGATGAAATCGAGCAAAATCTAGGTTTTACTACCACTCCCCTATCTTGGCCTATCGGAATTGGTGAAACTTTTAAAGGGATTTACAACATCTTTGAAAAAAACATCAATCTTTTTGAGGGGAAAAACAAACAAAAAGTGGAATCCTCCATCCAAATCGAGGACATTTACAGCGATGAATTGCAAGAAATCATCGGAGAAAAATATGCAGAAAACCTGCAAAACGAACTGGAAATAGTCTCTGGGGTATATCCTGAATTCTCTAGAGAAGAATATTTAAAGGGAGAATTGCAACCTGTGTTTTTTGGCTCTGCCCTGAACAATTTTGGAGTGAAAGAACTGTTGGATGCCTTTATCCAAATCGCTCCGAATCCTCAGCCCAAAGAATCGGACACCAGACTAGTAAAACCCGAGGAAGAGAATTTTTCTGGTTTTGTATTTAAAATTCATGCCAATATGGACCCCAAACACAGAGACAGATTGGCTTTTGTGAAGATTGTTTCTGGGGTTTTCAAGAGAAATACTTCTTATCTGCATGTTCGAAGCGACAAAAAAATCAAATTTGCCTCTCCCAATGCCTTTTTTGCAGACAAAAAAGAGATTGTTGATGAGAGTTTTCCAGGAGACATCGTAGGACTCCACGATACAGGTACCTTCAAAATTGGGGACACCCTCACCGTTTCGGAAAAGATGAATTACAAAGGAATTCCATCTTTTTCTCCTGAACATTTTCGATTTATCAACAACGAAGACCCACTGAAAACCAAACAACTTCACAAAGGAATAGACCAACTGATGGACGAGGGTGTGGCACAGCTTTTTACCCTTGAGATGAATGGACGAAAAATCATTGGAACTGTGGGTGCCTTGCAATATGAGGTAATCCAATACAGACTCGAGCACGAATATACCGCCAAATGCAGCTATGAGCCTATCTCTATCCACAAAGCTTGCTGGGTGGAATGTGAGGACAAAAACTCTGCTGATTACAAAGATTTTTTACGAGTAAAATCCAAATTTTTGGCCAGAGACAAATACGACCAATTGGTATTTTTGGCGGACTCCGCCTTTACCATCACCATGACACAAGAAAAATACCCCAGCATCAAATTCCATTTTGTCAGTGAGTTTTAGGGGGTGGTGAAATTATCAATATTTGATTCAAAGATTTTGTAAGTTTATTTTGTCTTAAAGAAAAGAACAAAACCATGAACAGCATCCTAGAGCCCACAACCAAAAACGACTTTGTCAAAAGAATTCATCTATTACAATCTAATTCCCAAAGAAGATGGGGAACGCTCAGCGTTGGGCAAATGTGCTGTCACCTATCGGACTCTTTAGAAATTGCCCTTGGCAAAAGAGAAGGCGGAAAAGAACCTATATCAATTATTTTCAGCCTAAAACCTTCTGTTTGGATTGCGACAAGTTTCCCATGGCCTAAAGGAGTGTTTTTCTCTCCCAAATCCATGAACCACAAGAATCTAGGAAGTCAGTCCGAGGGTTTTGACAAAGACAGAGAAAAACTTCTGAAATTACTTGAAGAATTCATCCAAAAAGAAACAAACTACTTCCCTCACCCTATGCTTGGAAATATGAATTCCAAAGAGTGGGGAAAGATGGTTTCTAGGCATTTTGATTACCACTTAAAACAGTTTGGAGTATAGAGTCCAATTGAACCAAACTAAATTGTCTTAGTCAAAAGCATAAAAAAACGCCAGAGGAAAAAATTCTTCTGGCGTTTTGATTAAACTAGAAATATTACAGATTTATTCTTCAAAATCATCGTCTATGCTCTAAGGTGAGTTTGTCGTAATCTTTAGCGACTCTTAGTTTGCTCTTTTCCATGAAGTTTCAAATATTATTTTAGGTCTTTGTTAGTTGGATTAATTTGGGATAAAATAAGGGGTTTTATTTCAATTATAAAAATTTATCTGACGAAAAATTGGATTAAATTTTGCCAATTTTTTCTAAAAATTGTGTCTCTGTTAAAATTTGAATGCTTGGAATATCTTTAGCTTTGGTTAATTTACTACCGGGGCTTTCTCCAATTACCAGATAATCAAGCTTTGGACTAACCGATGAAAGTAATCTTCCGCCATATTGCTCCACCATCTCTTTGGCCATGTCTCGGGTAAAAAGGGCTAATTTTCCGGTGAACAAAAAACTCGCATTTTCTAGAACCGAAGAAAGTTTGTTCTGGGTAGAAACTTCAAAATTTAACCCAACACTCTGAAGGGTTTCTACCCAAGAAAGATAGATTGGATCTGCAAAGAAATCCACAATGCTTTGGGCTATTTTCTCACCTATATCCCCTATTTCTAAAAGCTGAGAAACGGATATTTTCTTTAAATCTTCGATGGAAAAATGCTGAGCCAATTTTTTGGATACTGTTTCTCCAACATGTCTTATTCCAAGGGCAAACAAAACTTTGGCATAAGGCATAGATTTTGCTTTTTGTATCGATTCTAAAATATTAGATACAGATTTTTCGGCCATTCTATCTAGTGGAAGTAAATCTTCTTTGGTTAGAAAAAACAAATCGGGATAGGCTTTTACCAAATTTTCCTTTAACAACAATTCTAAGGTTTCTTGACCCAAATTTTCCATGTTTAGGGCTTTTCGGCTCACAAAATGAACCAATCTTCCCAAAACCTGTGGTTTGCATGCCATAGAATTGGGGCAAAAATGATTGGCTTCGCCTTGCGCTTTGATAAGTTCAGAGCCACAAGATGGACATACCTTTGGGAAATCAACGTCTTTGCAATCAGAGCTTCTCCTTGAAAGATCTACTCCTAAAACTTTGGGAATAATCTCCCCTCCTTTCTCAACATAGACGATATCTCCAATTTTTAGATCTAGATTTGATATAAAATCTTCATTATGCAAAGAAGCTCGTTTAACGGTAGTTCCTCCTAAATCTACGGGTTTTAAGATGGCCACTGGTGTAATTGAACCGGTTCTACCTACCTGATATTCGATATCTAGTAAAGCAGTTGAAACTCTTTCTGTTTTAAACTTATAGGCCATCGCCCATCTTGGCGCCTTGGCGGTATATCCTAAAATGTTTTGATGATTAAGAGAGTTTACCTTTATTACAATCCCGTCAATTTCGAAGGGTAAATTTTCTCTTTGACTTTCCCAGTGGTCTATATACTCTTTTACGCTTTGTAAATCAGAACAATGTTTTCCAGTATTGGGCACGTTAAATCCTTTATTTTTTGCCCAATCGAGCATGTGCTCGTGGGTTTTAAAAGGAAGATCTTCACCAGAAACATGGTACAAGAAACAATCTAAACCTCTTTTTTTAACTTCAGTTGCATCCAAAAGTTTCAAAGAGCCACTGGCAGTGTTTCTAGGATTTGCATAGAGTTCTAAGCCGTTTTCTTCTCTTTCTTTGTTGAGTTTTTCAAAAGCTTCTAAGGTTAACATCACCTCGCCTCGAATTTCAAATTCGGCTGGAAAATCTGGTTCAATTTTTCTGGGAATACTTGGAATGGTTAGAATGTTTTGGCTCACTTCTTCTCCTCGAATTCCATCTCCTCTGGTTAGGGCCCTTGTAAAGTTTCCATTTTGGTACAAAAGATTGATCGAGGCACCATCGTATTTAAGTTCACAAAAATATTCGATAGACTCCTCTGGAATATTTTTTTGTATTCTTTCTTGCCACAGCTCTAAATCCTGAAAATTATATGAATTCGAAAGTGAATACATTTTGTTTTTATGCAAAGTAATTTGGGCACTTTCCACCGGTTTTTTTCCTACATTTTGGGTGGGTGAATCAATTGTTTTAAGATGTGGAAACTGTTTTTCTAAGGCCTCAAGTTCTTTTAGAAGTTGATCGAACGCATAATCAGAAATACTTGGATTATCTAAATTGTAATATTTCTCATTGTGAAGATGAATCTCTTGGCTAAGTGCCTGAATTTTTTCTTTGGCTATTTTTTCTTGGCTATTTTCCATGATTCATTATTTATTAAGATCTTTTGAAATGATTTGGGAACATTTAATCATTCTAGGGTTTTTAGAAAGATCATTTCTTAAGCTAACATTCTTAAAATATTTTTCGCAAAGTTCTTTGGTTTCTTCTGCCAAATACTGATTGATTTCGAAGTATAAAGCTCCATTTGGTTTTAACTTTTCCATCGCAATTTCTATGATTTTCTCATAAAAAACAAGTGGTTTTTGATCTGTTACAAATAGCGCCAAAGAAGGTTCAAAATTAACCACACTGGCATGCATATCTTTTTTCTGTACCTCTGGAATATAGGGTGGATTGGATACAATTATATCCAAATTACCAAGTTCTAAAAGTGGGTCTACAAGTGGATAATCAAGTACGTTTCCATGGAAAAAATCAACTTCTACCCTATTTAAGTTGGCGTTTTCAAAGGCCAAAGCAAGCGTGTTAGAATCTACCTCCAGTGCCAAAACATCGGCCTTGGGCAGCTCTTTTTTTAGACTGATGGCAATACATCCACTTCCAGTACCAATGTCTAAAATTCTGAAACCTTCCATTATTTGCTTGTTGTCTTTAACAATCCATTCGACCAATTCTTCGGTTTCAGGTCTTGGAATTAAACAAGTGGGATTGAGTATAAATGGATAGCCATAAAACTCAGTTTCACCAAGAACATAGGCAATGGGTACGCCCTGTTCTAACTTTTGTAATTCCAGTATAAACATCAAATAATTGTCTTTTACACTGGACCAAGACTCATTCAAAGCCGATTTTAAAATCATCTTGTCAAAATGCAAGAGTTTGGTAGCAAGAGCAAAAAAAACAAAATCAATCTCTTTGGAGGTGTACAAAAAAGAGAGTTTTTGATGGTATAAATCTTTTATTTCTTGTAGTTTCATGTTTCAATTAGAATCCATCAAAGGGGATCTACGTCTATTTTAATTTTAACCGTTGATAAAGAAGATATACTTGCTATTTTTTCTGCACTACTACCCAGCAAGTCTTTCACTTTTTTGGGTGACATTTCGGGCATAATTTTAATAAGAAGCTGAAAAATATAGATATTGTTAATTTTAGGAATGCTTGCAGCTTCTGGTCCTAAAAGGGTTTCCAAGGTAAAACTCGGCCTTAATAAATCGGCAAACAAATGGGCTACTTTTTGAACTTTTTGCTGATTTTTATGATAAAAATTCACCTGAATAATCCTAGAAAACGGTGGATAATGGTACTGTTTTCTTTGGTAGAGCATTTCTTTGGAATGGGTAGCAAAATCAAAAACCGAAAAATTTTGGAGAAGCCTATGCTCTGGCGTGTAACTCTGTAAAATCATGGGAATTCTTTCTTTTGGTCCATCTGCCAAATGGCTCAATTCTAAAAGCGTTGCATAGGCCATTTCTTGAGCTCGAAAGTTAGAAAAACTATACAAGGCATCTGCTTTGAGTACCAAAATAAGTCCCAAATTTTCAAACTTTAGGGTTCTAGTTAAAATCTGAGTACCCACAACAATCAGCTTTTTTTCTTCCTTTAGACTNCCTTTAAAGACAAAGGCAGCAAAACTTCTATAAACTCAAGTGGATTCTGATTTTTCATTCTAAGCAAAAATAAGTGATATAATTGTTTTATTTTTGAAAATCTAATTCAAATCCATGCAATCAATTATAACAGACCAGTACCCTATTCATTTTAATGAAACTGCCTATACTGAACTAGATTTGTATTTACAAAAGCACAATTACTCCTCTGTATTTATATTGGTGGACAGCAATACACATACCCATTGTTTACCGGTATTTTTAAGTAACGTGAAAGGACTTTCCAATGTTGAGATTATAGAAATAACCCCAGGAGAAGACCACAAAACCATAGAAACGGTTACCCAAATCTGGCTTTCTCTCTCTGAGCTTGGCGCAGATAGAAAAAGTTTGCTTTTAAACCTTGGAGGCGGTGTGGTGACAGACATGGGTGGATTTATCGCTTCCACTTTCAAAAGAGGAATTGATTTCATTAATATTCCCACCACTTTGCTATCACAGGTGGATGCTTCTGTGGGAGGAAAAACCGGCATCGATTTAGAAGGCATGAAAAACCAAATTGGAACTTTTGCTTTTCCAAAAATGGTATTAATAGACAACCATTTTTTAGAAACTCTAGAAAAAAGAGAACTTTATTCTGGGTTTGCAGAAATGCTCAAACATGGACTTATTGCCAATGAAAACCACTGGGAAAAACTAAGTGAACTGGATTCCATCACCATAGACTCTGTGAAAGATTTAATCGGGGATTCTGTGGAAATTAAAAAGGAAGTTACCCAGGCAGATCCAACCGAAAAGGGGCTTAGAAAAATTCTAAATTTTGGACATACCCTTGGCCATGCCATAGAAAGTTTTTACCTAGAAACACCCACAAATAGATTGCTACACGGAGAAGCCATAGCCATTGGGATGGTTTGCGAAACCTATTTGTCTTTCAAGTTAAACCTAATTTCAAAAGAAACTTTGGATGATATTTCTAGAAAAATTCTTAAATTTTATTCGCTTCCAAAACTCAATCCAGAAAATTATGAGGCCATTTTAGACTGGCTGAAACACGACAAGAAAAACGCAGCCCAAAAAATCAATTTTAGTTTGATAGACAAAATAGGTAGTTGTCTGAAGGTAAGCACCACCAATACCAAGCAGGATGGTGATGAGTTTACTCGAAGTAGAGGTTTTCATGAAAGAAAGGGCGATGAGACCAGCACAAAAGCCCATAATTAAAGTAGAAGGAACAATATCCATAGCTAATATTTTTTTGATTAATAATGTTAAAAATAGAATTTTAAATTCAATTATGTTCTTTTTAACGAATAATTGTTACAAACTATGTGTAAAACTAGGATAGATTCTCCCTGATTTCCCCCATGGAATATGTATTTTTGTATCAATAATTAAAGTAAAACATCAAACTATGACGCTCATCAAATCCATATCTGGCTTTAGAGGAACCATTGGAGGAAAAGTAGCTGACAATTTAACACCACCAGATATCGTTGGGTTCGCCGCTGGATATGGACAGTGGATCAAAGAGAATTGGAAGAAAGAAAACTACAAAATTGTAGTGGGAAGAGACGCTAGAATTTCTGGGTCTATGGTAAGTCAACTGGTTTGTTCTACCCTTTCTGCCATGGGGATTGATGTGATAGACTTAGGACTTTCTACTACCCCAACGGTGGAGATGATGGTGCCTTATTTGGTGGCTGATGGAGGAATTATTTTAACTGCTAGCCACAATCCCAAGCAGTGGAATGCCCTGAAACTTTTAAATAACAAAGGAGAGTTTATTTCGGCCAGCGATGGAGAAGCCCTTCTTAAAATAGTTGAAAGCTCTAATTTTGATTTTTCTGATGTAGATTCGCTTGGAAAATATTCTAAGTACGATAGTGCCATAGAATTACATATAGAAAGAATTTTAGAACTTCCCTATGTTGATGTAAACGCCATCAAAGAAAGAGATTTTACGGTGGTAGTAGATGCGGTAAATTCTACAGGTGGAATCGCCATTCCCCTACTTTTAGAAAAGCTTGGGGTAAATTTTCATAAATTGTATTGTGAGCCAAACGGAGATTTCCCTCATAATCCTGAGCCCCTGAAAGAACATTTGGGAGATCTATCTGCTATGGTGGTTTCCAAAAAGGCAGATTTTGGGATTACCGTAGATCCAGATGTAGATAGACTTGCCCTTGTAAACGAAGATGGAAGTATGTTTGGCGAAGAATACACCCTTGTGGCGGTGGCCGATTACGTATTAGAATTAAATCCATCAGATACAGTTTCCAACATGTCCTCTACCCGAGCACTTGCAGATGTTACCCAAAAATATGGAAGAAATTACCATGCTTCGGCTGTTGGAGAGGTAAATGTTGTGGAGAAAATGAAAGAAGTAGGTGCAAAGATTGGTGGTGAAGGAAACGGTGGAATCATTTTACCAGAGCTGCATTACGGTAGAGATGCGCTGGTTGGAATTGCCATTTTCTTAACCCTTTTGGCCAAAAGAGACATGAGCTGTAAAGAACTTCGGGATTCTTACCCCAGTTATTTTATGAGCAAAACCAAAATAGAATTAACCCCTGAGTTAGATGTGGATGGAATTCTTGAAAAAATTGCCTTGCACTACAAAGACCAAAAAGTAAGCACTATAGATGGGGTAAAAATTGACTTTGAAAAAGGTTGGATTCACCTTAGAAAATCTAATACAGAACCCATCATAAGAATCTATACCGAGGCTCAAAGCCAAGAATTGGCAGACAAAATGGGGCAAGAAATGCAACAACTGGTTAAAACAATTTCCTAAATGGAAGATGATTTTTTTACAAATGGACTCATAGAGCGTTACGAAGAAATGCTTGAAAGCAATCAGATGAATTATTTTGATTCAGAAGATTTTTGTGAGATCATTACCTATTATCTGGATGTAAACAACATAGAAATGGCAAAAAAAGCCATCAAATATGCCACAGATCAGCATCCGGCAGACTCTAGCATCAAACTGAAAGTATTGGAATTTTATATCCAGATTAAAAAGTTCAACATAGCAGAAGTACTGATGGAAGAACTCAAACAGATGCATTTGGATCATCCCGATTATAACATTTGTTTGGCCAAATACCATTCACAAAAAAAGCAGCATCACAAATCCATTGCCTATTACAAGATTGCGCTTAAAAATTCGGACGAAGAAAATTACATTTTAAACTGTATAGGTACTGAGTATTATCAATTCTTAAACGAGCCAGAAAATGCCTTGTACTACTTTAAAAAAGCATTCGAAGTAGACCTTGAGGACGATTTTTCATTTTTCTCAACGGTGCAATGTTACAACGATTTGGGAGAGCATCTAAACGCCTTGATGTTTTTGGACCAGTGTATAGAAAAAGAACCCTATTGGGAGGATGCCTGGTTTCAAAAAGGACTTCAACTGATCTGTTTGGAAAGATACAAAGAAGCCTTTTCTGCTTTTGAATATGCCTGGATTGTGAATGAAGATTCGGTTTCCAACTATATTCAAATGGCTTACTGTTTAGATAAAATCGGTGAATATACCAAAGCATTAGAACTGTATTACCAAGCCTTAGAATTAGACCCAAATTCAGCTTCTACCTATCTAAAAATAGGAAAATGTTACCTAGCAGAAGAAAAATACACCTCTGCGATTCGAGCCCTTCAAAAATCCATTCAATTGGATCCTCAAATGGATCAAACTTGGGATACGTTAGCGGTTATCTACTCTGAACTTGAAGATTGGTTAGAAGCCATCCATCATCAAAATCAAGCCATAGAACTGGATGCAGAAAATATCTCTTATTATAAAAAATTGGCCTATTATTCTATTGAGGCCGGTTTTTTAGAAGAAGCCGCAGAAATATATTCTAAAATTATCAAAGAAGAACCCAAAAGATATAGCAATTGGCTCACTCTTATAGAGCTATTTATTTCCCTTGGAGACTTTGGAAAAGCCATCGATTTGATTCTAGGTGCTCAAAGAAAATTTGAGGAACCAGAGCTCAACTATTTTTTGGCGAATTGTTATTTTAAAACAAGAAAAACCTCTCTAGGAAAAGAAACTTTACAAAAAGCCGTTGCTTTTAAACCCCAAATTTTAAAAGAAATGTTGGTTTATTTTCCACTGCTCAAAAAGCATTTGGAATAAACCCTGATCAAACATTTGGCAATTATAATTACTTATTGGAAGGAATTAGAATCCAAAATAAGTGATAAAATCTGTTAAATGGGTGAAAAAATTTCTATGGGTATGTATCATAAGCTTCTCGATGGGTAGTAGTTTGTTGAGAATTAAATCGATTGTATACCCAAAAAATAAAAGTCCGAATAAAACTAAGGCATAATTGGGTTGATATACGCCATTGGTTACATTCCAAGCAAAATAGACTACATTGTAAAACAAGAACAAAAAAACAAGCCCTTTTAAAGCTATAAGAAGATAATAAATAGTTTCTAACATAGATTCTTTCTTGAACTATGCTAAAGCTAAAAAAACTAGCTATTAAACTTTGCTAAGAAAACAACAAAAAAATACTAAATTACTCATTACCAGTCTCCACTGGCTCCACCTCCTCCAAAGCTACCACCACCAAATCCTCCAAATCCGCCCCCAGAAGAGCCACCACCAAAACCACCTCCTCCCATAGGAAAACCTCCAAATCCACCGTATCCACCAAAGCCTCCTGTTCTTCTGGTTCGAATGATTCTTCTTCCATCGTGGGTGTATATTACTTCTTTGTCATCGTAGGAAGATCCTCCTGAGAATAACATCAAAAGAACAATCACAGCTAAAAATAACAGCAGGTAAGGAAATTCATCTTGGCCACCACCTGGAACTCCTTGGTATTTTCCTTCTAATACACGTATAATAGAATCTATGGCAGTGTTTAAACCCAGAAAAAAATCTCCATTTTTAAAATGAGGACGCATATCATGGTCTATGATGGTTTTAGAAATGTAAGAAGTAACTTCTATTTGGGTTCCTTCTCCTCCAGCGATAGCAATTTTTCTGTCCTTTTTAGAGAGTAAGATTACAATTCCATTGTCTTTGTCGGCTTTCCCAATTTGGTTATCGTCTCCAATTTCGGTAGCCATAGGATGTATACCCCATCCGTCTTTGAGTTCATCAATAGTGACAACTGCAATTTCTGTAGAGGTTGAATCGTTATAATGGATGAGCTTTTGGTTGAGTTGGTATTCTTCACTCGGGTTTAACAAATCTGCAAAATCCCACACCAATCCACCATTTTTGGGAAGACCAAATTCAATAATTTGTCCATTGTCTAGCTTTCCTGTGGTAAACTGAGCGCTTAAAAACAGTGGAAAAATCAAAAGCCAAAATAGATATTTCTTACTTCTTGCTAATGGCATCGGGCAATTGGTTTTTGTTTTCTCCTTGGTTTGGAAAATGGGTTTGCAGAGCAATAGACAACTCCGAAAAAACCTCTTGGGCGTGCTTGTAGTAGTTTAGAGTAGTTGCCTCGTTTAGGTGAACCCTAATTTCTCCACTGGTTTGTTTTTCGGCTTCAACAATGGTTTCTACAATTTTTTGCTCCTGAGCTGGACTTAAAAATTGTTCAATTTCCATTGATTCTACTTGTTAAAATTAACCTGTGGTGCTACCTCTGAACCTTGTGAAGCTTGGAAAAGCGGAAATGCTTTGAAGTTGAAGATATTTGCAAAAATATTACCAGGAAATTGCTCAATTTTATCTTTGTAAATACGACCCATTTCGTTGAAGTCTTTTCTTTCTTTTAAAATCTCGTTTTCAATTCCTGTTAACTCAGTTTGCAAAGCCAAGAAATTTTGGTTGACTTTAAGGTCTGGATAATTTTCTACTGTAGCCATTAATCTACCAAGTGCCCCACTTAAACCATTTTGAGCCTGAGAGATTTCAGCCATTTTTTCAGGCGTAATATTAGAAGGATCTACAGTAATGCTTGTAGCTTTGGCTCTAGCTTCCATCACTGACTCTAAGGTTTCTTTTTCGTGATTTTTAGCTCCCTTAACGGTTTCTACCAAATTGGGTATCAACGCTGATCTTTTCTCGTACACAGCTTGTACGTCTGCCCATTGTTCTTCTACTGCATTTCTAGAAGTTACAAGTCCATTGTATGAAGTGTATCCAACAAGAGCTAACACAGCAAGAACGGCTAATACAACCAAAGAATTTTTCATAATCTAAATCATTTTTTAAGGTATAATTTTTATACTATACGGCAAATATTGTGCCTTATTTTGAAACTAAAGATAATATATTTTTTGATTTTATCTTCTAATTCTCTAAAAATCGCTTTGAAAAGTATAAAAACAATCGATACACCAAAAATCCTAAGGATATTCCAATAATAGAACCCATCAAAACGTCTAAAGGATAATGCACTCCAAGATAAATTCGGCTGTAGGCAATGGTTGCCGCCCAAAGAATCATGCAAAGTGAAAAAAGACGATTTTTAAAGAGTAGTCCAAAAAATATAGCCACCACAAAATGGTTAGAGGCATGTCCAGAACAAAAGCCAAACTCTCCTCCACAACTCTCTGGAACCAGTCTCACCAGTCCAGATAGCGCAGGCTCGAAGCAGGGTCTTAGACGCTGAAAATATTCTTTAAAAAAATTGGTAGTTTGATCGGACACTAAAACACCCAAAAGCACCAGCACAAGTAGCAAAAGCCCTTTTTTTAATCCTAAACTTCGAACTGAAAAATAAAGTAGCAGTACATAAAGGGGAATCCAAGATTTCTTTTCGGTTACAAACAGCCAAAAGCCATCCCAACTCTTGCATCCAAGGCCGTTGAGATATAAAAAAAGCTGCTGATCTATGTCAATTAAATGCTCCACGTTTACTTTCTTTCTCTAGAAACAGAACCTAAAGAATTGTTTTCTAATGGTTTCTGAGAATTGTCATTGGAAGTTGAATCATCGCTTTCTTGCTGATCTTGGTTTTTGGCTTCATCAGTAACTTCATCGACTTCTTTCATGTTTTTTTCAATAAAAGAATCCGCAGAATCTTTTATTTCTTGAAACTGAGTATCAAAATCTTCTTTTAGTGGATTGTACACATTTTCAACAGGTTTGAAAATTTCTTGTTTTATCGAACTAGAAGCATCCCTGAATTTTGAGATGAAACTCCCTAAGTCACGTGCAATTTCAGGTAATTTTTGTGGACCAAAAAGCAGTACCACAGCCACCATAATAATGACTATCTCAAAAGAATCAATAAAAGCAAACCCTGTTAAAACCATGGATTGTTATTTGTTTTTTTTGTCTCCAGATAAATCTTCTTCTTTAGAGAAATCATACATCAGTGGCGTTGCAATGAATACCGAAGAATAAGTTCCAATTCCGATACCCACCAAAAGAGCAAACATAAATCCTTTGATGCTTTCTCCACCAAAGAAAAATATGGCGAAAATCACAAAAAGAGTAGTAAAAGAAGTGTTGATGGTTCTGGCCATGGTAGTATTAATGGATGCATTAATCACTTTTTCTACCTGCGATTTTTTTATGTTTTCTGTTTGGAATCCCAAAAACTCTCTAATTCTATCAAATACAATTACCGTATCGTTTAGAGAATAACCAATTACCGTTAAAATGGCAGCAATAAAAGCTTGGTCTACTTCTAAAGAGAATGGTACCAACCCCTTTAGAATCGAAAATACACCCATGGTGATAATTGCATCATGCACAACAGCTACAACAGCACCCATAGAGAACTGAGCGGTTTTAAACCTCAATAAGATATAAACAAACACTAAACTCAGCGAAATTAAAATTGCAATTACAGCACCCGATTTGATGTCATCGGCGATGGTTGGACCCACCTTTTCAGAAGACATAATCCCAATGGTTTTTCCCTTTGACGCAGTAGCAAAATTTGCAAGTGTTGTACCAGAAGGAAGTAGGTTTTTACTGGCTTTGTAAATTTTATCTACAATCTCCGTTTCAACAGCTGGATCGTCATTCTCAATTTTATATTTGGTGGTAACTTTCACTTGATTGGCTGTTCCAAAAGTTTTGACAAGAGGAGTAAATTTGTTTCCTTGATTGTCTACAAATACTTCGGCCAATTGTTTTTCATACAATCTTGGATCAACGGGTTTATCGAATCGAACGGTGTAATTTCTTCCTCCCACAAAGTCGATTCCAAAATCCATTCCTCTGGTGGCAAGAGAAATCAAACTCACCAAAACAAGAACAGAAGAAAAAGCATAAGCCAATTTTCTTTTTCCCAAGAAATCGAAGTTATACCCCGTAAACCAATTTTTAGAAAATCCATTAAAGAAAGATACGTCTTTTCCTTTTTCAATTCTTCCATCAATAAATAGTCTAGAAACATAAATTGCAGTAAAAACAGAAGTAAAAATACCCACAATAAGCGTAGTTGCAAATCCTTTGATAGGTCCTTCACCAAATACAAACAAAACAACTGCAGTGATAAGTGTAGTTACGTTGGCATCCACAATAGAAGACAATCCTCCATTCATACTATATGCCTCTGCAACGGCTGCTTTGAGTTGCATGCCTTTGGCCAAGCATTCTTTTACTCTTTCATACAAAATTACGTTTGCATCTACTGCCATTCCCATGGTAAGTACAATTCCCGCTATTCCAGGAAGGGTAAGTACACTTTTGAGTGAAGCCAAGATTCCAAAAATCAAAAATAGGTTAAAGATAAGCGCCAAATCTGCATAAAAACCAGCTCTTCCGTAGTACAAAATCATCCATCCAATCACCAGCAAAAATGCAATGGCAAAAGAAATCATTCCACTTTGAATGGCTTCTTTACCCAGTGATGGACCAACGATTTCAGATTGAATGATATTGGTTTTGGCAGGAAGCGAACCAGCATTAAGAATATTGGTAATGTCTTTGGCTTCATCCAGGGTGAAATCTCCAGAAATTTGAGACTGACCACCAGTAATTCTTTGATTGATTTGAGGCGCTGTATATACCAAGTCATCTAGAACTACTGCAACCAGTTTTCCATCATTGGCATTTTCTGAGCTAGCTTTAAATTGGTTGGTAATGTCAGACCATCTTTGAGTTCCATCAGCATTCATAGACATAGAAATGTAAAGTCCACCACCAATGGTGTTCATATCTCTGTCATAACTAGCACTAGTAACCACATCACCATCCAAAAGAGGTTTTCCTGTCCTACTTCCATTAATTACATAAAGCGGAAGTGTTTTAGAAACTTTGTCTTCTTTGGCTCCCCAAAGCAATTTGGCGTATTTTAAAGTAGCTGGAAAAGAAGCTCTAACCGAAGGTGATGATAAAATTTTGTTTACCATGGCTGTATCATTGATACTAGCCACATAAGTGCCTCGATCATTGGTTAAATACTTCGAAAGTGCTACAGATTGTCCTTTAGCATCTAAGGTTTTAATGTTTTCGGCCAAAAGTCCAGCTTCTGTTGGTGCACCAGTTTTAGGATCGTAAAGACGAAATGCTTCCCAGAACTCAAGTTTGGCAGTAGATTGCAAAAGGTTTTTGGCTCTATTTACATCTTTAATCCCTGGAAGTTCAACCAAAATTCTACCCGAGTTCTCAACTCTTTGTACATTGGGTTGAGCTACACCGAAACGGTCGATTCTGGCTCTAATAATTTGATAAGCTTTGTCTAGTGAAGCCTCTACTTTTTCTCTAACCACTTTTTCAACCTCTTGGTTGGTAGAGTTTGCAGTAATTTGCTGACTTAAACCCGAATTCCCAAAAATATCTGAGGAAGAAAGTTTGATGTTGCTCGACTTTGTTTGCTGATAAAAAGACTCAAAAAATGCATCGATATAACTTTGGTTAGAACTAGATTGTTTGGCATCAGCGGCAGCCAATGCTTGCAAAAAGCTAGGATTTTGAGATTCCCCAGACAAATTGATTAGCAAATCTTTCACCGAAACCTGAAGTGTCATATTTAAACCTCCTTTAAGGTCTAAACCTAAATTAAGTGCTTTTTTCTTAGAGTCATCATAGGTGTACTTTGTAAAACCAAGATTCAAAGTATCAGATTGAGCCAAAGAATCCAACTTCAATTTTTGTGAAGTTTCGCTGCCGTCACTTAGAAGTAATGCGTTTTTTTCAACTTTGTTTGCATACCAAGTATTACTTAAACTAAAAAAACAGATTACCGCGAGTATCAATGAAAATAAAATGACTAAACCTTTTCGTTGCATTTTTTGTCGAATTTAAATTTTAAAAGCACAAATATAGGGTAGTAATCTAAATTTGAGCAGGAAATAACAAGATTATTTTAGGCTTGGTTTAACATTTTTTAGAAAACCAAGGTAAATTATTTTAATTTAAAAGGGAAAATCTTCGTCTTTAGAATCTTGATCAACCCCAAAAGCCGAAGCTGGGTCTGATGAAAACTGACTGAGATCTCTGATAGGCTCTAATGATGCATTCATGCTGCTTTCAAATTGACCCATGCTGAAGTTATTGTCCTGAAGATTCTCAAATTTAGCCTGATTTTCTACAAATCCTAATCGAACATTTTCAAGAGAACCATTTCTGTGTTTAGCAATGATAAATTCTGCTTGACCCGCACATGGCGTTCCTTGCTCATCATCCCAAGCATCTAACCCGTAATAACTAGGTCTATAAATAAAACTTACAATGTCTGCATCTTGCTCAATGGCTCCTGACTCTCTAAGATCCGACAAAAGGGGTCTTTTGCTTCCACCTCTGGTTTCCACGGCTCTTGAAAGCTGAGAGAGGGCAATTACAGGTACTTCTAATTCTTTAGCAATAGCTTTTAATGATCTAGAAATCATAGAAATTTCTTGCTCTCTGTTTCCACTGGCGCTTGCCCCTGCGGTCATGAGTTGCAAATAATCTATGATGATGATTTTCACTTGATGCTGAGAAACCAGTCTTCTACACTTTGCTCTTAAATCGAAAATGGAAAGTGCCGGTGTATCGTCGATAAATATAGGCGCTTCTTCTAGTGCTTTTACTCTTGCATAAAGCTGTTTCCACTCATGGTCTGCAAGGGTTGCTTTTCTAAGTTTAGAGGCCTCAATACCTGTTTCAGAAGAAATAAGACGGGTAATTAACTGAACAGAAGACATCTCAAGGGAGAAAAGTGCAACGGGCGTTTTAGATTCCACAGCAATACTTCTAGCCATAGAAAGCACAAAAGCCGTTTTTCCCATACCCGGTCTAGCGGCTAAAATCACCAAATCTGAATCTTGCCAACCCGAGGTAACCCGGTCTATTTCTGCAAAACCAGAAGGTACGCCACTCATCCCCTCTTTCTTAGACATTTCGGTAATCTTGGCAATGGCCTGCGACACCAAATCTGCGGAGGATTCGTAGCTTTTTTTAAGACTTCCATTGGTAATTTCAAACAGATTGTTTTCTGAGGTATCCAAAAGTTGAAAAACATCGGTGGTATCATCGTAGGCCTCTTGAATGATGCCTGAGGAAACTTCAATGAGTTTTCTAAGTATGTATTTTTCTTGAATAACCCTAGAGTGATATTCGATGTGAGCCGAAGAAGACACTTTTTGAGAGAGGGTTACCAAATAAAAATCACCCCCAACAAAATCGAGTTTTCCATTTAATTTGAGCTGGTTAGAAACCGTAAGCAAATCGATGGGCTGAGAATCATTGAACAATTTCTGAATGGCAGAATAGATTTCTTGGTGCTCGGTTTTGTAAAAGATCTCTGGAGAAAGTATATCTATCACCTGATCTAAGCCTTTTTTATCAATCATCATTGCACCCAACACGGCCTGCTCTAAATCTATGGCCTGAGGAGGTATTTTGCCTTTTTCAAGACCAATAACTTGGCCTTGTTTTTTCTGCTGATTGTAAAGGGCGTTAATGTTCTGCATTTTTTAAAATAAGAAGTTCAAGGTACAGAATTTTACCTTTGGATTGGTTTGTATAAGTAAAAATAGTTTTGAACAATTTTGGCTTTAGCCTTTGAACACGCCTAGATCTATGAATTTATTTTGTCTAGATTCAACCAGCTGATCTTGGCTAAGTTTGGACAATTTTTGTAGGGATGAAAGTATTTCTTTCTTGATGTTATTTGCTGTTTCTTCGATTCCCCAGTGTGCACCACCGAGCGTTTCCTGAATAATTCCATCTACAATTTTCATCTTTTTCATGTCTTGGGGAGTAAGTTTTAAGGCAGCGGCAGCTTGCTCTTTGTACTCCCAACTTCTCCAAAGTATAGATGAACAACTCTCGGGAGAAATCACAGAATACCAAGTGTTTTCGAGCATATAGACCAAATTTCCAACACCAATGCCTAAAGCTCCCCCACTGGCTCCCTCTCCAATTACAAAACTTACCACAGGAACCCTAAGATTCATCATTTCTATAATGTTTTTGGCAATGGCCTCACCTTGTCCTCTTTCTTCGGCCTCAAGACCAGGAAATGCTCCGGGAGTATCGATTAAAGTAACGATGGGAATACCAAATTTTTCGGCCAATTTCATCAGCCTAAGTGCTTTTCTGTAACCGTCAGGATTGGGCATCCCAAATCTTCTTTTTTGACGGTCTTTGGTATTTCTACCCTTTTGTTGACCTACAAACATTACACTTTGTCCATCAATTTTCCCAAGCCCTCCAATCATGGCTTTGTCATCTGCAAAGAGCCTATCTCCAAAAAGTTCTATGAAATTTCCGTCTGTAAGCTCCTGGATATAGTCTAAACTATAAGGTCTATCTGGATGTCTAGAAAGCTGAACCCTTTGCCAAGGCGTTAGGTTCGAATAGATTTGCTTCTTGGTTTTTTCGATGGTTTTTTCAAGCTCAAGGCAGGCTTTTTGTATATCTACACCGCTTTCTTCACCTAGCTGCAAACACTTTTGGTATTGATCCATCAATTCTTGTATGGGCTGTTCAAAATCTAAAAATTCCATTTTTTCCATTGGCTTATCCCAGCAAAAATAGATTATTTTTGGCAAAATTTTGCATGCAAAACTACAAGCCGAAAGAAAAATCAATTATTCTTTGTAACATTGCATCGTAAAGTTTTATTTAAATCAAGGAAATTGCACTAAAAAAATAATTTGATATGGATAGGTCTGGTTAGTCTAGAAGCGCCACCTGCTGGATTTGGATACCAAGGTGGAATGATGCTGATGATTAGTGCAGTAGTTATTTCCGTTCTAATTATGATGGCCTTCGCTGGACCTGTAAGTAAGTTTGTGAACGACCATCCGTCCATCCAAATTTTAGGGTTAGCGTTTTTAATTTTAATTGGTGTGATGCTGCTTGCCGAAGCTTCTCATTTGTCGCATTTTGAGTTTTTTGGATCTGAAGTACACAGCATTCCCAAAGGTTATCTGTACTTCTCAATTTTCTTCTCTATGTCTGTTCAGTTTATCATTATCAAGATGAACCAAGGGCAATCCAAGCCTGTTCATTTACATGATTCCAAAGTACTAGAAGATGATATGTCTATATCCAAAGACCAAAATTCATAAAAAAAAATGGCAAAAATCATCTTTTTTTTCTTGACAAATTCAAATTAAATTTTATTTATAGTTGTGGTTTGATATATATAGCCTATATTTGGAACATTAATTATTATATATCAAAATGAAAGAAGGTAAAGTAAAATTTTTTAACGAAACCAAAGGTTTTGGATTCGTAGTAGAAGATAACTCTGGAGAAGAGTATTTTGTACACACTACTGGGCTTATCGACCGAATTAAAGACGGTGACCAAGTAGAATTTGAATTAACAGATGGTAGAAAAGGTCTTAACGCTGTAAATGTACGCGTAGTCTAAATATATTTTGTAATTCTTCAAAAGCCCTGATTTTATACTAAATCAGGGCTTTTTTGTTGCTTTGACTCTAGATCAAATCTCTCATTGTTGGTTCTAAAAGCCATCTCCAAACCATGAATGGTAAGGTTGCTACCTAAGGTTCAAAAATTTTCATTAGTGAAAACTTTTGAAAGCCTTTATGTCAAAATTCCATACAATATCAACAAATAAAAAATCCACCAGAAATCTTGTTCCTGATGGATTTTGTTGTTTGAATTTGATTTGCTTTTGCCTATTTCTTTTTCTTATCCGTTTTTTCGGTAGCACCAAGGGTCATCGTTCCTTCGAGGCCTTCTAATGGTTTGAGGTTAGAACGAAGTTTAAGTTCATGCTGAGAAAAAACAGGAGGTCTCATGCTGTAATCTAGAGAAGTTTTTTGCCCTGTCACCATGTCTTTGGCAAGTCTTGAAAAGATAGTCTGGAATGCAGCCAAAAAGAGTAAAAGAATTGTAAATTTTGATTTCATATTTTAAACATGGTATTTGATTGCAAGTGCAAAATACGAGTTTCTACATGAAAAATCCACTAAAAACAAAATAAAAACAAAAAAAATCCACCAAGAAACCTTGATGGATTTTTTGTTTGACTTTGATTTGGTCTATTTCTCTTTTTTCACCTTCTTCTTCTCCCCTTTTTCTGAAGTCTCAAAATTCATTTTTCTTTCGAGACCTTCTAAGGGTTTTAGGTTAGAACGCAATTCAAGTTCATGTTGAGAAAAAACTGGAGGTCTTAAGCCGTAATCCAGAGATTTTTTTTGCCCAGTTACCATGTCTTTGGCAAGTCTTGAAAACACAGTTTGGAAAGCTGCGAGCTGATATTTTCCATATACAGTATGTCCAGCTTCATAACGTTGGTTTTGGTATTCTTCATAGGTCGTAGTATATCCAGAATATTCATTGGCATAGGAGGAAATGATCACCATATCTACCCCTTGTCCTTTGAACTCATCCAAAACGGCTTTTTGAAGTCTTTGGGCTGCAATGGTGGTAATTTCTGTAGCAAGCCCCACAATTACTACATTCCCAATTCTAAAAATCTGGTTGGGAAGCACCTCAATTAAGGAAGTATGTTCTTCAAGTGCACCCAAATCCCTTTGTCTTACAAATTCCTGAATAGCAGGATCTAAACTTGCCATCTGATTGATAAGCATCTTTTGAAACGGATTTTTGGTCTGGGTTTCTTGTCTCATTCCCAAAGTACTTTTGGTTTCTCCATTGAGCATGATTTTTTTGGGAGACTGACTTTCCATCAGGTGTTTGTAATATTCTCTGTCTTCTTTGCTTAAGAAAGGTTTTTGGAAAGCAAAAATAAACTGTGATATACCATAAATAGGAGTGAAAAGTTTCTTCGCAGGGGTATGTTTGTCGTCAAAGGCATTGGTATAAGCAAGAGCTGCGATACCCATGGTTGGAGATGAAGTTCTTTCTTCTTTGTCGCTGATTTTGAATTTTGTATCCACCGATACATTGGACATATCCACAAAAGCAAGGGTTGAGGCAAGTCCTCCGTGAATTTGCATTTGAGTTGGATTTTTCAAAATCTCCATGGTTTTGTCCGCATTGGTTTTCCCACCCCATTTGGCGTGTTCTATGCTTCCTTCTTTGTAAGCATGGAAATTGGGGTCTCCAATGATTTGTCCCATCTGCTTGTTGAATCTTTCAATATTGTGATAGTCTGCACTAATTACATCTCCCGCTGCGGTTTGGGCATAAATGGCAATGGCATCTACACCAAGCATTTCTTCTGTCATCATTCCAGCATATCCTTTGCTGTTTCCATTGATGAAATTGTGAAAATTTAGGATTTCATTGATATGCAAACCAAAGAAATTGATCACCGCAAAAGTTTTTCCGCTTGTATCCTGAAAATCGAACAAAAGTACCTCTCGGTTTGCAGCCAAATGGGTATCTTCTTGTTTGAAATCTTGGGGTATTTCTGGATTGAGATTGTAAGATTGCAAAGACCTGTTGTAAATCACAGGAACTTCTGGTGGAAAACTTCCTTTTTTGATGTTTATCGTTGCCAGTTTTTCTTTTTTCTGGGCTTCTTTTACAGCCAAATACATTTTTTCGCCGTAAAATTCAATCAGTTTGGGTTTGATCCCTGGGGTAGGCAACATATAGGAAGAATAGTAAGAACATCCACTGGGTGCAGTATGTGTATGAGTTGCAACTACCATAAGTGTAGTAGGATCAAAACTTGGGTCATCCGCTTTAAGTCTTTTCAACAGACTTTCCACTATTGGGTTAAAAATGGCACCCAAATCTGCATGTACATAAATCAGCCTTTTTCCTGTTGCAGGATCTTTGATGGTTATGGCTCTGGTATAAGTCTGAGATGAGGCAGGATTCAAACTGTCTGTTCTTTGTGGATAATACCCATATCCAAAAAGTCCTATCTTGTCTTCATCCGAGTAAGTGATTTCTTGTTTGGCTGCTCCTACCAAATATTTTTGTCCCGTGTTTTGTGCCAAAACAATGAAGGCTTGCAAGAGCAAAAGAATTGTAAATTTTGATTTCATAGATGGTGTTTATTTTCTAAAGCAAAATACAAGTTTATTTATGAAAATAAATTAAAATGTTAAAAGCATCAAAAAATACATAAAGAAAAACACAATATTTTTCTCTTAATCTTTCTATAAGAAAAATCAACTTTACAAATACATCCAGAAAAGTGTCGCTTTAGACGATTTTTGCAACAGGGAATCTACCTTTAAAAAGCTATTATTGGAAAGTGTTGGGCAGCCCCAACCCTCTGGAGTTCCTTTGGGATAAACTTCGGTGTCCGAAACCACTTCCCAAGAATGAAATACTATAAATCTTGCCGCTGCATTGCTATTGGTAGATTCTAAACCATGCAAGATGTATTTTGTTTTCACCCCCCAATCACTGGGTCCTCTTTGTCCAATTTTATATTTTCCAAGTGAAGAACAATGGCTACCATCTTGGTTACTAAACTTTGGATTGGCTTTCGAAAAATCCATTCCCCAAGGATTGTTGCAACATCCATGACCCACCAAAAATCGATGGATAATGGTTTGTTTCTTAAAATCCCATACAAAAAAACGATTAACACCAGAATGTAAACTCATGTCCACAAGAATACAGAAATCGGTATTCATATTCTGTTTTTTGCAATATTCTAGCGCCTTTTGGGCTTGTAATTTTGTCTTTTCTAGATCGGCAGTGGGTTTTGGTTTATTTTGATTCGAATAACCCAAAAGAATAACAAAAACAATAAAAAGTGGTATTAGGTATTTCATTTGAAATAAGATATTTGCTATAAATCTACTTCATTTTTTTACTCCACCCCAGAAAAAAACTTCCTTTTTACCTCTTCCCATTCTTGAACAATGATGCTAAAATAGACATCGTCTCTGTTGTTTCCGAAAGAATCTAGGTAATTGTTCCTAAACACACCTTCCTTTTGGGCTCCGAGTTTTGCGATGGCTTTTTGTGAGGCAAGATTTTCCAAATCTGCACTGAATTGAACTCTTTGTAATCCAATGGTCTCGAAGCAGTATGTCAAAAGTGCTTTTTTGGTGGCGTGATTCAGCCCTGTGCCATGAAAGGTTTTGCCAATCCAAGTCCAGCCGATTTCCAGTTTTTGGCTATCAAAATTGATATTTCCAAACCTTGTACTTCCAGCAAATTGGCTGGTTTTCTTGTCAAAAATCAAAAAAGCATAATGGGTTTTTCCTTGGTTTTTGAGAATATCTTCTATGTACTTTTCAAAATCGGCTTGGGTTTTAACGTACATGCCCATATACTGCCAAAGGGAATCATCAAAAATGATGGTTTCTAACTTTTTGGCTTCTTCCCTATCAAAAGGAATCAATTTCACTCTGCTGTTTTCTAAAATGATATAGTCTTGGAGAAATTGTTTGTTCATGGGTTTGTTTTTTTTTAATAAATCAATAAACTTTAAACCACTTCCCTCTCGAATCTTTTATTTCTTTAATTTCTTCTCCATTTTTTTCAACAATCAAAGATTTGCCGATACTAACTTGAGGTGAACCTCTAACAATAATGAATTTCTCATCCGTTTTAATTTGAACTTTTACAGGTTCATTCCAAGAAGTAGGTATAACCGAAACATCTTCTACTACACCAATAATTGACTCGGTTCTAACTCTTTTTTTATCATTATTTAGACTATAAAAAATTGAAGAAACACATATTATAAAAGATATAATCATCAAATTTTCTGGAGTTACTATTTTATTTTTCATATTGTGAAGTTTGAAACTAAGATATCTAAAAATTTCTTTATTAAAGATCCATTATGAATAACTAAATCTAACCACCCTATGATTTATTTAAATACATAAAATAAATAAAATATTAAATTTTAGTTTAATATATATATTATATTAATTATATAATTTATAATTTATAACCATGTAACACAAAATGATTTAAAAAATAAACTTGCACATATTTCGTTTTTGATATAGTTTTGGAATTCTAAAAAGTGAAATATTCAAACAAAATGAAAAAATATAGAATTGTATTCTCAAAAGAAGTTACTGAAACAGAAAAAAAGATTATTCAAGATTATTGGCTATTTGAAAATGATGCATTTGTAAATACCAACAAAGAACTCGAGGCAAAATACAATTTAAACCCAGCAAAAATCACCAAATTAATTAAAGATAAATCTTACTGTGTTGTAGTTGAAAAATGTAAAGAATGTCAATCTGAATTTGATAGAAAAGTAGAAACGAAAGGTTCATTTATAATTAAATTTTGTAGAAGTAATTATTCCCAAAAGATTTGTAAAAAATGTAACTTAGAATACAAAAGAGAAAGAGAAAAAGAAATTCAAGAAAAAGAAAGAAAAGAAGCTATAAAGCTTGAAGAACGAAGATTACTAGCTGTAGCTAATGAAACAGAAAAATTAAATCAAATTATTAAAGACAAAATCTGGCTAAAATTAGAGGAAGAAATTTATGACGTATTCCATCAAATTATAAATTGTAAAACTTTCTCAGAAATTGAAAGAAATATTTTTAAAAATCAAATCAGTAGAAATGAAATTTGGAATCCTATATATTCTTTAGAAAAATTAGGTTTATTGAAAATTGAACGTGATCGATCCAATCGTGTAATAAACATAGTATGTCCAGAAAAATTACTAAAAGTTATTCTATCAACAAAAAATAAAGAATTTTCGATTTCTCTTACATCTACAAAAGGCAATAATACAAATGAACCTGAATATTCAAATTCATTTGTATTAGAAAGTGAAGTTATTTTAAAAACAGGAATTATTTATACAAGCGAAATATGGAAACTATCCGATGGTTCATTAAATTTGAAAATATTTCCAAAATTTCAGTAAGTTAATTTGTAACTAAAATTAAATTCTTCCCAACCAATAAAAGATTTTCTTCAACAAATCTTACCAAAACAATAATTTTTCTGATGAAGATGAACCTTTTGGGTTTATAGCCAAATAATTATTTTTCAGAACATATTTCCCTCACAAAACCAAAAGCCCAAACTCTCGAAGGGAAAAAATCGGTTTGGAAAACCAGAAAAGTTCAAAATTTTCAAATGAATTCTCAAAGTCTGTTTTGAGTTCCAAAAAGCTGGTTTTGTCTTTGTTTTGGAGAGATTTCAGAGAGATTTTCTCCAAAGTATTGATAAGCCACTCCCCTTTTTCTTTGTCCAAAACGATGTCAAACGTCTCTGTCAAATGATAAAAAGAAAGTCGCATTTGTTCAAAGGTTTTTCCTTTTTTGTTTTTGGAAAAAATCTCAGAAGAAGGCATAGCCCCAGTCCAAAGAATTCTGGCCGAACTTTTGACCTGAAAATCTTGTGGCCGTTCATTCAAACAATTCTCTATAAAATCTTTCGGGATGGTGGTTTTTGGAACTTTGAAATCGAACCAATCCCCAAGGGGAATCTCAAAACCAACTCCATGCATATAATTGTACAAAGACTTTTTGAGTCCAAAGGAAAATTGGCTGTGGTCTATACCTGTTTTGTCCTCAAATTCCACATCGTTGTGGGCAAAAGTGATGGTTTTTCTTTTCGGAACAATCCCATAACCTTCCGGATTTTGTCCAATGGGACTGTGGGTGGTCAGAGCAAATTGATGCCAAAAAAACAAAACTGGGTTCATTCTGCAAATATTGGTACAATTCATCAAAAGAATTGGCACTTCTGCCCAGTTTTTCGCCATATCTAGAAAAACCAAAATTGGCATCTACACATTCTACCAAAAAGTCGGACAAATCCTCCAAATAGAGGGTCGAAAGATGTTTGGCTTTGTCTGCAAAACCCATATTTCCAAAACCAAAATCCAGATTATCGCCTTGATAAACCTCTTCAAAACGAGAAGCTTCTGGCAGAAACTCTCCGCTGCAAATGAGCCTTGCCAAACTGGGATTTTTACCCTGCAAAAACAGAACAACCGAATTGATGGTTTTGATGTACTCCTCCTTGAGAGAAATAATTCTCTGAGCGTTTTCGCTTTTCTCTATTTCTGATAAAAAAGGTAGCGCAAAAAGCCTCTCCAAACCCTCTTTTGAAAAGATTTTCAAAATCACCTCCAGCCCCAAATCCATTTGATAGGAATCGATGTTTTGGGTCTTCAAAAACCCCTTCAAATACGCCGTGGCTGGATAAGGAGTATTGAGCTGGGTAAACGGCGGGGTAATAAGCAGAATTTCTTTCAAGACCTTGGGGTTATTTTGGTAAAGTTACGATTTGGAGGGAAAAGAAAAAGATTTACCTACTTTGTCAATTTTTCAATTAACGATTATACCTTGCTCCATCTAGATATTTGTAATTTTTGTCCTCGGAATCCCATTCCCTTCCCAAGACCAGTTTGAATGATTTGGCGTCTGCTCCTTCAACCAAATTATCTTCGTAAAAGACATGACTGCTATCTTTTACATACTTCAAAAAGGGATAATCATTGGAATCTTCAATTGGTTTAAACAACTTCAAGTATTTGATATTCAAGCCTTCAAGTTTGCTTCCTCGATAATAAACATTGTTTTTATCTCTACCCCAAGCATAATCATGTAGTAATTCAAATGTTTTTGAATCTGCACCTTCAACAATTTGCCTACTTCCTCCATCCGAATTTCCTTGAAAACAATACACATTTTTATTGTCTTTTGAATATTCAGATTTATCAAATTCAACATAAGTATTGATTTCAACCACATCATTCAAATCTATTGATTTCTCAGGATTAAAATTATAATCAATATAGTTGCTATCATAAATTACAATAAATTCACAATTACATTTTTCTTGATTTCTTGCTAAGGCTATTTTTCTTTCACAAAGCTTACCAGATTTGCTTTTATAAAATTGGTATTTAAGATGTTTGTAATCTGCACTATCATTTGGTTCTTTCGAATATAACAATGGCTTTTTTGATTCTTTTGCAGTTGAAATTGCATTTTCTTTTTTGATGTCTTTTGGTTTATCAGAACATGAAAAAAACGTTACCAAACAAAGAAAAAATAGATTTGCTTTCATTGAGATATTTTTTATTCTACCCCTTCCCACCAAGCAGAAAAACTCTGGTTTTCCTCTTTTAGATAGACGACTTCTCCAATTTTGGGCGTAAGAATGGGAAAATTTTCCTTTTTTGCGTTTTGGGTGATTTTTTGAAGCGGTTCTTTCCAAGGGTGATTCGATAGAGCAAACTTAGAGGAATGAACAGGCAAAAGGCGTTTTGCACCCAAGTCTTTTGCGGCGAGAAGAATCTCCTTTGGCATAAGATGAATATACTTCCATTTTGCATCGTACTGGCCGTTTTCCAGAATCGCCAAATCAAATGGACCGAACTGGGTTCCAATCTCTTTAAAATGGGTATCATAGCCACTGTCTCCACCCAAAAATAGGTTCATCGCCTTGGTTTTGAGTACAAAAGATGTCCAAAGAGATTTGTTTCGAAACAGTCCTCTTCCCGAAAAATGTCTAGATGGAGTAAAAAACACCTCAAATCCTTCAAACAAATGCAAATTCTCTCCCCAATTTTTTTCTTCAATTTTGGATTTGTCTAACCCCCAATATTCCAAATGTTCCCCCACACCTAGTGGGCAAACCACTTTTCCAATTTTGCTTTTGAGTTTTTTGATGGTTTTGTAATCCAGATGATCCCAGTGGTCGTGGGAGATGAACAGTACATCTACAAAGGGCAAATCTTCCACTTGATAATGGTTGGAACCCGAAAATGCACCAACAGAATATGGAACGGGCGAGGCTGAACCCGAAAATACTGGATCTACCAAGAATCTTTTTCCATCCACCTGAAAATAGTAACTGGAATGTCCAAACCAAATAAGTAAGTCTTTATAGTTGTCCAAAGCGTTGATGTCTGTCTTTTCGAAGGGAATTTGGGTTTTGGGGGAGAGATTTTTGTTTCTGCCAAAAAGCAAATACCAAACCACCGAAAGATAGGTTTCTCCTTCTGCAAAATCTGGGGTGTGGTTTTGGTTTTGAAAAGTTCCGTTTTGGGTGTTTTTTGCCTTTTTGATTCTCTCCAATCTCTCACCACTGGGCAGTTTTCCGAACATAGGATGATTCAAAAAGAGGATAAACAAAATGGCAAAGAGAAATAGGACAATCAGGAGGGTTTTCATTTTGATGAAATGTTTTTGGAGTTAAATATATTCCAAACAGAGTTGGGTAACATAGGTTTAATCATCTGACCTATATAGTTTTGAGGAAAATCTTCCTTAATTCCAAAATTTTCGGGCTCAAAATCTGGACAAACATAGGTTCCAAAAACTATGTCCATAATGGGTGAAAGATTTGCATAATTTCCCCTATCTCTTTCTTTGTCATGGTGCCAATGATGAAGATCAGGAGAACCAATCAATTTTTTGACAAATCCCAAATTTAACCTAACATTGGAATGTATATAAATCGCCCAAATTCCTCTAAAAGCAACCAAAATTGCAATGGAGTTTAAATCAAATCCAAAAAGAATGGCTGGAAGATTGATAATTCCAACGGTATAGATTGAATCCAAGGGGTGTTCTCTATGAGCCGCAAGCCAATCAAGCGTTTCAGCCGAGTGATGCACTTTGTGGAATCTCCACAAAAAATCGTACTTGTGTTGAAGTCGATGTGCCCAATAGATAAAAAAATCGCTCAAAATCAAAACTTCCAAAACTTGTAACCAAAGGGGTTGTTTTCCTATTGTTGTTTGAAATGGAATATCTATTTGAGCCTGAATCCATTGACCAAAAAATTCAATCGCTTTAAGAACCAAACTACTCCAAATCAAATACTGTCCAAGAAAATAACAAAGATCCAGAAACCATTTTTTCCTAAAAACGAATTGATTGACTTTTGCAGGAAATGCCTTTTCCATGGGTATAAAAACAAGCCCAAGAAAAAACAAACTCAACCCAGTTGAAAGAAGAAGATTCGTAAGATTCATTTGTGAAGATAATCTACTAAAAAGTAAACATGCGTTTCATGAATTGTTTGAATTTGCTTTCAGGTTGAATCGGAATCTGAGTCTTTTGGATTTCTTGTAAAGAATCATATCTGGCTCTTCGTTTTTCCATCTCAATTGGATCCATCACCATTCCTGACTTTGAACTATACATTCTCTGTCTATTGAATATTTCAATGGAATCAACATTTGGAAAAGTATCTTCCATTAAAATCATACTTTTAGAGGAACTCATTCTGATATCTCTTTTGATAGAATCATTTGGAATTGTCTTTACAGGTGTTCCTCCGTTAGAACTGGTTAGAGTGTTCAACGATTTCTGAAACAGAAAACGATCAAAATTTCCATTCCTAAAAAGCAAAAATGCACAAATGCATACAACAAAGTTCAATATTGCAGCAGCTTTAAATATTTTTGATTTCGTGTTTATCATATCATTTTACATTTCTTAATACTCCCTACTCTCTCCATCTCTGGGAACAAAAACCTTGTCTAGAAGTCCGTTTTTATCCATTTCTTTCTTCAGTTCTTCTGGAGTGGTAGGGCAATGATTCACAGCTCCCATGTGGTTGGCAATAACATGTTTGGGAGCATTTTGAGCAAATTTCACAAGGTCTTCCATACACCGCGCGTACTCCTCTTATGGTTCCACCCAAAAAGGGACTATTTGTACAATACTGTACGGTTTGGAAAACATTGAGTCCCTTTTTTCGAAGGGCTTTTTCATCTTTAAAACTGCAAATTACCGGAATCTGTTTTTCACGTAAAAACCTCTCTCCTTCTCCATCCAAATGGTCTGGATGCAAATGCGTTATCAGGCAATGTGTCGTGTTTTGGATTTGCTCCATCGCACCTGTGGGAAGATCCACAATGGGATTTTTTTGTGCCTTGAATCTGATAAAAGAAAAAGGAGGACCCGCGGTTCCTTTTTTTCCAAGCATAGGATCTACCAAAATTTTGAAATCTCCTGCTTCAAGAAGCATGGTTGCGTTGCGTAGATGGGTTATTTTCATGGTTTTTGGACTATTTTTTACTTAATAATAAACGATATTTCTCTCCCAAATCATTTCTAATTTACCATTTGTATATCTTTTTCGTGTAATCCAATTGTTGTTTTGGTCATATACATAGGTAAATTTTGTGCTATTGGTAACTTTGTTATTTTCGACCCATTTGTCAGTTAACCAATTATTATGCTGATCATAGGTAGTATAAATTAAAAGTATACTTCCATCCTCCTTTTGATACGTCTCTAAGATGCAATTTCCAAGATCATCATATTGATAGGTTCTAATTTCAGTCTTTATCATTGTACCCTTACTCTTTGTAAAAACACTTTTAATAACTCGATTATCTAAATCAAACTGGTGGGTTTCAGAATTTGTATATTTATATTTAAAATTCTCGTAAAAAATTTCTATTTCGTTTCCCTTAGAATCGAATTTGCTTTTTTGAGTTGAAATTAATTGATTGTTTGAATCATAGGTGTTTTGTTCAATAATTTCACCCTTTTCATTCAATTTGTTTTCATAAAATTCTAGGATGTTTTCATTTGCATCTGTAGTTGTTCCTTTTGTTGGGATTCCATTTTCATTCAGAGTGATTTTGACAACACTCCAAAGACTACCATCAAATTCATAATTATGAATCTGGGTAATCTCTCCACTTGGATCATAATATGTAACTTCAGTAATATGATTTTGAAGGGCAATATTTCTATCTTTCACTCTATCTTTGGGAGTATAAATAGCCTCAGAAATTTGTTTAATTCCTTTCTGATTTTCGGTGGTTTGGCTAACCAACAAGTTGGAAATAAGAAAAAAATAGAGTAAAAAGATAGATTTTTTCATAGAAATAATTTTCTACAATAAATCTACTCATTTCTTTGAAAAAAGAACTTCTTAATTCAACTTTATTCTTCCCAAGCGTAATAATTGTGATCCTGATCTAACTCAAAACCCGTTTTGGGGTACAACTTATTTCCAATATGGTTTGTTTTGGCTGTTTCTAGAATCAGTCCACAAGCATGGGTATTTCTGGATAATTCTTTGGCTTTTTCAATGAGCAAAACAGAAATACCCTTTCCTCTATGGTCTTCTAAAACATATAAATCGTTTAGCAGCCAAAGTTTTTTCATTCGGGTAGAAGAAAAAATGGGGTACAATTGTACAAATCCGACCAGTTTTCCCTCTGTTTCTTCTGCCACAAAGATTTCTGATTCTCCATTTTGTATTCTTTCATGAAGGAATTTTTCTGCAGATTTTTGGTCTGATTTTTTTCCATAAAAAAACCTATAAAGATCAAAAAGAATGGATAATTGTGGCAAATCTTCAAAAGTTGCTTTTCTAATTTGATACATGATATAGAACTAAAAGTTTGGGATGAATTTCTTGATTTTTTGAATCAATGTGTTTTGAGAAGCTGTGAGTCTTTCAAATTTGTCTTTTGAAGGAAGATTGTCCTTTTGGAATTTTTCTATCTCAGAAAGCGTTAAAACCACCTTTAAAACTTCATGATAATCCCCCAAAGACTGTTTGTTATCGGAAATTGTTCCCAATAATGTATCAATTTGAGAGATAGAACCTTTGTAATTCTTTTCGCTAGCCTTAATGAGTGCTTTGATTTTGTTTTTGGTGAGACTATCAGAAATTGAGCCTACATTCTCTAAAGCAGAGTGGTAGTATTGTTTTGATTTGCTGTTGTATTTGTAATAATCAGACAAAGAATCCAATTTTTGTATTTTTTCTAGCTCTTCTNCTAGCGGGATGCCCCAAAGCTTTGGTTAGGGTTGAAAGCTCAATTTGCTGCGCGGTATAATCTTCTGTTTTGGATACGCCCATTGGAAATTTTATTATATCGTTATATTGCAATATTACGATAAATATCGAAACAAAAAATACCCAATCAAAAAAAAAAGAAAAAAAATGTTATCTAATTGATTTTAAACCCCAAATTGATTCAGGTGATGATCCAAATGTTTGTAAAACATATTGTTCCACTCTTCTTTGGATAGTTTCCCAAAAGAAAGAGATTCTTTTCCTTGAAAATAATCTTCTCCAAGATCAACAGTTTTCTGAATGTATCCCAGCAAACGCTGTTTTTCCTTTTGAAAATCCTTTTGGCTATTTATGATAAAAGCAGGCGCTGTTCTAGAATTTTTTGGGTACAATGCATCTGAAGTAACTTGTTTCTTTACAAAAGTCTTAAGCATCAACGAAACCAAAAAATTGGGTTTGGGATGAATATTTTCAAAAGCCATCTCATAGGTAACATTGCAATGAGCCAACATTTTTGCAGCATCCATTTTTCCCCATAAAGGTTTGCTGTTTGAATCTAACAAGTCAATTCTTTTGATGATTTGCTGGGAAACTTCTTTGGAAAAGATATTGGGTAATGCCATGAGTTAAAGGATTATTTTGTTGATTTAAAGTAATTATGCTTTTACTGCAAAGAAATATTGTTTTGTTTTAAGATTTGATCAAACAATTCTAATTTTCCCTTTTGTTTGAAGTCTAAGTAAATTTGCTGCATCACTCTTTGTGCATCAACCCGATAAGGAGACTTCTGAACGGTGTACAAATTATAGGCTTTAGACATGTAATCTAGAGCTTTTTCGTAGTCTTTGAGATTTTCAAAATAGATAACGCCAATTCCATAGTAAACTTCAGGATTGTTTGGGTCTAACTCCCCTAATCTTTCGAACATGTCAATGGCTTTTTGATATTCTTTTTTGTACACATACACAATGGGTAAATTTTGCAAAGGCATTTTCCCATTAGGATCGAGTTCTAATGATTTATTGTATGCGAAAATTGCAGCATCTAGGTCCATCAATTTTCTATGGCATAATCCTAAGTTATCCCATGCAAATGCAAAATTAGGATCTATTTCTACGGCTTTTTGAAAGAAAGGCAACGCATTTTTGTAATCTTCCTTTTTTAGAAATACAATTCCTTTGTCATATTGCTTGATAGCTTCTAAATTTTTAGAAACCGAATTTTCACTTTCTGTGTTTTCGCTGGCAACGGTTTGTTTAACCGAAGGACAGTTCTCCATCAATTCAGATTCTAAAACACGATAAGCCTTTTGATATTCTTGAGATTCAGGATTTACAATTACTGTAAGGGCTTGATCTCCTTTAGCCATACCCACAGATTTATGGTTTAAGGTGAGGTACGGCGAAACGAATTTATCAATGCAATCTGAAATTTCAAGAGCTGCCTCCTTGGAGCTTTTGTTAATCAGTGAGATTGAATCTGTACAAAGACAAATTTCTTTGGTGATTTTTTCGAGAATATGATCTGAATACAAACCTTTTTCAACTTGCTTGTCCCTTGATTTTTGACTGGCCTCCGAATTATTTGTGTTTTTCCTTTTTTGACCATTTGCCATGAATACCAAGAAAAAAAGACAAAGTATAGATAATTTATGTTTCATGTGTTTCAAGTTTTTAGATCCTTCAATTTTAAAGGATTAGTATTGCTCATACAAGATATGAATTTTGAAAAGATTTCTAAATCCTAAAGGTTTAAAGTAAAAATAGAATATTTGTTCATGCCTTCTACCCATTCGCAAAGGGTAAATTCAGATCCATTTCTGCTTAAAATCTTGTATTGATATTTGTCTCCTACCAGATTCATTTTAGATCTATGATTGTTCGATTTGATATATGCGACTTCAAATCGATTCGAAGAAATCCAATGCAAAGAATAGAGCGATTTTGTTCCATCGCTATAATTGCTTTTCCAATTTCCACCAGAGAGCGTTACTTTGGTTTTGGTTCCGTCATTTTCTCTGTACCAAAATCGCTTGTTTTGTTTAAAAATATCCAAATCTTGCTGAGAAATGGTTGAAACAGGTTCTTCTTTAACTCTTTTCATGGGCGTTGGAGAATCAAGAGCCTCAGATAACAAATCCAAATATAATCCGCAAACTCTTTGGCTTCTAAAATAAAATAATTCCATTACTTGTCCCTGAATTTTAATGGGCTGCATTTCTACATAAGGCACTATTACTTTTTCAAACACATCACCCAGTCTTTCTTGGGGTAGATCATTTGGGTTTGTCTTTTCTAACTCCCTACACATCACTTGTGAAAGAGAATCTATTTCTTGGATATTCTGAGCAAAAACCAATGAAGGAAAGACTAGAGTTAATAACCATTTTTTCATCATTCTTTTTTTATAAGTTCATTGAGCCTATCCATTTTGGGGTTGAATTTCTTTGTATGCGTGGGAAATCAAATCCTGCATTTGGATTATATCCAAAGTTTCTTCGCTGGTCGCCTCCAAAACAACCAGCGGTGCTTTTCCCGCATCAAAAGCTTCTTTCCAACGGCTAGCACACAGACACCATTTGTCCCCTGATTTGAGCCCTACAAAACCGTATTCTGGACGGGAAGTGGAAAGGTCGTTTCCTCTTTGTTTTGAAAACGCCAGAAAATCTTCGGTCATAATTGCACAAACGGTATGTTTTCCAAAATCTTCATCGCTTGTTCTGCAAAATCCATCTCTGTAAAATCCTGTCATGGGATTTGAACAGCAACCTTGCAGGGGTTCTCCAAATATGTTTTTCATCGGTTTAGGTGTTAATTTATTTTATTCCGGATAAAACTCACTGAGTTTGTATTTCTTGGTTTTTTCAACCCATTTTCCATTTTTGAGTATTCTGGTGGTGACAGAAACGGTTTCTCCATCTGAATTTGTGGCATCCTCTTCTAGTTCATATACTTTTTGCAGGCCCTTTTTGGGAATCACCGCATATTCTGTTGTAACGTGCCAACAGCAACCACTTTTATTAAAGGTGATAAGTCTTTTTCTTTTGGAATCTGTCTGAAACATTCCCAAATTTTCCGTGGCGAGGGTTGTGAGTTCATCGCTGATTACAAATTTTCCTCTTGTAATATTGAAAACATAAACATCATAAGAAGGCCCACCATAAGAACTATGGTTTCCATTTCGAACGGCCAAATCTTGGTAGCCATCAAAATTGAAATCCTCAAATATCAAGGGACTTTGCTCATCGTAGAGTTGAATGATGTTAACCGATGGTTTTTGTTTTTCATCCAAATAAAACCACAAATCCTCTGAAACAAGCGTTTGAGAAAATTTTCCCTCTTTTTTGGTGATTTGAACCAAACCCTCTCCAGAACAACCTGTATCATCACAATATTCCATGGTGATTTTGGCATTGTACAACTTCGAGCCGTCTTTGATTTCAAAAACCTTTTGCCCAAATACAAAAAAAGGCAGAAGAAAAAGTAAAAATAGAAGCTGTTTCATAAGATTGATTTAAGTTTGATTGTTTCATGTGGTTCTAAAGTGATGAAACACCACAAGTATTCATGTATTGAGATTATATCCAGAAAATTATTGATTTCCAATTGAAAATGGCTTGAATTTCTCTTTTTTTGGCCAGTATAAAAAGTCTTTTTCACTTAGAACATATTCACCTTCGAAATTTTCATCAAAATCAATTTTATAACGAGTATAAGAAAAATTAAAACTACTGTTTAAAATTGAAGATGTTTCTACAGAACTATAAGCCTCTGATAAATTAATGAATTCTCCTAATTCTGGTCTGATTTCAATAGCTTGAAAATCATTTTTAGAATTATTATTTTTTGTAGTCTTTTGCAATTGCTCGACAATGAGATATTTTTGCCCTTCCATTTGAGCGATTCTAAACTGAATTCCTTCTTCAGAGGTGATTTTGGGAATTACATTGACATGGATTGAATTGGAAACATATTTTTTTCCATTGAATTCAATTTCAAATGGGCCAACCTGATTCAATCCTACCTTGTTAAATTCAATTTCTTTTTTAATCCCTTTAGTGTACAAACCATGTATGAATGTATTTTCTGACAATATGATTTCAGAATTGATGTTTTTTTCAATAAAATCATCAAAAAAATCAATTTCAAAAGTCAAAATCACTTTTTCTCCCACTCGAGGTTCTGGATTCTCCAAATGAATTGTAAATCCCTTCTGCCCGAATATCAAACAAGGCAGAAGAAAAAGTAAAGTTAGAAGGTGTTTCATTTTGATTGTTTTGAAAATTTTAAAAAATTCATTTATCCGAATGAAACCCAATGGTATTGCCTTCTGTATCCAATGCCAATCCACAAAAACCATGGTCTCCGATAGGTGATTTTTCTTGAATCACCTCTCCACCAGCGGCCTTTACCCGAGAAATTTCAATAGAGCAGTCTTCGCAGGTAAAATAGACAATGGTTCCACCCGAAGAAGGTCTTATATCACTTGTTTTGCAAAGAGCTCCAGAGATAAAATCTCCCTTTTCATCAAATGGAAAACAAAACATTTCCAAATCCCCAAATTCGCCAGGGGCTTGCATGGGAGATAATTGAATTTGAAATACCTGCTCATAAAATTTTTTGGCTCGTTCCATGTCATCGACATAAATCTCCACCCAAGCAAAAGGGTTTTTGGCTGTTGTACTCATATTTTTGGTTTTTTAAAATTTTACACCAAATCTATTATTTTGTCTGCTTCCCGAATTCCGCTCAAATACGCTCCGTGGGCGGTGGAAAAATAATCCACCTCGGTATGTTCCCCAGCAAAAAACAGTTTGCCGGACACTTCTTCTGCCAAATCCTCAAAATGTTTCATTTCTGTTCCCACAGCGGTGAAAGAATATGCCCCTAATGTATTTTCATCGCTGTTCCATTTGGTTCTGAGCATGCTCTTTGGCTCTGGAATTTGGCTTCCGTAGATGTCACGAAGATGGGTCATGATTTCACTGATGATTTGGGCATCTCCCATAATTTCTGTACTTCTGGCATAATCTCCATAAGCAAAGGTCATCAGGGCGTTTAGACCGTTTGTTTTTTTCAAATTCACAAAATAGTTGAACTTGTCTTTTGTCTCTGGAGTGTAGGAAATGTACTGAACATCATCCCAAAAAGCCTTGTCCCAAACCAGTACAAATTTGTTGACACAGTTCATGCCCAGTTTGTCAATTGCGGTTTGTTTATTTGTTGGAAGCGAAGGGGTAAAACTGATTTTCCCCGCTTTGAGAACTCCAAGAGGAACCGTAACCAGAACATAATCCGCCTCTGATAACTTTCCATTGTGGGTGATTTTCACCTTAGAACCGGTATAATCAACTTTTGAAACCCTTTGGCCAGTACCTACATCTAGGCCTTTTGCCAAATAATTGGGAATGGTATCATAGCCGCTTGTGGCAATCACTTCCTCTCCACCAAACTCCTCGCCCTCATTGTAATACAAAGAAGAAAGTTGATTCAATTCACCCGTATCAAAGGTGAGATAGGTTGAAAGAAAGAATTTCCAAAGTCTATCTTGGGTATAGCTGGGATATTGGCTTGCAAAAACGGTCTCGAAACTTTGGCTGAGATTTCCGCTTCCACTCAAGGTTTCCAGCATATTATAAAACTTGGTTTCTTGGGAAGCAAAAACAGCATCTGAGTGCTCTATTCCACCCAAATCATAACTTACAAAACTCTCATCATCTGTGATGGCCGTTTGCATCCCAGCAGACTTTGCAAGAGAAGTGATGGGATTTCCATTTACTCCATGAATCCAACTGGCACCTTGGTCAAAAGCAAAGCCCAAGGACCTGTCTGTTCTAAGCCTTCCTCCTACTTTGTCCGAAGCTTCCAAAATTTGCACCTCAAACCCTTTGGATTTGAGTTTTTTGGCTGCAGCTAGACCCGAGATTCCCGCCCCAATTACAATCACCTTTTTTCCATTGGAAAGTACTTTTTCTTCTACTTTTTCATCCTCCCCACAGCTGGAGAAAACAGAGGGCATCAAGACCAAAAGAGGAAGTCCAGTTAGTGTGTTTTTGATAAATTTTCTTCTTTGCATAATCTATGTGTTTTATTTTTCAGAATTTTCTCCAATCAAAATTAAATCTAAGTAGAAATAACTTCAACTATCAAGCAGGCATTTGGCTCATGTCCATAAAGAAAATCTCCCAAGTGTGACCATCAAAATCTTCTATGGTTCTTTGTTTCATAAAACCATAATCTCGCATTTCGTTGGGTTCAATCCCTCCTGCTTTGAGTCCTTTTTCCATGACAGCATGCACCTCTTTTTCCGTTTCAAAGGAAAGAGAAAAAAGCCCAGCAATGGCATTTTTGGTATCAGAGAGGGGTTTGCTGGTAAAAGAGGTGAATTTTTCGTGGGACAAAAGCATCACAAAAATGCTTTCGCTCCAAACCATACATTTTCCAGATTCATCTGAGAATTGAGGGTTGTTTTCAAAACCCAAAGCAGTATAAAATGCCATGGATTTGTTTACATTTTTCACCGCTAGGTTCACAAAAATTTGTTTGCTCATCTGTTTTATTTTGATTGTTTTGGATAGAATTTTGAATTGAGTTTTGGATTCAATATTAAAAAGGAAAATTAACTTGGAATTTTTTCTACCAAAATTTGGTTTGCTTTTTTGTCATAGTAAATGCAAGTCATCTCTTGCAAATCTACCACCCATCTCTCAATGCCATTTTGGGAACAATCTGTGCAAAAGGTGAAATAATCTGTTTCTCCTCTTTGGTGGGCTTTGAGTTTTGCTATAAACGCTTCTTGATTGGTTTGGTCTGAAATGTCCAAAACATCGTATTTGGGATCCGAAGAAGTGGTGAAATTATTTTCTCCGAAATACACGGTATGGCTATCAAAAACAAAAGTTTCAAATCCTTTTACACCAAAAGACTTTATTTCCCTTATATAATTTGGGAAATCTGCTCCCGATTGCACTTTTTGATGTGCTTGTTCAATTTGATCTACAGTAAACATAAAGTATTAAAGTTAGTTTAGTATTTCTTCGATTTTGTTGATCTCAGCATCATCAAACTGCGTGTTTTGGGTAGATTTCAGAGAATCTTTCAATTGAGAAACACTGCTGGCTCCCACCAAAACAGAAGTGATAACAGGGTTTTTGAGAAGCCATGCCAATGCCATTTGTGCCAAAGTTTGTCCTCTTTTTTGGGCAAGCTCATTGAGGCTTTGTATTTTTCCTATAACCTCTGGTGTTACTTCGTCTTTTTGCAAGAATCCAGAATCTTTGGCCGCTCTGGAATCACTTGGAATTCCTCCCAAATATTTTCCGGTCAAAAGACCTTGTGCGAGGGGTGAAAAGGGAATACATCCAACACCATTTTTCTCAAGTACGTCCAAAAGTCCATTTTCTGGGTCACGAACCAGCATAGAATATTTGGGTTGATGAATCAAACAAGGCGTACCGAGCTTGTTCAAAATTTCAATGGCTTTTTGGGTTTGGATCGGGTCATAATTGGAAAGACCCACATAGAGGGCTTTTCCTTGTCTCACAAGGCTGTCGAGTGCACCCATGGTTTCTTCCAGCGGTGTGTTGGGGTCTGGTCTGTGTGAATAAAAAATGTCCACATAATCCAATCCCATTCTTTTGAGACTTTGGTCGCAGCTAGAAATGAGGTATTTTCTGGAACCCCATTCTCCATAAGGCCCATCCCACATGTGGTATCCTGCTTTGGAGGAGATGATCATTTCGTCTCTGTGACCCATAAAATCTTTCTTCAACAAAAGTCCGAAGTTTTCTTCTGCAGATCCTGCTGGGGGTCCATAGTTGTTTGCCAAATCGAAATGGGTGATTCCGCTGTCAAAGGCTTCTCTTAAGATGGCTCTGTAATTTTCAAAGGNTTATCAATTATCAATTATCAATTATCAATTATCAATTATCAATTATCAATTATCAATTATCAATTATCAATTATCAATTATCAATTATCAATTAAAAAAATCCTTCATCAAACATTGGGTTTTCCCGGTTGTCAAATCCAGAACCTCAAAACGTTTGGTATGGGTAAAAGAGCCCATATCTGTATCACTGTTAATAAGTATCGCACCCATCAAAATTACATATTTGCAATTGTATTTGGTTTTTTCTACCAGCTCCAAAATTCTTTTGTCTATGGCTTCATAAATAACTTCGGTGGCTTCATAAAGTGGAGTCTCAGCTGACAAAATTCTGTCTTTTTCATTGAGCAGAATTTGTTCTATGGTGTTCATTTGGTAGTCCATCTCAGTGATGTTTCCCTGGGCAATTTCCCCTGCCATAAGTTTGTTTAACGCTCCTTTTGCAGCTCCACAACAACCCGTATTTTTGGACTGTCCAAAACGGTGAATCTCCCCTATTTTACCTTCTTTGGAAATCCCAATATGGGGACCATAATACACAAAAGAATTTCAGTCCCAAAACCTGATACAAAAACACGGGAATGGCACTCAAAATAAGAGCCATAAAGATGTTTCTCCTTGTCCAAAGGATAAATTCTGAAAATTTGTAAGATTTGCCTGCGTGCACTTTTTTAATTGTTAATGATTAATGTTTAATGGTTAATTTTTGGTTGTTGCTATTGTGTATTGAAATATTGTAAACTGTATTCTCTTTCATTGTTTTCATTTACAATTCACCATTTACAATTTATCATTGCCATTGGTGAACTTACTAATCAAAATCCCAACCAAAACCACAGAATAGAACTGCCCTACAATTCCGAAAAAGGAAGTGATGAGTTTGGTGTTGTGGGCACTTGGGGTGATGTCTCCAAACCCTATGCTGGTTAGAGTGATGGAACTAAAATACACCAAATCGATATAAGTATTGGAAGGACTAGAAAAATCCAATCCTTTGATAGAACCAGGGCTATGATACACATAAAACTGAAGCAAAAAAGTACAGATTTCAATGAGCAAAAAGTAACCACAGGCAGAAGCAGAAATGATGTCTGTGTTGATATAACTGGGTTTGAGAAGATATTTGAGAACTTCTACAAAAATGAAGGAAAAATACAATACATAAGTAACATTCAGAAAGGCAAAATACTCTTGATTACCTTTAAAAAAGGTAAGCCCAATGGGGATGGCCAAAACCACAATAAAAAGTATGTTTTTGACCACTTTTTTCCAAAAACCAGTTTCAACAAATACGCCAGTGGAAGCAACACCCAAAACCAGCATGTTGATAGGCCAAATGACTTTGGTATAAAAAGGAAGGTCACGCAAGAAAATGCCGATAAATAGATGTTGAATGAGTGCAAAAAGCAGCCATTCGTACTTGTTGTTTTTTAAATGATTGAAAAGTTCTTTCAAGAGGATTTTTGTGTTGTATTTATGAAATCAATTTAAAAAATTGGAAAGTCCAAGATAGAAAAATTGTCCTAACAAAAACCAGAAAATAACAAACAAAAAAGCCCTTCGAAAAACATTTCAAAGGGCTCTGGCTAAGTTCTTTTTTTGTTATTTGCTAACATAGGGCATTTTGTTGCTTGCTTGCCTCATCAATTCATCAACAAGGGTTGTCGGAGTGCTTCCAACGCCATCGGACATTTCGTGGTCAAAGTTCCAAATCGACTTCTTGTTTTGACAATCAAAAATGGATAGAGAAGCCTGAACTTGGTTTGTGGAAGCACTAACTCCAGCAAGAACCTCAAGGGCAACGGCTGCAGCATCTGAAAATGGTTTATTAAGTCTAAAATTAGAAGTTAGTACACCATCTACTTCCAAAATTTCGCAGATTTCAGCGGTAGTAAGTGGCGTTTCTGGATAACCTGCTCTTTTTAATTTTGCATTGGTGGTTTGTAAATCTTGTATTTCTTTAGACATCTTTCCTTGTGATTTGCGTTTTAGCATCCAAGAATACAACTCATTCTGAAAATTGAGAGACTCCGCCTCTTGTTGTTGCTTTAAAGTATAGGAATCTGTATTTCTATTTGCAGTAATGGACACCACAGGAGGTAATATGGCAACAATTTGATGGTCTTTAGCCAAAAGCTCGGCATCTGAACTTGCAGACACTGTTGCACAAGATACTATCAAAGCTAATGCCAAAGCGAAATAAATGGTTTGTTTTAAAATTTTCATAAGATTAGTTAAATGATTATTCAAGTTCAATGCTAAAATAATGCCAGAAACTGGCTAAGTGAACTTTTTTTCTATTTAGTTGAGCTTTTTTAAAAATTTGTATTGTCCATTTTCTTTTAATAACACATAATTTTCCCAAAAATTATCATCCTCTAAGACAGGATAAGAAAAATTCCATTTGGTTAATTTTCCTAATTGATTTATAACATCTGTCCCGTAATGCCAGTCATTTTTTGGCAAATTTATAGGTTGAAAATATGTCCACTGGTAGAATGAATTCTCTTCCTTAATATAAACGATATACTTTAAGTTCTTGTTTCCTTTATTATCTGTTATAGCAATTGGATTTAGCACTACCCTTTTGTCTTGTGGGAAAATTAGATTTAGCCTGTCAAACATTGTAGAATACTTAACAAATTCATTGTTTTTTTGTTCTACAATTTTATGATAAAAGGGTAGAAAAATCTCTTCTGAGATTTTTTGCTTGAAATTCTCATTCTCCGATTTAAAATTCAATCTCATCTGATCTGCAACAATCTTATAAAGGCCCACGTATTGCTTATTATATTGCTCAAGGGATTCCCAGTCGCCAAACTTGTGCATGTCCCATTGTTCATCTGTTAGAAATTTGACTTTTTCGAAAAGATTTGTTTCCCAAAAATCAGGATTAAACTCAACAGAATTTTCTTTAAAAAAATTAAAACCAGCCAAACCAGAGAAATATTCCTTTTTTGCTTCTTCTAAAGTATTAGCGCTAAAACTAAGATTATTTATTCTTTCCAAATACCATTTGCCGTTGTGCTTTACGCCTATTACCATATAAGCATCGAAATTTATTGGTCCAGTATCTTCCTGGATAAAAAATGAAACGAACTTAGAATGGGTTGAATCTAAAATCAAATGGTATTGCTTGTTTAAATCAATTTCAGTTTTATAATCGCCAATAATGGACTCCAAAAAATTCTTTTCAAATGGTTTTGAATAGTAATTGTTTGTTAATTCATCAAATCTAAGCTTGGCCAGTTCTCTTCCTTTGATCAAGACAGGGTTATGATTTGCTATTTCACCGATAACTTCTTTTAATACCAAATACAATGCATTTGTAACGTTGCAATCGATAGAATTGTTTTTACAACTAAACATATATACTCCACGATCTTTGTTGTCTCCGATATATTCAGATTTCACTACAACCTCTTTGGAGAAATTATCATAAAGCTGGGTAGTTAATTTTACAAAATTCTGCCCATTGTTTTTAAACAATTCAACTTTAGAAAAATTCAATACATAATCAACATCTTGACTTTCAGATAATTTCTTATACTCATCTATACTTCCGGTTGAAGTTTGTTTGGAAATTAATATTTTTCCATTTGGGAATCTTTCCAACAGAATATATGATAGATACTGATATGCCAACAAACTTATTTGTGTAGAGAAATTTAAATCTTCGGTATACTTCATTTCAGAAAGAGCCATCAATTTAATATTCTCTTCGTCTTTAAAATCTTCAAAATTGATAGACTCAAACTTTTGATGAGCCTCACCCTTAGCCAGTTCTGAATTTTTCGACTTTATCTCCTTCTCAAAAACTTTATCATAGGTAAATTCGTTTGGAGCCAAAACCAATATTCTGGGTTGAAACTCTTGACCAGAAAGAGGCGATAACCATAGACTTAATAAGAAAATAAAAATTCGATTCAACATGTAATTGTAATGTAAGACGGATTCTTTTGGAAACCTAATCTAGTCTTTCCACAGTAACCTCTATATCCCCATGGTTGCTACCGAAAAAGAAACGGGCATCGTTGGTTAAGAAATTGAGCTCCCCAGAATTTTGAGGAGTAAATTCACGCTCCACACCTATGGGCGTATAGATTTTGCCCACTTGTGCCAAAAGCATCATATAATTTTCTTCTGGCAAAACTTTCAGGTTGTTTCCGACTTTCATCGGCAAGGTAAATCCAACGAATCCATTGGCATCGGTTGGTGGGAATGTTGCGTCTTGCCACTGCCCTTTTGCAGTGATTTTGTACCTCTGCCCTTTCTCAACCATAATGTTGGCCAAATTTGTCCGTTTTTTGGGATTCACAGAAAGCACTATTGATTCTCCAACCTTCAATGTATTGGACTGTTGTATTTGTTGTCCAAAACTTAAAAAAGAACAAAAAAACGAAAGAAACAAAAAAGTCTTAAAATTTGGCATAGTTTATTTTTGAGGGTTTGGTTTGAGAGTATTTTAAAACATCAAGTTAGAAAAATTTCGATACCCAAACCTATTTTTTCAGAGAAATGCTATCTGAAAGAGATTTTGGTGTATTGCTAGGTTTGGCTTTGATGGAATCTTCCATTTTTTGAGGAGCAATTTCTCCTTCTGTGGTTGAATCACAACCAGAAAGAGTTAAAAGCGAACCAATGGCAAAAAGAGCAACGGTTCTGAAAAAGTTTTGTTTTACTTTGGTATCCACCCAGTTGTGCATCAAAAGAAGCTGCTTTTGAACGAAACCAAGCTGAACATCTGTATCTATGGTTTTGAAATGCCCACAGGTTTTTTGTGTACCTAACTCAGAAATGGTATTTTGAATTTCCACTGTACTCATAGTAGAAAAATCCACCACGGTTTTCTGGCAAGAATCGCAAAATCGTCCCTTTTCATTGGGGTTCATGTTTTCCCAACCATAATGGCAAGGGCTTGGAATGGAAACTTTGTTTTGCATATCCTCTGAGTTTATTGATTATCAAAGATTAAAGATATTTAAAAATAATGATTTTAAGAAATCTATGTATCAAACCAAGACTTAAAACAAAAAAAATCCCTCTGGTGAGGGATTTTTTCAATAGGTTCAATGAAAAATCAATGTCTTCCTTTGCCTTTTTTGTTTCCTTTTTTGTCTTTTACCGTAGCCAGTGCTACAAAGTTTCCAGTGGAATCAAAGGACAAACCTACATAAGAACCATCGGTCAACACCAAAATCACTCTGTAGCTTCCATCTGTTTCTTGAATGGCTTTGTGGATGGTAGCGGTCCCGTAGTTAGTAGTAATGTACGTTTTGGTGATTTCAGGAAGGGTTGCAGAATCGATTTCTGTTCCGTGGTTGTGCATTTTTTTGGCTCTTTCAGAAACAAAATTCCCGCTAGCATCAAACAGAAGTCCAGTTTGGGTTGCATCTGCTTTGGTGATTTTTACCAAATAGTTTCCAGATTCATCCGTTCCAGCCAAATTGATGGTGCTTCCAGCATAATTGGTAGAAATATAGCTTGTGATGGCCTCTGGAAGAGTGGCAATGTCTATTTGGGTGATGTTGTGGTGCCCTCTGTGATGTTTGAGTGTATCCGAAGTGGATGTCAAAGTATCCGAAGAGCTCTGAGAGATTTGCAAGAAGTCCAAAACTTCTCTTGCAGCTGTATCACTCTGGGTAGAGGTTTGGGTAGTTGTTTGGGAAGAAAGATTGTCTGAATCTGAATTTTGGCAAGATTGCAAAGCAAATACAGTTGCTAGAGTAGCCAAAGACAAGGTGAAAATGTTCTTTTTCATGGGTTGAATTTTTAATGTTATTGAATATGGTTTGTGAAATTTCTGTTTTATTTCTTTTTTTGTTTTCTTCATTTCTATGAAACAAAGGAAGAAATTTTAAAAAAGGAAAATCCAAATTTGTGGTAAACGGTTGTTTTTTGTGGGCAAAAAATGCGACAAAATCAATTTCCTCCGTAATCGGTTAATCTGTCTCTCCAAACTGAATGGATATGGGGCTGAGGCAATGCAATTGCGGGCTGAATTGCCAATTCTATCCAAACTCTGGGTCCATGGATTCTGAAATAATCTCCCCTTACACTCAAAGAAGTATTTCCTGAATACGCAACATAGGTTTCATCCAGTTGGCTCTGATATGCAGCCAAGAAACTGCTATATTCCGCCACATCCAAAACATAGGTTTTGATAGCAGAAAGTACCAAATCTTTTTGGGTAGAGCTCAGATTTCCAACTTTGATTCCAGAATAGGTAGAAGGAATATTGCTGTCTTGTTGAGGGCCAGCGACAAGGTCTGAAACCGTTGGGCTTAATTTTGCTGAACTGAGCTGTGAGGTTGAAAACGAATTCAGAACTGCAACAAATGCTGTTTTTTCTTGCTCCAAGGGCATATTGAGTACGTTGTTGTAACTGAATGTTCCCACAGGTTCAATTCCACGAAAAGAAGGAGTTACTCCCGTTATCACTCCATCTTTGTAGGTGTTTTGAAATGCCAAATGGTGCCCTCCAAAAAGGATGGCAAAAGTTCCCGTTTTGGCTGGTGTACCCAAAATGGAGAGATAATAATTGGCAGAACCATAGCCACCGTTTGCATTTACGGTATTGAGATAATTGTCTGCGTTGAGAATTTGCTGAATTTCGTCCCACCCTTCGTTTGAAAAACTGTTACTGGACAGTTCTTTGATAAGGGCTTTTGCATAAGAAATTTGTGTTTCTGTCATGCTTCCAAAATTCAGTCCCACTCTTTTGAGATTGAAGAGTTTTTGAGGAAAGTTAGACCATCTTATCGCATTGGAAAAATAGACAAATAATAATTTGGGGAACCATACATATCTCTGTTGTTTAAAGAATGAATATAGTTGTCTGAACTTAAGATTTGCTCTATTTCATTCCAACCTTCGTTTGAATAATTGGAACCCGATAATTCTTTGATGAGTGCTTTGGCATAGGAAATTTGGGTTGGGTTCATGCTTCCCAAATTGAGACCCACTCTTTTGTTGAGCAATAGTCCTTTTTGTGGCAAATTAGACCATTTTGTCGCTGAGGATTTTGAGTAGGGCAATTGTAGTTTTGCGAGTTGATTTTCATCCATTTGAGCTTTCAGAGTGTTTATCAAACAAAGCATTTTGTCAAAATCATCGGTGGAATTACATGTTGGGATTTCCATTGGATTGGAGTCACTTCTTGTTTCAGAACTCGTTTTATAATTTTTGCTGCATGAAGAAAGTATTGTGGAGAATCCAAAAAGTGAAATTGCCCCCAAGATTCTTAGTGTCTTGAATGCATCTTTTCTATCCATCATTGTATTTTGTGATTTTTTTGGTTTTGATTTCAAGTTAAATTACAGAAAAACAATCAAATCAACTCAAACAATTGCAAAGTTTTGGAAAGAGAGCATTTTTATTTCCCAATCAAAAAGGCATTTTTTCTTTGAAATCTTTTTCAAAGGCTTGTCCAAGAGAAATTTGGGTTTCTCCCAAAAAGAGGGTTTTGTTTTTGATGAGGGTGATTTTGTTAAGAGAAACGATGAAAGAGCGATGAACCCTACAAAATTGGCTGGAAGGAAGTTTTTCCAAGATTCCCACCATGGTCATCCTCACCACCAGTGGTTTGCCTTTTGTATGATGGATTTTGATGTAGTTGTCCAGACCTTCTATGTAGAGAATTTCTTCAAAAAACACTTTCACCAGTCCATGGTCCACCTTAAAATACAAAAAGCCAGTTTCAGAAGTGGAATGCATTTTTTTGTGCTCCATGGCTTTTTCTACCGCTACTTTGAACCTTTCAAATCCAAAGGGTTTTAACAGATAATCCACCGCACCCACTTCGTAACTTTCCAGTGCATATTCCTTGTAAGCCGTGGTAAAAATCACCATGGTGTCTTGCGATAAGGCTCTTTTGAAATCCATTCCATTTCTGCTGGGCATATTGATGTCCAAAAAAATGAGGTCAACGGGATTTTGCTCCAAATATTCGTTGGCCAAACTGGTTTTGAGAAAAGTTTTTTGCAAATCCACAAAGTCCAATCTCTGACAAAACAGTTGGATGATTTCCAAGGAAGGAAGCTCGTCGTCTAGGGCTATGGCTGTAATCATACCAGATGAATTTTAAGGTGAACCACAAAAGTTTGCTGGTCTTGTTGAATGTCCAGATTGTGTTTTTGGGGATAAAAAATGGAAAGTCTCTCCTTGGTGTTTTTGAGCCCGATATTGCTAGATTCTGTGTTTTCAGAATTCACAATTCGGTTGAAGCAGTGGAAATCCAAAATGCCGTTTTCTTGAGAAATATCAATGATGATTTCCGAATGTTGGTCTGGATTCACTCCATATTTGAATGCGTTTTCCACAAAGGTGAAAAGAATTAAAGGGGATATCAAAAGGCCAGAAAAATCTCCATTTTGGGTGAAAGAAATAGTTACGGTTTCTCTGAGTCTAGAAGTTTGCAGGCGAACGTAATTTTCGATATAGGATACTTCTCTTTCTAACAATACCTGATTTTGGTAGGAATCCTGAAGCAGATACCGCATAAAATCCGAAAGAACCAAAACCATCTCGGAGGTTTTATCCTCTTTTTTGATGGCAGAAGCATAAATGCTGTTTAAGGTGTTGAACAAAAAATGGGGATGGATTTGCATTTTCAGATGAGAGAGTTCTGCCTTGAGTTTTTCCCTCTCGATTCTCTCGTTTCGCATTCTTTCAAACCAAAAAGTAGAGAAAAATACCATTCCTATAAAGAGAAAAACCAGATGGTCCACCTCTGAAAACACCAATTGTAGATGGGAGAAAAACCCTTCCTGTTGCATGTGGGGTGGAGGCCCCATCATCGGTGGAGGTCCAAAAGGCTGAGGAAAAATGCTTCTGGGCAACATCACAACTGCCAAAAGTCCAAAAAACATACAAAGCCCATATTCCAAATACTTTTTTGTGAAAAGCAGTTTGGGAATCAAATAGAAATAATTGATGCCAAAAAACAGAAGAATCAGAGCATTTCCCAATATATTTCTGGAAATATCAGCAAAATACCAAGGTTGGGAAAAATCTCCAGCTTTTGAGGGAAGAATCAGGGGTTGCAACACAAAAAGGACAACACCCAAAATGACCCATATGTTTCTTTTGTTGATATTTTTGATTTGCACTTTTGGTTTCAATTTTTTTTAAATGAAGAAAATAGTTGAAAAGCAAAAGTAAAGGATTTGGTTTTTTTATACTAGAATTTGTTGCCAATGGGCATTTTTTAGGGATGAAAAGGGTGTTTGGTATAGGATTTAAAGATGAATCATGATGATTGATCTTTTTTATTGGTTCTGATACCAAAAACCGAATAAAGTGGACAAAATCCCACCACGGAGGTTATTAAAAAAATAGCAGCCAAAACGCCAAGTACAGTTGCAAAGCCGCCAGATATCACTTCAAAAAAATACAAAAGACCTACAATTAACGCAAATAATGCTCTAACTATTTTGTCTACGGATCCCATATTCTGTTTCATAATAATATTATTTTTGGTTTAGAATTTATGTTATGATTTCTTTCTCAAAGATGCAAAACAATTGATTATGAAACTGCTAATTTGACTACAAAAAATCAAATCTTCTCAAAATACTTCCCGTTAAACTTGTAGAGAATTCTTTTGGAAGTGATTTTTCCATCTGCCCAAATCAGAGGAATGCTGATGATTTTGATTTTGGGATTGTAGTCGATGGAAGTATTTTTGATTTCTCTGCCCCGATTGGGCTGGGCAATCAAATCTACTTCATACCCAAGTTGGTTATGAAGTCCAGAAGAAGTTTTTATCAATTTGGACTCTTCCAGATTGGAATCACCCGAAATGGCAAAAATATTTAGATTATGGTAAGACAAAGCCGTACTAAAAATAGAAATACTTTGGGTGATGTAGTAGGTTTTGTCCCCTACTTTCAAATCATCTATTTGGTAAAAGACACAAAGCGGGTCATCTAAATTTTCATTTCTGTTTTCCAAGGTTTTGGAAAAGACTTTTTCTCCATTTTGATATTGAAATACATTTCGAAAATACCGCATCGTTCCACCCGTTTGGGTGTCCCATGAATAAATCCTGAATTTCCCATCCGAAGATGTTTTAATGGTAAGACCAGCTTTGTCCAACAATACCAATGAAGAGTGTAGCGTTTTGGGCTCGAAAGAAGTGTATTTTAAGAGCAATTCTTCAAACTTGTCATTGGCCACTTCCAAAGAATCATATGAGGAAACATTGTCCTTCTGCTGCGACCATGCATTTATCTTCTGAAAAGAGGCAAGCAAATCATTTTCTATCAACTCCATTTCTTGTGCCTTGGCAAAAAATCCCAAGAAGACAAATATTATAGAATTAAGAAAACTTCTCATAGAAAAATATTGTCAGGATTTTCTATCTATTTTAGGCTTTAATGGATGCACTTTCATAACCGTCAACCAGTTCAATCAATTCATCGCTCCATTTTTCTGGTGATTCAATCATGGGATAATGCCCTGTGTTTTCCAAAAGAACTAGCCTGCTACCTTTGGACTCATTGTGATGCACCCTAGCTATTTCAAGAGTGGCAATGGGGTCTTCTGTTCCCCAAAGAAAAGCAAGAGGAATTTTGGTATTTTGCAGCGCACCTACCCAACGATGCCAATAACGAGACCTATCTCTTGTAAATTGGGAAATCATAGGCATAACCAAGAGTCCTTCCTCTTTTTTCATTAGCTCCCACATAGAATCTAAATCACTTTCTTTCAGTTTTTTTGCATCGCTCCAAATGTTTCTCATTGTGGCTTTGAATGACCATTTTGGGCTGAGTCTCGCCAAAATGGGTCCAATTGTTTTGTTTCGCATGAGCTTTTGCATTAAACGGAGTTTTGCCAATTCAATATGGACAGTTCCATTGCAAAGAACAATAGATTTTGGTGAAATATCTAGCAAGCCCATGTTACTTCTAGCTACAATTTCTGTAGCAATGCTGGTTCCATAATCGTGGGAAAAGATATGAAAAGAGATAGGTAAAAAAGGCAAAATCGCTCAAAGACCTCGCAACTCCAACCAGCTTTCCATTGTCTCTTGCCGTGACAATCAAATTGGCAAATTGGAGCATTTTTTGAAGTCTCTCTAAATCATCTACTGGTCTTCTCTCTCCAAGGGTAGATTCAATAAGGAGTTTTTGAAATTCTTCTACACCAAGGTTGTTTTCTATTTTGTATTCTATCATTTTAAAAAGAAATTGGTTTTTGTTTTGTTGATGATATCTTCAATGATAATGTTGTCTGAAATGGAAAAAAGAAGCATTTCTGTGTAATACAAATTTTGCGATTTTTCTATGTCTTCAATCCATAGTATTTCATTGACAGATTTTATGAGTTCAATATATTGTAAATAGGCGTCGTTTTTGGCCAAAAAAATCTCTTCATCAAAATTTGATTTCTGTATTTTTTCAAGGTTATATTTGTTTATGTTTTTCAGACGAATCAGAACTCCCACATCAAAGGCTTTCATTTTTGTATTTCTCATATCTGGAATCGGAAAGAATCGTTTTCCAGCATTTTCACATAGGATTATCCAATTTAAAGAAAAGAGTGCCCTAGAGTCATAAATAGCATATTTGGTAGAGGCAAAAAATGACGCAACTTTGGATACACTAGAAATTCTTTCGAAATTTGGATTGTCAACACTCTCAAAGAATTTGTAAATCAAAGCCATAGTATTTTCATCTTTGGAAGAGGAAATACCTCCCCAACTTTTCACAATCCATAGACACAGTTCATCAAAGGAAGTTTTTTTTTTGTCTTTGGTTTCTTTGAGTTTTTGACCTACTATTTTTTTTAACTCAATTGCAATTTCATAATTTTTTGTAATTGAATTGTTTTTATTCAAATTGGATATTGTTATTTTTTCATTGGAATTCCAAATTTCTAGCAACAGAAGTTTTTCTATTTGTGGGTTCCAATCATACTTAGTTATTTCATTTTTGATATTTTCCAAATAAGAGACAATTTTGTCAATCTCGAATTCTTTGTCCATTAGATACTGTTTTGGGTTAGATTAATACAAATAGTTACCTCTTCAACTTTGCCTCATACAATTCTATCCACTGTTTCACAGAGATTTTTTTCATCAATTCACCAATGAGAGCAATGGGAATGTCCTCCATTTTTTTGAAACGAATACAGCTTTTTCCCATATCCAACTTTTGTTTGCAGTGTTTGGGATATTCATCTACAAACCACTGCAAAAGGGAACTTTCCACATACATGCCCATATGGTAAAAATTAATGGAGTTTTTCTGTGAAGCAAGGCTGGCAAAAGGAAGCGGCTCAGAGGGTTTGCAGTGGTAGCCCTTGGGATACAGAGCATGCGGCACAACATATCCCAGCATGCCATAACTGAGGGCAGGAACGAATCCTTCGGGCAGATTTTCAACAATGGTGTTGTGCAATTTGACAAAAACCTCTTTCCTATCCTTTGGAACCTGCTCCAAGATTTCTTCTATGGTATTGGCATTTGGTTTCATCCTATGCTCTATTTTTTGGTTTTGAAAATGATTTTGGCTAACCAATCAAACCAATTTTTTCCAAAATTCATCCAAAGATGCAAACCAAACCTCTTCATTGTGCAATTGGCAAAAATGCCCTACCCCTTCAATTTCGGTGAGTTGTGCCTTGGGCTGAATTTTCTTGAGGTATCTGGCAATTCCCACTGGGTTCACCTTGTCATCGGTTCCCCAGGCAAGATGAATGGGATAATTGCAAGATGCAACCACGGGCAACCAACGAGATTTTTCAAAGCGAATTCTCTCTTTTTGGTATTGAATCAGATAATAACTCAGCTGAAGATATCCCTTGTAGATTAACTGATTGTACATTTCTTCGATTCTGATTTTGGGAATCAAAGAATTCCCATGGGCACTGAAAATCTGCTGAAAGAAAAAGGGTTTTACAAGCGACAAAACCGTGAGATATTTTCCAAAAGGAGACAAAAGCAATTTTTGAGCCAGACGAAATTCGGCTTCTTCCAAGACCATCCCTCCATTGGTAAAAGTAACACTCAGTATCCCTTTGTCCATCCAATTTGGCTGACCTAACGACACCCTAGTCATCAGTTCGGTCAATATGCTATCTCCCATGTCATGAGACAAAAAATGGGCTCCTCGCACTTTGAGTTCTTGTAAGACCCAAAGCACGGTATCTGTATGTTCAAAAATGGAAAAAGTGAATTTGTCATTCAGTTTGTCTTTGGGTTTGTCCGAAAAACCAAAACCGACAAAATCCAAATAGATTACCCTTTTGAATCTTGTAAGAAAAAAGTTGGAAACAAATCTGTAGGTCGCAGAAGATTCTGGAAAACCATGAAAGGCAACGAGTGTTTCTTCGGGTTGGGCAGTACTGTCTCCATCATCTATCACAAAAACTTTGTGGTCATTGAATGTAGTAATGTATTTTCCTTTTTTTTGCCATTCCAATAGTTCTGGAAGGATGTGATTTCGGTTCATTTTTATTGTAAATTTATTTGGATGGAGGCAAAACCAAAAAATTAAACTTGGACAAATACTCCGTAAGATAATTCTCCACAGAACTACAATCTTTCAGGGTATGGATTTCGGTCAATTTGATTTTTATAATATATCTGTTTTTGATAATCGCTGTATAATACCCAGAATGGTCATGTTCAGAGAATCCAACATATCCCTTTTGAAAATTGGGAAATTCAAAAGGTCTTAAGCCTCCTTTCTCATCGGAATTGTAATTTAAATTGGTCACAAAAGCTACATTGTACATGGTATTGTGATTGTTTAACAGCAGTGGTTTTGTAGGAGTAAACTTAAGTTCTGTTTTTGGGTAGCCCATTTTTTGAGCGAGTTCATTGCTTTCGTTTTGGAGTTTTTGCATCTCTCTTTGGTTTTTTTGGTCCATAGCATCCAAGTCTAACAAAGTAACAACCATATATTTGTCATTGTATGTTGGAATATATACTTCAATTTCATACTCTTCTCTGGTGTTTTGGTAGGTTGGATAGAAAAACCTGTTGTTTCCCATCTCTTTGATTTCTGAATCTGAACCAAATTTACTCCCAGAATATTGATACAAACGATATTTTGGCAGAGCATCAAACATATGCACAACCTCTTTGGAACGAAAAGACAAACAGTGCTCAGTTGCTCCCGATTTGGTCATTTTCCAACATTGAGAATCATGGGATTGGGCACTCAAAACAAAGAAGAAAAACACAAAATAAAGGCTGAGAATTTTTTTCATTTTTTGGCAGTTTTTATAATTTGGTTTTTGGCACCCTTGCCTTGAAATCGATTTGGAACCAATTTTTCTAAGGTAATAAAAAATTTCTTCAAATTGAGATTGTTGTTTTTTTTCAATGATTCCAAAAAAAGGAATAAAAGAAAACAAAAAAGCTTAGAAAACAAAAAAAAGCCAAAGTTTTCACTCTGGCTCTTTTGATTTGTAATTTCTTAATCAAACCATTCTAATTTTTGGGTTTGGTTTTTTCAATTAATGGAAGCATAAGCATGTCATACATCTGTTTCATCATTTCCGCTACCATGGGGTCAGATTTTTTGGGCGTACCTGCATTGTATGGTGGTTTTGGGTCGTATTCCAAATCCAACATCACCGCTTCGGTGTATTTTCTTCCCAACAAATCGTCAATCATGGCCAAAGACATGTCTATCCCAGCAGAAACACCAGCAGAAGTCCAATATTTCCCGTCCTTTACATATCGTTGTTCTTGGAAGGTTGCACCGTATCTTTTCATCATTTCCTCACCTCTATACCAATTGGAAGTAACCTTTTTGCCTTTTAGAAGTCCTGTTGCTCCCAAAACCCAAGAACCCGTACAAACACTGGCTGTATATTGGGTTGTTTTGTCTATTTCTTTAATCCAATTGAGGGTTTCTGTATCTTGGGTAAGCAGTATGGTTTCTTTGGCTCCACCGGGAATCACCAAAATATCCAAAGATTTCACATCTGCAAAAGAACTATCCACTTTGATTTGCATTCCGTTCATATTTTTGACCAGCCCTCTTTTTTTGGCTACAAAATAGGTTTTGGCTCCCATAATTTCAGATAAGGTATGATAAGGTCCTACAGCATCCAAAGTATTGTAGCCATCGTACAAAAGCACCCCTATTTTTTTAATAGGAACTTTGGGAGGTGTAAAGAGTATATCCATCATTTTGGCGTGATTGTCCTTGGTGCCAATGGCCAAACTATCTGTTTTTTCTTTGGGTTTGCATGCTACAGCAATCATCAGAAGTAGCAAAAACAAAGTACTTGTTATGATTTTGGTTTTTTTCATTGAATTTTCATTTGACATTTTTGTTCATTTTTATGGCTGAATTGATACAATCAAAAAAGCCAAAGGTTTGACCCTTTGGCTTTAAAGATACATCAAAAATTGGCTCTCAAAGTAAAACCAAAGGTTCTTGGTTGTGCCATTCTGGATTGACGACCAAAACTGCTGTCTGGATTTCCGTAGGCCAAATAACGTTCATCCCCAATGTTTTGTCCCCAAATGTAAAAACTGTATTTGTCATAAATCAGACCCACTTTGGAATTTACAAGCACCAAAACTTCCGTCGATTTGCAACCCTTTTATGGGCAAGGCAGAAACCTCCAATTCCAATCCCATGGATTGTGCATCTCCCACGTTTTCTCTTGCATAGGTATAAGGAGCCACCAAATTATAAAACTGCAAATCTTTCCATTCAATCAAAAAGGCAGAAGCAGCTATGCTCAATTTTTTGTCCAAAAGCAAAGTTTTGTATCCAATTTCATAGTTGTTAGAATATTCTGGGTCATAGGTTTGTTCTATCCCCTCTGGCAAAGAACTCGCATTGATTCCTCCCGCTCTAAAACCTCTGGTATAGGTTGCATACAAATTCGAAAAATCATTCATTGTATAACTCAAAGAAAATTTAGGTGAAAGTGCAGAATAATCTCCACTTGCCGTTTGGTCTGGTTTGAAATCTGTTATTTCTCCATTGTACAACATTGCATCACCAAATCCATTGAAAGTGGCTTCACGTTTTTCATAATCGTATCTCAATCCACCCGTTGCTTTGATTTCTTTGGTGAGTTGGTAACTCAATTCTCCAAACCCCGCCAAACCAAAGTTGTTGCTACGGTTTCTACCAATTAAATTTGCACCATTAGGCAAACCATAAGTACCTTGAGGCCCTCTCAATACTTCTATTCTTTCTATGTCTGTAAAAGCAAAACCATTGGCCAAGATATCCAGATTGTTTACATCATCTATATAGGTGGAAACCGCAGGATTTTCACTAAAAACTTGAATACCACGAATGGATTGGATTTGCTGAAAAGACACACCCAATTCTTGGTAATTGTAGTTGGGTACCAATGCGGTTAACCCACTTAAACCCCAAGTTCTGGTATCTTCTATCTTTTTAGAAGACAATGAGGTAATAGATGTACTTACTTTGATGATATTTTCTTCACGTTTGTTGGCAGTAACGATAATATCTTTAATTTGAAGGGTATTTGTGCTGTCAATTTCGGATTGTCCATAAACGGAAGACCCAGATAGGAAAATTCCTATTGCAGCAATCATTTTTTTAAAATTCATTTTGAAATATGTTTTGTTTCGATAAATAAGTAAAATAGGCAGATGAATCAACTTTGCGTTTAAAGTTGAATATCCTTGCCCAAAAAAATTAAATCAAAACAAATTTGGGTGGATGAAAAATTTCAAAATTCAGCAAAGAACCCAAAAGTAGTTGATTCTCAAAAAATGGTTTCTTGGCTTCCAATATTTCTGTAAACTTTGAAAAAACAAAATTTTCCAAGGAGAAACAATACAAAACTTCCGATTTCTTTAGGGTTTCTGGAAGCTGCTTCTGTTCTTGTTTTTCAGCTTGTTTGAGCTGTTTTTTGAGTTGACACTTCCCCTTGCAATTCAATTTGGGTTTGGCTCTGTTTTCACAGAGATTTTTTGCGATATAATCTTGGTTGATTTTAAAACAAAAATAAATCCAACCCTTGCTCAAGGGAGACAAGAATACTATCAGGGACAAAAAAAGGGCAAATATCTTTTTCAAATCGTTGGCAAAGGTAGAACTTCGTTTTGAAATTGACTTTGAGAAAAGGGCAAATCTGCTAGTGAAATTTGTCAGTTATAGCTTTTCCAAAAAGGAAAACACAATTTTTTGAAGTGAGCCAAATTGCACCGAATTGCCCATTGTATTTTAAAAACAAAAAAGCCAAAGTTTTCACTCTGGCTCTTTTGATTTGGTAAACTGAAAATCAATTCCTTTTTATCAAAATTTGATGGACATATTGGTGGAAAGGGAATAATTGTTGTTTTGGTTTGCAAAGATTTTGTCTTTGCTGTGGTACATTTTTCCTTCCACACGAAATTTGACTTTTTCGTTTAGGTCGTAATCAAGGTTAGAAGAAAATCCATAGGTCTGAAAGCCATTTGTGGTTCCCGTTGCAATGATGATTTGATTGGGGTCTGAATAATATTCTCCTCGAAAAGCGATTCGGGTTTTGTCATTGAGGCTTTGGCGAAAAATCAAAACCGGAGAATACCAAGTTCCCACTTGGTTGGGGCTGAATTTGTCCCTTCCTATATCCAATCCCGCAATAATCCCAAATTTTGATGTGGGTTCGTACATCAAATAGAAATTGTGAAACTGTCTAAAAGCATTCAGGCTATCGGGTTTGTCGGTTCCCAAAAAGGTGCTGTAATTCAACACCAAATTTTTGGAGGGTTTGTAATTGATTTGGGTTCCAAAAGAAGGATTTTGTATGCCATCTGGCCTTGCAATTTTTTGCCAACCGTTCAGATACAATGCCGAAAGGTACAGTTTTTCATCCTTTGAAGTATATCCCACCTTTAGGCCTGTTTAGCTCAGAAAAATCATAACTGTAATACAATTCTCCATATCCTCCCAAGGTCCAATGCTTCAAACTGTCTGTTTGAGAAAATTGAGAAAAAACTTTGGCTGAAAGCAAAACAAACAAAATCAACAATCTATTTTTCATCTATTTTCGATTGATACATTTATTTCGATTATTTCCTATTTAATGCCACATTTTTGATGGGTTGATACACCAATGGAACCTGCTCTGTAACCACATCGCTTTTTTCCAAACCGAAGTCGCTTTGTCCCAATCTTTTGAGGAAAAAGTAACTGCTGAGCAAAATCCCTTCCTTGATGGCAAATTCGTTTTCTATGGAAATAAACTTTTCTAACACGACAAATTTGAAATCTGGTTCACTGTTGTATTTGGTAGAGCCATCTGGTCTGATGTGCAAATTTAATTCTTTTTTTTGCGTTGAATCTACCCGATTCCAAAATGCTTTTTGATTGAAAGAAAACAAAAAAAGCCAAAGTTTTCACTCTGGCTTCTTTGAAAAAAAAGGCCGTTCTGCCTAAATATCGGTTGGAAAAGGGTCCACAAAAGCTTTTTGGCTTTCAAATTGTGCCATTTCACTCTTTTGCAACAAACATTTTTCTAACTCTAGAACAATCTCTTCTTTGTCTAGGTTTTGTCCGATGAAAACGATTTCGTTGGTTCTGTCTCCCCAATCTTTGTCCCATCTGCTTTCGATAAATTCTCGGTTTTCAACAAAAGAAGCATATTTGATTCTTTCAGAAAAAGGTTTAGATGCCCACCAAACCCCAGCTCTCTCCAAACGAGAAGAACCACCTGCCTGAGAAAAATTCAGGGCATCGTCGGGACTAGACGCCAACCAGAAAAGGCCTTTGGCTCTGATGATTCCCATGGGGTAATTTTCATTGATAAAATTCCAAAATCTTTCGGGATGAAAAGGTTTCTGACTGCGGAACACAAAGGAAGAAATGCCGTATTCCTCTGTTTCTGGAGTGTGTTCTCCCCCTTCCAATTCCTTTTGCCATCCGGCAGAAGTTTGAGCCAGTTCAAAATCAAAAAGATGGGTACTCAGGATTTCTTTGGGATGAATCTTACCAAAATCTGAAGTCAAGATTTTGGCTCCAGGGTTCAGTTTTTGGATAGATGCTCTAAGCAGTCCGACCGTGTTTTCATCAACCAAATCTGTTTTGTTGAGAATGATGACATTGGCAAATTCGATTTGGTCTGTCAACAGATTTACAATCGTTCTGTAATCTCCCTCTATTTCTGTGAGGTTTCAATCGATTAGCAGTTCATTGGTTCCAAAATCTTTGAAAAAATTGAAACAATCTACCACTGTAACCATGGTATCGATATAACTGAACCTAGACAAATCTATACCGCTTTCTTCATCCACAAAACTGAAGGTTTGGGCTACGGGAACTGGCTCACTGATTCCTGTGCTTTCGATGAGAAGATAATCAAATCTGCCTTCTTTGGCCAATTTCTCCACTTCTACCATTAAGTCTTCCCGAAGCGTGCAACAAATACACCCATTGCTCATTTCTACCAATTTCTCTTGGGTTCTGGAAAGCACATTTTGTTCATTTACCAGTCTGGCATCCACATTTACTTCACTCATATCATTGACAATCACAGCCACTTTTAGCCCTTCTTTGTTGTGCAAAATATGATTGAGCAAGGTTGTTTTTCCCGCTCCCAAAAACCCACTCAATACGGTTACGGGCAACTTTTTGAATTGATAATCTGTCATTTTATGTTATTTGTGCTTTTGATTAAAGTGTTGATATTGAAAAGATGTCCGAGAACAATCAGAATTGAAAAAAAATATCCTACAAATTCAAGCCAAAAAAACTCATCTTGGAAAAGCGTGCAAACCACAAACCCCCAGAAACAAATCCAAAGAAAGACTGATGTTTTGTCGTTTTTGGAGCATTGGGTTGCTCGAAAGATGGAAAAAAAACAGACCAACAAGAAAACATATTCAAATGCTGGATTTGCCAAAACCCCAAACCCAAAGGCCATAAGTATGGGAGTGGCAATACAATGAATCAAACAAAAAGATGAATTCAGTATTCCAATGAGGTCTGCTTTGTTTGCTTTGAATGTGACTATCATACTTTACTTGGATTTGAAATTTGTTGAATTTCGGCTTTAATGGGCAATCGTATATCATCTCCTCTTTTTATGAAAGTAAAATCCGATGGGTACAAAATATAATTTTCAAGATTTTGAAATCAATATGGTTTTCCAATCCCACATTTAAATCATTCTATTATAGATTTATCTTTAATGCAACTGAGTTGCGAAAATACGGAATATTTTCACAAACGCAACAATGTTGCAATTAAAAAATCAAAACAGATATTTTGATAAAAGGAAATAGATAAAAGCAAAAAAAGTTCAAACCCTTTGGGTTCAAACTTTTAAGTGATAAACTATAAGATAGAAAAAAGGAAAACGATTACTTCTTATCCAAAAATCTGGAAATAAGATACACTGCACCAAAGGTTTCAATTAGGCTCAAAGGAATGGCCAAAGGGAGTATTCCAAAAGGCAAAACCCCCATATTTCCAATTACCAACCACATGAGTACAAAACCAATAAACCAAGAAAGTAAAGTGGTTTGAATAAGGGAAAATTTGCCTCTTAGAATAAAAATAACGATGGCAAAACACAAAGACCAAAGTCCCCAGATGGCTCCATTGATGGGTTTTTCTGGAAAAATGAGACCCATATTTTGGTAGTGCTCACTCCACAACGTATGCAACCAAAAGGAATTGCGAACAAACTCTGAGATGCCAATCCAAAGGGTTGCCAAAAAAATGGGCAAAACAGTTTTTTTAAACATGTTCTATGTTTTTATTGTTCAAAAAATACAATGGAAAACCAAATACAGTTTGCTTTGAACCATTTACATCCCTCATCTTTTTTATGGATTAAATTGCAATGGGTTATTGATATGGGTGTTGTTTTGAAAAATAAGTTTCTCACTATTGGTTCCATTTCCAACATTCACCCCGCCACCGTCTTCCCAGTGGTTATTAGTCACAAGACCAGATTGAACAAAATAAAATGCTGTACTGTCATCCACTGTTCCTCTGATGTCGCAATTTTTCATGATGACATTGGTAGTGATTCCAGATATGTTTCCAATTTGTGGGCCAGCTTCTGTTGAATAGAAAGCATATTTTCCATTTACCATGGGTCTTTCAATTCTAAAATTTGAAATCGTAATGTTGTTCCAGTCTCCTTTGAAGGTGCATCTTCCAAGACGCAAAAGTGCCAAATCATCAATGATGAAATCAGCCCCCCCTTTGCCCATAGAAGCCCACTGTCCCCTACTTTTGTTTTCAAGCCCAAGCATCGTTTGGTAAACTTTTCGAGGCTCAGATAAAATTTCTATCTTAAATTCTAACTTTTTCATGGTTTATTATGGTTTATCATGGTTTTTCAAGTAGGGTTTTTAGTTTGAGAAGTCCCGTTTGCAGGTCATCCCCAATCATTTTTTCAAAATCCATAAAAATGAGCCACAAATTGAAGGGATAGTCCATATGTCCTTTGAACCCCCAAATTACTTTGGTCTGGTTTTCACCCAAAGACTCGGTTGACAAAAACGCAGGTTCTGTTGCTTGAAAGGGTTTGATAAATCTGAGCTCGTACTCTATGCGTTCACCTGGAATAATTTTCTTGATTTCTTGTTCTCCGTGCCCTACATCTTGATTTTCACTTTCCCATCGAGAGACAAATCCCACGGTTCCATCGGTTCCAGAGTAAGATTTTTTCATATTTGGGTCTAGGCTCGCCCATTTTGAAAAATTGTCCTGATTTTTTAAGAATTTGAGATATTCAAATACTTCCTCTTTGGGTTTGTTGATGATGATTTCTTTTTCTACTTCATATTCTTTCTTGACAAAAAGGGCTGAAATCAAGGCCAAAGCCAAGACTATTCCCAGAAATGACAAAATGATTTTTAGAATTCTCATGTTTTGAATGTTTTAGGTGTTTGGAATTTTGGTTTTGATGAAAATGGGATATTACCTATGCCAATGTAAATCTTTGTAATTCGTTTCAACACAAATCAAGTATTGGAATGCAATGCCATGATATTCCCTTCAGAATCAAAAAACAAAGCCATAAATCCATTTGAACCAATGGATGTTTTGGGCATGGTATAAAGAACTTCAGTATTTGAAAGATCAATTGGATTTTCTTCTGGTTGATTACAAGCCATAAAAATTGCTAAAAGGGATATATATAAGTACATTTTTTTCATGTTATAATAATTTGTTTACCCAACTTCCAAGGAATTAAAACTTCGCAAAAAATAAAAAAGTCTAGGAAAATAGAATGAATATGATTTATATTTCAAAGCGTTAAAAATAAATAAAATTTATAAACTATTATTCAGTCTTTCTTCTTAGTTCTAAAGTTTAGAAATAATATACAACTAAGATTATTTACCACAGATTCTCACCTATAATTTCAATCAATTTATTTTCAATTTCTGGTTCAAAGTCCGAATGGCCGCCCTGCAAAACATACAACTCACTGTTTTTCAACTTAGAATCTAATTCAATGACAAAAGAAACAGGACAAATGGCATCCTGTTTTCCATGTACAATTTTGATAGGAATTTGTTCTAGTTTATTAATATTCTCCAAAATATAGTTCTCACTTATAAAACATTGATTTTTTAAATAATAGGACTCCATAATGGACAAGCTTTCAAATGGAATTCGGTTCAAAATAGCATCTACTTCTTGTTCTGTAATATTCTTCTTGAAGATTGAAATCTCATAGAATGACCACTCATAAGCATAAAACCTTTTCTCATTGGGATTTCCATTTATCATTTTGTTTGAATAATATTCCGCAATTGTGCATTTGCTATCACTGGGAACATTTTGGCTAAACCGCTTCCATACTTCTGGAAATTCTTTTTTGACACCTCCTTCTAGATAATAATCGATAGATTCTTTGTTGGCCAAAAACACACCTCTTAAAAGTAAACCTCTCACCCTACTTGGATTTTGAATTGCGAAAACCAGACCAAGAGTTGTTCCCCATGATCCACCAAAAATCAATACTTTTTCGATGGCCAAATAATCCAAAAGTTGATTGATATCCTTCACCAAATCTCCAGTGGTGTTTTCTTCAATACAACCAAAGGGAATACTTCTGGAAGATCCTCTTTGATCAAAGAATAAAACCCGATTGATTTTAAAATCGAAGAATCTCTTGTCCAAATCCGAAAAACCCATACCTGGTCCTCCGTGAAGAAACAAAATCACTTCTCCATTTGGATTTCCGCAATCTTCGTAATAAATCTGATGAATCTCGCTTACTTTTAAAAATCCCGACTTGTTTGGTTGATTTAGGTTTTCCATCTCATCTATTTGATACAGGTTAGCGTTTTGGTTTGGTAGTAGGAATTTTAATCTAATTTAAAAAGAAAATCTGCATTTCAAGATCAATTTAAGGTCAAGAATAAAATAAACACAATATGGAAGTAAAAAACATCTCGCTAAAACATTCAAAGTGTAGCCTTTCTAAATTAAAGTTCTACAAATTCGATGTCTAAAATATCTTCATTCTCTAAGACAACTATAAAACTGGGTTTTGATACATATGATTGCTTTTGACCAACTACTTTTTGGTAGATCAGGGTGATTTTTCCATTTTCCCCTTTTTGTACAGACACCGGCATCACCGAAGTTTCAAAATCGGTTTCGGGTAAGATGACCGCTAAAACAAGCTCTTTGCTAAAGTCTATTTCGGTTGGTCTCCCCTGTTTCCCCATAACTGTAGCCATGGAGAATATTTCGTTAAACTTTTCATCGTTACGAATTACCAGGTTACTTAAATTTCCTACGATGTCCAGTTCAGATTTTTCGGTCAATTCTTTGCCTAACCTAAACTTAGATTCAAACCTAAAATTTTTCTTTTTGTTATAGGAAGAGAAATGTTTTAAGTTATCCTTTTCTCCACGTGTCATTTCTGCTTTTTCGTATGGCAACCCTGAAAGCTTCTTGGCGATAAATGTAGAAATATTTTTTTGGGCTTCTATGTTGAGAAAATATACACCTGGTTTGTTGTCCTTTGTCAAATAGGTTCTCACATTGATTTCAGCAAAATTGGATATCCATGAAATTGAAGGTAAATTTCTGGGTCGAATTTTCTCCATAGAAAACGCTACGATCGAAACCCAAGACTCACCTTGAAATTTATCTATGGGAAGATTTGATGGCGTGAATTTTTGCAATTCGCTTTCTTCTACTTTCCAATGTAAAAAAAGTGCATCGTTCCACTGTTGATAATAACTCCATTTTCTGTTGGGCAAACCCCAGGTTCTATGGCTTATGTTTTTGAGAATATCTTTGATTTCTTTCATATAATCAGAATCGTTCAAGCAAAGGAGTATCTAAAATTAGGTTTCAGCTTGAATACGAATCTAATGAAAATCAAGTAAATTCTAGCTTTTGCTTGCAAAAAATCATTTTAACCCTTGAACCAAACTCAGGATAGAAAATCAAGCGAATGTTTTTCGAAATCATTTCTCTCTATTTTATACCAATTGTGTTTTACTCCATCCAAATCAAAGGTTTCTACAAAAGTTAGTCCTACTTTTCTCAAAACTTTGTCTGAAGCTAAATTTTCGCTGTCTGCCCTTGCATAAACTTGGTTTGCACCCAATATTTTAAAAGCATATTCCAATGAAGCAACGGCGGTTTCTGTTGCAATTCCTTTTCCCCAATATTTTCTACTTAACCTATATCCAAGATCGTAATAATTTTGATGGTTGTTGATGTTTTCTGTGACCAAATCTAGTCCCGACCAACCGATAAAGTCATTTGATTTTTTGTCAATGATTGCCCATCGCCCTACTCCAACCTCTAAGTATTTTTTCCTGACCAAATTTATGAGGTTCAATGTTTCTTCTATACTTTTTACCGTTTTGTTCCCTAAGAATCTGTGGACTTCAGGGTCGCTGTGCAGTTGAAACATTCCGTCAATGTCTGTTAGAAGAATTTCTCTAAGAATAAAACGCTCTGTTTGGGCAAATATCTTCATGTCGTTATCTAATAATTAATCACCTGATTTAAATGGTGTTCCAAGTGTTCTACGTAATCAACTATCAGAAATTCCAAAGAATAAAGCTTTTCACCAATCTTGATTTGATTCTGTAAATTCTCTTTTGAAATTCGGGTAATTATTTCTAGTATTTGCCTGTTGTAGATGGTCCAAAAATGGATGATTTGTTGGTTATCGATTTCTTGGTAAAAGCCAAATTCGTTCCACTTGTTTTGGTCGTAACCAATTTCTGGGTTTTCTTCAAACTGTCCACGTACAAATCTTTGATGGTTGTTTGTAGCAGAATCTACCAAATGTCCCAAAATTTGTTTTTTGCTCCATTTGTTTGGAAAAGGCTTTGCAGACATCTCTTGTTCTCCTATTTGTGTCAAAATGCTAGGTGCTTTGTCTACAATATGTTTTAGTTTAAGTATCGCTTTTTCCATTTTTCTAACATTTTGATTCATTTACCTTCACCTATTCAAAAACTTTTCGAGAATCCTTAATTATTTTTTAAATTCTACTGTCTTAAGATTTTTTCTATTTTTTTGCCTTTTGCCAATTCGTCAATTAGCTTGTCAAGACATCTAATTTTTCGAGTTAATGGATTCTGAATCTCTTCTATCCTATATCCACAAATTAATCCGGTAATTTTTTCTGCGTTAGGATTAAGGAAAGCTTTATCGAAAAAAGTTTCAAAAGTGACGTCCTTTTCAATGAATTTTTGAAGCTGTTTCTGGTTAAATGAAGTCAACCATTCAACAACTTGATATAATTCTTCTTTTGTTCTTCCCTTGCTTTCTACTTTCTTTACATAATGGGGAAATACAGAAGCTAAAGTAATTTTAGCTATACGCTCATTGTGTTTTTCAGTTTCCTTCATTTGCTTCTGGTTAATTGATAGGATATTACTTTTTTTCAATACCATTATCTTGTACTGGTCTAAAATAAAGTTTGGAATTCAGAATCAAACCTTTGCCATAGAACTAATTTAGTAAATATCCCTGAACTTCAAGTCTTACTTTTTGCCAAAAATAAGAATACTCAAAATAGTGGTTGGTAAAATTGATTAAAACAAAAAGCCATTCACAAAGTTGCAAATGGCTTTTTGAAAGGAAGTATTTTGGTTTTAGAATTTCCCGTTGCTGTTTTTCCAATTTTCTTTGGCAGGAATGGGCTCAATGATGTCCCAATGCTCTACAATTTGTCCGTTTTCTACTCTGAACAAATCGTAAAAAGCGACATGCTCACCTTTCCCGAATTTTCCTTCGCTCATTGTTAATACAAAGTTTCCTTCGCCAAGTACCTTGTGCACTTTGTCATACACCATCACAAGTCCGTTTTTGGCAAAATAATCCAATGCCGCACCCAAACCATCCAAACCATCGGCTACACCTGAGTTGTGCTGAAGGTATTTGTTAGGATTGATGTAGGTAGTGAGTTTTTCCACTTTGCCTTCTCTGAGTACATCGTTTACAAAACCACTCACGATTTTCTTGTTTTCTTCAGTTTTGTCAACGTCCACAATTTGCGTTTCTCCATCAAATTGCGTTCTTCCACTAGGGTTTGGAGGAGTGATTTCCGTTAGATTGTCCCAATGTTCCACAATTTTTCCGTCTTCAAATCGAAATACATCAAAACCCGCCTTAGGTCCGAAAAAATTGTACTGGGTATGGGTGAATACATAATCACCATCTTGAAAGGCTCTCACTGTGTTTGCTTTTGCCGAATTTGGTGGTAATGCATGTAATATTTCACCAAAACCTGCCAGTCCATCACCCACCGCCAGATTGTGCTGAATGTATTTGTTTGGATTGATGTATCCCACAGGTTCTTGTGCTCCTGTTTCAAGTGATTTTAGTAGACTAACTACTTTTTCTTTGTTTGAAATTTCCATTTTGTTAATTTTTTTTGAATTTGAAATTGCGTTGCGATGGGTACTACAAGAAGACAATCCAACGCCCAGAATTATCGTTGCCACTGTGGCTGCACCCCGTATTATTTTGTTCATATTGCTATGTTTTAATTACGATGCAAAGTTGCAACCAACATCAAAAATGGAAAAGGTAGCTTTGTGCCTTTGGATGATACTTTTACGCCAAGCTGTGATTTTCTCTGAATTCGGTAGGAGTAAGGGAACTGTGTTTTTTGAAATATTTGATAAAATTGGTGGGTTCTTCAAAGCCCATGAGATAACAAATCTCTTTGACGCTGAGGTTAGTATGTGCCAAAATTCGTTTGGTTTCCAGCAAAATTCTATCGTCGATAATTTCTTTGGGTGTTTTTCCAAAAACCTTTGAGGTGGATTGATTGAGTCTCTTTTCCGAAATGTTCATTTCACGAGCGTAAAAATTTACCTGCTTTTGGGTTTTGAAATGGGTTTCCAGCAAATCTTTGAAAAGCATGACATTGTCGAGATCGGCGTCTTTCTTTGGTTCTATAAAATTTTGCTTTCTTTTTTCTCTTTCGGCATTGAGCAAGAAATTGTGCAGCAAATTTTTCAGAATGTCCGCTTGCAAAGGGTCTTTGGTCTGGTTTAGCTCTTGGGTCATCTGTTGCAAAAGCCGCTCAAAAATTTGGGTGGTCTGTTCAATTTGAATTTGCGAAACCGAAAACAGGTCGTTGAACAGAATGTTGTTTTTGAGAAATTTTGTGTCTGCATCGGTCTTAGGTTTTAAACAAAATGGCTTTGGTCTAGTTGATCTCGATACTATACACTTAAAATAGGAAGGAAAAGTTCAATGTAATTGCGATTTTTTCTTAAAATAAAGTTAATTTTGCATAAAAATAAACAACACATTTATATCCCAATTTAAATTATGGAAACAGTACAAGGAGAACCCTATGGACCACTTTTATTTTTACAAATTATCATTGCAACAGTAGGTTGGCTTTGTGGATATTCATTTTTAAAACACAACAATAGGTTGATTGGGATTGAATATTTTCTCATTGGACTTTCGGCAACTTGTGGAACACTTTTTTTAACTTTTGGGCTTCATTCAGCAGAAAGTATTTGGATTTTCTTGGATGTTTTTTCGAGAACTTTTGGGGTTACTATTTTTGTAGCCATTGGCATTTTTGAATTGACCCACAATCTGAAACTATCAGCATTAAAACAAACTTTACTCTTTGCTTTGGGTTTTGCTCTATCCTTTTGGATTAACAAAAATCCATTGTTTACAGATATTTTGCCTATTATGAGTCTAGGTTTTGGATTGATTCTTTTATATGCTGTAGGGGTGATTGCAAAACAGTCTTTTGATTGGGGACTAAAAAAGAATGGCTATTTGTCTGTTTTGACTATGATATTTTTGATTCTGATTGGTTTGGTACTCCCCTTTTTTGCTAAGAACATGTCTGAGATTAGACATCACCAAGTGGACAATGTATGCCAAGTGGTGATTTTTGTATTGATCTATATTATCTTTATCAACCTTTACAAAACCAAAAATAACGCTTTAAATAACCGAGAAGAATAGATACCAATTCAGGACATCGAACAAAACATAATGACCAACGTTGAGAAACGGTTTCTCAATAAATATAAAAACAAATTCAAAAGCCCACAAATGTGGGCTTTTGAATTTATAATTGAACGATAATACTGAAAACTTTAAATCTTAATTTGCTTATTTCAAAGACTGAATAAACTCGACTGAATACTGTAAAAGTTGTTTGAGAGCGGTTTCTTCCATGGGATAATGTCCACCTTCATCCAAAATTTTTACTGTGAACGGCGCTTTGATTCCCTTCAAAGAAATTTCGGACAAATGTAAGGGTGTCCACCTGTCTTTTTCTGGTTGGGTAAGCAAAATCGGACATTTGTCAAACTCCGAAACTGGAACAGGAATTGGATATTGCAAGTAATCGCACAAAAATTGAATTTGCACGTTGGCTCCTGCTGAGCTCTTGTCCTTTAAAAAAATCTTCAATGCTTTTTTGTTGTTGACAAGCGTATTCATTTTGGAAATGGCCTTCATAGGAATTGGAAACCTTTTGAAACCTATTTTTCTAAAAACATTGGTCAATGGCACAGAAACCCAGTTCAGACTTCCAAACTTGGCTGTTTCTTTTCCTACGGTTTTGTCATCACTTTTCAGAAAGCACATTCCTATGATTCCATGCACTTCTTCTATATAACAAGCAGCATTGTAGCAGTGCATTCCTCCTGCACTGAGTCCATACAAAACAGGCTTTTTGTAATCTCTTTTTGTTTCCTGATTGACAAAATCAGCAAAACAATGCACCCAATCATCGTAGGTAACATCTTTTTGGTTTACATAGGTCATACCATAGCCTAAATTGTCTATGGCAACAACATCATACCCCAAAGCAGCCAATTTGTGCCCCAGTATCATATTCATTTGTCGTCCGTTGGTTCCTACTCCGTGATGCAGAAAAACACGAAATTCAGAAGACGGATTCGGATACCGATCCAAATGAATTTGGTTCCCCTTCCAATCCCAGAATTCCTCCAAAGGCAAATTGTTTTCTTGGATTTGAAAGTCTTTAGGAAGCAATTGATTGAGCTGCTTCCAAGTTGAATTGGATTGATACGACTTCACTCTGTGGTTTTTGGTTTTTTAAATTATATAGAGACATGTGTGTTTATCTACAAAATCCAAAAGACAATAATGTAGACCTACTTAATGTCTTTCTTTTTTGATAGTACAAATATCAGAAGGAAAAAACAGAACTTGTTTAAATTAATTTAAAAAGTAAGTTTGGATTTCAAATTGCTCAGCCAAACATTGGTAATCCCCATAAAACTTGCTATGTTTTGAGATGCAAAACGCTGAAAGAGAAACGGATAATTTTCATAGATCCATTTCAGATATTCTTCACTTGTAAGGCCCAATTGAAAACTTCGAAAAAGGTCTATGTTGACAAAAATCTTCTCGGTTTCAAACAAATAAAATTGCATAAGCTGAAGGTCGCTTTTGATGAATTCAAAAACATCATCAAAATCAAAAGAAAGCACAACGGATTTTTCGTTGGCTTTCACTCGGTAATTGGTGAGTTTGTGAAAATAAACCGTGTCGTAAGACTTAAAAAATTCACAAAAACTTTCTGTGTGAAACATCACCGTTTTTTCTTCACCCAAAGAAGTGATGATGTTTCGAACAAAACTTCCTTGAACAATGAAATATATTCTTCGGTTGTTAGACTGATATTCGATTAATTCATCACCTTTTTCAAGTATGAGAATCTCGCACTTTTGCTTAAAATGATTTAAAAAATCATTTTTGTCTTTTAGCTGCATTTTATTGGCTAAGATTTCAAAGTATTGATTCTTGTTCATATCTTGTTGTATGGTAGTTGTTTAAAGTTTTTCAAAACCCAACTACCCTATTACAAATGTAAGCGAAAACAACAAGATATGGGCTCTTACTTTTGCTATATTTTTGTGAAACCCCTGTTAACCTTTGGTAGATTAGCAACTAAAAAGTAGCAGAAAAGCTAAACTCTCCTATTATACGTTTATTTTATAAGTTCTTAGATTCTGAAATGGATAAATTTAGTTTGCTAATTATAAAATATAATAGAAGCAATGTTGGGAATACTATCAAATCAACCTTTCTAAACACAAGAGGAACGATAGTAATGATTACAAAAATTGTAGTAAGAATTTTATTTGGTTTCTTGATTATAAAATCTAGAAGATATATATATGCAGGAAAAATCAAAATTAAATGATGACCTTCACTCATAGGGCTTATGAATAGAATTGAAATGAGGTACAGCGAGAACAATATAGTTTTTTGAATCTTAGAACTTTCAATAACTGAGAGTTTTTGATTTAAAAAATTTACTACAATCATTGTAAAAGCAGAAAGAATAACAGCAAATTTAGGAGTAACGTAACTAAAAATAGATGATAGTGAATATCCTATTATTTCATCTCCTTGCATTGTTTTGTGAAGAATAAATGTATCAAGGTAATATTTGTAATATTCTATTGATTTGAATCCTGTTAGAAGAAATGGTAAACCGAAAATAAATAAAAAAGCTAATACTGAAGTTAATAGAATTGTTTTGATTTTTTTATGAAACAAAAGGAAAATCAATAAAAAGGCAGGAGTTATTTTAATCGAAATAGCAATTGCAAGAAAAAGACTTTCAAAAAAAATATTCTTTCTAAGATGATAATATAGAAATAGTGTACAAAGAAAAAGCAAAATAATGTTTACTTGTCCGTTGAGAAAATTGTTTTGTAAAATTGCAAATTGAAGAAGATTGATTGCTGAGAAGTAAACCAAAGTATTATAAAAACTATAATTTTCTGGATTTAATATTCGAAGGATGATCTTAATTGTATAGAATAATGAAAAATAAGAAATTGAAATCCACAAAAATACAGCTAGCCAATACGGAACAAAAGTGAAAGGCAACATTAAAACATCAAAAAACTGTGGGTAAATATATGGAAAAGCACTGTCTGTAGTATATGGATTTTTTCCTTGAATAAAGTCACTTGCAGATATAAGATAACATGTAAAATCGTTACCAATTGGTCTAAAAGCTCTTCTAAATGTTTGAATAACAATTAGAATAATTGAAGCAAAACTCAAAAAAATAGTTGCAGAAAATAGTTTGTTTTTCATTGACTCAAAATTTAAAAACGACAAACTTTCCAGTTGTTCGGGAAAATTACGTGCAACGTTTCGGTAGCTTGACGAATTAGCAGTTTAAAATGCACTTACTTACAGTACTAGTACAAATGTATGTAAAAAGAACGAATGTTTGGTTTGGTACTTTGACCAATTTCTGAGCCACAAAGTAGCAAAGAAGCTAAACCATTGTTAAAAATATGCTTATTTAATTTACCAATTAAACTCTAAACACTTATCATCCTACCGATAGCCACAGTGTATTCAGTTCAAAATCATTTAAAAATTCGCACCCTCTGCAGACCATCTTTCGCTTTTCCATCAAACCATAAACAAGGATAAATTTTGTTTGTCATAATTTATTTATTGCTTTTATACCACCTTTTTGGGTTCAATTTTCAACTATTTCTTTTAATTTCTCAAGTGCTTTTGGATACGTCTGATCAAAATAATCCAAATAATCCTCAATTGTGTCTATTTCAACTTTTACTGTAGTTATTCCACCGCTTTCTGAGAAGGTATAATTTTCGTGACCACCCGCCCATTTTTCAACTTGTTCGCCTGTAGTAATTTCGTTTTCTCCATCCAAAATTCCATAATGTAAAATAGAAACAAATTTAGCAGTCTGATTTTCAACTATTTTAGATACCATTCCTCCTTTCTTTCCATTTTCATCGCATCCAACAAAAAGAATTTTACTTCCTTTATCCCAATTTCCTTGGTAAGTTGAAGTTGGGTTAAATATTGAGGTCCAATTTTCGTATGTTTTTTTATCAATTAAACCAAGCATGGTTTGATACACCTTTTGTACACTTGCTTTTATTTCAATATTGTATTCTATTTTTGTCATATGTCTAATATTGTATTTTTGTTGATTCAGCGTGTATAAACCCTTATTATCGTTTCGAAATTTCTATATCAGCACGTTTGATGAATATATACATATTTTCCATTCAAAAATGTGATGAGTCCACCTCCAACTTCGTCTGCACCAATGGCAATAGAAGGATTTTGAAGTAATACGTCTTTGCTTTCTAACAAATCACCTTGTTCAGAAAATATATTTTCTCTTGTTTTCTTGTCTTCTACAAGTCCCCAATAGTCAACCCAATCCAATTCTGTCAAATCTAAGTGGTTCTTACCAAAACCAATCTTAATTTCTTCATTTGTCTTACCGTGTTTAATAATGATACCAAAATCCGCATTTTCTTTCTTGAAATAGGCTTTATCAAGAACTCCATCTCCATTAAAATCTGCAGTTATTGTTTCGGACAACTTGTATACAGTTGCCTTTTCAAATCCATCCAAAGAATGTGATCTGTACTTTTCGGTTTGATTACTTTCTATGGAATCTTGTTTGACAAAATCATTGCTTTCATTTTTGGACTTTTCAGAGATTTGGTTGGGCAACGAGTCTGATTGATTTGTTTCTAAAGAGTTCTTTCTAGCTAAATTATTCTTCTGATTTTGAGTATTGTCTGAAACTTGATCGGGTGTGTTTTTTTGCGACTGTTGAGAATTCGATTGTCCGCAACCAGTTATAATCAATAATATCAGTATGTAAATTGTCTGTTTCATTGCTGTTATTTTTTTTTGGACTTTAAAGAACTCACAAGCAGATGTAAATCAACGAAAAGTCAAAAATTTGAATTTTTAATTCTTATTAATTTCTTTATCTATAAGATCAATGAGTTCTTTTTCTTGCATCTCTTTGTGCTTTTGAATAAATAATTTGATTGGTTTTATAGTTGGGCTATTTGGATATTTATTTATAAATCTATCAAACTCCTTTAGATTTTCTTCGTAGATATAAGAAATTTTTTGGTTATTTTCTGTTTGACTTTCGTAATCTCTTTCAAATGTCATCGTATTTTCCATTCCAAAAATGTAATCATGTCTATAATATCCAAGTGAGGTCTTAACTTGATCTATCAATTTAAAATTTGGATATTTGGATACAAATGATTCCCAATAAATTATTCTTTCTCCAAGTTGTTTAAAAGAAATAGATAGACCAGCATCTGCACTATAAAGGCTTTTGCTTTCTTCAGAAATTAAAAAGATATATTCTTTAAAATCTTGTGTTACATAGTTTTTGAAAATATCATAATCAAAACTAGGGATAGTAGATATGATGACTTCACCTTCGCCTATTCCTTCAATCCTTAGTTGGTAATGTGATAATTTCGCTTCTAATTCTTTGATGTTTTTTTTATTTGTTGCATCGTCACTGTAAAATTGACTTAATAGAATTTGCTCTTTTTCATTTATTTCACTGATGATTTCTTGATTGATTTTCGAATATTCTAGAAACAATTGATTTGCTTCTGTTTTTGTTGATGATTTTAACTTTTCTACAACCCTTTCTTTTTCGATTCGAAATTTTTTATAGATGTCTTCTTCATTTCTAATCAAGTTATTTTCAATCTTAGAACTTGATTTTTCATCTTGATTGGATGTTTCAATTTGACCAGTTGTATCTTTCTCTTTAGAGGTAACACTTTTATTTTCTGCACAAGAAAGGATTGATACTATGACACATAATAAATAAAAATTTTTCATAATTCGATTGGTTTACTTTTTAATTGACTTTGTAGGTTGAAGAAATAACTGAAATATTGGGAAAACTTCAATTATATTCTAAAATGTCTGCAATTAAAAATGAATTCCCAGAGGGTATAACTTTGATGTCTCGGTAATATTCTAGTTTGTTTTCAGAATCGAAAATTGTTGTTTTAAACCAAAATGCTTTCTGTGTTTTGTTTTCTATAAAGTTACATTCAGAAACTACTATCATACCGTAATCTTGAGCAGAAATTAGAAAGCCAACACCCTCACCTGCAAATTTTGTCTGAAAGTTACGCTCCCATTTTTTCTTAAATTGGGCTGAAGTCATTCCACCTTCTAAGTCTATTTGCAAAGCATCGCTTTTGTATGATTCATACATTTTTGTATAAATGCTTTTGCTTTTTCCCTCGGCCTGATCATTTGAATTAAAATCCAGTCCATTACTACTATTCAATTCACGTTCTACATTTTCAATAAGCCAGTTCTTAGCTCTCAAAATTTCATTAGATTTTAAATCATTGGTTTTTTGAGCATGACAAAAAGTAGCAACTATCGAAAATAATAGTATAAAGATTTGTTTTTTCATAGCGTTTTATTTCTGATTAAAATTAAGGTTCATCACATTGTTCAGTTGTTGAAATAAATAATTTTTTATACTCCTTATACATGATTTCGGTGTTTTCTAGTTCTTTGCATTCTTTGCAAGAATTAATTGTATTGTTGCTCCAACCAAAAGCAAACAATTCCATTTTTGCATATTCTAAACTTTGGGGAGAATTTAACCTGCTTTGAAATTTTTGTTCTACATAATCAGGTGAACCATTATCCGCTTTGAGCTGTTCATTTAGTTTTTTCCATGCGGAAATCATTTTCAAACTATCGCCTGAAACCAATGCATCAACATAAATTTCTGCTTTTGGATTATAAGAAGTGTTTTTCAAAAGCGATAGATTCGAATAAGCCGAAAAAGCAATTTTTTCGTGATCATAAAACGATTTTAATTGCTGGAGTTTTAGTTGTTTCAATTTGTTCCAATAAGGCAAATCGACAATTTCAAGGTTTTCAATTTCTGTTTTTCTTTCAACATATTTTTCTTCTAAAACTTCAATGGGTTCGGTTTTGTCTTCCAATTTAAAAACAGGATAACCATCGAAACTGATGTACCCTAAATCACCAAACCATAAACGATGCGTGTCTTTTAATTGTTTCTTTGTATACTTTGAAGCATCAAATTTACTATTCATTTCACATAATTCTGTATACCAATTAATTGTATCAATAGCAGCTTTAGGTTTTATTTCTTCTGTAACTACAATTGACTTATAATCAGATTTTTTCACATTTTGGCAAGAGATGATGCTAAAGAGAAAAGCAAGTGTTAACGAAATATACTTTTTCATTGTGATTTTTTTATAAAAGTAACATAAATAAAATATCCCAAACTCAATTATGATTGAAATTTGTCTTTTTATGGTAGAAGCTAAAAGATATATATATCATTGATATATTTTGAAAATTTTAGTATTGAACGCGGGGCTTAACAATGTTGGAGATTTAAATGTAAAAGATTCAGCCCAGCTCAAATGTATGTAAAAAAGCACATATATTTGGATTCGGGACTTTTCCCCTATTTCTGAGCCACGAAGTAACTGCGAAGGGCAGTTGTCATTTTAATTTTTTATTTCTTATTGTTAAGCTTATTAATTTATAGCCGTCATCGGTCCGCAAGAATGTATAATGGTTTTGAGTAAAACTCTTTTTGTCTCCATGAGAAATTATTATTGACATTGTTGGATAAATCCAATCTTTAGATTCTTCACAATTATTGAAGTATTTCTCAAATTCTGTGTCTTCAAACATAAATGGATTTAATCCATCAATTGAAATAAAATATTTAGTTTTTGGTTCTAAGATTTCCAACAAGCCGTTTTTCAAAATTGTAAAATTGTCTGTAATTAGTTTTTGTCTATTTGTCTTTACCCAGCCGTCTTTCGATTTCCAAGTTATGGTGTCATACGATATATTAATTAACTTTTCAACCGTTAGGTCATTTGACAATTCTTTTGTTATCCATTGTTTAAACTCTTTTTCAAAGTCAACAAATGAGTAATAACTTCCGTCTTTAGCCAAAAAGGACTTTCTTATAGTGTCAGAATGAGGAGTCTGAGTCTTTTCAAGTGTAAAAAAATTTAAAGGTTTATTGTAGTTGAAATTTTCAACAAGAATATTGTTCAAAGTGTCAATTAACACTTCTTGACCGCCATTCCAACCATAATATTCTCCCTGTCTCCATCTATCAGCGCCTTTCAATGCAATTATCATCCCATTTTTCACTCTTTCCAAGTCGTTGTAAATGGCGGGAATAGCGATATCTCCATTTTTATTAAACATACCAACTTTGTCAGTTTTATGGTCCCTAAAACGAATAAAACCTTCACTTTCGCAATCTGGTGTGTTGTCGAAAACGTGCAAACTGTCTCTACCGATAATTTTCCCAGATTTAGTCAAATAGTAATAGTTCCAATATTCATTAATAACTTCGGAAACTGCAATGATGTTGTCAAACTTATTTGCATTTATGAATCCAGAAAATTTCGGTTCTATTTTCACAACACCATTTTTGTCCTTGTAGCCAATTAAGGTTGAGTCTTTATTCCAAAAAGAAGTCCAAGTGTCATTATTTTGTCCAAATAATGTCAAACTTGAAATTGTTGTAAGGAATGTTAAAAGGTATAATTTCATAGTCTTTTAGAAGGTTATTTACTCGATAATTAATGGTATTTCTTCAAATACTCCTTGACTACCTATTGGAACAAATATTTTCTTTTGACTTTTAAAAATAAGTTGTTTTGAAAGTGCTAAATCATTAAGTGCATAATAATGTTCTACAAAACTATTTTTATCTGTAGAGTAATTGATGATTTTCACAAAACAACTATCACCAATCTTAGAAAAGATTAAAATTTCTGGTGTTCGGTTCCCAAATATGTCTGCAATGTAAAACCAAAAACCTTCGTCGGCTTGGGGAATGTCAAATATTTCGTTGTAAAGGTTCATCGTTTCCATATTGCCGTCAGGCTTCATCAAAAACCGTGCGAAACCTTGTGAACCAAAGCTGTAAAAAATTTCTTCTGATTTACCATTTTTGTCAAAGTCGTAAGAGAACAAAGCTTGGTAACCAGAGTCGTGGTTTACTTTTTTATTCACCAAAAGTTTTACAGGTGTTTCTTTACCTGTATTGTCAATATTTACAATGCCGAAGTATGGATTAAAATTTTTGTTTTTACTCGTTTGCCCAAATGAGAGATTCACAAGAGAAAATGTTATTACAAATACCAAAAATAATTTAGAGTAGTTTTTTTTCATTTTGTTTTTATAGATTTTGTTGATTCTTTACAATGTGCAACAATAATGTTATCTATTACTTTAGGAATATTTTTATTACAATGTTCGTCTAAATGACAGACAAAATTATAATTTTTTGCTAGTTGTTTGAATTGTAAAAAGATGTGAGTATAAATCTAAAATTGGTTGTTTTCTTTTTTGGGAATAAATTTCAGCACTAGAACTAAGATAATGAAAATAACTGAGTTTTGAACTAGCCTTCAGCCCCAATTTACCAAACTGCTTGTTTGCAGACATATCACATTCTTTCCGTTGATTATAGCTTACTTATTTTGCAACATCTATTGGTTGTCTCCACATTCAGAGATAAAAATAGATTTCTCTTTGATTGAATATTTTGGCTTTTCTACTATTATAGGTTCAATTTTCTCGTATTGGTAGATAATAGTTTTATCATTATAATCAATTTCAAATCTTTCACCTTTCGGATATGCTTCGCTTCCTTTTAAAAGAAATGTACCTTCGCCTTCGTTGCCAAATTCTTCGTATTGACTGATCTCAATACCTTGTTCTTCAAATATATTGTATGCTGGATTGCAGTAGAAATATCTTCCTTCGGGATATGCTCTTTCGTACATAGAAAATACCATTTTTTTTGTTTCTAAGTCTTCCGGTGTCAACGGTACTTTGGTTATTTTTTTATCACTACCGTAAAAAGAAATAGAATTAAAATCTTTTGAAACCTTTGCTAGAATTGGTTCATTCAAGTTTGGATCGTCTTCAGTATTAAAACGGAACGCCACAAAATCCCGAAAATCTTTTGGAATTTCAAACTTGTAAAACTGTTTATCGCTTTCATCTGCAAAATAGATTGTTTTGTTATCTTCTCCGTTATCATAGAAGGAAGGCATATCAAAACAATTTGCATTTTGATTGAACACCCTCTGCATAACAGTTGGTGGATTGTTATTTTCCAAAAGATTTACCAATCCGTTGTCTTCAAATCCCACAAACATTATGGTATTGCCGTAAACTCTTGAATTATCTTTCCGGCCATATAAAGCATATTTGTATTTTGGACGATATACTCTGAGTTTGATGACATCGCCCTCAAACTCAACAGTACCATAGACAAGGTAATTCATTCCACTTAGATTTAATTTTCATATTTTATTATATCATTAATTTTCTGAGATTTGTTGGTCAAATTATGCCTGTAACCATTTTAGAGATTTATAAAGCGGTGGTTTATAAATCTCTAAACTTCAACCTAAAAATACAAAAAAGAACGAATATTGAACTAGCATTCAGCCCCTATTTCTGAGCCACAAAGCAGCGACGAACGCATACCATGTTAGCGGTTCGGGCTTATTTTGATTACTTTTTGAATTTTATTCCCAATTATATCTCTTTTTTGTTTCAGTAATATGAGCAAGATGATGATTACAATGCCAAGCATAAATGCCTATATTTTCATCAACTCTAAATATTTTACCGTGCTCAGGATGAACAAAAACTCTTGAATATTGTTCTTCTGTTAAATTATTTAATAAAACTGTCCATCGTTCGTGTAATCCTTCTAACATTTTCAAAGAAGGTTCAATACTCATATTTCTTGTGTCAAGAAGTTCTGCCCAACGTTCTTCAAAATAAGGTTTAATTGTTGGTTTGTCTTCGGTCAGCGTAAGTTTGAAACGAGTCAAACTATTCATATGACTGTCGGCACAATGATGAACTACTTGTCTTATTGTCCAACCATTTGGTCTATACTGTGTATCAAGTTGATTGTCTGACAAATTAAGAACTTCTATTGAAAGTCTTTTAGGAAATGTTGAAATTTCAGAAATCCATTTTTGTAAAATGTCTTTCGAGATTGTTTTTGGTTCTTCAAACCTACCAATGGGAAATTTAAGTTTTTCTATATCCATTTACATTGCTTTTTACTGCGTAGTGTGCTTTTATTATTTTGATTTATCCATAGCAGCCAAAGTTAATACTCAACATTTTTCCATCTTTGGATTCTCCAATAACAATAGTAGTTTTATCTTTAAGTAAGCTGTCTTTATACTTCAACATATCCAATGCGTTTAATTCCTTACAGTCTTTTGTGCCGATTGAAGTATGTGAGTCAACAATGTAAGTTCGAATTTTCGAATTATTGTTTATGATAACTCTTTCATCTACATTTTCGTATTTAATTTCCACAAAATCAAGTTCAATATAAACAATCTCATTCCTATTATATATATTTTTTACATAACAATTTATCTCCTCCTTATCTTCTCCTAGTGTAATTTCATCATCGTTTTGATTTTCGATTTGTGTATTTTGTTTGGAAGGATAAATTTGATTACTTATTTCTGATTTTTCTGGTAAATCGTTTTCAATTGTATTCTTCTCTTTTACGTTACTGCAAGATTGGAAAAGAAAAACTGTTACTAAAAATAGGTTGTTTATTTTTTTCATTTTTTATATCGTTACATGTTGGGCAGTTGGGTGGTTTAAAATGCCCTTCGTTTCAGCTCCAGAACTAAGTTAATGAAAATTACTGAACTTCGAAACTTTCCTTCAGCCCCATTTTCGCAACCACGAAGTAGCAGCGAAGCTAAACCCTTGTTAGCGGTTCGTTGTATTTTTTTTCCAGTTTTCACGCCTTTGAGCATATATTAGTTCGTCAAAATATTCGTTATTTTTAAAAATCACTTTTTCAAAACGACCTTCTAAAACAAAGCCATTCTTTTCCAAAACTCTTTGAGAAGATAAATTTGTACCAAAAATTTTTGCGTAAACTCTATCAATCTCAATGTTATTAAATGCAAAATCAACGGCTTCTTTTACTGCTAAACTAGAAATTCCTTTATTCCAAAATGGTTCAGCCAACCAATAACCAAGTTCGGCATTTTTACAGTGAATATCATCTTGTGGGTGGACTCCTACTCCACCAACTGCTTCTCCATTTACTTCTATAGCAAAAATATGATCGATTTGGTTTTTAGTCGCAAATTCGATAAATGACCTTCCACTGCTTTCTGTATATGGATATGGAAACTTGTCTGTCAAATTTTTTGCAATATTCCAATTGTTTGCATACTTGACCAAACTTTCTAAATCCGAAATATTCCAAGGTCTAAGTTTCAATTCCATACCTTTTTTTTTCTGCTTTTGGATACAATGACGGCTAACGTTTCGGGGCTTTGCGAAGTTGGGGGTAAATCGCTCTTCGTTTCAGCCTAGCATAATGTACATAAAAATTCCGAATGTTTGGAATTGGCACTTCAGCCCCAATTTCGCAACCACGAAGTAGCAGCGAAGCTAAACCCTTGTTGTGTACAGTTTTGTCTACTTACGCTTAAAGGTTCTTGCAATCATTTTGAAGTCGTCTAAATACTTATCAAAGTCCTCTTTAGCCTGTCCGACAATCAAGAAATAATCGCCATTTTCGTTAAATAACATTACTTGATAAACCAATTCAGGTTTGTCGTCTATTGTTTTTCCAAGAGCAACAATTTCAAATCCCTTTAGATTGTCTATAGTGATTTCATTGATTTCTTTAATTACGTTCAGTTCACCTCGTGGAAGTTTTTTAAGTCGTTCTTCTGAATATTTCTTTTGATTTTGGATTGAAACTTTTGAAATAGAATTACCAACAATCAAAGTCGGTTTTTCAGTTGGGATTTTTCCGTCAGTTGAATAAAGTAAACTACCTGAAAAATACTTTATGAGTTTAAACTCTGTATCTTTTATGTCAATTATAAAAGTTGCTGCCTCTAGTGGATTATCTTTTTGTAAGTTGTTATAAACAGTCGATAGTATAGCTTCTTTTATTTGTGCTTCAATTTCTTTTGATTCTGCTGGATAAATACCATTTACTAATACTGTACTATTTATATCGCCAAATACTAACATTTGCTTAAAATAAGTTGTCCCATTTGCAGACTGTGTAAGATTTATTAATGTAGCCTTAGAACCATTAAAGTCAATTGTTTGTTTCTTAACTAATGTCATACCCCTTGATTTTAAAGCTTCTGCTGTAAAACCATCAACAAGAGATTGGTAAGGTGCAGGAATTTCATTAATCATTATTGAAGCACCGTTTTCAGCATTTTGAAAACCACTAAAAGATGTCGCTGGAACAAAACCACTTGGTGGAATTAAGCTACATTTTGTCCCTAAAACTTTTAAATGTTTTTCTGTTTGTCCAAAAGCGATTTGTCCTAAAAATAGGAACATAAGTAAAATTCTATTTTTCATATCAAGTTAGACGAATACGAAGTGGGACAAGTTCTGAGAGGATTCAAAGAGGACGTCCACATGCTGAGCTTGCTAACAGCACGAGCCATAACCAACCGAAAATGCAGAGGGGAGTTTTATTCTCTGGAAGGAGCCGAAAACTTGCTCAATGTATTGAAGGGGATAGACAACACAAAAAGAAACGTTTAAAGATTGAGTTATGAGTAAATCAGGAAAAAAAACATCCTTTGGTTTAGATGAAATGTTTCAACCAGAAATGCTCCCTAGCAGTGATGTACCAAGACAGATGTTGAGAGTTTCTAAAAAGAAAAAGCCTAAGAAAAAACATACAACCATCAATATTAATATTCAAAAACTCGTTGACCGTATTGTTATTGTAGGCAAGGTAGAAGACGAACAAATGGACGAGGTTAAGCAAAGGCTGGAAGATGCTCTTCTTAGAGTTTTGGAGTCTGTTGAAGATTTAAAAAATTGAGAAATGAGAGACTTTATTTATTTAAAAGATCTTCCGTTAGACCTTCAACAAAAAGTATTTGCTCGATATGGCCATCCTTGTGAAGTTGGCAAAACGGATAGTTTAATGGCCGATAAAAAGTATTCGGAAACGGATATTCCCGCGAAAATTTTTGAAGTAAGTAAGAAACGTGAATCCCCTCGTATGGGAGGGAATAAGGGATGATTGTCAAAATTAATTTCTGAAATTCTTTTAATCCGATTTGAGTTGGAGTATTTGTACGAAAATAAATCAAGTCTGTTTCTGATAAGATTTCTGATTCAGGTTCGGAAAAAAGTTGACTATTTATTTCAATGCTGTAATCAAGCTTATAGAGCATTGCAAAGTTTCTTAACACCGAGGGGATAAGACCCCTGTAATTGTTTATTCGTGTGCTTTTAGAATAACTAACAATAACGTTCAGTTTGAACGGTTTGTTCTCTTTTTTCATATCACTATTATTTAAAGGTTAGAAATTCAAATATAGTGATTTCCCCCGCACGGCTTAGCGTGGTTCCGACACCACGGGGGGAGCAAACAATTTAAAAACAACAAAATGGACAACAGGAGAGGGGTCGTAGATGCCGAAATCGGGGTATTTTTGCACAAAACTACCCTTTGAGATGGGGGTTATTGCACTAAATATGGCTTCGAGATGGGTCTTATTACACAAAAACCACCCTCAAAAAACGCTGGAAAGCCTTATGGATAAAGGAAAGTAAGTAAAAACGCACCCAAAAGCGTGCGTGTGTGGCTGGAACAATTCAGTCTCACAGTTGCACCATACCAGTGCTTTCTTCTTTGTTTACAGAACCCAAAACCCTCGAAAGGTGCCTTATGTTGGTTTTTTTGACCTTGATAGGTTGGTGTATTAACGTTCCATCTGGAAAAGTTTCGTTGTTTGTGCTGTAACACATAATGTGTTTGTCGTCAAATTCGACAATTTTCTTTGTAATCCGCATTTCATCGGTCTCTACAACGTAATTCCTACCCCATACAATCTCGTTTCTGTCTCGAATCTCTCGAATTACCAGCGTACATCCATATTTGTATTCTACCATGCTGTCTCCATAATGGCGAATGGCTGCGGTAGCGCCACTGAACCAATCCCCTGCGTCTATTTTTACATTGGTAATATAAGAAGCATCTGTGTTTGCCAATTGCTGTGTACCGCCTACGGAATGCACGTCATCGTAGAAGGGAACCATGTTTTTTGGGGGTTCTGGGTTCTCGGTGTTGGTTTTTAGCATGGAGCCATTTCCAGTAATAAGCCATTCTGGGTTATATTGGGGATAATTTTCAACTAATTTCGTTAGCCATTTAGATTGAATATCGCTATTATTTGATAGTGCACGACTTAAAACGCCCTTGCTAGCACCAAGTTTTTGCTCTAGTTTGGTTATTGTTATACCCTCATTTTTAGCAACTTCGTTGAATGAGTTTAAAATATTTGCCATATAATTGAAAATTATCTTCAAAATATTTTGAAGTGTTGAAAATTATCTTCTATATTTGTCTTCATAACGAAATACAAAACTTTACAAAAGTAAACATTAAAACGAGGTAACAAATGAAATCTATCAATTTGGCAAGAAGTCATCACGAAGTATTACAAAAAGAGTTTAGTGGGGTATCGAGACAAACGATACATACAGCACTGCGTTACTTTAACAATTCTCCCACGGCAGTGCAGATACGTCAACGAGCCATAGAGCTTTTAAAAGAGGAACTTAATAACAATCAAATACAAGAAACATTATGAATCAAATTATCAATCATGCCCAGTTTGGGCAAATCGAAGTAGAAGTAATCAAGGGAGAGCCTTGGTTTGTAGCAAAAGACATCTGCGATGTACTGGGTCTGGAAAATGTAACCAAAGCAATGTATGGTTTGGACGATGATGAGAAGCTGACCTTACCAAAAGTAAGGGCAGGTCAAAAAAGAGAGATGAATCTAGTTAGTGAGTCTGGTTTGTATGCTCTTATCATCCGAAGCAACAAACCCATCGCTCGAAAATTTCGCAAATGGGTAACAAGTGAAGTATTGCCTTCCATCAGAAAATACGGAACCTACAGCACAGACGAAAAAGTAATGGACAGAGCCATGAAAAGAGCGGAAGCCAAAAAGGTAAAGGAGTCCTTGCAGTTTGTGAGTGAAAATTTGAGTGCGACAGACAAAAGACTTATCGCAAAACAATGTTTAACGGAGAAGTAAACCAAGAAAATAACTGAGTATGGCAACTGTTGTAAAGTATGGCAAAGTTGAATTTTCGCAAGAAGACCTTCAATTCATCAAAGACAACTTTCAGAAAATGACAAACCAAAGCATCGCAAAAGCTTTGGGAGTGAAAAGTACTGTTTTGCGTATGAAGGCGTACTCTATGGGTTTACAAAAAATGGAACTTGAACCTTGGTCCCCAGAGGCTGTAACCTATTTGAAGGAAAACTACAAAAGCAAAGGAAACAAGCAAATCGCCAGTGAGTTGAATGTTATTTCTCCCAAACGCAAAGGATGGAGCCACAGGCACATTATAAAAAAAATGGTTCAGCTTGGCTTAAAAAGAAACTTCCAAGACCAGTGGATTGTCAAAGAAAAAAACAGACAAAACAGAAGTCTTGGCAAGCCTAACCCAACTTCGCAAAACCCCGAAATGCCAAGGGTTTGGATTTGGATAAACGCCAAAACAAGAGTTGAAGTAAAACCCGGGCAAGATATAGCAGAAGTTAAAAAAAAGTACCAACACCTAAACGCAACTACCAAATGAAACACCAACGCATCTACATATCAGGCAAGATCTCTGGCGAGCAAGAATCATCCTACTTTGTTAAGTTTAAAAACGCCCAAATCTATCTTGAAACCTTGGGTTTTGAGGAGGTGGTAAATCCCCTGGACATTCACGGAACAAATCCTGTAAAATCTTGGGAAGAATTTATGGTAACAGACATCGAAGCCCTTTTTTCGTGTACAGCTGTGTATTTCTTAAAAGACTGGCAAGACTCTAAGGGTGCAAGAATAGAATTTGCCATAGCCAGAGAAATGGGCCTTGATCTGTTCTTTGAAAAGTCTTTGCCCCAAAACAACCAATAACCAAAACCAACCAAAACCATGAAAATAGAAAACGCCTTACTTCTATTGGTGCTGTCTCAAACCTATTTGTTTTTTGTTTTGGGTCTTTATGTAAAAAGGTCCAAAGACAACCAAAAAGAGCTAGAACAAAACCTTAGCACCATTAGAAAAATACTTGTTTACATGTTGAACCATCCTAACGGCAAATAATGCTGTTTCAAATTGTTAAAAATGAACATATACCAATACCACAACCATATTTTGAGCCTACCAGCCTATGTCTTATATGAGGAATTGGGGCTTGTTTGCCACAAAACTGTAAAACGGCAAATGAGGAGCGGTGTTTTGGAAAAAACCAAAGACGGAAGAGGGCAAGGTTCTACCACCTTTGTTTCTTGGAGGTGCCTTCCAGAAAGATTCAAAAATGCGGTTGCAGAAAAATACGGAAATCCAGAAAAGCAGGGAGAAAACGTATGGTTTAAAGACTATTTAAAAGAGGATTTGGAAGCTGTTAAGTTTTTCAAGGAATACGAGCTTTCCAATGGAAAATTTCTTCCAGAAGAGGTGCAAAAAGAATACTGCTGTAACGCAAAAATTCTAAAATGTTGCCACACCATGGTAACTCAGATATTTGCCAAGAGCAAGAGCTTTGGAAAAGGAGCTGCGCTTTGGGAGAAGATGGCAAAAATTATCGCCGAACTGGGAAGTGTAGATTTCCCCCACTCTTTGCCCAGCCACCCAAAAGACCTCAAATACAAATACAAGGCTTTGGTTCTGGGGGTGCCTTGCAAAAAATATCCGAGAACAGGATATGAGGGCTTGATTCATGGAAACTTCTTGAACAACCATGCAGAAAAAGTAAACCCAGCTGCAGGGCTTTGGATTGTGGCAACTTGGTCTAACCAAATACACAAAACGGTTTCTACAACCCATCTTTTGGAGTTGTACAATTCCAGAGCCAGAGAAGAAGGTTGGAGAAAGCTTTCTTGTGCCAAAACCCTCAGAGACTATTTAGACCAGCCCCACGTAAAGAAATTGTGGTACGGCCATAGGTATGGAGAGCACAAAGCAGACCAAAAATATGGATACCAACACAAAACAAGTCTGCCATTCAAGAGAGATGCTTTGTGGTACTCGGATGGAACCAAACTCAACTTGTACTTTTTGGACGAAACGGGAAAACTTTCCACCTGCCAAGTGTACCATGTTATGGATGCCTACTCGGAAGTGTTCCTTGGGTACCATATCAGCAAAACGGAAGACTACGAGGCTCAATATGCTGCCTACAGAATGGCGATTGAATATTCTGGACACAAACCCTACCAAATCAGTTTTGATGGCCAAGGAGGGCACGGAAAATTGAAGTCGGGAAGTTTTATGGGAAGTATCTCCAAGCTTGCCATCACCACAAAGCCATACAATGGGCGTTCCAAAACCATAGAGAGTGCTTTTGGAAGATTCCAAACCCAATTTTTGAAAAGAGCCCACAACTGGACGGGAATGAATATTACTTCAAAATCCTTGGAGTCTAAGGCGAATCTTGAATTAATTCTAGAGAACGCCAAAAACATGCCAACCCTAGACGAGCTCAAAGTTCAGTACAAAGAGTTTGTGGACATGTGGAACAATGCACCGCACCCCAAAACCAAAGTTGCAAGGGCGGAAATGTACAAAAACTCTTCCAACCCAGAGACCCCAAAGGTGGACCTATTGGACATGGTAGAAATGTTCTGGATACAAAGAGAAAAACCGATTGTGTGTACTTCTGCTGGAATCCGCTTCAAAGAAAAAAAAAGGAATTACGAATACATGGTTTACAGGCCAGATGGGTTGCCAGATTTTGAATGGCTATCTAACAATATAGACCGCAAGTTCGTCATCAAGTTTGACCCCCAAGACATGGATATGATTTTGCTTTACACAGAAACGCCAAGAGGCCTTCTTCGCGAGTGTTATGCCACTACCAAGAAAACCGTTTCCAGAGCCAAACAAGAGCAAGATGCTTTTGATCACCAATATCTCAAACAGACTGCGGACCAAACCAAGTCCCACAGAATCAAAACCAGAGACGAAGGTCTGGCGATTATGGAAGCCCACGGAACTTCACCAGAACAGCAGGGGTTCAACCTTCCAAGAATCAAAGGAGTGGAAACATCCAGAAAATCCAAAAACAAAAAACCTGCCCCAAATGGCAAGGCAAAAGTCAAGCCGCAATCCTATGGGGAATACCTCAAAGAGGAGAGCAATATGGAACCAACTTCAATTTTAAGATACCAAGACTTATAAAACCAAGCTTATGACAACAGAAGAAAAACTAGAAATTAGAGCAGATTTGGAAGTGTACTGCCAAAGCAAAGGCTCACAAAACAAGGCCGCCAACACCTTAATGGGTGTAAGTTCTGCCACCATTTCTCAGGTTTTGAACCAAAAATGGGATTTAATCAACGATGAAATGTGGAGGAAAATCGCTTCCCAAATCAGAAGTGGAGGATCGGACTGGAAATATGTAAAAGAGGTTCACAATGCAGCTTATTTGGGGCAGTTTTTTGCAGCAGCCAAACAGAACGCTCAGGTGTTTGGTTTGGTAGGAAGAGCAGGGATAGGAAAAACTGCTGCAGCCAAAAACTTCGCCAAGGAAAACAAAAATGTCTTCCATATTTCATGCAATGAATATTGGGATAGGCTGTGGTTCTTAAGAGAACTCATCCGCTCCATGGGGAAAAATCCAGCCGGAATGGTGATGGCAGAAATGGTAGAATATGCTGTAATGAATTTAAAAGAGCTAGAACGCCCGATTGTCATCTTGGACGAAGCGGACAAATTGCGGGACCAGGTACTGTTCTTTTTTATCACTCTTTACAACAGACTGGAAGATGATGTGAGCATCGTTTTGATGGCGACCAAGCATCTGAAGAAGAAGTTTCAAATAAAGAATACTGCCTTTTGGTGTATGATTTTTTTGCAGACTGGTGTTTGCACCTTGAAAAGACCAAAGGCATCGATGCGGATGCTTTATACTCCAATATGAACGTATATAGTTGGTACCAAAAAAACTTTGAGTTTTTGGTAACCATTCCATTTCTACAAGATACCAAGCAATATCAGGAGGCTGGAATCAATGACACCAGGCTTTATTTTGATGTGTTTCTTATCTATCAAAAAAACATGTTTGATTTTTTTCCGGGAGTGCTTTTGGGGTTAATTAAAAATCAAAAAACCAAACGTCATGGGGTTTAAGAATATAGAAGAATGTTTGTTGTTCAAGATTTGGATGATAAACAAAAGTTTAGAATCAAAAGAACTTGACACCAGTACGTGTTATTTTTTGAAAGTTAAAAGAATGGGCTTTGTTGCCAAACTGGTTGCCCTAGATGAACTAAAACAACAGCCATGAAAACAGAAAAAATAAAAGAATTTTACCTAAGTCTTCTCAATTATAGCACATTTAACGGAGGCTTATTAAACGTTGAACAAAGATGCTGGATTCACTTAGAGTTAAATTCCTTGAGCAAGTACCACGAATGTTCAATACAAGTCAGGGGTGATATGTTCGACATAGCTGCATCAATGTTAGATGAAAAATATCAACGAGTTCCTATGAAATACAACGAGAGTCGAGAGCTTCAATACCTAACAGAAGACGGAAACTGGAGGCTGCTCGAAGTAAGACTCAAAAAATTAGAAAAAGAAAAAATTAACCAAAAACAATAACATGAATTCAATCGATTTAAGCAAACTTTCTGAGGCGGAACTAAAAGCCGCTCTAAAGGAAAAACAAAAGGAAGGAAAGGCTCAAGAGCTTGCCAAAAAAAAGGACTTCAATTTGAAGAAAAACCTTTTTGTCAGTGAAATGGTGGAAGTCTTTGAGGAGTCCAATTTTGCCCTATCCAAACTCAAAGAATCCGCCCACAAAAGAGCCAACGAAAGGAAGGAAAGGCTCAAGAGCTTGCCAAAAAAAGTAGGGATTGAAGAGATTAGAAAGTTTTTCAAAACCAAGTTTGAGAGCCGAGGCAAAGCTGCCTATGCACTTTTGGATGCCATTTTGAGCAAAAACAACGCTGGCGACTATGATCCAAAACTTCTGGTGAAGCTCCGTGGACAAGTGAGAGAGATCAACGACGAAACCCTAACCAAAGCTTTTGAGCAAGTGGAAGAGAGTTTGGTTGTGGTGGGGACTTCTACCTATGTTAGAGTGTATAAAAAAGACAATTTAAACAAGTGGAAAGACATTTCTTTGAACTTTTCCGCACTGTAAAATCACCATGGGAACAATCACCAAACAACAGCTTATAGCGGTCCAAACACATTTTAAGGGTCTCGACAGAGAGACCCGTTTGGATAGGCTTTCTGCTTTTTTTTCCAGAGATGTTTCTTCTGCTTCTTCACTCTCTTTTACTGAAGCACAAGAGTTTTTGCGGGCAGTTCAAAACCAGAAACTTCAAGACCCCAAAAGAAAGAGGCAAGTGAGAAATGTGCTAAGCAAATGCCATGAGTTGGGCTGGGTGTTGGAGGAAGATCCCACAAAGGTAGATTTCCCAAGGCTCGAAAATTGGCTTCTAAGCTTTCGCAGTCCAGTGAGAAAAAAACTCAACCACATGGAGCCTCCAGAGCTTTCCAAAATCATCAACGCCCTTTCGGCACAAATCAAAAAGAAATATGAGAGAAGTTAAGTTTAAAATAAACAATGAGAATTTAGATTTTTTGATTGAAACACTCGGAAATTTCATACCGGTGCATGATAATCAAGTTCAAACCAGTTTCTTTCTGGATATTATTTCTGGTTTGGTAATGAAGCTTTCTAAAAAAAGGCTTACTAAAAACTTGGTTTCAGAAGAGTATAAATGCACTTTAAAATACTTTGAAGCTGTTATTTTGGCTCGTGTTCTGGCTGAATCTAGAGAGGTTAGCATAGAAGAGAACAATCTATATTTTGCCAATGTGTGCTTAATTTTATTTAACCAAATAAATCCACAATTATGATCTTTAGAGAGTATATAATGGTCGGAAAACTCTTTGAGGGTTCCATCGTGTTAAAATACCATTTAAACGGTATTTTTTATTCTATTAAAATAGAAGCAGAGCTTTCCATTGAGCAGTACAGGGCGTTGCGTTTGGATGTTTTAAAGACAGAAGAATCCTTTTTGAAGACCTTTGGAGGTGTAAAGGGTCTTTCCATCAAAGAAGTTCCTCCAAACCTCTCCTTTGAGTCTTTTTGGGAAGTCTACGACTACAAAGTGGGTAAAAAGGTACAGACCCAAAACTTTTGGGACAAAATGCCAGAGGGAGACAAAATCAAAGCTCTCTTGTATATCCCAAAGCTCAAGACCACCAAAAAGATGGAGGGGACGCAAATGCCCTATCCCAGCACCTATTTATCACAACGTTATTTTGATGTTTAAAAATTAAGAAAGATGAGTAAAAATAAAATTGCCACTATACTTGGGTTAGCTACATTGACTTACACAAACCCTTACAAGGATTTTTTTGATAGAGATCTTTCTGTTATTAGGTTAAGAGGTAAAAGTAAATGCCAACTAAACAAAAAGCAAAAGAAAGGAAGGTCAAAATCAAAGCGAGCAAAACAAGCTAGAAAGAAAAACCGATAAAAACAGAAAGCATGAAAAACCAAAGAATTATTGAATTTAGATTTTTGCTAACGCCTTTTGCAACAACAAAATTTAATGTCAACGGAGTTTTTAGAAACCGATACTACATATTTGGAATAAAGGTCGTTGACCTTGTAGCTAATTAAAAAAAAAACAGAAAAATGTCTTTACAAATCACAGAATTAAGAGTAGGAAATTTCCTAAAAAACAAAAACCTTATTGATGTAATTCGAGTTGGTACCATAAACGTAGAAGGTTCTATTTGGTTAAACTATGGTATTTTTAAAAATGTTTATACAGACAGAATGAGTCTTTCTGGTTTTGAAGGTGTTGCTCTTACCATAGAATGGATTGAAAAATTTGGGTTTGAGCTGTTTCCTTGGGGTTATGTAAAAGATGGTTTATTAATTAGGTGCTCCTTTAAGAAGGACGGGGTTAAATTTTGGTTTGAAGTTGGTAATGGATTAAAGGTAGATATTAAATTTGTGCACCAACTACAGAACCTATTTTTTGCAATGAAGGGGAGTGAGTTAGACGACTCAAAGTACTAAAAGAACCAACACCCCCAAACCCGTTTTGGTGAATTGAAAAAGAGTTTTTAATTTTAATCCGTGACAAGGGAAGAACGTTTAGCCAAAAGAAATGAAGAGATTCGGACTTTTGCCCGAGGACTCTTTACAAGAAAACCACACTGGAAAAATTCCAAAGTAATTTCCGATACTGCAGACAGGTTTTTTTTGTCTGAAGCCTATGTGGAAGACATTTTAAAAGAACGCACCAAATATTGAAAAAAGCCCAAAAATGTAAGTTTTTGGGCTTTTTCTTGTTTTATTCAAGAATATGTTTATATCTTTGTGTTAACGTACATCCTTAAGGGGGTGAGTAATACGGGGGAGGGAATCCTTTTCCCGCCCCACCAGAAGGCAAAAAGAGTAATCTTATTGCCTTTTTTTGTTTTTAAAGTCATAAAGAACAACTTCGTCTTTCTTTAAAATGGTTACCAATTCTAGCATGTTGGAATTTTTTCCATTAAGTTGCTCAATCGCCCTTTCGATGCTTATAGGGCTATTTGTAATATCTAAAACCATGTTTATTACACCTTGTTCTTTAGCACTTTTGAAAAGGTCGTTTACATCTCCTCCTTTTAATGTTTTTAGATCACTTACCTTTTTGTTAATGTAAAATTCTGGATTGCTTTTCTCCTTTTTCCCATATCCCGTTTTGGCTCCAAGGTTAACGTGTGGTCTGATTTGTATTCTAAAATTAGAAAACACTTTCAAAATTCGTTTTGCAATAGCGATATTGTCCCCCAAATCGTCTTTATGTGCCCACCTACTTATCTCCAATCCTTTTGTGTCTGTTTTGAGATATTGCGGACTTTTGAGCTTGAACTCTTCCACCTCCTTTTTGAGCCCAAAAACCGTCTTCTTATCTGAAATATCATAATACGGATGCTCCTTTGTGAAAATCTGGTTGGTAGTATTCTATTTTGAGTTGAACAGCATTGGTTTTGTTGTTCAACTTCAATGCTTCTGTTTTGAACTCTTCCCATGGGGTTGGAGCTCCGTTTTTGACCAAAAGCCCTGCAAGCTTTTCTTGGAAGTCGTGCTGCTTGAAAACAGAAAAACTCAAAGTATTGTGCAGGAGTTGTTGTGTCAAAAAAAAGTTGTCCTGGTCAAAAAGACCGTCGGCAGATCCAACCGCTTCTAGAACGGCGTTAGAGAGTTTGTTTTGGGTGAGAGAAATCAAATACTCTTTTTCCTCTTGAGAAAAACGGTGGCTCTTAAAAAACTCCAATAGATTGGCTTGGAAGAGTTCTGTAAGGTGGTCTCCAGTTGAAGTTAAGTGTAAAACATCTTCACCACAGCAGTGGCTTCTGTAGAATAAGGCTAGCTTATCTACTTTTTTTTTTGAGGGTCTGGAGTGGCTTTGTCGTCAATAGAATCCACCTCCACCCCGTAGGTTCTTTCTACGTAGTTTTTGGAAAGTCTAATTCCACCGCTCATGAGTTTGCTGTCAATCTCAATTTGCTCTTTTGGGTTGGTCGCTTTGGCAACCCCAAAAAAATCGTTTTCATCAATCCCTATGTTTAGTCCGATCAAAAACGGCTTCACGCAGTCGTTGAGCCACAAAAGAAGCGACCTTTCGTCTGCCATGATAATTTCTTCCAAGGTTCCCTGGTGAACTTCTGCTTGGCTCAGGGAGGAGCCACTGTCTGTGGTCATGGTTTGCCCCAAAATAAGTTTGGAAAGCCCTTCGTCTGCACGTTTGATTTTTTGCAAAAACACGTTGAAAGCATCCCCCTTGGAGTTCTCTTTGATTTCTACTTCTGCCTCTTGTGGGAGTACGGCATAGGCGGCAGTCCCCATTTCTTGCATCCAACCTACGAGTTCTTCCTTTACCGCTGGGTTTCCTCCTGCATATTTCGCAATACGCAAAGGGATTCCAAAGATTTGTTCAAACTCATCCCACGAAGACCAGGAGTGGCGTTTGAGAATGGTAAGGGGTGCAGCTTTTTCCAAAAGACCGCTTGGGTCTCCAAGCTGTACGTAAAGCAAAATTTCGGGATAGTCTTCAATGTTGACACCTCCCTTTTGGTCGTAATATCTTGGCAATAGTTGTTTTGTTTTAGGCAAAACGTTTCTCCTGTCGATAGAGTGCATGTCGTGCAATTCGCCATCTTTGATGATGGGCATCATAAGGGAGTACCCGTAGTATATGGAACTTATTGCTTCTTTGATGAGTTTGTAAAACCACTGCTTTTGGATCAGTTTGGTTTTGTCTGGATTTTCGGTTTCGTCCTGGCCGAGAATCACAAACATTTTGTTTTGGGTCCTTAGGGTTCTTTGGTCTGTAACGGTGGTAAGTTGGTCGTCCAGCATTACATCTTGATACACCTCTTGGAGTAGGTATGTGCTTGGGTTTTCTACCGCATAAAATGCCCTTCTTCCAGCTTGCCAGTCGTTGATTTCTTTTCTCCACAGCTGTCTTCTGCTTTGTATCGCTTCAACAAGGATTTTGACGGTTTGGTTGTTTTTTTTGGCTGTTGTCATTTCTTGAAAATTTTGTTGAGTTGTTCTGTGGTTTTTTTGTTTATGATTTTGTCTAGCGATTTAGAAGGCCCCATAAATTGTCGTTTTGGCATATTTCCCAGCCCTTCGTTGTGGGTTTTGGCATAAGACTTTAGGGTTTGAAATGTTACTTCTTTTTTTGTGTGGGAGGAGGTTAGGGAGTTGCTGAGCCTGTTTCCGCCTTTGTTGTGGCCTTGCAAAATATCTCGATCCGCGTTTTTTTTTCCAAATTTTGTAAGAGAATCTATCTCGCCAACTCTTTTGGTTCTGTATCTGGTGAGGTCCCGCCCCTTTTTGTCCGTTGTTTTTCTAGGCTCCCACTTGTCAATGTTTGTGTCCTCAAACCCCTGCTTTTTAAAAGATCCTTTGAAGTGCTTTAGTCCCTCTTTCTCAATGATAATTGGGTAGTCTTCAGTCAAGAACTTGAGGAATTTTTCTGCTCTTTTTTTGAAGTCGTTGGATAACTTAGAATTCACTGGTGTATTTTTTGTTTGATCCAAACTTGATAAATTCGCTGTCTCGGTCTGGCAAGCCATCCCCATCTGTATCAACTTGCAAAAGGGGAAGAATGGGTTTGATTTTTCCTTGGGATACAGCCTCTAGCCAACGCATGGCCTCTTCATACCCAATTTTCACCACCTCGTTGTAGGTTGTGCTTCTTCTTGCGTGGAGGTCGTAAATCACAACAGCTTTAAGATGCCGAAGGACTGTAAGATTTCTCTCGTCCCCTGTTTTAGAAAACACTTCATTGGTGTCATAATAAGAGTTGAGATAACCCTTAAAAAGATCAATGGCTTCCAATATGATTTCATTTGTGATTTTTTGGTCGCTTCCAGTGATGAGTTTGGTTACTTCTGGAAGTTGTCTGGTTGTAAGCTCAGAGGCGGTTAAAAACATATCTTTTGGGGAGTTGGTTAAAGCAGGTGGTTTCGTATGTTAGGGTGTAGGCAAAATCTCCCTCGGTTGTTGGGAGTCCCCCCTCGTTTGTGAGTTGTAGGGGTTTGAAGTATTCACCTGTTAAAAACTCCAAAGCCGTGGTGGTTTGATCTATCAGGTAGATTTCGCTTAGACCTTCGTGTGGGTCGTCCACGCCCTCAAATTGGTTTTGATATCCATCTTTGGTGTGAAGGGTTATGGTGATGGTTGCGGTTCCCTCTTTGACCTCACCAGATCGGTTTCCCCACTCTATTCCATCCACAGAAATCAAAGCGGCTGTATAGATGGTTCCGTAAAGACTGTTTTCTGGATTGTCAAATTGTCCTTTGTTCCAATCTATGAGTTCAAAAAAGGGAAGTCCGCTAAGAGCCTCTTTTATTTTGATAAATAATTCTGATCTTGGTGTCATAAGTTTGGTTTAATATCCTTTTCTTTCTCTCTTTTTGATCACCGCTCCTCGGTTTGCGTTTTGAATGTTGTCCAGGGCAAATAGTTGCCTTCCAATTCTCACCGCCGCTTCAAGTGTATCTGGCCAGTCGTCGTGTCCCGTCATTCCCTTTTCAAAGGAAAGGAGTTGGTTTAGGGCGTTGTCTAGGTCTGGCGTGTTTTTGAGTTTTTGGTCGAACTGCAAAATACCGTTGAACAAAACGTCCGTTAAAGTAGCCTCAATTCTCAGGTGTTTGTCTGTGCCTACGTGGGCAGGTTGTGGGAGTGAGTAGTATCCTCTTTTTTGGCTTTCCGCAACAAAAATGGGAAAGAAGACTTCTTTTTGGGCTGCAGTAGCATCGTAATACTGCAACATAGAAAGACCTTTTTTGTTGTACTCTTCTGTTTTGTCGAAGTGCCAAGCCACCGCTTCGGACAAATCACACTTTCTGCAAAACACGTCCAGAACGGTTATTTTTCCACCTCCAAATCCAAGGATTGCACAGGCTTTGTAGTCTCCGTTTTTGGAATAAGAAAGGTCCCAATGGGCAATAAGCCCCGTCCAGTCTTTTTTGTTTCCGTGGACTTGGGTGTATTTGATCCATTCTGCTTTGAAGAGTTTTCCCTCTTCAATAGGGTTGTTGTAGTCTTCCCTTTGGCTGGTATAATAATCTGTTTTTTTGTTGATTTCCTCGGCCATTTCTTTGGTGATACGCTCTTTCCAAGATGGGTTTCAGTCTTTTTTGTTTCCGTGGACTTGGGTGTATTTAGTCTCCAGTCTGCCCAATCAAAAGGGCAAAGTTAAGCTCTTGGTTTTGTTTGAGGTGTAAAACGTTTCCCACGTTGGTGTGGATGGATTTTGCTGCACCCCTGTACCACATGCGGAGCTGGAGGATAAATGGGTCTTTGTATACTTTTTGGTAGGAGCTTTGATGAAAGTCTGCACAAGGAGCATCTGCCAAAGAAAGCCCTGAGTTCACCCCAAAATAATAGTCAAAAAACTCGTTGTAATTTTCTGGACGCAGAAGCCTTTCAATTCGTTTTTTTTGCTCCTCTGGGGTTTCTTTTATCAAAGATTCATACGTGAGTTCTTTGATTCGCAGAGACTCCATTTTGTATTTTTCAAGGGCGATTTTTAACTCCGTTTTTGTCATTTCAACAGGGATTCAATGTATTCGTCCAGATGTGGTCTGAGCGTTTTGGTCAGGTCGATGAGTTTTGCTCTTTCTGTGGTGTTTGTTTTGGCAGCCTTCTCTAACATATAGCTTGTGAATCCATTGAAGGAGTCCATGGCGTACACGGTAAGCTTTGTTTTGTCGCTGATTTTGTCGAAGGTAGAAACCAACTTAGAGAGGGTGTCCGCAGAGTAACTTGGCGTTTCCCCATCTTTGAGTTGTCGAACCACCTTCAAAATCATGTCTTTGATTTCGGAAGGGGAAATAACGAATCTCAAGATCACCGTCCAGTCCCAGAAGGAAGTCGTTTTGTATTCTCTTTTCCATGAAACAAAGTTGATGCAGAAAGAAGCGAAAACCATATAGGGATTTGAAGATGCTAGGAAAGAAGAGGTACGTTCCTAGATTTTTTGCAGTAGGGTAAATTCCCACTTTGGCAATGGCTTTTTTCCGTTGCAGTTTTGTGGTCTAAAGTAGTAGTACAAACAACTAAACACGAAGCGAATTGTCAAAACCAATCACATTCAAATTTTCTGATAGCTCTTTAAACCGAGGTGGTTATAGGGTGCTTTCTTCTGGGATTGATGTTTCTCAATTTGAGAAGAATCCTTTAATGTACTACCTACATTCCACAGAGTTGTATGGAAGTGGTATTGGAGAAGAAGTGATAGGAAGATGGGAGAATTTAAGACTGGAAGGTGATTCTTGGTATGCAGATGCGGTCTTTGACAGAACCTCTGAGCTTGGTGCTAAGATTGCAAAAAAAGTAGAAGGCGGATTCCTAAGGATGACCTCCATGGGTATTGGTGTAACTGAAATATCAGAAGACCCTCTTGTTTTGCTTTCTGGACAAACTAGACCTACAGTAAGTAAATGTAGGCTGTTTGAAATCTCAATATGCCCAGAAGGGCTCAACGATGGGGCCTTGTTAAAGCTCTCTTACGATGGAAAAAATACAGAAGTAGATAGCGTTTTGCCTCTACTTTCTTTAAGTAAAAACCCAAAAAACAATCCAAACCCAATTCAAAAAAACATGAAAAATATCGCAATAAGTTTAAAGCTTGCCGCGGACGCCTCCGAAGGAGAAATTTTGACGGCAATTAATGCACTACACCAAGAGGTTTCTACGGCTAAAAAAGATTTGACCACAACACAAAAAACTCTCTCGGCTGTGAGGGATGCCCAGGTAGACGCTATCCTTCAGGAAGCTGTGGACAAAGGAGTCCTTTCGGAAGAGTTAAAACCGCTTCAATTGTCTGCATTTAAGTCTGACTTTGACGGAACATTGACTCTTATGAAGTCTTTGATCTCGAAAAAAGAACAAGAGACTTTGAGTGCAAAAGGGGCAGAAAAACCCAAAAGCACCAAAGAAGCCGTAGAAGCCCTCACTGCTCTTTTGAGTGCTGGAGCAAAAGGTGCAAACGAAGGAAAAACCTTTGACGATCTACAAAAAAACAATCCAGAAGAGCTTAGAAGGCTCAAAGCGGAGGAGCCAGAGGAGTATGATAGACTGGTAAAAGAGTACACAAACCAAAAAAACAAAAACTAAGAAACCATGCCAAATAAACTGACAACAGAAGTTTGGATCTCAGATTTAAAAGAAAATCCAATCCCAAACAATTCCTTTCTAACTGCTTCTTTAGATAGAAGTGAGTATGTGGACAACAACATTTTGCACTTGCAAGAAGCAGGAGCCAGACCTAGTGTTTATATGGACTATTTTAGTGGAAACGAAAACGACCTGCCTTTTGCAGACACAGCGGATACTCCACACTCAGTGCCCCTTAGTATTTTTTCTACAGCGCAAACCAAGCATAGAAACCTCCAAGATGTAGAGCTATCTTATGACAGAAGAAGCTCTGTGATCAAAAGGCACAAAGATGCTTTGGCCATCAAACTGGGAATGATTGCGGCTAACACTTGGTGTCCTACCCAGAAGGATAGCTTTAACGAAGTTTTGGTTCGTCCAAATGCGACCGATGGGATTATCGACATGATCATCGAGATGAAGAAGTTCTACGAAAATACAGATTTGGCAGGGCAGTTGAATGTCTGCTTGTCTCCAGAACACAAAGCCATTCTCTTCAAAGAAGATAAAGTTTTGTACAAACAAATCTTTTCGGACTCCACTGCAAACTTGTATGGGTTCAAAGTGTTTGAATACTCCAAAAACCCAATTTACACCTCTGCAGGTGTGAGAAAACCCATGGGCTCCGTTGCAGGGGAAACAGACAGAAAAGCTTCTTTCTTCTGGTGTTCAGACGAGGTCTTCACTTGTTTTGGTGATGTAGAAATGTACGCAAGGCTTAAAGATCCTGCCCAACAGGCAGACACCCTTTCTTTTGCTATAAGAGCATTGGTAGGGAACGAAAGAGCCAACGCTCCAAAATACCTAGGTGCAATCCTTTAAACCCACGATCATGACAGCAAAAGAAATTTTTGAAAAAAATCCACAGGTAGAAAAGGTATTTGCTACCACAGATGGGAACTTGTTTTTGAATGAGTTTGATGCCAAATTCCACGGCAGAACTTTGGGAGAAAAGAAAAATGGGGTTACAACCCACCACAGACCAGAGATGGCTGAGGAAGTGGTTCCAGATAAAAAAGCAAAGGCCGAAACACCAGAACAAACTGCAAAAGCCGTTAAGGCAGCTGCAGATAAAAAAACAAAAGCCGAAACTCCTGGCACAACCGCAAAAGCCGTTAAGGTTGATTCTGCTCCAGAAGAAGATCAAAGCAAGGCAGGCCAAGCGGTGGTTGAAGGTACCCAAGGCGAAGCTGCAGAGGGTTAAATTAACAAAACAGGCAGTTTCATCTGCCTGTTTTTCTTAAAACAAAAAAGAACAACATGGCACAGCCTAACATAAAAATCAACTTGAGCAACAATGCTCTTGGCAAAATTGCACTCAATGAAGATGGAATTTGCGGTCTTTTGGTTTCTGGTTATCCTTCTTTGGATCTAGCCAAAATCCAAATTGGAAAACCATTTGTGATCTATTCACTTGCGCAAGCAGAAGCGTTAGATATCACAAGTACTGGTTTGAACGCATTTGCCCACAAACAAATCTCAGACTTCTATTCTGTTGCTAAAACGGGCTCAGAGCTTTGGATTATGCTTTTTGATGGAGAGGAACAAACCCTTTCTCAAGCGTTGGGAACTTCTGAAGCCATGACGCAATTTTTCGCCGACTCAAAAGGTAGGGTGAAAACCCTTGGTGTTCTCAAAGAGTTTGAGGGCACGGAAGTGGTATCTGATGGGCTTATTTCAGAGGTACACTCTGCGGTTTCTCCTGCCCAGGCTCTGTGTGATGCTCAAAAAGAGATCAAACAGCCTTTAACCATTGTTTTGGGTGGTTCTGGTTTTACCTCTAATGTGTCTGCTCTCAAAAATTACAAAACAGAAAACTTCAGCTCTGTGGCGATGCTTATCGCAGGAAAAACTTCTACCCCAGCGGTAGGATTGCTTCTTGGTAGAATTGCAAAAAGCCCGGTGCAGAGAAAAATTTCAAGAGTCAAAGACGGTTCTGTTTGTGATGTCGCCTATTTTTCTGATGGCTCGGCTGTTGAAACAAAAGCAGACATGTGGGACCTAATCCACGACAAAGGATATATTTTTCTAAAGTCATTCCCTGGAAAGGCTGGGTATTTTTTCAACGACGATCAAACGCTCTGTGCGGACACCAATGACTACAACAGCTTAACGGCAAGCGGGGTGATTGGGAAGGTTTTGAGAATCGTTTACAAAACCCTAATTGAGGAACTCTCAGATGAGATTTACCTTGAAGAAAGCGGAGTGATTCACCCTGCAATTATCAAGAGCTGGGAAGCCATGGTTACCAGAGCGTTGAATTTGCAAATGGTCGCAACGGGCGAAATTTCTGGTCATTTGGTTTATATAGACCCAGACCAAGACGTTTTGGGAAATTCCAAACTGGAAGTTTCTTTGAAAGTTTTGCCAGTGGGATACTCAAAATACATTGAGGTGGAAATTGGGTACACCACAAGTCTAACCAATACAACAAACTAAAACATGAGCACATTTGAAAGCAAACAATATTCATTCTGTGAAATGGATGTTGTCATTGGAGGGAAAATCATTGCTGGACTTCAGGGAATTGAATACGGCGTAAATACAGAAAAATCGTTTCTATACGGACGTGGGTGCAAACCACACGGCATCCAACACGGAAATACGGAATACGAAGGAGAGCTTTCTGTTTGGCAAAGCGAACTGGAAGCCTTGATTCGAGATGCTCCAAAAAACGACATTATGAAACTGCGTTTTGATATCGTGGTGTCCTATGTTCCGCACGATGGTGGTCCCATTGTGGTTGATACCCTTCAGGGGTGTGAGTTCAAGTCTTGGAAAAAAGGAATGAACCAAGGGGACAAAAACATGGAAGTGAAATTGCCATTTATTTTCCTTGGCGTGAAAAAAACCATCTAAAATGATAGCAACAAAAAAACAAATTGAAGAGTGGAAAGCCAAACACGGAGGTTTTTTTTCCGTAGAAGTGGAGGGAAAGATTGTGTATCTCAAAGCACCAAGTGTTTTGGATTGGAAGAGACTTACTCTTGCGATTCAAGAGGGTGAGGTAAAGTTTGCCGAAACCTGTTTAGACTTACTTTGGTTGGATGGTGATCAGGAGATCAAAACAGACGAAGATTGTTTTCTTGGTTTTAAAGCCCAAGTTGGCTCCTTGTTTGATTATGAGGAAGCCGAAGTGGAGAAGGTTGATGGTCTTTATAAGATTTCTCTAGGGGAAGAGTTTTGTCTCGTTCGCTCTGTAACCAGAAAGGACTTGGAGCTTGCGGACAAAAAAAACCCTTCCAAAAAACCATTTGTGAGCCAAGAAATCCTTTTTGAAATTATCAAAAAGGAGGCATCTTCCGGGTTTGATGACAAGAACAACGCTTCCCTTAGAATTCCTCTTTACAAGGCCATTGAAACCATACAAAACAAAGCGGTTGCTGTTGTAAAAAAGTACTAAGGGGTGCTTGCTACCCCGATCAAGAGGAAACTTCTTCTGCTTATATAGAAGAAATAGGAAACAACATTAGGCTCGGAAATGCACTTCTTAGGCATTACGGGTACTGCTCCAACCCATCAAAGCTTTCGACCTTAGATTGGTCAATAATGCTGATGGATTTGGAGTTTATAAGAAGACAGGAGGCTCAAGCCCAAAAAACAACAGAAAGCTAGCAAAATGAACGCTTATACTTACATAGTAACACTCAAAGATAAAGCCGCAGACAAGCTTCAGGCAATTGCCAAGGCTGCTGGGGTTGCGGATTTAAGTGTAGATAAGTTTTCAAAAGGTCTTTCCAATACAGAAACCCGAGCCAACAGGTTAAAAGGTGTTTTGGGAGGTATGAAAGGAGCTATTGCTGCTGCATTTACAGGGGTGGCGGCTGCCGCTATTTTTTCTGTCGGTTCAAACATTGTTTCTGTAACTGCAGAAATGCAAAAGTTTGAGGCGGTACTTACCAACACTTTCCAATCAGCAGAAAAAGGAAAAAAAGCCATAGGCTTTATAACCAACTTCGCGGCAAAAACTCCTTTTCAGGTGGATGAGCTCACAGATTCGTATGTGAAGCTCGTTAACAGAGGTTTCTCCCCAACGTACTCAGAAATGACCAAACTGGGAGATTTGGCTTCTTCCACTGGAAAAGGGTTTGGACAACTCACAGAAGCCATTTTGGATGCCGGGACGGGTGAATTCGAGAGATTGAAAGAATTTGGTGTTACAGCCCATAAATCTGGGGACAAAATCAAATTTTCTTTTAAAGGAGTAACGACAACAGTTCAGGACAGTGAGGCTAGTATTAGGAATTACATTCTCTCTTTGGGGGATTTAAAAGGAGTGCAAGGAACTGCAGCCATTGTCGCAAATACTCTGGGTGGTCGTTTGAGCAACTTGAAAGACTCCTGGACACAACTTGCTGCAAAAATAGGAAGTGCCTCAAGTGGAATTCTGTATTCTGCCATCGCTACCCTTTCTGGGGCGGTTTCTTGGGCTGTGGAAAATTTTGATTTGATTTCTTACAAAGTACAAGCCTTCTTTTCTATGTTTTCGCCTTTGGTGGAAGCTTTGAAAGTGTTTGCTATTGCACTGTTTGGTACAGGAGACGCAGGCTCTGCTGTTTCTACCGTGATGGGTATATTGACCACAGCTCTACAGGTTGGAATTTCTGTTTTTACGGGAATAATTACTGCTGTAACCCCATTCGTTCCTCTTCTTAAGGCTGTAGCCATGGGAATTGGGGCGGTGATGTTGGTAACCTTTGCCATCGCAAACCCATTTACCGTACTTATTGGTTTGGCTGGTTTGGCGTATGTGAAGTTTGATACGTTTAGAGGTGGTGTACATGCACTTTGGACAGCTTTAAAAGGATTTGCATCGGTGGGAATCAATTATGTGGTTGGACAAGTGAAAGAGTTGATACAAGCCGTTGGGGATGCAATAAATATGTTTAAAGCCCTTGGGAGTGGTGATTTTTCTAAAGCTATGGACTTTGGGGGAATGGCAATTAAACACACCTCTGGTGTGGATGGAAAGCTTAAGGCGGCAAAAATCAAAAACATAGACCTGAGCGATGTGGGGTTTTTGAGTGGTTCCGACCTTTTGGGTAGACCCTTTTTTATGGAGCTCACCCTATCCTACAAAGGGAAAGACTATAAACTTCCCAATGAACCTTTGGTTCGGGTTACTGCCAGAAAAAACATAGTAACCACTCCACTATTGGGGAGCGGCCACGTTGGTACGGTAAAGGAAATGGTTTCCCAAGATGATTTTGGGGTGGAAATTTTTGGGCTTTGTATGGATTTGGAGGATCCAACGAGGTATCCAACAGAACAGGTGAATACAATTATAGAGGCGTGTGCTTTGAATGTGGCCTTGGAGGTAAAAAACCCAATTTTGGCTCTTTGTGGAATTCACTCTCTGGTTGTGCAAGCTTATGAGATTGATGAAATGCAAGGGAAACAAGGCTCACAAGCCTACCGCATTATGTCCTTGAGCGACTTCGATTTCTATGCAACAGAAACTTTAAAAGATTTGTGATGGTGGTTCTGGAGTCAAAAGTTAAAATCGGAAAATACGAGTTTTCACAAATTACAGATGTGAAAATCACAAAATCTGTGGACGTTTTGGTCAACACAGCGGCCGTTACTTTGCCCTCTGTATTTATGGTGGGTGATTTGAAAAAAGAGTCTCTTCAGTCTTTCAAGGTTGGGGATGCGGTGGAGATGAGATTGAGCTACAAAGGTGTTTTGGATACGTTGGAATTCATCGGTTATGTCAGCAAAATAAAGCCCACCACTCCTGTGGAAATCGAGTGTGAGGATTCTATGTATTTGCTAAGAAGTGTAACGGTAAACAAAGCTTTTTATGGTTCAAGTCTGAGAGAAATCTCAGAGCATATATTGCAAAACACCAAGGTTGTTTTGTCAAAAAACGTTCCAGATGTAAAGATTGATTCTTGNAAAACTCCAGACCCCACACAAAGGCTTGGTACAGAAGCAAGGCTTTGGCTTTTTTGGATGGACTTCCTCTTGTTTGGGTGGATGGCCAGTTTTCTTATGATACTTCTAGTGTAACAGATGTTGCCGCCAGAAAAATCGTAGAACATTGTGCCGTTGTAGAGAGTTTGGATGGGGATTTGGTGATTAAGGTTGCCAAAAACATAGAGGGCGAAATTTCTCCTCTTGAGGCGGACGAGCTGGTAAGATTTACCGCTTATATGCAAGGGATCAAAGACGCTGGAAATAGGCTCCGTATTTATTCCAGACCTTCGGATGTTTTGGGTGGTGTTTTGGATGTTTATGTGGATCCTTTGGTGATCGATTTGGAAACAGGAGAAAGTTTGGAGAATGAAGGGGTTTTCCCTATTCAAAAAGCAATTAAAGACCATTTAAATGGTTTGGATTTCAATGGGGTTCTGGTAAAAGAATTTTTGATTGATTCTATCCAAAAAGCAGATGGAGTGATTTTGCCTGTTTTTCAAAGCTTGAATTTCCGATCATACAATGGAGTGGCCAAAGATATTTTGGTTTGGGCGGAATCTGAAAGCGGAAGTTTCCAGATCAAAGACGAGAGTTTAACGATAAACTACTTACCAAATGAATTGGCGTAAAGAGAATTTTCAAAGACTGGCCATTTGGCTTTTGCCTATCCTTTGGAGAAGGCAGAGGTTGTTCGATTGGCTCACTTCTCTTTTGGAACCCATTGAATGGTTGCAGGAAAAAACGATATATGAAGCCCAACACGATTGTACTGTGATGAGCCTCGAAAAAGTTTTGAATGAAAAGTTTGTGAGTTCTTACAGCTCCGCCAGCCATGGGGAGACCAAGCAAATCAAAATCGTGGATGCAGACCAAATGTCAAGACATTACATTTTCAAAGAAAGCGAACCAGATGATCCCATTTATTTGGATGAAGATCAGGTTTTTTTGCTTGGCGAAAACACTGAGGAGTTCAATTTTTTTGTTTTGATTCCGAGTGCTTTGATGGGGTTTTCAAAACAAATAGAATTGTTAGTGAATTTTTACAAAATGGCGGGAAAACGCTACAAAATAGTTGAAGACAATGGATAAGTTTAATTTTTTGCCCTCTGGCGGGTTTCCTTTAAAGCAAAAGGCTTTTGAGCTCATAAACCAAAACGCAATTGAGCCTTTACTTCAAGAAATTCAAGACCAATCAGAGGTTAATGCTACCTTTTTAAAGAGATCTTCTGGAAATGCTACAGCTCAGCAAGTGCAGGGTTTCCCGTTTAGTATATTTATATCAAATGGAACAGCTCAAGGGACTATTTTGATTAGCAAGGACGAGTTTGTTAAAACACTCGCAACGTATTACGTGTTAAGCGCACATCCACTACTTCCTAGTGCCGCAAGAATTGAAAGAACAACAGACTTGTTCTACGAAACAGAAGGATTCAAAACAGTTGTGGATTTTGCTAATGCAGTAAGCCAAAATACAACTACCCCATTGATGTTGCTTAACCTTCCATCAAAACAAGAAGACCAGTTACGTAACGTTGGCGATCTGAATCTTCACGGCGGTACAATTTTAAGACTTACCAATACCACTAAAAATATTTTAGACAATGTAAGGAGAATGACCACAGCCCAAAAAACATTGTTTTCAAGTTTTTTAACTACGCCTCAATATTTAGTTAGTGTTGAAGCTTTGGGTGGATGTTCAAGTGCAGATTATTTAGCTAACACAACCTCTCCTCCTTGGCAGAATAGTGTGGGTCTTATGGTAAGTAGTCAAAATATGCACTTTAAATTCCTTGTAAAAAATTTTTCAACAGGCACGCCGGCTAATCAATCTTATGTTTTTTGCTGTGCGGATAAACCAGATGTAACCTTAACTTTTGTTTCAGAGACTATTTCTGGTGCGGACAAAGAGGTGATAGCTAGCGTTTCTTTTCCCTTTAACCACTTTACAGGAATTTCAGGCGTAAATATACATGGTTATATCGCTGTGAAAGAAGATGGGCTTTATACGATCCAAACAGATTCTAACAAAATTTTAATACCATAAACCATGCGAATTATAACAACCGTTCCAATGTCAAACGACCCTCTTTTGGACTTGCCAAGAGAAGCTAGATTATATGCGTACCAAAACAATGGTAGAAACAAAACCATCACCATTGATGCAGATATAATCGTAAAAAACAACGCTGGTCAAATAGTGCCAACCATGACTAGAAAAGCCATGCCATACGGTAAGCCTTGGGTTATAAGTCAAGATTTAATCTTAGAAAGAGACCCAGAAAACAACTGGCAACCTATCCCTAATCCAGAACCAGAAGCACCAGAACCACCTATTGAAGAGAGAGGTATATTTTATAAAAAGCCAACGTACTACCCACACCTAATGACTCCGGGGTATGATTATTTAGCTCCATTAATGGAGTCTGGAATGACTCCAGCGCAAATGTTTCCATTGTACGTGGGTGTGATTGATGCAGAAGGTGGGTTTGATCAATAAATAAGATTTCCAATGAGCGTTTATAAACCAAATTCATGTGATTGCAATTGCAACGGCGTTGACCCAGATGTCAACCTGCCGATTTCCATTGGGTACAACTCAGAGGTGAAATTCAGGTGGGAAAACGATGGGGCGTTGACTCTTGAAAGTACCTATGAATTTGCTTTGCACGAAGATTATTTTTTGGCGAACAGGGTTCCTTTTGAAGCTCCTTTGGAAAAAGAAGGAAACGCCCTCACACTTGAAATCAAACCCAAAGAGGGAAATTTAATCCAGGGCGGAAAATATTACTATACCATCCACGAAACCAAAGCAGATGGCACAAAACTAAGACTGTTTAAATCCACTTTAAATATTATTTAAATGGCGTGGAAGGGAGAGATACAAAGCAATACAGAATGGAGACTTCCACCAGCGAGGCACACCACTTGCGAAGTGTTCGACTGGGGAAATATTGCGTTTGTCAATAAACCCCAAACTCCAGAACAGATTGCCATGGTGCAACTGATTCATGAGGTTTCGGTGAACAAACAGGAGATTGAAGAATTGCAAGAAATCGTAAGGTGGAAAACTGAAAATTTTTAACGTAAAAAACACAAAATATGCCAACCAACAACCCAATCAACTTACACAAGTTAGATATAGCAGACCAAATACCCGCAGTCCTACAAGCAGGTGGATTGTACGTGAAGCGAAAAACAGCTTCAACCGCAGACATATTCGTAGCGAGCAAAACAGGAGAAAGGGTGGACATAGTAACCGATGCTTTGATTGATGATCGAATCGCTCAAAAACTTGCTCAGCAAGGTGGGGCGAAATTTTACGATACAATTGCTCTCAGAGATGCCTCCAGTCCTGTAAATGGAAGTATGGCGATTGTTGGTGACGCAACCGCAGATCCAACCGTTTCTACCGGTGGAGCTTTTTACGCATATAATGGCACGGTTTGGAAAAAACTAACGGAATACGAAAGTATGGATATTGATTTTTCATCCATTCAAATAGGATGGGGTCAGATTCCAGACGTTCCAGATGCACTAAATAACATTGGTGAAGACGCAAATGGAGACATGACCTGGAAAGGTGATGCGGTAAAACCAAGATGGGCAACTGAAGGATTTTAATTGATGAGGGCTGTTGAGTTTTATAGAGACGTAAATGTTATTCCTCCTTCCCCAGCGGGGAGCATCCACTATGTGGAAAAAGATGGGGAGGTTTTGCAATTTGTCGTTGATAACAGCGGAACGGCGAGACAAGTTGCCTCTGCCTACAAGTTGAGATATGTTGACTATATCCTTCAAAAAACATCAAAAGAGTTTATTGAAACCACTTCAAGCGGAACGGTTTACAAAATCACCATGAAAGACAATACAGAACTCTATTGGCTCAAAGACCCAAACAAAATAAACTCTGCTATCTATGCGACCTATGCAGACGTTTCTTCGGGGAATCCAATCGTTAAAAAAGTACCCTAATGGCATACATAACCTCAAGACAAGTTGATTTATCAGACGGTTCTGTTTCGGCGTTTGTTGTTTCTCCCCCAGAACATAAGGCTGGAAATTTAATCATGCTTTTTATAACCACAGACGTTGGTACTGGAACTATTAGCGTAGATGGCTTCACATTGGTAGGTACACAATCAGAGGCACAAGGTCAAAGAACGGTTTGTTTTTACAAGATTGCAACTTCAGATGCAGAGCCAGACGTAAATATTACCAGCACTGTTGCAGTACCTTTTATAGCCTCTACGGTTGTGATTAGTGGTGCAAGTACTACAAACCCAATTAATGGATTCAGTAGAGTAGATTCTGCAAACTCAACCGCTGCTTTCCTTGATTCAGGGACAGTAACTACAACAGTGGCAAACTGTTTGGTGTTGCAATGTTTTGGGTTTGACAATACCTTTAAACTTATCCCTCAAAACCAAGATACTTTCAATTTCATCAGCAAGGAGATAAACTCAGCTTGTCAAATTGTTGGATTTTTCAATCAATATAATACTGGAACTACTCCAATCAATAGAGCATTAAGCGAAGTAGCTTCAGAGGGTGGAACCAGCTTAACGATTGCAATTGCAGATGCAAATCCAACAAATCCTTTGTTAGAGCCAATGGCAAATCAGCCAGTTGAAACTCTTGCAAGGTATGGGAATGCTACAAGTCCAACAGCTTCAACCGCTGCATTTATACGCCACGACAATATAACTATCCAACCTCTAAGCCAAATAGCAGCTACCACAATTAACGGATTGGCAGTTTTGTCGGCAACAGTAACGGAAGGAAACTACAATCCCGTACCCGATACTGCAAAATGGGGTTCGGCATCTGTATTAAACGTTGCTTCTAGTGGTATTGACGCAACTGGTAGATGGTTAGGAGCAACCCATACTTTTCCAACCAAAGATTTCACAAACAAACTATTTAGCTTGGAATGGGGACCAGTGGAAACAAGCACGGTAAGGCTTGGAGTTCAAGGTCATGCCGTTTACTTCCAAGACGCTTCAAATAACTGGGCTTGTTTCCAGCTTTCCATAAGACAGTCACTATTAGCGAACTCCTATCAACACAGCGTTATAGATGTTAGCCGTGTTACACCTCTAGCTACTTCTGGTAATGTGAACTGGAATTCCATCAATAGAATTGCATATTTATTTCACAAAATTGGGTCACTTACAAATGCCGTGGGAATTAGGCTTAAGAATGCTTGTTTGTTGAAAGAGGTTGTTTTTGTTGGAGGGAACGAAGGTAAGCCTATAAACCCAACACTAGCGGATGAAAAGATGGTGTTGAACGGTTCATTTGGTATTGCATCTGTTCAGGGGTCAGGTCAAGCACTTATTAAAACTGGAATCCAATTAGGAAATGGGGTTACTAAGACTGTGGTTAAATTAACTGCAACTTCCCACGAACAGCCTTTGAGATTTAAAACTTCTAACCCTAGAAGATTTTACAATGTTTTAGCAAACAACCCAAATTCTGCATACTCTATTAATGCAAGTCCAAATGACATTATAGATGCAACGGCTTGTATTATAGCAACCGATGTAACTCAAGACTTTATAATCAAAAATACGTCTTCGCCTTTAGCGTCTTACGATTTTTCTGGGTCTTCGATTATTGGCTATGACATTAAGAATTTAGCTAGTGGCGTTATAATTAATGGGGCTACTCTTCAAAATTGTACCATCAATTTGGTTGGGGGTGGTTTACACGATTGTAACGTGGTTGGAAGTAGAACCCATCTTGTGACCGATAACCTGAGCAATGTTAAAGGGAATACTTTTGAGAGCCCAGGATCGGGTTTTGCTATTGAAATCACCCAAGTAGGTACATATACTTTCGAGGGAAATACTTTCGCTGGGTTTGGTGCTAATGGCACTACTGATGCAGTGATTTTAAATAGTTCTGGGGGCTTGGTTACTATTAACGTGCCTAATCCTGAAAGCGTGGTAACGGTCTTAAACGATGGAACTTCAACCACTGTATTTCTAGTTCCAACCTCAATCATCATAAATGGTGCTGAACCTACCGATATAGTTGAAATGGTAAGGTACTCAGACCATCAATTGCTAGATACCTTTACCGGTTCAGGCGAAAAAGACATCACCTCAAGCGTTGGTGAAGTAGTGTATTTCAGAAGAATAATGAATGGACAAGTCATAGCCTCAAGCTACGCAAACCCTACCACAATTGTAGCAGGAGAAAACGGAGAGGTAGGTCTATTTACAGGAAAAGAGGTGATGATTGCAGAAGAAAAAACGATAGAGCAAACTTATACCCAAGTGCAAAAAGTGCTTAACAACCAAAACAAACTAAGAGGCGGAATCCTCGATAACGATTTCGCAGGAAAGTGCGAAGAATTAGAATTTTAAAACCACAAACAAATGAAAGACGAACTAGATCACGCAGGCAGAATCGCTAAATTCATCCAAGACTATGGATTGATTGGTGGAGTGATGGGTTTCTTAGGAGGCTCAGTAACTTTTTTGAGGGAAGGAATCTTTAGTTGGGAGCACTTCTTGAAGGTGTTTTCCTCCTCTGGAATCGCCTTGATTATTGGTTTTGCGTTGAAAGGTTTTGGGGTTGACCAAAACTTGATTATCGCTATCACTGGCGTATCTGGAATGTACTCGCGCGAGGTGTACGAAAAAGGCAAAGAATTTTTGCTCGCCAAAGCAAACAGAGAGATTGACGAACTCAAAACCAAAGACCAATGAAACCAAAACTACAACTCAAAGACTTTATTGAGGCCGCAAACTACCTCAATGTAGATGTTTCTACCATCAAAGCGGTGGCAGAAGTTGAATCTGGAGACCAAGGTGGTTTTTACCAAGACGGGCACCCTGTAATTCTTTTTGAAGGCCATTATTTTTGGGAGCTTACAAAAGGGAAATTTGGGCTTTCCAATGTAAGCCATCCCAAATGGACCACAGATTTTTATCGTGAAAACCAAAAATTAAGGCTCGAAAAAGCTGCTGCTTTAGACAGAACAGCAGCCCTGCAGTCTGCCTCTTGGGGTATGTTTCAAATCATGGGAGCTAATTTTAGAAGATGTGGTTTTGCCACTGTGCAAGGTTTTGTAAACGCTATGTACAAAGGCGAAAAAGAACATCTGATGGCTTTTTGTGCGTTTATAAAATCTCAAAGACTGCAAGATGAATTACAGCGAAAAGATTTTGCAGGCTTTGCAAGTGTGTACAATGGCCCAAGGTTCAAAAAAAACAAATACGACACCAAAATGGCCAAGTTAGAACTCAAATACAGACATCTAAACAAATGAGAAAATACGAAGGACTCATAGGTATAGGTATAACTATACTTATTTTTTTAGGCTTTAGTTTTTCATTGTATCAAGTTTCTAAACAGAGAGATATTTTGCAAAAACAAAATATAGAACTCAAAAGTCAGCTCCCGGACTCTACTTTAATTAGGACAAAATCTGTCCAAAATAAAATCGATCAAACCCAAACCCAAATACAAGAAATCCATGAAAAAGACTTTAGCAACATTTCTGATGATTCTCTTTTGCAGCAGTTTCGCAGCCGCTCAAGAGATTTCGGTAGATAGAAAAGACCTTGAAAACTGCATAAAATGTTTTGATGTGGTAAAGCTCAAAGATTCCATTATCCTAGACCAAGAGGCGCTCATCAAAGACATGAGCAAAAGCTATCTTAAAAGCAAAGAAGAAATCAAACAAAGAGAACTAAAAATTGCAGAGTTAAACTCAACCCTTGAAAAACGAAAAGGAAACTTTTTAAAAGGTTTAGGTTTAGGTGGCGTTTTAGGGCTTTTGGCTATTATAAACTTGTAAAATTCACAAACAAACATAAAACAAAAACATTGCAAAACAAGTATCACAAAACCTTAACCAAAATTCTACAAAAGGGGAAAACCTAAACCAACAAAAAAGGAGAAATCCGCTATTTGCTAAACCAAAAAATAGAGCTCAATTCCTTTGACCTATTAGAGATCTTTGAAAGCCACCCTGTGGCGAGAAAAAAGCTGAAAGACGAACTTTCCCTCTTTATGAAAGGTGAAAGAAACACTAAGGCATACCGAGAAATTGGCGTATCCTGGTGGGACTATTGTGGACCTATTTTGGTCAACAGTTACCCGACTTATTTTGAGAAGCTCCCCAAGTTGATTGACCAAATCAACCGTGAAAAAAGGCCTTCCAAAAATTACGTTTTGTTCCTGGGAGAAAATGCTGCAGAAACCAACCAACAGCCTTGCTTGAGTTTGATTCAGTTTCAAATCGAAAAAGGGAGGTTGTTGATTTCAGCCTATCAGAGAAGTTCAGACGCTTCTCTTGGTCTTCCAAGCGACATCTATCACTTGTATTTGATCGCCAAACAAATCGATTTACCTCTGAAAAACATCACTCTGTTTCTCGCCAACGTCCACATCTATCAAAACAACCTCGAAGCAACCAAAAATCTCCTTTCTGGAGCCAAAGCGGAATTTCAACTTAACACATAAAGATAGAGGAATGTGTAGAGGCCTTTTCCTCCTTAATGGGAGTGTCTAAAATAACAGACGGGACAAAACGAATTGAAATCAACGTACATCTTGGAAACGCCAAGGGATATAGGGATATGTTGATATACAAGACTTAAACTAAAAGACCGATTAAACAGTATTTAATCGGTCTTTTTTTGCGTGCGTGGGGAAAAATCTGGAACGATTTGATTTACAAAAGTGGAACGATTTGATTTTCGCGATTTATTTAAAACGCACTAAGTTTCAGCCTAGCATAATGTACTTAAAAATTCCGAATGTTTAGGTTTGGCACTTCAGCCCCAATTTCGCAAAACCCCTGTTATAAGCAGTTTTTATTTTCGTTCACTTAGCAAAAATCTTTCCCAGTCTTCGTATGTTTCAGTTATATACTTTTTTTCCTCCTTGTTGTAATATTTAACGCTGTCTATTAGAAGTTCTCCTGTCTTACTGTCGAAATTACTTCTGTATTCAGTCCTGTCACGGTATGGGTAATTTGTCACCTTAACAATATAACCATTTTTATTATAAATATTTTCTGTCTTTTGTGATTCAAACTTTGTCTCCCAAATGTAGTAACCCAAAAGAAATAACACTGTCGGAATAGGTGTGCAAATTATAAATAAAAACTTATTTAAGTTACCATTCAAAATTTTCTTGTCATAACGATATAAAATATATAACAGAAAAAGTCCTATAATCCACAGTATTGGTAGAATTAGAACCATTACTTCTCCTCCATGTCCTACATTTCGACTACTGTAAAAAAAGTAAAATATCAGTAATGAATAAAAAATTGAAAATATTAGGAGTCGTTTGCTCATTTGGGATTTGTCTGTCTGTAAAATTGCTTATAACGTTTCGGGGCTTTGCGAAGTTGGGGGTTAAAACGCTCTTCGTTTCGGCTCCAGAACTAAGTTAATGAAAATTACTGAACTTTGAACTTTCCTTCAGCCCCAATTTCGCAAAACCCCTGTTATGTGTAGTTGTTATTCTATAAACTTTTCGTCAGCCCAAATTGTTGTGTATTCTTTATTTTCAAGATAATCACCCAAAGTCATTTTGGAAATATCAACCGATTCGTCAGCCATATAAAAGTCAAAACCTAACTTGATTTTAGTTTCATTTGTTCCAACAAATTGTGTTTGAAACTCATATTTACTATATGGTTCAATTTTAATAAGTCTAGGAAAACTCATATTACAGAAAATACTAGAAGACAATATAAATTTATCCTTGTCAAAATTTAAAAAGTTTTGTTCTTCAGAACATGATTCAGTTAGAAAATATATAGCATTAGCATTGTCATTGTGTAAAGTAGCATTTACCAAAATTGTATGATTGACATTTATTCGTCTAGCTGAGAAGTCAAAGCGTATGTTTTTTATAGGATTTACTTCATTTTTATGTAAAACGTCTTTTTGTTCCAGACTGACTTTTTGAAAACTTGATTTACATGAAACACTTAAAAATAGAAGAAATAAAATCAAAAATTGTTTTGTCATTTTCACGCGTTGTCATACAATTACACATAACGTTTCGGGGCTTTGCGAAGTTGGGGGTAAAACGCACTAAGTTTCAGCCTAGCATAATGTACTTAAAAATTCCGAATGTTTAGGTTTGGCACTTCAGCCCCAATTTCGCAAAACCCTTGTTGTGCGATGTGCTTACTCATTTTATTGGTAATTTTGAAATTGCAATTATTTCTCTTTTAGAATTCAAATTTATTTGAAAGTAATTTTGAGAATTATCTTTGAGTTCATCAAAAAANAATTAAATACGAACTTAATGCTGTCAAGATCAACAACAGAATTTCTTTGAAAGGTAAATTTTCCATTTAATTTTTTGTTTTCAGAGTGCGGTTTGGTACAATTACAGCTAACGTTTCGGGGCTTTGCGAAGTTGGGGATTAAAATGCACTAAGTTTCAGCCTAGTACTAATGTACATAAAAATTCCGAATGTTCGGGGTTGGCACTTCGCCCCAATTTCGCAAAACCCCTGTTAGCAGTAGTGCTTATAGATTTCAAATTTTAATGTTATATTTTTTTCTAGTTTTATTTCTAACACAGTGGTTGTACTACAAATCAATTCAAGATATTTTATTTTGATAACAATAATTTTTTAAGTTTTGAAAAATAAAAATAGGATTTTCAACATTGCGTACACTGATAACACAATCATAACCAGTGAAATATTTTCCCAAACTTTTGACTTATTCTTTTTGCGATAAGTAAAAAGGCCAACACCAAAAATAATCAGAAAAATGATAAATATTATTATGAAAATAAAAAGAAGTCCAATCAGTGCCATTGTTTTGTGTTGTCTTTTTGTGTGTTTTGTCGCTATTGGCGGGTAGCATTACTGCTAACGTTTCGGGGCTTTGCGAAGTTGGGGTTTAAAATGCACTAAGTCTCAGCCTAGGACTAATGTACATAAAAATTCCGAATGTTCGGGATTGGCACATCGCCCCAATTTCGCAAAACCCCTGTTGTGTGACGTGCTTATTTTTTCTCTTATTATTGGTTATCTTAAAGTATACTAATTTTCAATTACATTATTTTTATATAAAATTTTAAAAATTACTACTGATTGCATAAATAAGGTTGGGACAGCCATATATAAGGCATTATTAAATACTTCCTCTTTTGAAAAGGTACTCCAAGCTGCTATTCTGTCTGTAAATAAAAACAAAGTTATTTTACAAAATGATATTATTGAAAAAAGAAAACCTATTAATATATATCCTGTTCTTGAATTCAATTTTGATTTCTTAATAAATAAATATAAAACGATTAGAGGTAAAGCAAGGTATAATAAAGATATAGTGATAGTTTGTTCAAGTATAAAACTTTCGATTGAAGTTGCTGAAGGACCATATTGAAAAAGAAGAAAAATATCAAAAAAAGGCTGAAAAACTGACATCAATATTAAAAAAAAGATTGATTTGAATATTTTGTTTTGATTTGATTTTTCCATTCGTAAATAATATAACTTTTATATAATTTTATTAACTATCTAAAATAAATCAATCAGTTACTTTTGGTCAGAGCATGTTACGTTTCGGGGCTTGGCGAAGTTGGGGTTTTAAAGGCACAAATGTTTAATCTAGCACAAAGATACATAAAATGCACAAATGTTCGATTTAGCACTTCAGCCCCGCTTTTGGCAATACCTTGTTGGCAGCAGGCTTTTTTGTGCTGTGTTCTTAACTTTGAAATTCGGTTATAGTCAAAAATATCCATTTGGGGGTTGCTGTTAAAATTGCTTCTTGTGTGATTTTGTCCTAAGTCTAACTAGTTTCAATTAAATATGAAGTTATAGATTTTATTTTATCGCCTTTTGCTCCTTGGAATAAGTAAAAGTTAGAAAATGCAATTCTTTTTCCCTCTTCCATTTTTATTAATCCGTTTACAGCTCCATCCTTGCCGTGAGATAAAATTTGTGTCAGTGTTAGTTCAGTTATCTTTTTGTTCTTTATTTTAGTAATTTCTGTAACAAAATCTTTCTTACCTGAGATTGTTTTGTCACCAATAATATCCCAAATAATTTCATCAATAACACTTTCTGCAAGAATTTCAATATCGCCTTTAGCAAATGAAATATTAAATTCTTTCAAGAATTCCATTTTAGGTGAATTTCCACAATTCGGACTTGAAATAATATTTATCATCTTTAAAAATTCGTTTTTGGGTTGAGTATTTCTAAGCTTGCTGCCAACGTTTCGGGGCTTTGCGAAGTTGGGGATTAAAACGCTCTTCGTCTCAGCACTAGAACTAAGTTAATGAAAATTCCTGAACTTTGGAACTTGCCTTCAGCCCCAATTTCGCAAAACCCCTGTTGTGTGACGTGCTTATTTTTTCTCTTATTATTGGTTATCTTANCTCTACCATCCATAGCACCCCTAAAATCTCTTATTACTGAAGAAGAAACTGTTCCTTGATATCTTTTTGCTTGAAAAACAACATGAAAAGATAAAATTTCTCCAATTTTAATAATCCCCTTACCGTCAATTCCACCATCATTTGATTTTCCTGTTACTTCAACATTAATGAAACCAAGTTCTCTTAACAATCTTTGACAAAGTCTTTCAAATTGCGAAGGTTCAATAGTTCTTATAGTTTCTAAAAGTTTGTCTTGCCAATTAAATTCTTCAATTTCTTCTAGCTTATCGTCAATTTTAGAAATGTCAGTTTCTGTTTTTTCTGAAGATTTTTCATTCTTATCTTCTTTGTACATTTTAACAACATACTTTTTTACTGCTTCTTTATTTACTTTCTCAGATTTTTGTCCTTCTTCGGTTAAAGCCCATACACCTCGAGAAGAATTTTCTAAAATTCCGTATCTCTTTAGATAATTTCTTGCCCATGCTAATCGATAAGTAAGTTTTGAAGTACTCTCTCTGTGTATCTCGTTAATTTCCTCATCTGTAAGGCTTAAAATTTCAATCACTTCTTCTTCAATTTCAGTAACTGAACCAGAATCTCCTAAGTTTTTAAGGGCTTTGATTGTTGGATTAAATAAGTCGTCGTATTTATATTTAAAATATTTGTCCATTCTAGTTCATTATTTTATTTTCAATTGCGTTGTCATGATATTACCGCTAACGTTTCGGGGCTTTGCGAAGTTGGGGTTTTAAATGCACTAAGTTTCAGCCTAGCACTAATGTACATAAAAATTCCGAATGTTCAAATTGGCACTTCAGCCCCAATTTCGCAAAACCCCTGTTACCAGCTGTTTATCATTTTTGATTTGAATTCTTCAAGTGTTAAATATCCATTTTCAAAATTATTACCAAGAAATTCTTCTCGTAGTTCTGTCAATAAAATACCAAGCCAATTTGTACCTTTCCAAGTAAAAATTGATTTAGATTCTTCTTGGTCTTTGGTCAAGCCAATTCCCCAAATATTATCATCTGGACTTGCTTCAACTATTGTCTGACCTTTTGTCGATAATAGTAAGTTCAGAAATTCTTTGTTTTGTTTAAACTTTTCTTTGTTACCATTATAAACAATTGAAGTTGCATTTAAATCCCATATTTCTTTATTAAAGTTTTTAACTTGTCGTCCAAGTTGTTTTTGTTCTCTTACATTATTTGATTCCAATATTTTGTTTGCAGAATCAATATCTCCAAATAAAATTGCTTTACTATACATCATATATTGTTCAGCACTATTAAAAGTAGTTCCGCCAATTTCAAAACTACATTTATGCCATTGAGAAAAAGAATGTTTTGTCTCCCAAAAGTAGTAGTATGTTTCAACTAGTAAATTTGGTTGATACGTACAAATGTCTCCACCTGAAAGTCCAAATTCTATACTTTCAGTATTGAAATACCCAGGTTCAAATGATTTTATTGGAAAGTCGGGTGCCGCAATTAATCTAGTATGTTTATCGTCTCCAATGTTAATTCCACGTTGAATGTGCTTAGATATTAATTTTGAATATTTGTCAGTTGTTATACAGTTAAATATTTGTCTTCCGAAATATGTTTCACATAGGTCTTTGTCAAAATTAAATTTGTGCAAACAAGCGTGCATTTCTCCCGCAACAAATTCAGCAGTCCCAATTCTATATTGATAATATTTTATTTCCATTCAGGTTGTCTTTCATTAAATAGCTGGTAACGTTTCGGGGCTTTGCGAAGTTGGGGGTTAAAACGCTCTTCGTTTCGGCTCCAGAACTAAGTTAATGAAAATTACTGAANTTTCCGATTTAGATAATGATTACTTTGCTGTTGATTTTGATAACTTTTTAACTTCCATTGAGCCAGAAACTATTGTTGGAAAGATTAATACAGCTTTTAATAACCTAAAACCAAAGGAAAGTTATTTAAATGAAGTGAATCAAATTATTACAGCACTTGAAATATTTTCATATTCGCTTGACGAATGTATAAATGGCTTAAAACCTTTTGTATTAAAATCTAACAAAGCAAATGAGTTTGAAGAAATATTATTAAAAATTCGTCTTTATAGCATAGAAAAACCTTTTGTCGCATTGGCTTCAAATTATGGTGTTCCTCAAAATCGTGAAAGAGTATTATTTATTGGATGTAGAAAAGACCAAAAAATAATCAATGATATCCCTGCAACGGTTAAAGAAAATGAAAAAGTAAATGTTTTTGAGGCTTTATATGATTTGGATTTTGTTGGAAATGATGACGAAAGATTTGATTATGAAAAAGTCGATTTGAAAGCAAAATATAATGGTTCGACTGAAAAAATGTTGTCATTAATTCAAAAGCGTAATATTGATGGCAAACCAAATGAAAAGCAAGGTTTAAGTTATGCAGAATGGTCAAAAAAAGGTCGTTTAAATGGTCGTTTTTCTAATGCGAAAAATCCATTTTATGTCAGAAATTTTGAAGAATTGGAAAACACATTGACACATTTAGTTGCTCCGTTACACAACCATAAAACGAGTAAGCAAAAAGACGATGTTGTTAAAAGACTAGAAACTATACTAAATGCTGGTGATTATAATTCTGCAAAAGCCAGTTTAAAAGATATTGGACTTGGTTCTGAAAAACGAAATTACAATGTTTTAAAGCCAGAAAGTCAAAGTTCAACAATAATGACAATTGCAGATGATTATATACATTATTCTAATCCAAGGGCATTAACAGTTCGTGAAATGGCTCGTTTGCAGTCTTTTGATGCTGTCTCTTATACACATCTAGATGTGTATAAGAGACAGCCATAATACAAGTCCGTTTTGGGGTTCAATAATTTCTGCATAAACAGAAGATATTTCTTCGTTATTACCAGGATAAATATCAATCATTAAACCTTTATTGCTTTTAGTTCTCGTAAATTTAACAATTGTAAAAACTTGTTCGGGTTCTATTTGCGGTTTTATATGCAATTCTCCTTTTACTAATTTTATAGTGGGAGTTTCTCCGTCACAAGGTTCATAAATCAAATATCCTTTGTCGTCTTTTTCTACTTTTATCCAATTTTGTTGAATACTACCTAAACTTTTCCAACTTTTCGGAATTTTTCTGTTTTCAGATTTAGGTTGAGTTATTGTCAAGTCTAATTTTTCTGAAACATTATTCAAACTGTCTGTTGATTTATTTATTTCAAAATTCTTTCCTGAATTTTGATTACAAGAATTTAGAACTATTAATATTATTAAAAATGATAATTGTTTCAATTTCGTTCAGTTTTTCATAAAATTACGGCTAACGTTTCGGGGCTTTGCGAAGTTGGGGTTTAAAACGCTCTTCGTTTCAGCACCAGAACTAAGTTAATGAAAATTACTGAACTTCGGAACTTTCCTTCAGCCCCAATTTCGCAAAACCCTTGTTATGCGTTGTAATAATTATTTGAATTCAGTTTCATTTAACATAACATTGAATCCTTGACCGATTACTTTGTCAAAAAAAGAGACACCGATTTCGTTCAGAAGAATTTTATCTATTTCTTCGGCTTTTAATTTTGCTATGTTTACATAACCATTCTCAACTAAATATCTGGCAAATTTAACGCCTTCCTTCTGAAAAAATTCTTGCATATTATTTTCATTAGTCGGAAACGTATATTCAACTTGAATTGCAAGTAAGCCTTCGTTCTCATTAAAATGAACGATATTAATACCAGTAATATTGTAACTAACGCCTTCAATTATAGCAACAAATGATTTTTCGATAGATGTTTCTTTACCCTTCGAAGTTGAAGCTGAGACATCTTTAACTAAAACTTTTGGTTGTACATTAGCAATAAGTTTGGAAGATTTTAAAAATAAAATATCAATAGAAACGTCATCAACTATATTTTTGGTTTTTGATATACACTTGAAAGTATATTGGTTAAATTGTTTTTCTCCATCAAATTTAACTCCACTCATCGTTAATTCAAATGAATCAAAAGTTGATAAATCCTTATTTAACTGAGTAAATCCGTTTTCAAACTTTTCTTTCGTTATGTTAGGATTATTTTCTTTATCGAAAATTTTCCAACCTTTTTCCATTTGCCCATTTTTTACATAATTCAAAAAAGTAGTTGCAATTGCAACTTGTTTTTTTTCAGTCTGTTGACCAAATACAAATTGTGATGTTAAGGTCAAAAGCAAAAACAAATGTTTAATGTAATTTTTCATGTTATATACAATAGTAAGTTTATGATTTCGTTCGTTTCGATATTATAACGCATAACGTTTCGGGGCTTTGCGAAGTTGGGGTTTAAAACGCTCTTCGTTTCAGCCTAGAACTAATGTACATAAAAATTCCGAATGTTCGGGTTTGGCACTTCGCCCCAATTTCGCAAAACCCTTGTTGTGTGCTGTTAATTTTTATTCCGTCCTAACGTTCAGAACTACGCTCTGTCCGTCAATAGCCGAAAGTTGTCTGTCAATTTTCCACATTGAATTTGGTTTTAGACCGTCTATTGTATTTCCACTTTTAATTACGTCTCCGTTTTCGTAAATATAATACGAATATGTAGTTAAAAAGTTGGCAATTTGATTTACGTCATAATTTGAAAACACAATTTGAAAGTCAGGCAATCCAATATAATTTAGTCCAACTGTGTCCATTAATACTTCTTTTTTTTCTGAGTCGCCAATATTGTAAAGTCTGACATTGCTAAGTCCATACAAAAATTGTTTTTCGTCGCAGTCCCAATTTTTTATTAAGTCTGCTGGTTTTATTATTTTCTGTCCGCTTTCAGAATAAATTGCATCAGGATTTGTTGATTTGGTTACTGCTAACAAAAATGACATAATTAATTCTGTTCTGTCCTTGTAAGCCAAGGGAATAGACATGAAATCAGTTACTAAGAGTTGGTAGTTACAGTTTTTTGCCGTTTCATTCGCCTCGTTCCAATGCCAATTTTGTTGAAAGGCATTTTCAGGCAATTCTATGTTTTTGTCAAGCAAGGTCATAAGACATTGAGCTGGAATTACCGCATCAGCTAATTCAATTTTGAGGTCTGGAAATGCGTAAATTTTCACATTTTCGTCGTCGGTTAAATTGTCAACGACATTATAATACTTTTTAACTTCTTTCAGTATTTCACTTGAATTTAGAATTGGTTTTTCCTTAAATAAAAGTTTGAAATTTATTTTGTCGGCATAGATTTCTAACTTTTTGTCATTAGGGTTTTCTATTTCTGTCTTCTTTTTAAAAATGTCAAATAGTCCCATAAGTCTTGGTTAGGATTGTTTTTTAATAGCACACAACGTTTCGGGGCTTTGCGAAGTTGGGGTTTAAAACCCTCTTCGTTTCAGCACTAGAACTAAGTTAATGAAAATTACTGAACTTCGGAACTTTCCTTCAGCCCCAATTTCGCAAAACCCCTGTTAGCCGTTCGTTGTTTTTTATTCATATTCAATACTTAAATGACAATTACAACCAATATGAAAAGGCAATTTTGGTGGATTTAATTTGTCAAATTTCTTCTTACATTCTTTTCTGGCTTTTTGACAAATAAATACACCGTTATATTTTTCTGAACTTTCAATTTTAAAGAATTTGACATAATCTAAATCTTGTTTCATTTCTTCTGTGTAGCGTTTAGAACTTACATAAGTTTCAGCTATTAATTTAACATACTCTCTTACATATGCCCAAGAAANTCTTTATTCCAACGGAACTTTGGAAACTTGCCTGTATTTTGTAGTTCCCAATTTCCTTTTGCTGTTTCGTAGTTTCTTTTACCTGAATTGTAGATACTTTCAACGTGTTTCGCTCTCTCAATAGCGTGTTTATTGAGCAAAGTCAAACAAGAAGATGTTTTGGTCAAACCGCTTCTTTTTTCTGCATTTGATTTTACACCTTTACATCTGTCTCTTATACACATCTAGATGTGTATAAGAGACAGGTTATCTGTCGTTCTTCTTTTCATTCGTTATGCAATTTCTAATTCTATACTTTCAATTTGTTGTTTCGATGCTTGACGCAGTTCAAATGCTTTTTTCATTTTGTGACTAATGTCGTCAATCGTTTTTTGGTCGGGCAAATGAATGATAATGTTTGCTAAATCTGTGTCAGAAACGTTTGGAATTGCTGCACCAGTACGATACATAAACATTTGCTTTAAAAACATTTCTGATTTTAAATAGTAAAGCAAATAATAACTATCAATTTTGAAGTTGCGTAAAACTCTGAAACCATTGGTACAAATACTTCCTGAAAAATCGTCTGTTACCAAGGCTGTTGCGTGTTTGCGTGTTCCTACAGAATTTCCAGCGATTGCAGTAATGATGTCGCCTTGCTCAATTTCATAACTTGCTCTACTTGGCAATTCGTGAACTTGAAGCGTTGATGAGTTGATTATTTCATAAGAATGTGTGTTGATATCCGAAAGTTCAACGTATTCAAGTGTCAAATTCGGGTCTTTGAGTTTTTTACTTTTTGTTTTTACGATATCGCAAATATCGCCTAAACGAACAGTTTTAAAATTCGTCAAGTTTGAAAATAATTTACGGTTTTCGGGTGAATAAAAATCGTAGTCAAAACGTCCGTTTAATTCATTGAATTGAATAGAAAACGCATTTTCAGTTTCTACTTTTTTACCTTTTTGAAATTCTTTATACATTTCAATTATAGCTGAAAAATCTTCGTCTAAAATTGGTTGTTTGTTTTCGTCTTTTATAATTTGTCCAAATTTATCTTTTTGATAAATTGGTGTTCCGTTTTTATTACCTTGATAACCTAATTTCGTAACTCGTCCGAAGAAAATCGGATATTGTTTTTCTACGTTTTTGCTATCTTTTTCTAAAAATAACAACGAAGTTTTTACGCCTGTTCCAAAAGGAATAAATGTTTCTTGCGGTAAATTTACAATCGCTAAAACTTTTGCTTTTTGTTTGATGTAATAACGTAAATAATCCAAAGACGGATTTTCAAAATTTCCGTTCGGCAAAACGATTGCCATTCTTCCGCCTTCTTTCAAAAGTTGCAAACAGCGTTCAATAAAAAGAATTTCAGCATTTTGGTTTGCGTAAACGAGACAGGTTCGGGTGTAAAAAATTGCCCTCGTCCGTCTTTTTCGTGGTGTGATAAAAACTTTTGAAATGCTAAACCTTTAGCATCTTGCGAAGAACCAAGCAAGGAAATTCCCTGCAATTTATTGATTGTAAAACCAAGAGCATTTGGGCTTAATTTTATACGGTCGTCTGTGTCAAAAATATCTTGATATTCATTTTGCGTTTGAGCAAATAACGAAGTTATTCTATCAGAAAATGAAGAAACATTTTTACCCGATTTTATTTCGTTCCATTCATCAGAAGCAACTGAAAACTGTTGCAATTTTTTGTTTTCGTCAAAAATTTTGATGAACAAAATTTTCACAAATTCTTCCAATGTCTGTTGAGGCGACAATCCATCATTGGCATAAATATAGTCGTGAATTTCCTCAAACCTTTTTAAAAGGTTGTCTTCTTTGGAAAGTTCAATATCAAAAAGTAATTCCATAATTTACACATTTGTGGTAAAAATAACACACATTTGTGTATTACGCAAATTTATCTTCCGTCTAATTGACTTTTGTCTAATTTTCTATATTTAGGTTTTGTTTCTTGAATACATAAATCAAGGTCGTCATACCAAGGTTTTAATAGCTTATGTCGTTTGAAATTGTCTTTGGCTGTTAAAATGTCAATCGTATAATTTTGTTGTAAGTGATTTGGCGATTTTGCTTGATGATTTAGGTCTGAACTATTTACAAAAACCAATTCGTGTTTTCCTGTTTTGAGAAATAAATCAACGCAAAGAATATTAAACTCTGAAACCAAAGGTCCTGTACTTTTAATATTGGTTTCTGTGTCTATTCTTGTTGATGGCATATGCGTTTGCAATAATCTTACTGGTGCAGTCAAATCCCAAAATGCGTTTTCGTCAAAATCTTCTTCTTTGAAAGTTTTTAGCCATTTGGAAATTTCATCTTTCGATTTCCAAAGTCCTTTTAAATCAGGAACTCCTGCACCTGGGTTTTCTTTATTCCAACGGAACTTTGGAAACTTGCCTGTATTTTGTAGTTCCCAATTTCCTTTTGCTGTTTCGTAGTTTCTTTTACCTGAATTGTAGATACTTTCAACGTGTTTCGCTCTCTCAATAGCGTGTTTATTGAGCAAAGTCAAACAAGAAGATGTTTTGGTCAAACCGCTTCTTTTTTCTGCATTTGATTTTACACCTTTACATTCAACTACAAGCCATTCATCTTTAGTCGAGCCGATTTTACGAATGTAAAAATCGCCTCTTGCATCTTCACTTTTGGCATTATTCCCTCCTTCGGGTTTTTCTTTAATTCTCAATGCTTCATAACCGATATGGCACTTCGCACCAATTTCGCAAAACCCCTGTTAGTGGCTGGGCTTCATTTTATTTCATTAATTTCTTTCAATTTTCAGTCGTAATAATTTTATTTGGTGAATTTGCCCATTCTTGTGACAGTGTGTATTTTTTCAAGTCTTGGTTAGGATAGTCACCAAGATAACACCAAATCTCCAAAAAGTCTATTAGACCTTCTGTGAAAAATAAAGTGGCATTAGCTTCTATTGGATATTCTGTTGTCTGAATTTTTACACCGTTTAAAATTAAGTCTTGTTTATCGACTTTGTATTTCTTTATTTCGTTTGAATGTGAGAAACGAACAAATAGTCCACCACCTGTATAGTCAAAATTATCCTCTGTAATAAATGGCAATTGTTGTCTGGCTGAAACAAAATCATTGTCTCCATCAAGAAGAAGGTCTAGTATATCTGATATGTATTTAGACTTTACCATTGTTTTTCTGTTGAGTATGTCGTCGTAGCCTTGCCACTAACGTTTCGGGGCTTTGCGAAGTTGGGGGTTAAAACGCTCTTCGTTTCGGCTCCAGAACTAAGTTAATGAAAATTCCTGAACTTCGGAACTTGCCTTCAGCCCCAATTTCGCAAAACCCTTGTTGTGTGCAGTGCTAATTTTCAATTTCTAATTTATTGAAGTTATTCTTTGTAGGTTCAAATTGATTAGATTTTTCATTCCGTTTATAAGAGTTTGTAAATCTGTCATTTGTTTTTTTCTCAATATTGGTGTCGTAAAGTTCCAAAATATTATTTTCTAGACGATATTTTCCTGAATAATTTGAAGTTCCGTGAGGATATAAAGTAGTGATTTTATAAGTTGAATTTTTATATAGGTATAATTTACTAGGCCTAAGTTCATTTTCCTGATTCAAAATCATAATTATAGATTTTTTAGAGTCTATAAAACCAATAAGCAAATTTAGACCACACAATAACAACAAAATTGAAAGTGTCTTCCTAAATATTTGAGTGTTATTTCTTTTACTCTCAAACTTATACAGAACCACTAAATTGATAATAATTAAGACAATGATAAATGGTATTACAAATAGGAAAAAATGTATAACCGTTGAGTAGTCGCCATAAAATTTAGTCAACACTAACAGGAAAAAGAACAAAACAAAAAGTGTAAAGTATCTCAGTATGTATTTCAGTATTTTCATTTCTATCCGTTATTTTGGAAGCATTGCACACAACGTTTCGGGGCTTTGCGAAGTTGGGGTTTAAAACGCTCTTCGTTTCAGCACTAGAACTAAGTTAATNCTTATTATGGTCGCCTACTGCTGAAATAGCAAGTCCGTGTTTATTGTCACTGTTTTCAATTTCAAGTGAAGGTGAAAAATGAATTTCATCGTCTTTTACATTTCCCATTCTCCTTAAATAATCTTGCCAATTTGTTTTCTCGAACTTGTCAATAATACTGTCTTTTGAAATACTGCCAAGTTCAATAATGTCTTTTTGAAATGGGTCGCAAAATGATGCTCTAAAATTGATTGCCATATTGGTATTATTTTTTTTGTTATAATTTGATTTATCTTTAGATGAACAACCAAAACAAAAAAGTAAAATTGTCAAACTAAATAAAGTCTGGATTACGTTTAAAGTTAATTTTATTGAATTTTTCAATTTCATTTATATTGTTTGTCGTTCGCATTTTGTCAAACATAGCAGGTAACGTTTCGGGGCTTTGCGAAGTTGGGGGTAAAAATGCACTAAGTTTCAGCCTAGCACTAATGTACATAAAAATTCCGAATGTTCAAATTGGCACTTCAGCCCCAATTTCGCAAAACCCCTGTTAGCTGTAGTTGTATTATTCCCAATTATTTGTTTCTTTAAATTTCTTATATTCTTCGCGATTTTGCATATAAAAAAGCATAAAATCATCTAAATCAATTTTGGTGTTCAAATGTCCCATATCTTTTCTCATCATTTTCATTAGTTCAAAATATGTTTTAAAATGATCTACAGAACCTTGATTATTCAACTGGAGTAACCATTCAGTAAATTTCTTAAAAATTTTGTCCGGAGCATAAATGAACATTTCTTTTTTGGCAGATAATAATCTTGTTAAAAGTTCTTTATCAGATATCTTCTTTCCAATTTTTTCGGAGTTTGATATGTCAAAGAGTAAATAAATTAGCTCAGAGTACATTTTATATTTTCTTTCGGCTAATTGATTTTCAATATTTTTTATTTTGTCTTTCTGAAATTGTACTCTCCAAATTAAATACGAACTTAATGCTGTCAAGATCAACAACAGAATTTCTTTGAAAGGTAAATTTTCCATTTAATTTTTTGTTTTCAGAGTGCGGTTTGGTACAATTACAGCTAACGTTTCGGGGCTTTGCGAAGTTGGGGATTAAAATGCACTAAGTTTCAGCCTAGTACACTAAGTTAATGAAAATTACTGAACTTTGAACTTGCCTTCAGCCCCAATTTCGCAAAACCCTTGTTGTACGTAGTTACTTTATGATAAAACTTGGATTTGGTTCATCCTCATAATATTTTGAATCAGATATTTTAATTTCCATTTTTTTAGGTATATCAATTAATAAAACAGAAAACTCAATACTTTGTCCAAGTCTTTGCCTTTCTGAATAAAAGCTATTGTTTCTAAAAATGCTGTTTTTAAAGAGTCGGGGCGAATTGCTCCCGAATAATTTGAATCGTAAGGAACTTTCTGTTCTAACGAACGAGTTAGCCAACCACTATCTGCCATTGCAGGAAATTTTACACTTTTCAAAAATGGAGTGATGAATTTTGAATCAAATGTTCTACCCGAATATCCATTTGGAATACTCGTTTGATGGTTTCTGATGTCTTGTTCGGGATTAAGTACTTTATAAACTGTACTTGTAAGAATAACAGTAATTACAGCTTTTGCAGATTCTGACCTATCTAAAATTTCACCTAAATGATTGGCGATTTTTGGGTCTAAATCTGATTTTATTGCGTTGTCAGAACCAACAATTGCCATTGATTCGCTATAAACCTGTTTCAAAAATTCTATTGGCTCCATTCTATTTATTTACGTTTAAAAGTTGTGATTTGATTTCTTCTGCAACGGCTTTAATCATTGGAATTGCAACTGAGTTTCCTATTTGTTTATAAAGCTCAGATTTATTGTTTAGCAGTTTGAATTTGTTGGGAAAACCCATAATTCGATAACATTCTTGAATAGTTAATTTTCTAACAGTTCCTTCGTGCCAAATCCAAAATCTACCCGCTGATTCTTGCGAAGGCAAAGCAGGGTGAACCCCTTCAGTTGAATAAATCCGATTAGGTTGTTTATGAACTCTTGATAAATGTTCTGTGCCTTCTCTAACACCTGCTTTGCGAATTGTTTTGTTTCTATAACCTGCAAAGACTAAACCTGAATCCTGCTTTTTTTGCCTTTCTAGAATGGTATATGGTTCATTCAGGAACTCAAAATCATTTTCCTTATCCAAAAATTTTTTCAATGCAGGTTTTGCTTTCTTTTTGATTTTGGAAAAGTCAAATTTCTTGTCTTTATGTGCAATAATTATAATTCTTTCACGGTTTTGTGGCAAACTTGCCTTCAGCCCCAATTTCGCAAAACCCCTGTTAGCCGTTCGCCCATATTTTCGTTTCGTTATTTTGTCGTTTGAAACTGCAAAACAAAAAATTTTGTGTCGTGTCAAACGGTGTTGTATGGTCTTCCGTTACACAGCGAATTTTATCAAACCCATTATTTAATTCTGCTGATAATTTTTCTTCGCTGTATTGTTTAATTTCAAGTCCACTGCATTTTGTCGGTCCGTTTTCTGAAAAAGTTCCGATTGTCAAAAAACCATTTACAGATTTTCTAGCAATTTCCATATATTTTTCAACTTGTTCAGCTTTCGTCAAGAAGTGAAAAGTTGCTCTGTCGTGCCAAACGTCATAAGTTGTGTTTGGTTCAAATTCTGTAATGTCGCTTACTACCCAATTTACTTTCTTTGCTTTGTCGCCAAGTCGCTTTTGTGACTTTTCGAGTGCTTTGGAAGAAATATCTAAAACTGTAATATTTTCAAAACCTTCGTCTAGTAAAAAGTCAACAAGTTTGCTGTCGCCACCACCAATGTCTATGATTTTAGCGGTTTTTGGCAAACCAAAAGAATGTATAAAATCAAGCGAAGTTGTCGGTTTTTCTTGTGTCCAACTCACTTGGTCAGGGTTTTTGGTTTCGTAAACTGTTTCCCAATGATTTTTATTTTCTACGTTCATATTTTTTTGGTTGGATTATCGTTTCTTGTACGCTCTCGTTTTGGGTGACGGCTAACGTTTCGGGGCTTTGCGAAGTTGGGGTTTAAAATGCACTAAGTTTCAGCCTAGCACTAATGTACATAAAAATTCCGAATGTTTAAATTTGGCACTTCGCACCAATTTCGCAAAACCCCTGTTACCTGCAGGCTTTTTCAAGTCTGTCATTTACAATATGTTTTATTTGTCCAGTTCCAATCAATGTCGAACCTTCTCTAAATTCAAAATTCATCCCTTCTGTCAAACAGTCTGCAAAGTAGTCTGGTGAGAATATNGCAACATTTTTACGAGTCAATTGAAAGTCAACGCGACTTTTTCCGTTTCGACTAGCGTAAATTTCTGTCATTTTTGTTTCAATTTACGATGCTTCAAGTCGAATCGCACATTTGGTATGATTTATTGCGGTTAACGTTTGGCGGCTTGGCGAAGTGGCGGGCTTAAAATGCACTTCGTGTCAGCCGGAGAACTAAGTTAATAAAAATTCCTGAACTTTGGAACTTTCCTTCAACCCGCCATTTTGCCAAACCGTTGTTAACCGCAGTAAATTTATTCGTTGCTCTGAGACATGTCGCAAAGTAAAAAGTCATTTTCAGGACAATTTTAAGGCAATATTCGGCATTTTTTCATGAAAGTCAACGTTTCCCTTTTCCACTTCAATTTTTGTCTGTTTTGAGTCAATTTCGGCAAGTCAAAGCAACATTTTTCCATGTCAATTTTCGTCAATGTTCGAGTCAATTGAAAGTCAACGCGACATTTTTCCGTTTCAACTTGCGTAAATTTTCAGTCGTTTTGTTTCAATTTACGTTGCTTCAAGTCGAATCGCACAGTTGGTATGATTTATTGCGGTTAACGTTTCGGGGCTTTGCGAAGTTGGGGTTTAAAATGCACTAAGTTTCAGCCTAGCACTAATGTACATAAAAATTCCGAATGTTTAAATTTGGCACTTCGCACCAATTTCGCAAAACCCCTGTTACCTGCAGGCTTTTTCAAGTCTGTCATTTACAATATGTTTTATTTGTCCAGTTCCAATCAATGTCGAACCTTCTCTAAATTCAAAATTCATCCCTTCTGTCAAACAGTCTGCAAAGTAGTCTGGTGAGAATATTTTTATTTTAGCAACAACTATGTCGCCTGGATAAACAGTTTCTTTGTCAATAAATGTTTGTTGTCCAGATGTCTGCTCTTCAGTAAAGTCAAACTTTAAATGAGGTCTATACCCAGAATTTGCAGGGGTTTTTCTTCCGCCTTGTTCCGTTGTCAAATATTTAAGTTCTACAATGAAGTCAACTACTTTAAAGTCCTCATTGTAAAAGTTAAGAACGCTATCAATTATTTTGTCAAAGTCAGATTGATTACAAAATCTAGTTGAAGTGTCAATGAGTTGAGCAATTGAACTACCTGCTTCAACTTGCCAAGCATTTTGTCCGTCAAACTTCCTTTTGTCAATTTTCTCAATTGTTAAAGGCGTTCCAAAGTATGCTTTAAGTTCATTTATAAAATCCTGAATGTCGGTTTGATTGAAAGTTGGCCAGTCATTCATTGCATTTAAAAACAAAGTCGCAATATCTTTCAACTGATGGTCTTTTTTGTCAATGTCAACCAAGTTCCAAAGAGTCGAATATGTTGTGATTTTGTTGTCCATTGTCGATGTCTAAGCTTGCAGGTAACGTTTCGGGGCTTTGCGAAGTTGGGGTTTAAAATGCACTAAGTTTCAGCCTAGCACTAATGTACATAAAAATTCCGAATGTTCGGGCTTGCACTTCAGCCCCAATTTCGCAAAACCCTTGTTACCTGCCGTTTTTCCTTCCGTTGTCATTTTAATCAACAGGATATTTTCCAACGGCTTCAACTCCATTGTCAGTAAACTTTAATATTTCTGTCGATATTGGATAACCTGATTGTTTATATTCTTCAACAACTACGTTACCAATTCTACTTGAAAAGAACTCAAAGTCTTTTTCCGAAAAAATGTAGCAAAAATCTCTTACTGGAATCACTGCATAAAAAGGAAAACCAAAGTCTGACTTAATTTTCTCTTTCATATTCGGTGCGAAAAGCAAAGCACCTTTTAATGTTGAGCGTTCAACTTCAATTAGTCCAAGTTTTCGATTTTCGATTGTCTCAAACGTAATTGGTGTTGTTTTTAATAATTTGTCAGCATTATTGTTAGCTTGACTGACAATTTCGGTTTCTGAAATATTCCATTTCTTTAAGTCGTCTTTGGTTATCCAAGTAAGTTTATCTTGTCCGCTATGAACATAAACTTTGCTAAATTCATCTGTTATTTTAGTGTGTAAAAACTCTTGAAAATCGTTGTCATTTGGAAAAAGTGAAATGTAAATGTCGTTTTTTGCGTCTTCCCAATTTTGAGGAATTTCAGTTGAGTAAGAAACTAAGGTTTGGACTAAGTCAGAAATATGACTTTCATCTTTATCTCGCTCGTAATTTCTTCTTACATTGTCCAAACTTATTTTTAGTGTCTGTTCTCCTTGAGAAATATAAATAAGTCCTGTTTCGTCAACAGAGTCGATTTTCATTCCGTTTCTTTCTATTTGTGATTTAAATTCGTCAAATACAAAGTCATTCTTTTTCTCGTCTTTACATCCAAATTGTCCAAACATTATTGTCAGTATTATTATGTTTATGCAGTATCTCATTAAAATGGCAGGTAACGTTTCGGGGCTTTGCGAAGTTGGGGTTTAAAATGCACTAAGTTTCAGCCTAGCACTAATGTACATAAAAATTCCGAATGTTTGGGGTTTGCATTTCGCCCCAATTTCGCAAAACCCCTGTTATGTGCCGTTTTTATTGTCGTTCAATTGAATTATTATCCGTCTTTTTTCTTACGTTATTTTCATCTCTTTTTCACAGACATAAATTCACGCAAACTTTTCTATTACCATACTTTCCACCATGGTTTAATTCTTTTCTTGAAGTATTTATTATAACTACCACCTGTTAAAACTCTTGTGTCAATATCATATATAAACTGAACCCATTTATCAGTATCATGCATTGGGTCATAGGAAAGTCCTTTCACCAAATTATCCTCAACTTTTATTCCAGATATACCGTCCCAAGAAATTCTTTCTGTATTCCAATGTGAACCGTCAGGTTCAATTATTGTGAGGTCTGTTCGGTCTTGCAAAATAAGTCTGTCTTTACTTGCCTTAAAAACATCTGAATAGCCAACTCCAAAAACCTCAATAGGTTTGGTTTCGTTAGGATTCATTATGTAGCAAGTTCCGCAAGCAACAATTAACAAGTTTTGAGTTTTATCAAATTCTATAACTTCCTTAAAGTCCGTCCAACCTGGTTGAAAATTTGCAATCCATTCTGTTCCGTCAATTTTATAAAAACGAACAGCAAACCCTTCAGAATAAAATGGTTCCCCATTGTCTGATACGGAAACATACATTGGTCCGTAGGCTGGCAATGAGATTAATTTTTCGTATCGTCTTTCTGTCGTCATTTTGTTTTGTATACGGTCGCCCAAAAATGGCACATAACGTTTCGGGGCTTTGCGAAGTTGGGGTTTAAAACGCACTAAGTTTCAGCCTAGCACTAATGTACATAAAAATTCCGAATGTTCGGGATTGGCACTTCAGCCCCAATTTCGCAAAACCCTTGTTGTGTGCTGTTCTTCTACGTGTTCTGAATGAAATAACAAGCAACTTTTGATGTCGGTTCAAAAAATACTTTCAAGTCTCCGTCACACCAAAAATTTAATTCCGTAAACAGATTTTCGTAGTAGTCGCTTTCGCCTTTAAAATTTTTCTCTTTAGCTGTTATGGGGCCGTTACTCATAAGTTGGCAAACGAATTCCATTTTTCTATTTGACTTAGGACAAGTTGGTGATTCAGAAGATTGTGTCCAATTGGGTTTGCCTGCAATTGCTACAACCTCAAATTCGTTGTCATCGTTTATGCCGTCAAACGGTGTCAAAGAAAAGTTTGCTTTGTTGTAAATAACGTAAGAATCTTTTGTCAGTTCATCGTATGCACTTGTAACTTCCGCAGAATTTGTCGGATAAATTATTTTAGGTTGATTTGGATTTTCGTAGTCCAAAAAAACGTAGTCAAAGTCTGTAAATATCGGACAAATTAAATGCAATGGAAATGGCAGCCATTCAAAATGTTTGTCAGCATTGTTAATATAGCCTAAATATTGAAAACCTCCTAAAAATTCATTGTCTGGAATTACAAAGTTAGAAGGTATGTCACCGCCTAATTGATGAAGTCCATTGTCGTCTTGTATAAATTGTAATTGTTGTTTCACATTAAATAGTTTCTTTAGAAAATTCATATGATTTTATGATGGTAAGTGTCCGATAGAATAGCACACAACGTTTCGGGGCTTTGCGAAGTTGGGGTTTAAAACGCCCTTCGTTTCGGCTCCAGAACTAAGTTAATGAAAATTACTGAACTTTGAACTTGCCTTCAGCCCCAATTTCGCAAAACCCCTGTTAGCGGTAGTTACTTTATGATAAAACTTGGATTTGGTTCATCCTCATAATATTTTGAATCAGATATTTTAATTTCCATTTTTTTAGGTATATCAATTAATGGTCCAATTATCAAATGATCAATCCTACCATTTCTTTTAAAAAAAGCCATATTATATCCATCAGATTTATTTGTCTCACAAATCAAATGATTTAGTGAATCAGTAAAAACCCAACGATTTATATATTTACCATATAGAGAATGATGTTTACCATCTAAAAGTTCTTTGATTTCAAATGCATCATTTTCAGAAAGACGGGCTAACATTAAGTTGTTAATTTCACACTCAATATAGTAAGCTTTTGTTATATCAAAATCTACACTATTTCCAGGTTGCCAATCTATTGGATGACACATCGAATATCCATTTCCTGCAAATGTTTTTTCAATCTCTTGAGATTTTAGAGAGTCTGTTAAATTTTGATATTTTAACAGTTTGGCTGAAATAATAACCTTTGAAGAATCAATCGGTGATTCTAAAGTACAAGAAATAAAAAAAAATGTGATTATTGAATATAAAATGTATTTCATTGAATTCACTGTTCTATTTATGTAATTACCGCTAACGTTTCGGGGCTTTGCGAAGTTGGGGTTTAAAATGCTCTTCGTTTCGGCTATAGAACTAAGTTAATGAAAATTACTGAACTTTGTACTTGCCTTCAGCCCCAATTTCGCAAAACCCTTGTTGTACGCCGTTTCTTTAATCCCACCAGAGAAAAAAATCATTTGATTCTTGTATGCTTTTTTCAAGTGCTTTTACGTCACCAACGCCTTGGTCAACTATGTCTGGACAAAACTCATACATTTCTTGAGAGAATTTAGAAATGTCATTTGGTTTCTTTATAAATTCACCAGAAACAAAATCCATTCCAGCACCAGTCAATTTAATTCCATACAAAGAGTCCCAAAGTTTTAATCTTTCAATTATTTGTGGTGTATATATATTATAATTCACTGCATTTGTTGCTTCAAATAGTAATGGTTCAAATTTATTTTTAGATTTCAATATTGTTATTACATCATCTGAATTTCCGTAATTTTCTGCTGATTTATAAATTATTATATTTTTCTCAAACAATATATCACCAAATTCCGCAACAATTTTTGTAGCATTATTCGACTTTGCATTTATTTTTAGAGCCAAAGGTTGAGTATTTGAGTAGGTTTTAAGAGAGTCAATGTTTTCATATAGCAAAGCTCTATCTGGATTCCCATTATTCAATTCATACTTTGAGGTTGAATATTTCTTTATTTTTAAAGCTATTTCTTCTGGAAGTCCAATTTCCTCGATTAACTTTTTTTCGTTAGTCGATAATTTTTGACCATTACAGGAAGTCAATCCGAGTAAAATGACAATTGCTAAAAATATGTTTTTCATTGCGTTTGTTTTTGAAATGGCGTACAACGTTTCGGGGCTTTGCGAAGTTGGGGTTTAAAATGCACTAAGTTTCAGCCTAGCACATTGTTTCAATTTACGTTTAGAATTTGAGAGAGTAACTGATAAAGAATATGAGCAATTAAAAAACAATTACATTGTTAATTTGGAAAACAAATTTAGGTTGTTAACTCCAAAAATAGTTGATTATAAAACAAGCAAAACGGATAAAAATATTAGCACAATACGACACGGTTTTAATTTATTGAAACGTGGTAAAGAATTGGCATATATTAGAAAAAGAGTAATAAATGAAAAGTCATTTTCCGATTTAGATAATGATTACTTTGCTGTTGATTTTGATAACTTTTTAACTTCCATTGAGCCAGAAACTATTGTTGGAAAGATTAATACAGCTTTTAATAACCTAAAACCAAAGGAAAGTTATTTAAATGAAGTGAATCAAATTATTACAGCACTTGAAATATTTTCATATTCGTTTGACGAATGTATAAATGGCTTAAAACCTTTTGTATTAAAATCTAACAAAGCAAATGAGTTTGAAGAAATATTATTAAAAATTCGTCTTTATAGCATAGAAAAACCTTTTGTCGCATTGGCTTCAAATTATGGTGTTCCTCAAAATCGTGAAAGAGTATTATTTATTGGATGTAGAAAAGACCAAAAAATAATCAATGATATCCCTGCAACGGTTAAAGAAAATGAAAAAGTAAATGTTTTTGAGGCTTTATATGATTTGGATTTTGTTGGAAATGATGACGAAAGATTTGATTATGAAAAAGTCGATTTGAAAGCAAAATATAATGGTTCGACTGAAAAAATGTTGTCATTAATTCAAAAGCGTAATATTGATGGCAAACCAAATGAAAAGCAAGGTTTAAGTTATGCAGAATGGTCAAAAAAAGGTCGTTTAAATGGTCGTTTTTCTAATGCGAAAAATCCATTTTATGTCAGAAATTTTGAAGAATTGGAAAACACATTGACACATTTAGTTGCTCCGTTACACAACCATAAAACGAGTAAGCAAAAAGACGATGTTGTTAAAAGACTAGAAACTATACTAAATGCTGGTGATTATAATTCTGCAAAAGCCAGTTTAAAAGATATTGGACTTGGTTCTGAAAAACGAAATTACAATGTTTTAAAGCCAGAAAGTCAAAGTTCAACAATAATGACAATTGCAGATGATTATATACATTATTCTAATCCAAGGGCATTAACAGTTCGTGAAATGGCTCGTTTGCAGTCTTTTGATGATTCATTTGTATTTCAAGGTAAACGTTCAACTGGTGGAAACAAACGCAAATTTGAAGTTCCGCAATTTACACTTGTTGGCAATGCTGTTCCACCTCTTATGGCTCGTGCTGTGGCATTAGAGATATTAAAAAACATACAATAAATCTTATGCGACAACTTACTGAAATTGAAATTAATAGAATTAAATTACTTACGGAAAATTCAGTTGAATTAACTTTAATTGAACCAACAGAAACTGGTTTAATTAAGTCAATTATGGATGCTACTGGTTCTGTGCGTTCTTATTTGAAGGCAAAAGAGATACATGATTTTGAAATACAAAAACAAGGTCAAGAAAGCAAAGTTCTTATAAACTCTATTTTGGTAAAAGATGATGCGTTTATTTCTTCTGTCGCATCTTTGTACAGACCTAATACCAAGAAAGGTGACCCAAGAATTTGGTTTAAGGGTTTAGGTACTTATGCAAAAGCAAATGATATTTTAGGTATTATTGAGTTTCAAAAAACCTTGTATGTATTAAATATAACAAAACTCAATTTAGAGAGTTTATTGTCATTTAGTGTTGCAAATCCATTGAAGGAATTAATAAGTGAAATTAATTATACTTCAAATGAAATTGCTGATGAGTTATTGCAAATGCTCAATAAAATTGCTCAAAGAGGACTAGTACCTGCACTGATAGAAGCTGATAACACTGTTGGTTTAACTCTTGAAACACTGTTAGGAATCCCTCCAAATTCTTCTAAAAAACCAGATTATAAAGGAATTGAACTTAAGTCTTACCGAGATAAAAGAGGAAATAGAAAAAATCTGTTTGCCCAAGTTCCAGAATGGAATTTAAGTAAATTTAAAAGTTCAGCTGAAATTCTTGATAATTTCGGTTATAATCGTGGTGAAGATTTTAAATTGTACTGTACCGTTTCTTCACTTGTTAGAAACCCACAAGGTTTGATGTTGAAATTAGATAATAATACAAGACAACTTTTAGAAAATTCCGACAAAAGTAATGTTGGTGATTTTGTTGTTTGGGGATTAGAAACATTACACAAACGTCTTCTTGAAAAACATAACGAAACATTCTGGATTGCTGCCGATTCAACAATTATAGATGGCAAAGAATTCTTTCAATACAAAAAAGTTGAACATACAAAAAAACCAATAGTATCTCAATTTGATATTTTACTTGAACAAGGCATTATTACACTTGACCACTTAATTAAAAGAAAAGTTACAGGAAGTGTTGTTGAAAAAGGTCCAATTTTTAAGATTAAACCAAATTCTCTTGATTTGCTATTTCCACCAAGTCAATCATATAATTTGTTGGTTTAAATGCCAGATCGTCAATGTTTGTAGGGTGTTCATAGGGTTGCGTACAACGTTTCGGGGCTTTGCGAAGTTGGGGTTTAAAACGCACTTCGTTTCGGCTCCAGAACTAAGTTAATGAAAATTACTGAACTTTGAACTT
>PTET01000003.1 GCA_004359435.1 Flavobacteriaceae bacterium
AGTGTGCTCCTCTTTGGGTTTGACAAATTTACGAAAGAATCCCATTATAGGCTCTATATACTGATCTATATTGAAGAGAGATGATTCCATTTTGGCTTTGTAAAACAAAAACAAACTTAAGGGAAAAAGGACAATTACCCCAGACCAAGCGGCCAGAACAGGACTCAAATTTCCAGCTTTGGCAAGACTTTCAGAGGTATAGGTAATCAGATAAAAAAGTACAAACACCACAGTTGCCATCACAATGGGAAGTCCGATCCCACCTTTTCTAATAATAGACCCCAAAGATCCTCCAATCAAGAAAAACACCACACAAATCAATGAAAAAGAAAAAGTCTTATGCAAGTGAATTTGCTGCTTGGCGATAAGTTTATTGGTTTCATTCATGGTATTTCTATTCTCAATCAAACTAGACTGAAGATATTGTATCTCATTGATTGAGGCTCGACCCATTTGGGTTTTGGTGTTTTTATCCAAGGTATCTAGCTTTATTTTGTATAGATCAGTCGCTAGAGAAGGATTGTTCTTCTTAAAACTATTGATGATTTTATCGTAGGTTCTCTCCTGAAGCTGTTTGTTTTCTTGGGTTCTTGTATTTATGGTAGAATCGATGTGAGCCGCCAGCGTTTTATTGTCCATAAAGAGATAATAGTTGGTAACCGTCTCCTTTTCTATGGCCGAATTGATGAGTTCCGAAACATCAAAATACTGTACCAAAGTATCGAACTTGATGATTTTGTTTTGTTGTTTTTGCCGGTCTTGATAATTTACAGTAGCCACATCGTCTTGGTAATATACCCCTGAGAACAAATCTAAACGAAGAAAATTTTTATTGGCGCTAGGGGCAAGCCTTCCATTTTTGGCGATGATGGTGAGCTGATCTTCTCCTGAACTGGCTTTTTTGTGAATAAAAACGTCTTTGAGGTCTTTTCCATCTTCGGAAGTTTTCTTTCCAATGCGCATACTAAAACTTGGAATTCCATCGATAAAAATTCCTTCCGAAAAATTCAAAGTTGGCTTGCTTCGAATGATATTGAAAATCATATTCTTAGATTTCCTTTGAGAAAGTGGCACAACTTGGTCCGAGAAGAAATAAAGTCCGATAGACATCAAAACCACCAAAATAAATAGCGGTTGAAAAATTCTGGTAAGCGACATTCCAGAGGCTTTCATGGCTACTAGCTCNCCTTTCCCGATGAGTTGATCGGCTCCAGAGGCATCCAAAATGGTTCTAGAATCGATTTTTGAAGTTACCCTAAAGGCTACCCTTGCTGGGAAATTCGCCTTGATAATCCCTGTAATAACATTTACAGAAGGTCTTTGAGTAGCTACAATTAAATGAATTCCAACGGCTCTAGCCAGTTGAGCCAATCGGGCAATGGGTAGTTCCACCTCTTTTCCTGCGGTCATAATTAAATCGGCAAACTCATCTACCACAAGCACAATATAAGGTAAAAAGGCATGTCCATTTTCTGGATTTAGCTTTCTTTCTTTGAATTTGGTGTTGTATTCTTTGATGTTTCTCACCATGGCCAGCTTGAGCATTTCGTAGCGCTGATCCATCTCTATACATAGTGAATTTAGGGTATTGATGACTTTGTTGTTGTCGGTGATAATAGCTTCTTCAGAATCCGGCAATTTGGCCAAATAATGTCTTTCGATCTTGTTGTAAAGGGTAAGTTCTACTTTTTTGGGATCTACCAAAACAAATTTGAGTTCGGAGGGATGTTTTTTGTAAAGCAGTGAAGTAATGATGGCGTTAAGTCCCACAGACTTTCCTTGACCGGTTGCTCCTGCCATAAGCAAATGGGGCATTTTAGCCAAGTCTGCCACAAAGGTTTCGTTAGAAATGGTCTTTCCAAAGGCGATCGGAAGCTCCATGTCGCATTCTTGAAACTTTTTTGAGGCAATAACTCCTCGCATGGGTACAACAGTTGGGTTGCTGTTGGGTACTTCTATCCCGATGGTTCCTTTTCCTGGGATAGGCGCAATAATCCGAATTCCTAAAGCAGAAAGACTAAGGGCGATATCATCTTCTAGGTTTTTAATTTTGGAAATTCTATTTCCTGCCTCAGGAACAATCTCATAGAGGGTAACTGTGGGTCCGATGGTCGCATTAATTTTGGCAATGCCTATACCATACTGATTTAAGGTTTCTACAATTCTATTTTTGTTTCGCTCAAGTTCTACCGTATCCACCACCACAGACTTGTCTTTGTTGTAGTCAATCAAAAGATCTAGGGTAGGAAAAGTAAAGCCTTTTAAATCTAACCTTGGGTCGTACTGGCCAAATTCCTCAAGTACTCTGTTAACCTGTTTCCCCGTTATTTGCTCTTCTTCTAAAACCTTGGCCACATTTAAAGAAACTTCAGCTTTTTCGTCCAATTCTTCTGGTGCTATAATTTCTTCTTCCATGACTTTTTTTGAAGGATTCAAAGACAATTTAGAGTCTAGCTCAAAGGAATGATTAATCTTTAGAGAATTTTCTTTGGGCTGTAAATCTTCTAGCGAAACATCCGTCAAAGGCATAAAAGGATCTTTGGGTGATTCTTTTTGAATTTGCGTTTTCTCAAGCAATGTAATGCTTTCTTCTTGTGGTGTATTTCCTTTATCAATATCCAAATCTTCGGATTGAATAGTCAAATCAGGATCAGATATCGGTTCAGTGGATCTTTTTCCTCCAGGGGTATAAATGTCAGAGGGACTTATTTTGAGTTTGACTATTAGGTACAAAACAAGCAAAGTGAACAAAAATATCGCGGTTCCAACTGGATTAAATAAGGAAAGTAAAAAATCATTGATTTCTACCCCAAAAATTCCCGAAAGAATGGGCGATTGAAAAAAATAAGCCAAAACAAGTGGTATCCAAATGAAAAAAAACATGGTTTGCAACAATCCTTTGACAAACCACACAAACCCTTTTCGATTAAAAAAACCAACTCCTATACAAAACAAGCCTGCAGAAACCAAAAACGCCATAATCCCTACGCCATGATTCATAAGCGAATAAGAGATCAAAGCACCTAATTTTCCCATCCAATTTTCTGCCACTATAGATACATCTGTAAGGCTTTCTACTTGAGATTGATCTTGTTTCCAAGACCACAAATTCGAAAGAAAGCTAAGAAATAAAAACAAAGAAACAACCAAAAAAATAACACCCAAAAGGGTTTTATATATAGGTTTTTTAGTGCTTTTTTCCTTAACTACCGTTTGCTTTTCATTCATAAAATGTAAATTATTAGGTCTTGTTTTGATTAAAACCATACAAATATAATCATTCCACAAGGCTAAAAAAATTCGTTCTAAAATAGTTTAAAACTTCTTTTGAAGATGCTACAGAAAAAAACTCATTAAAAAACCATGGGAGAAAAAGAAAAAATTATATTTGCTATGTGGAAAATTTCATTGTTTCAGCTAGAAAATATAGACCCGTAGATTTTGAAGCCGTTGTTGGACAACAGGCCATCACTTCTACTTTGGAGAACGCCATAGAAAAAGACCAGCTTCCCTCTGCACTTCTTTTTTGTGGACCCAGAGGAGTTGGAAAAACTACCTGTGCTAGAATTTTGGCCAAAAAAATCAACCAAAAACATAGCACCGCTGAAACCATCGAAGACCCAGATTTTGCTTTCAACATCTTCGAACTAGATGCTGCATCTAACAACTCGGTAGACGACATAAGAAATCTAATAGACCAAGTTCGGTTTAGCCCTCAAAGTGGAAAATACAAAGTCTATATTATAGACGAGGTACACATGTTATCCAAAGCAGCATTTAACGCCTTTCTAAAAACCTTAGAAGAGCCACCCCCACATGCGATTTTCATTTTGGCAACCACCGAAAAACACAAAATTATTCCTACCATTTTGTCACGGTGTCAAATTTATGATTTCAAAAGAATCACCACCACAGACATTTGCAACCATTTGGAATTCATCGCCCAAAAAGAAGGTGTTTCATACCAAAAAGAGGCTTTGTATTTGATTGCCCAAAAAGCAGATGGTGCCCTTCGAGATGCACTTTCTATTTATGATCGAATGGTTTCTTTTACCCTTGGAAACCTCGATTTAGAAAAAGTAAGTCTGAATTTAAACATCCTAGATTATGACTATTATTTAAGCTGCTGCGATCATGTTTTAAAAAGCAATTTGGCAGAAGCTTTACTCCTTTTTGATGGGGTTTTAGACAAAGGATTCGATGGACATCTTTTTGTCAATGGTCTTTCGGAGCATTTTCGAAATTTAATTGTAGCCAAAGATCCCAAAACCATTGGCCTACTCGAAATGGCAGACACCACAAAGGAGAAATACCAAAAACAGGCTGAAAGCACTACTTTTCCCCTACTTTTTCAGGGATTAGAAATCTGCAACAAAGCCGATGTAGACTACAAAAACTCCAAAAACAAAAGGCTTACCGTTGAAATTGCCCTGATGCAACTCTGTAGCATTGAAACTTCTTCACAGGAAGATAAAAAAAAAAGTTTAGCATAAAACCCCGAGCCTATTTTGCTCAAAACAGTCCTGTTTTAGACGGCAAAACTAAAGAAGATTCAGAAGATTCTGTTTTAGAAAAATCTTCAAAGCTAGTAATAGAAAAAGATCCTGAAGTTAAAGCTACCCAAGAAAAATTACACCCAATCAATTCCTCTGAAAAGGAAGAATTTCCCATTCAAAAAAGCGAAACAGAATCACAACAAGAAAAAAGCGATTCTTCACCACAAACAAAGCCAGCTCCAGTTAATGTAGCCTCCCAGTCTTTTTCTATTTTGGCTGCACTAAACCAAAGCGAAAAGAAAGAAAATCCTGCGCTTTTGGATGAGCTTCCGGGTGATTCCTTTGGGTTGTCTCATGTAGAAGAATTTTGGAAAGAGTATCTATTAACACTCAAAGAAGAACATTTGCCCCTTTTTCATGTGCTAGAAAATGCCAAAATTCAAGTTTTAGAAAACCAAAAGGTAAGCCTAGAATTCCCTTCGAATTCTGCGCTTTCAGAATTTGAAAGCTTTAAAGCCGGATGGGGCGAAAGCCTAAAGACAAGGTTAAACAACTTTCAGTTAACCTTAGAGTACATCGTAAAAGAATCTGAAGAAACTGGGACAAAAACCCAAAGCAAAGAAGAAAATTTCAAGGCTTTTCTACAAAAAAATCCTCTTTTAGAATCATTGATTCAAAAATTAGAACTAAACATACAATAATCTGAAATTTAGAATTAAAATACCTTAAATAATGAAAAAATTCATTGAAGGCCGCACCCAAAGTCTCACTTATGTTTGGCAAGGAATCAAAACCCTCATCCTAACTGAAGATGCTGCCAAAGCACAGTTTTTTGCTTTTGTCTTCTTTACATTTTTAGGGTTCTATTTTCAAATTAGTTCCACCCAGTGGATGTTTCAACTTCTTTCTTTCGGGCTAATTTTTTGCGCGGAAGGTTTAAACACTGCCATTGAAGGAATTTGTGATTATATTCAGCCCGAAATTCACCCTAAAATCAAATACATCAAAGATATTTCTGCTGGAGCCGTTGGTTTTGCAGGAATTTTTGGCTTTCTAATTGGTGTATGTATATACCTTCCTTACTTTTTATGATGAAAAAACTATTTCAATCTCGATTTGCCGCATATTTTGGCTTTCTAACTTTTTACTTGCTCTTTAGTTTGCTAGTCAGACTTATTTTAATGTCTCTTTGCTTTGAAAAACTAAATGTTGAGCCTTTAGATTTGATGCAGATTTTTGCCAGGGGATTTCTATATGATCTTTGCATCGCCCTCTGGTTTTCATTGGCCTATCTGCTTTATTTGCTAATTTTCCCAAATGCTTGGATTGGAACATTATTAGACAAAATTTCAACTTACACCTTTATTGGAATAGCCGTTTTTGTCTCTTTCTTTTCTTTTTTTGCAGAATTTCCTTTTTGGGAAGAATTCGGGTCTAGGTATAATTTTATTGCGGTAGATTATCTTATCTACACCTATGAAGTAATCAAGAACATTGGAGAATCATATCCTCTTCCTCTTATTTTTTCACTTTTGGCTTTAAGCATCGCCTTGTATTTTTTCGTTCAATCCAAAGCCAAAATCTTTTCATCAACCTTTGAATCTAAACCTTTTCCCAAAGCAAAATGGTCTGTATTTTTTGCAGCTATTGGACTTTTGGGTTTGTTTCAGGTAAAGCTTTCAAACAATTTTGCAGAATTTAGCCCAAATAATTACGCCAACGAGCTTAGTAAAAATGGAGTTTATTCTTTTTTTCATGCCTACATCTCCAATGAACTGAGTTATGAAAAATTTTATCCTAACCTTCCAAACAAACAAGCGTTTGACTTGATCAAAAAAGAACTCACACAGTCTAATCAAACTCTATCTAACCAAGATGTTTTTGATATTAATAGAGAGACGACTGCTGAAAATGCTGAAAAAAGACCCAATCTTATCGTGGTTTGTATCGAAAGTTTTAGTGCAGATTTTATGACCGAATTTGGAAACAGTCAAAATTTGACCCCTAATTTGGATAAACTAGCAAAAGAAAGTTTGTTTTTTACCAATCTTTATGCAACCGGTACCAGAACTGTAAGAGGATTAGAGGCTTTGAGTTTGAGTATTCCACCCACTCCCGGAAATAGCATTGTAAGAAGACCCAACAATCAGAATTTATTCTCCATTGCAACGGTACTCAAACAAAAAGACTATCGTCTGAATTTTATCTATGGTGGAGATGGTTATTTTGACAACATGAACAATTTCTTTGGTGGACAAGGATTTGACATCATAGACAGAAATAGAAACAATCCTCTTTCAGATGAGATAAGCACCCAAAGAACACCCATTGAAGATTCGGATGTGAGTTTCGAAAATGCTTGGGGAATTTGTGATGTAGACATTTACAAGCAGGCATTAAAAAATGCAGACCAAAAATCGAAAAACAAAACGCCTTTCTTTGAATTCATCATGACCACTTCGAATCATAAACCCTATACTTTTCCAAGTGGAAAGATTGATTTACCAAGTGGATCTAGAGAAGCTGCGGTAAAATACACAGACTACGCCATTGGAGAATTCATTAAAGAAGCCAAAACAAAACCTTGGTTTAAAAACACTGTATTCTTGTTTGTAGCAGACCATTGTGCTAGCAGTGCAGGGAAATGGGAAATCAACATTGAAAATCACAAAATTCCAGCCCTGATTTACAACAGTGGATTACCTTCCCAAAAAATAGACATTCTCACCTCTCAAATTGATGTAATCCCTACGCTTTTTGGGTTATTGAACTGGAACTACAAAAGTGAGTTTTACGGGAAAGATATCTTTAAAACCGATAGCCACAGAGCATTAATTGGTAATTACAGAACCCTTGGTTTGCTTAAAGATGACCTTCGTACATACTTTCTGTTGCACTTGTCCTGATCTTTCAATCGGCGGGCGTTACCCGCTATGCTGCTCTATGGTGTTCGGACTTTCCTCTTTGTCTAAAACAAAGCGACAAGCTGGCCTACTTATTTTATTGATAAAGTGAATTAAAATGTATTCTTAAAATAAATCATCTTTCCATCACAATATACAAAGATAGCATTATTTATTTGAGAGATTTTGAGTTCTACAGTTTTAGAATCATACCCTTGAATATCTATTTTAACCGGAACATTTACATCGATGGTTTTACCCACTTGGAAGTGGTATACAAAATCATTTGGGAAATTGAAAAAAACAGAAACTTTGGCGTCATCCGCCTCTTGTAAATCGGCAGTAAAGTTAGCTGTATAATCTGTGTTTACAGTCCACTGACCAAATAGATTTTTTTTAGCCTCTAAATCTGATTCGGTAGTTAAATCAGTAATCTGTGATGTGATTGAAGTTAAAAGGGCATCACCTTCTCCCCTAGTATGTAAAATTACCCCAGAGTAAAAATCCAAAACTCCTTTATCATTGGTTTTGTAAAGATTATATTGATTGTAAAACTTTTTCCCTTGAAGCTCCTTTAACGTCTGGAAATATTTCACCGAAACTTCACTTTTGGCAACCGATTTTTCGGTTGATAATGACAAACTGTCTAGAATATTTGCAGAGTCATTTAAGTGCTCAATTAGGCCCGATTTCCCCTCTAAACTAACAGATAAAACTTTAGATAGATCTTCTTGTTTGATCTCTTTTTGGAGCGTTTCATCTTCTTGGGTGCCAGAGCATCCTACAAGTAAAAACAACGAAAATAGAGTGAGTAAACATTTCTGCATAGACTTTGGTTTTGGTTAGTGCAAAATTAAAGAATAAATTACAATCAAGATACAAGTTACAGAAAATTAACACTTTATTGTGTTATCTCACAGTTTTACAACACAAAAAAAAAGAGTGGAATTTAGACTAAATCCCACTCTTTTTATAAGTTTATTTAAACAAAAAATCAACTTTTTACTCGAATGTCAAGGGCCTCTAAAGTTTCGTTAACTTCTAAAATAAGGGCATCTCCTTCTTTGACCTGTTGTCCTACTATTTTTTCGGCCAGTGGGTCTTCGATGTATTTTTGTATGGCTCTTTTTAGAGGTCTCGCACCATAATCTTTATCAAAGCCTTTCTCGCAGATAAAATCCTTGGCTTTTTCACTTAATTCTAGGCTGTATCCCAAAGTCGAAAGTCTTTGATAAAAAGAAGCCAACTCGACTTCGATAATTTGTTCGATATCCTTTTTCTCTAGAGGGTTAAATACAACTACATCGTCTATTCGGTTTAAAAATTCGGGCGCGAAAGCCTTTTTGAGTGCTTTTTCTAAAACGCCTTTGGAATGGCTGTCTACATTGTCTTTTCTTGAGGCGGTTCCAAACCCTACTCCTTCTCCAAAATCTTTGAGTTGTCTGGTTCCAATATTTGAAGTTAACACGATGATGGTATTTCTAAAGTCTACTTTTCTCCCCAAACTATCGGTTACAAAACCTTCGTCCAAGATTTGAAGAAGCAAATTGAACACATCTGGATGTGCTTTTTCTACTTCATCTAAAAGTACAACTGAGTACGGCTTTTTTCGAACAGATTCTGTAAGTTGCCCTCCTTCTTCGTACCCAACATAGCCTGGAGGCGCTCCAATGAGCCTAGAGACAGAGAATTTCTCCATGTATTCGCTCATGTCTATTCTAATGAGCGCATCTGGACTGTCGAAAATATCCTTGGCTAAAATTTTGGCCAATTGGGTTTTCCCAACTCCCGTTGTTCCTAGAAAAATAAAGGTTCCAATGGGTCTGTTGGGGTCTTTGAGTCCTGCTCTGTTTCTTTGGATGGCTCTAACTACCTTGTCTACCGCATCGTCTTGTCCAATTACTTTGGCTTTGATTTCATCGGCCATACTTGAAAGCTTTTTCATCTCGTGTTCACCCAATTTTCGAACAGGAACCCCACTTATCATAGATACAACTTCTGCCACATTGTCTTCGGTGACCACTTCTTTGTGCTCTTTGGCTTGTTGTTCCCAAAGTTGCTGTGCCTCTTCAAGCTTTTTTTCTAAAGATTTTTCATCGTCTCTAAGTTTGGCAGCCAGTTCATATTTTTGACTTTTTACCACTTTCACTTTTTCTTTTCGAATCTCTTCCAAAGATTTTTCGAGCTCTAAAATTTCCGCTGGAACTTTCAGATTCTTGATATGCACTCTAGAACCAGCTTCGTCCATCGCATCAATGGCTTTGTCTGGTAAAAATCGATCGGTAATGTATCGGGTTGTAAGATTTACGCAGGCTTCAATGGCCTCTGGGGTATAAATTACGTTGTGATGATCTTGGTATGTCTCTTTGATGTTGTTCAAAATCTCTATGGTTTCAGAAATAGAGGTAGGCTCTACCATCACCTTCTGAAAACGTCTTGCAAGCGCACCATCTTTTTCTATATGTTGTCTGTATTCATCAAGGGTAGTAGCACCAATACACTGGATTTCTCCCCTTGCAAGAGCGGGTTTAAACATGTTAGAAGCGTCCAAAGACCCCGTTGCTCCTCCTGCGCCCACTAGAGTGTGAAGTTCGTCGATGAAAAGTATGACATCCGAATTCTTAGCAAGCTCATTCATGATGGCCTTGATTCTCTCTTCAAACTGTCCTCTATACTTGGTCCCTGCAACCAAACTTGCCAAATCTAAGGTGATGACTCTTTTTCCAAAAAGCACCCTTGAAACTTTTTTCTGTACGATTCTAAGGGCCAATCCCTCTGCAATGGCAGATTTTCCAACTCCAGGCTCACCAATTAAAAGGGGATTGTTTTTCTTTCTTCGGGATAAAATCTGAGAAACTCTTTCGATTTCTGCTTGGTCCCTGCAACCAAACTTGCCAAATCTAAGGTGATGACTCTTTTTCCAAAAAGCACCCTTGAAACTTTTTTCTGTACGATTCTAAGGGCCAATCCCTCTGCAATGGCAGATTTTCCAACTCCAGGCTCACCAATTAAAAGGGGATTGTTTTTCTTTCTTCGGGATAAAATCTGAGAAACTCTTTCGATTTCTGCTTCTCTTCCAACAACTGGATCTAATTTTCCCTCCAAGGCAACGGTGGTTAAATCTCTACCAAAAGAATCTAAAACTGGAGTTCTAGATTTTTCTCCTCCCGAAGATTTTACAGAGCCCGACGAAGAGGAAGATGATCCATATTCACTTTCCGAAGGTTCATCAGAATAAGAGCTGTTGGACTGAGTTTGATCTTGGTATTGAAAACTAAATTCGTCTTTCACCACATCGTAATCAATGCCATTTTGAATGAGAAGCTTGGTGATGGGATCGTTTTCGTTTCGTAAAATACAAAGCAACAAATGCACAGTATTCACCTGCTGACTTTTAAAAAGTTTGGCTTCCAAAAAGGTAGTTTTTAGCGCTCTTTCCGCCAATTTTGTAAGGGAGATGTTTTNGCCTACTGCTGTCTCTTATACACATCTAGATGTGTATAAGAGACCCCGCCAATACCATGGATTTTCTTTTCACTCTTTTCAAACATTTCCGCTGATGAGCCAAATTCCTGAATCACTTTTACAGCTTTTAGAAAAAAGAAAAAAAGAAGGCACTTTTAGAACGCTACCAAGTTATCCAGAAAGTTTTTCAGATTTTCATTCCAATGACTATTTGGGACTCTCGAAAGTTCCATTTTCCTTTGAATCAAAAGGGAAATCTGGGGCTACGGGTTCTAGGCTCATCAGCGGAAACTCGACCGAAGTTTTAGAACTCGAAAAAGAATTGTGCAAATTTTACAATGCTGAATCTGGACTCCTTTTTAGTTGTGGGTACTTGGCCAACCAAGGGGTGATTTCTGCCCTAACTTATCGGGACGATCTTATTTTGTACGACAGACTTTGCCACGCATCTATTTTAGAAGGAATTAGACTTTCAAAGGCAAAATCTTTACCATTTGACCACAACAATTTAATCCACCTTGAAAGTCGTTTAAAAGAAAAACCCAATGGTTCGGTTTACATTATTACAGAAAGACTTTTTTCTATGGATGGAGACGCACCAAACATGGAGGCTCTCTATGATTTATGCCAAAAACACAAGGCGCACTTGATTATAGACAAAGCCCATAGCACTGGAATAACAAAGGACGAGCTACTTTGGCACAACAACTCTATGCTCATTGAGATTCATACCTTTGGAAAAGCCATGGGAAGTATGGGTGCAAAAGGACAAGAAAGAATCAGAATTTGCCTGCATCATTTCAATACCCAAGAAGAAATGGATATCTTAGTGGAAATACTAGTTAAACATGCCTAAAAACATCTTTGTAACTGCCATAGACACAAACATGGGCAAAACCATTACCAGCGCGATTTTGGTAGAAGCCCTCAAAGCCGATTACTGGAAACCCATCCAAGCGGGAGATCTCAAAAATTCGGACAAAAAAAAGGTTAAGAAACTGGTCTCCAACAAAAAAAGCCAGTTTCATCCCGAAGCCTATGCCTTAAAAATGCCAGCCAGCCCAAACATCAGTGCGGCAAAGCAAAAGGTAGAAATTGAAATTCAAAAAATCCAAAGGCCAAATACAGCGAACAACCTGGTAATAGAAGGAGCAGGCGGAATTCTGGTGCCCATAAATCAAGAAAACTTCATCTTTGATTTGATGAAAAAAGAAGATTACATCATCCTTGTAAGCCAGCATTATCTAGGGAGCATCAACCATACACTACTTAGTTTAAGTTACCTTCAAAACCATTTTTCAAAAATTGGTCTAATCTTTGTAGGTAATAAAAACAAGGACTCAAAAAAAACAATCTTGTCCTTTGCGAAAAATGTATCTTTCTTGGGAGAAATCAGTACGCTCAAAGAGATAAATCCCCAGCAAATACAGAAACAATCGAAAAAAATTAAAAAATCGTTAAACCAATTCTTAAGCACAAAATAAAATGAAAAAATTATCCCTTATTCTGGCTACCTTCTTTGTACTTTCTTGTGGAGGTTCTGATGATCCTATCCCAACAAATACATCCAATTGCAAATCTTTAAGTGAACTAACGGAGATAGAAAGAGAAGCGCTTGCCACTGAAATTCTAGAAGAACAACAGGCCAACTTGGCGGGTTCTGTAGATCTAATTGCAACCAGCATTTCTTCTGTGTTTACTGAATATTTAAAAACCAACACCACTTGTAAAGAATCTGGAAGCATAACTCCAGCCATTGAAGATAGAGTGGTAAAATACAATGGTAAAGATGTTACTTTAAAACAAAAAATTGAGAAACTCGAATACAAAGGACTTCCTTGCTCAGTAATTACAAACCCTACTTCCCTTATCAATTACATAAACAAAAGTTTGAGTTTTGAAATCAACGCAAAAATAACCCAAACTTGGGTGTCCGATAGTGGAGAAACCCTACAAAGCCAAACCAGCGAGATAAATAACTTAGTTGTAACTGTAAATTTACCAGTAACTGTAAACATATTAAATTTAGCTAGTTCTGATACTTCCAAAGTAAATTTAGTTGCTACTGGAAGTATTATATCTATTTCAAAAGACCAAAAAAATGACATCACAAGCAATTTAAACAGCATAAATATTGTGCTTTATCCAAATCTAACCTATAACGAATATACCAACTACCAAAATTTAGATATTGCTAAGGTTATTACCAAAGCCAAACTTAATGGCTCAGCAAAATATTCTGTTGGAGGAAAAAGATCTAACCCAGAAGATGCAAGTTGCATAGACATAGATCTATACGGTAACCTTTCTGCCAGCAAGCCCACAGGAAGCGATATCCTAACTGCAAGCCTTACCAACAACCTTTATCCAGCTCCAGCTCCTTTGGAAATTAATCTAGGAGAACTTTTAGACCAAAGCGCTAAAAAAGCTTTGTAAGGGTTTTCGGTTTAAAAATAAATGCAAAAAATACGTTAATTAAATTGCAAAAGTAATTTAATTGACGTATTTTTAGTTAACATAGAAAATATCTAGTACGATGAAAAAATTTAGCTTGGTACTTTTAATGGGACTTTTGGTAATGTCTTGTCATAAAGAAGACGAAACCATGCCCACTACTCCAAACACTGAAAACAAACAAACCCATGTCTATACTGAGGAAGAACTTCAGACCAGCGAAGCCATTCTAAATAGCATGAAAACCGCTTTAGATCCTACTAAAGGAGGGGTTTTGCAACAAATTGCCGACCTTGTGGCTTTTAATGTAAAGACAGGATTGGCCCAAAGACATGCTTTTACCTCTCGAAATGCGAATTTAGACATAACAGACATAACTTTTTACGACACCCTAATTTCTGATGAAGAAGTTATAGTAAAAGATACTGTAAACAATACTTCAAATACGTATATCAAAACTACTAGTACAAAAGTAGATGCCTTTGGAGATATCAACTTAAATGCAGCGCCACTGCTTTGGGGAGGAAACCAAAGATTTTTTGACACAGACATCTTGGCTAGAATTGGCATGTCTGCTACCTCCACAGAACCCAACTACTCAGACATGCCTATTGATTTAGAAGTTTTGCTAAAACTAGGAGGAAACTTAAATTTACCTGAGAACCAGGGGGTACTATCATATATTAATACATTTCCTCCATCCGCTGATTTTTTAACTACTTTAGACCTAGACTTTGATGTTACTTTAACCGGTAGAATTGGGCTGGATGCACACACAGAACTCATGGGACTACCCATAGACTTGATAGTGGAGTTAGACCCAAGACCTCTTCATGCAATCTACAATCCAAAAACTGGATTGGTCGCATTCTCAGGAACCTTAGATTATGTCATCAGACCTAGACTTTTAAACTTTGACATTCCCATCAAAGGAGAAATTCAGTTTGAAGTTCTTAATAAAAATACCGTTAAAGTGTCCTTTTTAGACTATAACAATCCTACTTCGGAGCCAAAGATTGTTCTGTATCTAGATCTCATCAACACCAATACAGCCAAATTTGTTTACTAAAACAATCCTAGACATGAAATTTCATAAACATATATTACTTGCCCTTTCTTTGGTTTTGTTCTCTTGCGACAATTCCAAAGATGAAGCCCTTCCTATCCAAGAAGAAAAAAAAGTACACAACCTAAGCGAACTTAGTCCAGCACAAAGACAGGCCGTAGCCAAAGAACTAGCTGCCCATGTGGCGGTACAAACCTTTGGTGGCAACAACGGGTTCTTCATTAAAAATCTTATTAGTACTTCAAAACAAGTATACAATACAGCTATGCTCACCCAGCAAAAGCAAGCCGCCGCGAGAGACTGCGGGGCCAAGATTGGCTTTAATGTAGGGGACAATTTCCCTGGAGCTACCAAAATGGGTTACGCCCAATTTCTATTAAATGGTAAACTCAACTGTGTACCTCTTTTGGATGGAACAGAGGGAGAAATTTTTTCTTACACCGGAAACTTAAACGCAAGTACAGACCCCGTTTTCTCTGAAACTGCCTTTTCAGGATCTATTCAAGGAAAGATAGAAAATAGCCTTTTTGATCCTAAAGTTGTGAATTTAACCCTCACAGGACCCGGTAGAACCAATTCTGAACTTAAAGACGTAACTTTCCCATTAGCCTTGGAAGAAGGTGCAGATCCTCTAAACTTTGTATTTGATGGAGTTGTAATTGGGCCATGGGAAAAAGACCTTAAAATAGGTTTTAACTTAGAAACGAATGAAATTAACGTTTCAGGGAAAATACACTACGATTTTATCACTACCCTACTTGGGGAGCAAACCGAGCTTAGTGGTGATATCGAAGTTAGCACCCTTAACAATGTAATCACCATCAAAACAGATCCAGAAGGAGATGCTCTTGGGCTTTTTGATCTTGTGGTAATTATAGACATGAACCAACAGTAAATTTATTACTTTAATCACCAAAAAAGCCGCTAATAGCGGCTTTTTTTATTTAAGAAAAATATAAATTACAAGAGTGGTGTTTGGCTCAAAACAATTCCATCTTGGTCTGCATACAAATATTCACCAGGGGTAAAAGTTGCCTCTGCAAATTTTAAAACTAGATTTTTTTCTCCTTGGTTTTTCTTTTCTGTCTTAGCAGGATTGGTAGCCAAAGCTTTTAGACCCAAATCTAGGGTTGAAATTTCTACAGAATCTCTAAAGCAACCATAGATTACGATTCCTTCCCAATTATTTTCTACCGCCAATTTGGCCAAATTGTCTCCCAAAAGGGCACGTCTTAAAGATCCGCCTCCATCTACTACCATTACTTTTCCTTTGCCCGGGGTTTTCACAAGTTCTGCCACAAGAGAATTGTCTTCATGACATTTAACTGTTACCATTTGGCCAGAAAAACATTTCTTTCCACCATAATTGCCAAAAATAGGTTCTACCACTTGAAGTGACTCTCCATACTGATCGTATAAATCTGCAGTAAAAAAATCCATGTCTTTAGTTTTTTTGTTGATTAATTTTCTATTTCACTATTGAGTAATTTCCATAGGGAATCTTTGAGCTCTTGCAAGCCTATTTGCGCCACAGAAGAAATAAATACTGTGGGAATATTCTTTGGAAGTTGCGCTCTAATTTCTTGCTTTAATTCTTCATCCAAAAGATCAGACTTAGAAATGGCTAAAATTTTGTCTTTGTCTAAAAGTTCTGGATTGTACTTAACCAGTTCATTTAATAGCACTTGATACTGATCGTTATAATTGTCAAGCGTATCGGCAGGAATCAAAAATAACAAAACAGAATTTCGCTCTATGTGTCTTAAAAATCGATGCCCTAAACCTTTTCCTTCCGAAGCTCCTTCTATAATTCCAGGAATATCGGCAATTACAAAAGATTGGTAGTCTCTATATTCTACTATGCCCAAGTTGGGTTTTAGGGTAGTAAAAGCGTAATCTGCGATTTTGGGTTTGGCCGAAGTAAGAACAGACAAAAGGGTTGATTTTCCTGCATTGGGAAAACCGACCAGCCCCACATCTGCCAAAACTTTAAGCTCTAAAATACGAATGGCCTCTAAGCCTTCTAGACCACCCTGAGCATATCTAGGGGTTTGCCTGGTTGAAGTTTTAAAATGTTGATTTCCCAGACCACCTTTCCCTCCTTCAAGCAAGATTCTTTCTTCTTTGTCTTGGGTAATTTCAAACAAAAATTCTCCCTGCTGATTTTTTACCACCGTTCCAATAGGAACCTAACCCTCTCCTCCATGTCCACTTTTACAATGAATTCTAACGTAATCTATAAAATTATCAGATTCAGACATGCTTTAGATTCGAGCGTCTATGGCCGAAGAAATTTGATCAAAAATTTGATCTATATCCCCAATTCCGTTTAATGAAACCACCTTGTTTTGCTGCTGATAATAAGGAAGTACATGGATGGTTTTAGAGAAATATTCGCCAATTCTTCGCTCAACAATGGCTGCTTTTTGGTCGTCTTCTCTACCGCTAACCTTGGCTCTTTGCTCGATTCTATCTCGCACTTCTTTCTCGGTTACATCGAGTTGTAAAACCAAGTCTACTTTTTGATTTTCACCCGCTAAAATTTGGTCTAAGGCTTCGGCCTGAGGTACAGTTCTTGGAAATCCATCTAATATTACACCTTTGGCATCAGGGAATTTGGCCACTTCTTTGATCAACATATCTATGGTAAGTGCATCTGGAACCAATTCTCCTTTGTTGATATAGTCTTGGGCTAATATTCCAAGCTCCGTTTTTTCTTGCATATTGGCTCGAAAAACATCTCCGGTAGAAATATGAGCAAAACCATATTTTTCGATGATTTTATCAGATTGAGTTCCTTTTCCTGCCCCTGGAGGCCCAAATACCACTAAATAAAACATATGTATATTATTAAAATTCGTTGATTGTCTTTCTAATTTTGGTGAGTTTTCCAAGCAAATCGTCTAGCTTTTCAAGAGGAAGCATATTGGCTCCGTCGCTTTTGGCAACCGCTGGGTTGGGATGTGTTTCGATGAAAATTCCCGAAGCGCCTACTGCAATCCCTGCTTTGGCTAGGGTTTCTATTTTGTCTGGGTCTCCACCTGTAATTCCACTGGTTTGATTGGGCTGCTGGAGAGAATGAGTTACATCCAAAATAACTGGCGCAAACTGCCCCATGGTCTGAAGTCCTCTAAAATCAACCACCAAATCTTGGTAACCAAAAGTGGTTCCTCGCTCAATGATGGCTACTTTTTGGTTATTAGAATCCAATATCTTTTGTACCGCAAAACTCATGGATTCTGGCGCCATAAATTGTCCTTTCTTAAGGGTAACTACTTTTCCGGTTTTGGCTGCGGCAATTAACAAATCGGTTTGACGAACCAAAAAAGCTGGGATTTGTAAAACATCTACATACTGGCTGGCAAGAGCAGCATCAGACTCGCTGTGGATATCTGTAGTGGTTGGAATATTAAACGTTTCACCTACCTTTTGAATGATTTTTAAGGCTTTTTCGTCTCCAATTCCTGTAAAGCTATCTATTCTAGAGCGATTGGCCTTTTTGAAAGAACCTTTAAAAATATAAGGGATTTTGTATTTATCACTCAGCTTTACAATGGCTTCAGCTATTTCCATGGCCATGTCTTCTCCTTCGATAGCACAAGGCCCTGAAATGAGAAAAAATTGGTCAGAATCTTTGTGCTGAATCTTGGGCAAATGTTGAATCATGGAAATATTTTTTACGTTCCAAAGATAGGCAATTGAAAAGAACAATTAAAATTATTTACCCTAACAAGCACTCAAAATTAAACCAAAATAGTCTTAACAAAAGATGGTTTAAATGCTAGACAAATTGAATTCACCTACGGTTTTGTCTTCTACTTTGATGGTTCGAGCAGGGAACTGTTCTATTAGGGCATAATCGTGGAAACCAAATGATCTCTTTGGTAAACCTTTACCTGTTCTAAATTCAATACTCTTGCCATGGATTCAAAGTTTGCTTAATTTTTTTATAGTGTTTACAAAAGTAAAAAAAAGCCTGAAATATACTTTCAGGCTTTTACAATTAATCTTACAAAAAATTATCTTTTGGCTCTAGATGAGCTTACGGTCAATTCTTTTCTTCCTTTGGCTCTTCTACGAGCAAGCACTTTTCTTCCGTTTTTGGTAGACATTCTTTCTCTAAATCCGTGCTTATTTCTTTTCTTTCTCTCTGAGGGTTGAAACGTTCTTTTCATTTCTTTATTTTTTAAAGGGACTGCAAATATAAAACACTTTCTTTTGTCTTACAAAGAATGTTGATAATAAATTTTTGCATAATGGCTTATTTGTTGAAAAATATCAATTCAATGTACTTTCAAAGCCTAAGAATTTACTTATTTTAGCCTGTAAGAATTTTACAATAAGTAGAACGTATGCTAGAAGAAGGAGAAAAAATAATTCCGGTTAACATTGAGGACGAAATGAAATCGTCTTACATAGACTATTCTATGTCTGTGATTGTTTCCAGAGCTTTACCCGATGTAAGAGATGGTCTCAAACCTGTTCACAGAAGAGTTTTATACGGAATGCACGAACTGGGGGTTAGGGCCAACAGTTCTTATAAAAAATCCGCAAGAATTGTTGGGGAGGTACTGGGTAAGTATCACCCACATGGAGACACCTCTGTTTATGATGCTATGGTGCGTATGGCCCAAGAATGGTCTATGCGTTATCAACTGGTAGATGGACAGGGTAACTTTGGTTCGATTGATGGAGATCCGCCTGCTGCGATGCGTTATACCGAGGCAAAACTCCAAAAATTTGCAGAAGAAATTCTCTCTGACATTGACAAAGAAACCGTTGATTTTCAGTTCAACTTCGACGACTCATTAACAGAACCTACCGTACTTCCAACAAGAGTCCCTACCCTACTTGTTAACGGGGCTTCTGGAATTGCGGTTGGTATGGCCACCAACATGGCCCCTCATAACCTAACGGAGGTAATTGATGGAATTTGCGCCTATATAGATCAGCCAGAGATTGAAGTTTCGGGGCTCATGCAGTACATCAAAGCGCCAGATTTCCCAACTGGAGGAACCATTTATGGCTACCAAGGCGTAAAAGATGCTTTTGAAACAGGAAGAGGAAGAATTGTACTTCGAGCCAAAACTGGTTTTGAAGAAATCGGAAGTAGAGATGCCATCATTGTAAACGAAATCCCGTATCAAATCAACAAAGCGGATATGATAGCCAAAACCGCTGATTTGGTAAAAGACGGAAAACTAGACGGGATTTCTGAAATTAGAGACGAGTCTGATAGAAACGGAATGCGTATTGTTTATGTACTACGCTCTGATGCAGTGCCCAATGTGGTTCTGAACAAACTCTATAAATACACTTCGCTGCAGAGTTCATTCTCTGTAAACAACATCGCTCTTGTTGCTGGAAGACCTCAGCAACTAAACCTTAAAGATCTTATCCACTATTTTGTGGAGCACAGACACGAGGTAGTTGTAAAACGAACCGAATACTTACTAAAAAAAGCCCAAGAAAGAGCCCATATTTTAGAAGGACTTCTAATTGCTTTAGACAATTTAGATCGGGTAATTCAGCTCATTCGAGACTCGAAAACCGTAGAGGAAGCAAGAGACAACTTGATGCAAACCTTTGCCCTTTCAGAAATTCAGGCAAGAGCCATTTTGGACATGAGACTCCAAAAACTCACTGGATTAGAAAGAGACAAGGTAAAAGAAGAATATGATGACTTGATGAAGTTTATCTCGGACATGCAAAACATTCTTTCTGATAAATCTAGAAGAATGGGCATCATCAAAGAGGAACTTTTGGAAATCAAAGAGAAATTTGGTGACCAAAGACGTACCCAAATTGATTTTGCTGGAGGAGAAATGTCCATAGAAGACATGATTCCAGATGAAGATGTGGTTCTGACCATTTCTCATGCGGGATACGTGAAAAGAACTCCACTTTCCGAATACAGAGTACAATCAAGAGGAGGAGTTGGAAACAAAGGTGCTACAACAAGAGACAAAGATTTCTTGGAATACATGCTGGTTGCCACCAATCACCAATACCTTCTTATCTTCACAGAGAAAGGAAAATGTTTCTGGCTGAGAGTGTTTGAAATTCCAGAAGGTTCGAAAACCGCCAAGGGAAGAGCCATCCAGAACCTCATCAACATTGAGCCAGACGACAAAGTTCGTGCCTACATCAAAACCGATGACCTCAGAAATGAGGATTACGTAAATTCTCATTATGTGGTGATGGTAACCGAAGATGGAATCATCAAAAAAACACCACTGGAGCAGTATTCAAGACCGAGAACCAATGGTATCAACGCCATTACCGTTCGTGAAGGAGACATTTTGCTCGAGGCAAAACTCACAGATGGGGAAAGCCACATTATGATAGCTTCCCAAAGCGGGAAAGCCATCCGTTTTGAAGAAAACAAAGTGCGTTCTATGGGTAGAACTGCCTCTGGAGTAAAAGGAATCGACATAGATGAAAAAGACAAGGTAATTGGTATGATTATCATCGACCCGAAAACCATTGTTGAAACAGATGACGAAAACCAAGAAGAAATCACGGACGAAAACGGAAATGTCATTGTAGATGATTCTGCAGAAACCAGACAATCCATTTTGGTGGTTTCCGAAAGAGGATACGGAAAACGCTCCGATACTGGGGAATACAGAATCACCAACCGTGGTGGAAAAGGAGTGAAAACTCTGAACATCACAGAAAAAACGGGTAACCTGATTTCTATCCAAAACGTTTGCAACCAAAATGATTTGATGATTATCAACAAATCTGGAGTAACCATTCGTATGGCGGTATCCGAAATGCGTGTGATGGGTCGTGCTACACAAGGAGTTAGACTTATCAACCTGAAAAACAACGACGAAATTGCTGCCATTGCCAAGGTAGAAGTAGAAAAAGAGATAGAACCAGAGGTGCAATATGACGAAGATGGAAACCCCATCATCCCAGAAGGTGCAGATGAACCAGACACATCCGAGGATGACAATGGAGGAAAATCCTATGGAGTGATTCCAGACATAGCCAATGAAAACGAAGATGGAGAGGAGGAAGAAAAGTCCAAGGAAGATTCCATCGCAGATTCGCTATCGGATTGGGACAAAGACAATGGAGATTATTCAGACCCAGATGCTCCAAATCTATCGGAATAACGTTAGTTTTATTCATATTCAAAAGTCCTTTTGTTCTTGAGCAAAGGGACTTTTTTTTGATTTATCTTTAAACAACACTATTAACAACCAAAACACGTGGACATCACCAAACAAAACCTTTTGCAGGCAGAAAACATAGCCATACAGCTTTTCGAAGTGATAGAAAAAAAAGGACTCATTGTCGCAGGAAAAACAGAATCCGAGCTCAATGAGGAAATATTTTCATTGGCAAAAGACCTATTTTCTATTCAAAAACACTGGCACAAACGGATTGTACGCACTGGCGAAAACACTCTTTTCCCCTATGATGCCAATCCCCCAAACCTTACAATTCAAGAAGACGATATTTTGTTTTTCGATTTCGGCCCTATCATTGAACATTGGGAAGCAGATTTGGGAAGAACCTACGTACTAGGAAACGACCCCATCAAACACAAAATCAAAAATGACGTAGAAACGGCTTGGAAAGAGACCAAAGCTTGGTTTGAAAAACACAAAAGCTTGAAAGCCTCGGAGCTTTTTAAGTTTGCAAAGAACAAAGCACAAGAATTCGGTTTTGAATTTGGAGGTGAAATCGCTGGACATCTCATCGGGGAATTCCCACATGAGGACATTGCTTCAGACCATGTTTCGCTGTATGTTCATCCAGAAAACCACAACGATATGTTTGAAACAGATGCCTTGGGAAGAAAAAGAAACTGGATTTTAGAAATGCATTTTGTGGACAGAGAACGAAAATTTGGCGCATTTTATGAGCAGTTGTTGGTTTAGTTTGAAATTCATTTGACAAATAATCATTTTCAATTATTTCATCCATTTAATTTGTACTTTTCCATTCTAACTTTATAAAATTGAGTACAATGAAGATAGTGAAATTTATACTTTTATTGGTTCTTTTGAGTGCCTGTAAAAAAAATGTACCTATAGATGAAGTAACATTTATCAGAGTTTGGACTGATTCTGAAAGAAATTATACATCAGACATTTATAGAATAGACAAAAATAGACAAGTGATTTATTTCTATCCGAATGATAATAACAGCTTTATTTTAAACAATATAACTCCTACACTTTATAGAGAAATTACAATTCAACCTGAATTGCAAAAAAACATTAGCGTTCTTCAAGAATTCCCAAAAACTTTGAAAGACCACAAACTGTCTATCGAAGAATTAAAAAAAGCCCCAAACAGTGAGAGCATCATAATCAAAATAAATGATGAAATGTATATGTATAACATTGATAAGGATTCAGTGCCTGAAGGCTTAGATAATTCCTATCATCAAGCTCTAAGACTTCTGATTGAATCTGAGGCAATCGTTGAAGATACTTTTGGGCAAACCGAATGACAGTCTTGGCTTTTCGAAACAAAAATTCCCGTCCAAAACTGATTTGAACAGGAATTTCTCAAAAGTTAGGGTAAATAAAAACAAATTGGTATTTTTCGAAAAATTGTTTTGACAATTTGTAAAAACCACAAACCAAAACCAAAAAACCAAAAATGGAAAACAAATACGATGTTATAGTTGTTGGAGCTGGATATGCTGGGCTTTCCACTGCAAGAGAACTCAAAGATGCAGGAAAAAAAGTTCTGGTACTGGAAGCCAGAGACCGAGTAGGAGGACGAATTTACACCCATGATATGGGCAATGGAAAATACCTAGATTTGGGTGGTGCTTGGGTAGGTCCAACCCAAGACCATCTCTATGCCCTGATAGAAGAAATGGGTTGTACTACTTTCAGAACTTGGACCAAGGGACTGGAAACCCTTTGGATGGAAGGCAAAATCAAAACCTACACGGGGCTGATTCCACCTGTAGATGTCTTTTCCCTTTTGAATTTGGATTATGCCATGAAAAAAGCCAACAGGCTTGCCCAAACCATCAACCTAGAAGAGCCTTGGAAATCCAAAGATGCCGAAAAATGGGACGGAATGACCCTTCGCACTTGGATGAACAAAAATCTGCTCACCAAAAAAGCGAAATTTCTCTTTCAAGTTGGGATAGAAGCCGTTTGGTCCGCCGACCCTTCTGAACTCTCCATGTTGCACGTGCTCTTTTACATCAAAAGTGGAAAAAGTTTGGAAATGCTCATGAATGTGGAAGGAGGAGCCCAAGACTCCAGAGTCCATGGTGGGATGCAACAGCCCGCCAACAGACTGGCAGAAAGACTTGGAGACATCATTCAACTTTCTAGCCCTGTGAAAAGTGTGAACCAAACCGCAGATTCTGTAGAAGTTACCATCAAAGACGGGAGAAAATATTCCGCCAAAAAACTCGTGGTTTGCATTCCTCCACCGATGGTTTCCAAAATTGAATTCACTCCCCTGCTTTGCACCACCAGAACCAGTTTGATACAAAGAATGCCCATGGGCTGCGTAACCAAAACCTTTGCCATGTACGAAAAACCCTTCTGGAGAGAAATTGGCAGAAACGGAGCGGCTGTGGCAGACCAAGGACATACCACAGTAGTTTTTGACAACTCCCCAGAGGATGGGTCTTATGGGCTGCTGATGGGTTTTGTTTTGGGGAATCAGTCCAAAGAATTCATGACCCTGCCTTTTGAAGAAAGAAAGAAAAGCATCCTAAATTCTTTTACCAACATGTTCGGGCCAGAGGCACAAAATGTAACCCATTACCAAGACCAATCTTGGGTAACAGAAGAATTTACCGGTGGTTGCTACGCTGCCTATATGTCTGCGGGAACTTGGACGACTCTGGGGCATATCCTTCGAAAACCAGAGGGGCATATCCACTGGGCTGGAACAGAAACTGCCACAGAGTGGAATGGATACATAGACGGAGCCATTTCCTCTGGGAAAAGAGCTGCTAAAGAGGTTTTGGAACTAATCTAGAAAATGAAAAAATTAACCAACCAAAAATTATAAGTATGAAAAAAGTATTGTTTGCCTTAGGGTTTATGTTGAGTGCCACAGCTAGCGCACAACTTCAGGCTAGAGCCGGATTTGCGCTGATAGAAGACACTTCATTTGGTATCAACGGAGGTGTGGGCTATGACATTACAGACAAGATAAACGCCAATGTTGATAAGCTAACTTTCCAAACCGGGCTAGATGCCACCTATTATCAACTAAAACCGATTGAAAATACAGTTTCTAAAACAACTGGAAATGGACTGATTTTTACCGTTCCAACAGTTGCCCAATACGAAGTATTTGAAGATCTAAACCTTGGAGCAGGATTATCTCTAAACTATATTACAAGCTCGATAAAGCAAGACTATTTTGGAGGCTCCTATAACCAAAGTGGAAGTGTTTCTGACTTTTCGGTAGGATTCATCCTTGAAGCGGAATACGACATCAACCAAACGCTTTCGGCTAGAGCAAGATACAACTCTGCTGCGGAAGGCGTAATTTTAGGGATCGGTTACAAGTTGTAAACCCTCATCATAAAAAGAATATCCCCCTTTTGAGCAATCGAAAGGGGGATTTTTCTTCAGCAAAAAATTCCAAAACCATCATCAGCAGAATTGAAAAATCTGTGGATTCCATTCTAATGGGAAAAGGTTTGCACGATTGATTTTTTTCACAAAATTTGGTGTGATGATGCACTTTGGACCGTATTCGGTTCCTGCTTACAACGACCAAAGTTTTGTCTCCAAAATGGAAAGATTCGCTGGTTTAAACTATGTAGCTTGGTACTGGTATTTTATCAGCGACAATATCATCACCAGAAATATCCCTTTTCATTCTGTAAAAAAACACCACATCCAAACCTATGGAAAAGATTTCAACTATGATGATTTTATCCCCATGTGGCAAACTCCACATTTTGATGCAAACAAAATTTTGGATTTGTTTGAGTCCGCAGGGATAAAATACGTTGCGTATCCTGCCAAACACCACGATGGGTTCTGCCTTTGGGACACACAAACCACAGGAAGAAACAGTGTAGATCTTGGTCCACACAGAAATTTTGTTGATGAGATCTTTACAGCTGCCAAAGGAAGAGATCTCAAAATGGGATTTTATTACAGCAATGTAGAATTCTACAATCCTGCCAACAAACCAGATTTGGCAAGGGTGGAGAAAGGCCAAGCTTACAACGGAAAAGAGTCTCAGATACTGCAAGCCAACTTGATTTTCAATTCTGGTGCTAAGCCAATCAATCCTTATTCCAAAAAAGAAGTTCCTTATACAGGGCAAGACGCAAGCATAACAGATTATGCTTCCCAAATTTTTCAGCCACAAATCAGAGAACTCATGAAATTATACAATCCAGAATTTTTCTATTTGGACATAGGTGGAAACGAAAAATATTACAAAACCAACGAATTTCTGGCAGAATATTACAACCATGCAAAAATTCACAACCCTGAGGGAGTTTTGGTGAATGACCGTGGAGGAGACATTACAACACACAGAGACTACAATACCTTTGAATATGGTGTTGGAGTACGTACTCCACCTTTTGAACATGTGCTTCCTTTGCAAAGAGGTGTAATGACATATTCTGAATTTCAGGAAAACTTTTTGGATGCAACAGGGGTCATCAAAGAACTTTTATATTTGTGCTCTGAGGGAGGAAATCTCATGCTTGGAGTTTCTACAAAAGCAGATGGATCCATTCCAGAAAATTATCCAAAAATCCTTGGAAACGTTGGAAAATGGCTCAAAAAATATGGAGATGGTGTTTATGATAGCAAGAATTTCCCTGGATACAAAGCCAAAATAAACGATGGAAATTTTTATACCCTAGCCAAAGATGGATCTCTTTGGGTGTTTTATCCTGAAAAAACCAAAAAAGTGATCATCAAACAAAAATTTGACCTTTCCAAAGCCAAAAAAGTGGAAATCATGGGAAATCCAGCTGCACATACCTACATTGGAAAAAAAGGGGGGAATTATACTGTGGAAGTTCCTTATGTTCAAGTTCCTTATGGTGAGGTAAATTATGGTGCTTTGAGGATTACTTTTTAAGCAGTTTCATCTACTGTACACAAACATAAAAGCCTCGATTCTAATAAAATCGAGGCTTTTTTACATCCTAATGACGATCAAATCAAAAGGGAATGTTGTATGCTGCTCCCACACCGATGGCAGAAATGTTGTTGTCTGACATAAAAGTGTTTTGATAGTATCCATAAAAGTTCCAATCGTTGTTGTGGAAACCAATTTCTGGTCTTAAAAAAAAATCCCCCCTTTTGATCAATCGAAAGGGAATTTTTAATGACAGAAAATCTAAACAAATCTTCGAAGAAGAGAATTTTGCCTAAAAAACTTAACAACTAAAAAAGACAACACAAAAGTCACGAAAACCTTGATAGGCAAGCCTAGAAGCGCATTATCCAAAAATTGAATTTTAGTAAAGAACATCATTTTACCTATAACGTCTAAAATTCCAGCATGAACAAAATACACTCCAAAAGTATACACTGAAAGTTCCGAAAAATGGTTTCTACTTAATCTACCCAAACTAAAAAACAAAAACAAAGAAAGACTAGAAACAACCACCAGCGGATTTAAGTAAGAATAGAAAGGTGTGCTGTGCTTATTTTCAATCGAAACATTGGTCAAAGCAAAAATGGTAACACTACAAACCAGGTAAAGCAGAAGAAGTAAAATAGAATTGAGCTTCCTGTTGATTCTACTAAAAAAACATCCTACCACAAAATATCCCAAGTAAGGAATAAACCAAAAAGCAAAAAAAACATTTTCTTTGCTATACCCATAAAAGGTAACATAGATAGAGGATATAAAAAGTAACCCAAAACCCAACAATCCAAGCTTTTGATTATCAAGATTTTTTAAGACAAGATTTATCCATGGCGAAACTGCGTATAGTCCCAATAGCATGTACATATACCATAAATGAAAATAGGGTTTTCCTTTTATCCATGAATCTAAAAGCAAATTAAAATCAATAGAACGATTCAAATAATAAAATTTCAAGCCTGAGTAGATTGTGTATAGAACAGACCAAAAAATCAAAGGAATTAATATTTTACTGAATCGCTTTTTGTAAAATTCAATAGGTTTTTGCTGGTTATCGAGCAAAAAATAACCACTCAGCATTACAAATATTGGAACACAAACCCTAGAAAAAGAATCTACCCAATTTCCTACATAGAAATTAGAATCGATCTTTTGTCCATCCAAAACAGACAAAACATATCCTCCACTTGAATGAACACAAATTACAAGTATCGTTGCCAATACCCTTAGATGGTCTAGTGAATAATTTCGATTGAGATTAGATTCTGTCATGCTTCAAATTTAGATAAAAATATCCCAATGGTTCTCTTTGTGAAACCCTACAAAACAGATGTATTCAAAACAAAAAATAATTCTTTTGTTTTCTTCTTTGCATTTTTATCCTTTTTCAAATCTATCATATTTGATATATAATACCCAACTCTAGGAGATTGTACTATGAATTTCGCAAAAGAAAATTCTTAAATATATTTGGATACCCAATTTACAAAAAAGATTCCAGAGCTTGAATGACTTCTTTGGGTCTGTCTATGGGTGAAACATGTTTTGAATTTTTGATGATCACCATTGTATCGTTTGAAAGTGTCTTTTCTATATCACTTTGTTCGCAAAGATCGTGGTAGTTATCAAACTCAGCAGCAATAATCAGTTTTGGGTGAGGAAGACTGGCACCTGCCACACCTCGATCGAAATCTCCATTTTTTCTATACTTGTTGAAATGCTTCATGAACATTCTTCTGCCTTTGATTTCAAAAATGTGCGTCATAGTCTGGATGAACTTTTCTGGTGGCCTCTGAATATAACTGGCCTTGAGTTCTTCCTCCAACAGAAAGGTCGGGAACAAATAACGGGTCAAGGTTTCTACCCCCGGGATTTCTTCCACAGCAAAAGGCAAGGTATAGTCTCTTCCCTTGCAAATTCCGCCATAAGAATTGAGAAGCACAATTTTGTCGATTTTTTCAGGATGTCTTTTTGCGTATTCCATAACCATGTATCCACCTAAAGAGTGTCCCAAAATATGGGTTTTTTCTATTTTTTGGGAGACCAAAAACTGGTCTATAAAATCCATAAAATTCTGCTTAGAATAATTGTAGCCAAGGGCATCTTCCGTTAGACCCTGTCCGAGAAGATCCAAGGTAATCACTCTATATTTTTTGGTAAGTTCAGGAAAAATCAAAGAAAATTCCGCCATGCTTCCCTGCCCTCCATGCACCAAAAACAAATTGGGTCCCTGACCAGAAATTTTGTAATGTGCATTTACTCCACCAATATTGATGTATTTGGAATCTGAATCTTGCAAAATCTTCCTCACTTCTGTCAATTCTTTTTCTGGAGAGTAAAATATCACAAAAATCGAAACCAGAATAATCAGCACAAAAGAAAGTAGATAGAGAAAGTATTTTTTCATCAAAATTGATTTTTATATCTTGAAAATTTGGTTTTTTAGCACTTTACCGTTAGTATCAAGAAAGCCAAATAAAAAAATCTATCTACCGAAATAATCATATTTGTCTTCTGCATATTTTATGAATCTAGAAAGCAGCAAAATATTTTCTTTTTCCATAGGTGTAATTTCTGCCTCTACATTGTCTGAGACTGGAATATACCAATTTGTTTGTTCGAAAAAATACCGAAAGGTTGGTTTTTTAAAAGAATAACCATGTCTTGCGTAAACAGAATTTTTGATGATTTCAAGATCTAGTTTTCTCAAATTCTTTAGATCTTTTTCTGTTAATTTTTGTTTAGAAGCGTTCAATTCGAAAACTGCCTCTGAAGGTGATCTATTTACCGATACATTGTAAGTTTCTGTTTCTCCAGTTTCGGTATTCGTTTCTTTTTGAGTAATCACCTTTTCGCTTTCCCAATCTACCAAGTCTGTATACTCATCTATCATAAAATTGGGGTTGTACACAAATTCTTTTTTCACCAATTTCAGGGTTTTGTTTGGTGCTTTTACAGCAGATTTTTTATAAGCGTTCCATGATCCATTTAAACTATCACTGATCAATTTGAGTTCGAAACGCCCGTCTGTTTTGTCATCACCTGGTTCATCTAACACAAAAGATTTTTTGCTTTCATTAAATACCCCACGAAATGGACGCTGATTCCCATTTACTATGCTTTGTCCGTAAACACTGTCAGTGGTAATTCTATTGATTTTGATGGTCAATCTTTTGGTATCCCAAGACACATACGATTCATCAGGTGAATCTGCATATTGTTCCATGTATTTTCCAGAAAATTCTCCTGAATACAGCCCATAATATTCTTTGTGAATTTCCTGAATGACAACAGAATCCTTCTCAACTGCCAAAGCATCATTTACGGAATTTTCTATTTTTGATTCTTCAATCTTTGACTCTTCTACTTTTTTTGTTCCTTGATTTTTACAGCTGCTAAATAACAAGGCAAAAAAAGCAATGGCAAATAAATTCTGTGTTTTCATTTTTGTGTTTTTTTTTCGTCTAAAAAATTAAATACTTCTGTTTCTAATTAAAAATTCAACCAATAAAATATTGGGCACCCACCCGAGCCATGCAATAATTTGATACACATCCATTGGATTGGGTTGAAATAAATATACAATAATTACCTTCCACATTCTCAAAGTAATTGCAGATAAAGTGAGTGCAAAACTTCTCCACATCCATTTTTTGTGCTCATAAAACTTCTTATTTATAGCCAAATTGAAGGCTTTGAAGGTAGAAAACCACCAAAAAATTCCCAGCAAAACAAAAGACAATTTTGCATAGAAGTTTCCATTTGCCAAAAATCCCATATAAATTCCAGAAGGAGAAGCGAAAAACAATATCAAAAAGACATATACTTTGCCTGACAATTTGTGGAAATTACTCCACCCAAAATTCTCTCTCAAAATAGCCAAAAAACCAACCAGCAAAACAAAAATACTGGTGTAGACATGTGCATAAAAAAAACATAGATATTCCTTTCTTTGGGTAACTTCAGTTTGTTTTATCATTAAAAAACTGACATTGTCGCTAAATGGAATATATTCAAAGGTGATTTTTAACATCAACCAAAAGAAATACCCAAACCCTATTGTCAATAGAATTTTAAGAGGATTGATTTTGTGTATCTTAAATATCTTCAATCTAATTTTAATAGATTTTAAAATCATTCAAAAAGTGAATGAATGTAATTTTCCATGTAAAGATAAATTTAAAATGATTCCACCTGTAAAGTTTTAAAAAAAGAATTCTGTAATTTCCCAAAAACAAAAAAAAATCTATCCATGAGTTTAGAAAACAAAGTCGTTTGGATTACAGGAGCAAGCCGAGGAATCGGAGAAGCACTGGCCAAAGAATGTAGCAGAAAAGGTGCTTTTGTGGTGCTTTCTGCAAGGGGTGAAAAAGAACTGTATCGCGTTCAAGCTTCCCTTACAAACCCAGAGAAATCTTTTGTTCTGCCTTTTGACATTTGTGATACTTCTTGCCTTGAAGAAAAAACTAAGCAGGTTCTAAAAAATGCTGGAAAAATAGATATGCTCATCAACAACGCTGGGATTGATGCCAGAGATTGGGTAAAAAACACAGAACTTTCTACTTACAAAAAAGTCATGGACATCAACTTTTTTGGCAACATTGCTCTTACCTTAAAAGTGTTGCCTCACCTTAGCACTAAAGGACATATTGTTTCTATCAGCAGTGTGAATGGACTTCTGAGCGACAAAAAAAGCTCCGCTTACGCGGCATCCAAACATGCCCTGATGGGATTTTACAACGCCCTTCGTGCCGAAATCTCACCCCAGCAAACTGTCTCTGTGGTTACCCCTGGATACATCAAAACGGACATTACCCTGCATGCCTTAAAGGGAAACGGACAAGAGTACGGTGAAAAATTCGGTGGAACCCTAACTGGAATGGATGTAAACAAAATGGCAAAAAAAGTGGTTTCTGCCCTTGAAAGACGCAAAACCCAAATTTATGTTGGTGGTTTTCAGGAAAGATTGGCAGTGGCAGTCCATGCGGTTTTTCCAAGACTGTTTTTCAAGGTAATAGAAAAGGTGGAGCCGGCTTGAGGGGGTTGGGAGAAGGTGTTAAGAGAAAATAAACAATAACGCACAACTTGGCTGAATTTTGTATATTTCAACCAACTATAAATATTTAGAATATTAAAAGTGAGAAACGAGAAACAGACTAGGAAAGAAATCATTGACAACCGCTTAAAACAAGCGGGCTGGAATGTGACTGACCGAACTCAAGTGATTGAGGAGTTTTTCATTTCGGTTGACAATAATGTAGTAAATGAGCCACCAGCTGACTACGGTGCACAATTTAGCGACTATGTTTTGTTAGGAAAAGATGGTATGCCTCTAGCAGTTGTTGAAGCAAAAAAGTCATCCGTTGACGCAAGAATTGGTGAAGAACAAGCAAAGCAATATGCCTATAACATTCAAACACAATTTGGTTGCGACTTGCCATTTTGTATGTATACCAACGGACACGATATTTTTTTTTGGGACTTAGAAAATTATGCTCCTCGAAAAATATTTGCATTCCCGACCCGGACGGATCTTGAAAGAATGGCTTTTATTCGTAAAAACAAAAAACCTTTAGCGGACGAGTTAATCAATACCAACATAGCTGGCAGACCATATCAAATTCAAGCCATTAGAGCAGTTTTTGAAGCGATGGAAGAAAGGAAAAGAAAATTCCTTTTGATAATGGCTACAGGAACAGGAAAAACGCGGACTTGTATTGCGATGGTAGACGGTTTAATGAGAGCAGGTTGGATTTCCAGAGTATTATTCTTAGTTGACCGTATTGCATTAAGAGACCAAGCTGTAGAAGCATTTAAAGATAACGCACCGCAATATTCGGTTTGGCCGCAAACAGGAGAAACGAAAATTGTAACCGACAGAAGGGTGTATGTTTCAACTTATCCTACAATGTTAAATATTATTGAGGACGAAAATTTATCTCCTCATTTCTTTGATTTGATTGTTATAGATGAAAGCCACCGTTCTATTTACAATGTTTATCAAAATATTTTGAGTTACTTCAATTCGGTAATTCTTGGACTTACAGCAACGCCAACAGACGCAGTTGACCATAACACGTTTGAATTGTTTGACTGTGAAGATGGATTACCCACTTTCGCATATACTTTTGAAGATGCTGTAAACAACAAACCGCCTTACCTATCTAATTTCGAGGTAATGAAACTAACAACAAAGTTTCAACAAGAAGGAATTCACTTAAATACAATAAGCGAAGACGACCAAAAGAAACTGATTGCCGAAGGCAAAGACCCCACAGAGATAAATTTTGAAGGAACTGACATAGAAAAAGCAGTTACCAACAAAGGAACGAATGCCTTGATTGTTCGTGAGTTTTGGGAAGAATGCATAAAAGACCCCAATGGAGTTTTGCCAGGAAAAACCATTTTCTTTTGTATGACAATGAGACACGCCCGTAGAATCAAAGAAATTTTTGACCAATTCTATCCGCAAGGTGCGGGTGAAATAGCCAAAGTGATTGTTTCGGACGACCCAAGAGTTTATGGCAAAGGTGGTTTACTTGACCAATTCAAAAACAACGATTTTCCGAGAGTTGCCATAAGTGTTGATATGCTAGACACAGGAATTGACATTCCTGAATTGGTGAATTTGGTTTTTGCAAAACCTGTTTTTTCTTACACCAAATTTTGGCAAATGATTGGAAGAGGAACACGAGTTCTCAATCCAAATGAAAGAAGAAACTGGTGCCATGAGAAAGACAAATTCTTTATCATTGACTGTTGGGATAATTTCGAATATTTCAAACTCAATCCGAAAGGAAAGGAAAGTAAATCTCAAACGGCCTTGCCAATACGCCTTTTTAAAATGAGATTGGAGAAGTTGAAAGTAGCAATTGAACAAAATTCTGATATTGCAGACTTAGAAAAATTGGAATTAGAAAAACTAATTAACTCATTACCAAAAAACAATGTAGTTGTTCAAGACAATGCAACTCATTTGGAAAAGGTCTATGAACCTAAGTTTTGGGAGAATCTAACAGATGAAAAAATGGTTTTCCTCGACCAGACAATAGCACAAATACTAAGAGCTTTATCTTCGGTTGACTTCAAAGCAATGCGATTTGAAAAAGACATTGTTGAATTTTCTCTTGCTCAGCTCAAAAACGAAAGTCAAGACATTGAGAACCTAAAAGAAATTATTGTTGAACAATTTGCTGAATTGCCCTTAAATATTGGGGTCGTAGCCAAAGAAAAAGAAATCATCAATAAAGCCCTCAAAAACAGCTTTTGGGTGTATCCAACAGAAGCCGACCTCAAACAAGTCATTGACAAATTTAGGGGTATTTTCACCAAAAGAAATTGAAGAAATAATTTCTGTCATTCAAAAAATTGCAGCATAGAATGAATACTTCTCTTGACACTAGTTTTGTTGATAATGTTCGGTCGCTTATTATTCAAGCACAGAAATCGATAGTCAAGCAAGTTAATTCTGTTATAATATTTACCCATTTCGAATTGGGCAAACAAATTGTAGAACAAGAACAAAAGGGCAATAAACATGCAAATTATGGGAGTTTCATCATCTCAGAGCTTTCCAAAAAATTAACCGAAGAGTTTGGTAAGGGTTACTCCAAAAGAAACTTAGAATTGATACGTAAGTTCTATATTACGTTCAAGAATGCGAAATCACTGATTTCGCAAAGTTTAACTTGGACACACTACATTCATTTAATGCGAATAGAAGATATTGAAGAAAGAAATTATTATCTGACACAGGCTGAAGACAACCATTGGAGTGTGAGGGTATTGGAACGGCAAATTAATTCAGCAGCATACCATCGATTGTTGATTTCAAAAACCAAAGCAAACGATAGTAAAGAGAATAATGCAGATAGTCTCAATCCCTTAGAAACCCTGAAAGACCCCTATATACTAGAATTTTTAAACCTACAAGAAAGTACTAGCTATTCTGAAACAGAACTAGAGCAAGCCATCATAGACCGTTTGGAGCATTTCCTGTTAGAACTAGGCAAAGGATTCACCTTTGTGGGCCGACAAGTTCGGTTTACATTTGATGAAGAACATTTTAGAGTTGATTTGGTATTTTACAATCGACTGTTGCGTTGCTTTGTACTTATAGACCTCAAAATAGGCAAACTCAAACATCAAGATTTAGGACAAATGCAGATGTATGTAAACTATTATGATCGCTTTGTAAAAACCGAAGACGAGCTTCCTACCATAGGAATTATACTTTGCAAAGACAAAAAAGACGCCATGGTAGAAATTACCCTACCCAAAGAAACCCGAGAAATCCTACTCAAAGACAATCAGTTAGAAGCCGTAATTTCTTTGCCATCGGGTGCATTCAAACCCTATACAGGTGTAAAAACGGCTATTTTGCTTTTCACAAAAGCTGAGGAAGATAGCCAAAAATGGCATACCGAAAAAGTATGGTTCTATGAATTGAAAAATGACGGATACAGCCTAGATGACAACAGAAAAAAGTTGGCTGAAAATCCTTTACCTATTGCAGTGGATGCCTACAGAAAAAGAGCAATAGACACGCCCATAGAACGAACCAACCATTTTTATGTGCCTCTCTCGGAAATACAAGACAATGGCCTAGACCTGAGCTATAACCGATACAAAAAGTTTGAATACGAGGAGCAAACCTATGAACCACCACAAAAAATATTAGAGGCATTATTTCAGTTAGAAAGCGAAATCCAAAAAGAGATGCAGGAGCTTAAAAATTTGATTGGATGATGGAAAAAGTAAAAATAACTAAAGTTTGTGAATTTCAAGGAGGAACACAACCCCCAAAATCAGAATGGTTTGACACCCCAAAATCTGGATATGTCAGAATGTTACAAATTCGAGATTTCACTCAATCTGAGAAAGATTATAAAGCTTATGTATTAGATAATAATAAATTAAAAAAATGCAAAGAAGATGATATTTTAATCGGAAGATATGGAGCATCAATAGGCAAAATATTAACAGGATTATCAGGTGCTTATAATGTCGCTTTGGTGAAAACAATTCCAAATGAATCTGTATTAGACAAGAGATTTCTTTATTATCTACTGCAAAATTCAAATTTTCAAAATTATATAACTAGTATTGGAAACCGAGCGGCTCAAGCGGGATTTAATAAAGCAGAACTAGATGACTTTGAATTTTTTCTTCCCGACCTCGAAACCCAAAACAAAATAGTAGCCATATTAGATAAGGCAAAAGCCATTTTGGATAAGCGGGAAAATGTTATTAGTTTACAAAACGAACTTAAATTGTCGCTTTTTTATAAGATGTTCCAAGATTGGAAATTCTTTGATGAAAAAACAGTATTAGAAGTAGCATCTGATGAGCAGTACTCACTTTCAAGTGGTCCATTTGGTTCAAACTTGACTTCAAAGGACTATGTTGATAATCAAGGTGTTTTAATTTTAAGAGGAAAAAATATTACATCCGGTAAACTCGACTTAACTGATATAAAATATGTTTCTGAAGAAAAAGCCTTAGAGCTTAAAAGAAGTGAAATTAAACCAAATGATATTGTTATAGTGGCGGTAGGTTCATCAGGAAAAGCATTAAGGATACCTTCTTCCTTGGATAAGGCTATAATTTCTCAAAACTTTAATAAAGTATCTTGTAATCAAGAAATAATTAACCCTACCTATTTCGAATATTGTTTCAATTCAAATATTGTTCAACACCAACTTAAATCTATTATTACGGATGCTGGCAGAACATTTTTGAGCTTAACGAATATTAAGGAAATTAAAATTCCATTGCCACCAATTGATTTACAAAGTGAATTTGTTCAGGTTATTCAAAAGATAGAAAGCTCAATTAATAAAACAGAATTTTCTAAGTCAAAAGCTGAACAATTACTTTCTTCTATTAGTCAACTTGCATTCAAAGGTGAATTAGATTTCAATACTGCGGTTGATTTAGAAGTATTACTGGAAAATGATTATCAATTTTTCAAAGAAAATAGCAATTCAAGTTCCATAAAACTGTTGCTTGAAAGATTAAATACAGATGAATTAAACGAAAACAGATTTAGCGAACAACCAACCTATGACAAGGCGAAAAGCTTTGTATTTGAGCTCATCAAAGAAGGGAAAGTGAAACAAAAATTTGATGAGAAAACCCAAAAAGTAAAACTCACTGTTGAATGAAATTGTTAAAACTCAAAATAGAAAACAATTTCAGAAGCTTACAAAAAGGGTTTGAAATCAACTTCCATACTTTGCAAGACACCGAAGCCATGGAACAATTTCGACCTTTCTGTTTTGCAGGTTTAAACGGAAGTGGCAAATCCAATGTATTAGAAGCATTAGCCAATGTTTTCTATCATTTAGAGGTTTGTGTGGCTCGTTATCTCCCTGAAAGCATCAAAGACCCCAATAATTTCAAACGTAACGAATGCACACCTGATGCATTTACTTTAGAGTATCTGATTGGTCAGCATAATAGAAAAGATTATGTTGTCGCATTTTTCGACAAAGTAACTATCAGCAAGGAAGTCGGAAAAGAACCAAAGATGTTCATTCAATCATTTCCTTTTGATGATAAAACGGAGAAAAGAGAAGTTTCACTGATTCCACCAATTGGAAGAGACAGTGCAGCAGAGGGTAAAGAATATTTACCTGCTCATATTATCGGTTATTCATCAGGCGAAAACGAAATTCTGAGTTTACCCTTTATCAAAAGTCGATTGATTCATTTGGACGAATACCGCCAAGCGGTAAGAGATAATTATGACAAATTTGAAGAATCTGAAAATAGTTTGATATACATAGACAACAATATGAGCCAAGCGGTTCTATTGTGTTGTTTGCTTTTTGAAGATGAAAAAACACTTGAGCCACTCAGAAATATTGACAATACAGGTATCTTGGGACTAAGAAGTTTCAGAATGAATATTCATTTACACAACTTTGAATTTACTGACGAAAAGAAAAGCATACCAATACTTCGGTTAATAGACCATAATCAAATTGCCAATCTTAAAAAATGTGCTACATCTTGGCATTTAGACCAAAAAACACAGACACTTTGGTTAGACTTTTATGTGAATGATGCTACCAAAGCAGCTTTCAAGCATTATTTTAACAATAACCCGTTGGAGTGCTTTCACTTTTTCAGGTTACTTTATGAATTAAACAATCACTTTGTTGACGAAGTGACCAAAGAAGAGGTGTATCGTTCCAAAGGTATTTACACCGATGGAAAACTTCCAGTTGGTAATCCAAGACAAGATGTTTTTCATTTCTTAGATTTTTACATCACTAAAAAAATTAAAGGAACTGGTGTAGAGAAAGATTTACTATTGAGAAGCTTTTCAGATGGAGAACATCAGTTTATCCATACAATGGGAATTTGTTTGTTGCTTAAAGATAGACGTTCGATTCTTTTGCTTGACGAACCTGAAACACATTTCAATCCAAGTTGGAGAGCGAAGTTTGTCAAAATACTAAACGACACAATTTCAGCAAGTAGTTCAGGAAATAATTATAATGTTCATTTACTCAAAGATGTTTTACTGACTTCTCACTCACCTTTCATTATTTCAGATTGTTTACCCGACAATGTGGTGCTATTTGAGAAAGACGAAAAAGGTAATACAACGGCCAAAAAAGCGAGTGAATTAGGAATTGACACTTATGGAACTTCGGTAAATCTCTTGACCAATAGAATTTTCAAAAACAAAGAAACTATTGGCACTTATGCAATGTCAAAACTAAAAGAGTTCAAAAAACGATTTGATGGCAATGAAAGAACAGAAGATTTGATTGAAGAATTGAATAGTGAGTTTGGCGACTCAATTGAAAAATTAATGTTAATCAAAGAAGTAACGGATAAAAAGAAGTAAATGTTAAGACCATACAACTTTCCATATTCAAAAATTCAGAAAGTTCAATCATTCGTTAATCACGTAATGCTTGATGTGGTTTTTAATGCCAAAAATATTGCAGCAGCAGACTTTACATCCGCTCTTGTGCTTCCAAAATATCGCCATCTAATTGACGACATCAATCAAGATTACATACTAGACCCATTGAACGAAGCATTTGTCATTTGTAAAACGTTAAATCGTTCACAGATTAAGTTACTAAAGACTGCCGTTCACAATAACAATAAAATCCGTGAATTGTGTAATGGAACTATTCAACCAGTGAAATATGACCAAATCGAAGCAATAAGTAGCGATTTGAAAAATGCATTGAAACTATTTTGTGATTGTCTGTATGACAACTGCATCAAACTAGAGCCATTTTATAGCACTTTTGAAGACATCAATAAATATTACAAAACAATCGTAAAAAAATCATCAGTTTGCAAATGTTGTGGTATTCATAAAGTATTGACACAGTTTCATACTCATAGAAGTGCTTTAGACCATTATTTACCTCGAAAATATTATCCGTTTAATTCTTTAAATTTCAAAAACCTCATTCCAATTTGCGACATCTGTAATATTTGCATTACTAAAAGAATTAAAAACAAAACCTGAATGGATGGGAGTTTATAAGTGGTAATACATCTCACAAAATTTGAAACAATTACAACACAAAGTCACCACCCTATCCCACCAAAAAAAATAACAACTCTTTAACACCCCCACCTCCTATCTCAATTGGTTTTGTCAATTTCATTATTTATATTTAGTCTAATTAAAAAAGTGTTTAACCAAATATTCTACAAAATGAAATCAAAACTTATTGCCCTTTCCCTTGTGTCTTCTGTGCTGTTTTCATGCAAAAAAGCGGAGAATCAAACCTCGAATGCTGGAATTTCTGGAGAATCCAAAACCAGTGAGCAGGTTCAAAAAACCATTGAAGAGCTCAAACTGGATTATGTAGAAGAAGGTGCACAGGATATCATCACCTACGATGAGGTCAATGCCGCACAACAGGCATGGTGCGATGCACTGGTGAAAATCGGAAAAATCCATCAGGAAGGAGGAGATTACAAAGCCTTTGCCGAGCAAGTTTTGACAGATGCCTACAATTATGACCACGGAAAAGTGTTTTTCAAACCCACATTGGCTTTTGGAGACCAAACCTTTAGAAACGACAAAAAAGGTGCCTTGGCCTATTTTGTAGGAGGAGACAAAGACTATCCCAACGACAAAGGATTTGCACTCAAACCATGGGTAAAAGCCAGATATGACAATGCAGGAGACGGAAATCAGGGAATCCAAATCTATGGTTCCACAGCCATTACCATGGGGAATGTTTGGGTTACAGATAAAGATGGAAACGAAGTAATGGTGGACAAAACCTGGGTTTTCAAAAAAGGAAAAGATGGAAAACTCAGAATCATCGTTCACAAATCTGCCCTACCCTATACTCCAACAAGCAAATAAAAAAACAACCAGTCTGGGCCAAACAAGCCCAGACTTTTTTTTAATTTTGTGCTTACTCAAAAACAACACACATGAAAATTCACAAATTAATTTTTGCTCTTTTGCTCTTGTTTGGACAAATGGGTTTTGGACAAAACAACAGACGCAATACAGACAACAACATTGGTTGGTACAATGTATTTGGTACTTTCAAAATCAACGAAAAAATTGGAATTCACTCAGAATTTCAGTGGCGAAGAAACGATTTCATCACCGAAAGCCAACAAAATTTGCTTCGTTTGGGAGTCAATTACCAGCTAACGCCAAGGGTTCTGTTTAGAGTGGGTTATGGTCTGATTGAAACCTATCCCTATGGGGAAATTCCGCTCAATGGACTGGGTCGGGATTTTACAGAACATAGAATTTTTCAGATGGTTCAGCTCTCCCAAAAAGAAGGAAAAGTAGATATTTCTCATCGATTCATGCTCGAACAGCGTTTTGTGGGAAGATACAGTTCACCAGCAGAAACCAAAGAGGACCAGTTTCCACTTTTGAACCGTGCAAGATATATGGTTCGTTTGCAAATGCCACTGAAAGGGGAAGAAATCAAAGACAAAACGCCCTATGTTGCCCTTTATGATGAAGTGATGATTGGTTTTGGAGAAAACGTAAACGCCAACGTATTTGACCAAAACAGAATTGGGCTTTTGATTGGATACCGCCTCAACAAAGATTTTAGACTGGAGGCGGGGTATATAAACCAAACCTTGCAATATGGTCGATTGGTGGGAGGCCAAAACGTGTTTCAAAACAACAACGGAATCATCATAAATGCCCTGTTCAATATAGATTTGAGCCAAAATACACCCCAAAACAAACCCCAATAAACTTGCCCAAATCTTAGGTTTTCCTCTCCCAAATTCTGTTCTCCAAAGAAAAAAAGGAAATCTATCTGGGAAAAAAGGCGGAAATCTTCCAAAGTGCTTCCAAATTTCTGTCGTCCACCGAGATAAAATCTCCCGTATAGACCACCAAATCTGGCTTTAGGGCAGAAATTTTCTGGAATTCTTGGATTTGGTAATTCGGATTGAACCTTGCCCCTATATGCAAATCACTGATTTGAACCACCCTCTTCCCTATCCAAAAAGAATCCAGATTTTGAAAATCCATGGAGTTTTGGGTCCATTCCACCCAATAGGGTTCAATTTGGTTTGCATACATCAAGGTGGGAATTCCTGCTGCCAGAGCATATTTGAATCCTGTTTTGAGAAAAATTCTGCGGTTCATTTCTAGAAAAAATTATATTGAAAAATTTATACATTTTTGTTCAAGGCATTTTGAAGTGCCAACAAATTTTCGTCAAGCAAATCTTCAAAGGCTAAATCGGTAAAAGGAAGCATGTTTTTTCCTTTCTGATAAGATTTTTGGTAAAAACTGTAGGCTTCGGGCATCAAACAAAATCCGCCCAAAAGAGCCACAAAGAGAAAAAGACTTCTTTTGCCATTTCCCAGCAGCAAAAACTGCAATCCCACCTCCTCTTCCACTGTGGGTTTGTAACCCGTTAGCACATGAAATACATCGTGGTTTTCAGCCCTTGGTTGCAACTGAAATTGGTTGATTTGCAAAAATTCACCCATGGCATAACCCAGACTTTCTTTGGGTTTGGAAAGCAGAGATTCTATGGTGATGTCCCAAGGTTTCCTACTTCTTGCCAAGGTTTTGAGATACAGTTCGGCCGAAAACTCGAACATTTTGGAAATGATTTCTTCTCTGTATAGCCTAAACTGATTTCTAAAATGCATTCTGAATTTAAAAGTACTTTGAATTTCAAAGTTTTTGAGCAAAATTTTTTGGGTGATTATCATATTCTAGGATTTATAGTAGTTTTTCTAAGGCAGAAATGTGATTTTTGAATTCTTCTCTGCCCTTGTGGGTAATTCTATAAGAGGTTTTGGGCTTTTTCCCCACAAACTCTTTTTTGATTTCGATGTAGTTTTTCTTCTCCAAAGCCGTGGAATGGCTAGCGAGATTTCCGTCTGTAATTTGCAAAAGTTCTTTGAGGGCAGAAAAATCAATCCAATCGTTCACCATCAGGACAGACATAATTCCCAGACGAACCCTGCTTTCAAAATCTTTGTTTAGGTTTTCTATCATGGGATTTTATTTGTATTTCACATGCATGATGAGTCCGTATACGATGTGCAAAACGCCAAAACCAATGGCCCAAAAAAGAAGTCCATAGCCCAGCATAAAAAAAGCGACCAGACCCAAAATCACCTCGAAAATTCCCAAATATTTCACATCCCCAAAGGTATATTTGGAGGCACTCACAAGAGCCAATCCATAAAAAATAAGGGTGGTGGGAGCAATATAATAGATGTGCCTATAACTAAAAAAGGCCAAACAAGCGATTCCTCCAGCAACCAGTGGAATCATCATGGCCTCTATCATGTTGTAGGTGGTGGCAGTCCAAATGGGAAGTTGGTTCTTTTTGCTTTTTCTCATGGTGAAAAAAATCCCAATCCCAATGCAAACACAAAGGGTAACAAAACCCAAAACAAAAAGGTCAAACAAAAGCTGATTGTAATTGTCTATTTGGGTGAATCGATATCCATCAAAATAATCGATACCATAAGAAAGCATAATTTTGTATGCCACATAAGTAGTAACCAGAGCAATGGAGCCCGCAAAAACTCCAGAAATTCCACTCAGTGACATAAAACGAGAGCTTCTCTCCATCATAGAGCGAATGTGCTGCAAATCTTCGGCGTGTTGGTTTTGTTTTGAATTCATCTTTATAGATTAAAAGAACTTTGTAATGCAAAGTAAATTATATTTTTTGGATTGGGCAAACAAAATTGTGAAAAATCAATACTTGATAAAAACAGTCCACAAAAAAAGCCATCAAATATGATGGCTCTTTTACTATAACTTAAGATTTATAAAATCTTTAAAATTTTATTTACTATAAACCAGCTCAACACCTGGTTGATTTGGAAGTGTTTTGCTCTTTACTTCTTCCTCAGATATTCCTTTTCCGATTTTTCCAGCGGTTTCAAGTGGTGCTAAAATAACCCAGGTAATGGCCAAGGTTGCCATAGAAATAATCCCCCAAAAACCTAGAAGAAACATGGTCAAAAAGAATAAAAAGCCTAAAAACTGAATCATAACTTAAATTTAATTTGGTTTGTTGATCTTACAATAGGACAAAAATACACAATCAAAACCAGTTGACAAAGATTTTTTTTGACCTCACCAAACATGAATCATATCACTTGGATTAGCTTAAAGAGGTTTTGTATCTTTATTGTGAATTTATAATACATCAAAAATCACCCATAAAGCACACAAATACTATGGAATTTAGAATCGAAAAAGACACCATGGGGGAAGTAAAAGTTCCCGCTGATAAATATTGGGGAGCTCAAACCGAACGCTCAAGAAACAATTTTAAAATTGGGCCGGTGGCTTCTATGCCAATGGAAATTATCTACGGTTTTGCTTATCTTAAGAAAGCCGCCGCCTATGCCAACTGCGATCTTGGGGTTTTACCTGCTGAAAAAAGGGATCTGATCGCCAAGGTTTGTGATGAAATTTTAGAAGGAAAATTAGACGATCAGTTTCCACTTGTAATCTGGCAAACAGGTTCTGGAACCCAGTCTAACATGAATGTGAATGAAGTAATCGCAAACCGAGCACAAGAAATTGCGGGAGGTAAAATTGGTGAGGGAGAACCTGTTCTTAAAGCCAATGACGATGTAAACAAATCACAATCATCCAACGATACTTTCCCTACGGGAATGCATATTGCAGGTTACAAAATGATTGTGGAAAATACCATTCCAGGGGTATTGCAACTTAAAGAAACCTTAAACAAAAAGGCTGAAGAATTCAAAGATGTAGTTAAGATTGGAAGAACCCATCTGATGGATGCCACACCTCTCACTGTGGGTCAACAATTCTCTGGCTATGTTTCTCAGTTAGACCATGGAATCAAAGCCCTTAAAAACACTTTGCCACATTTAAGCGAGCTTGCGCTAGGTGGAACCGCGGTTGGAACAGGACTCAATACACCCAAAGGCTATGATGTTTTGGTTGCCAAATACATCGCAGATTTTACCGGTCATCCATTTATTACCGCAGAAAATAAATTTGAAGCCTTGGCTGCCCATGATGCTATGGTAGAAAGCCATGGAGCACTTAAACAATTGGCCGTTTCGCTCAACAAAATTGCCAATGACATTAGAATGGTTGCCTCTGGGCCTAGATCGGGAATTGGAGAATTGATGCTACCTGAAAACGAGCCTGGATCATCCATTATGCCAGGAAAAGTAAACCCAACCCAGTGCGAAGCCCTAACCATGGTTTGCGCCCAAGTAATGGGGAACGATACAGCTGTAACGGTAGCTGGAACACAGGGACATTTCGAACTCAATGTATTCAAACCTGTGATGGCCTACAATTTGTTGCAATCTGCTCAGCTCATTGGAGACGCCTGTGTTTCTTTTGATCTTAATTGCGCCATCGGAATTGAGACCAACAAGGGAAGAATCAAAGAACTGGTAAACAACTCGCTGATGCTAGTAACAGCGCTTAACACCAAAATTGGATACTACAAAGCCGCTGAAATTGCCAATACTGCACACAAAAACGGAACAACGCTCAAAGAAGAAGCCATCAATTTGGGCTATGTAACCGCCGAAGAATACGACCAGTGGGTAAAACCCGAAGACATGATTTCTGGTCTATAATTCTAAAAATCAATTTCCAAACACTAAAAAACCCTGTTTTTCAAAAGAAAAACAGGGTTTTTTAGTGACCTCGGAGGGATTCAAACCCCCAACCTCTTGAGCCGTAATCAAGTGCACTATTCAATTATGCTACAAGGCCATTTAGAGCGCAAATATACAAAAGTGGATTTAATCCTGCAAACTACAAGACTTATATTCGTTTAGGGCCTTACTTTGATTCGAGCAATTTCTTCGCCCATTAGTACTTTGGTTTCAAAGCCATCCTGGGTATTTTTAACCAAATCGGGTGAAAACTCAATGGTTCCTTCCTGAAAAAAAAGCACTACAGTAGATCCTCCAAAAGCAAAATAGCCTTTCTCCTGCCCCTTCTCTACTCTAGATTCTGCTTCATACGTCTGAAAGATAGAACCCGTCATGGTCGCCCCTACATCACAAAACAAATATTCCCCAATTTCATCGGTTAAAACAGTCGTATATTCTCTTTTGTTTTGCAAAAAAATAGTCAAACTTTTACCCAATGCAAGTGGCGAAACTGAATAGTATTTTCCACCTATTTTTTGACTCTCAGAGGCAACACCCGCAAAAGGAAAATGGTATCTGTGGTAATCCACAGGAGCGAGCCGAACAATAGCCATACTTCCCCCTGCAAAAGTTTCGGCCAAGGGAATGCTATCTAGAAAAGTACTCACGGTAAACTGCTTGTCTTTCACAAAAAAGGGCTGAAAATCTTCGACCCTAGGAAATACTGTAACTCTTCCGTCAGCAGGAGAAGAGATATCCCCTAAAATAGGTCTTGCCTCTGGTTTAATTTTTCGATAAAAAAAATCATTGAAACTCTTGAATCCATCCTGGGGAATAATATATTCCTCCATTTTCACTTTATAATTGGATACAAAAGCTTGGATTCTAGATTTTGAAAAGCCTTGATTCATAAACCATCCTCCCAAGGAAGAAACCATTTTACTTGCCATAAGGCCAAGCAATTTTTTTCCAAAGGGATGGTGGTAAAAAAAATAAATTTCACGAATACTAGGGATTTTTTCGTGGAATTTTTTCCCAGTCTTTCGATCTATAATTTGTACAGGCTTAAAATCTATTGTTTTCATTTCAACCAAAAAACATGTAGGCGATAGCGATGGCCGCAACGATACCAGCTACCTCAGCAATGAGACCCGCAGATACTGCATGTCTGGTTTTTTTAATTCCTACAGATCCAAAATAAACCGCCAATATATAAAATGTAGTCTCAGTTGAACCTTGAATGATAGAAGTTAACTTACCCACAAAAGAATCCACCCCATGTATTTTCCAAGATTCAGCCATAAGTCCTCTGGCTCCTCCCCCTGAAAGTGGTTTCATAAAAGCGGTAGGTAGTCCATCTACAAAACGGTTGTCCATACCCAATAAATCTACCAGGCATCGAACTCCAGAAAGTAGAATTTCCATGGCACCAGAAGCGGTAAACACTCCAACGGCACAAAGCATGGCCACCAAATAGGGTACGATGGTTATCGCTACATTAAATCCTTCTTTGGCTCCATCAATAAAAGCCTCGTAAATATTTATTTTGGATAGAAGTCCCATCACAATAAAAGAAATAATCACCCCAAAAAGCAAAAGGTTAGAGAACAAACTGGTAAAAACTTCTATCTCTGCCTGAGACTTTCCATTTACATAGTATCCAATTCCACCCACAAAAGCGATTACAGCAAAAAGATATGCCAAAACCACAGGCTGAAGCAGATTGATTCTTTGAAATAAAGCCGTTGCGATGAGTCCAACTAAGGTTGAACAGATGGTGGCCATAAGTATAGGTACAAATACGTCAGTTGGATTCACCGAACCCGAAGACATTCTAAGGGCCAATATACTTACTGGAATAATGGTTAGACCAGAGCTATTGAGTACCAAGAACATAATTTGCGCATTGGATGCCGTATCTTTATTTGGATTTAAACTTTGCAATTCTTTCATGGCTTTAAGCCCAAGTGGCGTAGCTGCATTGTCAAGACCTAGCATGTTGGCCGAAAAATTCATCATCATAGATCCCATAGAAGAATGATTCTTGGGGATTTCGGGAAATAATCTTGTAAAAAGTGGACTTACAGCCTTAGAAAGCAAATCTACCGCGCCCGCTTTTTCTCCAATTTTCATAATTCCTAGCCATAGGGTCATCATCCCAGAAAGTCCGAGTGAAAGCTCGAATCCTGTTTTGGCTCTATCAAAAAGAGCAGTGATAATTTCCTGAAAAATTGCAGTATTATGATTGAAAAAAAACTCGAAAAGACTACACAAGAAAGCAATGATAAAGAATCCTACCCATATATAATTTAATGCCATACTTCTATTTTTTTGTTTTGATTTTAATTTACGACTCAATAATTTCTGAAATTGTCTCTAGAAATTCAGCTTGAGTTATGTTTTTTTGACTTCCTTCTATTAAATTTTTTAGACTTAAAGTGTCATTTTGCATTTCGTTTTCACCTAATATAACCACCCAATTGATCTGGTTTTTGTCTGCATATTGCATCTGCTTTTTAATGGAAACCGCCTTGGGATAAAGTTCGCAAGAAATGGATTTTTGACGAAGTTTTTTGATGAGCTTCATGCATATAGCCGATTCCTTATCTGCGAAATTTAAGAATAAAACTTGGGTTTGGTTGGGTTTTGTTTCAGGAAATAAGGCCAATTCTTCTAAACAAAGGTAAATTCTATCAAGTCCGAATGAAATTCCAACCCCGGGCAGGTTTTTAAGACCAAAAATTCCTGTTAAATCATCGTATCTGCCTCCACCTCCAATAGAGCCGAGTTCTACCTGGGTAGCTTTCACCTCAAAAATACAACCGGTATAATAATTAAGCCCTCTGGCTAGTGTAGGAGAAAAAACAAGTTTGCTGGTTTGAAGCCCAAGTTCTTGGGTGTTTTGAAAAACAAATCTAAGCTCTTCAACTCCCTGAACACCCACTTCTGAGTCTTTCAGAAGGTTTTCTAACAGTGTTAGTTGAGAGAGAAAATCACCCTTTAAATCAAAAATTGGGTCTAGTTTGGCTAGTGAAGCATCTGAAATACCTCTGTCTTTCATCTCCAAAACCACCTTTTCTTTGCCGATTTTATCGAGTTTATCTAGAGCAACAGTAAAATCAATGAGTTTGTCTTCAATTTGAGCGACCTCAGCCAAACCAGAAAGAATTTTTCGGTTGTTAATGTGAATCTCGGTTTGAAGCCCAAGGGAAGAAAAAACCTGGTCATACATTTGCACAAAATCTACTTCTTGCCAAAGCGAGTCGCTTCCTACTACATCTGCATCACATTGGTAAAACTCTCTAAATCTTCCTTTTTGAGGTCTGTCTGCTCTCCAAACGGGTTGTATTTGATACCTTTTAAAAGGAAAAGAAAGCTCGTTTTGATGCTGCACAACATACCTTGCAAAAGGCACAGTTAAATCGTATCGAAGGGCTTTTTCGCTAATTTGAGGGGTTAAAACATTTTCTTTTTGGTGCTGTAAATCCTCAGTAGAAATCTCTTTTAGATATTCTCCCGAATTCAAAATTTTAAAAATGAGCCTATCCCCTTCTTCGCCATATTTACCCATCAAAGTTTGATAATTTTCAAAAGAAGGCGTTTGAATCGGATTAAATCCAAAACGGCAAAAAACCTCAGAGATAGTTCTTTTGATATACTCTCTTTTGTAAACCTCTTGGGAAGAAAAATCACGTGTTCCTTTGGGAGTACTGGGTTTGGCCATGGCAATGAGTATATAGTCTATTTACAGTCTTAAAGACTTGATTGATTGTATTTGCTTGCAAAGATGCACCTTTAGACTAAGTTTTCAAAATATGATCAAAAATTAGCCATGAGATAATTTAGAAAATCAAACTATTTGTATCTTTATACAAACAGACAAAGAACTATTTTTATGCTGAAAAAACACCTGTTATGGCTTTTATGGTTTCTTATTAGTTGTCATCCATCTAACCAAAAAAATATGAAATCCGATTTAACTCCAGAAGAAATTCGTGTCATTTTAAACAAAGGTACTGAGGCGCCTTACAGCGGTATCTACAACGATTTTTACAAAGAGGGAACCTACAAATGCAAACAGTGTAAAACTCCACTTTATAAATCTGATGACAAATTCAAGTCGAACTGTGGTTGGCCTAGTTTTGATGATGAAATTCCAGGAGCGGTAGAAAGAATCCCAGACCCAGATGGCTCAAGAACCGAAATAATTTGTAAAAACTGTAAAGGACATCTAGGACATGTGTTTACTGGAGAAGGGTTCACCGAAAAAAACACCCGTCACTGCGTGAATTCTGTTTCCTTAATTTTTGAGCCTCAAGGCACAAAGTTAGAAGAAGCTTATTTTGCAGGTGGATGTTTTTGGGGGGTAGAATATTTTTTGGAAAAACAAAAAGGCGTGATATCTGCAACCTCTGGTTACATGGGAGGAACAGTAAAAAATCCTGCTTACAAAGAAGTTACCACTGGAAATACAGGACATGCAGAAACCGTGAAGGTACTATTTGACCCAACTGAGGTAAATTATGAAACTCTTGCCAAATTATTTTTTGAAATCCATGACCCCACGCAAATTGATCGACAAGGTCCAGATATTGGAAACCAATATCGATCAGAGATTTTTTATGTAGATGATTCTCAAAAAGAAATTTGCCAAAAACTCATTGAAACATTAGAGCAAAAAGGGTACAAAATCGCCACCAAACTAAGTCCTCTTGCAGAATTTTATCCCGCAGAAGAGTATCATCAAGATTACTACACCAACACGGGAAAAACACCCTATTGCCACGGCTACACCCCGAGATTCTAAAGAAAAAAGGCAAAAGAATTCTGTTAATTCTTTTGCCTTTTTTTACGCAATTTTTTAATGATTTGGTTTTGATATGGTTTTGACAATCAATCTTCTGGCGCAAAAATACATAAAAAACCACAAATCCCTTTGTTTTTGATTAACATTTTTTTGGATTTCCGTAAGAAATCTTCTCACCAAGCTTTCAGTGCCTTGTATAGTTTATGGGTCGGGAGCCCCATAACAGTAGTATAACTACCTTGTATTTTTTTAATTCCAATATGACCAATCCAGTCTTGTATACCATAGCTTCCCGCTTTGTCCAAAGGTGGATACTTGGATATATAATACTGAATTTCCTTTTTAGAAAGTTTCGCAAAAGTTACCTTGGTTTGATCACTAAATACCTTCTTTTTGTGGTTTGATTTCAAACAGACAGAACTAATTACCCAGTGGGTTTTTCCTGAAAGCGTTTGGAGCATCTGTTTTGCTTCTAAATCATCTTTGGGTTTCCCAAGGGCTTTATCCGCCCATACCAGGGTATCAGAGGTAATTAAAAGCTCATTCTCTAAAAGCGATTTGGAATAGGCTTCAGCTTTGAGGTTGGCTAAAAATTCTGTAATTTTTTCTTTTTGAAGATGCTCTGGAAATACTTCTTCTACATCAATTGCCGAAACCGTAAAATCAAAATCCATCTCAGACAAAAGCTCTTTTCTTCTGGGCGAAGACGAACCTAAAATAAGAGAAATTTTCTTTGTATTTTTCATCTAAAATGAATAAAATCTTATCATTAAATCGATTGAATGGAGTTTTCGCCCACTACCTCCCATTTTCCTTGCACTTTTAGGGTTTGTTCTATTACATCTCTCACGCATCCTTCTCCTCCTTTGTAGTTGGAAATATAGCCGGCAATCGATCTAATTTCTGGCGCAGCATCTCTTGGACAACAACCCAGTCCAACCATCTGCAAAACATTATAATCTGGAATGTCATCGCCCATGTATAGTACATTTTCGGACTTAAGACCATACTGATCTGCCAAAACCAAATAATCTTCTCTTTTGTTTTTAGAGCCCAAAATTACTTCTTGAACCCCAAGCCCCAAAAGTCTTTGTTTTACCATAGGATCTCTTCCACCAGAAATCACAAAGATTCTAAAACCTAGTTTTACTGCCAACTGCATGGCGTAGCCATCTTTGGTATGCATCACCCGAACCTGACTTCCGTCTGGATAAAGCGTTACCTCTCCATTGGTAAGTACCCCATCCACATCAAAGATAAAAGTATCAATCTGAGGTAAGATTTGCTTATAACTGAGCATGTTTTTTCTGAATTAAATGGCTGAAAGTAGCGTAAATTTCTTTGAGTTCTTTATCCGTAATAAGTTCCAAATGCTTGTTGATGGTATCTTGATTCCTTCTTTTGGCAGGGCCAGTTTGCGCCTGAAGTGGCGTTAAATATTCAATTTTATGGGCCGTTTCTAAGATTAATGGTTTTAACACATCAAAAGACACACCATTTTCTGCGCAAAAATCAGAGGCAATTTGATAGATATGATTGGTGAAATTGTTTACCCAAACCGCAGACATGTGTAGTTTTAATCTGGCTTTAGAATCTAAATCTTGTACGTTTAAAGAAATTTTCTCTGCAAATTTTCTAAGAGATTCTAAGTCCTGCGAGTTCTCTGCTTCGATGAAAATCGGAATATCTTCATACTCTAAGTTTCTACCCGCTGTAAGTGTTTGAAGCGGATAAATCACCCCACGTCTTAGTCCGGGTTTGATTTCTTCAATAGACATAGAGCCAGAAGTGTGTACCACCATTGCCTCTGGATAAGGAATATGAAAAGATATTTCTTTAATGGAATCATCCGAAGTCGCAATAATGTATAAATCTGCTTTCTGAATCTCAGAAATTTTATCTGTAAAAGGAATGTTGAATTCTTTAGACAATAACTCTGCCCTTTGAAGGGTACGATTGTAAATCTGCTTTACCTGAAAGGTATTCTGAATTAAAGCTTTAATGATATGAGAAGCCACGTTTCCAGCTCCAAGAACAACTACAGTTTGCATCTATCTATTATTTTGGTTTTCGATTAAATTTATATTTCATGCAAAATGAACAACTAGTTTTTGCCGAAAATATCAGTAAATTTAATATATTTAGAACATAGTCTCAATAGAAATAACCAAAATTAAAAAAAATGAAAGTTACAGTAGTTGGAGCCGGTGCCGTTGGGGCGAGCTGTGCAGAGTATATCGCCATTAAAAATTTCGCATCACAGGTGGTGCTAATAGACATCAAAGAAGGTCTTGCCCAAGGGAAAGCCATGGATCTAAACCAGTGCGCTACCTTAAACGGATTTGACACCCAAATTAGTGGATATACTGCCGATTACAGCCAAACCAGCGGTTCGCATGTAGCGGTAATTACCTCTGGAATTCCAAGAAAACCTGGGATGACAAGAGAAGAGCTTATCGAAATAAACGCTGGAATCGTAAAAGAAGTAGCTCAAAATCTGGTAAAACATTCCCCAGAAGTAATTTATTGCAAATTCAAGAAGACACCAAAGTTGGCGGAGCAACATTGACCAAACTCCTTGGAACCTCTGCTTGGTACGCTCCTGGCGCGGCAGTCTCTACCCTTATACAAGCCATTTTGTGCGACCAAAAGAAACTCATCCCTTGTTCTGTACTTTTAGAAGGACAATATGGACTTAGCGACCTAAGCATTGGTGTACCCTGCATCGTTGGAAAAAAGGGAATAGAACAAATTGTTGAGATTGATTTAAGCCAAAATGAAAAAGACAACCTAATGGAATCTGCCAAGGCGGTGAAAGCCACCAATGACATTCTAAACACCCTTAGCCTTTAACTTTTAACAAAATCATAACACCATAAAAAATACTGATAGAATTTTGCCGATCCATTGGTTTAACTTTATCATTTTTGTAGGGTAAATATATCGCCATGAAAAAAACTACACTTTATCTGATGCTTTTGGGTGTGCTTGTATTTTCTTCTTGCAACAAAGAAAAAAAAACAAGAAGCCTCAGTTTTTATTGGGCTTATGGAAGTTGCCAATACCCATTTTGATATTCTTCCAAATTTCAAAGAAAACCCAGAAAACAGTCTAAGCAAAGACAAAATTTCACTAGGAAAAAAACTATATTTTGAGAAGAAACTTTCCAAAGACAACACCCAAAGCTGCAATACCTGCCACAACTTAGAAACTTTTGGGGTAGATAACCAATCTTTTTCCAAAGGAAACAACGGTGGACTTGGGGGAAGAAATTCTCCTTCTACCCTCAATGCAGCCATGCACATGGCTCAATTTTGGGACGGAAGGGAGCCAGACGTAGAAGCACAAGCAGGAGGGCCGATTCTCAATCCTGCGGAAATGGAAATGCCTTCCAAGGAAGCTGTTGAAGAAAGATTGAAAAAAGATCCTGCATATCCTGCTCTTTTTGCCAAAGCTTTCCCAGAGAACCCTGTGGTATCTTATGAGAATCTACAAAAAGCTATAGGCGCTTTTGAGAGAACCCTTCTTACCCCCACCAAGTTCGATGATTTTTTAAATGGAGACATTCATGCCTTAAATGAAAGTGAACAGCAAGGTCTTAAAACTTTTATCGAAATTGGTTGTATCAATTGCCACAACACCGCAACCATAGGGGGAAATTCTTACCAAAAATTTGGGGTTTTGTCTCCATACTGGGAAGCAACAAAATCTAAAAAACAAGATCTAGGTAGATATGAAGTAACCAAAAGCGAAGCAGACAAATATGTCTTTAAGGTTCCATCCCTTCGAAATGTAGAGAAAACAGGGCCTTATTTTCATGATGGAAGTGTACAAGATTTGTCCACAGCGGTACAAATTATGGCCAAAGTTCAGTTAGGCAAAGATTTGACTCCAGAGCAGAACACCAATATCATCGCTTTTCTAAAAACGCTTACAGCCCAAAAAGTAGAGTTTTAATTTTGGTTTGTCTTAACAAAAAAAAGCCCACAGTTGTGGGCTTTTTTTGTATCTTCAAAAAGAGAAAATCCTATTGTTTAACCGATAAAATTAAACTCTTTTTATGTCTGCTTTTGGAATCCAAGACACATACCAACAATTGGTGGTGACGAAAGACAAGTGGTTCTTTTTGATTCCATAGAAGATGCCGCCTTTGAAAGTGTACAGGAAAACAAAGAATACACAGGGATTGACCATTATATTTCTCTTATCAAAAACGGCAATGAAAAGGGGCTTCTGGAAAAACTCAACCAGATGAGTGTCAGGCTTGTTTTTACGGCACACCCAACCCAGTTTTATCCTCCCGAAGTTTTGGGAATTATAGAGAACATCAGAGAATACACTCAGTCCAACAACATAGAAGAGCTGGACAAAACCTTGCAGCAATTGGGACTTACTTCCTTTGTCAACAAAGACAAACCTACACCAGTGGAAGAAGCTGCCAACATCATCTATTACCTCAGAGAAGTCTATTATCAGTCCATTTGCGATTTTTATCAAAAACTTCAATTCCAACTGGGAAAAAAATTTAGTTTGGACAATCTCAATCTTGTCAAAATTGGTTTTTGGCCTGGGGGAGACAGAGACGGAAATCCCTTTGTAACGGCAAAAGTAACCAAGGAAGTGGCGGATTTGCTACGGGTTTCACTGCTCAAAAACTACTACAACGACCTAAAAAAACTGGAGAAAAAACTCACCTTTAGAGAACTGCTTTCCCCGATGGAGTCGCTCAAAAAGTTGCTCTACCAAAGCATGTTTGATGCTAAAATCATACCCAAATCAGAAGACATATTGTCTCTTCTTTTGGATATCAAAAAAATCTTGATAGAAGAGTATCACAGTTTGTATCTGGAAGATTTGGAGGAGTTGATTCTCAAAGTACAACTTTTCAAAACCCATTTTGCGACACTAGACATCAGGCAAAACCATCAGGTACACCACAGAGTTGTTGAAGAAATTCTAAAGCAGAAAAACATCATAAAAAGTGGCCTTGAACATTACAGCGAAAAGGAAATCATCACCTTTCTTGAAAATGACTTTTTGCTTTCCCCAGAAGATTTTCAGGACCCACTAGTGAAAGAAACCCTAGAAACCATCCTTGTGATTCCCAAAATTCAAGAGAAAAACGGAACGGCTTCACTGGAAAGATACATCATCAGCAACAGCGAAGACATTTTTTCGGTTTTGTATGTTTTGGCACTTTTCAGATGGGTGGGAATCAATCCAAACCACACCCAAATAGACATTGTTCCTCTTTTTGAAACCATGCTGGGCATGGAGCATTCTGGGGAGATTATGCAAACTTTCTTGTTCAAAAAACAGATTGCCCCTCTAAGTCAAACCCTTTTTTTGTTTGATACTTTGGGTATTGGACTTTTTACTTTATTGGGATTGCAAAAAGGCTTGGATTTTGGGCTTCATCCTTTTGTAGCCATTACCATGGGCATCTCTTCTGCGGTGATGGGAGGAGTGATAAGGGATGTACTTACGGCTGAAGTTCCGCTGATTTTCAAAAAAGAAATCTATGCTTCTGCCTGTTTTGTGGGTGGACTGGTATATTTATTGGCTTTAAAACTAAACCTTAATCCCAAAGGGGCCTTTGTTTTGGGATTTGTGGTTATAGTTACCATTAGGCTTTTGGCGGTAAAACACAAATTGCAACTTCCTAAAATTAAATAAGGGTTCAAAAAAGTGCTTTTTACAATTTTTGAAATCCAAAATACGCCAAAAAACATACATGAAACATACATTTCAAAGGAGTCTTTTCTTAGTGAATCTATTGCTAGAATAACCCAGATACACTACTTTTGAACTTGCCATGAAAAAGACCAGACTCAACAAATTCTTAAGTGAAAAAGGCTATTGCTCAAGAAGAGCGGCAGACAAACTCATCGAAAATGGTGAGGTATTTGTCAATGGCAAAAAAGCCGAAATTGGTCAAGGGGTAGAAGAAACAGATCTGATTGAAATTAAAGGAGAAACCCTGCAAAGCCAAAACAGCGAGGGTTTTATCTATTTGGCTTTTCATAAACCCAAGGGCATAGTTTGCACCACAGACCAAAAAAGAGAAAAAAACAACATTGTTGATTATATCGGTTATCCCAAAAGAATTTTCCCAATCGGAAGATTAGACAAAGACAGCGAAGGATTAATACTACTTACCAATGATGGTGATATTGTCAATAAAATTCTGCGGGCCAAAAACCAACATCAAAAAGAATATATAGTAACAGTAGACAAACCTATTGATGATTCATTCATTCAAAAAATGGGAAGTGGAGTTCCTATTTTAGGGCAAATCACCCAAAAATGCGAAGTTGAAAAAATCGCAGACAAACAGTTTAGAATTGTTTTAACCCAAGGTCTTAACAGGCAGATAAGAAGAATGTCCGAATTTCTAGGCTACAGGGTAGTAAAGCTAAAACGCATCCGAATCATGCATATCCAACTAGATTTACCGGTTGGAAAACACAGAGAGCTTAGCCCAAAAGAACAAAAAAAACTAGAAGAACTTTTACAACATTCCCAAAAGACCTATTAATATATCCTTTTCAATTGGAAATATTTTCAAACAAAAACTGGAAAGCTTTTTTACTGATCTCTTTGATGAATTCGTCTCTGTTTAACTGGGGATAAAAAGCTTTGATACTTTGTACTTCTACCCTATTTTCTTTTTGAATGGCAAGACCAATATAGCAGAGTCCCTCCGAAGACTCTTTTTGATCCAAATCTGAAGGCGCAAAACCTGTTGTAGAAACCGCAACATCAACTTCCAACTGCTTGATAAGACCCTCGGCCATTTCTTCAGCCACCTGGGAGCTCACTACACCATATTGGGCAATGGTATTTTCTTTTACCCCAAGTAGATGTTGTTTCACTTTTGAATCATAAGCCACAACCCCTCCNCTCAATTAAGCGGTCAATGTTATGGGTTTCACCTTTAAAATCGGGAATCAAAGTCTCAAGTGTGGTTCCTTTAGAAATTCTTCGAACTGCATCGATGGTTTCTGCCCAAATAACAGAACCTCCATCTTCTAAATCGTCTCTATCAACCGAGGTAATCACCGCATGTTTAATTTGCATTCTAAAAATAGAAAGGGCTACTTTTTCTGGCTCTTCCCAGTCTACAAGACCAGGCCTTCCGGTTTGTACGCCACAGAAACCACAAGATCGGGTACAGATATTTCCGAGAATCATAAAAGTTGCTGTTCCTTCTCCCCAGCATTCTCCCATGTTGGGGCAAGAACCACTTTTACAGATGGTATTGAGCTCATATTTTTCTACTAGTCCCTTGAGCTGTGTATATTTTTTCCCTGTTGGCAGTTTTACTTTGAGCCATTTGGGTTTTCTCTCTGTTTCAGGATTCATCGGCTGGATTTGATTTGATTTTTTCCTCTAATATTTGTTTGGCTCTAAGCAGTCTAACCTTTACATTGGCCAAGGAAATATTAAGCTCTTGGCTTATCTCTTTGTATGATTTTTCTTCCATATAAAAAAGTTGAATCACCTTTTGATAGCCAGGAGAAAGGGTTCGAATTAAACTTTCGATATACTGCTTGTCTTGTTTGTTGATGAAGGCTTCTTCTGGTGAAGGCTCGTCTAAAAAGAGTTTTTTGTCTAGAAAATCTACTTCCAAAGATTCAACATGAATTTTTCTTTTGCGTGTCCAATCTACCATGGTATTGTGGGCAATGGCAATAATCCAAGTTTTGAAATCCATGGAAGTATCGTAAAGCGATATTTTGGCGAAAACTTTGGTGAAGGTTTCTATGGTAATGTCTTCGGCTTGTTCTTCTTGCCCAATTTTCGAAAAAACATATCTAAAAACTTCTCCCCAATAGGTTTCTAAAATAAAAGATTGGGCCAAAGGTTTCCCCTGAATAGCCATCAAAATATAAGCACTGGGACTTTTTTTTATTGGAGCCAAAGATTATTTATTTTCGCAGTTTTCGGGCATTTTCCCACAATAACCACAGGGCTCTCCCGATTTGTTGAGCATAGGATTAGCGCTGGCACAAGTACCGGCAAATTTACCGTCTTTTTTTGCCCAAATTTTTATGGCAATCCCTATCATAGAAAGGCCTACCAAAAAAATTGTAATCAAAATTAATTTAAAAAGAGGCGTCATTATTTTGCTTTGTAAGGTACAAAACAAAGATAGCAAAACTTAGACAGAAGAGACAACGATAAAATAAGAAAAAACTAAAAAAAGTACCCGGGGCGGGACTTGAACCCGCACGCCCCGAAGAGCACAGGATTTTAAGTCCGGCGTGTCTACCAATTCCACCACCCGGGCATTGTATTTTGCTTTGAGCGGGAAACGGGATTCGAACCCGCGACCTCAACCTTGGCAAGGTTGCGCTCTACCAACTGAGCTATTCTCGCTTATAAAAACAAGGCTAAACCTAGTGTTTTGCCTACAAATTTCTATTTCAAAGAGACTGCAAATATAAAAGACTTTTTTGATTCAAACTAGCAAATTATATTTTTTTTCCACCTGACAAAACTGCTTTAATTTGGTTCAATTTCACCAAGGCTTCCACCGGTGTTAAGGCATTAATATCAATCTCTAAAATCTGTTCTCTAATCTGCTCTAATACAGGATCATCAAGTTGAAAAAAGCTGAGTTGAAGAGCGGAATCGTTTTGATTGGAAGTACTTAAAACCTCCTTTTTAGGCATTTTAGTAGCAGTGTTTTCCTCTGAATTTTTCAAAGATTCCATTTGACTTAAAATCACTTCGGCTCTCTGGATGGCAAGACCAGGAAGTCCGGCCATCTTGGCAACATTAATTCCGAAACTATGCTCGCTTCCACCTTTTTCTAAGCTTCGCAAGAAATGGATTTTTCCATCAATCTGCTCTACTTTCACATGAAAATTCTGTATTCTTTCAAACTCACTTTCAAGCTCGTTTAATTCATGGTAATGGGTAGCAAATAGAGTAAAAGGTTTAAAGGGAGAATCGTGCAAGAACTCGGCAATGGCCCTGGCAATAGAAATTCCATCAAAGGTGCTAGTTCCTCTTCCGATTTCATCCAAAATCACCAATGAATCCTCAGACAAATAGTTTAGAATTCGAGCAGTTTCTGTCATTTCAACCATAAAAGTTGATTCTCCTTGGGATAGATTATCAGAGGCACCAACCCTTGTGAAAATCCTACCAAAAACACCCATTTCAACCTCCTTAGCAGGTACATAACATCCCATTTGAGCCATCAAAACAATGAGTGCTACCTGCCTTAAATAAGCAGATTTCCCAGACATATTAGGCCCTGTAATCACAGCAATTTGATGATTTAGATCAAAAAAGGCATCGTTTGGAATATACTTTAGGTTTGATGGTAAATAATTTTCAATCACCGGATGTCTACCCATTTTAATGGATAATTTTTTTTGATCAACAAGTGTTGGTCTGGAATAATTTCTTTCTTTTGAAAGCCTTGCAAATCCACAAAGCACATCTAATTCACCAATTTTAAGTGCATTTTGTTGAATAACTCCAAAAAAGGTCGGCAAAGTCAAAAGTAAATCCTCAAAAAGTTTGGACTCTATTTGATAAATTTTGTCTTCTGCTCCTAATATTTTGGTTTCGAAATCTTTGAGTTCTTCGCTGATATATCTTTCAGCAGAAACCAAGGTTTGTTTTCGAATCCAGTGTGTTGGTACTTTGTCTTTGTGCAAGTTTCGCACCTCAAAAAAATAGCCAAAAACACTGTTAAATCCAACTTTCAAACTCTGAATCCCAGAATTTTCTATCTCTTTATCTTTGAGTTTCTCCAAATAATCTTTGGCATGATCTCTTAAATCCTTAAGCTGATCTAATTCTTGATGAAATCCTTTTTTGATTACCCCTCCTTTTAAAAGCGAATGTGGTGGATCAGGATCCATTGTATCCAAAATCAATTTTACCGCTTCACTGGAATCATCTGGCAAATAAGGCGAAAAAACCTGAGGATTATTTTCGGTCCTAAGCCTTTTCCCAACCTGATTTATTACCAAAAGACTTTGGGCAAACCAAACCAATTGTTTTGGGGTAATTTTAAAGGCAGAAGCTCGAGCGAGCAGCCTTTCTACATCCCCTACTTCGGAGAGATTTTCCTGTAAAAATTCGGACAAATCTTCATTGCCTATAAGATGAGATACCACCTTTTGCCTTTGGTTAATTTTGGAGAGATCTTTAAGTGGAAGAACCATCCATTTTCGAAGGGTTCTTCCTCCAAAAGCAGTTTTGGTATCATCTAGAACTTCCATCAAAGATTTTCCTTTGCTATCACTGGGCTGTATAAGCTCTAAATTGGTGATCGTAAATGAATCCATCCATACAAAATCGTTTTCATGTAAACGAATGGGCGGCTTTAAGTGCGCCAAATGGCTGTGATGGGTTTCCTTCAGGTAACTAAGGGCAGCACCCGCGGCAATAATCCCAAGGGGAATTTCCTGTATTCCCAAACCTTTCAGACTTTTGATTTGAAACTGTTTAGCTTTGGCTTTTTGTGTCAAAACAAATTGATTTATTTATTGCTAATTTAGCAAGAATGCACAAGGTAGTAAAATGAGAAAGTTAAAAACTATAGAATTAGAAAGAAAAAGCCTAGACCAGTTCAAAGAATCTCCCAAAATTCCGCTGGTTGTAATTCTAGACAACCTTCGAAGTTTACACAATGTAGGTTCTGTTTTTAGAACAGCAGACGCTTTTAGGGTAAAAAAATTGATTCTAGTGGGCATTACCGCTACTCCTCCCAACAAGGAAATCCAAAAAACAGCCCTAGGAGCCACTCAAAGTGTAGAGTGGGAATATTTCAAAGACATTCAAGACACAATTAATTCACTCAAAAAAGAAAACATTTGTTTGATTTCTGTAGAACAAACCACCAACAGCCAAACTCTAGAGTCTTTACAACTAGATAAAGAAAAAACCTACGGCCTTATTTTTGGTAATGAGGTTTCTGGAGTAAACCAGTGGGCCATCGATCAGAGTGATTTTTGTGTAGAAATACCCCAAGAAGGAACCAAACATTCACTCAATGTTAGTGTTTGTAGTGGCATTGTGCTATGGGAATTTTACAAACAACTCAGATAGACTTTGTAGGTGGCCGAAATCCCTTTATCTTTGCTAAAAATCACGGCATGTACCAAAATTTGATTCGCCCAATTTTGTTTCTATTCCCACCTGAGACCATACATCACCTGAGTGTTTGGGGACTAAAATTATTGGGGAAAATTCCTTTTGTAGAAAGAATTATCGCCCAAATTTACGCGGTTGATCATCCTAAACTCAAAACCCGTGTCTTTGGCCTAGATTTTGAAAACCCTGTGGGTTTGGCCGCCGGATTTGATAAAAATGCGGAAATCTACAAGCCCCTATCAAGTATTGGTTTTGGCTTTATCGAAATTGGAACTGTTACGCCTCTGCCACAAGATGGAAATCCAAAACCCAGACTTTTTAGACTCAAAGAAGATCAAGGAATCATCAACCAAATGGGATTTAACAACGTTGGGGTAAAAAAGGCCGTAGAAAACCTCAAAAAAAACAACCAAAACATTTTAATTGGAGGAAACATCGGAAAGAACAAAGTTACCCCAAACCAAGATGCCCTGAATGATTATCTAATTTGTTTTGAAGCCTTGTTTGATGTGGTAGATTATTTTGTTGTCAACTTAAGTTCTCCCAACACACCCAATCTTCGAGATTTGTTAGAGAAAAAACCTCTGGAAGAAATTCTTTTGGGTGTTAAAAACGCCAATCAAAAAAAGCCAAAACCCAAACCTATATTGCTAAAAATCTCTCCTGATTTAAACGAATCTATGGAGGCATCAATGATCCACAATCTGCCCTAGAAAAAATAAATGCAGGTGCCAGTTTAATTCAGCTTTATACAGGATTTATCTACAAAGGACCCAAACTCATCAAGGACATCAAAAAGCAGTACCTAAAAAGTATTTCTTAAAACTTTTAATCGAGAGTCAAATCTTTTTGAATGTCAATGGCTTTGGTAAACTTAATTCCTTTGACATCAAAAATAAGATCCCCTTTAATCTGAATAGGAACAGGTTTTCCACCCAAATATTTTAAGGCAGAAGACAAAACACCTGTATCGGTAAGCTTTGAGGTCGCAAATGTAGCGGTTAAAGGAATCTGAAATTCGCTTTTGGCTTTGGCTTCAAAGGGAAGCAAATCTGCAGTTCCCACATACTTTCCAGAAACATACAACAAGAGCTTGTTAGAAGATAACTTTACCCCAACACTATTGGGATTATAAAAAAGCAAATTGGCCGAAACATCAACGGTTTTAGAATTGAAGTTTTTCACTTCAAAACTGTTGTAACTCTTGTATTCTGGTTCTTTGGTCAGGCTGCAAGAAGCAAACAAAAAACCAAAAAAGAGAATGAAATAAGACCAACTTAAACTAGCGGTAACTGTTTTATTTTTCATTTTTTTATGATTAAACCTTTGAAAGAATAACAAAGATAATTTCCCTTTTATGCCAACAAATAACCAGCCAAAGTTAAAAAAGCGCTTTTGCGATTTTGTAAATGTTGTCCGATTTTCCCATAGAATAATAATGCAAAGTAGGAACCCCCGCTGCCATGAGTTCTTTGGACTGTTGGATGGCCCACTGGATTCCGATTTCCCGAACCGCATCGTTGTCTTTGGCTTTCACTACTTCTGAAATGAGCTGGTCTGGCAAATCGAGAGAAAAAATCTGAGGCAAAACCTGCAAATGTTTTTTGATGGACAGAGGTTTGATTCCCGGAATGATGGGCACATCAATGCCGATTTCACGAGCACTTTTTACAAAATCGAAATATTTTTGGTTGTCGAAAAACATCTGTGTCACCACATAATCCGCACCTGCATCGACTTTTAATTTTAAATTTTCCAAATCAGATTTTTTGCTCGGAGCTTCCAAATGTTTCTCTGGATATCCAGCCACCCCTATACAAAATCCATCAAAAGAAGAATTTTCCATTTTTTGGTGCAAAAACTCTCCCCCGTTGAATTTCTGAATTTGCTCCACCAATTCGCTTGCATAGGCATTTCCCCCTTGGGTTCTCACAAATTGGGCTTTCCAGCGGCTTTTTTGGTTTGTTGGCGAAGGGTTGCCATTCTGGTGGGCTGAGCATCTGATGGGTTGTTGTAAATCAAAATGTCATCTTCATCGGTGGCATTGGCTGGGAAAATTCCAAACACCGCTTTGGCAGAAAACCATTTTTTGTCCAGCATTTCGGAAAGCATTTTTTGGGCATCCGCAAAGAGTTCCCTTGCTTGTTCTCCTACGATTTTGTCCTGCAAAATCTCTGGATATTTCCCATGTACATCCCAAGTTTGGAAAAAAGGAGTCCAATCGAAAAAAGGCATAAGGTCCTCCAAAGGAATGTTTTCTATGGTTTGGGTTCCCAAAAAGTTGGGTTTTTGAATCTCTTCAAAATTCAGTTGCAATTTGTTGTTTCTTGCGGTCTGAATGTCCACATATTCTTTCACTCTGGCTCTTCCTAGGTAATCTTCTTTGAGCTTGGCATACTCTGAGTACATCTGTTTTTTGAAATCCTCCTTGGTGTCTTCGGCAAGCAAAGTACTCACCACTGGTACAGATTTGGACGCATCCAAGACATGCACCACTCCACCAGAGTAATGCTCCGCAATTTTGACCGCGGTATGGGCTCTGGATGTGGTTGCCCCTCCGATGAGCAGAGGAATATCAAATCCAAGTCTGGTCATTTCTTTGGCTACATGCACCATTTCGTCAAGAGATGGGGTAATCAGTCCAGAAAGTCCAATAACATCTACCTGATGTTTACCTGCTTCTTCCAAGATTTTTTCTGCGGGCACCATCACCCCCAAATCTATAATTTCGTAATTGTTGCAAGCCAAAACCACCCCAACTATGTTTTTGCCTATGTCGTGTACGTCTCCTTTGACAGTGGCTAGCAAAATTTTTCCCTGTTTTTTGTCGCTTTCGGATTTTTCTGCTTCAATAAAAGGCATCAAATACGCAACCGCTTTTTTCATCACACGGGCAGATTTCACCACTTGAGGAAGGAACATTTTTCCATCTCCAAAGAGTTCTCCTACCACTCCCATTCCAATCATCAGGTGGCCTTCAATTACCTCCAAAGGTTTTTTGGCAGCAAGTCTGGCTTCTTCCATGTCTATGTCGGTAAAAGCATCAATTCCTTTGACCAAACTGTGGGTGATTCTCTCTTGTAGAGGTTGATTTCTCCACTCTAGGGTTTGCACCACCTCTTTTTTGTCTGATTTGAAAGTTTCAGCAAAAGCAAGAAGGGTTTCTGTGGCATCTTCCTTTCTGTCCAAAATAACATCTTCTACCTTCTCCAAAAGTTCTTTGTCTATGTCATCATAGACTTCCAACATAGATGGATTGACAATCCCCATGTTCATTCCATTTTTGATGGCATGGTACAAAAACACAGAGTGCATGGCCTCTCTTACAGGGTTGTTTCCTCTAAACGAAAAAGACACATTGCTCACCCCCCCACTGACACTTACATCTGTCTCTTATACACATCTAGATGTGTATAAGAGACAGCCTTTACATTGGCCAAGGAANTCCCTTTACCGATACAGGATGTGAAACAAACAATTCCCCTCTGAATTGTTCCTCGGTAAATTGGTATTTTTGGATCATGGTCCCCATGGCTCCATCGAGAATCAAGATTCTCTCTTGGGCTGCTTGTTCTAAAGTCATTTTTTTGTTTTTAACAAAACTAAGGCTTTTGCCATCATTTGGGAAATCTAAAAACAGATTATTTTGTTGAATTATAAATAAGCTTTATAGAAAGTTCCTTTTATTCAAAAGCATGAAAAACATCATCCAACGCAACCTTTGAATCGAAATGTAATAAGCGTTTAAAAGGCTCTTACTTACTGGTTATTGGAATGCAAAAAAATCAACTTTTTTAATCGAAAAAAATGACGAAAAAGTATATCCAAAATACAGCATTAACCCAAATCATACTTTTGCACAGCACAAAAACTTGCAACAATATGTGTATTAAACAATTTTAGCTTTTACATTCTCTCTGTAGTCTGAATACCAAAAAGATCTAGTGCGCTTTCAATTACCTGAGCAGACATTTTAGAAAGCATCAATCTGAATTTTTTAAGATTTTGATCTTCTAATTTTAGAATAGGATAATTTTGATAAAATCCGTTATAACTTTTAACAAGGTCGTAAAGATAGTTGGCTATCTGAGCGGGAGATTTGGCCTGGGCCGCCTTTTGAATTATCTCTGGATACAAGAAAAGTTGTACCAAAAGTTGTTTTTCGGTATCGCTTATTTCAACAGAAACATCCATCTGTGAAAAATCATCAGACTCTAGAGCTGAAAAAAGCGAGTTGATTCTGGCATAGGTATACAAGATAAATGGCCCTGTATTTCCAGAAAAATCTACACTTTGCTGTGGATCGAAAAGAATTCTCTTTTTGGGATCAACTTTCAAAATATAATATTTGAGTGCTCCCAGACCCACTTTCCAAAAAACCTCTTCTTTTTGTTCTTCAGAAAAATCCTGAATTTTACCCAGTTCCTTAGAAATTTCTTTAGCGGTTTGATACATCTGCTCCATTAGATCATCGGCATCAACTACGGTGCCTTCTCTAGATTTCATCTTGCCAGTTGGCAAATCTACCATTCCATAAGAAAGATGTTCCATCTGATCCCAAAAATCGTAACCCAATTTTTTGAGATTTTCATCCAGTCCAAATTCGGTTAAATCGCACCAAACAGAACCATCTGGTTTTGAATAAAACACACCTTTTTCTAAACCGTTTTGTACGATGTCTTTTCCTAGCAAATAGGTTTTGCTTTCATATTGGTACAAATCAAAATCGACCCCTAATTTTTGATAGGTTTTTTCGAATCCCTTGTAGACCCAGCTGTTCATGGTTTCCCAAAGCGCAATTACCTCTGGATCTTGGGCTTCCCATTTAACAAGCATTTCTTTGGCATCTAACAGGATTGGAGCGGTTTGTTTGGCTGTTTCAAGATCAACTTTTTGTTCTACCAACTGGTCTATTTCTTTTTTGTAGGCTTGATCAAACGCCACATAATAATCGCCTACAAAATGATCACCTTTTCTATTCTGGGTTTCTGGGGTTTCTCCCTGTGCAAATTTTTGCCAAGCCACCATGCTTTTGCAAATATGAATTCCTCTGTCATTTATAACTTGGGCTTTGATTACCTTATATCCAGCTGCATCTAGAATTTTGGATACAGAATAACCCAAAAGATTGTTTCGAACATGTCCCAAATGCAGGGGTTTGTTGGTGTTGGGAGAAGAATATTCTACCATGGCCACTTTTTGGTTGGGGGCAGATTTACCGAAATCTTTGTTTTGTACATTTCCAAAAAGACCTTTACACAAGAAATCATCTTTGAGAGATAGATTCAAGAAGCCTTTCACCACATTAAAATCTGAGACGTAGTCTCCTTTTAACAAAAACTCACCAATTCTTTGGCCTATTTCCTCTGGTTTTGCCGCAATTTTTTTAAGCAATGGAAAAACAAGCAAAGTAAGTTCACCCTGAAACTCTTTCCGGGTAGGAGCAAGTTCTAAATGTTCAAATTTTTGGTCAAAAACATTCTCTAGAGCCAGATTGATTTCTTTCTCTAGGGTTTCAAGTACATTCATCTTAGTTTTTTTATGCTTATTTCACAGCTACTCTCCAACCAAAGGGATCTTCGGCTCTATTGTACTGAATGTCTTGCAGCCATTTTTTAATCTGTACGGCATAGCTTTCTTCTGCTTGCAAAACAGGAAGTGTGAGAAGCTGATCTTTATAGCCAATGCTTGAAAACTGGCTAACCACAACGGCTGTTCCACATCCAAACACTTCTTTCAAACTACCATCTTTGTGCGCATTAACGATGGTTTCCACAGTAATATCCTGCTCTATTACTTCAATGGATTTACTTTTGGCAATCTGGATAACGCTATCACGAGTAATTCCATGCAAAATTCTATCGGATAAACATGGAGTAAACAAAGTATCGCCAATTCGAGCAAAAACGTTCATGGTTCCTGCTTCTTCTAAAAATGTATGGGTACTAGAATCGGTCCAAATGATTTGGTCGAATCCTTCCTTAGAAACTTCAATGGTGGGCAAAAAAGAAGCTGCATAATTCCCAGCAACCTTAGCCGAACCTACTCCACCAGAGGCTGATCTACTGAATTTATCGGCAATTTTCACCTTTAAAGGCTGATCGTAATAAGTGTTTACCGGCGAACAAATGATCATAAAAATATATTCTGACGAACTAGCCGCCCGAATGGCAGATTCTGAGGCAAACATAAAAGGTCTCAAATACAAAGAAGCACCCGGGGTTTCTGGTATCCATGCAGAATCTAGATCTACCAAAGCTTTAAGTCCGTCCAAGAAAACCTCAGCGGGAACCTCCGGCATGGCCATTCTTTTGGCCGAATCGTTCATTCTTTTGAAATTCATCTCAGGACGATACAAAAAAACATTTTTGTCCTGATCTTTGAAGGCTTTCATTCCCTCAAAAATAGACTGTCCATAATGAATGGCTTTGAGACTTGGAAACACCGAAATAGGCCCATAAGGCTCTACGGAAGGGGTTCCCCACTTTCCATCTTTATAGTAACACACCAACATGTGGTCTGAGAAAGTCTCTCCGAAAGCAAGACTTTCCAGTTTTATGTTGGACAATTTAGACTGGGTAATTTTCTGAATGTTCATCTTTATTTCTTTGCTCTACAAATATATTCAAACTTTATGTATTTTTAGCCTTGATGAAAAGGGAAATTACACTTACCAAAGACGGCTCTCATACATTGTATGTTGAAAATTGGAATGAAAGTTATCATTCTCATCATGGAGCCCTTCAGGAATCTCTGCATGTATTTATAGAAAATGGGCTGAATCATTTTGCCCATTTAAAGGAAGTTTCTATCTTAGAATATGGCCTTGGAACTGCGCTAAATGCCTTTTTAACAGCAAACCGTGCCATAGAAAAAAAACAGAAAATCCATTACTTTGCCATGGAAAAATTTCCTCTTGAAAAGCAAGAATACGAGCTCTTGAACTACAACCAAATTCCCAGTGCAAAGCCAGATCTTTTCCAAAGCATACACAAAGCAGCATGGAATCAAAAACAATGTATAGACCTTTTTTTTGATTTGTATAAATTTGAAAGTGACTTTAGTGAAGTTTTAAATCTTGACATTCCAAAGGTAGATCTCATCTATTTTGATGTCTTTGGCCCTAGAGTTCAGCCCGAATATTGGAACAAAGAATCTTTAACCATGGCCTTTGACATGTTAAAGCCAGGGGGAAGATTTACCACATACTGCTGCAAAGGTTCTGTAAAAAGAGACATGATGGAAATTGGATTCGAAGTTGAAAAAAGACCCGGAGCCCCTGGGAAAAGAGAAATGCTACACGGCAGGAAACCATTATAAATATCTAATTTTGGTTCTAAAAAACAAAGTCGAAAAAAAAGCTACCCAAAAGAAAGACAAGAAAAAAGCAAAAAAGAAGTCCGAAAAAAAACAAGCCAAAAAAGAGTCGAAAAGTAAGGCTGAATCCAAAAAAGAAACATCTAAATAAATCAACTCCAAAATTCAATTTGATGCAAACCATCGATGATTTATTGTCCTTTATAGACCTTTGCCCTAGCCCTTTTCATGCGGTAGACACCCTTGAAAAAAGGCTTCAAAAAAGAGGGTTTATTCAACTTTTCGAAAACAAACCGTGGGCAGTAGAAAAAGGCAAAAGTTACTTTGTAAGCCGAGGTGATGCCTCAATTATTGCTTTTGCTATTCCTAAAGAAAATCTAGAAAAAGCTAGATTTAAAATGATTGGTGCACATACAGACTCACCTTGTTTAAGGGTGAAAAATAATCCTGTAAGTAGCAAATTTGGATACCAACTTCTGAATGTAGAAATCTATGGTGGTGTTCTTTTAACTTCATGGTTCGATAAAGATTTAAAAGTTTCAGGTAGGGTTCTTTCAGAAAATCCAAAAGGAGAACTGAGCACCCAATTGGTAACCCTTCCTTACCTTGTTAAGATTCCAAGGCTTGCCATTCATTTAGACAGAGAGGTGAATTCCCATGGATTCAAACCCAATCCTCAGACCGAGATGTTACCTATTTTGGGCTTAGATCCAACCCTTAAAATGGAAGATTTATTAGCCAAAGAAATTGGGAATGATCAAAAAATTTTAAGTTTCGACCTTTGTTTACACGACAGTGAAAAATCTACCCTTGGTGGGGTGAATAGTGAATTCATCTTTGCTCCAAGACTAGACAATTTGGCTTCGGTTCATTCCTCCATCTGTAGTTTAGAGAAACTAGAAAACCCCAAAGATATTTCGGTTTGTGCCTACTTTAACCACGAAGAAATTGGATCTGTAAGTAACACTGGAGCAGACTCTAACTTCCTTGTAAACACACTTCAAAAAATTCACTTTTCATTGGGGTTAAAACCCGAACAATTTTCAGAAAAACTCACCGATAGTTTTTTGATTTCCGCAGATATGGCACATGGAATCCACCCCAACTTTCCAGGACTTCACGATCCTTATCATGCTCCTAAAATAAACCAAGGACCGGTGATTAAAAACAATGTGAATGTTCGGTATGCCACCGATGGGTTCTCCACAGCCAAAATGTTGCAATGGGCAGAAAAAGCAAAGGTTAATATTCAGAATTTTTCAAGTAGAAACGATTTGGGATGTGGATCTACCATCGGACCAAAGGTTTCGGCCAATCTAGGGATTCCAACCCTGGACCTTGGAAATCCTATGCTATCTATGCACAGCATAAGGGAAATGGCAGGGGTAAATGATCACTTAGAGATGATTAAACTTTTTGATTCGTTCTTTGATCACAATTAAAAAATAATCTACAGGCTTATCAAGACAAAAAAGACCCATTCCTATAGAAAATGGGTCTTTTTTATTGGAGTTTTTACAAATACTCAACCTAAGGTTTTCTGCAAATCTATACCTGCGTAATTTCCAGAGCTCATCATCAAAAAGACTTTGTTTGACTTGTCTAGACTTTCTAAAAAGGCTTTGAAATCTTCAGGCTTAGAAAACACCAAAAGATCTTCACTACCAAAACATTCTTTGATAAAGTCTTCCGAAATAGGTTCCATTTTTTTGATTGCCAGAGCCTCGGGAGAATAGTATACCACTTTTGTGTCTGCACTTTCTAGCGCACCTTTGTATTGCTTTAAAAAAGTTGGGTTTAAACTGGAGTACGTATGAAGTTCCAAACAAGCCACCAAGCTGTGGGAATTTTCAAATTGTTTTTTGACTGATGCCGTAGTAGCAATTACCTTTGAGGGTGCATGTGCAAAATCTTTGTATACCCTATGTGAATCTGTTTTCACCAAAAGTTCTAATCGTTTAGATGCGCCTTTAAAAGAAGAAATAGCGCCATAGAAATCTGCATCCATCACACCCATCTGGTTACAAATGAGTCTAGCTCCCTCTAAATTGCTCAGATTATGGTCACCAAAAACCTCAAGGGGCACCTCTCCCAGTGTAGTCAAAAGTTTGGTTGTACCCTTTTCTATTTTGTTAGCCGCCGTAGAATAAGGGAACTTCTTTAGCGCTTGGGTATTTCTCTCTGCTACTTTTTTAACTTCTGGATCTTGCTGGTTGTAAATAAGTGCACCCCCATCTGTGATGGTTGCCACAAATTTATCGAACTGCTCAATATAATTTTCAAAGGTTGGAAATACATTGATATGATCCCAAGCAATTCCACTGATAAGAGCAATATTAGGTTTGTAGAGCAAAAATTTAGATCTTCTATCTATAGGCGAAGACAAATATTCGTCTCCCTCTAAGATCACAAACTCGTTTTCCTTGGTTAGTTTCACCATGGTATCAAAGCCTTCAAGCTGGGCACCTACCATATAATCTACCTCAATATTATGATAATTTAAAACATGGAGTACCATAGAAGTTATGGTTGTTTTTCCATGAGAACCTCCAATGACAATTCTGGTTTTGTCTTTGGTTTGCTCATAGAGATATTCTGGATAGGAGTATATTTTGATACCCAACTCTTGCGCCTTTAAAAGCTCCGGATTGTCTTCTCTGGCATGCATTCCAAGAATTACTGCATCTAAATTGGCGTGAATTCTAGAAGGATCCCAACCCATTTCTTTGGGTAACAACCCTTTGTTTTCGAGTCTGGTTTTAGAAGGTTCGAAGATGGCGTCGTCCGATCCTGTTACTTTAAATCCTTTCTGGTCTAAAGCCAAAGCCAAATTGTGCATGGCAGAACCGCCTATGGCTATAAAATGTACATTCATGATTGTAATTCTGGATTGTATTTATCACTCTGCTCGATGGCATCCATGATGGTTTCTACCATTGATTCTATGCTTTGGTCTTTTTCAAAGGTTAGGGGCGCTTTGAATCTTACACTAAACTCCTCTCCTTTTTTGATTACTTTGAGTCCTTTTTTATCAAAAACCTTTCTGAATCCATCAATCACAATAGGTACAACAATTGGATTATAATCTTTGATGATATGGGCTGTGCCTTTTCTACCAGGCGCAAAGGGTGTAGTTGTACCTTGAGGAAATGTAACTACCTTCCCGTGATTTAGCGCAATTTCTATGTTGTTGATTTCTTTAAAATCAACCTCCCTTTTGATATCTTTTCCTTTGGCTCTCCAAGTCCTTTTTACCGAAATAGTTCCAGCATAGGCCAATAATTTTGAAAGGAAACTCTCTTTTAGGGTTTCATCTGCCCCAATAAAATATAGATTTAAAACTGGATTTAGAAAAATAAAAGGATGGGGAACTCTATTAACATATCCATTTTTTAAGGCACAAATGGGGAAATAAATACCAAAAACATCGGCAAAATACGTTTGATGATTACTCACAAAAAGCACATTGGTCTCAGGTAGACCTTCTAAATGCTCTACGCCTTCTACGCTCATCTTATTAAAGCCTCTGAATCTTCTAAAACTCAAAAAACCTAAAAATGCAATGAGTATTCTTTTTAAGAAATAAACACTACCAAAGGGATCGGTAAACAAACTTTTTTTCTGTATCATATCATGCTAATTTAGCCAAATCTTGCAAATAAGTTTTGAATTCCATCAGAATCATTCCAGTAGCTCCCCAGATAAAGTTTTCTTTATCTAGTTTAAAAGCAGGAACCTCAAAGGGTCCAAAAAAAGAATTCACTTGCCCTGTACCCACCAAATCATCATTTAAAAGTTCTTCTAAACTAAGACTCATCAAATGGTTGACCTCGATTTTATCTGGAAAAAACTCAGGCGTACCTTGGTAAACACCAATAAAGGGATAAACCAAAAATTTGCTTGGGGCAATGTATACTTCCGAAAGGTTTTTTAGGACAATGTCGTTGGTTTGTAAGTTTTCTACTGACATTTCTTCCATGGTATTTACATCTACTTTGTACGCAATAGACTGTATCATGGCTTTTACCTCATTGGAGGTTTGTCTTAGATAAAATTTACTTCTTAGGTTGGCGGGTTTAGAAGAAAGCCAGCAAAGCATCACCTCAAATTCTTTGGTTTCAATGGGCTTGTTATCTTCTTTAACTATCATATCTCCTCGGCTAATATCTATGTCGTCTGTGAGAGTAACATTAACAGACATAGGAGGAAACGCCACCTGAACCTCTCCATCATAAGAATGAATACCAGAAACAGTAGAACTTAAGCCAGAAGGAAGTACCGTTACTTTGTCTCCCTTTTTAAGGGTTCCACTGGCCATTTTTCCAGCATATCCTCTAAAATCATGATACTCATCCGAGTGAGGACGAATCACCGTTTGAACCGGAAAACGGGTTTGATCTAAATTCTTATCGATTGAAAGTTCTACATTTTCTAAGGATGAAAGAAGAGATTCTCCCTCAAACCAAGGCATGTTTTCAGATTTATCAACCACATTGTCACCTTTTAGAGCTGAAATAGGGATAAACTGAACGTCTTTTACTTGCAAAGAAGTAGCAAACTTTTTAAAATCTTCTACAACTCTTTGGTATTTCTCTTGGCTATAATCGACCAAATCCATCTTGTTCACACAGACAATTAAATGTGGAATCTGAAGTAGTGAAGCAATAAATGAATGTCGTTTGGTTTGTTCGATCACCCCATTTCTAGCATCGATTAATATAAGCGCCAAATTGGCCGTCGACGCACCTGTAACCATGTTTCTGGTATACTGAACATGTCCTGGAGTATCGGCGATGATAAACTTTCTCTTGGGTGTGGCAAAATATCTGTATGCTACATCAATGGTAATCCCTTGCTCTCTTTCGTCTTTTAAACCATCGGTTAATAGAGAAAGATCTACGTGCTCCAAACCTTTCTTTTTAGAAGATGCTTCTACCGCTTCGAGTTGGTCTTGAAATATAGATTTCGAGTCGAAAAGAAGTCTTCCAATCAATGTACTCTTTCCGTCATCTACACTACCCACGGTGGTAAAACGCAGGATTTCTCTTTCTTGATTCNCATATCCTGGAGCCTGTGACTCTTCGGAAAGTATAGGCAAACCAAAAACAGACAAACCCTCCAAAATTTCTTCATGGGAGAGCTTGTCTGCTTGGGTTAGTGGCGAATTGTCTTCTTTGTAACTTACATCTATAGACTCAAAACTTAGATAGACAGACATAATTTTGTGTCCCGCCTTGATCGCTGTTTCAAGTAACTTTTCTTTCAAAATTTACTTGATGATGGATTTCATTTTTTCGTACTCTTCATTGGCCAGTTCGGCATCAACCAATATTCTTCCTGAATGCTCGTCTACAATAATTTTTTTGCGGTTTGCAATTTCGATTTGTCTCTGTGGCGGAATGGTAAAGAAAGATCCAGAAGAAGCTCCTCTATCTATGGAAACTACAGCCAATCCGTTTCGAACATTGGATCTAATTCTTGTGTAAGCTCTAAGCAATCTTTCTTCAATTTGCGAAGAAAACTCTAAGGTTTTCGCTTGAAGTTCTTCCTCTTCTTTTCTGGTTTCTTCAACCAAAACTTCCAATTCTTGCTTTTTGTGACTCAAATGCTCTGCATTAGAAGCCAACTTTTGCTGAATTTCTTCGATGATGAGTTTTTTCTGTTCAATTTTGGCACCTGCTTCTTTAATTTTCTTTTCAGCCAATTGAATTTCCAAATCTTGGTATTCGATCTCTTTGGTTAGAGCCTCAAATTCACGATTATTTCTAACGTTATCTTGTTGAGAAGTATATTTTTTAATCAGCTCTCCAGAGGCAACAATTTGTTCCCCTTTTGCTTTGATATCAAGCTGAAGTTCTTCAATTTCAAGGTTGATTTTTTCAACTCGGGTATTTAGACCTTCAATTTCGTCTTCCAAATCACTTACTTCTAAAGGCAATTCGCCTCGAGTATTTCTAATTTCATCAAGTCTAGAATCTATCAGCTGTAGATCGTAAAGCGCTCTTAAGGTTAGCTCTACTTTATTGTCTTCTACTTTTTTTGTATTTGCCATTATTTATAATAGTTTACTGGATTCGTTTGTGAATACGTCTTCAAGTTTGCAAAATTAGGGAAATTTTCTCGAATATGCATCAACAATAATTCAAGGGTAAATTGTTCAGACTCAAAGTGTCCTATATCCAAAAGAATAATCTTTCCTTGAGCCGAAAAAAAATCATGGTACTTAAGATCTGCCGTAACCAAAACCTGCGCTCCTGCCAAGATCGCCTCAGGAATACTAAAGGCTCCAGAACCTCCTAGAACAGCCACTTTAGAAATTTCCTTATAAACCAATGCGCTATGTTTGATAACTCCTGTAGAAAATTTATCTTTCAACAAAGCCAAAAAATCTTCAATTTTGATGGGTTTTTCTAATTCTCCAAATCTTCCCAAACCAACCTCATCTTTGAAAAAATCTCCAAAATTGGGCTTTTTGGGTATCAAACAGCGGGTGTTTTGTAGTCCAATCTCTTGGGCCAAACGTTCACTTACTCCGCTTGGTGAATTGTCTAAAGCGGTATGAGGAGAATAAACATTCAGCTTATTTTCTAAAGCTTTTTGCACCAAAACCTGCACATAATCTCCACCTGAAATTCTTTTGAGTGGTGAAAAAATAATGGGATGAAAAACCACCAAAAAATTGCAGTTAGAACTTAAGGCCTCTTCAATAACTTCAAGGGTTAAATCCAAAGAGATCAAAACCCCAGAAACACTGGCATTTTGATCTCCTAGAAGTAATCCTACGTTGTCAAAATCTTCGGCATAACCAAGGGGCGCTAAAGACTCTAAGGCTGTAGTTATTTCTTGAACAGTTGGATTTTTCAAATTAAAATCGGATTTAGATTATTTAAAATCTACCAGTTCTACTTCGAAAATTAGGGTTGCGTTAGGCGGAATTATCCCACCACCAGCGCCTTGTTCTCCATAGGCCAAACTAGGTGGAATTACCAAAACAGCTTTGTCTCCTTTACCAAGAAGCCCTATACCTTCCTCCCAACCAGGAATTACCATTCCATTTCCAAGTGGAAATTCGATGGGCTCTCCTCTGCTAACCGAACTATCAAACACTTGGCCATTTACAAACTTCCCAGTATAGTGAACTTTTACAAGGTTTCCTTTGCCTGGTTTTGCACCACCATTTTCTGAGGTGAATTTATACATGAGTCCAGAGGCTGTGGTTTTCATTCCATTTGTAATAGACCCCAAAGCTTTTTTGGTTTCTTCTTCTTGTTTGGCTAGTAAGGCTTTCTTTTTAGACTCTAAATTGGCAAGTTCTTCCTTGAAAGTTTTAGAGGCATCGTAATTTTTATATTTTCCAGCTCTAATGATTTCAATCGAAATGATTTTTACATCATCCTTGGGTTTATCATTGGCTCCAGTAGGAACGTTCTCAATGGCTTCTAGCACATCTAAACCTTCAATTACTCTTCCAAATACCGTATGTCTACCATCTAGGTGAGGCGTTGGAACAGTGGTGATGAAAAACTGACTTCCGTTGGTGTTGGGTCCAGAATTAGCCATTGACAAAATTCCTTTGGTGTCATGCTTTTTGGTGTTTCCAGCAAATTCATCAGGAAAACTATATCCAGGGCCACCATAACCCGCTCCTTTTGGATCTCCTCCTTGAATCATAAAGTTTTTGATGATTCTATGAAAAATAAGTCCATTGTAAAAAGGTTCTCCATTTGGTTTTTCGTTGTTTTCTTTAGATCCTTCTGCTAGACCTATAAAATTGGCAACGGTTAATGGTGCATCCTCGGGGAAAAATTCTATCAACATTTCTCCTTTTGAAGTTTCCATTTTGGCATACAAGCCTTCTAAAGCAGACAAAACCTGTCCTTCAATGTTCAGTCCATAATTGACAAAACCTTCTGTATCTCCTTTTTGATGACCCAATGCAAGCATTTGGTTTTTATCAACCTGCAAAATTGAAGTTCTGTATTCTGGCAAAACCTCCATGGTATTTAAAACACCCGAAAGCAGTTTTAATCGGTTTGGACTTTGGCTATCCAAAACCAAAGAAGATATTTTTCCTGGGTCTATGTTGTGTTTTAAAAGCTCTGACACTACCTGATGGGTACTGGGCAAAATAGAATATCTAAACCCACCTGTATCGGTCATTATACCCGTATACAAACAGGTAGCAATTTGAAAATCTAGCAGCTCTAAACCATCCATTTCTTCTATAAAATGATACACCATTTGGCACGTAGCCGGCATGGAAGTATTAGAATATACATAGTCGAAAGCATCAGGCTGTTGGTGGTGATCGATCAAAACTTTGGTACAAGTAGTTTTTGAAACCACCTCGGCCATAGGGTCTCCAAGTCTTGAAAGCGTGTTGAAATCTAAACAAAATAGTAGTTCAGCCTGCTGGATGAGTTTTTTCGCCTTTGAAGTTTCACGGTTAAAATAAACCACTGAAGCGCTGCTTGGAAGCCATTTCAGAAACTTTGGAAACTCGTTGGGGCTGATTAACTCCACGCTGTGTCCTAGTTTTTTTAGATATAGCATCAGCCCTAAGGTTGACCCCATGGCATCTCCATCTGGATTGCGATGAGGAAAAATACATATCTTTTTAGGGGTCTTTAGTAAACCTTGCAAAGAAGATTTCTCCATATAATTAAGGCGCAATATGCGCAGGTTATGGTATTTAGATTGTACTAATTCGATAAAATTTTATCGAACTTCTTCCCCAATATACCAAGTTAGACCCAGTCTAAGGGTGTTTTGTAGCGCATTGTTTACATTGCTGTTGGTTGAAAACAAATAGGAAGCGTCAAAACCAAAAGCATCATATTTTAACCCTAAACCAGTGGCCAAATATTGTCTAGCTCCTTTGTCTTCATTTTCGTAAAAATATCCAGCTCTAAAGGCAAAAGCATCATTTAAAAGATACTCAGAACTAAAAGCATAAGTAATTTCTTTTCCATCTTCTCCATCCGATAGCGATGAGAAAACAGAACTCAACACCCCATTGTCTTGGGGTGTTTGTCCAGCCACAGGGGTAGGAACAAGCAGTTTAGAAAGTTCTAGAGCAAGGGTAAGTTTGTTGTTTTGATTAAAATTTAAATCGATCGCTGAACCCAATCTTAAATTAGAAGGCAAATAGGTCGCTTTCTGGTCGTCATTGGAGTAATCTAGTTTGGGTCCGATGTTGCTAATGTTGTAACCAGCTCTAACTTCGGAATCCATTCCAAGAACCAAAATGTCTCCAGTGGTGTACATACCAGATAGATCCACCGCAAAGGTAGAAGCTGCTTTGTTGCTGGTATCGTTGATTCCGTTGTATAGATCAGATCTGATATATCTAAGTGCCACAGCCATGGCATAGTAGTCTGTCAATCTTAAACCATACGAAACATCAAATGAAAACTCAGATGGTTTGGCCGTTCCATTAGACACGTAGGTATTGTCAACTCCAAGTGAAGTAAGCTCTACATCACCCAAACTAAAATAATTTAGACTTGCCCCAAGGGTACTTCTTTGGTCTTGATCTATAAACGTATAACCAGATACATTTAATAAATAGACATCATTGGTGATTTGAGACAAATAAGGTGTAAACGATACACCAATAGCAGAAGTGTTTTTGGCAAAGGCATATTTAGACGCATTCCAATATTGAGAATAGGCATCAGAGCTAGTGGCAACCCCCATATCGGCAAGTCCGCCAGCTCTTGCATCAGGGGAGATTCTTAAAAAAGGTGCTCCCGTTAAAATAGGATTGTAGGTTTTATCATTTTGCCCGTAGCCAAAATTTACCAAAAACAACATCAAAAATATACTTGAAAGGTTTTTCATTGAGAAATGTTTAGGTGCGCAATTTAAATAATTCTTCACAAATATAAGCAGTAAATCTAGTTTTCGGTTTTGAAATTCAAATAAAATGGCTCACTTAAAATCAGAATTTTAAAAGTTAAAAAAACTTGAGGGCATAATTATTGGAATAATAGGTAAATCTATTACATTTGTAAATTGTTATTAGTAAATTAACTATATCGTTATAGCATGAAAATAAATACCATTGCACTTGCTGTTTTCAGCTCTATACTTCTGGTTTCTTGTTCGGGAGTGAGTAATAAGTCAGGAGGTGGAACCAAAAATTTCCAAAGTTTAACTGGATGGAAGCCCAATGAAAAAGGAGGTTGGTACTTTACAGACAAAACTGAAAAACCCAAAGCCACCCCAGGTATGGTTTTTGTACAAGGAGGAACGTTTACCATGGGAGCCATCAAAGATGATGTGCTTGGAGAGTGGAACAACACGCCAAAAAGAATGCAAGTTCGGTCTTTTATGATTGGAGAAACCGAGGTAACCAACTACGAATACAAAGAATATTTGTCATGGCTTAGTTATGTTTTCCCACCTGAGAACAAAGTTAACCGAGACATTGTTGCTGGAGCCACTCCAGATTCATTGGTTTGGGGAAACAAACTTTCTAGAAACGATATTTACATCACCAATTACCTTCGTCATCCATCTTTCAACTACTATCCAGTAGTTGGAGTATCTTGGGTGCAAGCCAAGCGTTATTGTGAGTGGCTAACCGATAGAGCCAACGAAAAAGCGCTAATGGACAAGGGAATCTTATCTAAAGATTTGTATTCGAACCCAGAAATGGTAAAAGGTCAAAGTAGATTCTCAACCGAAGCCTATAGATATGACCCTAAGAGCCTTCAAGGGATTGTTGATTCTACCAAACTCAACAAACAAAGTGTAACGGCCAGAAACGAAAACCCAAGAATCAAACCTGCCACCTACTCTACCTCAACGGTTGCAGATTTCAGACTTCCAACAGAAGTAGAATGGGAATATGCAGCCCTTGGACTTGAGACCAACAGAAGATACAACAAAATTAAAGGAAAAACCAACCCTTACGAAAGCATTCGTGGCGCAAAAGGTAATCAACGTGGACAATATTTGGCCAACGTGAAAAACGGACGAGGAGACTATAGTGGTCTTGGAGGTTCAACCACAGACGGAAATGCGATTACTTCTGACGTTAGATTTCATCCTGCCAATGATTTTGGACTTTACGGAATGCTTGGAAACGTTTCTGAGTGGACCGAAGACGTATATAGACCTATTATAGACGATGAGGCAAACGACATCAACTATGTTAGAGGAAATATCTACACCAGAAAAATCAAAAACGAAAGTGGTAAGTATCAAAAAGTAGGTGACAACGATCTAGAATTTGACACACTAGCTGACGGTAGCCGTATTTACAGACAGCTTCCTGGAGATATCAAATACGAAATTATTGACGATGCTAGAAATTACCGCGATGGAGATTATCTTTCTTCTCTAGATGCTGGAATGTACTGGGGAGAAGAAGATCCTAAAGCCAATGTATACAATGCACCTACTAGAAAATTTAGAGTGGATGATTCCGGTAGAGTATACATGGAAAAAGACCCTACCTTTAGAACCACCGACATCAACGATGAGTCTAGAGTAATTAAGGGAGGTTCTTGGAAAGATGATTTGTACTATCTAGACCCTGCCCAAAGAAGATATGCCAACCAATTTCAAGGTTCGAACTGGGTTGGATTTAGAGTCGCTCAAGATGTTTTGGGTGAAGAATCTACTTTTGGAAAATCTAAAAAGTAATTTGATACCTTCCCGTTTAAACATTAATCACTTAAACAATAGCCAAGAATTCTTGGCTATTTGTTTTTTCCATTGTTGTTAAAACTATTCCTATGCAAACCCTAGAATTATACAAACTATTTTTAAGTTCTACTGGTGTTACCACAGACACTAGAAACATCCAAAAAGGAAATCTATTTTTCGCTTTAAAAGGAGGAAACTTCAATGGAAACCAGTTTGCAGAAAAAGCCATTGAGCTTGGAGCAATGGCCTGTATTGTAGACGAAAAACCTTTTGAAAACAAAGACAAAAGCTGTTTTTTAACTGCTGAAACTTCTGCCCTTGTTGCCCTCCAAGAATTGGCCAAACATCATAGATCTCAATTAAAAATACCTATAATAGGTCTTACCGGTAGCAACGGAAAAACCACCACCAAAGAACTTATCAATGCGGTTTTGAGTCAAAAATTCGATACTTTGTATACCTATGGAAATCTAAACAACCACATCGGGGTTCCTCTAACTTTACTTTCCATAAAGCCTAACCACGAGCTTGCCATTGTAGAAATGGGCGCCAACCATCAAAAAGAAATTGAGTTTTTAAGTGAACTTTCACAACCAGACATTGGTTACATTACCAATTTTGGAAAAGCCCACTTGGAAGGATTTGGCGGAGTTTTGGGTGTAATTGCTGGAAAATCTGAACTCTACCAAAACTTAAGAAAAAATGGAAAAACGGCTCTAATTAACCTAGATGATCCCATTCAGGTTGAAAAAGCAAACGGAATAAATGCTATCTCTTTTGGGGCTTCAAACAAACCGTTTCCAAGTCTTATAGAGAATCCAAACAACACCATTTCTGTTTTGTACAAAGAAACAGAAATTCATGCCAACCTAAGTGGCGATTACAACTTCACCAACATTTGTGCCGCTATTACTCTAGGAGAACATTTTGGATTAAACTTAGCACAAATTAAAAAAGGAATAGAATCATACATCCCCCAAAACAATCGATCCCAAATCTCTACCTATAAAGGCTACACTTTGTTGCTAGATGCTTATAATGCAAACCCTAGCAGTATGGCACTTTCTCTTGAAAATTTCGCCAAATACAAAGAAAGTAAAACGGTGATTTTAGGAGATATGTTTGAACTTGGAGAAAGCAGCCAAGAAGAACATCAAACCATTTTTGAGCAAGCCAAAAAACTTGGGTTCGATCAAATTCTTTTGGTGGGTGAACATTTTTCTTCTCTCAAAGACCAGAAAGGCGGTGAGTTTTTCGCCAAAAAAGAAGATTTGGTGCAGTTTTTAAAACAAAATCCTATCAACTCAAAAAACATCCTAATCAAAGGATCTAGAGGTATGGCTCTGGAAACATTAATGGAATCTTTGTAAGTTTAATAGTAGCTTTCCTCTAAATCGTCAAGGTCTTCATAATCATCAGACCAAGCGTCTTGGGATTCTTCTAAATCTGAAAATTCATCCTCTTCTTCAACGCTTTCCATGATTTTTTCTTGGGCTTCTTTGGGCATTTTTCCATACACCAATTCAATCTCAAACTTGGGTGATTTGGCTTTTTTGGGTTCTTCTTTTACTTTTTCGATTAAAAACGTAAACATCAACATCAAATCGTACACATAAATAAGTTGGTCGTTTTTAAATGCATCCCCAACGAGGGTTGAAGCCATAGAAACACCTATTTCATCAAAATCTTCAAGAGGGATTTCTTCTCCTTGATCCCATAGATAATTGCTGAGATAAAAGCTAGCCATTTCGTTGGATTCAATCTCAAAAGCCTTTTTAATGGCCAAGTGTAACTCTTCCAAATTGGCATCTTCTGTGATTTTAATTTGACAAAAAACTTCGTTTTCTACGTCCAATACCACGCGCAAAGTGTAAACCATATCTATTTTTTAAATGCTAATTTTAAGCTTTTGGGCTTCTACCAAAAGATAATCATAGGCGGGAGAATACTCATTGGGAATAATTCCTTCTAAGACCGCTTCTTTGATTTTGTTTTTAAGAATCCCCACTTCTTTAGAGGGTTTCAAATGTAAGATTTCCATAATTTGTTCTCCAGAAATGGGAGGTTGAAAATTTTTGATATGATCCCTCTCTTCCACTTCAATCATTTTCTGACGCACCAATTCAAAATTTTTCTTGTAACGTTTAATTTTATTCTGATTTTTGGTGGTCATGTCCGCAGAACACAAAACAAACAAATCGTCCAAATCTTCACCTGCATCAAAGATTAATCTTCTCACCGCAGAATCGGTTACCTCATCTGCAAGGGCGATGGGTCTAGAACTAAGTTTGATGAGTTTCTGAACTTTTTTTAAGTGGGTGCCAAGTGGCAATTTTAATCTTCTAAAAATTGCTGGTGCCATTTTAATGCCTTTTAAATCACAAAGTTCAGGTAAAATCCCAGCTAACAAGCCTGTTTGTTCAAGTAACAATAAACCAGTAGATGGTTTTTCAGACAAAATAATTTTGTTGAATTCGGTTGCAATTCTTTCTCTTGAAATGATGCCCATTCTGTTTTTGTTAGCCAAAATGGCTTTTAAACAATCTGGATCTATAGTAAAATCAAGCTGAGAGGCGAATCGAATGGCCCGAATCATCCTAAGCGGATCATCGCTAAAAGTAACCCCTGGATCAAGTGGAGTAACCAAAATTTTGTTTTGCAAATCTTCTAGCGCATCAAAAGGCGCCAAAAGTTCTCCAAAACTGCCTTTGTTTAGGCTAATGGCCATGGCGTTGATGGTAAAATCTCTTCGATTTTGATCATCCTGTAAGGTTCCCTTTTCTACTGCTGGGTTCCTACTATCTGGACTGTAGCTTTCTTTTCTGGCACCCACAAACTCTAAATCCATGCCTTTGTAATGGAGCATGGCGGTACCATAGGTTTTAAAAACACTTACCTTTTTAACATTCAGGGCTTTGGCTAGGGCTTTGGCAAGCTCAATTCCGCTAGATTCGGTCACAAAATCAATGTCTGTCTTCTGGGGTCTTCCAAGTAGCAAATCTCGAACAAATCCCCCTACCACATATACCGAACAACCAAGCTGAGAGGCGGTTTGAGATAAAATTTCAAACAAAGGGTCTTTTAATGCTTCCTTGATTGTTTTTTCGATAAAAAGTGAATCTAAAGGATTTGAGGTCATGGAAAATTTACAAAAGTCAAAATTACAACAATAAGTACAATTATGGTCGAATCACTTTGACCTTTCCATCTATTGTTAGTGAAATAATAGAAGAAGCTTCCGCTGGAGTGGTTTGATCTTGCCTATACAAACAAACATAATCGACCTGATTTTTGATTTCCATTTCAATTTCTCCAAAATGCTGTGGTGTAGGTCTGCCGCTTAAATTGGCAGAGGTTGAAACAATGGGAGAATTAAGCCTTTTGATGATATTTTGGCAGAAATCATCTTTCACTTTTCGAATGGCAATGCTTCCATCTTCTGCCAAAATTTCTCTTGGAAGTCCCTTTGGGTTTTGATAAACCAAAGTAAGAGGTTTCTCTGAAAGATCCATCAAATCCCAAGCCAAATCTGGAACAGATACATACTCTTGCAAACGAGCATCACTATCAACAAGCAAAACAAAACTTTTTTGAGCAGATCTGTTTTTAATTTCCATGATTCTTCTTACCGCATCTATATTCTTGGCATCACATCCAAGTCCCCAAACCGTATCTGTGGGATACAAAATGGTTTTTCCTTGTTTTAAAAGTTCTACAACTTGGCTTACTTCTTCCTTCATGGTTGGGATGTTTGAAAACTTAAAACAAAGATACTATATACACCCATTACAAATCAAAAACCTTCTTCACCCATTTGGATAACCTATATTTTTGTAAAATTTCCTCAGAAATTTTTTGATACTCAGACGCTACAAAATCTTTTGGGATTACTGGATTTTTTGGATCAATAATGCAAATATTCTGTGGATGATAGAAATCGTAACTAGAAATATCTGGGTTTGTGGTAACCAATTTTTTTTCATTTCCAAGGGCTTCAAAAACCCGAAAACTTAAACCCGTTTGTTTTTCTCTTTGGATGTCTAAAAGTATCTTAGAACTGGCTATGAAATTTTGAATCTCCTTTACATCTATGGGATTATGTATCCATTTGATTTGAGAATAGGATACTTCTTTAGGATGATACAACATAAAATTATAATCCCAATGGTTTTGGTCCAAATGATCGGTAATTCTTTTAAGCACTTCAAAACGAGATTTATCAAAAGAAGCAATGTTAAAAAACAAATGCTTCTGGGTCGAATTTTCTAAAGGCTTATGGTATATGTAATTGGTAATAAACTGAAAACCATATTTTTGAACGTCGCTTTTATCATAACAAAACACCTTATCAAACACTTCTATATGTTTGATAGAATCAGGTACTTTTTCTACTCCATCAAAAAGATAAGTGATTAATTTTTTTGTGCGAGATTTTAGTTTGAGTAAATCTTCTTTGTTGTAATACTCAGGATTGATAAGCAAAATACAATCATATACCTTTTCACTTGGAATTTGATCGTACATAGTCTGAAAACTTCTTTTATATTTAAGATTTTTGTCTAAAAAAGTCTTTGAAAAAAAATTCTGAACTTTCTCTACGAATCCTTTGTACTTATATCCATGATAATGAACCATGGTAGATTGAACTCCTTGATGTATAAGTTCGGAGTGAATTTGGTCTAAATATCCAAAAACAGTCGGGCTTAAAAGCAAAATATTTTTAGGCTTCATCTTTGATGCCAAAAGGCGTTTGGGTTAGTTTTTGCTTTAAAGTATTCTCAAGGATAGGTAGATTGGGATTTTCTCCTTTTTTTTCATTCTTAGGATGATCCAAATGATAAACCAAGCCACTAAATTTTAATTGTTTTTTAAAAAGCCCTCGATGGATGAGTCTTGCCGAAAGCTCGGTATCCTCTAAACCCCAACCTTTCATGTTTTGATTGTATCCTTTGGCTAGTAGTACATCCTTAGTCCAAAAAGAAAAGTTGCAACCACGGGTGGCTTTTAGGTTTTGATTGGTTTTGGAAAACAATCCAGACAACAGATTGGATCTAAAACCATTAAGCACATTTTTAGCATCCAAAAACCAGAATTTTAAATTAAGATTAGAGTCTTCTAATAACTTTTTTGTAAAACCCTTGCCTAAAAAAACACGGCTTCCATGAATAAATTGATTTTTTTGGGCTGCCAAAAGATGATCTTCTATAAAATTGGGATGCAAAATACAGTCTCCATCGATTTGAATGGTATACTGGGTATCAATATTTTGAATTGCTTGATTTAGAATGATGGTTTTTTGAAATCCATCATCTGGATGCCAGAAATGTTTTAAAGGACAAGCAAATTTCTTTTGATAAAAGGCAATGGTTTCTTGGGTTTTAGCACCAGAGCCATCGTCTGCAATACAGATACAATCGGGAAGTCTGCTTTGATTCAACACACTTTCTAAGACCAAAGCCAGGGCTTCAGGCCAATTGTAAGTGGCAATCAGTAAGGTTACATCGGTGGGCATCTATAGAAAAGAATTGAAGTAAAAATACTATATTTCTAACAACTAAGGTAACCAAGATTTGGCTAAATTAGCCGAAAACACTCATGGAGAAGAAAATCGCATTTTTTGTACATCATCACACCAGTATTGGCGGGGTTGAGCGGGTCACTTTTTCTCTGATTGCCAAAGCAATAGAAAATCACGAGGGACTCCCAACAGCGATTACCGAAGCAATGATTTGCAAAAATGCCATTGTTTCAACTAGGTCATTTGGAGGAATTACAGATTTGGTGAAACATGGCGAAAATGGTTATTTAAGCCCCGTTGGAAATTCAAAAAAATTGGCCGAAAACCTAAAAAACCTAATAAATAACCCAAAAGAAATAGAATCTTTCGCAGAAAAGAGTTTTGACTTGGCACAAGAAATAGCCCGTAAAAATCCTATGGAAGCCTGGGCTAAGAAACTAAATCTTGATACAAATCTGAAAGGTTAGTCATCACCTTTTGCGTATCGAAATTTTGGGCATAAATCCTCCCCTTTTCCGCTTGAATTTTTCTTAATTCTGGATTTTTTTTCATCAGACGATCAATCTGCTTTTCCCAAGCATTGGCGTCTGTTGGATCCAAACAAATAGAATCGGGTCCAGCAGCCTCTGGCAAACAGCTTACATTGCTTGTTATAACTGGAGTACCACTATACAAAGCCTCCAAAATAGGAATACCAAATCCCTCAAAAAAAGAAGGATAACAAAAAACTGCCGCTCCTTGATACAAACAGGCTAGTTCTTCTAAGCCCACTTTTTCTAAGAAATGTACCCGATGGGTCATTTTATAATCTTTTACTTTTTGTACAAGCTCGTTTTTATAATTCTTTCCACTTCCCACAAAAACCAAAGTATAGGACAATTCTTTGAGAGCTTCAAGCAAAATCTCACCATTTTTTCTAGGCTCTAAGGTTCCAACACAAAGCACATATTCTTTAGGAAGTTGATATTTTTCAAGGGTGGATTCAATTTTTTCCTGCTCAATTTTAGATTTAAAAACAGGATGACAACTCTGAAAAACCACCTGAATTTTGCTTGGATCAACCTTTAAATACTCGATAATGTCCTTTTTTGTCTGATCGCTTATGGCGATGATTTTATCGGCTACTTTCGCTGCATGCAAAAATTTGTAATAATGAATTTTTCGATCAAAAAACGAGTACAAATGAGGAAATCGCAAAAAAATTAGATCATGAATGGTAACTACTTTTTTTAGATTTAACTTTTCTATCCCAATAGGAAGCTCTCCACTAAGTCCATGAAACACATCTAAATTTTGCGCTTTGATTTGGCCTAAAACGGATCTCTGTCTCCAAAATCCAGAAAAAGTTTTTCCAAACCAACTCTCTGGTAAAATCTCTTTAAATTGAGTGTAACCAAAAAATGGATCTAAATCAGAAGGTTTTGGATTGAAGCCCAAACACAAATACTGAGGAAAATGTTGAAGAAGTCCACGGATTAAATCTCTGGAATAGTTTCCAAGTCCGGTTTGGTTATGAAAAGCCCTTTTGGCATCAAAACCGATAGTAATAGATTTATTTTGGCTTTTCATCACTTGGGTAGAATCAAAAATAAAGATACAAACAAATAAGAACTATTTCTTTTTCAAACAAAAAAAGCCAAACAAAGAAATATCATTTGCTTGGCTTTAAGCGTTTATCGTATGGTTTTATACCGAAACATTGTTGTCTCTGAGTGCATCGTTCAAAGAAGTCTTTTTGTCTGTACTTTCTTTTCTTTTTCCAATAATAAGGGCACAAGGAACTTGGTACTCTCCTGCTGGAAATTGTTTGGTATAGGTAACAAAATAACCCCTGGTGCCAAATAGGCTCCTTCTCTGGCAACAGCATGTGGAACCACACGTACTCCTTTGGCTGCATAGTCTTTTTTCAGAGGCATTTTGTCGTGGAACTCCATCGGACCACATTCTATGGTTTTCATCTCTTGAATGGGGAAATACATCACCACGGCTTTCTTTACCCACTCATTGACTTGCCATCCTCCTTCTACAGGTTCTGCTACACGAAGTTTTCCGCCGTCCAAAAGGGAAATCACTTCTCTAATTTGCGCTCTTGTCTGTTCATTGCCCAGAAGTTCTCTGTTTTCCCAAGCGGATTCTATGTTCTTTCTTAAAGTTTCCATCAATCAAAATTTTTCACAAAAATAGAATATATATTTTCAGTGGAAAACTCTGGAATTAATTATTTTATATTTGCAATTGAAATGAAAAGAGCATTAGCCATAGATTACGGAGCAAAAAGAACAGGTGTAGCTATTACAGACCCAGAGCGAATCATTGCCTCTGGCCTTACTACCCTTGAAACCTCTGAACTAAATAGCTATTTAGACAAACTTTTTTTAGAAGAACAGATTGACACTTTGGTGGTGGGATTGCCCAAAGATTTAGACAACCAAAACAACAAAATTGAACAGAAAATCGTCCAATTCACCCAAGGATTTCAAAAAAAACATCCCGAAGTACAGATTATTCGAGTGGATGAGAGATTTACCTCAAAAATGGCTTTTCAGACCATGATAGATGCTGGAATTGGAAAAAAAGCAAGAAAAAACAAAGCACTGGTCGATCAAATTTCTGCAACCCTTATTTTGCAATCTTTTTTAGAACAACAAAACTTTAACTTATTATGATTCTACCCATTGTAGGATATGGAGATCCCATTTTGAAGAAACCCTGTTTGGAGATTCAAGAAAACTATCCTGAACTTTCTCAGCTTATAATAAACATGTTTGAAACCATGTATAATGCCGAAGGGGTTGGTCTGGCTGCTCCCCAAATTGGATTAGACATTCAGCTTTTTGTAGTGGATTTGTCTCCCTTTGAAGGAGATCCAGAATATGAGAAAATAGAAGAAGAGCTAAAAACTTTTAAAAAAGTCTTTATCAACCCTAAAATAACTAAGGAAGAAGGTGAACCTTGGGCTTTTCAGGAAGGATGTCTGAGTATTCCTAACGTTCGAGAAGATGTATACAGAAAGCCTACCATCACCCTTGAGTGGTATGATGAAAATTGGCAAAAACATAACGAAGTTTTTTCCGATATTAGAGCCCGAGTAATTCAACACGAATACGACCATNAAATTAAATCTGACTTTTCTCCCACTGGAGACCAGCCTTCTGCCATAGAATCTTTGAGTCGAGGCATTACAGAAAATGAAAAATACCAAACTCTGCTTGGGGTAACTGGATCTGGGAAAACCTTCACCATTGCCAATGTAATAGAAGCCACCCAAAGACCTACTTTAATCTTGGCTCACAACAAAACCTTAGCCGCCCAACTGTACGAAGAATTCAAGCAATTCTTCCCTGACAATGCCGTTGAATATTTTGTTTCTTACTACGATTATTATCAACCCGAAGCCTACCTCCCAGCCTCTGGAACCTACATCGAAAAAGATCTTTCCATCAACCAAGAAATCGAAAAACTAAGACTCAGCGCTACCTCGTCTCTGCTTTCAGGCAGAAGAGATGTGGTGGTAATTGCGTCTGTTTCTTGCTTATACGGAATTGGAAACCCTGTGGAATTCAGCAAAAATACTTTAGAATTAGAAGTGGGCATGCAAATGACAAAAACCCATTTCTTACAAAAACTGGTAGAATCCCTTTACAGTAGAGTGGCTACAGATTTCAATCGGGGAAATTTTAGGGTCAAAGGAGATGTTGTAGATGTTTTTCCCGCTTATTCAGATTTGGCACTCCGTTTTGAGTTTTATGGCAATACCATAGAAAAAATCAGCCTGATTCATCCGGTAAGTTTTCAGAAAATAGATAACCTAGAAAAGTACAAGCTCTTTCCCTCTAGTCTTTTTGTAACTTCCAAAGAAGTTTTGGATCAGTCTATAAAATCCATTCAAGAAGATTTGTTTGCCCAGTATAGTTATTTCAACGAAATCGGAAAAACCTTAGAAGCCAAAAGGCTGAAAGAAAGAACCGAATTCGATTTAGAGATGATCAAAGAACTTGGTTACTGCTCTGGTATCGAAAATTATTCGAGATACTTAGACAATCGAAAACCCGGCGAAAGACCCTTTTGCCTGCTAGATTATTTTCCCAAAGATTACCTTATGGTGGTAGACGAAAGCCATGTTACTTTACCTCAGGTACATGCCATGTATGGAGGAGATAGATCTAGAAAAGAGAATTTGGTAGAACATGGCTTTAGGCTCTCTTCTGCTCTAGACAACAGACCTCTTAAATTTGAAGAGTTCGAAGCCATTCAAAACCAAGTGATTTATGTGAGCGCAACTCCGGCCGATTACGAACTTCAAAAAACATCGGGTGTTTATGTTGAGCAAATCATTCGACCCACCGGACTGCTAGATCCAATCATAGAAATTAGACCCAGCCTCAATCAAATTGACGATTTGATGCACGAAATATTGCTTCGTGCTGAAAAAGATCAAAGGGTTTTGGTAACCACTTTAACCAAAAAGATGGCCGAAGAACTCAGCAAATATCTCCTTGCCCATCAAATTAGAACCAGATATATACATTCTGATGTTGACACCATGGAAAGGGTAGAAATTATGAGAGATTTAAGGCTCGGAATTTTTGACGTTCTGGTAGGAGTCAACTTACTTCGGGAAGGATTAGATTTGCCCGAGGTCTCTCTGGTAGCCATTATTGACGCAGACAAAGAAGGATTTCTTCGCTCCCACAGATCCCTTACCCAAACCGCTGGAAGGGCAGCTAGAAATGTGGAAGGTAAAGTGATTTTCTATGCTGATAAAATTACCCAAAGCATGCAAAGAACCATCGACGATACTTTGGATAGAAGAAAAAAACAAGAGGCCTACAACAAAAAACACAACAAAAAACCAGAGGCACTCAATAAAAAAATCACCCAAAGTGTTCTAGGTACAGAAATTATTCAGTATCTACCAGCAGACAAAAACAAACCTACCCAACAAAATGTTCCTAGTTTAGAAAAAGACGAGTTAGAAAAGAAAATAAGAGAAAAACAAAAAGAGATGGAAGCCTTTGCGGCTAATTTAGATTTTATTTCAGCTGCCAAATGCAGAGATCAGATAAAAGAATGGTCCGAATTTCTAAAAATTCAATAACTTGCATAAACAAAATTTTCAATCAATTTTAAATCTATCTTTCCAAACATGACTTCTGCTTATCCTTTGCTTCTTTCTCCCTTAGACCTTGGTTTCACTACCATTAGAAACAGAACCCTAATGGGGTCTATGCACACGGGACTGGAAGAAGAAAAAGATGGATACAACAAAATGGCTGCTTTTTATGCAGAAAGAGCCAAAGGGGGTGTAGGAATCATCGTTACAGGTGGGATTTCTCCCAATATCAGCGGTTGGGTTAGCCCTTTTGCCAGCCAAATGAGCAGCAAAAGAACCGCCAAAAAACACAGAGTGATTACCGAGGCCGTACACAAGGAAGGCGGAAAGATATGCATGCAAATCCTGCATTCTGGAAGATACGGATACCATCCCTTCAATGCGGCTCCTTCTTCTATCAAAGCACCCATAGGAATGTTCAAACCCAGAAAACTCATGGGGTTTGAGGTGGATTCTACCATCAATGATTATGCTTCTGCAGCCAAATTGGCTCAGTTTGCAGGGTATGATGGAGTGGAAATCATGGGGTCTGAAGGATATCTCATCAACCAATTTTTGGCCAAAAGAACCAATCACAGAGACGACAAATGGGGAGGAGAATACGAAAACCGCATGCGTTTTCCCTTGGAAATCGTTCGAAAAATAAGGGAAGCAGTCGGAAAAGAATTCATCATCATCTTTCGACTTTCCATGCTGGATTTGGTAGAAGGAGGTTCTTCTTGGGAAGAAATTGTAAAACTGGCCAAAGCACTGGAAAAAGAGGGAGTCAATATCATCAATACGGGAATTGGTTGGCATGAGGCCAGAATTCCGACCATTGTCACTTCGGTTCCAAGAGCCGCGTTTACCTGGGTGACCAAAAAAATGAAATCCGAGGTCTCCATTCCACTTGTTACCACAAACCGCATCAATACGCCAGAGGTAGCAGAAAAAATCTTGGCAGATGGTGATGCAGACATGGTTTCTATGGCAAGACCCTTTTTGGCGGATTCCTTTTTTGTTGCCAAGGCAGCTGAGGGGAAATCAGACCAAATCAATACTTGTATCGCTTGCAATCAGGCTTGTTTGGACCATGTTTTCAAAAGAGAAATCGCTTCCTGCCTTGTAAATCCTAGAGCTTGCCACGAAACTGAACTAAATTACACCCAAACCGATTCTCCCAAAAAGGTAGCGGTTGTTGGGTCTGGACCCGCTGGATTGTCTGCTGCCACCCTTGCCGCCCAAAGAGGACACATAGTAACCCTATTTGAGGCAGCCAATCAGATTGGTGGACAGTTTAACATTGCGAGCCAAATTCCAGGAAAAGAAGAGTTTTTCGAAACTTTGAGATATTACAAAAAGATGATTGAAATCCATGGGGTAACTTTAAAACTCAACCACAAAGTTGGATTAGAAGAACTTACAGATTTCGACAAAGTAATTGTGGCTACCGGTGTAAAAGCCAGAGTCCCCAACATTGAAGGCATCAATCACCCATCCGTGCTTAGTTACACCCAAGTTGTCAAAGACAAATTACCTGTTGGAAAAAAAGTGGCTGTAATAGGCTCTGGTGGAATTGGATATGATGTAAGCGAGTACCTTTTACACCAAGGAAAATCAACTGCTTTGGATGTAGATTTATGGCTCAAAGAATGGGGAATTGACAAATCACTTAATGCAAGATCTGGAATCGAAGGCCTAAAGCCCGAATTTTCGAAAGCCGATAGAGAGGTTTTTATGTTTCAAAGAAGCGAAGGAAAATTTGGAGACAAACTTGGAAAAACCTCAGGATGGGTGCATAGAGCCGCCGTTCAAAAAAGAGGCATCCAATACATAGGAGGTGTTCAGTACAAAAAAATTGACGATTTAGGCCTACACTTTACCCAAGATGGAAAAGACCAGCTTTTACAGGTAGACAATGTAGTAATCTGTGCAGGACAAGAATCAGAAAATGAATTATTCAATCAACTAACCCAAAAAGGAATTGATTGTGAAATTATTGGTGGAGCCAAATTCGCCTCTGAAGTAGATGCCAAAAGAGCGATAAAAGAAGGTGCCCAGGCCGCAAGTAAACTATAAAACAAAGCTTATTAGACATATATGAAAACAAGAATTACAGAATTGTTGGGTATCAAACACCCGATTATCCAAGGAGGAATGATGTGGGTAGGAACAGCCGAAATGGCTGCTGCAGTATCCAATGCAGGAGGATTGGGAATCATTACAGCCCTTACCCAACCTACACCAGAAAGACTCAAAGAAGAAATCGAAAAGTGCAGAACCTTAACAGACAAACCTTTTGGGGTAAACATCACCGTTTTGCCATCCATTACTCCACCTCCTTATGCAGAATATTTGCAAGCAGCTATTGATGCAGGTGTACGTATTTTTGAAACTGCGGGAAGAAGCCCGGAGCCGTTTATGCCTCTTTTCAAAGCGGTTGGAGCCAAAGTCATCCACAAATGTACTTCTGTGAGACATGCCCTCAAAGCAGAAAGCATTGGTTGTGATGCGGTGAGTGTAGATGGATTTGAATGTGCAGGTCACCCAGGAGAAGACGATGTAACCAACTTGGTTCTTTTGCCAGCGGCATTCCAAAAACTCAAAATTCCGATGGTGGCATCAGGAGGAATCGGTACTGGTTCTCAGCTTGCGGCTTGTTTGGCATTGGGAGCGGAAGGAATCAATATGGGAACCCGTTTTGTGGCGACCAAAGAAGCTCCTGTTCACCAAAACATGAAAGATGCGATGGTGGCGGCAAACGAAACCCAAACTGAACTCATTTTCAGAACCATGAACAACACCGCACGTGTGTTCAAAAACAAAATCGCAGAAGAAGTGGTTGCTTTGGAAGCCAAACCAGGAACAGAATTCAAAGACATTCAACCCCTAGTGGCTGGGAAAAGAGGAAAAGAAAGATGCATCGAGGCTGGTGATTTGGACGATGGAATCTGGGCTGCTGGAATGGTAGTGGGATTGATTAACGACGTTCCAAGCTGTGAAGACCTACTTAACAACATGGTAAAAGAAGCAGAAGACATCATCAAAAACAGGTTGATGGGAATCATTGGTTAATTTGATTTGAATCTCATCAAAATAAATAGACAAAAAATACAAAAGAAATAGTATGAATGAACTGGTAAAATACGAGAGTTTCAAAGAGGGATACTGTATCATCACTCTGCAAAACGGAAAAGCCAATGCCATTTCCCCAGAGGTTTTGGATGGACTGAATGCTGCCTTTGATGCTGCAGAAAAAGCAAACGAAGTGGTGATTTTAACTGGAACAGAAGGAATGTTTAGCGGTGGATATGACCTAAAAATCATGCAAAAAGACCTAGATTCAGCCAAAGCCTTGGTGACAAAAGGCTCTACTTTTGCCCTGAGAATGTCTTCCTTCAAACTGCCTATCATCACAGCATGTTCTGGGCACGCCATCGCCAAAGGAGGATTTATGCTTCTTTCTTCGGATTACAGAATTGGAGTAGAAGGAGATTTCAAAATTGGACTCAATGAAGTTCTCATCGGGATGACCATGCACCATGCAGGAATCCAAATCGCAAGAAACAGACTGTCTCCTGTTTATCTAGAGAGGTCTGTTAACAATGCAGAGTTGTACAATCCTTCTTCGGCAGTGACTGCTGGATTCTTGGATTTGGTGGTTCCACCCGCAGCCCTTATGCCAACTGCCATCAAAGTGGCAACCATGTTTACCCAGTTAAATTTGGTGGCACATGGGAGAACCAAACTCAAACTAAGAGCAGAAAACAACAAAGCCCTAGAAGATGCCATCCAAAGGGATTTGAATGAAGGGATTCATTGATTTGAACTCTTAGCATTTCCAAAAGAAATTCATATAGTAAATCATTATGAAAAAAAACAATCCCTCTTTTGGGAACCTAGCACAAAACAGTCACAAGGTCAAAAACTTTGTGATTGTTTTTTTGCTTTTGGTGATGTTCAGTTGAAGCTTTTTTTGTGCGATTGAACAACTATTTCGCACTTCTAATTTGCTACATATAGATACAAATCTGGCAATTATCATTTTTTCAATTTGAAATTCAATTATGGTAGGATTAGGATACCGCAAAGACTTTTCTTCTGAATTTTTGGAAAGCAATACACTGAAACCAGATTTTATTGAAGTTGCTCCAGAAAATTGGATCGGAATTGGCGGATATTGGAAAAGAGAATTTAAAAAGGTACTGGAAAGGTATCCTCTTTATTGCCACGGATTCCGATTCCCTTCACTGAGGATGCCATAAACAAAGTGGTGGACAATATCAAGCAAGTACAAGACATTTTGGGCAGAAGATTGATTCTGGAAAATGGAAGTTATTATACTGTTCTGAAAGCGGAAATGACAGAGGCAGAATTTATTGGTGAAATTGTCAAAAGAACGGACTGCGAATTGCTTCTGGATGTGAACAACGTGTACGTAAATTCTTTCAATCACAAGTACGATGCAAAAAACTTTCTTTTGTCTCTTCCACTAGAAAAAATCAAATACATTCATATGGCGGGTCATTATAAGGTCAATAAGCATTTGATTATCGATACCCACGGTGCTGAAATTATTGATCCAGTTTTTGATCTCTACAAATATGCCTTTGAAAATTTGCAAAGAGATGTACCAGTACTTTTGGAAAGAGATTTCAACATTCCAGAAATGAAGGTTTTGCAAGAGGAAATCCAATCGCTTAGACAAATCAAACAGGAGACTTTGAAAACCCAAACCGTCCAATCCACCCAATCTGTATGAAAAGTCCAAAAAACAAGACATTTGAACTCCAGACCGAACTGGGAATGTATTGCAGAACGGGACTAAACGAGCCCAAAACCAGCATACAAAATCATACGTTTCAGTACAGAAGATTGGTTTTCAACATCATCAAAGATACACTCAAAACAGCCTTTCCCATTGCAAAAGAATTGATAGGAAAACACAGATGGAAAAAAACGGTTTCTTATTTTTTTGAAAATCACAAATGTCAAACGCCTCAAGTTTGGAAACTTCCTTTTGAATTTTACGAGTTCTATACCCAAAATGCCTTTCCTTTCAAAAAGGAATTTCCCTTTTTACTGGATTTATTGCTTTACGAATGGCTAGAAATTGAGATTTTTATGATGGAAGACCTAGAGATAGAACCTTTTACTAACCAAAAAGAATTGCAATCCGAAATTTTGGTTCCCAATCCAGAAATCAGAATTTTTCCGATTTCTTATCCCTTTCATATCAAAAATGCAAACGAAATCAAAAAGAAGGACAAAGGACAATATTTTGTTACCATTCATCGGGATTATTTCACCAAACAAGTGAAGTTTAACGATTTTTCTTATCCATTTGTTGAAATGCTCTTAAAAATCAATGAAGAGAGTACAAGCATTTTGCAATTGGAAGAAATTTTTTCCAAATACGAAAAAGACCAAAAAAACATCCAAAAAGAGGTGAAACAATTTCTAGACTTTTCTATCGAAAACAACTTGATTTTGGGCTACAAACCTATATAGAGGACATTTAATATTATCAATAACCAATCAATTAAACAACAAACAACAAATTTTAACCTTAAAAACTTTTTATCATGAACAAAAAATCAATCTTAGTTGGAACCATGGCTCTAGGAGTAATGGCAAGTACCGTTTTTACTTCTTGTAAAAACACAACCAAAGCAGATGCAACTGAAAAAAGTGCTGACGCCAAATGCGGAGAAGGGAAATGCGGAGAAGGGAAATGTGGTGAGGGTAAATGTGGTGAGGGTAAATGTGGGGACAAAACAGACTCTACCAAGGTAAGCGGAGATAAGAAATAATAAAAAAAGCTTCCCGCTTGAAATTCAAACGGGAAGCTTTTTTATTCGAAAACCCGTCTCTACCTATTATTCTTTAGCAAAGCAAATACTTCACATGCCTGCTTGGCCTCTAACACATCGTGTACCCGAAGGATGTTCGCTCCTCTTTCAAGGGCCATAACATTAAGGGCTGTGGTTGCATTTAAAGCTTTATTTGGGCTTATTCCAAGAGGTTTATAGGCCATTGATTTTCTAGAAACACCCACCAAAATCGGAAAATTTCCAAGTCCCAAAAAAGAAAGATGGTTCAACAAAGCATAATTATCTTCAAGGGTTTTACCAAAACCAAAACCAGGATCTAAAACTATGTCCGAAATCCCTTTTTGTAGTAAAACATTGGCTTTTTCCATCAAAAAATAATTTACTTCTATACAAACGTCTTTGTATGTAGGGATGTTTTGCCCCATGGTTGCCGGGGTAGCGCCCATATGCATCAATACATAGGGAACAGAAAGATCTGAAATCACATCGAACATCTTGGGATCTAACCCTCCACCAGAAACATCATTTACCATGCTCGCCCCCCACTCTACTGCCTTTTGGGCAACTGCTCCATAAAAAGTATCTACCGAAAAAATTACCTTTGGAAAAGACTTTGTCAATTCCTTTATCACTGGCTCTAGTCTTTGAATTTCGATTTCTTCAGACAAAAACTCCGCCCCAGGTCTTGTGGATTGCGCACCAATGTCTATAAGGTCTGCACCTTCTAAAACCATCTTTTCACACGCTTTTAAAGCCAAGTCTACCGTACTGTTTTTTCCACCATCAAAAAAAGAATCTGGAGTTATGTTTAAAATGCCCATTACCTTAGGGCTTGTTAAATCTAGCAAAGTTCCATTACAGTTTAGGGTCACAGTTTGTAAATTACAGATTATAGGCCTAAATTTACAACTATATACGACAATCAACTTATGATATCTTCAGAAATGGAAAAAGAAAATACCTCCCAGCAGTACAAAAATGCCATGGAAGTCTGTCGATCGCTTTTTTCGGCCAAGCTCAAAGATTATGGATCTGCCTGGAGAATCCTTCGACTTCCTTCTCTTACAGATCAAATCTACATCAAAGCCAATAGAATTAGAAGTATACAAGAGGCCAAAACCCAAAAAATTTCTGACGGAATTAGAGAAGAATTTATCGGGATTATCAATTACTCGATTATTGCACTGATTCAACTGGAACATGGAGTGGTTTCTAGCCCCGATTTTAGCCCTGAAAAAGCCCTAAAACATTTCGATGAAAAATCTAATCTCGCCTTCAATTTGATGGAAAACAAAAACCATGATTATGGTGAGGCTTGGAGAGACATGCGCGTGAGCTCAATTACCGATTTAATTTTGCAAAAAATTCTGCGCATCAAACAAATTGAAGACAACAAAGGTGAAACCATAGTATCTGAAGGTTTGGATGCCAATTATTTGGATATGATAAACTATGGTGTGTTCTCTTTAATACTCTTAAATGAAAAAAATTTTGACGCATGAAATACCTTGTAAATCTGTTTAGAATAATTGTTGGGGTAATTTTTATCCTCTCTGGACTAGCCAAAACCATAGATCCCATTGGATTTTCATTTAAGCTAGAAGAATATTTTTCACCTGAGATTTTCAATCTTCCCTTTTTGGCAGAAAATGCTCTTATGCTTTCTACTTTTTTTGTGCTGCTTGAAATTCTCCTTGGAATTTTGCTTTTACTTGGAAAACACAAAAATTTTACCCTTGTTTCTCTACTTGGACTGATTGTATTTTTTACTTTTCTCACTTTCTATTCTGCCTATTTTAATAAAGTTACCGATTGCGGATGCTTTGGAGATGCTCTAAAATTAGAACCTTGGCAATCTTTCCAAAAAGACTTGGTGCTATTGATTATGATTTTGGTTTTATATTTTGGAAGAACTCACATTAGGCCTTTGTTTTCTAATTCTATTTCCACTGTACTTTCCACTGTTTTAATGAGTATTTCTATCTTCATCGCCTATCTTGGTATTTATAAGATGCCTATCAAAGATTTCAGAGCCTATGCTCCTGGAAAAGACCTAATTAAAGGTATGAAAAGTGCTGAAGAGCTAGGTCTTACACCTCCTCAGTATCAAGTAATCTATACCATGAAACAAAAAGGTGACAACACCGAAGTAGAAATTACAGACAAACAGTACATGGATGAACTTTGGTGGGAAAAACCAAGATGGGAAATGGTTGAATCTAAAACCCGAAATGTAAAAATTTCTAGTGGGTACGAACCTCCAGTGAAAGACTTCGATATTAACTGTGGTGAAGAAGACAAAACCCAAGAAATTTTAAGCAAACCTTTGGTTTTTATCATTACCAGTTATAATCCCGAAAAAGCCGATCCAAAAGGTCTAGAAAGAGCCAAACAATTGGCACAATTACTCAAACAAGAAAACCTAGAAACCTATGGAACCTCTCCTACGGGCTACGATTTTCAGACTCAAAATTGTCAAATGGATGGTACAACGCTCAAAACCATCAACCGAAGCAATCCAGGACTTATGATACTAAAAAAAGGTGTGGTTTATCGTAAAACCAACTGGCAAAATTTTCCTAAAGACAAGCAGGAGTTAAATACACTCTTAACTAATTAGTAATAAGCCGACTTTAAAAAAATATAAAAAATGAGAACTAAAATAGTTGCCGGAAACTGGAAAATGAATCTAAATGCCTCTACATCTGAGGAATTGCTTGAGGGAATTTCAATCCAAATAGCCCAAAACAAACCAAACTGCCAAATAATTGTGGCTCCAGCTTTTCCACTTTTACAACTAGCTTTAGAAAAGCTAAAACAAACTGATATCCAAGTGTATGCGCAAGATATGTCCGAGCATATCTCAGGGGCATACACAGGTGAAGTTTCTGCCCAAATGCTTACCAGCCTTGGGGTAAAAGGTGTGATTTTAGGTCACTCTGAGCAAAGACAATACCACGGCCAAGACGATGAAAAAATAGGAAAAAAAATAAAACTGGCCCTTGAAAACAACCTCACCCCTATCTATTGCATAGGCGAAACCCTTGAGCAGCGAGAAAATGGAAAGCATTTTACAACCATAGAAACCCAAATTTCAAATGCACTTTTTTCTCTGAGCAAAGAGGCGATTCAAAAGGTAATTCTGGCTTACGAACCCGTTTGGGCTATTGGGACTGGAAAAACGGCTAGTCCACAGCAAGCAGAAGAAATCCATGGTTTTATCAGAGAGAAATTAGCCCAGACTTTTAGTTTAGAAGTTGCCAGTGAAATTTCCATTTTATATGGAGGAAGTGTGAATCCTTCCAATGCCAAAGAGATTTTTGCCCAGCCCAACATCGATGGAGGACTTATAGGAGGCGCAAGTTTAAAAGCCGAAGATTTTTCAACCCTTTGTTATAGCTTCTGATGAATTACCTTCAATACACTTTTACCCTAGAAAATCCTGAAATTTGGTCAGAAATCTTAATGGCCTACTTGGCAGAACTTCCTTTTGAAAGTTTTCAGATGGAAGAAAATAAACTTCTTGGGTACATTCTTAAAAATGAAGATTGCCAAGATCGAATAACCGAAATTATTGATGCTTTAGATTGCGAAATTTCCTTTAGCAAAGAAGAAATTGAGCAAATCAACTGGAACCAAAAGTGGGAAGAAAATTTTTCCCCACTTACCATAGAAGACAAAATCTACATTCATGCCGATTTTCACCCAGAAAAAGATTTGCCTTATCGCATTAAAATTCAGCCCAAAATGTCTTTTGGTACGGGTCATCACCAAACCACCAGCTTGATGCTTTCTTTTCTTTTGGAAGAACAACTCGATGGAAAAACAGTACTAGACATGGGCTGTGGAACTGGAATTCTAGGCATTTTCGCCAAAATGAAAAACGCAAAGTCTGTTCTTGGAATAGACATCGACACTTGGTCTTTTGAAAACGCAATTGAAAATTGCCAGAAAAACCAAGTAGATTGCACCATTTTACAAGGCGATGCAAGTTTACTTACAGATCAAAAATTTGATGTAATTTTGGCCAATATCAACAAAAACATTTTGCTGCAAGATTTACCCAGTTACGTGTCTGTTTTAAATCCAAAGGGAAGTGTCTTTTTAAGCGGATTGTATCATTTTGATAAACAAGACATTGTAGAGGTTTGTGAAAATTTAGGTTTAGAACATATTGAAACCAAAGAAAAAGACCAATGGATCGCTTTAAAATTTACCCGTTAAACGCTAGCTTCTCTACAAAAGAAAAGGAAAGTCCTTTAGGGCAAGATGTTCTGCTTTTAGAAGAAACAGACCAAACCCATCATATTGTGGTACATAACGATGATTTTAATACTTTCGATTATGTAATTGATTGTCTGATTGAAATTTGCGAGCACACACCTATTCAAGCCGAACAGTGTACTTATCTTATTCATCACAAAGGAAAATGCGAGGTAAAAACTGGCAGTTTAGAAGAATTAAAACCCAAACACAGAGCCCTACTTTCAAGAGGACTTTCGTCTGAATTAACCTAAAAGTATCAATCTTCGGTTTGTTGCCATTTTTGAATCCATCCAGAGCCAAGCCATCCCACACTAAGCATCACAAACAAAGTAAGACACAAATACCAAAAGGGAAGTTTGGCCGAAAACAGAAAAAACCATTTGACAAATCCCATTAGGATTAAAACCATCAAATTGGCAAAAGCAGCCCTACCTTTTTGCAGCAATCCTCCCACTGTAATCTGAGCCAAAAGCGTTGCAATCCCAAAAAAAGGCAAAAGTAGAAACTTCATCGCCAAATTGCTTTGCTTGAAAAAGGCTACTCGATGGTTGAAAAGATCTATCCAGCAGCCGATTTTATATCCAATTTCTATTTGGTTTTTCAGCAAAAACATACCAAGGAGAATAATTCCTACAAAAACCAAAAAGGCCAACATAAAAAGCACGATTTTCTCTAGATACCTATCCATTTGTATGTTAATTATCTTTTTGGGCAATCAAGGATATTTCTATGCTAGCTCCCTTAGGAAGTGCACTCACCTGAACCGTTTCCCTGGCAGGAAAAGGATCAGAAAAAGCTTTTTGATAAAGCTCGTTTACGGTCTGGAAATCATTTAAATCGGTCAAAAAAATAGAGGTTTTCACCACATGGCTAAAATCGAAATCGGCTGAAAATAGAATATTTTTTAAATTTTCTAATACTTGTAAGGTTTGATTTTCTATACCGTTTTTTAATTCTCCCGTTTTTGGATCCAGTGGAATTTGACCCGAAACAAACAAAAGATTCCCAACCAAAACGGCTTGGCTATATGGACCAATGGCTGCAGGGGCTAGTGTGGTTTCGATGGCTTTTTTCATGATTTAGAAATTTCTTTCTTTGTACTGTAAATCTTTTAACATAGGGTTTTTTATAAAGATATGGAAAGTCCAAGTGGCATTAGTACCCGAGGGAATCCAGCTAAAGTTGATCTGAAAACTTCGAAGATCCCTTGTAAAATTTAAACTGGGCACCAAAAACTCCTTGCTTTGTGCGTCATACACAATACTTCCGCCCACAGTCCAATAGGGAGTAGGTTTAATACTTCCATCAAAATTAAAAGAAGTTCTTTCGTTAGAGTCCAAAGAAAGTCCCTTACTATAATTGTGATTTAGAGAAACAGACAAATTCCATGGCATTACCGCATAAGAATAGCCGTTTTGATCGAACTGATAATCTTCGAATCGTAGCATCCCTCTTTCTCCACTTGGGGTATTTTTGTCTTTCTTAAAAGTATTGTTATTAAAATTGGCGCTCAAATTGAGATTGTAACTCGAAAGAGCGAAATTTCCAAACTCATCTATTTTGGTGAAGCCCGTACCGGAAGTATTGAGTTCTCTTTTGTATGGATCTACCACCGCGGATGCCCGGGCCAAAATTAAATTATCAAAGAAACCATTGGTAGCACTGAATGAAAAATCTGACCATTTGAAAGAATCTGCCGCAAAATTATAGTTGGTATTAAAATTAAGTTGGTCGATAATTTTGATGTTTCTGTACAAATCCGTCTGTATTTTTTCTGCTTCAGCAGGGGATTCATTCAAAGAAAGATCTTTAGAAGAATTTTCTTTTTCAAGTGCAGATTCTTTTACTTTCGAATCATCCTTTAATCCTATCCATGCCAGTGGATCACCAAAAAGCTTTTGGTCTTTTTTGATTTTGAGCTCGATGTTGTTAGAAATACTAATTCCCAAAGACTGATTTTCTGATGAACTGGGTCCACCAAAAATAGAGCCGTCAAAACGAGAATAACGCACCAAATTTCCATTGGCATCCACATAGGTATCAAAATAACCCCAAGAATCTCTAGAAAAATCGGGTCTGTAGTTATAACTCAAATTGGGTTTTACCAAATGTCGAATGGCTCTTATTTTACTGTTTGGGCTAAAATTGAGCATCCCATAAAGGGTGGTACCCATAGAGGCCGAAAAACCAAATTCTCTAAATGTATCAAAACCATCGATGGTTTGACTCTCTACCACACTGCTGGTTTGATTTGTTCCATCCTCTGTTTCCTGAACCACTTCCGAAAGGGATTTAGAAACCGTACTGAGGGTCATTTTTTCTTGATAATTGGCATTAAGGTTCAAAGAAAAGTACTTGAGTATATTTTCTTTGGTGTCTAAATTAACGGTATGCAAAGCTCCCGTTCTAAAATCTCTAAACATTTGGGCAGAAAACGCTTCTTTGTCTGTGGTGGTAACCTGATTTCTTATATCCAGCACATATCCAACACTTAAATTCTCTAACAATCCACTTTTGGGGCCTACTTTTGGTGCAAAAGGATATTGCCTCTGAAGGGTTAAATTGAATTGAGGAAGGGTGAAATCTACCGTAGCATCCTCAGAAGAAGTTCCGTTTCTTTGAGAATGATTCAAATTCAAAGACATAGAAATGGGAAGTTCGGGAAAAGATTTTCTAAGGGAAACAGAAGAACTTATGGTATTGGTAAGATTGTTTCGGTTTAAAAAATTCGCACTTTCTAAAGAATTCCTAAAATAGCTAGAAGTAGAATAATTTACATTGGCATTTAAAACCAAATAAGGATTGGCTTTGGGGTCTTGATTATGGTTCCAAGTAAACCTAAACTGCTTGGTGGTAGTAAAATCTTCTAGTCCTACAGTCCCAAAATTAAGACTGTTGTAATCAAAATTTAAGTTACCAGAAAATTTATACCGCTCTATATATCTCCCCTCCAAATTAACGCCATAACTCCCTTTAGAATATATATCTGCGGTTAATTTTACATCGGCATAATCACCAATGGGTTGATAATATCCAATATTTTCTAAATAGAATCCCACGCTTTGTCTCTCACCAAACTTAGGAAATATAAGTCCCGCGCTCTGAGTTTTGGCATATGGAAAATAAAAAAAAGGAAGAACCAAAGGCGTTGGAACGTTCTCTATATATAGTTGTACTGGTCCAGAGACGATGTCTTTGTCTTTGGTTAATTTGGCTTTGGATAGCTGAAGGTGATAATCTGGTAGAGAATCTTGTTTGGCTACATAATATTTGTCCGTGGTATAAATCGATTTGCCTAAATAAGAAATTGAATCTGTAATTTTTTTGACTTTGTCTGAAACCACCACCGCTCCTTCCTCTAAGGTGGTTCTCACATTGCTGGCAATACCTTTTTTGGTTTTGAAGTTAAACGAAAAACTCTCGTATTCGAACTCTTGGTCTCCTTCTTTAAAAATGGTTGGATTTACAATGTTTCCAAACTCGTCTAATTTGGCTGAAGCAAAAACCTCATTGGTCTGCCAGTCTATTCTAATATAATCTGCCGTTAGGGTGATGTTGGTGTACTCAACAGTGGCATTTCCTTCTAAAATGGTAGATTTATCAGAATACCTGTGGGTTTGATAATCAGAATTGTAAACCACAATCCCTTCAAGTCCATTGGGCTTTCGACTTTTAACCGCACTGTTGTCTACATTAATACTGTCCGAAGGCTTTGTTTGTGAAGGGTTTTGGGCATAAAGAGAGGTTCCCAGTAGAAAAAAGTATAAAAATAGACACGAAACTGACTGAATATTTGGCAGAAACATTCTATTTTTGGCATAAAGATGGGATTGAAAGATTTCTCTCATATTGGTTTCAAAAATACAGAAAATACTTTTATGGCACGATTTACATTGAAAAACATTTTTAGACTGCTTTTTCCGCTTTTTGCTTTTTTATTTTTTAGCCCTGCTTTTGGACAAAACAAAAAATTCGTTGTGGTTCTAGATGCAGGCCATGGAGGAGATGACGGAGGAGCCACAGGATTTGGTGGATACCGCGAAAAAGATATTACCCTACAAATTACACAAATGGTTGGAGGAATGATTGCTAAAAACCACAAAGATGTGCAAATTATCTACACCCGAAGCAGCGATGTTTTTATTCCACTTCACGAAAGAGCAGCCATTGCCAATAGAAATAAGGCAGATTTGTTCATTTCTATTCACTGTAACGCCAACAAAAAAACAGACCCCTTTGGTACAGAAAGTTACGTAATGGGACTTCATAGAGTAGAAGACAACATGGATATTGCCAAAAGAGAAAACTCGGTAATTTATCTGGAAGACAACTACAAAGAGGTCTACCAAAACTTCGACCCAAATTCCATAGAAGATCTAATTGGTCTTACGCTCTATACAAACAAACATTTGGACAATTCTATACGATTTGCAGAGCTAGTAGAAAACCAGTTTAAATCTAACGCATCTAGATTTTCAAGGGGAGTTAAACAGGCTGGATTTTTGGTGATTAGAGAAACTACCATGCCCTCAGTGCTTATCGAAACAGGTTTTATTACTAATCCTGAAGAAGGAATGTTTTTGAGTCAACTCTATGGGCAAGAAAAAATTGCAGAGTCTATTTACAATGCCTTTGCCACCTATAAAAAAGAAGTGCAACAAGTAGCTCAGGTAGAAGAAGAAAAGCCTGTTATAGACAAACCCAAAGTTGATACAAACTCTGGATCAGGCAACTACAAAGTCCAATTTTTAAGCTCTAAAACCAAATTCCCCAATACTTCTCCTCAAATGAGAGGGCTTAAAAACCAACCCATCGAAGTAGTACAAACTGGAGGCTTATACAAATACTATTATGGTAGTGCTTCTACTCCTCAGCAAGCAACTGAACTTCTAAATAAAGTAAAGAAAAGTGGTTTTTCAGATGCTTTTATAGTAGAAAACAAAGCGGCACAAGCCACAGCCAAAGGACCTTTCACCATAGAAATTATGGCTTCTAAACAAAAGTATGAAAGCACAGACAAAACCTTTAAAGGGTATATTGTCAGACGGGTAAAAAAAGATGGGATTTATAGTTATCAATTTGGTAAATTCACCTCTTATGCCGATGCGCAAAAAACCTTAGAGGAGTTAAAATCAAAAGGTTTTAAAAACGCGATGATTATTGGAAACTAAAAATCTCAACAAAGTAGGTAGCTAACAAAAAATTCAGTAAATTGAAGTTCAAATAAATAGGTTTTTACATGAAACAATCCAAAGCCTTTTACGTTGGACTTAGCGGTGTTGCTATATTACTGGGTTTTGTCTGGTTTTATCAGTTTTTGCAAGGAAAAAATTTGCTCAACAAACAATACTATTACAGCGCCTATTTTGCCGATGTAAGCGGCTTAGAAAAGTCTAAACCTGTAAACATCAATGGCTTTAAAGCAGGAACCATCGAAGACATTATCCCCATTCAACAGGGAGATTCTATTGTTTTTGAAGTAAAATTTACAGTGAATAGCCCCTTTTCTGTTTACCAAAACACTATCGGGAGCATCGAAAACGCAAGTCTTTTGGGCGGAAAAATCTTAAACCTTACAACCAATCCAAAAAACAAAGGAAAAAAACTGAGCCATGGGGCTAAGATTCAATCTCAAATCAAACAAAATTTTTTAAGCCAATTAGAAAACAGGCTAGATCCTACTCAAGCAAAACTCAATCAAGCCTTGGGTTCTTTAGACCAAACCCTTGTTTTAAGCCATCAGGTTTTGAACCAAACCAACCGAGACAATCTAGAAAAATCCATTGCCAATTTGAATTTGGTTTTACAAAATCTCAACCAAACCAGAGCCGAAATAGAAAACACATCGAAGGCTTTTACTAGCTTAGCCAAAGACAACAACCCAAAGATCACTGAGGTTTTGAATCAATCTAAATTAACCCTTAAACAGGGAGAAACCAGCTTAGCAAGCACAGAAAAAAACCTAGACACCACCCTTGATAACCTAGACAAAACCTTACTTGAGCTAAACGGATTCATCCAAGCACTAAACCAAAGCGAAGGAACACTAGGAAAATTGGTAAATTCTGACGAATTACACGTAAATTTGAATAAAACATTGTTAAATTTGCAAAACTTAACCCAAGATCTAAAAGAAAACCCTGAAAAATATGTTCAACTTTCTTTAATTGGAGGGAAAAAGTCGAAAAAGGAAAAAAAACAACAGTAAAAAAAGGAAAATGCAATATCTACAACAACTCGCTTTTATTGCCGTTTTAGTATATGCCGGATGGTTTATGACTAAAAACATCAAAAAACTTATCCGAAACATCAACCTTGGTAAAGACATAGATCGAACAGATCAGCCAGCCAAAAGATGGGCCAACATGGCAAGAGTTGCCCTTGGACAAAGCAAAATGGTAACCCGACCTATTCCAGGAATCTTACACATCTTGGTCTATGTAGGATTTCTTCTGATCAACCTTGAGGTGATTGAAATACTCATCGATGGAATTTTCGGAACCCACAGAGTGCTTAGCTTTATGGGAGGTTTTTACGATTTTATGATTGGTTTCTTTGAAGTGCTTGCCTTTTTGGTATTGGTTGCTTGTATCATATTCTTAATCAGAAGAAACGTGGTAAAAGTAAAAAGACTCAACATGGAAGAACTAAAAGGTTGGGCCAAAAACGATGGAAATTATATCTTGTACATGGAGGTAGCTTTTATGGCTGCTTTACTTACGATGAATGGTGCGGATGCCGTTTTGCAAGCAAGAGGTGCAGAACATTTTGTAAAAGCTGGTTCTTTCCCAATTTCTTCTTGGCTTACTTTTCCATGGCTAAATGCACTTCCAGATACAGCGGTAATGGTTATTGAAAGACTCACTTGGTGGTTTCACATTCTTGGGATTTTCTTTTTTGCCAATTACCTGACCGTGATAGAATAGAAGAAGTATCCAAAAACATAGACCAAAATGGATCTTTTGTAGACGATGGAAAAGCACTTTTGCACGATAAAATATCAGCCGAAGAACTTTGGGCTTGTACTTCTTGCAACGCTTGTACAGAAACTTGTCCAATCAATATAGATCCGCTTTCTATCATTGTAGAACTAAGACGTTTTATGGTGATGGAAAACTCAGAAGCTCCGATGGAACTTAACCTAATGATGACCAACCTAGAAAACAACGGTGCCCCATGGCAATTCAACCAAGCAGACAAATTAAATTGGGCAACCGAAGACTAATACAATCCTTATGAAAAAAGAAGAAGTAGAGACTTTTTTACACAATAAAGTGGAAAATGGAGAAACGGTTTCTCCAGTCTTGCCAGACAACGTTAAGAATTATATGATTGACATTGACGGAACCATCTGCGATGACATTCCCAACGAAGAGCCAGAAAGAATGGCTACCGCAGCGCTTTATCCAGATGCACTGGAAACCATCAACCAATGGTATGAAAACGGAGACATTATTACTTTTTTCACCTCCAGGACAGAAGCACACAGAGAAGTAACTACCCAATGGTTAGACAAACACGGTTTCAAATACCATGGAATTTTGATGGGAAAACCAAGAGGTGGAAACTACCACTGGATAGACAACCACATCGTTCGTGCAACTCGATATAGAGGGAAATTCACAGAATTAATTCAAAGAGAAGCTACCGTTGAAGTTTTTGACGACGAGCAATCCTAATACATTTTCAAAATGAACACAACAAAATTACATGTGCCTACCATGGCCCAAATGGTCGCAGAGGGAAAAACGCCAGAGGTACTTTTCTGGGTTGGATGTTCTGGAAGTTTTGACGATAGAGCCAAAAAAATCACCAAAGCCTTTGTGAAGATCTTAAACAAAGTAGGGGTAGAATTTGCCGTTTTGGGACAAGAAGAAAGCTGTACTGGGGATCCTGCAAAAAGAGCAGGAAACGAGTTTACTTTCCAAATGCAAGCCATGCAAAACATAGAGATTCTCAATGCTTATGAGGTCAAAAAAATCGTTACGGCTTGTCCACACTGTTTCAATACTCTCGGAAACGAGTACAAAGGACTTGGAGGNTGTGTATAAGAGACAGACCTTATGAAATCTGCTGGAATTTCACAAATCAAGGAAGCACTCAAACAGCAGAGTTATTCTTCATTGGTTGAACTTTGCTTAAAACTGTCTAGCTACAAAATCGAAAACAAACAATATCTCAGTTATCTACTTTTTGACACCCACCAAAGAGAAGAATACTTAGAAGATCTAAAGGGAGAAATCGATTTGGCTTTCGATAATATCAACCAAGACTCTTATTTCTATGTAAACAAATCTCTTAGAAAAATTTTAAGAGAAGCCAAAAAGCATATCAAATTTGCCAAAGATTCGGCTTTTGAAATGGAGCTAATGATTCATTTTCTCAAAAAAACGAAATCTTTATCTTGTAACATCTCCCAAAGTCCAAAACTTCTTGGGCTATATAAAAGAGAAAACCAAAAAACCCAGAAGCTTCTGGAAAAAATTGAACCAGATCTCTGGATAGATTATCAAGAAGATTTAAAAGAAATTGAAGATTTCTAAGAAGATCAATGCCCAAAAATCGGTTGGAATTCTTGACAAGATTTCTTAACTTACAAGAACAAAATTAAAACCCAAAATTATGTTTGAAATCTATCAAGATGCAAAAGGTGAATTTCGTTTTAGGCTTAAAGCAAAAAATGGACAAAACATTATGTCAAGCGAAGGTTACAGCTCTAAAGAAGGTTGTAAAAACGGCATCGAATCGGTAAAAAAGAATTCTTTGTCCATTGACAACTTCGAAAGAACTGAAACTACAGGCGGAGATTTCCGCTTCAACCTAAAGGCTGGAAACGGACAAATTATTGGAACCAGCCAGAATTATGCTACTGCAGCCTCCAGAGACAATGGGATAGAATCTGTGATGAATAACGCGCCCGATGCACAGGTTGTTGAAGTTTAAATCTGGCCTTAGCAAAATTCTTTTTGGAAGTCTGTTTCTTATTTCTTCCTTTATTTATGGACAAGAAACCCAGCTTAAAATTTTAAGCTGGAATCTTTATTTTTTACCCAAAGCAGCCGATCTTTCTACCCAAATTCAGGCTAGTTATAGAAAAGATAGGGCATCTGAAATTAAAGACTTCATCCTAAAAAACAATTATGATGTTTTGGTTTTACAAGAATTGTTTCATGATGGCTCAAGAAAATCTTTACAAGAAGGTTTAAAAGAGATTTATCCATACCAATATGGACCTGCAAACCACCAAACACTAGAGTTTGTAAACCATTCTGGGGTGATGATCTTTAGCAAAACGCCCCTTACACAACTGGGTGTAATACGATATGAAAACTGCACCAAAGTTGATTGTTTGGTAAAAAAAGGAGCTCTTTTGTTGGAAGGAGAAAAGGAAGGAAAGAAATTTCAAATTTTAGGTACACATTTGGATTCTGGGATGGAAAAACCGATTACCAATAGTCAACTTGAGCAAATTAGAATTCTTTTGGATCAAAACCAAACCTCTGGCATTGCGCAACTGATTTGTGGAGATTTAAACCTCAACAAAGATGATGAAAATTGGTACGAATCGCTTTTACAGATCACAAATTCAGAAGATAGCAATCCCCACTTAAAAGACTTCTCTCCTACTATCGTAGATGGAAATTTACATATAGATTATGTTTTGATAAGAAAAAACCAAAGCCAGATCGAACCTTTATCTCATCAAATTTCTGCCCCCAAAAGCGAAAATCCGAAACTTCAAAAGGGAAGAAACAAAGCACTTAAAGACCACCTAAGCGACCACAAAGCCATTGAGGTTATTTTAACCTTATAAACAAAACCTCTAAACACAAAAAAGCCCAAAGAAAATTCTTTGGGCTTTTTTGACTTTTCAAACCAACTTATCTGGCAATATTCACGGCTCTAGTTTCTCGAATCACCGTTACCTTCACCTGTCCGGGGTAAGTCATTTCGTTTTGAATTTTATCGGTAATCTCGTAAGAAAGTTGAGCCGCTCTTGCATCATCTACCTTGTCGCTTTCAACAAGCACTCTTAGCTCTCTACCGGCTTGAATAGCAAAAGCACTGTTTACACCGTCAAATCCTAAAGCGGTAGTTTCTAGATCTTTGAGCCTTTGGATGTAAGAATCGGCCATCTGTCTTCTGGCTCCTGGTCTAGCACCCGAAATAGCATCACAAACTTGAATAATTGGAGAAAGCAGGGATGTCATCTCTATCTCATCGTGGTGAGCCCCAATGGCATTACACACTTCTTTGTTTTCTCCGTATTTTTCAGCCCATTTCATCCCTAAAATCGCATGAGGATGTTCTGATTCTTGCTCGGGAACTTTTCCAATATCGTGCAGAAGACCTGCTCTTTTAGCTAGTTTTGGATCCAAGCCAAGCTCTGCAGCCATGGTTCCGGCCAAATGAGCTACTTCTCTGGAATGCTGAAGGAGATTTTGTCTGTAAGAAGATCTATACTTCATTCTACCGACAATTTTCACCAATTCTGGATGCAATCCATGGATACCCAAATCCATAACGGTTTGTTTTCCTACTCGAATGATCTCTTCGTCGATTTGATTTTTGGTTTTGGCTACTACTTCTTCAATTCTGGCAGGATGAATTCTACCGTCAGACACCAATTTGTGAAGAGAAAGTCTAGCGATTTCTCTTCGGATAGGATCAAAACATGAAAGAATAATAGCATCAGGGGTATCATCAACGATAATTTCAACTCCCGTTGCCGCTTCAATGGCACGAATATTTCTTCCTTCTCTACCGATGATTCTTCCTTTTACATCGTCTGATTCGATATTGAAAACAGAAACAGCATTTTCAACGGCTTGTTCGGTTCCGATTCTCTGGATAGAATTGATGACAATTTTTCTGGCTTCAGATTGTGCGTTGAGTTTGGCTTCTTCTATGATTTCCTGAATTTGGCTCTGCGCTTTGAGTTTGGCTTCATCTATCAAAGTAAGTTTGAGCTCTTCTTTGGCTTTTTCGGCAGAATAGCCAGAGATTTGTTCGAGCTGCTCAACGTTTTTCTTGTAGGCAATTTCGATCTGCTCGCTTTTTTTCTTTATCGCCTGATTCTTTCCTTCAAAAATCTCTAATTCTTTAAGATATTCTTGCTTTTCAATTCTAAAAAGGTTGAATTCATCTTTGTTTTGTTTGTCTCTTTGCTTGATTCTTGCTTCGTATTCTTGGAGCTTTTTTTCCCGATTGTTGATGCTTTGATCATGCTTAGATTTAAGGTCTAAAAACTTTTCTTTGGCCTGAAGAATTTTGTCTCGCTTGATGCTTTCAGACTCATTTTCTGCTTCTTTCAAAAGTGCTTCAGCTTTAATTTGGGCCTCCTTTAAAAAAAGTTCTCCTCTGTTATCTACTTTACTTTTGACAAAAAAATAAGTAATACCCGAACCCAAAAAGAAGGTTACTACGGCTAAAATGTATTCCATGTTTAATGTTTTAAATTAAAAAACTACACCAGTGACACTTGTGAGTAAACTCCATAAAAACAAGTTTTATAGTTAAAGATACAATCAAGGTTCCACTGGTTTTAAAACACTCAATCTTTTAGAAGAGTTGGGCCTCCTTTAGGGTATCTATCTCACTATTATATAAAAATATAACGTTGAGTTTACCAAAATAGATGCACTGATGTAGTAATTTAGACTTTCAAAAAACTGATAAAACAAAAAACTATGGATACTTTAGGAAAGCATCTGTTCTAATTCTTCAAAGGCCTGGGTAAGTTCGGCGTTTTGCCCAGATTCTGCAGATTCTAGCATTTCCAATTTGGCAGCAATCTGAAGCGCACACATAGACAAAACATCTTGTTTGTCTTGAATTTGGTACTTTTCTTCAAATTGTTTAATCATCTGATTTATTTTTTTTCCTGCCGCCCTTAATGTGGTCTCTTCTTCGCTCTGTACGGTTAGTGGGTACATTCTCCCCCCTATGTTGATTTTAATTTTTACCGCAGACATACTTAGGTTATTGACGTTTTAAGGATTCAATGCAATAATCTATTTCTTTTATCAATTTGTTCATCTTCAACTTCATCAACTTCTTCTGTTCTGTATCTCCAACCATGGCCTGTACCACTTTTAATCTTTTGTTTTCTTCTCTAAGAGAAAATTCTCTTCTTAGGGATTCTTCCAACTTCTGATCCAACAATTCAACCTTGTGTCTTAGTTGTATATTTTCTTGGCTAAGGGTCTGAAATTCATCCAATTTTCTTTGGATTTTTCTTTTCAAACGATCAAACAGCTCTTTTTGTTGGATGTTCATAAAAACAAAAGCATAAAGTGATGCATCCAAGGATTCAATCACAATTTCAAATATACAAATTTTAACAAAAATATGCGCTACATTTCGGTATGTTTTGATTAAAATTTACTTTTGCTTGCAAACACTTTAAATTATGAATAGCAAATACCTCATTATAATCCTTTTATCCTTTCAGATGGTTTTAGGGCAAAATTACCAAGTACGCCAAAGAGCAGCAGTACAAACAAGAAGCCTTTGAAGTAGATCTATACCTCAACGATGAAGATCTCCCCGTTACAAAAGGAGAAATTATAGGTCTTAGCGGAAATTCTGGAGGTTCGGGTGGGCCGCACTTGCATTTTGAGATTAGAGACACAAAAACCGAAGAGACTATCAATCCCTTCGAATTTGGATTATCGGTAAAAGACAGCCAAAAACCTTTAATTAGTGGAGTTTACCTCTACCCGATTAACGATAAAATCCCCTCTGAGGTTTCTGGAAAGACCACTGGACCCGTTTCGATTGGTGTTTCAACCAACTTCCCAACACCTTTTCTGGCCTCTGGGCAAATTGGTTTTGGAATTAAGTCTTACGACAAACATGATGGACACGCCAACACCAACGGAATTGATAAAATTGAGGTCTATGTGGATAATCAAAAAACCTTTACCTACAAAGCAGAAAGGTTTTCATTTGATGAAACCAGAAAAATTAACGCACTGGTAGATTACCCTAGCCGAATGAAAGCCAATAGCTGGATTTATCAAACATTTTCTAGACCTGGAAGTGGACTTTCTATGGTTTCTACCGACGAGTCAAGCGGAATTTTAACCCTAGAAGATGGCAAAAGTTATCAGATAAAAATGGTGGTTTCAGATTTTGTGGGAAACCAAAGTTCAACCAGTTTCACCCTCAAGGGAAGAACCAATTCACTTCCCCAAATTTCAACACAAAACCCCAATCGGTTCTACTGGGATAAAGACAATCGATTTACAAATGACCAAATTGACCTATCATTTCCAAAAGGCGCATTTTATCAAGATTTTGATTTTATCTATTCTCAAAATGGAAACACCCATACCTTGCACAACAACAACACACCGGTTCAAAGCTACTTTCAGATTGCCATCAAAGCAGATCACATCTCACCTTTAGACCTTCCTAAAGCCATTATTGTTCGGTCTTATCCTTACAACGGAAGCTGGAAAAAAGATTATTATCCAGCCCAGTACAAAGACGGGAAAATCATTGGCCAAGCCAGAGATTTTGGAGTTTTTAGTGTAAACTATTTGCCAATATTTTTAATATAGAAAATAAACACAGAAAATCTTAAGCAAGAAGTAAACATGAGTCAAGCCGAGCAAAACATCAACCCAGAAAATCTGGAAGAAACTTTGGATCCAAACGCCCAAACCAGTCAAGAAATTGAAAGCCAAAACGAGCCAGAAACTCAGCCTTCACCAGAAGAACTCATACAAATTGAAAAAGACAAATACCTAAGGCTTTTTGCAGAGTTCGAAAATTACAAGAAAAGAACCACCAAAGAAAGATTAGATCTTTTCAAAACCGCCAACCAAGAAATGATTTTGGCGATGATTCCCCTTTTGGATGATTTTGAAAGAGGCATGGGTGAAATTCAAAAAAGCCAAGATACAGAACTGGTAAAAGGAGTTGAACTCATTCAAAACAAACTGGTGGGAATTTTAGACAGCAAAGGTCTTAAAAAACAAGAAGTAAAAAGTGGTGATCCTTTTGACGCAGACAAACATGAGGCCATCACCCAGATTCCAGCACCAACTGAAGATTTAAAAGACAAAATTATAGACATCATCGAAACAGGTTATACCTTGAACGATAAAATCATTCGCTACGCCAAAGTAGTGGTAGGAAAATAATTATGAGCAAACAAGACTACTATCAAATCCTTGGAGTATCCAAAAACGCCAGTGATGCGGAGCTTAAAAAAGCCTACCGCAAAATGGCCGTAAAATATCACCCAGACAAAAATCCTGGAGACAAGGAGTCCGAAGAAAAATTCAAAGAAGCTGCAGAAGCCTATGAAGTCTTAAGCGACCCCAACAAAAGAGCCAGATACGACCAGTATGGACATGCAGGCCTTGGTGGAGCCTCCGGTGGTGGAGGTTTTGGCGGTGGCATGAACATGGAAGACATTTTCTCCCAATTTGGAGACATCTTTGGCGGTGGTGGTTTTGGCGGCTTTGGCGGAGGATCTTCTAGACGACAAGTGAAAGGTTCTGACCTGCGCATCAAGGTAAGTTTAAACCTACAAGAAATGTATAGTGGGGTCAACAAAAAAGTAAAAGTAAAAAGACTAAAACTTGCTCCAGGTACTACTTTTAAAACCTGCACCACATGTAACGGACAAGGCCAAGTAACCAAGGTGGTTAGAACCATGCTTGGAAACATGCAAACCGCCTCAACCTGTCCAACCTGTTCGGGAGTGGGGAAAATTGCAGACCACATTCCAAGTGGTGCCGATAGCATGGGATTGATCAAAGAAGAAGAAACCATCGAAATCAATATACCAAAAGGAGCCAGAGAAGGTGTGCAATTTCAGGTGAGAGGAAAAGGAAACGAAGGTCCAGAAGGATCTATTCCTGGAGATCTTTTGGTGCTGATCCAAGAAACAGAAGATCCAGATCTCAAGAGAGACGGAAACAATTTACACCACGAACTACACATTACTTTACCTGAGGCTATTCTTGGTGAATCCAAAGAAATCCCAACGGTAAGCGGTAAAGCAAGAATCAAAATCGAGCCTGGAACTCAATCTGGAAAAATCCTTCGACTTAAAGGAAAAGGACTTCCAAGTTTAGAGGGTTATGGAGATGGGGATTTGTTTGTCCATATCAATCTATGGACTCCTACCCATTTGAGCAAAGAAGAAAAAGCCTTTTTCGAAAAAGCCAAAGATTCAGAAAACTTTAAACCCAACCCTTCTAAATCAGACAAATCATTTTTTGATAAAGTAAAAGAAATGTTCAGCTAAAAACTTCCCGATATGAAAGAGCCCATCGAAGACAAATTAAGTAAAACTGGCCTATTTTTACGGATTGCCCTTTCGGTTGTATTTCTTTGGGGACTTTCAGGTTTTTTAATCTATTCTAATTTAGACAACTGGTCTGATAGAGGAACTTTTGGAGACCTTTTTGGGGCGGTGAATGCGCTTTTTTCTGGTCTAGCTTTCGCAGGACTTATCTTTACCATCTACATGCAAGCGGAAGCACATGAGGCTCAAAAAAAAGACATTGCCATCAACAGAAGGAGTATTCAAAAGTCTATGAACATTCAAGAACAGACCCTTCTAGCCATGAGCGAACAAGCCAAACAAACCCAACTAACCGCTCAACTTAACGCTTTAAACACACTCATTAATTATTACAATATCCAAATAGACAAACCTGGTAACGATCCCCAAATTGTACTAAAAGCAAGGGAGAAAAGGAGATCCTTAATCAAAAAAATTGATACCATGATTGAAGGATTAGATCATTCAGAAGTAGACTAAATAAAGTTTATTAGTATCTTGGCGGTAAACTGTAAAAGGTCTAAAACCTATGGCAAAGATAACCACCCCACAAAGATTTTGGAAATTACTAGACAGTTATAAAAAGCAAATTCAAGAGATTTATCTTTTGGCTTTTTTTATTGGAATCATAAGCCTTAGCTTTCCTGTTGGTATTCAAGCTATTATCAACTTTATCCAAATTGGAGAACTCACAACCTCTTGGTTAATTTTGGTTGCACTAGTGGTACTTGGGATCGCTGCCTCAGGAATCCTTCAGGTATTACAGATGAGGATTGTAGAGAACATTCAGCAAGACATTTTTGCCAAATCTGCCATAGACTTCGGATTTCGATTTGCGAGAATCAAAAACCTCACCAACCAAAATCTAAATCTACCTGAGCTTTCCAACCGATTTTTCGATGTTTTAACCATACAGAAAGGTCTTCCTAAAATCCTAATCGATTTTTCGATTTCCATTTTTCAGATCATTTTTGGAATTATTCTTCTTAGCATATACAGCTCCTATTTTATGCTTTTTGGGGTGATTCTTATTTTTGTAATGTGGCTCATTTTCAGAATTACAGGCCCAAAAGGACTAGAAACCAGTGTAAAGGAAAGTTCTAGCAAATACGATTTGGCTTATTGGTTAGAGGGAATTGCCAAAAACGCTACCACATTTCAACTCTTTTGGGAAAGTGAACTTCATTTGGAAAAAACAGACCAAAAACTGGGTGAATTTTTAAAACACAGAGAAAGTCACTTTCATGTACTTATCAATCAATTTCGATATTTTATTGCCTTTAGATCGATTCTTGCAGCCAGTTTTTTGATTCTTGGTGGGTTTCTGATTTTTTCAGAAAAAATGAACATAGGGCAATTTGTTTCTTCTGAAATTATAGTGGTTTTGCTGCTTGCTTCGGTAGAAAAAATAGTTAGAGCCTCTGAGACCATATACGATGTGCTTACAGCCCTATACAAAATAGGCTATGTGGCAGATTTACCCCTGGAAGACTATCCCGATCCAAACAAAAACAAGTTAGAAATAGACCGATTTAAATTTGAAAATAGAATAGAAATTTCTGCCCAAAATCTGATTCTGGAAGAAAAAGACACAACTGTATTTAACTTTAATCTGAAACAGGGAGAGAAAAAAGTGGTTTCTGGGCTTTGCGACCACAAAAAAAACCGTATGCTTTCGGCCCTTATCGGGCTTCATAAACCCTTTGGTGGACAGATAGAATACAATGACATTGGCTGGGATAGCCTTGACAATGGACATTTGCAAAAACACATGGGAATATTTGTTCGAAGAAGTGAAATTTTCCAAGGCAGCATTTTAGAAAACATAACTGTTGGAAGAAAATATGACCCTAGCCAGCTGCAAACCTTGGTTGAAAAAATGCAACTTGAAAAATACCTCAACAAACTTCCCTTGGGTTTGGATACGGTTATTGAAGACTTAAACGAAAATCTACCAGAACATGTTATTGGGAAAATCAAACTGGTTAGGGCATTGCTAGGCAAACCTAAAATCTTGCTTTTAGAAGAACCCCTTCTATATCTTCTAGAACCCGAAAAATCGGCCATTGCAAAAGAATTAAAATCTTTTGACGGAACTCTCTTAGTCTTTTCAGAAGATCCACTGTGGACTGAGTCAAATGATGTTGAACCCTTGACCATAAATTGATTATGCTAAAGATTACCCACAACACCATCTCCGAATATTTGTCTAATAGAACATTTTCTTCGATCGAAAAAATTCAGAAAGAAAACAACAACAAAAAATATCTTTTGTTGCTTAGCTTTTTGTTGCTTCTTTTTATTGTTGTGCAGTTTTTACCTTGGACCCAAAACATCCAAGCCAAAGGAGAAATTGTTAGCCGTTTTCCAGATCAGGGGCCTCAAACCGTACAAACCATTATCGGAGGTAGAATTGAAAAATGGTATGTAAAAGAAGGAGATCAAATCAAAAAAGGAGACACCCTTGTATTTCTATCCGAGGTTAAGAGCGAGTACTTCGACCCGAATTTAATCCAAAGAACACAAGAACAGCTCAACGCAAAAGACCTTTCTATTGGTGCCTACGAAAATAAAGTTTCAGCCATAGAGAATCAGGCCAGAGCTCTAGAGCAAGCTTTAATCATCAAGAAAAATCAGACCCAAAACAAATTGGTTCAGGCCAAAAACAAAATCGAAATCGAAAATGCAGAGCTACAAAACATCAACAAAAACAACCAAATTGCACAAAACCAATATCAACGGATTAGATCTTTATACCAAAAAGGCTTAAAAACCCTTTCTGAACTTCAAGAAAAAGAACTGAAATACCAAGAAACCTTGGCCAAGGTTAGCATTCAGCAAAACAAATTAAACAATGCCCAAAACGAATACTACAACTTAGAACTAGAACTCTCTGCCATAGAAAGAGATTACTCGGAAAAGATCGCCAAAGCCAATTCGGACAAACAATCGGCACTCTCTCAATCTCTTGAAGGAAGAGCAGAATCCGCCAAACTAAGAAGTTCTGTAAGCAATTATAGCCAAAGACAAAAAATGTACTATGTAACGGCTCCTCAGGATGGATACGTAAGTTCGCTAATTTCTACAGGGATTGGTCAAACCCTCAAAGAAGGTGAAGAAATAGCACGAATTGTACCTGACAAGAACAACATTGTTGCCCAATTTAAACTTTCGCCACAAGACATCCCTCTGGTTTCAAAAGAGGGGAAGGTTCGTATGCGATTTGACGGTTGGCCTTCTCTTGTGATCAGTGGTTGGCCAGAAACCTCAACAGGGGTTTTTGAAGGACATGTCATCGCCATAGACCAATTTTTAACCTCAGATGGATATTATCGGGTACTTGTTCAGCCCAACGACAAATACAAACCATGGCCGATTGAACTGAGAATGGGAACTGGAACGCAAGGTTTCTTTTTGCTTAAAACAGTTCCTGTCTGGTACGAGATATGGCGTCAGCTCAACGGTTTCCCAGCAGATTATTATCGAGAAGATTCGCCCGAAACCAAGAAGAAATGAAAAGCCTAAAATCCACTTTTTCGATTTTTCTACTGTTTCTGTTTTCTTTAGGCCAAACCAAAGCCCAAAGCAAAGAAGAACTTTCATACCAGGAGTATATCCAAAACATTTTGCTCTTCCATCCACTAGCACAAAGCATCAAACTTAATGAGCAAAATGCAGAACTTCAAAACATGGTTTCCAAGGGGTTATTAGACCCCTTATTTTATACGGATTTTGCCAACAAAAACTTCAACGAAAAAGAATATTACTCTACTGTTTCTAGCAAACTGGTTATTCCAACTACCTACGGAGTTGATTTTGTAGCGGGTTATAACTACAACCGAGGTTACTTTCTGAATCCTTATGACAACACAAACTCCGATGTCTTATGGAACATTGGGATTGAAGCAAACCTTTTACAGGGGTTTAGAAACAACGAAAGATCCATTGGCATCCAACAAACAGCCCTTTATGCTCAGCAGTTTTTAAACCAATCTAAACTCCAATTAAACAATCTAATTTACAGTGCAACATTAGAATATCTCAACTGGCAAGCCCTTTACCAAATGCAGAATATTTACCAAGAAAACCTTGAGCTTTCTATGGAATATGCCAAACAAACCAAAGTCTTGTATCAGGGAGGAGAAAAAACAGCCATGGATACAGAAGAGGCAGAAATCTACTTGCAAAAAGCAAAAAACGAGCTCGAAAAAAACAGTTATTATTTGCTCAAAGCAACTGCCGGAGTAGAAAGTTACCTTTGGTACAATTCGGGGAGTCTAAAATTGGCTCAAAACACGGTTCCTCAAAGGCAAATTCCACAGTGGAATATCCCTGAGCCTAACGCCAACGACATAGCCAACAACCCCTTTTTGTTAGAATACCAGCAGAAAATTGCTTTAAGCAAATTAGAACAAACCCTAAAAGCAGAAAAACTAAAACCCAAGCTAAAGCTCAAATACAATCCTCTGTTTTCTAACTTAAATCCAAGTGGATTTAATGGGCTTCAGAACTATACCTTTGGTCTAGAACTAACCACGCCTATTCTTTTTAGAGCGGAAAAAGCACAGGTTCAACTGGGAGAACTCAAAATAGATGCCCTAGAGTTTGAACTTGCAAACAAAACAAGAGAACTCGAAATAAAACTTGAAAACAACTTAGCCCTTCAAGAAAAACTCAAGACCATCAATGAGATTTCTGCCAAAAACATTGTGGGCTATAAAAAGCTATTGGATGGAGAAATAGAGCTTTACAAATTCGGAGAAAGCTCTGTATTCCTTTTAAACAAAAGACAAGAAAGCTATATTACAGAAAAAATAAAATTTCTCGAAACCCAGCTTCAGTTAAACATAGAAAGACTTACTTATACCTTTTTAAACCAAACTTTAGACGCAGATCCCTCTTTGTAAATTCTTCGATATATGAAAAGCCAAAACAAACCAAAAATCGCCCTTGTTTGGCTCAGAAGAGACCTGAGAATTTTGGACAATACCGCACTTTGGGCGGCACTTGAGGAAAATCAAGCGGTTCTACCTCTTTTTGTTTTCGACACCCACATTTTGGACGAGCTCCCAGCAGATGACCCAAGAGTGGGTTTCATTTATGAAAATCTGCAAAAAATCCATGGTGAATTTTCCAAATACGGAGGTTCCCTTCTGGTGAAAAAAGGAAAACCAACCAAAGAGATTTGCTCCAAAAATTTACCTTAAGTTTTCCCATCATACTGATTCCCTTTGTGCTGGTCAACGGCATTTTGACTGGTGCCATAAGCCCCGAACCCGTGGTTTGGTATTCACCTAAGGAAATCATAGGGATAAGATGCATCACCATCCCCATTGAAGATTTTGCCTACTGTTTTTCCCTTTTGTTTTTGAATCTTTGGGTATTTGAGAGGTTGAGGAAAACCAAGAAGAAGAATATTTGAGATGATATTTCTTTAGTTTGATCTAAAATTTAAGATTCCAAACATTATACGTCAATAAACCTACATAGAGAAGTATCTCCACCAAAAAGCCCTTAAAAATTTTCACAAGTGGAAATTTTTAAGGGCTTTTTGGGTATTTGGTGATTTCTAGCTCGATGGGAAACAAGGGCTAGAATTGGGCATCAATTTACTATTCAAAACATTATAACTAGAATAAAAAAGCCCAACGAAATCGTTGGGCTTTTGAAGTTTTAAAGATGTGGAGATTATTTTTGCTCCACGAAGATTACTCTTCTGTTTTCGTAGTTTTTCTCAGAAGTACAGTTGGTTGCTGGGTCACATTCTTTGTGCAGCAAGTCTGTTTCACCTTTTCCAACTGCGGTAAGTTGTGATTCAGAAACTCCTTTGTATTCAAGGTATTTCTTCACGGCAGCAGCTCTTCGGTTAGAAAGATCCATGTTTTTATCTGCTTCACCACTGGCATCGGTGTGTCCTTCCACGATAAACTTACGGGTTGGGTTTTCTTTAAGCAGAGCCGCAACTTTGTCTAGCCTTTCATAAGAAGACTCTTTAATCACATCTTTTCCAAGGTCAAACTGAACCCCTTTGATTTGACTAGAAAGCAAATCTGCAAGGTTAAGCTCTTGTACTTCTGGACATCCGTTGTTGGTTGCTAGACCTGGAACAGTCACACACTTGTCTAGCAAGTCGATTACTCCATCTTTGTCTAAATCCATGGCAACACCTGCTCCATCCACTCTAGCACCAGAAGGCGTGTCAAGTTGTTTGTCCCAGTCATCACAAACTCCATCTCCATCATTGTCTCCTTGTTTACAGATAGAATTGTCTTGGTTTCTGTACAACACTTGTAGGGGATCATACCAAGCCAAATGCTCTTTGTGAGGTCCCAATTTGGCAATCATACCCACAGAAAGCACAGCAAAATTGTCTGTTCCTTCGTTGGTGTTGTAATCATAACCTTGTTTATCTACTCCTGAACCATCAAAATCATCGCCTTGAGTCCAGTTATACATGGCTTTGGCTTCCAAGTCTAGATAAGGAGAAAGTTTGTGTCTAACACCAAATCCAAGGGTTGGCACCCAAGCATCACTTGCCCCGATGTTGGTTCTGTATATTTCTTGAAATTCTTCTCCAATTAATTGATTTTCTCTTCTTCTTCTGGCATCAATGGCAAATGTTCCCACTCCACCATACATGTGCAAAGCCCACTTGTACTCGCTTTTGTTGTCTACTCTTCTAAAAAGAGAAGATAGATTTAAATCTCCCAAAAGTGCCACTCCTGTATAATCTGTTCTGGCTTTGGTATCGGCTAGATATATTCCATCAGAATAGTCTCTTTGCCCTCTGGTTTTTCCAGTTTGAAACTGAGCCATAATTCCAAATGCATGCGAAACCTGCTTTTCAACTCCAAAAATAAATTCTCCACCAAAGGCTTGTTCTTCACTGGTGATAGATTTAAGGTCTCCTCTAGTAATTAGTGGCACTCCCCCAAAACCATACACACTCCAAGAATCGAATTTTCTTTCTTTTTCGGTGAATTTGGTAAAGTTTTGATTGTTTCCGTACAAATCATTTTGCTGAGCGCTGGAAATTCCCCAGCCAAGCATAAGGGTTAGGCAAAGTAACCTCTTGGATATCGCTTTATTCATGTTTTGGAATTGAATTTACATTTTAATTGTTACAAATTTAATATTTTATTTTATCTATCGGCTATAATTCTGCTACATAATTGTAAATATTATTGCAAATCACCCAATTTTAATTGGTCTAAAAGATCCAGCACAAATTTTCTTTGAGAAATTAGCGGATGAGGAATCTGAAGATACTGGGATTTAAAACTTAAGGAATTGAAATACAAAATATCTACATCTATAATTCTGGATTGGTAAGGCCCGTCCTTTATCAAATCGTCTAAAACTTCTACTTTAGAGGTATTTCTACCCAGAGAAAATTCTAAATTTTTTATTTCCAAAAGCAGAGACATGGGAGATTTATCTGTTTTTACAACAAGAATCTGATTACAAAATTCATCATCAGCCAAAAAACCCCAAGGCTCAGAGACCATTTTTTTTGTTTCCCCTACAATTTCACCAATACTTTGAGCGATACGCTCTTTGGCTATCTGTAAATTATGGTCTTTTTGACCAAGGTTGCTGCCTAAAAGTAAAATTGCTTGATTTTTCAAAAGAAATATTTTTTTCTTAACCAAAGATGAATATAATCTTAATCTTTTGCAAGAATTGACATAAATTAACTTGCATAGTCTTAGATAAAAACAGTACTTTTGTATCAAATTTTACAAAAAACAACATGGGACTTTTTGACTTCTTTACACAAGAAATAGCCATCGATTTAGGTACAGCTAACACCTTGATTATTCATAACAACAAAGTTGTGGTAGACAGCCCTTCTATTGTTGCCATCGATACCAAAACCGGTAAAATGATTGCCGTTGGCGAAAAAGCCAAAAACATGCAAGGGAAAACTCCCGACAACATCAAAACCGTAAGACCTCTAAAAGATGGGGTGATTGCAGATTTCGATGCGTCTGCAAAAATGATCAAAGAATTCATTCGTCAAGTTCCAGGTATCAAAGGAAAACTTTTTGCCCCTTCTCTTAGAATGGTTATTTGTATTCCCTCTGGTATTACTGAAGTTGAAAAAAGAGCCGTAAAAGACTCTGCCAATCATTTCAATGCCAAATTTGTTAGACTTATCCCTGAACCTATGGCTGCTGCCATTGGAATCGGGATTGACATTCAAGAACCCAAAGGAAATCTGATCATCGACATAGGTGGAGGAACTACCGAAATTGCCGTGATTGCCCTTGGTGGAATTGTTTGCGACAAGTCTGTAAAAATTGCCGGAGACGTATTTACCAACGATATCTCTTATTACCTTAGAACCCACCACAACTTATACATTGGAGAAAGAACTGCAGAGAGAGTTAAAATCGATCTAGGTTCGGCCATTGAAGAATTAGAACATGCCCCAGATGATTTGGCTGTTCAAGGTAGGGACCTAATTACAGGTAAACCCAAAGAGATTGTCATCAACTACAAAGAAACTGCCAAGGCCCTTGATAAATCTCTTTCTAGAATAGAAGACGCCATTATGGAGACGCTTTCTTTAACTCCACCAGAACTTGCCGCAGACATCTACAACACTGGAGTATATTTGGCAGGTGGAGGCGCCCTTCTTAGAGGATTGGATCAGCGTATTTCTAAAAAAACTGGATTGCCCGTTTTCTTGGCCGATGACCCACTTAGAGCTGTTGTAAGGGGAACTGGAATTGCGCTTAAAAACATCGATTCTTTTACCTTTTTAGAGAAATAAACCGTGTACGGAATTGTTCAACTGCTAATACGGTACAATTTTTTCATTCTCTTTTTAACCTTAGAGACCACCGCGGTCATGCTTACTTTTGGGGGATACAATTACCACAAGACAGCAGTTAACACAAGTGCACTTTCTTGGATTGGTATGCTTCATGCTAAAAGAACTAAGTTAGAAGATTACTTTAAACTCGAAGAAGTTAACCAGGCTTTGGTGAAAGAAAATACCGATTTAAAAGCACAGCTCAAGGAGTCTTACTTCAACAAAACAGCTACCTATACTTTCAAAGAAGATACCTTAAATTTTAGACAAAAATTTCAAATTACCTCTGCCAAGGTTATCAACAACACCATAAGCAGAAACCAAAATTACATCACACTAAACAGAGGAACCGATGATGGAATAGATCTAGAAATGGGCGTAGTTTCAAACAAAGGGGTAGTTGGAAAAGTGGTGAATGTTTCCAAAAATTATGCAAGGGTTTTGTCTATGCTCAATGTGAAGACCAGAATCAATGCGCGAATTGTGCGGTCGCATTATTTTGGCGTTTTGCAGTGGGATGGAAAATCTAGCCAGTATGTTCAACTTAACGAGGTACCTAGATATGTCGATGTAAAAGTAGGCGACATTGTAGAAACAGACGGGAAATCAGCCATCTATCCAGAGGGAATTCCCATTGGGAAAATCACCCACGTAAGTCTTGACAAAACCATCGGAAACCATCAAATACAAGTAAAATTGTTTCAAGATTTCGCCAATTTGGGATACTGCTATGTGATCAAAAATCTAGACCAACTGCAAATCCAACAGGTAGAAAACACAGACGCTCTAGAGGTAAAAATAACCAAAGAATTAAAGCTCAAAAGAGATATACTTAGAAAAGACAGCATCAGAAGAGACAGTCTTGAAAAACTTGCCAAAAGTTTAAAAATTAAGGACACCCTAAAAAACAACAAACCCAATGAATAGATCGATACTTATGGGCATAATTTCATTGCTTGTTTTAGGCGTTTTACAGGTAGTAGTGTTTGATCATTTCAACCTTTTTGGAAGACTAAACCCGATTATTTATTTGCTAATGCCTTTGTTTATGCCTTTTAGCCTTCACAAAAGGGTAGGTCTGTTTTTGGGATTTTTAATGGGTTTATGGGTAGATATTTTAGGAAACTCTATGGCCGTAAACACAGTTGCCACTACTCTGTTATGTTTTTTGCGTTATCCTTTAATGGAATCTATTATGTACAAAGATTCAAACGAGATGCAAAATTTCAAATGGTTTGATGTCAATCTAGGGCAATTCGCGCTTTATGTAATACTACTTACTTTTGTGCACCATTTTACCTTGTTCTTTTTTGAGTCTTTCAAACTTAGTACCTTCTTTAGTACTTTGGGGTTTTCTTTAGCCAGTACACTTCTTAGCTGCTTTTTCTATTTTGTTTATGTAAATTTCTCAAACCTTAGAGCAGTAGAATGAATGTTTTAAAGCAAATGTATTTTATTATAGGTGTCATTTGCACAATGTTTATTGTACGGATTGCCTATTTTCAACTCTTTACCAACAAATACATTTTAAACGCGGTTAACACCTCTATTCAGGCCAAAGTAACCATTCCACAAAGAGGATATATTTACGACAGAAATGGAAAAATTTTAGTCTCCAATTCTCCAGCCTACGAAGTGATTGTTACTCCGGTGGCGGTAAAAGGAAAGTTTGATACCCTTGGATTTTGCAACATGCTGCAAATTGACAAAGAAACATTTAAAGCCAAACTAGAAAAAATATCTTCTTACTCCAGAATTATTCCTTCCACATTTGCCTCTTACATTACAAGAGAAGAAGCTGCGTATATACAAGAAGAAATAGAGCGATACCCTGGATTTGAAATCAGATCCAAACCCATTCGGGAATACCATGGAACCGCTGGAGGAAATATTTTTGGTTATGTCTCAGAAATTGGTCCAGAATACATCAAAAAAGACTCTTTGTACTATCAACCTGGTGATTTTGCTGGAATTTCTGGCGTTGAGAAATCTTACGAAAAGGTACTAAGAGGAACCAAAGGAATCAGCTATTTCAAAAAAGATATTTCTGGTAAAAACATTGGTCCTTACAACGGTGGAGACTCCGATGTAAAAATGGTAGTTGGTAAAGACATTCATATTACTATAGACAAAGATTTGCAAGAATATGCTGAAAGTCTTCTGAAAAACAAAAGAGGGGGAATTGTAGCCATAGAACCCAAAACCGGGGAGATTTTATGTATGGCTTCCTCACCTGAGGTAAACCCAAATCTTTTTGTTGGTGTAGACCGAAAAAAATACCTAAGCCAACTGGTAAATGACAGCATGAACAAACCGCTTTATGATCGATCTGTTCAGGCTCAATATCCTCCTGGATCACCATTTAAACTACTCACAGCGCTTGCTGCTATGCAAATGCAGGTTTTAGACACTGCTTCGACTTACGTTTGTAGAAAACGTTACCACAAAAAGAAAAATTATTGCCACTGCGGAACTTTTGGAAGACCCATCAAAGTAGAAACGGCCATTGCCAAATCTTGCAATACTTTTTTTTCCGAAACTTATCGGTCTATGATCGATAAAGACTCAACGGACAAAAGAAAAGGTTTTAATCAGTGGAGCGAAATCATGAAAAGCTTTGGACTTGGTGATTTCTTACACAATGATTTGGCTGTTGGGAACAAAGGAAATATTCCTAAATACGAGCTCTATGACAAATATTACGGAAAAGACAAATGGAACTCCTTAAGTGTAACCTCCAACGGAATTGGTCAAGGAGAAATTACAACCACAGCCATTCAAATGGCTAATTTTACCGCAGCCATAGCCAACCAAGGAAAATATATCACCCCGCATATTATCAAGAAAATTGACAATTCAACCAAAGAAATAGATCCCAAATACAAAACTTTTAAACAAACATTGGTAGAGTCCAAATACTTTAAGTTCATCATTGAGGGGATGAAAAAAGTAATCACCATGGGTACAGCCAAAAAAATATTTACAAATTCTTTTACTCAAGCCGGTAAAACAGGTACTGCTCAAAACAGTCAAGGGCAAGATCACTCACTTTTTACTCTTATTGCACCGGTTGAAAATCCCAGAATTGCCGTTGCGGTAATCATCGAAAACGGACACTATGGAGCGACTTGGGCTGCTCCTATCTCTAGCTTGGTTGCCGAAAAATATCTGATGGGAGAAGTAAAAAGAAAATCCATTGAATCTAGAATGAAAAGTGGAAATCTAAACGGAGAATATCGCAGACAATGGATCAATTATCTAAAGAAAATTGGCAAATATGAGCCACCAAAACCTGTTGTAGACAGTTTAACCCCTAAAAAAGATAGCCTTGCAAAAGTCAACCGCCCTTAATACTTTTGATTGGACAACACTGTTTCTATACCTATTGATTGTAGGATTTGGGATTATGAATATATACAGTGTCTCTTCTGAACACGGCATAACACAGCTGAAATTTTTTGGACTAGCCATGATTATCTTTACCATGATTATGATTTTCCCAAGCTATATATATGACACCTATGCGCCCATTTTTTATGGAATAGGACTCATATTGCTTCTTGGACTTTTTGCTTTTGGTAAAGAAGTAAGTGGTGCCAAAGCGTGGTACAGAATTGGAACTTTTGGGTTTCAGCCCGTGGAGCTAGCCAAAATATCAACCGCGATGATGCTCGGGAATTACCTAAGCAATAACTCCGAAGAATACGGAGATAACAAATTCTATATGGGTGCTGCGATTATTGGAATTCCTTCTGTACTCATTATCCTACAACCAGACCCTGGTTCACTTCTGGTTTTTGGTGCTTTTGTAATCGCCATGTACAGAGAAGGATTAAGCGGATTTATTTTTATGGTCGCTCTATTTTTTGCAACTATTTTTATTCTTTCCTTAATTATCCCACCTGTGGTTATAACCATTTGTGTGGTTGGAATCATTGGTATTATACTTTATAAAAACCAAAATCTACTCAAAGAATCCTACAATAGACTCCTGCTTTTCTCGGTTGGACTAGTAGCCATTGCAACAAGTTTCTCTACCAATTTCGTCTTTCAGAATGTGCTAAAACAACACCACAGAGAAAGAATTATGGTGCTTTTTGAGGGAGAAGCCAAATACAGGGATACTTCTGGATACAATTTGCTTTACTCTAAAACGGCTATTGGATCGGGAAGATTTTTTGGAAAAGGATTCAACGAAGGAACCGTTACAGATGGGAGGTTTGTACCTGAACAACACACAGATTATATTTTTTGCACCGTTGGGGAAGAATGGGGTTTCTTAGGAAGCACACTACTATTTATACTTTATGGTCTGTTTATAGCAAGGATTTTTACCATTTCGGAGAATCAAATCAATGTATTTAACCGGGTAGTAGGATACAGTTTTGGTAGTATATTTTTGATACACTTTTTCATTAATATTGCCATGGTAACCGGTTTGTTTCCGACGGTTGGAATTCCTCTACCCCTTTTTAGCTACGGAGGTAGTTCTCTTTGGGGTTTTAGTATTCAGGTATTCTTGCTTCTGAAACTCAACTGGAATACCAATAGCTAAACTATTTTATATACTGGGCAATCGATTTGATTTCAGAATCTTTGGCTATAATCACATTGTTTTGGTCAATCAGCACAAAAGTTGGAGTAGCCTGAATATCATACTGATTAACAATCGGGCCCTCCCATCTTAAGAAATCAGAATAGTTTTTCCAGGGCAAACCACTAGCGTATCTTTCAAATTCATTTTGGTTATCATCCAGAGAAATTCCAATAATCTCCAAATCTTTGGATTTATAATCCGAATAAAACTGTTTTACACTTCCCATTTCATTCACACAATGCGGACACCAAGAAGCCCAAAACATTACAATTCTATATTTTGCTTTTACCGAATACAAAGAGTTATTTTTAGAATCCTTAGCGTTTGGAAAAGTAAAATTTGGAGCAACTTTTCCTACTTCTAATTTTACAACTGGTTTATTGAGTGTCTTTTTGAGTTGATCATTGATGGTACAAGTAAGTGCATTTCCTTTTTCGGTAAACAAGGTTTGTAATTCCGCTAAATTATAGGCCTTAAACCATTCTATAAGTGAAGAAAGTATATTTTGTCCTCTGAAAGTTTGAAGATCTGCTTTCTCAATGAGTTCCAAAGAATAGGACTTTACCTCAGGCTCGATTCTCTCTTGAATATCCGCCTGAAAAGCCGTGTTTTTAATATACAAGTTTACAATTCTAGAAAGGAGTCCAGATTGTTCTAGATATATGGGCGAGTTTAATAAAATTGAAGAAAGAGTCTGCATGTTGGCTTTGGCCTCAGCAATACTGGTAGGTTCTTCAAAGCCACTAATAGTATTCAAAGTATTGAAATAGAAATCAACAAAAGGATAAGGATTTAAATCTACTTTTTTAATTGAGTTCAGACGTTTGATTTCTGCATCTATCGAGCTAGAAAAGCTGGATTTTTCGTTGTAATAACTATCCTTTAAAAATTGTAAAGTTGCCAATTGCTCCTTTTGGGTGATCATAGATTGGCTATAATCATAAAAAACTTGGGAAATAGAACTTTTAGAAAATTTAACTTCTTGAAATTTTTGATCGACAAAACTAGCAGTAACTACCAAATCAGTGTTATCTACAAATGTATTGAGGCCAACGTTAATTCCTGGAACCTCAAAAACAATTACACCAGTATAGTCTTTTTCAATCACATGTTTAAATGCACCCTCTTTATCTGTAGTAAATGAAGTAAAAACTACTGGTTTTATTTCATTGGAAAGTTTTACATTAATTTTTTGCATCGGCAGAGCCTTGAATGTTCCAGAAATAGTAAAGGAAGCAAAACAAACATGAACAAAACAAAACAGAAAAAAAGACAATTTAATTTTCATGGCACAAAAAATAAGATTGAATAAAAAAAGCTCTGAAAAAACAGAGCTTTAAAAAAATTAAAGTAAAAGTTTAGGCGGTAGCTTTTCTAATTCTAAATGCTACATAAATAGAAGCAATAAAAAAGACAGAAAGCAAAACAACATCGTACATGTCAATAGGAAGAGGAGTTCCTACTCCAACGTCTCTTGGGTTTGGACCACCACCTGGTGTTGATCCTCCAAAAGGACCTGATTGAGCAAAAGTTAACAATGACATCAATGACATCAAAACAGTGTATATATATTTATTTTTCATGGCTTACTTAATTAAAACTTTGTCACTCTTCACATTTCCATTTTCACCTTCGATGGTTACCATGTAGTAACCAAAGGTTGGTACAGTAATCTCTGATAACTGGTCGGTAGAAGCTTTTTCAACAACTTTAACCAAGTTTCCAGCCATGTCAAACACACGGATGGTAGCTGTTTTACCCAAATCATCACTAACTAAATTAACTTTGATCACACCCTTCTCTTCAAAAGATTTAGAAGTTAAGGTAGTAGGACTAGATACTTGAGGAGTTGGAGACGCGGGAGTAGCCTGCGCAGGAGCATTCACCAAATATGCAATAAATCTGTCCGAAGTAGCAGTAGATTGAGTGAAAGTATAATTTAAAGAAGAATCAATGCTTAAAATTTTCCCTGCAACTTTGTCTTCTAAAACAAACTGAGCCATTGGATTGTCAAACGTACCTTCAACTTTTTTCCCTGAAACAAAAAGCTCAGATTTTACCGTATAAGAAGTTGAACCAGCATTGGGAACAAAAGCAAGTTTAATGTTTTTCCCTCTATAGTTGTTGATATCAACAGCATTGATAAGCATCTTATTTTTACTGTTTTTGGTATTCACGGTTCCATCATTATTTTCTTGCAAAGAATAGAAACCAGAAGTAAATCCAGGATAAATGTTCTCAACTCGATTTAATACATCTCCACCTTCTATGCCACTTGCAGCTACCAAGTGAATTCTATTGGCCTTGAAGTTATCGCTTGTATTGTCATAAACTTTAAGGGTCGCTTGGTAATAATTTTGTGAGGCGTTTACACCAGAAACACTTCTTGCAGATCTAGCTCCTGCAGCAGAGGCATTTGTACCATTGTCATCGGCCTTAAACTTAGCAGTATTAGAAAAAGTCTTTAGTCCGTCTCCGAACACAAATTCGGTTGAAGTAGAACCTGTTTCAGTTTTAATCAAAAACACAGCATTGGGTTGAACAATAAGTGCATCAGCATCACCGACATCACCAGTCACAAAAACGCCATTAGTATCTGCTTTAAAAACCTTCCTAATGAGATACTTTGTACCTGCACTATTATATGTATATGTCCCAAGAGTTGTATAAGAAACACCTACAAGTTTATTGATTTGGTTTTCATCAGAATTATAGGCGCTTATTTCATTTACCCCAATATAAGAAAGGTCTATGTTAGAAGTAAATGGATTAGTAAAATTATACAAATTTCTACCCCAAGACGCATCTGTGGTGCTTGTGGCAAAAGGTTCATCTATATAAGTAGAGTGACGCTCATTGTATGTATTTCTACCATTTGGTCCAGCAAAGTTTGGAGCAAGAGATTTGGTGAATCTAGCATTCACAGGAACCGCTTCTAACCCTTGCTTGGTGTGATTAGCAGGATAATCCGCTTTGGCATAGTTGTAAATCAAACCAGCTCCATTTGGAAGGTGAGATTTTTTCACCAATACAATTAATTTGTAATCAACCATTTGACCAGAATTAGAAACATGATCTGATCTCAATCCAGTTTCATTCCAAACCAAGAAAGTAAGTCTAATTCAAGATTCCCTCTAACCAAAACATTGGCTGGAGCATCTACTGTTAAAGAACCTGCATTGACGTAAACATAAGAACCAATATAATTGTTCCCACCTTTTACGGCAACCACACTAGGCGTCTGAGCAAATGCTGCACCAGAGGCTAGAAGTATCAGAGATCGCAAATAAGATTTCATCATTTTAATTGTTTTTAAACAATATACACATTTTACGTATATATCTAAAGCAAAAATACAAAAATAATGATACAAATAAGTTTTTTTTTTAACCCGTAAAATCACCCATTCTATGGGTGATTTCCTCCAATCATTTCTAGATTAATCACTAGTTTGGATGGAAGATTATCGGTTTCGAAGATAAGTGGGTTAAAAATCTCCTCTACAATAGACCTGAGACCTCTTGCACCAAGCTCCGTTTTTAAGGCTTTTTCAACAATCCATTCTAAAACTTCTTCTTTTACTTCTAGGTTGATTCCATCGAGTTTAAAAAGAAGCTCATATTGTTTGATAAGCGCATTTTTGGGCTTAGTTAAAATAGCCAAAAGTGACTCTTTGGTAAGCTTATCCAAATGGGTAACAACAGGCAATCTTCCCAGAAGCTCAGGGATAAGCCCAAAACGCTTTAAATCAGTTGAATTAACATGGGACAAAACATTTTGACTGTCCAATACTTCTTTCTTTTCTTCTTTAAAATACCCCAAAGAACCTTTATTTAACCTGCTTTCGATGATTTTTTCTATACCCGAAAATGCTCCACCTGCAACAAAAAGAATGTCTTGGGTGTTCACCTCAATGAATTTCTGATCGGGATGTTTTCTTCCTCCTTGGGGCGGAACATTGACTACGGTTCCTTCCAACAATTTAAGCAAAGCCTGCTGCACTCCTTCTCCAGAAACATCGCGGGTGATAGATGGATTGTCACTTTTTCTAGCAACTTTATCTATCTCATCGATAAAAACAATCCCTCTTTCGGCTCTAGGTACATCATAATCGGCGGCTTGTAAAAGTTTGGTAAGTAAACTTTCCACATCTTCCCCCACATAACCCGCTTCGGTAAGTACCGTGGCATCCACAATGGCAAAAGGTACATCGAGCATTCGGGCGATAGATCTAGCAATGAGGGTTTTTCCGGTTCCGGTTTCTCCCACCAAAAGAAGATTCGATTTATCGATTTCGGTTTCTCCTTCTTTTCTAGACTGATTGTAATTGATTCTTTTGTAATGGTTGTATACTGCTACAGACATGACAGATTTAGCTTTGTCCTGCCCGATGATATACTGATCCAAAAAAGCTTTGATTTCTTTAGGCTTTTTAATTTCAAATGGAGTATTAGCTTTTTCTACAAAACTTGCTTCTTGCAATAAAATTCCATGGGCCTGACTGATGCAAGAGTCACATATATGCACATCATCTGAACCAGAAACCAGTACATCAACTTCTGATTTGTTTCTCCCACAAAAAGAACATGCCTCAAATTCTGCTTCCAAATCTTATTGTTTTTTTTGCAAAACCTCATCTACCATTCCGTACTCTTTAGCCTCTTGAGAAGTCATCCAGTAATCTCGATCTGAATCTTTTTGGATTTGCTCAAAAGTCTTACCAGAATGATCCGATATTATAGTGTATAACTCATCTCTAACCTTTAAGGTTTCTTTTACCGCTATTTCCATGTCTGAAACCTGACCTTGGGTTCCGCTCATGGGTTGGTGGATCATCACCCTAGAATGTTTCAAGGCCGATCTTTTGCCTTTTTCTCCCGCACAAAGAAGTACCGCAGCCATAGAAGCTGCAATTCCAGTACAAATGGTAGCTACATCGGGTTTGATAATTTGCATGGTGTCATATATTCCCAGACCAGCATAAACGCTTCCACCAGGGGAATTGACATAAATCTGAATGTCTTTTTGGGCATCCGTAGACTCCAAAAACAACAATTGCGCCTGAATGATATTGGCAATTTGGTCGTCAATGGCAGTTCCCAAAAAGATGATTCTATCCATCATAAGCCTAGAAAAAACATCCATTTGAGATACATTGAGCTTTCGCTCCTCCATAATGTAGGGTGTCATAGACTTTGTGTAGTCATGCAAATACAGTGAATTCACACCTTTATGTTGGGTGGCAAATTTTTCAAATTCTTTTCCTTGATCCATGTGGATGTTTTTTAGGGTTTGGTTAATTTCTCTTGCCTAATTTAAGCTTATCTTGTATCCATCTAAGTAAAAATTCCTCTGGAAGTTCAAAAGGTGTAACATTAATCACCTCTTCGATGGCTTGGTTCAAAAAGTATTTGTCCATCTCGGCTTTGTAAACTTCTTTGGATTCTTCTTCGATTTTGCTTCTAAAAGCCTCCGCAGAATCTACTGCATCTTTCCCATAAACTTTATCAAAAAGATCTTGATCCAATGGCGCTGGAATAATTTTTACGATTGATTGAATAACAAACTCTAGTTCTTCAGACAAAGCGTCTAGCTCATTAATGCTTTTTCCAAGCAAATAAGAAAGGTCTGTTTTGGCAGTAAAAAGTCCAAGAGTTGAAACTCTCACTTTTTCTCCCTGAGATTTTCCTATAAACTGTGCTCTTGCAGCATCGGTAATTTTATCCATGCTAAGCATAGCTGCTTCTTTGAAAAAAGCATCTTGATTGTCAGAAATTTCAGCTATAGAAACCGTTAGATTAGAATCGGCTTCTACCTGAGAAATTACTGTGTTTTCACCAAATCTTTTTTGCAAACTTTCAATTTGGGTGTCGATTTGTTTGGGATCGATTTCCAATTCGTATTTGTCTACTTTGGCTTTGCTTAAGTCTACTGAGATTTCGGGTGCCAATCCAAGTTCGAAGGTAAAATTAAGTTCTTTGGCGTCCCAGTCTAAGGGCTTTTCTGGGTTAACAACAGGAAGTGGATTTCCAAGTACAGCCAATTTCTCTTGGTTTAAGAAATCATTGATCGATCTTTGAATCAAAGTGTTCACCTTTTCAATTACAAGTGGCTTTTCGTATTGTTTTTGGATTAAACCCATAGGCACCTGTCCCTTTCTAAAACCTGGTATATTGGCGTTTTTTCGATATGCTTTGAGTTCTTTTTCTACCTCAGGCTTAAAATCCTCTTGGGAAATTGTAACTTCTAACTTTGCGTTTAATGCGTCAATTTGATTCTTTACGATGTTCATTTCAATTTTTTTTCAGTGCCCNGATTCTTTACTAGAAGGAGGTCCAATGCAAACCGCTTCATCGGCAAATCGAACATGCAAACTGTTTTTGTCTGCAGTAGAATAAACCGCTACGGTTTTGATACCCATTTCCCTTGCGGTTCGAATAACACGCATGGCTATTTCTCCCCTATTGGCGATCAAAATTTTGTTGAACATACCTTTTATTTAGGAAGGATCAATTAAAAAGAGTGGTTGATCGAATTCTACAGGCGTACTGTCTTCCACCAAAATTTTCACCAATTTTCCACTGAATTCAGATTCGATTTCATTAAAAAGCTTCATTGCCTCTATGATGCAAATTACTTTTCCTTGAGAAATTTCTTCACCCACACTCACAAAAGGCGATTTCTCTGGTGCAGATCTAGAATAAAAAGTCCCAATCATGGGTGATTTAATCACTTGATATTTGCTTTCCAAATCTTCTGTTGCAGCAGCTGGAGCTTGTTTTGCTGGAGCTTCCCCTTGGGTCAATGGTGCTGCAGGAGTAACAGACTGAATGGCGGGAATTACCCCTGGGGTAGAAAAGAAAGTAGGATCTCCAGACCCGTTGTTCTTAATGGAAATCTCAAAGTCTTTGACTTTCAATTTCACCTCCGAAACGCCAGACTTTGCAACGAATTTAATCAATGACTGGACTTCTTTAAAATCCATATCTACCCATTCTGTTTCTTTCTTATCGCCCATTAGAACAAATTATATGTGTTAAACAAAAATACAAAAGTATCTCTAAAAAAAAAGCTATTCGGAAATTTCAGAATAGCTTTAATATGCCTTATTTGAGAATATTATTCTGTTTCAGCTGCTGCCTCAATCAAAACTTTTCCTTTATAGTATAGAGCTCCTTCGTGCCAATGTGCTCTGTGGTACAAATGAGATTCTCCAGTTGCAGCACACTTTGCAACTTGTGGTTTGGTTGCTTTGTAGTGAGTTCTTCTTTTGTCTCTTCTGGTTGAGGACTGTCTTCTTTTAGGATGTGCCATTTTATCTTAGTTTACTTGTATAAATCATTTAATTTCTCCCAACGCGGGTCTTTACTATCTTTTTGTTGTTCAATCGGTTGAATTTGTGGTAGATCTTCCCATTTGTCTTTGCAAGAAGAATGCACTCTTTTCAGAGGTAAATTAAGAAGAGTTAGCTCGTAAATATACTGTGACAAATCTACCTGGTATGCATTAAATGGCAAAAGAAGTATTTCTTCTTCGCTATCATCAAATTCTTCAGCAAAACGAATGATTAAATTTAAATCTTCGTTTAACTTATGCGAAAGAGATTCTAAACATACATCACAATCCAAAAGAACTTCTCCGCTCAGCCCAATAGAGGCCACCATGAAATTCTCTTTCTTTTCTAACTCTACCAAAACTTCTAATTTAGGACTAGAAAAATCTTGATCAAATTCAAACAAATCAAAGAACGATTGCTCTATTTTGTACTGGAACTGGTGCTTCCCAACTTTCAAACCTGAAAACTTCAACAAAACACGAGACTCTTCCATACACAAAAATAGAGGGGCAAATATACAATATTTTTTTATTCTCGACCTTTTCTAATCGGTTTTTTTTCTGGGGTAATGGCAAGAAAGTTTTCTCTATACTCTGCTTCTTGGTTTCTGGTTTCCAAAATTTCAACGGCAGAAGAAATAGCCAATGAAAAAGATTCAGAGCTGGCGAGGTTTTCCCCCGCAATGTTGTATCCCACACCATGATCTGGTGAAGTTCGAACAAAATCTAATCCAGCGGTGTAATTTACACCTTGGTTGAAAGTGATGGTTTTAAAAGGAATCAGTCCTTGGTCGTGGTACATGCAAAGCACCGCATCATACTTGCTATAACTGTCGTAGGTAAAGAAACTATCTGCAGAAAAAGGGCCAAAAGCGAGTATTTTTTCTTCCCACAACTTCTCAATGGCAGGATAGATAATCTTTTTTTCTTCTTCTCCAATGAGCCCTCCGTCCCCTGCATGTGGATTCAGTGCTAAAATGGCAATTTTAGGTTTTCGAATCGCGAAATCTTCTCTGAGAGATTTTTCGATTACTTTGGTTTTTAGGATGATTTTTTCGGCATCTATTCCTCCCCCTACTTCTTTGATGGAAAGATGATTGGTAACAAGCCCTACTTTTAACTGAGGGTGAATCATAAACATTAAGGATTTTCCACCCCAAAGGTCTTCTAAATACTCTGTATGACCTCGAAAATGAAAAGTATCACTTTGGATGTTTTCTTTGTTGATAGGGGCAGTAACCAAAACATCAACCTGTTTATTTTTCACGGCTTTGGCTGCAGCTTCTAAAGAAGCAAAGGCCAGGCTTCCAGCTTTTGTACTAGATTTTCCAAATTCAACTTCAAAAGGTTCTTTGAAAACCTCAACCACATTAATTTTCCCTTGTTGAATTTGGTCTTCAGATTTAACGTATTGAATATTGAGATTTAAACTCAGATGCTTATTGTAAAAAGACATTACATTTTCGCTGGCGAAAATAACTGGGGTAACAAACTGAAAGAGATCTTTGTTTCTAAGAGATTTCAGGACTACTTCAGGACCAATTCCGTTTACATCTCCAATGGAGATTCCTACCCTGTAATGTTTTTGATTAGACATGTTTTTAAGCGAGTTTATTTTTATACTTTTACAAAAATAGGAAGATTTATGTTTACCGGTATCATAGAAAATATAGGAATTGTAAAAAACAAACAGTGGGACAAATCTAACCTTATCTTAACCCTTGAAAGCAGTCTTACTCCCGAGCTTAAAATCGACCAAAGCCTTGCCCATAACGGTGTCTGTTTAACGGTTTTTGAGATTAATTCAACCCAATACAAAGTAGCACTAATCAAAGAAACCTTAGACAAATCCAATTTGGGAGAGATAGAAATTGGACAGAGAATCAACTTAGAAAGAGCCCTTAGTTTTGGCGCAAGACTCGATGGACACTTGGTTCAAGGTCATGTAGACCAAACGGCGAGCTTAGAGAAAATTTCGCCCTTGGAGGGAAGCCATCAACTTGATTTTTCTTTTGAAAACAAAGGAAATCTTCCTGTAGAAAAAGGCAGTATTTGCATCAATGGAGTAAGTTTAACAGTTTTTAACTGCCAAGAAAACCATTTTAGTGTGAGTTTGATTCCTTATACCTGGGAAAACACTACTCTGAGCGATCTAAAACAAGGAGACCAGGTAAACCTAGAATTCGATATTTTAGGAAAATACATCCAAAAACACATCAAAGCATACTTATGATGAATTCTATTGCAGGCAAAATTTTCTTTGCCATGCTTAGCCTACTTTTAATTACCATTTGTGCCACCGGAATTGTAACTTACAATCAGCTTAAAGAGAACGACAAAGCCAAAAACTTTTCTTATTTACAAGAAAAAGACAAAAACGTGAGCGATGCCATCGATTACATTTTGAGTTCTTCGTACAACAAAATCACCCCAGAAAATTTACCCAAAGTGCTGTCTGAAAAAATCTATGAACTGGCAGACATCAACAAAGTCGACCTAAATATTTTTGATCTTAAGGGCAATCTACTGTTAAGCTCTAGACCCAAAGAAAAAGTACCCTTTCAAAGTGTAATTAAAACCTTAGCCCTCACAATTCTCAACATCAAAAATGACCGCTTGGTCTTTCGGCACAAAAAACAACAAGAACAAGAAAACATTTCTACTCTAAGTTATTTGTTTAATACAGAACTAGAACCCGTTGGAATTCTTCATATTCCCTACAATTTGAATCAAAATTCTTGGCAAAAGCAGTTTTACAGACTACTAAAAAGATACGGAACACTCTTTTTTATCATTTTAACTTCTGGAGGATTCTTGGCTTGGATCTTTAGTAAAAACATCACTTTTGAGATAGAACAAGTAAGTGAAAAACTCAAAGATACCCAGCTTTTAAAACACAACACACCCATCCAGTATAAGCAGTCGGATGAGATAAAACCACTGATTGATGCTTATAATTCGATGGTAAACAAATTCAACAACCAGTCTGCTCTTCTGGCTAAGGTAGAAAGAGAAGACGCTTGGAAACTGATGGCACGTCAAGTGGCTCATGAAATCAAAAACCCCTTAACCCCCATGCAGCTTTCCATCCAAAATTTTCAAAGAAAATTCGATCCAACAGACCCTAAGATTGTTGAAAAAACCAATGATTTATGTAGTTCTCTTCTAACCCAGGTAGATACTATTTCTTCCATTGCGAACAATTTTTCGCTCTATGCTAGAATCTCCCCTAATACAAAAGGAAGTTGTTCGGTGTATCAATCGACCAAAGATGCGTTAGAAATTTTCGACAATGAACTTGTAGAAATTGAAATAGACAATAAAGAAGCCATAGTGAATATAGAAAAAGAATATTACGTTAGAATCCTAACCAATCTAGTAAAAAACGCTTTTGAATCTATCCCCTATCCTCACACCCCCAAAATTAAAGTCCATATCAAGACCCTTGAAAAAAACATTCGACTCGATGTAATTGACAACGGAATTGGTGTAAACCCAGAGGTGGCTTCCCATATTTTCGAACCCAATTTTACTACCAAAAATAGTGGTACAGGACTAGGTCTTGCCATGGTAAAAAAGTTGATTGAAGAGCATCATGGAAGAATCTATTTTCATAACAACCAAGATTTTGGCTCGACTTTTACCGTGGAGCTTCCCCTTGAGGTGAAAACCTAATTCTATGTCCGAATTTCACTTCAAACAATTTAGCATCTGCCAAGACAAATGTCAGATGAAAGTTGGTACAGATGGTGTTCTTTTGGGAGCTTGGGCAAATTCTGAAAAAACAAAACTTTTGGACATCGGCACTGGCACAGGTCTCATTTCCTTGATGATGGCCCAAAGACAGCCAAAGGCTACAATTACCGCCATAGAAATTGATCCTCTGGCAGCAAAACAGGCTGAGGAAAACTGTAAGAAATCTATCTTTGAAAAGCAAATTAGGATTGTTTACTCTGACCTTAAGTCTTTTGAGCCCAGCCAAAAATTCGATCATATCTTTTGTAATCCACCTTTTTTTAAACCTAATGCTTCTACTGCAAACCTTAAAAGAATGATAGCCAGACAAACTCTGAGTTTAGATTTTGAAACCCTTCTAGAAAAAGCATCAAATTTATTAGAAGAATCTGGGATTTTCAGTTGCATTATACCCTTTGAATCCCTTGTGAATTTTGTAGAATTGGCAAAAAGAAATCACTTGTACCTAAACAGAATTTGCCAAATCAAAGGAAATGAAAACCGTCCCTGGGTTAGAAGTTTATTGGAATTCAAAACCAAAGAATCATCTATAATTTCCTATTCTACTTTAATTATAGAAAAACAAAGGCATGTATACTCCGAAGAATATACACGCCTAACTGAGATGTTTTATCTTAAAATGTAATTAGATAATTGGGCCTCCAGCAATAATCTCTGGATCTGTATTGGCTTCAAATTTCTTAAAGTTATTTTTAAAGGCATTTGCCAATTGGGTCGCTTTTTCTTTGAAAGCTTCTTGGCTTTCCCAAGAATTACTTGGCATAAGCAGCTCTGAAGGAATTCCCTGGCAAGAAGTAGGAATGGCAACGCCAAAAAACTTGCTAGTTTCAAACTCAACCTCATTTAGTTTCCCCTCTAAAGCTGCTGTAATAAGCGCTCTAGTGTTTGAGAGACTCATTCTTTCTCCTCTTCCATTGAGTCCTGTGTTCACCAGCCATACATTTACACCCGTGGCAGAGATTTTTTCACTTAACATTTTGGCATATTTTCCAGGATGTAGAGGCATAAAGGCTGCTCCGTAACATGCTGAAAAAGTGGTTTGTGGTTCAGTTACACCTGCTTCTGTTCCAGCTACCTTAGAGGTATATCCTGAAATAAAATGATAAGCCGCTTGATTGGGTTTAAGTTTCGAGATGGGAGGCAAAACACCAAATGCATCATAGGTCAAAAAGAAAATATTGGTAGGATTTATTCCAAGAGATCCTTCTTGTATATTTTGGATAAAATCAATTGGATAACTTACCCTTGTGTTTTGGGTAATGCTTTCATCGGTATAATCAACGTTGTTGCTGTCTTTCTCAAAAACTACGTTCTCAAGCAAAGCGCCATGTTTGATAGCCGCAAAAATATCTGGTTCTTTTTCTGCCGAAATATCGATCACTTTGGCATAACAACCACCTTCAAAATTGAAAATCGTGTTGTCCTGGGTCCACCCATGCTCATCGTCCCCGATTAGTTTTCGATTAGGATCCGCAGAAAGCGTAGTTTTCCCAGTTCCAGAAAGGCCAAAGAACATTGCGGTATCTCCTTTTTCACCCACATTGGCAGAACAGTGCATTGGCAGAGTGTTTTCAAAAGTAGGAAGGGTTAAATTTAAGGCAGAAAATATACCTTTTTTCATCTCACCGGTATAACCAGAACCACCAATCAAGGCGATTTTTCGGGTGAAATTTAGAATAGAAAAGTTGTGCTGACGAGTTCCATCAACAGATGAATCAGCCATAAAAGTTGGCGCATTTAAAATAAGCCAATCGGTTTGACCGAAATTTTCAAGTTCAGACGCTGTAGGTCTAATAAACATATTGTAGGCAAACAAACTAGACCAAGCAAACTCAGTTACCGTTCTAATTTTTACTCTATGTCTTGGATCTGAGCAAGCAAATCCATCTCTAACATATAATTCTTTACCGCTCAAATGTGCGGTTACTTTATCATAAAGCGCATCAAATTTCTGAGAATCAAAAGGGATGTTTACAGAACCGTCCCACCAAACAACATCTTTGGTAATGGCGTCTTGAACAATAAATCTATCTTTGGGAGATCTACCGGTAAATTCACCTGTATTAATGGACAAAGCACCCTGAGATGAAATTACACCATCTTCTTTTTCTACACTAATCTTAATGAGCTGATCGGGCGACAACTGCCAATTTTCTTTGGCTTGAAGGATTCCATATTGTTCTAACTTACCCATATTATTTTCTAATTTGTAATTAACGGTTTGCAACAAACTTAAAAGTTGCTTAAAAGCAAAAATAAAGAAACTGAAAGGATTTTTCATCTGACTTATATCACCATCTTTTGTAAGCTATTCTAACAAACGGCAATTAAGATAAAATACGCATTTTTTATACAAAGCCTTGAGATTTGAAAAAGTTTTTAGTTACTTTTGCTCGATTAACATTAAATAACATATTATGTCTGATATTGCATCAAGAGTTAAGGCCATCATTGTAGATAAATTAGGAGTAGATGAGTCTGAAGTTACCAACGAAGCGAGCTTCACCAACGATTTGGGAGCCGATTCACTTGACACTGTAGAACTTATCATGGAGTTTGAAAAAGAATTTGACATCCAAATCTCTGACGACAACGCAGAAAAAATCTCAACTGTAGGTGACGCTGTAACCTTTATTGAAAACGTACTAAACGCTTAGTATTTGTTTATGAGCAAAGAATTAAAAAGAGTAGTTGTAACTGGACTTGGCGCTATTACCCCTATTGGAAACACTTTTGACCAATATTGGTCGAATTTGCTTGCTGGTAAAAGCGGCGCAGCACCAATTACTCTTTTTGATGCTTCTGAACACAAAACCCAATTTGCCTGTGAGGTAAAAGATTTTTCGGTTGAAGATTATTTCGATAGAAAAGAAGCCCGAAAACTTGACCGAAACAGCATGTTTGGACTTATTTCTGCCAAAGAAGCGCTTTTGCACAGTAAACTTTTAGATTATGCAGATCTAGACAAACTACGCGTAGGTGTGGTTTGGGGTTCTGGAATTGGTGGAATGACCACTTTTCAGGATGAAATTCTAGAATATGCAAAAACCTCAAAACCCCATTTCAATCCTTTTTTTATCCCCAAATTGATTCCAGACATAACCCCTGGTCTCATTTCGATAGAATATGGACTACATGGACCCAATTACGCCACAGTTTCTGCCTGTGCTTCCTCTACCAACGCACTGATTGACGCCTTTCATCTGATTCAACTAGGAAAGGTAGATGCCATTGTCTGTGGTGGATCTGAAGCTGGCATCAACATCTGTGGAATAGGTGGATTCAATTCACTCAAAGCCCTATCAACCCGAAACGACAACCCAAGTGCGGCCTCAAGACCTTTTGACAGCCAAAGAGACGGATTTGTATTGGGTGAAGGTGCCGGATGTATGATTGTGGAAGAATATGAGCATGCTAAAAAAAGAGGTGCAACCATCTTGGCCGAATTTATCGGTGCAGGTATGTCTGCAGATGCATACCACATTACTGCCCCTCATCCTGAAGGACTAGGCGCATACAATGTGATGAAAAATGCACTGGATGACGCAGGAATTAAACCCTCCGATGTAGACCACATCAACATGCATGGAACCTCTACTCCTCTTGGAGATCTTGCAGAATCTAAAGCCATCGTTTCTTTGTTTAAAGAAGATGCCTATGGAATCCAGATTAACTCTACCAAATCCATGACAGGACATTTGCTAGGTGCTGCTGGAGCGATTGAAGCATTGGCTTGTATTGGTGCTGTGATGCACAACAAAGTTCCTCCCACGATCAACTTTGAAAGTCCCGATCCAGAAATTGACCCTAAACTCAATTTCACCTTTAATCAGGCTGCGGAAAAAACCGTAAACATTGCCCTTAGCAATACCTTTGGTTTTGGCGGACACAATGCCTGTGTAGTTTTCAAAAAACCCGAATAAACGTAGATGTTTGGTGTATTTTGGAATCGAAAAAAAAATAATTTTCATTCCAAACTTCAATCTTTATTAGGTTTTTCTCCCAAAAACATAGAACTCTATAGAGAATGCTTTACCCATCCTTCTGAAAACAAGCATGACAAAGACGGAAACCCTCTCTCTTTTGAAAGACTAGAATTTCTTGGAGATGCACTTCTAGATGCCATGGTTTCAGACTATTTGTTTTCGAGATCCAAAGGTAAGGACGAAGGATACCTCTCAAAAATGAGAGCCAAAATTGTTAGCCGAGATAATTTAAATCTCATTGGTGAAGAACTTAACCTAACGGAATTTCTTCTGGAAGAAGTTCCCAAGAACAAACTCAGCACCAAAATATATGGAGACCTCTTAGAGGGACTTCTGGGTGCAATTTATTTGGATAGAGGATACAAAAAAGCCCTAAAATTCACCCAAACTAACGTACTTGCAAAAATCAAAGATCTAGACCATTTGGAAAATCAAATTGTGAGTTACAAGAGTTTTTTATTAGAATGGGCCCAAAAAAATAAACATACCGTAAATTTAGATACTTCCGAAATTGAAGCCCTTGAAAACCAAAAGATTTTTACCACAGAAATCTTTCTAAACGGAAACCCTATGAGCAGCGCCACAGGGATTTCTAAAAAATTATCTCAAGAAGAGGCTTGCAAAAGGGCGTACTTGATATTGAATCAAAAAATTTAACCCACAAAAAACATCAAAAAATAGATTTCAGCTTTCTTTTGCTTTATTTTTGCAAAAGAATATGGCAGCAACCTATACTTTATTTGATCAAAACCTTACAGACTTCCAAATTATTGGGATTCAAAGCAACCATCAAGAAGATTATCTTTTTGCCTATCACCTCAACCAAATTTTCGGTTTAGGATTTTATCGAACCCAAGACTTAGACCTGATAGTAGAAGGAAAAAAAATTTGGTTTTCTATGTTTGAAACCAAAGAATTCCAAGAAAATCTACAATTGATCTCAAATGTATCTAATGTATATAGCCACCAGGCTGATAATTTATTTGAGCTATTTAATTCTCAACAGCTTTTACTTCCCAAAATTGGTCCGTATGCTTTTCTGATGAAAATTTCTCTAGATTATCTAGAGGAAGCGAATCAAATATTTTTAAATTCAATCGAACAAAAAGAATTTCAGTTCAAACCACTTAGTATCTCTAAAAAACTCAAAGAAAAACTTATATTTTAACATGACACAGCCTACTTTTCAGATTAAAAAAACCAAAATTATCGCCACACTTGGCCCTGCATGTTCTGACAAAGAAACCCTTCTTTCCTTGATTAAAGAAGGTACCAATGTCTTTAGAATCAACTTTTCTCACGCCACCCATGAAGATTCTGAGGAAAAAATAAAACTCATTCGAGAAATCAACCAAGAATATGGTTTTAACACTTCCATTTTGGGCGATTTACAAGGTCCAAAACTAAGAATAGGTAAAATGGAAGATGGGGTTGTTCTAAAAAAAGGAGACATCTTAACCTTTACCAACGAAAAAATCGTCGGAAATGCCAAAAAGGTTTACATGACCTACAAGCAGTTCGCCAAAGATGTAAGTCCAGGTGAAAAAATTCTGGTTGACGATGGAAAACTTCTCTTTGAAGTAATCAAAACCAACCAGGTGGACACCGTGGAAGCGAAAGTCATTCAGGGAGGAAAACTCAAATCAAAAAAAGGCGTAAACCTACCCAACACCAAGGTATCACTTCCTGCCCTTACAGAGAAAGATTTGGAAGATGCTGCCTTTGCATTAGACCAAAATTTGGATTGGATTGCACTCTCCTTTGTTCGAGATGTGCAAGATGTTCAAGATCTGAGAGATTTGATATCCAAACACCAAAACAAAGACACCAAAATCATCTCCAAAATAGAAAAACCAGAGGCTATCCTTAACATAGATGCCATTATTGAAGCCAGCGATGCCCTGATGGTAGCAAGAGGAGATCTTGGAGTAGAAATCCCTATGGAAGAAGTGCCTTTGGCGCAGAAATCCATCGTACAGAAAGCCAAAAAAGCGCAAAAACCGGTCATTATTGCCACCCAAATGATGGAATCTATGATTACCTCGATGACCCCAACCAGAGCCGAGGTAAACGATGTGGCAAACTCAGTGTTAGACGGCGCCGATGCGGTAATGCTCTCTGGGGAAACCTCTGTGGGAGAGTTTCCTGTAGAGGTGATTTCTGCCATGCGAAAAATTATTCTCAATGTAGAAGACCACCATTTGTCCAAACTTCCGCTTCATCCTCCGGTGAATTATGATTCAGATAGATATCTTACCGATACAGTTTGTTATAGTGCGGTACAAATGGCCAATAATACCAACGCCAATGCCATAGTTGCATTAACTTTTTCTGGATACACGGCCTATGAAATCTCTTCCCAAAGACCAAAAAGCCATATCTTGATTTTTACCCCCAATAAAAAACTACTCACCCAGCTTAATTTACTTTGGGGAGTGACTGCATTTCTTTATGAAAAACTAGATGAAAGTACAGACGAAAGCGTACTTAATGTGAACAAAATTGCATTTGAAAATAAATTTGTTGGGCCAGATGATTACATCATCAACCTAAACGCCATGCCACTGATTGAAAACGGGAAAACCAACACGGTGAGAATTTCTAAAATTCAGATAGAAAATTAGCCTAAACCTTAGTTTTCTAAAACTTTAAAGAAAACTGTAAATAGGTTATTGGCTTGTTTTGCTCAAGATACTTTTTCTCGTAAAAAGTCTGAATTTCTCTAACATAATTTGGGATTCCAACTTTATGAGGTTGATAGACATCGTGGTTGGCAAAATGGATTTTCTGGTTTTCAATCTGAAGTACCCCATGGGTGTATCCGTGAAGAAATTCGGAATCGGTTTTCAGATGCACCAAGCCTTCAGATTTTAGAACCTTAAAGTACTTGCGCAAAAACTCTGGATGGGTAAGCCTGTGTTTGGCTCTTCTAAATTTGATTTGAGGATCGGGAAAAGTAATCCAAATCTCATCGATTTCTCCCTTTTCAAAAAGTAGATCTATGAGTTCAATTTGGGTTCGAATAAAAGCCACATTTGAAATTTCTTCTTGGTCTGCGGTTTTGGCTCCTCTCCAAATTCTAGCACCTTTGATGTCTATTCCTATAAAATTTTTGTTTGGAAAAGCTTTGGCTAAACTCACGGTATATTCACCTTTTCCACAGCCCAGTTCAAGTACAATGGGCGCAGTGTTGTTAAATAATTTTTGGGCCCAATTTCCTTTGTAGGTAATCCCACTTTCAACTTCTTCTCTTGAGGGTTGAATCACATGCCCAAAGGTTTCGTTTTCGCTAAATTTTCGAAGTTTGTCTTTTCCCATTTCGTTAAATTATTTGGCAGAATCTATTTGCTTTGCCCTTTTTAGTTATAAAAAAAGCCTTAAAGTAAACTTTAAGGCTTTAAACGAAGTAGCGGGAACTGGACTCGAACCAGTGACCTTCGGGTTATGAGCCCGACGAGCTACCAACTGCTCCATCCCGCGATATACGGCAAAGATACAACAAAATTTGTTATCCCACAAAAAGCCACAATATTTTTTGCATTCTTTTCTCTCAAGGCATTTTTAGAGAATTTTACCAGGGATTTATTTTTGATTCTAAAAGCAAGTATCTTTACTGCTGAATCTTTAGACTTAGATCTTGATGAAAAATAGACTGTTTTTATTTTCCTTAGTAAGACATTTGTTGCTTCTGTTACCTTTTTGGGCTTTTGGACAAAAGCAGCAAAAAGCGCCCAAACTGGTGGTTGGAATTGTAGTAGACCAAATGAGAGCCGATTATTTAGACCGATTCGCATCTGGGTTTTCAAGTAAAGGGTTTAACAAACTCATCCATAACGGATATCAATACAAAAACATGCAGTATAATTATGTACCCACCTATACTGCACCCGGTCATGCCAGTATTTATACTGGTACAACTCCATCTGTTCATGGAATTTTAGCCAACGATTGGTACTCAAAAGACACAAAAACTTCTTCTTATTGCACCCAAGATACCCGATATCAGATTGTAGGGGAAGGCAAAACCAAAGAAGGACAAATGTCTCCCTTAAAATTAAGAACCACCAATTTTGCAGATGAATTAGAAATTCAGACCAATAAAAAGGCCAAAACTTTTGGCATAAGCCTCAAAGACAGAGGCGCCATTTTACCTGCGGGTCACATGGCAGATGGAGCCTTTTGGCTGGCATCTTCTGGAGATTTTATCTCTTCCACTTTTTACATGCAAAAACTCCCAACCTGGTTAGAAGAATTTAACAAACAAAATCTCACCGAAGCTTATCTTTCAAAAACTTGGAATACTTTAAATCCAATTGAAAGCTATCAGCAAAGTTACCCTTTAGACAACAACCCCTTTGAAGCGAGAAACAATCATGGGAAATCTAATTTTCCGTATAACTTAGATTCTTTGTCCCAAAAGAAAGGTTTAGATTTTATCAAACAGACTCCATTTGGAAACGATTTGCTTACCCAACTGGCGAAAAAACTGATTGTAGAAGAAAATCTGGGCAAAGACCAGGTAACAGATTTTTTATCCATAAGCTATTCTGCCACCGATTACATTGGACATATGTACGGCCCTAGGTCCATTGAAATACAAGACACCTATCTTCGGTTAGACCTAAACTTAGCTGGTTTGATTTCTTTCTTAGAAAAGACAGTCGGAAAAGACAACTTTGTTCTTTTTCTAACTGCCGATCACGGAGCTGCAGAAAATCCAACTTTTCTTAGCCAAAATCATTTTCCTTCTGATTTTTCTTCTTCCGATGCCATCAAAAAATCACTCAATGAATTTTCTACCTCTACTTTTGGACAATCTTTGGTAGAAGACATCTCTAACCAAAATGTATATTTGTCAAGCACAGACCCTAAAACCGTTGAAACATTCAAACAAGAACTGCTGAAAAGAGAAGAAATTCTGCGTGTGTTTGACAAAGAAGATTTGCAAAAATGCAGTGTGCAAGACCAAGCTTGTTTAAAGGTTTTTATGGGATATGACCTCAAACAAAGTGGAGATTTGTACTACCAACTCAAAGCGGGATATGTAGAGGGAGAATACACCTTTGGAACCTCTCACGGCACCAATTACCTTTACGACAGCTGGGTTCCAATGCTCTGGTATGGAAAATCTATCCCAAAAGGAAATTCGTATCAAAAGGTAGAAATCACTTCCATAGCTAGCACCCTTAGCCATTTAACAGGGGTAAATCTCCCAAATGGGGCTAGCCCCATTCCTCTTCTGGAAATTCTAGATTAAACCTTTTTGGGTATAGGGGGATGAGAAATTAAAAAAGAAATAACTTCTTTGGGCTCATCGGTTAAATGAAGCATCTGATGATATTCTTTCCCCATTGACAACTGCTTTAAAACAGCGTACAATTGGGTCTCTTCTTGGTATCTTTCTTTGCCCAAAAAGACCATAGGAGAAAAATAACCCATGGTTCCATAGTGGTTTTGAGCCGCTTCTTGAAAAATTTCTTGGGTAGTTCCGGCACTTCCAGGTGCGAAAATCACCCCATGCAAACAAATCGCCAAAAGGGTATCTTCCCGAATAGAATTTGAAAAAAATTTCGCGATAACACTGGCGAACAAATTGCTGGGTTCGTGGCCATAAAACCAAGTTGGTATAGCCAAACTTTTTTGACCCACAGGATACAATTCTAACACCTTTTGAGCATTAGAAATATAATTGCTGGCCAAATAATCTACCTGATTTTCATTTTCTAGGTTTAAATCTGAGAGAATCTCAATTGCTTTAAACAAATCTTTTTCTTTTTTTCCACCAAAATAGGCACCTAAATTGGCGGCTTCCATGATGCCAGGCCCACCACCAGAAACCACAAAATAGCCGTTTTCTTGAGCCATTTTGGCCAAAACAGCTACCTTTTGATACATCGAAGATGATCTTTTAACAGAATGCCCTCCCATAATGCCAATGGCTTTCTTTTGGGTCATTCCGTCTTTCGAATATCCAATGAGTTCTTTCAGTGCTCGGTCTATGTTGTGATCATGAATTCTCTGCGCCAAAGCCTCATATACAGGAGGAATAAATTTGGTTTGAACAAAATTTTGGTAGATTTTTAAATCTACGCTTTGGTCCATGGTTGGATGATACCCATCCAAAAGCTCCTGCCAATTGTACAAAGTATTTCTAAAAGGTTGATAGGGCAAGCCTTTGAACTTAGGATACACAAAAGCACCTAGACCAATAAGGGAAATAATTTGGCTTTTGCTCAGATGACAAGCCAGAAAAAAAGTGTTGTAGAGTTCAAGCTTCTCGAAATCCCATTCTAAGCCTGTTAAATCTATGTTTTGTATTACGCAGTGTTTTAAATCGCCCTTTTTTAGCTGAACTTTACATTCATCCAAAGTGCTGATAAAAATCTCTTGCCTTTCACCTAAACGCTCTCTAAAAGCATCCATCTAGAATTATTTTTGTCTGAAAAAGATTTCGATAGGCACCCCAGAAAAATTGAAATGCTTTCGAAGTTGGTTTTCTACAAACCTTTTGTAAGGCTCTTTGACGTACTGAGGCAAATTACAGAAAAAGGCAAATTTTGGCGTATGGGTAGGCAATTGGGTAACATACTTAATTTTGATATACTTCCCTTTGATCGCTGGCGGTGGCGTTCTTAACATAATGGGAAGCATCAGCTCGTTTAGGGCAGAAGTTTTGATTTTTTGCACCCGATTTTCGTAAACCTCCATTAGGGCATCCAAAGATTTGAGTACCCTTTGTTTGGTGATGGCAGAAATAAAAACAATAGGAACATCAACAAAAGGAGCAATTTTTTCTTTGATCATCTCCTCGAAAGTCTTCATGGTGGCGGTTTCTTTTTCTACCAAGTCCCATTTGTTAACCAGAATCACCAGTCCTTTGTTGTTTTTTTGAATGAGTTGTAAAACATTCATGTCTTGGGCCTCAAAACCCAAGGTTGCATCGAGCATCAAAACACAGACATCGGCATATTCAATGGCTCTAACCGAGCGCATCACAGAATAAAACTCTAAATCTTCGTGTACTTTGCTCTTCTTTCGCATTCCGGCGGTATCTACCAATACAAAATCGTGTCCGTACTGGTTGTATCTCACCTCTATGGTGTCTCTTGTGGTACCAGCAAGAGGAGTTACTATGTTTCTTTCTTCTCCCAGCAAAGTATTGATAAAGGTAGATTTTCCCACGTTGGGTCTACCCACAATGGTAATTCTAGGCAATCCTTCAAAGGGATCTACAAAATCGGTAGAGGGAAAACTCTCTACCACCGCATCCAAAAGTTCTCCAGTTCCAGAACCATTATTGGCAGAAATGGTAAAAAACTGATCGAACCCTAAGTTGTAAAATTCATAGGTTTCATCTAATCTTTTGTTGGTGTCTAGTTTGTTAATCACCAAAAAAACGGGTTTTTTGGTTCTTCTAAGCAGTTTAGAAACTTCCTGATCCATGTCTGTAAGACCCGAAACCACATCTACCATAAACAAAATAACAGAAGCTTCTTCGATGGCCAAAATCACTTGTTTTTTGATTTCGTTCTCGAAAATATCCTCGGATCCTGTTACATAACCTCCGGTATCAATGAGTGAAAACTCAACCCCATTCCAATCGCTTTTTCCGTAATGCCTATCTCTGGTAACTCCGCTTACGCTGTCTACAATGGCCTCTCTTTTTTTGATCATTCGATTAAAAAAAGTGGACTTCCCTACGTTGGGTCTACCTACGATGGCTACAATGTTTGACATAACTAAAATTTAACTGCAAAGATAAGGCTTTTCTGCTTGGCGAAAAAAAGGAAGAAGAAACAGCAAATCCAACGCCTTAAAAAAACAAACTTTTAACATAATTTTTAAAAAAGAACCTATAATTCTTAATTTTTTTAGGTATATTTGAGTATAAACAATTCTATTCTCGATTTCTTATGAGAAAATCTGCCATTTTTAAATTAGTAGGAATCACCAGTATTTTTACTCTTTTTACCCTTTTTGGATGTGCTTCTTCTGAAGACAAACTCCCAGAAGAGCCAATACAAACCGAAACCAAAGTTCCAACCAAAGAGGAACTTCCCAAAGCTGGAACCAAAATAACCAACCAGCAGATTTTAGACCAAGTAGCCTTGGCTTTAGATCCTGCAAGAGGTGGAGCTTTCTCTACCCTTGAGAACTTAACAGCAAAGCTTGTTAAAAGTTTTCCAGATGTTGACCCTGAATCTTCTGCCAAAGCCAATGAAGCCTTGAGCAAATATCTACAAGAAAACCCAAGTCTTTTAGAAAGTCTAAAACAGCAACAAGCTTCATCTAGGGATTTGTGCTTTTTATGTATAGATTTGCTTAATATAGCCGGAATGGGTGATATGAGAAATGGAGAATTTCCAATTGACATAGATCAAGACCTAATCAAAGCCACTGGACTTGCTAAATATGAAATCGGAGCCTATGTTCCAGCCACAGAGTTTTTTGCTCTTATTTCTGGTGCATTTGGATTAGGTAACTTACCTATCAAAGCTTACGCGGATGCTACTGTTGATGTTAATATCAAATTAGACCCTTTTGGCACAGGTTTTAACCCTGCATTCTTGGATATGGATTTGGCTATGGACGTTGTTCTTGATGTTACCAATATAAAAAGATTTAATATTCTTAACCTAGGCGCTGGAGGTGTCCCTCCTGTAGATATTCAGATAGCTGGAAATATTACAACCAATATGGATGTAAACAATTTTGGTAAAAATATGCTAGATGGAGAATTAAAAATTAATCTTAAAGACGTGTACATTAGCACCTACCCAGATGGCCAAAACGACCAACCTTTTGCGGGAGGATTTCTTGGGCTGGAAGGGCCTCAATATGGTACCATTACTTGGAGTTTTGTAGGACATGATGGTCTAAACGGGGCAGAACCTGTGAGCCTTTCTGGTACCATCAACGTAAAAGACTACAACAAGCCTTATGTTACCGCCAGAAGCGCATCTGCTTCTTCTGATTTAGATTATACCCTAGAGATTGTTACCAGCGATGGGAAACTCACCAAAACTTTAGATGTACAGCCCAAAGAAAGACTGCTTAAACAAATACAAGAAACCCCAAAAGGCCCTTACAAAGACATGGCCTACCAAGATTTCTTGTTTAAAACCGTGGGTGTAGAATAAACCTTATTATTAGACAAGTATATTTTATCAAAAAGCCCCAAACCTTTGGTTTGGGGCTTTTTGCTTTATCTACATTGTTTTCTAAATCATTATAAAAACCTCAATACCCATAACGACTTAAACGGTCTTGTTTTTTACATAAAACAAAATTACACTATTTAAAGCGAATTGTTTTTAAAAACAACAGGAAGTACCTCAGCCGGATCTAAAGCCATCAACTGAATTTCTTGGGCGGAAAAATTTTCTTGTACAGACCATTTTTTTACCTCAAACCCAAATTTAGAAAGTCTTTGATAATAGTCTTTTCCATATACCCGAAGATGATCGTATTGACCAAAAAGTCTAATTCTTTCTTCTTTATCGGTGATGGTTGGATCTTCAAAAGTCTCTTCTTTTTGGTAGTCCATAGGTACTTGCAAAATAGCCCAGCCTTTATTTTTCAAAACTCTATAAATCTCTGAAATCGCTTTTTGATCGTCTTTGATATGCTCCAAAACATGGTTGCAAAAAACCACATCAAAACGATTGTCTTCAAAGGGAAGATCGCAAATGTCTGCTTTGACATCTGCCAAGGGAGACTCCAAATCTAAGGTAATATAATCTAGGTGCGAAAGTATTCTAAATCGATACACAAAACATTGTTCGGGCGCAATGTGCAAGACTTTGAGTGGTTTTTCTGATTGAAAAAATGGGGTTTCCTTTTGTAAATAAAGCTGCATGAGCCTATGTCTTTCAAGGGAAAAACTCCCAGGGGAAAGCACAGATTTTCTTTTTTGATGATACCCATACGAAAAAAAATACCGGTATTTTTTGCCTGTAATGGGATCTAAAAATTGATCACCCAAAAACAAAAAACCAAGCAGTGGTCTAAACCACTCTCCAATTTGAATCAGGTAGATTCTAGGTATAAGATTTAACAGAAAAGAAATCAAGAAAATTCGTTTTCTTCGTCGCTTTCTATCCCAAGTGCCTGATAAATATACTTGAAGGTAGAAAGGAGCTGGGGTTTTCCATCTACAACCGCTACATCGTGTTCAAAATGAACAGACGGAAGGTTGTCTCGGGTAGTAATTGTCCATCCATCACTGTGCTGGGTGATTTTATCGGTTCCCATGTTTATCATGGGTTCAATGGCCAAAACCAAACCTTCTTTGATTACTTTTCCTCTTCCCTTTTTTCCGTAATTGGGAACCTGTGGATCTTCGTGTAAGTCGGCACCAAGACCATGCCCTACTAATTCTTTCACCACCCCATAACCCTTAGACTCACAGGTTTTTTGGATGGCAAAAGAAATGTCTTCGATTCGGTTTCCCGCCTTGCACTGTCTAATTCCATCGTACAAGCTTTTTTTGCTGGTTTCAAGCAAATCTTTGACTTTTGGATCTACCTCTCCAACCTGAAAAGTATAGGCGTGATCGCCATAAAAACCATTCATTAAAACCCCGCAATCTACCGAGAGAATATCTCCCTCTTGTAGGGGCGTTTGGTTGGGAATCCCGTGTACCACTTGCTGATTTGGAGAAACACAAAGGGTATTGGGAAAATCGTACATACCTAGGAAACCTGGTATTCCACCATGGTCTCTAATGAAAGTTTCGGCCAATTTATCTAGATGCAAAGTGGTGATTCCAGGTTTAATTTCCCCGGCAATCATTCCTAGGGTTTTGGACACCAAAAGCGCACTTTGTCTGATGAGCTCAATTTGCTCTTTTGTTTTAAGCTTTATCATATTTTGTTAGAATCCAAAGAATCCTTTTTTCTTTTTGGGTTTTTCAGCGGCATCGTTCAAAGAGAATTCTAGTTTTTTGGTAATGATTTGATAGACTTCTCCCCATCCAGGAAATCCACCTAAATTTCTATCGTCAATAAAAATATCTGCATTGATTTTTCTGCTTGATTTTTCAGGATCAAAATCTTCTCCCTGAAAACTATGGTTGATGGCCTGAAACTCAAGTCCATTTTTTCTGCAAAACTCTACAGCCTCATCTAGCTCTCTTCCAGATCTATAGGTCCATAAATTTAGCCTATAACCATCACTTTGCAACTGTTTTAAAGTTTCGAATGCAAAAATCTTGGCCTTGCCTATTTTGGGATAATTATCCTCTACAATGGTTCCGTCAAAATCTACTGCAATTATTTTTCCACTCATTTTATTGTACTGCTTTGTTATTTAAATTTTATACATTAAGCCTCTGTAATCAAGACATCTCCCGACATTTCCCTTGGAATCTCTATACCCAAAAGCGAAAGAATGGTAGGGCCCATATCCGCTAACTTTCCTTCTTTTACTTTGAATTTTTCATGGGTTACAACGATAAAAGGCACGGGATTGGTGGTGTGCTGAGNGAGACAGCAGTTATACTGCCCAAATTTCGGGTGCCAATTACATGGGTTTTTATATAGATAGCAAACTAGATGCATACATCAACGAGGGTTGCAATGCGGTTTCTCTTATGCTCATTTTTGTAGCTTTTGTGTTTGCTTTTTACAATGGGTTTGTAAAATCTTTGCTTTTTTGTTTGGGATCAATCGTGTTTTTGCACTTTACAAACATTGGTAGAATAACCCTTTTAAGCTTGATTAACTATCACCATCCAACTTGGAGTAAATTTAGCCATGATGTAATCTTCCCCCTTATTATTTATGGGGCGATCATACTTCTTTGGATAGTATGGATTTCCCTTTTTATTAGATCTAAAAAAGCAGCATGAAACCACATATTTACAAATATATTGGCATCACTATTTGCCTAATGGGGCTGATTTTGGTAAGGGTTTTTCAGGAAGAATTGTTCTATGATCCTTTTCTTGATTTTTTTAGGAGCGATTTTAATAATCAAAAACCACCAAATTTTGTAGCTGGGAAACTCATTTTGTCTCACCTTTTTCGATATTCACTCAACAGCCTTTTTACTTTTGGGGTCTTGGCTTTGTATTTTCAGTCTAAATTTAATTCCTTAGCCCTACAAATTATGTTTGGCTCTTTTGTGCTGTTTTTAGCAGGATATTTTCTTGTGATACACCAAGGATTCAACTGGGGATATACCAGTGGCTTTTACCTTCGAAGATTTTTGATTCAACCTATGTGGCTCATTCTTTTGTTTCCAGCTTTCTTTTACGTGAATCTTTTGGAAAAAGAATCAGAAATAAAAAGTTAGGATTTTTAAAAACCTCCTCTTTGCCTTACAACCTCATAGAGAAATGCACCGGCGGCCACCGATACATTGAGAGAGGAAATTTCTCCCTCCATAGGAAGCATACAATTTTCATCGGCAATTCTTAAAACTGCATTAGAAACTCCATTTTCTTCACTTCCTAAAACTATGGCTGTTGGAAGTGTAAAATTGGCTTCATACAAGGTTTTGTTGGTTTTCTCTGTGGCACAAATCACCTGAACTCCGGATTTTTGAAGATACATCACGGTTTGTTTTAAATCTGGCTCTTTGCAAATAGGAACCCTAAAAAGAGCGCCACAAGAAGTTTTAATGGCATCTTCAGAAATGGCGGCGGCTTCTTTCATTGGCACCACCACGGCATCTACACCATGGATACTTTTCGGTTTCGGCAATGCGAATTTGCTTTTTCCCAGCCTTAGATAGCACCTCACCTAGGGTATTGGATAATTTGTCTTCTTTGAAAACCGCATGAACATTTGTGAAATGTTCGCTGTACTGGGTCATGGTTACAAAATACAAGGGAAGCTTTTTCATTCCAAACTCGGGGAAATCTTCTTGAGAAAGAACTTGGGTAATTTCTCTACAGCGGTCTGTTCTAAAATTAAAACAAAAAACCACATCATCGCTTTGGATGGTGATTTTTGGCTCACCCGATCTGATAATTGACATGGCTGGCAAAAATTCGTCGGTTATTTCTTGTTGATAAAAACCTTCGATTCTTGAAACCAAATCTTGCTCCAAAATTTCTTCCCCTTCTCCATTAACAAGTAGATCGTACGCAGTTTTTACCCTCTCCCACCTTTTGTCTCGATCCATGGCATAATACCTTCCAATTACAGAGGCGAATTTACCCGTGGTTTTTTTCATATGATCCAAAAGATCTACCACAAAGCCCGTGGAACTTTTGGGATCACAGTCTCTTCCATCGGTAAAGGCGTGCAGATACACATCAGAAAGTCCACTTTGATGTAAACCCGACAAAATAGCTTTAAGATGATCCACATGCGAGTGCACACCACCATCTGAGATAAGCCCCAAAAGATGAATTTTTTTATTGTTTGTTTTGGCATAAGAAATAGCGTCTTGCAGAACAGGTTCTTGCATAAGTGTTCCTGCCTCTGTTGCCATATTGATTTTGGCCAAATTCTGATACACTACTCTACCCGCACCAAGGTTGATATGACCAACTTCTGAATTCCCCATTTGTCCACTAGGAAGACCAACACTCAGACCAGAAGTCTGTAAAGTTGCATTAGGAAAGGTATTATATGCCGCGTCCATAAACGGCGTATGGGCTTTTTCTATGGCTGAAACACTAGGGTCTATGGTTTTTCCCCAGCCATCTAGTATCATCAAAATTACTTTTCTCTGCTCCAAAATAATCTAGTTTTAACAAAAATACATCATTAATATTATACCTTTGAAAACAAATNATAAAAGTCGATGGGCGAAACAAAAGCCACTACTCCTTGATGATTTTTTTGGGTCAATCGATTGAGCTTTTCAACCGGAACCATATTGGGGCTTAGGTTGTTTTGGGACAAAAGCGATTTTATCTTGTTTAGGTTCTCAGAGTTAGAACCCGTTTGAATAAAAATTTTGTCTATAGATTTACCCGCTTCCAGAGCTTCTAAAACGGGATGAATCCCAAAAATTAGGAATTCGCTACTTGCTTTGCTATTTGAATTTCCTGGTTTGTTGTTCTTAAATCGATCTTGCCTCATACCTACAAAGATAATAGAAAGACCCAAAATCTTGTCTATGTAATTTATATATTTGTGGAGAGTCAAATTTTTATTCCATGCAGCAATATCATTCTTTACTAAAAACCATCCTTGAGAAAGGAAGCGAAAAAACAGACCGAACAGGCGTGGGAACCCTCAGTATTTTTGGACATCAAATGCGCTTTGATCTCTCAGAAGGCTTCCCGCTTGTTACCACCAAAAAATGCCATTTAAGATCGATTATTGTAGAACTTTTGTGGTTTTTAAAGGGTGAAACCAATATCGCTTATCTCAAAGAAAACAAGGTGAGCATTTGGGACGAATGGGCGGATGAAAATGGGGATCTGGGTCCAGTTTACGGTGCCCAGTGGAGAAGTTGGCCAAAGGGAAACGGGGAATTTATTGACCAAATCGAGAAATTAATAGAAGACATCAAAAGCAATCCTGATTCTAGAAGACTCATTGTTTCGGCTTGGAATGTGGCGCAAATAGATCAAATGGCACTGGCTCCTTGCCACTGCTTGTTTCAGTTTTATGTGGCCGATGGAAAATTATCGCTACAGCTCTACCAAAGAAGTGCAGATACCTTTTTGGGCGTTCCCTTTAACATTGCTTCTTATGCCCTACTTCTTATGATGGTGGCTCAAGTAACAGGGCTTAAAGCTGGAGAATTCATCCATAGTTTTGGCGATGCACACATTTACAAAAACCATCTTGAGCAAGTCAACCTTCAGCTCTCAAGAGAATGCAGAAAACTACCAACGATGAAAATTAATCCTGAGGTTCAATCTATTTTCGATTTTACCCTAGAAGATTTTGAACTTGTTGGATACGATCCTCATCCTCACATTAAGGCAGAGGTTGCTGTTTAAGACACGTACATGTCCCTTTAAACAATCTAAAACCATTAAATATGAGAAGTTTGAAAATCATCACCCTATTTTGCTTTATTTTTTTATATCAAGGTCAACGAATTATCATGTCTGCACATCCAGTTAGTGAAGCAGAAGGTGGATTAAACCAAACTGAATTTGAAGTAACCGATTCTTTATATAAAGCTTTTACAGTTTCGACCAATCAAAATGGCGTAAACATTCTGTGCTTTGAGGAATTTGAATTTAAAAATCCTATTAATTTAGAAGAATTTCCTGTTGGCTCCTTTGTTCGTTGTGGAGGGATATTGCAGAAAATAGAGTTCAACCCAAATAAATCTAAAATTTGGATACTCCGACTTACTGTATCCGATGCCTTTGCTAGAAACCCTAACCTACCAATTGGTCAATGACAATTTCCTCTACTACTGTAAACGATAATTTGCCCAAATCATATTTTTGATTTACATTTAATCTTAGGGAAATTTTCCTTGATTCAAAACAGAAAACACATGAAAAAAAGCTACTCTTTTTTACTTGGTTTAATTTTTCTTAGCCAAGTAACCTTTGGGCAAAACCATGATCTTGGTTATACAGAAATCCATCCCAATTCTTTGGTTCATACCAAACTTGATTTGTCGTTTGATATTCCCAATCAAGAGATTTTTGGAGTTGCCAACTTAACGGTAAAACCCAATCAAAAACCTACCGATCAGCTTGTTTTAGATGCAAAATCTATGTTGATTCATCAGGTTTTGGTCAACCAAAAAAAGTCAAAGTTCAGCTATAAAAACGATCTTCTAACCATCGATCTTGGCCAAACTTTTCAGGCAGATACACCTTATCAGGTTGAAATCAAATACACCGCCCAACCTTCAAAAATAAAAGGAACAGAAGGCGAAGCCATTACCGAAGCAAGAGGGATGTATTTTATAGACCCCAAAGAAGAAGATCCAGACAAACCCACCCAAATTTGGACCCAAGGAGAGCCCGAATCTAACTCGGCATGGTTTCCAACCCTAGACAGTCCAAACCAAAAAACTACCCAAGAGATTTCCATTGAGGTTCCCTCCAAGTTTGTAACGCTTTCTAACGGAGTTTTGGTTTCTCAAAAAAACAATCCCAACGGAACCAGAACAGATTATTGGAAACACGATCAACCCCATGCTCCCTACTTATTTTTTGTTGGAGCTGGAGAGTTTGACATTACCAAAGACAAATACAAAGACATACCTGTTGATTATTACACAGAACCCAAATACACCTCAACAGCCAGAGAAACTTACGGAATGACTCCTGAGATGATAGGTTTCTTCTCAAAAATCTACGGAATAGAATACCCTTGGAAAAAATACAGCCAAATTACCGTTCGAGATTTTGTTTCTGGAGCCATGGAAAACACCACGGCGGTAGTACATGCAGAAGGTGCCAACCAAACCAAAAGATCTTTGATAGACGAAAACAGCTGGGAAGACATCATCGCCCACGAACTCACCCATCACTGGTTTGGAGATCTGGTAACCACCGAAAACTGGTCTAACCTCACGGTAAATGAATCTTTTGCCAACTATTCAGAATACTTATGGAGAGAATACAAATACGGTAAAGATCACGCCGAAGCCCACCGAATAGAAGACATAGAAGGTTACATGAGAGATCCTGAAAACACTTCTAAAAATCTGGTGAGAACTTCCTACAAAGACATTCGAGATGTGTTTGATGGGGTAACCTACAACAAAGGAGGTTATATCTTACACATGCTTCGAGGCATTTTAGGAGACGAGCACTTTTTTGGTGGTCTCAAATTATACCTAAGCAAATATTCCTATCAAACCGGGAATGCCCAAAAGCTACAATCTGCCCTTGAAGAAGTTTCTAAAAGAGACTTAGATTGGTTTTTTAACCAATGGTATTATGGTAGTGGTCACCCCGAAATTGTAGCTAACTACAAGTATAATCCTACAACCAAAAAACTAGAAATAGATCTTGTCCAAACCCAAAAAGGACAAACTTTTGAATTTCCTCTTACCATAGACTATCTGGTTCAAGGAAAAACTCGTCAAACTTCGGTTTGGGTGAAATCTACCAAAAGCCAAAGAATTGAAGTTCCTATAGAATTGGCTCCAGAATTGGTTATTTTAAATGCCAACCAAGACCTATTATGTACCCTAGAGGACAAGAGCAAATCCCTAAATGGTTACATTTTACAGTATAAAAACTCCAAAGAGTATTTGAGCCGAAAAATCGCCATCGAACAAATTGCACTGGCACAAAACATGACAGCGGATGCCGAGCAAACCATGTTTTTGGCCCTTGATGATCCTTACTATGGACTTCGAGAATTGGCCATTGAAAAACTAGACATAGCTGGCGCCGAAAACAAAGCCAAGCTCATTGCCAAGCTTGTAGAAATCGCCAAGAACGATCCCAAAACTTTGGTTCAAAAACAAGCATTAAAACAACTTGCTAGCTTAGAAAATGCCAAAGACTACCTTTCTCTTTTCGAACTAAAATCCAAAAGTGAGTCAAACGCAGTTTCGGGTGAAGCGCTTATGACTTTGCTGAAACTAGCCCCAGAAAAAACAACAACTCTAGTTAAAAATATAAATTTAGATGAGGTTGATGGCGATCTTAAATACAGTTTGATGGGTATTTTCTCTCAAGAAAAAAATCCTGAACACATCCTTTTTGTAGCCAAAAACCTTGACGATTTACTGATTGAAACCTACGAAGATCAAAGTTTAATGGATACTTATGTACAAAGTGTTAGATGGATTATGTCTTCTGGAAATCTTCAAGCTTTAGACAAAACCTTGGAAGGGTTCAAAACCCTCAACCAAAGATATGGCAAGTACGAATCTTTCAAACAAAATCTAGTTGGGATTGTAGACCAATGCATCAGTCTAGCAAAAGACGCTAGACAGTCTAAAGAAAAAGAGTTTGTTTTAAAGATCCAAAACACACTTAACGAAATCAAATAGAACTTTTTCTAAATCAAACCTAAAAACCTCCTTTTGATACAAATTTTGGTTGCCACAGATTTGCAAAATGCCATAGGACTCAACAATGAGCTTCTATGGCATTTGCCATTAGATTTAAAACGATTTAAGCAATTGACCCTAAACAATCCTATTGTGATGGGCAGAAAAACCTTTGAATCCATCGGAAGGCCACTTCCCGGTAGAGCCAATTTGGTTTTAAGCCGAGACAAAAGTTTTCAGCCTCAAGGCGTGATGGTTTTTTCTGACCTTCCTTTGGCCCTAAAAAAAGCAGCTGAATTTACAGATGCCCAAAATCCTAAAATCTCAATCATTGGAGGAGAACAAATTTACCGTCAATCTCTAGATTTAGCCGATAAATTAGAACTCACTTTGGTTCATACCCAACAAAAGGCTGATGCATTTTTTCCTGAAATAGATACTGAAAACTGGCAAGAAACTTCCAGAGAGTTCCATCCCAAAGATCCAAACCATGCCTTTGATTTCGAATTCATCAGTTTGGTAAGAAAGGAAAACAAATAACTTCTTAATTTATTCTTCAAAAAAAAGCTGGTGCGAGCGTGACGTTTGCGCCAGCTGGGGTAAGTTTTTGGCATCCCATGGTTTAAATATACCAAAAATTCCTTTTTCTTTTGTCCCAAAATAGAAAGGCTTACAAAAGAAACAAAAATTCAAGCCCTTAAAAAGGCTTCTGGCCACTTAGCCAAAAAAGAGCCAAAAAGAAAAACTCGCTTACGCTCAAACAGTTTCTTTTTAATTGGCTCTATTTGGGCGTGGCCTAGAAAATGCCTTTTTGGGGCGGGGAAAATTCTTGAGCAGTTGGTTTATAGCACGAGCATGATAGTCGCGTGGTAAATTTACAAACAAGTCGTACTCCAGCACTTACCACGTATTTTCATTATTTTGATTATTTGATTTGTTAACTCTTCATCGTACACATATTCATTTGTGTTTACTCTATAAACAATGCCATTTGAGTATGTAAAAATCATATCTAATTTAAAATCGTCTAAAAAAATTGTAAGATAACCCTTATTGTGGCTAATCCTAACCTGTTTACCATCTTTAAAATTGTTTATTCTATGGCAAATAAAATCAATATCATTTTTATCAGTTAGTACCAACTTTTTTATACCTCCATTATAAGAATACCATCTATTCTCAATGGTAACCTTAACTTTATCACAATCTAAATGTGGAACTTTCTGCTGGATACAACCTTCAAACATTAAGAACAAAAGAAATAATAGTATTAAAAATGGATTAATTCTATTCATTTGATATTTTATTTAACTTAGTAAGCTCACCTTCGAATACTGTAAGTAAGAAGCACCAAAATAAGAAACTCCTCCTTGATAGCCTTCAGCATAGCCCTCTAAAGTATTCATATTAAAATCTCTTAAGGGTACATCAGAATACATTAAACTAACTTGCAATCCAATCGATGATTCGAGGCCTTTTAGATTATTTGAAGTCGAATAACTTCCAACTTTTCCAGCATCTATTCCTTTTAGCATTAGAGCAATAGAATAAGAAACTCCATATCCTTTATTAAAAAATGCAAGATTACCACCTATAGAAACTGCAACAGCATCAGGTTCGCCTGCCAAACGAACCATTTTATCAAAAGGATATTCGCTTTGCCCAGTAACTTTATTTCCATAAACTCTTTGTTTTGAATCATCAGCTGCTCGACTTACAAGCATCATAGGATATGGCAAATCAATGTTTATAGAGTTAAAATAGATAGCAAATTTTATTCTTGCATATTCTTTATATTGTTTGGTTGCTGTGTCATACAATCTAATGATTATATCATTTTCGTCAGGATCTGAATATATAACCGGATTGTTATGCACATACGAATACGGATTGTTGTTGGCTGGGTCAAAAACTCCTCCTGTGTTACTATTTCCAGAAAGATGACCTCCTTTAATTGCCAACGGATCCACACTATACCAATCCCGCACACTTTTTGCCTTATGCGAAGCATCCTGCTTTATATAAGCGACTTTTAGGCTCGTTTGTGGCGTAAGTTCCTTGTAATATCTTGGGTATCCCATGGTTTAAAGGTAGGGAATTTGGAGAAGTTTTTGAAAATCAACTTTGTGTTTATATAAAAAGAGAATTTAGTATCTTTGGTAGAAAGAAAAAGAATTCAATTCTTCTTAGAACATTATTCAAACTTCAAAACAAATTAAGGTTATGAATACAACGGCAATAAAACAAGTAAACAACAAATTAAAATCTCTTCCTGACTCCTTAGTTGAGGAATTAGAACAATTTATTGATTATTTGTCTTTTAGACATTCTCTAGAAAAGGAAACGGCCGATGTTCCCAAATGGCAACAAGATCTGGTCTTGGATAGAGCAAACAATCCACAAAAACCTGTAGATGCTCTCCAGATGCTACAAGAATTTGAGGAAGAAATATGAAAAAATACAAAGTAACTGCTGATCCAAGAGTAAAAACGGATTTGCAGGATGCTAAAGATTTCTTGGAAAGTAAACAAAAGGGTCTTTCAAAAAAATTCTTCAAAGACTACAAAAAAGCACTCAAAAAACTAGAAGCCAATCCTTTTTTTTCAAGTACGTTACAAAGACATTCACTGTCTCCCATTTGAGGTGTTTAAGTACATGCTCCATTTTAAAATTGATCAACAAAACTTCCAGGTTACTATTTTTGCCGTAATTTCCACACATAGAAATCCTAATCAACATTGGCTATAATAAAGCTTTAGGCTTCTTTGTTTCTTCAGATAAATTAAAAATGGTCTTAGATCTCAAAAGAGACAAAATTCTCCCAAATCTCTATGGGCATAGCCCCACGAGATTTCCTCTTGCCCTGCCCCAACACAGCTTTTAGCCTTCTCTTTTGAATGGAAATGACAAAAGGTAAGAAGGGTTTTTGTTGGGTTTCCGTTTAGGTACTTTATTTATTCTTCAAAAAAAAGAGCAGTAAAACTTTGGTTTTACTGCTCTTTTGGCTTTTAAAGATAAAAAGTTTTATTTGTTTTTCTTCATAAAACTATATCCTAGAGAAACTTGAAAAGAAGAAGCTCGAATGTCTCTATCTTCTATTCTAGCCCAGTTTCCAAGACCATGGTTGTATCTAGCGGTAACACTCATTCCATCTACAAGCAAGTCAGTCAAATCATAAGCTACACCAACAGTAGCAGAAGCGCCAATCCCTCTTAAGTCTTGTCTTTCGTGTCTTTCGGCTGTTTCTTCGAACCCATTGATTTCGATGGTTGGTCCAGCTTGAACGGTAAAATTATCCACTACTTGATAGGTAAAAAGCATAGGGATTCTAGCAAAAACTGCCTCTGAATCTCCATCAATCTTGTAGTTGTACAAAAGTTCTCCCAAAAAGGTGAAAGGAGAGTTTTCGGCGAGTCGAACATCTACAAACAAACCTCCTTCGTAACCGAATGTGTTTTCAAGTAAAAATTCTGGAGCATTTTTAGAGGTAAAATTGGTTACATCTACACCAACTTTTACACCGGCATCTTTGATTTGTGCTTGGGCGCTTACCACGCATAAAATTAGGCCAAGAAAGGTCATTATCTTTTTCATAGTGCTTGTATATGTTTTATAGGGTTAAATTTAGGGATAATTTTTGAATTATTTGCGTTTAGAAATCTCATCTCTAATTTCTGCTGCTAATTGATAGTTTTCATACTCCAAAGCCTTTTGTAAATCGACTTTTAGCTCTTCTATATCTTTATGATCAAACTTTGAGATTGGATTGTTTTGGATTAATTCTTTTTCTAATTCGGCAAAAAAATCTTCTTCTTGGCTTGTAGAAACAGATTCTTCTTGCGAAAATTTAAGAATAATTCCTGCTTTGTTCATCACAGACTCCTTTACATATATAGGCGCATCAAAACGAACAGCAATGGCAATGGCATCAGAGGTTCTAGAATCAATATTAATGGTTTTCCCGTCTTCTAGAGACTGACACTCCAAATAAGAAAAAAACACGCCGTCTTCTAGCTTATAAATATAAACAGCCTTCACTTCTATCTGAAAAGAAGATACTATGTTTACCAGCAAATCATGGGTAAGCGGCCTTGGAGGTTGAAGATCAGACTCTAAAGCCAAAGCAATGGACTGAGCCTCAAAATTCCCAATAATTATAGGAAGTTTTCTATTGCCTTTCTCTTCTTCTAATATCAAAGCATAGGCGCCAGTTTGGGTTTGGCTATAAGAAATTTCTTTAATTTTCAGTCGAATGAGTTCCATAAATAAAAAGTGGCCGTATAAATTATAAATCTAAGACAAATAATTTATACGGCCACAAAATGAAGATTGAAAAATTAGGCGTTTTTCAATTTTTTAATTTCTTCAATCAATTTTGGTACAACTTCAAAAGCATCCCCTACAATTCCATAGTCTGCAGATTTGAAAAATGGTGCTTCTGGATCGCTGTTGATAACTACAATTACATCAGAAGATCCTACTCCAGCTAGATGCTGAATGGCTCCTGAGATCCCAACTGCGATGTATAATTTTGGAGAAATGGCTTTTCCAGTTTGCCCTACGTGCTCAGAGTGAGGTCTCCAGCCAATGTCTGCACATGGCTTAGAACAAGCAGTGGCTGCACCAATTAATTTTGCCAATTCTTCAATCATACCCCAGTTTTCTGGACCTTTCATCCCTCGTCCTGCAGAAACTACAAGATCTGCTTCTTTTAGGTCTAAAACATCACCCGCGGTTTCTTCACCCGTTACAGAAACAACTCCAGCCGAAACACCTGAAGATGCAGCTTCAGCTGATCCACCAACGGCATTTTCTTCAACATTGATGGCTCCTTGCAATACGGTGATTACTTTTACCGCACCTTGGGCTTCAAAAGTCATGATTCCTTTTCCAGAAAACGCTTTTCTTTTAGCTACAAAAGGAGAAACAGAACTTGGTGCTGTAATTACATTGGTAACAAGGGTTGCGTCTTTTTCAACTGCAATAAAAGGTGCAATGGCTTGACCATCGTTGGTGTGAGTTAGAACGATGAACTCTCCATCAATTTGAGCTGCCAAAGCTTTTCCATAGGCGTCTGGAGAAATACTTTTTAAGCTATCATCGGTTAGGTTGATAACTTTGTTAGCTCCAACTGCATATAATTCTTCCGCAGGTGCATCAGAATGAATGGCTACTGCTTTTACATCAGTCCCAGAAAGATCTGCAACTTTTTTTGCGTAGGTTACTGCCTCTAGAGCAGATTTTTTATATTTTCCTTTCGCGGACTCTACATATACTACTACTGACATCTTAATATCTTTTATTTTGTTATTAAATTACTTTGGCTTCTTGATTCAAAGCTCTCACCAAAGAAGCTACATCAGAAACATCAAAAAGCTTCACAGAAGATCTCGCAGGTGGCGCTTCAAAAGAAATGGCTTTCAGGTTGGTGTTAACCGCCTCTGGCTCTACAACAGTTAAAGGTTTAGTTCTAGCCTGCATAATTCCTCTCATGTTAGGGATTTTTAGTTCGTCTTCGCTTACCAATCCTTTTTGAGCAGCAATTACCGCTGGAAGAGATGCCGAAACGTTTTGTTTTCCACCATCAATTTCTCTGGTAGCAGTAAGGGTAGAACCTTCAACTTCTAGCTTTACACAACCATTAACAAATGGCATTTTTAGGATACTTGCCACAAGCCCTGGTACAGCTCCAGCATTGTAATCGATAGACTCACGACCGGTTAAGATCAAATCGTATCCACCTTCTTGAGCAATTTTCGCGATTTGTTTTGCCACATACAAGCTATCTTCTGCCTCTGCATTTACTCGGATGGCTTGGTCTGCACCAATGGCCAAAGCTTTTCTAATTACTGGCTCAACAGAAGCATCTCCAATGGTAACAACAGTGATGTTAGCACCTTGTTTTTCTTGAAACCAAACGGCTCTTGTAAGAGCGAACTCATCATGAGGGTTGATTACAAACTGAACGCCGGTTTTGTCAAATGACTTTCCATCAGCCGAAAAATTGATTTTTGAAGTAGTATCTGGTACACTACTAATACAAACTAATATTTTCATTGTATATTTAAATTTGATTAATTTTCGATGTTGATTTCGCCCCTATTTTTTTATCTTAAAAGCGAACGCCTCAAAAATAACAAAAATAACCCAAGTTTAGGGCATGATTTATTTCCACTTTTCTAAATGGAAATGGGTTTGAAAAACTATTCTTTGTACGGCACAACTTCTGCTTTGGGTTCTTTGTAAACCCATACAGAAACTAGCACCGAAGCTTCATACAAAAGCCATAATGGAATAGAAGCAATCACCATAGACGACATATCGGAAGGCGTAATGATTGCAGCAATGGTTAAAACCACAATAAAAGCGTGTTTTCTATGCTCTTTGAGGAATTTTGGCGTTACCACACCCATTTGGGTTAAAAAATACATTACAAGAGGCATTAAAAACACCAAACCCATTGAAAGCAACGATTGAATGTACATGGAAACATAGCTTGAAAGATGAAAATTGTTATCGATACTATCGCTGAGTTTGAAAAAATAAAAAAACTGTACAGAAAGCGGAACCACAAAATAATAGCTAAACAAAACCCCCAGAACAAAAAGAACCACCGCGGTAAAAATAAAAACCCCCGACATTTTCCTTTCGCTTTCTTTTAAAGCGGGCTTTAAAAACCCCCACATCTCAAAAAACAAATAAGGGGCGCTAACAATCAATCCTCCAACCAGAGAAAGCCAAATAAAGGCTGAAAATTGACCTGAAATATCTAAATTTTGCAGCTTAATGTTAAAATCACCTGAGTACAAATCAGAACCTCCAACCAGGTGAGACAACTTGTTGAACATATTAAAAGTAAAAAAATCCGATTTAAGTGGCGCCAAAAGAAGTGTATCTACCACCCACTTGCTGTTTAAAGCAACCACTATCGCACCCAAAATAATCGCACCCAGACTTCGAAGGATTCTCCATCTTAGCTCTTCGATATGATCAAAAAACGGCATTTCTTTGGGGGATTCCTCTCCAATTAGTTTCATATACTTATCCCTTCTCTTATTAATGTATGAACATCTAAAATTCCTTTATACAGTCCTCTTTCCAAAACCAAAACCTGTCCAATGTTGTGTTTTTTCATCAGTGCCAATGCTTCTTTGGCCTTCAATGAACTTTCTATGGTTTTTGGGTTTTCACTCATGATGTCTTTGGCTTTAAGACTTCTGTAATCTTCATGTTTTAAGAGCATTCTTCTTAAATCTCCATCGGTAATCACCCCTACCAATTTCTCATTTTCAAAAACGGCGGTAATTCCATATTTGCATGAAGAAATAGAAAGAATCACCTCCGAAATATTATCCATCAAATCAACCTTGGGACTAGATTTATCCACCAAAAAATCATCTACCAAATAAAGTAAATTTTTCCCCAGTGCTCCCCCTGGATGAAATTTGGCAAAATCTTCGGCCCCAAATTTCAATTTTTCCATCACCCCAATGGTAAGCAAATCTCCAATTACCAGTTGGGCTGTTGTGCTAGACATAGGAGCGAGACCATTGGGACAAATTTCTTTAAGAGATTGATTTAAATGTTGTAATTTCAATGCACAAAAGTAAAAAGACTTTACAAACAAATGTATACATCGGACCACTTACTTCAAAATCATCTTAAAAAATATTTTGGATTTTCTTCCTTTAAAGGAAAACAAGAAGAAATCATCAAAACCTTGATGGAGGGTAAAGATGTTTTTGTTTTGATGCCCACTGGCGGTGGAAAATCGCTTTGTTATCAACTTCCAGCACTTTTAATGGAAGGTACAGCCATCATTATTTCCCCTTTAATTGCCCTAATGAAAAACCAAGTGGATGCTGTTAGAGGCAACTTTGAACATTCCGGGGTGGCCCATGTATTAAATTCTTCCCTTAACAAAAAAGAAATTACCCAAGTTAAAAACGATGTAGAAAACGGAATTACCAAGATGCTTTTTGTGGCACCAGAATCCCTAACCAAAGAAGATACCATCGATTTTTTACAAAACATCAAAATCTCTTTGTACGCCATAGACGAGGCCCATTGCATTTCTGAATGGGGGCATAATTTTAGACCCGAATACCGAAACCTTCGAAGCATCATGGAGAAAATTGGTTCTGCTCCTGTAATTGCTTTAACGGCGACGGCCACTCCCAAAGTGCAAGATGATATTCAAAAAAACCTTGGACTTTCTAATGCCGTAGTCTTCAAAGATTCTTTTAACCGATCCAATTTGTTTTATGAGGTTAGACCCAAGATGGATGCCGACAAACAAATTATTCAATTCATTAGCCAGCGAAAAGGAGAAAGCGGAATTATTTATTGTTTAAGTAGAAAAAAAGTAGAAGAATTCACTCAGTTGCTACTTGTAAACAACATTGACGCTATTTCTTATCATGCGGGATTAGACAACAAAACACGGGTAAAAAACCAAGACTTATTTTTAAAAGAAGAAGCGCAAATTGTGGTGGCGACCATTGCTTTTGGAATGGGAATTGACAAACCCGATGTTCGATATGTAATCCATTACGACATGCCCAAAAGTCTCGAAAGTTACTATCAAGAAACCGGACGTGCCGGGAGAGATGGAGAACCAGGACACTGTTTGGCTTTTTATGATTACAAAGACATTGAAAGATTAGAGAAATTTTTAGCCTCGAAACCGCTGGCAGAAAAAGAAATTGGCCTTCAACTTCTGAGTGATGTTGTGGCTTTTGCCGAAACTTCTATGTCCAGAAGAAAATTCTTGCTGCATTATTTTGGAGAAGAATTCGATCAGGAAAATGGCCCTGGTGCTAAAATGGACGACAACGCTGCCAACCCCAAACCCTTAATTGATGCAAGCGAAAATCTTTCCTTGATTATCAAAGTGATTAAAAACGCTGGGCAAAGTCTAAAAACCAAAGAAATTATCTATGTTTTGGAGGGAAAAAATAGCGCCCAGATCAGCGCCTTAAATCTTCAAGACTCAGAATTTTTTGGCTCAGGAAAAAATCAAGAAAGATCGTATTGGAATTCCGTAATTTCACAAGGGATTATCCAAAACTATCTAAGGAAAGACATTGAAACGTACGGGATTTTAAAACTCACCGAAAAAGCACTTTCCTTTTTAGATGACCCAAAAGAATTCTTGATTTCTGAAAACAGAGATTACAATGAGTTGGTTAAAGCCACCAAAACCCAGAAAGCAACTCCTTTGCATTTCGACCCTCAACTGCTTTCAGAACTCATGGCCCTCAGAAAAAAAGTAGCCAAAGCCAAAAACGTTCCCCCTTATACCATTTTCCAAGAGCCAACCCTCAAGGACATGAGCACCCATTACCCTACGAAACTGGAAGAACTCACCTATATTTTTGGTGTTGGCGAAGGGAAAATCAAAAAATACGGAAAGCAATTCACCGATTATATCGCAGGATATGTAGAAGCGCATGGCATCATCAAAGCCGAAGATTTTTCAATTAGACAAGTAGCCAATAACACCAGCCACAAGGTGTATATTATTCAGTGTACAGATAGAAAAATGGATCTGGAAGAAATCGCCAAGAGCAAAAACCTATCGATGGATGAGCTTTTAAAGCAGATGGAAAGCATCGTTTTTCAGGGTACAAAACTAAACATAGACTATTACATCAACGAAATTTTAGAAGAAGAACTGCAAGAAGAGATCCACGACTATTTGATGGAAGCTCCTTCTGCAAGCCTAAAGAAAATGATCGCTCAATTGGGAGATGATTTTGAAGAAGAAGAACTTCGACTGATGCGAATTAAATTTTTAAGTGACATAGCCAATTAAAAAATCATGAGTGATCAAATTTTTCAACTTTTAATTATCGGCCTACTATCTGGCATCGTCTCTACATCATGTCTATCACCTTTCTTGTGGGAAGCTATTTCGGAAGCAAAATCGCCATTTCTTTAGACCAAAAAATGCTCAAAAGAGTCTTTGGTGTTTTGATGTTTGTAACGGCTTTCAAAATGTTTTTTGACTCTTATAAGTAATTTTTAAAACCTTTTTTTAACCCCTTATTCTTAAAAACAAAAATTATCCATGAAAACAATCTCTACATTTTTCTTTCTTCTTGTTAGCTTTATTGGTTTACAAGCACAAAATTTTGAATTTCAGAACAAATCTTTTATTGAGGTTCAAGGTGAATCTAAAAAAGAAATAGAACCCGATGAAATTTACATCAACATCTACCTAAGCGAAGACCAAAGCAAAGGAAAAGAAACCGTTGCAGTGCAAGAAAAAAAGTTAATGGCCATTGTTTCTAAACTTGGGATTGACGCTAAAAACTTGGTACTTACAGGCGGAAGCAGCCAATACAACAATTATCTTGTAAACAGAGATGGAAACAGCACCTATAAAAGCTACTCCTTAAAAACCAAATCTGCCCTTGAGGCCAGCAAAGTCCTTTACGAACTAGATTTGGCCAAAGTAAATGGAGCCTCTATCGGGAGTGTTGACCATAGCCAGAGAAAAACTTTTGAGGCAGAAACCAGAATTGCAGCCATCAAAGATGCCAAAGCCAAAGCCAAAGAACTTACCTCAGCCCTAGGTAATACTCTTGGCAATCCACTTGTGATAAGAGAATCCAATTACTACAACGCACCGGTTTACGCCAAAGCCGCTTATGCTATGGACGCTGCAGTTGAAGCAGCTGGAACACCTTATGACCAAGGTTTCGAGGACATGAGCTACAAAAAAATCACCATCCAATCTACGGTGAACGCTACTTTCGAAATTTTGCCTTAATTCGAATTAGATTTAAAAAGTAACAAACAACCAAGCGGATTATTTTCTATTTTTGTCTTTATAAAGCAATTCAAAAACTATGTCCATAGACCCTATTTTTAGCCTAATAGAAGAAGAAAAACAACGCCAAATTAACGGCATCGAGCTAATAGCCTCAGAAAACTTTGTAAGTGAAGAAGTAATTTCTGCCATGGGCTCTGTACTTACCAACAAATATGCAGAAGGCTATCCCGGAAAAAGATACTACGGAGGTTGCGAGGTGATTGACAAAATTGAAACCCTTGCCATAGAAAGAGCCAAAGAAATGTTTGGTGCTGAATATGCCAACGTGCAACCTCACTCTGGTTCTCAGGCCAATGCCGCGGTGTACCTTACCTGCCTTAAACCAGGGGATAAAATCATGGGGTTCGATCTTTCTCATGGAGGACACCTTACCCACGGCTCACCGGTAAATTTTTCTGGTAAAACTTACCAAACCAGCTTTTATGGAGTAAACAGAGAAACCGGTACCATAGATTTTGAGTCTCTCACCGAAATTGCAGTTCGAGAAAAACCCAATCTTATTATTTGTGGTGCCTCTGCCTACTCAAGAGACATCGATTACAAAAAATTCAGACAAATTGCCGACAAAGTTGGCGCACTTTTGATGGCTGATATTTCACATCCTGCCGGACTCATCGCCGCAGGACTTTTGAACAATCCGCTTCCACACTGCCATATTGTTACTACCACTACACACAAAACCCTTCGTGGGCCTAGGGGTGGTCTAATTTTGCTTGGAAAAGATTTCGAAAATCCATTTGGAGAAAAAAACCCAAAAGGTGAAGTTAAGATGATGTCTCAACTTTTAAATGGAGCTGTTTTCCCTGGAATTCAAGGTGGACCCTTGGAGCATGTAATTGCCGCCAAAGCAGTGGCTTTTGGTGAGGCGCTAGATCCTAGATTCAAAAAATATGCTACACAGGTAATGCTCAATGCCAAAGCCTTGGCAGATGCTCTGCTTAACTTAGGTTATACCATTATTTCTGGAGGAACAGAAAACCACTGTATGCTCATCGATCTTAGAAACAAAAGAATGACAGGGAAAGATGCAGAAAATGCACTGGTAAAAGCACACATTACTTGTAACAAAAACATGGTTCCTTTTGATGATAAATCTCCTTTTATCACCTCTGGAATTAGACTCGGTACTGCCGCTGTAACTTCAAGAGGACTCAAAGAAAGTGACATGCAAACCGTGGCCAACTTTATTGACGAAGTGGTCAAACAACCCGACAACGAAAAGGTTTTGCAAGCAACTGGAGAAAAAGTAGTTGAATTTATGAAAAATAGACCCCTTTTTACTTGGGATTAATTCACTCCTAAAAACACAAAAAAAACCGCAAATCGAAGGATTTGCGGTTTTTTTTAACTAAAATTCAATCAAACGAAAGGTATTTTCGAAACCTCTGCTTTGATGTTTTTATCTCTAATTTGAATATAAATCTCGCTTCCTGGAGTAGAAAACTCAGTTGGAACATACCCAAGTCCAATCCCTAGCTTTGCTGTGGGAGACATGGTACCAGAGGTTACAATTCCTATTTCTTCACCATTTGCATTTACAATGGGGTAATCGTGTCTTGGAATCCCTTTTTCAATCATGGTAAATCCAACCAGTTTTCTTGTTACTCCTGTGGATTTTTGAGCCTCCAAAATATCTTTAGCGTTGAAATCTTTAGAGAATTTGGTAATCCAACCTAGACCCGCTTCAAGAGGAGTGGTTGTATCATTGATATCATTACCATACAGGCAATATCCTTTTTCGAGTCTTAAGGTATCTCTGGCGGCTAGACCACAAGGAATCATGCCAAAAGGTTCACCTGCTTTAAGCACCGAATCCCAAATATGTTCTGCGTCTTGGTTTTTAAAATAGATCTCCACGCCTCCACTTCCGGTATATCCTGTTCCAGAAATTATCACATCTTCTACTCCAGCGAAAGTACCCACAGCAAAATGATAAAACTTGATTTCATCTACCTTTACCTCGGTTAGAGTTGAAATCGCCTGATTGGCTAGTGGCCCTTGAATGGCTAAAAGTGAATATTCATCTGAGAGATTGCTAACTTTTACCCCTAAATTGTTGTTGGATTGTACCCAATTCCAGTCTTTGGAAATATTGGATGCATTTACCACCATCAAATATTTGTTTTCTTCTAGCATGTACAGAACCAAATCGTCTACAATTCCACCTTTAGAATTGGTCATGCAAGAATATTGTGCTCTTCCCACAAATAAATCATCTACATTGTTAGTGGTAATTTTTTGAAGCAAGGCTTTGGCATTTTCTCCCTCAAAGAAGAATTGCCCCATGTGGCTGACATCAAAAAGGCCCGCTTTTTCTCTCACGGTATGGTGCTCTATGCTTACCCCTTGGTATTGCACAGGCATTTGGAAACCTGCAAAAGGAACCATTTTTGCGCCCAAATCGATGTGTTTTTGATATAATGCTGTTTTCATAAGTAATTTTGTTGTGTTTATCCTTTGTATTCTACAAAGTTTCTAGGGGTTTCATATAGGGTTACTTTTAACTTCAAACTGGGTTTGATTCTTCTTCGAAGTCTATTCCAAATCACAATAGCTATGTTTTCTGCCGTGGGTACGATGGTTTTAAACTCGGGTACTTCTAAATTCAGGTTTTTATGGTCTAAATAGTCTTCAATGTCTTCTTCGATGATGTCTTTTAGCTCAGAAATACTCATGACAAAACCCGTTGTAGGATCTACTGGTCCTTTTACCCGAACAATGAGTTCGTAATTGTGTCCATGAAAAAAAGGATTGCTGCACTTGCCAAAAGTTTCAAAATTCTTTTCTTCTGAAAATGAATCAACATAAAGCCTATGAGCGGCATTAAAATGGGCTACTCTACAAATACTAACTATTTCCATCGGTTAAGATTTTCTTTGTACTGAGAAAAAATAATACGAAACCACTGGGTGAAATCTTCTGGATTTTCAGTCATTTCTTTTTCTAAATCTTGAAGGGAAATCCACCTGAAACTAGCCACTTCTTCTGGATTAAAGTTAGGTGTTCCTTCAAAGCTTGCCTCAAAAACATGGTCTAATTCGTGTTCAGTCATACCTTGATCTAGCTCTACTTTATAAATAAAAGTAAAAAGAGGTTTAACCATGCAGTCTACACCCATTTCTTCTCTCATTCTTCTTATTGCTGCTTGGATAGTGGTTTCATTTTCTCTTGGATGCGAACAACAAGTATTGGACCATAAAAGGGGAGAATGATATTTACTTTTCGCCCTTTGTTGAAGAAGTGTTTCTCCCTTTTCATTGAAAGCAAAAACAGAAAAAGCACGATGCAAAAGCCCTTTTTGATGTGCTTCCATCTTTTCCATCAGTCCGATGGGATTGTCATTTGGATCAACCAATATTACTTTTTCTTCCATAGATTTTCCGCCTGCTAAAATAACAATTCTATTTGCTTTTGGGCGAATATCTGGCTGCCTTTTTCTTGAAGTTCTACAAGTAATTTTCCATCGGGAAGCATTTGCCGGATAACCCCATTGTAGATTTGTTCTTCAAACTTAAAACAAGCCACCTTATCTTTCTTATACAAATGCTGATTGTAAAATAAAAGAAGTTCATTCGGGTCTTCTAAGGCAGAAATGTTTTGATTAAATGTTTCAACAAAAATCGTGAGCATTTCTTCTAAAATAAAATCTTTGCCTGTTTCTAATTTTAAAGAACTAGCCTTAGGCAAATTTTCAAATTGGGTTTGATTGAGATTGATGCCGACGCCAACGATAAAAAAAATGCAGTTTTTTTCAACAATTTTGGGCTCTATGAGAATTCCACCAACCTTTTTTCCTCCAACAATGATATCATTGGGCCATTTGATTTGAGATTCTACACCTATTTTGGCAAGAGCCTTCCATAAACAAACACTCACCCACCAACTGACAGAGATTTGCTTGTCTATACTGACAAAATGACGCAGCAAATAACTAAAAGTTAGATTTTGACCCTTTTCAGAGATCCAGCGGTTGCCAAAACTTCCTTTTCCTTGTGTCTGATTTTCAGTCCAAATCACCGTTCCACTAGGAGAGTTTTCACTTATCAGATCACGCAAAAAATCATTGGTAGATTCTGCTTGGGCAACTTTGTGTATCATTCTTACAAATTTACGTCAATTTTGAATCAATTCAAACCCATTTGAACCTTGAAAATAGTATAAAATGACTACTTTTGTAACCATAGACAACAAAGTACATGCAAAACAACAAAAATACCCTTGCCTTAATCGATCTAATTGTAGAAGCGATAGAAGACGTAAAAGGAGATGACATAAAGGTTTTAGACCTAACTGAAATAGACAACGCCATTGCCAATTATTTTATCATTTGCTCTGGAAACACCAACACCCAAGTAAAGGCCATTTCTGGCTCAATTCGAAAAAAAACAAGCAAAAATTTACAAGAAAAACCTTGGCATACTGAAGGTGAAGAAAATTCGGAATGGATTTTGATGGATTACATTTCTGTTGTGGTTCATGTTTTTCAAAAACCGATCAGAGAATACTATAACATAGAAGAACTTTGGGCCGACGCCAAACTTATAAAGAACTAAATCCATCAATGGAAACAAAAAAAACACCTCAACCCTCAAACGAATTTAACCCTTTTTGGTTATACTTAATTATAGGCGGAATCCTTTGCTTTAGCTTATTTTTTAATCAAGGGTTAATACAAAGCACCAAAACCATAGACCCCAACACCTTTTTTGAATACTTAGAAAAGGGTGATGTAGATAAAATTGTGGTAAAACAAAGGGAAAATGTAGATGTGTATCTAACCAAAGAAGCCCTTTCAAAACCCATCCACAAAAGCAAAGACGCTTCTTTCAAGATGGATGAAAAATCCGCTTCATACACTTTTGAAATTGGAGACCTAAAACATTTCGAAGAAAAATTCGATCTGATCAAAACCCAGAGAAATCTAACAACCAAAATTGATTTCAAAAACCAAATCGACACGCTTTTTAAACTTTTCTTAGATCTTTTTCCTATCCTTCTTATGGCTTTGCTATTTTACTTTTTCGTCTTTAGAAGAATGGGTGGAGCTGGCGGAGGCGGTGGAGCTGGTCAAATTTTTAACATAGGAAAATCCAGAGCCAAACTGTTCGATCAAGAAAACAAATCGCAAAAAACCTTCAAAGATGTAGCTGGACTCGAAGGAGCCAAAGAAGAAATAGAAGAAATCGTTTCATTTTTAAAAAACCCTGAGAAATACACCAAACTTGGTGGAAAAATACCCAAAGGAGCCCTTTTGGTAGGGCCTCCAGGAACAGGAAAAACCCTACTTGCCAAAGCAGTAGCGGGTGAAGCTAAAGTTCCTTTTTTCTCGCTTTCGGGATCCGATTTTGTGGAAATGTTTGTAGGGGTTGGTGCCTCAAGGGTAAGAGACCTTTTCAAACAGGCAAAAGAAAAATCGCCTTCTATTATCTTTATCGATGAAATAGATGCCATCGGTAGAGCCAGAGGAAAAAACAACATGACCGGCGGTAACGACGAAAGAGAAAACACGCTAAACCAACTACTCACCGAAATGGACGGTTTTGGTACAGACACTACTGTAATTGTGATGGCAGCCACCAATAGAGCAGATGTTTTAGACAAAGCTCTCACCAGACCTGGTAGATTCGATAGAACCATTTATGTAGATCTGCCCGATCTAAATGAAAGAAAAGAGATTTTTGAAGTTCACCTAAAACCGCTCAAACTAGATCAAACTGTAGAAATTGACTTTTTGGCGCGTCAAACACCAGGTTTTTCTGGCGCAGATATTTCTAATGTTTGTAACGAAGCCGCCCTTATTGCCGCTAGAAAAGAAAAAGAAAGTATAGGCAAACAAGATTTCTTAGACGCTGTAGATAGAATCATTGGAGGACTTGAGAAAAAGAAAAAAATCATCAAACCCCACGAAAAGAAAAGAGTTGCCTACCACGAGGCAGGACACGCAACGGTGAGCTGGTTATTAGAACATGCTTCTCCCCTTATAAAAGTTACCATTGTACCTAGAGGACAATCACTTGGTGCTGCTTGGTATCTTCCTGAAGAAAGGCAAATTACCACCCCTGAGCAAATGCACGATGAAATGTGCGCAACCCTTGGAGGTAGAGCCGCCGAGCAGGTAATCTTCAACAATATTTCTACCGGAGCCCTTAGCGACCTTGAAAAAGTAACCAAGCAAGCGACTGCGATGGTAACCATCTATGGACTGAGCGAAAAAATTGGAAACATCTCCTATTACGACTCTTCGGGTCAAGAGTATTTTAACAAGCCTTATTCCGATGAAACCGCCCTTGTGATTGACAAAGAGATCTCTTCTTTGATCGAAGGTCAATACCAAAGAGCGCTAAAAGTTTTAGAAGAAAACAAAGACAAACTATCGCTTTTGGCCGAAAAACTTCTTGAAAAAGAAGTGATCTTCAAAGAAGATTTAGAGCAAATTTTTGGTAAAAGACCTTTTGAAGGTAGCGAAATAGAGTCTGAGCAATAAGAACTTTTTAGAAAAGTGGAATTTTGAGCATGTGGAACAAACTTAAAAATTTATTCGCTGGAAAAGAATCCCCCAGTTCTCCATCACCTGATGATTTTTCATTGGGTGAGAACTCTAATTCACTAGAAGATCCTTGTATCAAATTTGTAAAAGGATTCCAGTCTTTTGGTGGGAATTTTGTGTACTGCGAAAACAAAGAGGAAATGCATCACGCACTTCAAAACATTGTAGGGCTGGAAAAAATTGACAGCTTTATTTGTTTTGACCCTTTATTATCAAAAGATTTAGAAAGTTTAAACATTCCCTTTTGCCAAAAAATAAGCCCACTGGTTCGATTTAATTTTATAACCTGCGAGAGTTTGATTGTGAAAGATGGTTCGATTCTCATTTCTTCAGACCAAACCTCTGGATTTAAAGCCAGCGAACTTCCCACTCATTATGTAGTTTTGGCAAAACCCTCTCAACTGATAGATTCTCTCTCAGATGCCCTAACTTTAATCAAAAGAAACAAGCAAAATCAATTGCCCACCAATATCACTACACTGATTGGTTCTGACAAATATGCCATGAGCAGTTCTCAACTCAAAAGGACTTTGTATTTGCTTTTGCTCGAAGAAGATTAAAATGAAAAAAAAAGAACTTACCCTAAGGGCAATTGTGGGAATCCTATATGCCGGACTTATATTTGTATCTAACTATACCCATAGTTATGTTTTTGCTGCCGTGATACTGATTTTTTTTCTACTCTGCTATTATGAGCTCAGCAAAATTTTACAATTCAAGAAGCCCATTTGGACCATCGGAAGTTTATTTCTAACCGGCCTTCCTGTGTTTGTGTTTTCGAAATCTTTCTTTTTGCACCAGCCTTGGCCACTGGATTTAAGCATACAGAATCTCTCTGCGGTAGTTGGATTTATTTTGTCTGTGGTTTGCTTGTTCAAGTTTTCTGAAGAATTAGACCTTGATCAAGCCAAAGCCATTTTTATGGCACTGTATCTTGGTGTACCCTTTGGTCTTGCTTTTTCGCTAGTCACGGTAATTGACCAAGGTGAGTTGATAAGCAAAGAAATCTTTTACCTTTTTGTGCTGCTTTGGACCAGTGATAGTTTCGCCTATCTTTTTGGAAATCTTTGGGGAAAAACTCCCTTGGCTCCTTCAATATCTTCTGCCAAAACCATAGAAGGATTTCTTGGAGGAATGTTTTTTGTTTGGGTGGCTGGGTTTTTGATTGAAAAATGGGGGCCTACACTCAAGGGAAATTGGATCTATGTCTCGCTTATTGTAGGTTTTGCAGCTCCACTTGGTGATCTATGCGAGTCGAAACTTAAACGTATTTTCAAAATTAAAGATTCTAGTAATCTGCTTCCTGGTCATGGAGGTTTTTTAGACCGATTGGATTCCTTTATTTTTTGCATTCCATTTGTATTCTTGTACTTCCTTTTTGCCTAAATCAAACATCATAAGCAAACAATAAAGTAAACTCTTGGTTAAAACCAGAACAAAACGTATTTTTGAGGTGCACATACCAACAACTCAATTTTATGAAAAAGATACTATTTGTAGCCCTTTTGATGGCCTTTTCCTGCTCTGACAAACCCAGCGGAAACAATGCAATTTTAAAAGCAGATCCCGCGGCTCATAACCAAGAACACACTTTTGAGGTAGAACATGCAGAAGAATCTCACGCAGAGGAAAAACACTCAGAAGAAGCACACGACACCATCCAAGGGGCAGAAGAAACCCACAACCAAGAACACAAAGACTCATTGTCTAAAAACTTTAAAGGGGCGGCTTCTACCGCCTCTTTTGCTATCCGAAACCCAAAACTAACTTTTACCGCATTTAAAACTCCTGCAAAAGTTGGGGTAAGTGGAACTTTTAATAGTATAAAGATTCAAGGGAATTCATTTGAAATTGATCCTCTTTCGGTAAATACATCAAACCCAGCAAGAGACCAAAATTTGGTGCAAAATTTCTTTTCTCTACTTCCATTCAGTAAAATTAGCGGACAAATTGTTACTGTAGAGGAATCTTTTGTTCAGATCAAAATCAATGGAAAAATGTATCGATTTAAGGCCGATAAAATAGGAAATCAAATGGTTGTAAAGGGTAGTTTAGACATCCTTAGAGATTTTGGTGCGCAAAAAGCATACGCTAGAATTTCTGAAGTATGCAAAACCTTACACCAAGACAAAACCTGGACAGAGGTGAGCTTTGAGTTAGTTTTAAATCCATAATTGATATCCCCATGAATTTAAGTGAATTTATTGTTGAGGTAAAACAAAATCCTAACCAAATTAGCTTTCAACAGACCATAGAAATCATCGAAGAAAATTATCATTTTAGCCCTACTTCCTTTACCAATGGAGAGCAAAAAAATGAAGAAAACACCAACAATGGATCATGTAAGATCTTTGCTTTTGCCAAAATCCATGGGCTAACAAAGGAAGAAACCCTAGCACTTTTTGGGGATTATTACAGAATTGAAGTACTTGAAAATCCAGAAGGAACAGATCATGGAAACATCCGAAATTTCATAAAATATGGATGGGAGGGTATTTCTTTTAAAAAATCTCCCCTAGAAAAAAAAATAAATTCTACCCTTTTCCTTTGTACAAATTGATGAGCCCCGCTAGAACGATGAGTGCAAAACCAATATAGGTGGTGAGTTGCAGGGATTCGTCAAACAAAAAACAACCCAAAAGGGTACTGAAAATTAAAGTAGAATACGAAAACGCTCCTATTTTACCTGGACTGGCTACTTGATAAGCCTCAGTGATAAAAATCTGGCCTGCTGTACCAAAAAGTCCCATCAGAAGCATTTTGAAAAAACCAAATAAATCTGGGCTTTTCCAGCTAAGGGTAGCAGGAAAAAAAGTAATAATGCTAGAAAAAAGAGCAAAATAGAAAACCACCCTAAGCGGCGGTTCTGATTCTTTCATAGACCGAATGGCTACTTTGGCACCAGACTGAAATAGAGCCGCTGCAATAGCTATAAAAACCACAGGGTTAATCTGAAATTCTTTAGGTCGAGCAATGAAAACCACACCCAAAAAACCCATCANAGCATATGAATGAAGATTCTCCGTGAAAGATGTATTGTACCTCATGGCAACTTCAACAGGAACCTGCTCTACTTCTCCTTCCATATGGATCACTTGCTCCATCAGTGGCTCTCTGTTGCTATCTATAAAGGCAACAAATTCTTTGAGTCCACCCTGAGAATGAAAAAGTGAATACAATTTCTCTCCTTTGGCATCCACATTTCTGTGATCCGTTAATTCTATGGTGATACCTTTGTTCAAGAAAGATAGTTCTCGAAGCCTGTTGGATAACGTCTCAAAACTATAAACAGTGTCTTTGAAAATGGTATCGTCTGGACGAAAAGTAACTTCAGTTCCTCTATAGTCTGTTTTACCAATTTCTTCAACCTGAGTTAACGCTTTACCTTTGGCATATTTTTGTTGATAAACGGTTCCATTTCTGTAAACCGTTGCAATCAAAGAATTAGAAAGTGCGTTTACACAAGAAACCCCAACTCCATGAAGTCCACCAGAAACTTTGTAGGAATCTTTATCGAACTTCCCTCCGGCTCCAATTTTGGTCATTACTACCTCTAGGGCAGATTTCCCCTCCTTGGCGTGCATATCCACAGGAATCCCCCTACCGTTGTCTTTCACTGTGATCGAATTATCTTCGTGGATTTCTACTGAAACCTTGTCACAATGTCCAGCTAAGGCCTCGTCGATGGAGTTATCAACCACCTCGTAAACCAAATGATGCAATCCTCTTGTTCCAACATCTCCAATGTACATAGAAGGCCTTAGCCTAACATGTTCCATTCCCTCTAAAGACTGTATGGAATCGGCAGTATACTTTTGCTCTGTCATCTTGATGATTATTTTAATAAATCTAGTTAACAAATATACCAAAAAGCAAAGCCCCGTGCACAATACACGGGGCTAAAATTGCTTTTGTTTTCAACAATCTTATCCTCTAAAATTTGAAGAAAAATCCTGCTCTGTATTGTCTAGAAAATACCTGATAATCTACAAAATCTTCATAATTTTCTCCAACCAAGTTTAAAACCTGCAAATACAAAGAAAGATTTTGGTGGGTTTGGTAGGAAACCTTTAGATTGGCATCCACAAAAGAAGGTCTGGTTTTTAAGACACTAGATCCGAGTGAATTTACATAAGAAAGCTCATCTGGTCTTTCGCCCATGTAGAACCCTGTGGCAGAAAGAATCAATCTGTCTTTTAATGCTTTAACTATCAAATCTGCTTCTCCAGTAAGTTTTGGCTTTCCAATTGGATCTTCTTTGAACTTATCCATGTCGTATTGGTTGTAGTCTCCACGAAGTGAGAAAGTAACGGTTTCAGTGAGCAAAAATCGCAACATACCTGTTAAAGTTTGAACCGTACCACTATCATAAATATCTTCAAAAGCATTGTTGAAAGCAAATGCATTGCTTCCATCATTGAGGATTGATTTCTGGAACAATTGCAAATTGTCTACTTCCCTTTGGTGAGCAGAAATATCATATTTCAAAAATTCGGAAATATCTCCTCTTAATCCTCCATACAAATGCTGTTTGTTTTCTGTGGTTAAAAGGTTTAATTGTGGAAGCAAATACGGGTTTGCCTCAGCGAGTTGATGATATGAACTTTTTCATCAAAATTAGTATCTACAAAATCACCTCCAAGTGAAGCCAATGCACTAAGATTAACACCTTCTTTGGCATCTAATAATTTATAATTACCAGAAACAACTGCACTAGCCAAGTACTCTACCGATTTAAAATCATCAGCCAAACGATTGAAATTCACACCAGCTTTATCTACAAATTTGTTTTTCAAATTGTCGTACTGGGCAGAAGCAAAAAGCTGATCTCGTCTAAACGAAACTCCATTATTTATTTCTTTAATGCTGGTATCCCCAAGTCCATAATAATTGTACTTGTCAAAATCGCCACCAATTTTGGTTTGCAAAGCGGCATTTTTTAAGTTGGCATCAGCAAAAATCTCTATGTTGTTCTGAAAAAATCGAGAATCCCAGTTGTAGCGGTCTTCATTCACATTCTGAAAACTAGAGTGGTTGCTGTATTTAATCCCAAAATTTTCGAGTTTGTCTACCCTTCCACTCAAATACAACTCTCCATTGTAGAGCGTATTGTAGCCATAGCCCATGGTAAGATAGTTCCATTTATCTGGACTAGGAGCCAATCCAACCGAAACCCTTTCGGCTTCAATTTTAGACAAATCGAAATCGGACTCAACCAGCACATCTTGAATTTCGTACTCTATGTTTACCTCCTCGATCTTCTCCTTTAGATTTTCTACTTTAGGCACATCTACTACCTCTAACTTAGGGACCTCAATTTTTTTGGTAATCTCTGGTTTTACCTCTTTTTGGGCTCTCCTAATTCGAACCCTATCTCCTTCAATTTGCCCTTGCATTTTGGCTGTAAACAAGCAAACTACCAAAACAGCAACATTTCTTATGGATGCATTTATTTTCATTTCTTACTACTTATTAGTTTAGTTGACCAAGTAACGTTTTGGCTTCTTCATTGATGTCCTCATAATCGCCACCGAAGTTCTCGATTACAGTTTCTAAGGTTACTTTGGCTTCTTCTTTTTCGCCTTTCTTAATTAAATTCTCTGCGTACAAAATCATACCTTTAGCTCCCCAATAATCTTGGTCTGGGAATTTGTCAATATTGGCCAAGATTTGCTCATTAGATTTGTCGATTTTTCCGTCTTTGCTCAAAAAGTAGGCTTTAAAGTGAAAGGCTTCAGCACGAATAGACTCATCCTGTGTAGTCTCTAATCTTTGGTAAACTTCTCTAGATTGAGCGATAGTACCTAATTTCTCTAGCGATCGAACTTGTATTAGTCGAACTTGTTCGAGTTTAGCTGGATCGTTTTTGGCGTCACCTTTCTCAACCAATCTTGCATACTGAACCACTTTCCCCCAGTTTTGTGTTCTTTGGTAAATGGTAAGTAGCTTGTTTTCGATCTCAGGCTTTTTGGAAGGATCTTCCACTACATACAACTTCTCGTATACGTCCCCTAAATTGGTATAATCCTTACTTTCAGCATAAATATTGGACAATCTATCCAAAGATTTTTTATAATACTCGTTCGGACCTTGGGTTAGATTGGTGTAATAGGTAGCCGCTTTGTCTGTCATTTTTAGATTATACGCACTTTCAGCAAGCATATATCTAGCTTTTACCAAATTTTTGGTATCTGGATAATCTTTGAGATAATCTTCAATTCCAGTGATGGCTTCTTTGTAGTTTTTGTCTAAATACAATTTTTCAGCGGCATCAAAAGCCAACACTTCAAAATCGGAATCATCAAAGGTTAAACCTAACTTTTGGGTCCATTTTTTGAATCCAGCAACATCCCCAGCGCTAATAAAGATATCTTTGGCAGCACCTACGGCTTTCAGCGCATTGTCAGAACCCGGTTCGCTAGCAATCACGTCTTCGAACACAGCAATAGCCTCTGCATTCTTTTCAGCTTCAGCCAAGAGTAATCCTTTTTTAAGCTTAGCCTTGGCTACAAAGTCTTTGTTTGGGCTTTTTGCAATCACGCTCTCAAACAAAGGCATAGCCTTATCGTTCTGGTTGTTTCTAAAATAAATATCTGCTAGCTGGTATTGAACCTCATCTAGCAAAGGTGAATTTGGAAACTGAATTACGAATCTTTCGTATTCTTTTTTAAGCTCTTCATCTCTCACTTGACCTTCGTAAATCTTCGCTTTTTGGTAAGAAACCTGATCAAGCTCAGTAATTAACTTTTCGGAGATGAGTTTATCGTAAATATCAAGGGCTTTTTCGTAGCTACCCACATTGGTATAGCTGTTGGCCAAATTTAGAAGGATTCCACCTTTTTGAGGTGTATTGGGTTCTTGTTCTAGGTATTTTTCGTAATACAAAATGGCATTAGGATAATCTGCTTTTTGATAAAAGGCAAAGGCTTTTTGGTATTGAACAGAAGAATTGTATTGACCCTCTGGTGTCTCTGTTTCAAGCTTGTTTAAAACCGCTACTTGCTCGTCTGTTCTACCTAGCTTGGCCAAGGCTTGAGACTTCCAGTAAATGGCATCGGGTTTGATGGTTGGATCTGCCTCGTAGCTTAGGGCTTCTTCTAAAGCATCCAAAGAAGCTTGGTAATTCCCTTCTTTGTATAGATTGATCCCGTTTTTGTAGGCCAATTTTTGTTTGGCTATGTTTAGCGCAGCTGGATCTTTGTAATCTGAGTTCTGTAAAATATCCTTGGCTTTTTCGTAGTCTCCAATAGAAAGATACTGGTTGGTAAGATATTTTTCAAATTCTGGCTTGTGAACACTAAACGGATATTTGTCTATAAAACCTTTTAAAGCCAATACTTTTTGCTCAACACTTGTGGCTTTTTCAAAATCAATTTTAGAAACTTTGTAAAGCGCATCTTCTTCTAATTGCTTGTCAATTGGAAACAAAGTTGAATTTAGGTATTCTTTTTTGGCTTTCTCTTTGTCTTTATTTTGAAGCCAGTTGTTGGCCAATTGATAGTATGATTTCTGAGTCAAAGCTGGGTCTCCACTTTCAATCACTTTTTTGTATTGAACCAGCGCATTTTCTATGTCTCCAGATTTAAAAAGCGAATACGCATATTGATACCTATCTTGTGGGGTATTGTTTACAGTTTCTAAGTATTTTTCGAAATAAGGCTTTGCTTCTGCGTATTTTTTCTCAGCGAAATAACTTTCCCCTACAATTTTAGAAACCTCAGCAACGAGTTTTTCGTTTTCGCTAGGTTTGGCTAAAAATTGAGAGCCGTATTTTTGAGCCAAATCAAATCTTTTGTTTTTATATGAGATTTGAGCCAAATAAGGAAGCGCTCGAACCGAATAAACCGGATCTTTGGTGAGCACATCGAAATGCTTAATGGCTGCATCAAAATCGTTTTCTACATAAGCGATATGACCTAAAAGATAGTTGCACTCTACTTCTTTGGAACCCAAAACCAAGGCTTCTTTCAGGTTTTTCTTGGCATTTACATAATCTTGAGCCATAAAGTCCGAATAACCCATGGCGAAATAATATTTCCCCTTCTCAAGACCAACTAGCTCGTTTACATCTAACTTTTGGTATGATTCTTTGGCTTTTTGATAGTCTCCTTCGCCATAAAAAGTGTTGGCAAAATCTTTACCCGTTGTTCCTTTGGCGTAAATACTAGAAGGATACTGGGCAATAAACTGATTGAGTTTTTCCTCAGAACTTTCGTACCTATTGACAATAGAAAGTTTGGCGCTATTAAACTCAGCAGCTTCTATATTTTTTTAGTTTCGAAAAATGATTCCTCAAAATAGGTAGACAAATTCAGGACTTTTGTGATTTTAATCCCTTCGAATTCTTGTTCTAAATCTCCTCCTTTGAGACAAATCAGTCCATTTTTAATTTCGTTTTGGCTTTTGCTTGAAACCTTCCCATGGGTAATTTCCAAAAGCTTTGGCATTTGGGTAACCGCTCTTGAAACCACAAAATCAAAAGTACCTTGTATTTGCTCTGCCCTTATATTTTGGGCCAAGACGTTTTTTAATCCAAGCTCTGAGGCTACTTCTTTTACTACTTTTATTTTTTTTCCGATAGAGTCCACCAAATGAAATTTCACCTCTGGAAACATGATTGCCAGCGGAATTCCAGGAAACCCGCCACCGGTTCCTACATCCAAAACGCTAGTACCCGCTTTGAACTGAACAAACTTTGCCACAGACAAAGAATGCAAAACATGCTTTAGGTAAAAATCATCGGTATCTTTTCTAGAAATCACATTGATTTTTTGATTCCACTGAAGATACAAATCGCCCATTTTGGCAAACTGATTTATTTGCTTTGGGGTTAATAAAGGAAAATATTTCAACAATTCGTCCATGGGAAAAATCTAAAAGTAGAGACGAAAAAAATGATTAATTGGGCATTTTTTTCTCAAATCGGCACAAAGTTAGCCATTCTTTGGCAGAACAATCATACATTTGTATCTATAATTTTTTCTACCTTAGAAGCCTAGAATTTTCAATTTCTATCCTAAAACAATAAAAATGCAAATATCAAAAAGATTACAACAGCTAAACCCTTCTGCCACCATTGCGATGACCGAAAAAGCAAGAGAACTCAAAGCGCAAGGCAAAGATGTAATAAGCCTGAGTATTGGTGAACCCGATTTTGATACACCTGATTTCATCAAGCAAGCTGCCAATAAGGCCATGGAAGAAGGTTACAACTCATATTCTCCTGTTCCTGGATATTTGGATCTTCGGGAAGCGATTTGCGAAAAATTCAAACGTGACAACGATCTAACTTACTCACCCAATCAAATCGTGGTTTCTACCGGCGCCAAACATTCTATTTACAATGTTTTTCAGACCATTTTAAACCCAGGAGACGAAGTAATTATTCCTGCACCATATTGGGTAAGTTATGTAGATATGGCACAACTGGCAGGAGGTGTTTCTAAAATCATCAACACTACCATCGAAAACGATTTTAAAATCACCCCAGAACAACTCGAAAAAGCCATAGGAGAAAAAACCAAAGCATTTATTTTCAGCTCGCCTTGTAATCCTTCTGGAAGTGTTTACACCAGACAAGAACTAGAAGCCCTTGCCGAAGTATTTGCCAAACACAAAGAGGTGATTATCTTGTCTGACGAAATTTACGAGCACATTTGCTATGGACAAAGACCTGTAAGTATTGCCAGCATAGAATCTGTATACGACCAAACGGTAACCATCAACGGACTTTCTAAATCTTTCGCTATGACCGGATGGAGAATAGGATATTTGGGAGCACCAGAAGCCATCGCCAAAGGCGTTTCTAAATTGCAAGGACAAATTACCAGTGGAACCAACTGTATCGCACAAAGAGCAGCCATTACTGCCTGTAAAGCAAACCCAAAAGAAATACAATTTATGGTTGATGCTTTCAGCAAAAGAAGAGATTTGGTACTTAAAATGGTAGCCGAAATTCCAGGGTTCAAATGCAACGAGCCTAAGGGTGCTTTTTACCTTTTCCCAGATGTTTCGGCGTGTCTTGGAAAAACCTACCAAGGGGTTGAAGTGAAAGATTCAGACGACTTGGCGATGTATCTTTTAGAAAAAGCCAATGTAGCCACCGTTGGTGGGGTTTCTTTTGGAAGTCCAGGTTGCCTTAGAATTTCCTATGCAACCTCTGAGGACAAACTCATCGAGGCTTTTGCTAGAATCAAAGCCGCTCTTTCTTGATTGCATTAGAACAACTTAGGGAATATTGTCTTTCTTTGCCTTTTGCAGAGGAAGACACGCCCTTTGATCAAAATATTTTGGTATACAAAGTAAAAAACAAAATCTTTTGTCTTTTCGACCTTAATACTTTTGATTTCATCAACCTAAAATGTGACCCAGAACTTGCGCTGACGCTTCGGGACAAACACCCCGAAATTACCCCAGCGTATCACATGAACAAAAAACACTGGAACAGCATAGAAACTGCTACAGAATTTAGCAAAGAACAGTATTTTGCTTGGGTTTTAGATTCCTATCACTTGGTGGTAAAAGGACTTCCCAAAAAAGAACAAACCTCTATTTTAGAGGCTTTATCTAAACTTTAACCAAAATGAGCAGCACAAAAAAACTCTTTCTTTTAGACGCCTATGCACTCATTTTTAGGGGATATTATGCCTTTATCAAAAACCCTAGAATCAATTCTAAAGGAGTAGATACTTCAGCCATTTTGGGCTTTACCAATAGTCTACTAGATGTAATCAAAAGAGAAAGACCCAGCCATTTGGCGGTGGTTTTTGATGTAGGAAAAGCTACCGTTAGAACCGATTATTTTGACCAATACAAAGCCAACCGAGATGCCACCCCAGAGGCCATTAAAATTGCTGTTCCTTATATTTTAACTTTACTTGAAGCCCTTGAAATACCTGCCCTTTCATGTCCAGGCTACGAGGCAGACGATGTAATTGGAACGCTAGCAAAAAAAGCCGAAAAAGAGAACTTTGAGGTGTTTATGATGACCCCCGACAAAGACTTTGCCCAGCTGGTTAGCCAGAACATCAAAATGTACAAACCTGCAAAATCTGGTCAGGGAGCAGAAGTTTGGGGCGTAGAAGAGGTAAAAGAAAGATATGGTCTAAAAGACCCCATCCAAATGATTGACCTTCTTGGGATGATGGGCGACAGCGCAGACAACATTCCAGGGCTTCCCGGTGTGGGAGAAAAAACCGCACAAAAATTTATTGAAGAGTTTGGCTCAATGGAAAACCTTTTAGAAAACACCCACCTTGTAAAGGGTAAAATGAGGGAAAAAATTGAACAAAACAAAGAATTGGGTCTGCTATCCAAAAAGCTAGCCACCATCCTATTAGATGCCCCAATCGAACTGAATGAGCAGGAACTTGCTTTTGTAAAACCCAGTTTAGAAAAAGCACAAATCCTTTTTGAAGAACTAGAATTCAGAAAACTCTTCGAAAATCTACAAAAAACCTATACTGGGGAACAAACAGAATCCCCAGAGGTAGAAAAAATCATCCCAAAAGCAGTACTAGACGGATATTATCAAACCAACCTTTTTGATGCACCTTTAGAAATCCCCACAGAAAATAGTACGGTTAAGGAATCCAATAAAGATTCGTTTTCATCTGGGCTACACCAAATCATTGACAATTCAACTGCACTAAAGCTTCTTTTAAAAAGCCTTTCGAATCAAAAAGAGATTTGTTTTTGGCCTCTTTTTAATGAAAACGAAAACTTCAACTCAACACTTTTGGGACTTGGGGTTTGTTACAAAGAAAATCTGGGATATTATCTAGACATATCTTCCATAGAAGCAGAGAAAGAAGGACTCTTTAGCGAATTACTCTGTGATTTTTTTGCACAAAACAACCAAACACTACTTGTTTCGCACGATGTAAAATCGCTACTCAAAGGCCTTGACTCTTTTGACATCAAAACCCAGAACCCTTGGTTCGATACCAAAATCTCGCACTATCTCATCAATCCAGACATGCGACATGATGTAGAATCTTTAAGCGTTATTTACCTCAATAAACCTTTAAGGTCGCTAGAAAGTTTACTAGGCAAAAACAAACCAATCTCAAAAGATTTATCTTTAGAACTGCAAAATGAAATTAAACTTTTCGCCAGCCAAAAAACGAGCCTAATTTGGGGATTAAAACAACATTTTAATACAGAGCTAGAAAAAGAAGCGTTGCAATCACTCTTTGAAGAGATCGAAATGCCACTGGTTAGCGTTCTGCATCATATGGAAAGTCAAGGCATTGCCATCAACACCCCATTTTTAGAAGATCTTTCAACAGAAATGGCTCAAAAAATAGAGATTTTAGAAGATCAAATTCAGACTTTGGCTGGAGAAAATTTCAACCTTAATTCTCCCAAACAACTCGGGGTAATCCTATTTGAAAAACTAAAATTGGTAGAGAAACCAAAAAAAACCAAAACGGGACAGTATGCCACCTCGGAGGAAATTTTGCAAGACCTAAGCCAAGAACACGAAATTGTAAAATCGATTTTAGAATACAGACAGCTACAAAAATTAAAATCGACCTATGTAGATGCCTTGCCCAAACAAATTAACCCAAAAACGGGTAGAATCCATACCGATTACAGCCAAACCACTGCCGCCACAGGAAGGCTAGCCTCTAACAATCCTAACTTACAAAACATCCCCATCAGAAGTTTGGAAGGCCAAAAAGTTCGGGAAGCTTTCGTGCCAAGGGATGAAAACTTTGAGCTTTTTTCGGCAGATTATTCTCAGATCGAACTTAGACTCATCGCCCAAATGAGTGGAGATCCAAGCATGGTTGAAGCTTTTGTAAAAGGCCAAGACATTCATCTTTCTACCGCTGCCAAAGTTTTTGACATCCCATTAGAAAAAGTAACAAAACAGCAAAGATCTCAAGCCAAAACCGTAAATTTTGGAATTATTTATGGTGTTTCGGCCTTTGGTCTTAGCCAACAAACGGGACTTTCTAGAGGTGAAGCCAAAGAACTGATTGAAGCCTATTTTAAAAACTATCCAGGTCTTAGCCACTACATGGAAGACCAAAAAGAATTTGCCCGAGAAAACAGTTACGTTCAAACGCTGCTTGGCAGAAGAAGATACCTCAAAGACATTCACTCGGCCAATTCAATGGTTCGATCTCATGCAGAAAGAAATGCCATCAATGCGCCTGTACAAGGAACTGCTGCGGACATTATCAAAATTGCGATGATTAAAATAGATAAGTTACTTGAAAACTACCAATCTAAAATGCTGCTTCAGGTACACGATGAGCTTGTTTTCGATCTACACAAAGACGAAAAAGAAGTTTTGATTCCACAAATTATCTCGCTCATGCAAAACGCCTATCCCACCGAAGTACCGTTACTTGTAGAGGCAAAAACCGGTAAAAACTGGCTGGCGGCACACTAAATTCGTAACAGAAAATGGCTTCTAAAAAAGCAAACAAAACCTATGGATTGGGACTGATGTCTGGAACTTCACTAGATGGTCTAGATATAGTATATGTCTGTTTTAAAGAAAATAACGCCAAGACCGATTTTAAAATCATTCATGGCAAAACTTATCCCTATAGTACAAAATGGACAAAAAACCTCAAAGAAGCACCTTTTATTAGCGGGAGAGAACTGATAGAATTAGACCAAAAATACAGCCGATATTTGGCTGAAAAATGCAAAGATTTCATTGAGGAATACCAAATAAAAAAGTTAGACTTTATCGCTTCTCATGGACACACCCTTTTTCATCAACCCGAAAAAGGATATACTTTTCAACTGGGAAACAAGCCTATCCTATCTACCCTTACAAAAAAAATAGTGGTTTGCGATTTTAGAGTTCAGGATGTAGATTTTGACGGCCAAGGCGCACCGCTTGTACCTATTGGAGATAAACTTTTGTTCTCTAAATATGATGGGTGCGTAAATCTGGGTGGATTTTCGAACCTATCATTTTCGAAAAATAAAAAAACCATCGCTTTTGACATTTGTCCAGTAAATTTTGTTTTGAACCGACTCTGCCAAAGCCTAGAAAAAAAATATGACAAAGGTGGAAAAATAGCCAAAAACGGAATTCTGATCCCCAAACTTTTGGATGAATTAAACCAAATAGAATACTATCATTTGACTCCGCCAAAATCATTGGGTCAAGAGTGGGTTGAGCAAAACATCTATCCTCTTTTTGAACAATATCCTGAAAAACCAGAAAATCTCATTGCCACCTTTACAGAACATGCCGCGATGCAAATTGCCCGCGAATTAGAAAACAACGGACTTATGAAAGTTCTTTTTACTGGTGGCGGGGCTTTCAATGATTTTTTACTTCAAAGAATTTCTGTCCATTTTCCAAAGACAAAAATTGTAGTACCCCAAAAAGAAATTGTAGAATTCAAAGAAGCGCTAATCTTTGCTTTTTTAGGACTCAGAAAGCTTCAGGGCAAAAACAATACGCTGGCCTCGGTTACAGGAGCAAAAAAAAACCACAGCGCTGGAACCATCTTTTTTCCCTAAAATAGAATAAAAAATACTGGTTAGGAAGTGTTAATTTCTTAACTTACCTTGAATTCCCTATGCTTGTATCAATTTAGAATTTCTTAAACATGGAACTACTTGTAATTTTAACCTTTGTGATGGGCTATTTGGCCATCACCCTAGAACAAAGCCTAAAAATTGACAAACTCATCCCAGCTATTACTATGATGGCTATAATGTGGACTCTGGTTTCTTTTGGCGGATTAAACCTATTTGACATCGTACAAGGAGAAGGACTGGTTAAAATTGCAGAAAAACATGGGGAATCACCCGTGAGTCAAGTATTGCTTCATCATTTGGGAAAAACAGCCGAAATTTTAATCTTTCTAATCGGTGCGATGACCATTGTGGAAATCATCGATCAATTCAAAGGATTCTATGCCTTAAAAACATACATCAAAACCAAAAACAAAGTAAAACTACTTTGGGTGGTAGGTTTTATGGGATTCTTTCTTTCGTCTGTAATCGATAACCTAACGGCTACCATAGTGCTTATTACCATCCTTAGAAAACTCGTTGAATCGCCCAAACTCAAAATGTGGTATGCCTCCCTTATTGTAATTGCCACCAATGCAGGTGGCTCATGGTCTCCCATTGGTGATGTAACCACCACTATGCTTTGGATTGCCCATAAAGTAGAAGTAGTTACACTCATCAAAAGTTTGTTTGTTCCTGCTTTTGCTTGTTTTGCCATACCCTTTGGCATTGCCTCTTTGCTCCCAGCCTTCAAAGGATATTTAGATTGGCCCACTCAGGAAGAAGAAAAACAAAACCCACATGGACTTTCTATGCTTATTTTAGGAATAAGTATGATTATTTTTGTGCCCATTTTTAAAACCCTTACCCATCTTCCTCCTTACATCGGAATGATGATCTCTTTGGCTGTGGTGGCTATTGTGGCCGAAGGTTTAAGCAGAAGATCTTTTGATTTGTCTTCTGTTGAGACTCAAGAGAACGTTGTGCATAATCCTTTGCATCATTCACTCTCTAGAATAGAAATGCCGAGCATTCTTTTCTTTTTTGGAATAACATTAGTATCTACGAGTTGGTATTTGGATCTGGTACTGCATCTGCTATTATATGTGTGGCTTGTTTTATACTTTTACTTATCTCTTGCTACTTCTTTTTTGAAAGAATTTTCTCTTTAAACAGAGCGGCCAACCCAAACAAAAAATTCAATTCTGACATTCATGATTTGGTTTCAAAAGGCGAACTAGATAGAGCCATGGAACTTTGCGACAATACAGCAGCGGTAGAATCTTCTATGCTAAAAAAAGGAATCGCCAGAATTGGTAGACCTTTTGATGAGATCAATGTTTCGATGGAAAATGCAGCGGTACACGAACTTTCTAAATTGGAAAAAAACGTTGGATTCATTGCAACTACCTCTGGAGCTGCGCCTATGCTTGGTTTCTTTGGAACAGTAATTGGGATGATCCAAGTGTTTAACGAGATTGCTAGCTCACCTGGTCAGGCAGAAGTAAAAGACCTAGCAGATGGTATTTTTACCGCGATGGGAACTACTGCCGTTGGACTTGCAGTGGGTATTCCAACCTATTTAATGTACAACTACTTGACGCTTAAAACAGGAGCTGTAACTGAGAAATTACAAAAGATCGCTTCAAATTTCATGGATTTAATCAACAAACCTAGCTAAGAACTTAGCTTAAAGTTTTGATTGCTTATCCTTTATTTCGAACCATCTCAACACATTCTCATGAAATTACAATCTAAAAATAAAGTAAGTGCAGATTTCAACATGTCTTCTATGACAGACATTATCTTTTTGCTGTTGATATTCTTTGTACTTACCTCCAATCCATCGGTGCAAAAAGCCTTGGATCTAAAACTTCCATCCTCAGATAATAACAACAACACGCAAGAGCCAATTTCTGTTTCTATAACCAAAGATGGATTGTTTTACTTAGACGAAACCAATATACCCAAAGAATCCCTTGAAGGCGCCTTAAAAAATCAATTGGTTGGCGTGGCAAGATGTTTAAGCAATTGCCTATGTTTCAAAACATAGGCAATTTGGCTTTACGCCTAAAGCTAGACAATACCCTAGCCCTTTGCCAAAAGCTGGGAAATCCTCAAGAGAAACTTAAAATTATACACGTAGGTGGAACCAACGGCAAAGGAAGTACCTGTGCGCTTTTGGCTTCTTGTCTGAAAGAAAAAGGCTATAAAGTAGGGTTGTTTTCTTCTCCTCATCTCAAAGACTTTAGAGAGCGCATCAAAATAAACGGAAAAACATGCAGCAAAAAATATGTGGTAGAATTCGTTAGAGAAAACAAAGAGACTTTAGAAAATCTAAACCTTTCCTTTTTCGAGATGACTACCGCCATGGCGCTGGATTATTTCCACCAAAAAAAAGTAGATTGGGTAATTCTAGAAGTAGGCTTGGGTGGAAGATTAGATGCTACCAACATTGTAAAACCCAAAGCCTCGGTAATTACCAATATTGGTTTAGACCACCAAAAAATACTTGGTGAAACCCTAGGAGAAATTGCAGCAGAAAAAGCGGGGATCATCAAACAAAATACCCCTGTTTTTGTAGGAGAAACCACAGCAGAAACCAAAAAGGTATTCAAAAAAATAGCCAAACAAAAAAATGCACCAATCTTTTGGGTAGAAAAATTTTCTAAAAAGGACTTTCAAAGCGATTTAAAAGGGTTATACCAGCAAAAAAACATGCACTTGGCCTACACTGTTTTAACCCAGCTAAAAAAGGAACTAAAGCTAAAGGAAAAACACATCGAAAAAGGATTTTCTAGGGTGGTAAAAAACACTGGATTTATGGGTAGATGGCAAGTTTTAGGCAAAAAACCACTTACCATAGCAGATGTAGCCCACAATACCCACGGAATGCTCGAAATTAGCCGACAACTAAAAGAGATCAAATACAAAAAACTTCATTTGGTGCTAGGATTTGTAAATGACAAAAAGGTTGAGGAAATTATAGACTTGTTCCCCAAAAATGCAGTTTTTCACTTTTGCCAACCCAATACGGAAAGAAAATTTCCGATCGAAAAACTCAAAGAAAAATACGAAAACAACCTGGACTGCCTTTTCTACAGCTCAGTCTCAGAAGCTTACCTTTCTGCCCAGAAAAAGGCAAACAATAAAGACCTTATTTTTATAGGAGGAAGCAATTATGTAGTGAGTGAAATTCTCTGAAAAAGTTTTGAGAATTAATTTTTTGTTTTATATTTGCATCACTTCAAACAAGGGGGATTAGCTCAGCTGGTTCAGAGCACCTGCCTTACAAGCAGGGGGTCACTGGTTCGAACCCAGTATTCCCCACCAAAGTTTAAAACACCTACAATTCTAGTAGGTGTTTTTTTTGCCAATATTTGAACATATAGACATCTTAAAATCACTCAAATTTGCCCAGTAAATTTGAGTATACAAAAGTATAACCCGTGTCTTTGATGAGCTTTTTTGAAGACACTTTCTTTCCCTGTACAAAAGACGAATCCGAGTCTAAAAAAACAGGTTCTTCTCTACTCTCTAATTGTCTGTGAAACCTATAAAAGGCTTCTCTTGTTGGATGATCTTCGCTACAAGCATTGTAGATATTTCCAAACAGATTTTTTTCTACCAGAGCCAAAAGTAGTCCTATGCAATCGGTTTGATGTATAAAATTAACTGGCTCTTTTGGAAATGGAATCATTTGGTTGTCCTTAAAAAAATTCCCAGGCCTTCTTGTGTAACCATACAATCCTGCAAATCGAACAATGCTCAACTGAATATTATACTTCTCACAAGCCTTTATAAACATTCTTTCTATCTCCACAAGGGGAGAATCCACAAGTGGAGAGGTTTCGTCTACCTCCAAAAAAGAATTCTGGTATACAGAGGTGGAACTGATAAAAACAATTTTTTTTACCAAGCTATCTTTTAGTGTATCAATAAGCTTACTAAAACCTTCAATAGATTTTGAAGGGATAGAAACAACCAAAATCTCACTCTGAAAAAAGGCTAAAGACTCAACCTTATCCAAAACATCTATATCCAAAGAGAAAACCTGCAGTTTGGAATGAGAAAAAGAAATTTTACTGGCATCTCTCACAGTCCCCCTCACAGAGTAACCTTTCTCCAAAAAAGCTTTGGCAAGGGGAAGACCTAGCCAACCGAGTCCTAAAATGCTGATGTTTTTCATACGGCTCAAACTTACAACAAAAAAGACAAAAAAAATCCCCACCAAAAGGTGAGGATTTTTGAAGTTTAAACTGAATCTTAGAGATTACTCTCCACCATCCATTTTCTTCTTTAGTTGAGCCAAAGAATCCAAATCTCCCAAAGTAGAAATTTCAATTTTTTGGTTGCTTAGGCTTCCACTGTTGTTGCTTGTAGATTTACTAGAAGCATTAGAAGAACCAGAAGAAGCATTAGAAGAATACTCTTCTGTACCTTCTCTAAAAGTAGCGGTATGAGAAACTACAATTCTTTTGAATTCTTTGTTGAACTCAAGTACTTTGAATTCTGCGTTCTCTTTGGCCGTTAGTTTAGATCCGTTTTCTTTTTCTAGGTGTCTTTGTGGAGCAAAAGCCTCTACATCTTGGTCGTCAAAAATTACCGTAGCACCTTTGTCGAACACGTTGATAGAAGTTGAAGTATGTACAGATCCAATGGCATATTTGGTTTCGTATTTATCCCATGGATTTTCTTGCAATTGCTTGTGTCCAAGACTTAATCTTCTAACTTCTACATCAAGCTCTAGAACTTGAACATCCAGTACATCACCTACGGCGCAGAACTCAGATGGGTGTTTGATTTTCTTGGTCCAAGAAAGATCAGAGATGTAAATTAATCCATCTACTCCCTCTTCTAGCTCAACAAAAACACCAAAGTTGGTGAAGTTTCTAACGGTTCCTTTGTGGGTAGATCCAACAGGATATTTAGAAGTAATGTCTGTCCATGGGTCTGGAGTCAATTGTTTGATACCCAAACTCATTTTTCTCTCTTCTCTGTCTAGAGTCAAGATTTGCGCTTCTACTTCGTCTCCTACTTTCACGAAATCTCCTGCAGATCTAAGATGTGTTGACCAAGACATTTCAGATACGTGGATCAATCCTTCTACTCCGTTAGCAACCTCGATAAAGGCTCCATAATCGGCAAGAACAACCACTTTTCCTTTCACTTTGTCCCCAACTTTTAGTTCGGTGTCAAGTGCTTCCCATGGGTGCGCTTCCAATTGTTTAACCCCAAGTTGGATACGGCTCTTGTCTTCATCAAAGTCAAGGATAACCACATTCATTCTTTGGTCTAGTTCAACGATCTCAGATGGATGGTTGATTCTGCTCCAAGAAAGATCTGTAATATGGATCAATCCGTCTACTCCTCCAAGGTCGATGAAAACTCCATAAGAAGTAATGTTTTTTACAACTCCTTCTAGTACTTGACCTTTGTCTAGTTGACCGATGATTTCTTTTTTCTGAATTTCGATATCCGCCTCGATAAGCGCTTTGTGAGAAACCACCACGTTTTTGAACTCGTGGTTTACTTTTACCACTTTGAACTCCATGGTTTTTCCAACAAATTGGTCATAATCACGGATAGGCTTCACATCGATTTGAGATCCTGGTAAGAAAGCTTCGATTCCAAGAACATCTACAATCATACCCCCTTTTGTTCTGGCTTTTACAAGTCCATTTACAATTTCTCCTGTTTCAGCTAGCGTATTTACTTTGCCCCATGCCTTAAGCACTCTTGCTTTTTTGTGAGAAAGTTGAAGTTGACCGGTTTTGTCTTCTCTTCTATCTACCATTACATCCACAGAATCACCTACTTTTAGATCTGGATTGTAACGGAATTCGTTTAGGGTAATTACCCCTTCAGATTTAAAATTGATGTCGATGATTACCTCTTTGTCTGTTAGAGCAACTACCTTTCCGGTAAACACTTCGTTTTCGGATAGATCGCCAACAGTTTCTTGGTACATTTTGGCCAATTCTTCTTTCCCTTTTCTATCTTCTTCTAGAAGACCACTTTCATAAGATTCCCAGTCAAAAGACTCTAAGGAAGTGTTTGCATTGGTAAGATCTGGTGTATAGGCCTGGTTTTTTTCGGCTTCTACGATTTGGTTTTCGTCTTGATTAGACATAATAATTAAATTGTATTTTGAAAATGTATCGTTGCAACAAAGTGGGAACCAAATTCAAAAGCGTTTATTTTCTTTAACCCTTGTTCTTTACCAAAGCCCACAGAACAAGGACTGCAAATTTACAAATAAAAATTAAATCAAACCCTTTTGCTGCAACAATTTAACAACTTCTTGAAAGGTTTGTTCTTCGCTTAATAGGGAATTATCGAGTTCTATGGCGTCGTCAGCTTTTTTAAGGGGTGAAATTTCGCGGTGAGTGTCGGCGTAATCTCTTTGGTTTACATTGTCTAAAACCTCTTGAAAACTCACTTCTTCGCCTGTTTCTAGCATTTCTTTGTGTCTTCTCTCTGCCCTAATCTCAGCAGAAGCAGTTAGAAAAATCTTGAGATCTGCCTGTGGAAAAACCACCGTTCCTATGTCTCTTCCATCCATAATAACAGAATTACCTTTGGCAAATTCTCTTTGAATGTCTAGCAAATAATCTCTAATGTTTTCATCTTTGGCAACATTGGAAACCAGCTGAGAAATCTGCAAACTTCGAATTTCTTTTTCTGCTACTTCATCATTGAGATAAAGCAATGATTGATTTCCATTTCGAACAAATTCAAGTTTAATTTTGGGCAAAACATCTTTTAACTTCTCCTCTCCTAGCAACTGAATCTGACCCATTTTATACAAATAAAGGGCAACACCACGGTACAAAGCACCAGAATCGATATGCAAAATAGAGAAGGTTTTGGCGATTTTTTTGGCAAGACTGCTTTTTCCTGTGGAAGAATGCCCATCTAGGGCGATGATGAAATGCTCTTTCAATGTGTTTTTTTAAGTAATGGAAAGATATAAAAAAATTGAAAGGGATGGATTTATAAAAATAAAAAAAATCTCATATTTACTAAATCACATTCATATAACCAAAGCCACACTATGAAAAAACATCTAAAATATATTGACGGAAATTCTGATAAATTTTGGGAAAATCAAACCAAAAAATCAGAAATCAAGCGTTGTTGAAAACGATCCAAGGTTTTCAAATCTACATCAATTTCATCATTCGAAATATCGAATGGATCATCCAAACCAACGATTAACAAGTACAAATAGCAAAACAAAAAAGTGATTGTAGATGTGACAAAATAATCTGCGGCAGGCGACTTAAATTTGGTAATCAACAACAATGCCATTACGATAAACAAGATACTTTGCAACAAAGTATAGGCAGGTTTGATAAAATTGTTTCTCGAAATAGAATAAGCACGTGTCATTTGCTTACGCATCGCATTGGTATTTTCTTGAATACCTTTGATCGCTTCTTTGTCTACACCACGCTGAGCAAAATAATAGGCAATTTCATTAGAATGACGAATGAGAGGGAAAATCACATTGGAATCTTTCTCTTTAGAATAAATCCATGAAATGATTCCATCAGTCAAAAAAAGCATTTCCTCACGAAGAAAATTGGTATCGAGTTTTTCTTGACTCAAATCAGAAGTACCAGTCCTGGGAGCTTTCAATGCCAAATATATCCAATCTTTGATCGCTTCCAGATTGGAAGCAACTTCTCCTGGAATTTTTTCACTTTCTTTGAAGTCGGACATGGTTGCGGCCAACAACAATCCAAAAACAAAAAAAGCTCCCGTAAAAACAATAGTTATATCTGAAAACTCTATCAAATCATGAAAATCTTGACCATAAATAGTCAGGTTTTTTAATACAAAATTCTTCATCGCAAGCACCAAAAAACCTGCAACAATAGATTTGATAAGTATCGCTCTTTTGGCAATCAATCTCATAATTTGATTTTTTACAAACATTTTTAAAAGTTAGAAGTTGAAAAAAAACCCATAAAATTGAGAAAGAATTTTAAACAAATTCATGTCTAATTCTGTAATTCCCATCATCCAAAACTCAATCCGCAAACTGGGTATAGTTTCTCCATTTCATAAGTACCTCTTGTAGGTCTTCTGGAAGAGGTTGCTCAAACTGCAACCTTTCTCCGGTCTGGGGATGTAAAAAACCTAAAGTTTGGGCATGAAGCGCTTGTCTGGGCAAAACCTTAAAACAATTTTCGATGAATTGCTTGTATTTGGTAAAAGTGGTTCCCTTTAAGATTTTATCTCCCCCATATCTAGCATCATTAAAAAGTGGATGACCAATGTGCTTGAAGTGCGCTCTAATTTGGTGGGTTCTTCCAGTTTCAAGCTTGCATTGAACCAAGGTTACATATCGAAACCTTTCCACCACTTTATAATGAGTAACAGCATGTTTTCCTATTTCTGGATCATCAAAAACAGACATTTGCATACGGTCTTTGAGATCTCTGGCCAAATTCCCTGTGATGGTTCCGCTTTCTTCTTCTATGTTTCCCCAAACCAGCGCCATGTATCTTCTCTCTATGGAATGATCAAAAAACTGTTTGGCAAGACCATCCATGGCATTTTCTGTTTTGGCAATTACCAAAAGCCCCGAAGTATCTTTGTCTATCCTATGCACCAAACCTGGTCTATCTAAGCGATTTTGATCCATCGAGGGTAACTTATCGAAATGAAATTTAAGTGCATTTACCAAGGTTCCACTATAATTTCCATGTCCTGGATGCACCACTAGCCCTGGGGGTTTGTTTAGTACGATAACACTGTCATCTTCAAAGACAATGTCCAATGGTATATCCTCTCCTTCTACCGTATTTTCAAAAGGAGGATAACTGAGTTTCACCGATACCTTATCAAAAGCCTTTACTTTATAATTGGCTTTTACAGGCACCTCATTTACAAAAATATGATTCTCTTTGGCGGCGAGCTGAATTTTATTTCGGGTAGCATTTTCGATAAAATTCATCAAAAACTTATCTACCCGAAGGGGAGATTGCCCAGGTCCGGCCTCAAAACGATAATGTTCGTATAGGTCGGTGGATGGAAATCTTCCGAAATTAAAAGGCTCTAGTTCATCTAACATCAGCAACATTAATCCATTTCCACTCCTTCTCCACCACTAGGCAGTGGTACTGGTGCTGCGGGAGGTGGCGCTGGAACCTGAGGTTCTACTCCTTGTCCACTTGACTCTTGACCAGTAGAAGGTGGTGCACTAGAACCTCCTCCTTCATTTGGTCTTGGATTAACAGGTCTTGGCTTATTTTGCCTTGGAACCGTATAAGTTTGGGGCTGAGTTTGAGGAATAATTTCTGTAACAGTAGATGGAGAAGATTTGTACACTTCTATGGTATCTACCTCCATGTGTTGGTTGTAAATGGCATCTAAACTCTCAATATAGGTTGTAAGTTCTTCTTTGGGTTTAGAAGACAGCCACAAACTCACTGGGACTCCCTCGTCTGTGAGCGAACCTGGAGGAGGATCTTGATAAACGACCCTTACCCTTGGGTCTCCGCTTGCAGCCAATAAAGAATCTGAAGGTCTTTCGTATTCTATATTACCTAACTCAAAATAATGTTGTTTGATTAGCTGTTTGGCCGCATTGAGTGATAGATTTAAGAAAGAAGGTGCATTGACATTTTTCTCAAGCCCAGCTCCAATCACCAAATCTACTTTGGCATATCTTGGTAGTTTGTCTCCTTTGGAAAGTTGTCTGTTTTTGTACATGGCCATTAGCACCACATCTTTGGAAACACTTTTTTTGTAGATGGTATCACCAACCTGTAAATTGTTGATCATCAGTTTTGAAAAAGCAATTCTTTTGGATTTCATCAAAATATCTGGGAAAGGAACTTCTCTCCAGGTTCTTGGGTTAGATTTGATATAGATTTTTCTTCAGCTCTACTGATAAAAAATCTAAATAAATTCATAGCAATATTTATACAAGGGCAAAGATATAAAATAGACAATACATCTGTTAAAATAAAGATTATATTTGTTTTACTTAATTTTCGCCTTAATGAAAAAAAATATTGCCGTATTAATGGGTGGATACACAGACGAATCCATCATCTCAAAAAAAAGTGGTGAGCTGGTTTACAGCAACTTAAACCCAGAAAAATACAACCCATACAGGGTTTACATTCTAAAAGAAGGTTGGTATGCTTTGGTAGACAACACCCAGCACCCAATTAGCAAAGAAGATTTTTCTTTCCAATTGGAAGGCAAAAAAATTACCTTTGACATCGTTTTTAATACCATCCATGGAACCCCTGGAGAAGATGGTTTTGTTCAAGGTTACTTCGAACTGATTGGACTTCCGTATACCGGTTGTAGTTTTTACCAAGCCGCGGTTACTTTCAACAAAAGAGATTGTATTTCTATCCTTAGCAAATACGGAATTCCTTCTGCCAAATCGGTGTATATCAACCGTGACATACCCTTTGACAAAAACCAAATTATAGAAAACATAGGTTTTCCTTTTATGGTTAAGCCCAACGAATCCGGAAGCAGTCTCGGAATCTCTAAAGTTGATAACCCTCAAGAGTTCGACTCTGCCTTAAAAAAAGCATTTGCACAGGATCCTAATGTACTGATAGAATCATTCTTAAACGGACCCGAGGTTTCCGTTGGGGTAATCAATTATAGAGGAGAAATAAAAGTCCTGGGAATCACGGAGATTGTTTCAGAAAACGCCTTTTTTGATTATGAAGCCAAATACGAAGGCAAATCTACCGAAATCACCCCAGCTAGACTCTCAGATGAACAAACCCGAGCCGTTGAAGAAGTCGCAAAAAAAGCCTATTTGAGTTTGGGAATGAGTGGATTTTCTAGGTCCGAATACATTTTGGTTGATGGCGTTCCTCATTTTATTGAGATGAACACGCTGCCTGGTCTTTCTCCACAAAGCATTTTGCCCCAACAAGCAGCTTATTCTAAAATCGAACTTTCAGATTTGTTTGACAATGAGCTAGAATTGGCCCTAAAAAGAAAATCGAAATGGAACGCATAGCAATTTTCCCAGGCTCTTTTGACCCTATTACCACAGGACACACAGACATTGTTGAAAGAGCGGCGCCTTTGTTTGATAAAATCATTGTTTCTATTGGCCAAAACATTGCCAAAAACTATATGTATAGCCAAGAGCAAAGAAAAAAATGGATAGAAGATACATTTAAAAACACCCCCAATGTAGAGGTTGATTTTTACCAAGGTCTAACCATAGAATATTGCAAAGAAAAAAATGCCAGCTACATTCTTCGTGGACTTAGAACCTCTGCCGATTTCGAATTTGAGAAAGCCATCGCTCACACCAACCGAGAAATCTCTGAAATAGAAATTGAAACGGTCTTTTTGCTTACTTCTTCTGAAAAATCATTCATTAGCTCTAGCATTGTTCGGGATGTCATCAAAAATGGTGGAAACATCAAAAATTTGGTTCCAGATCCTGTATTTCAGTCGCTTAAAAATAGCTAAATTCGTTGCCCTAAAGTTGTTTTAACAACCTAAAAGATTTTCGATGCATCTGGCAAGAGCCATGCAAACCAATAAGTTCTCGGTGTTTTTGGGTGGGATAACCTTTGTTTTGCTGCCACAGATAATTTGGGTAGTCTTTGGATAGCTCTACCATGTATCTATCTCGTGCAGTTTTAGCCAGTACAGAGGCTGCAGCGATGCTTAAAAATTTGGCATCGCCCTTTATAAAACAACCATGTAAAATGTCTTTATAGGGCTTGAAGCGATTTCCATCCACAGCAATAAAATCAAAAGAAAGACTTATTTCTTCTAGCGCCCTATGCATGGCCAAAAAACTGGCATTTAGAATGTTTATCTGGTCTATTTCATCGGGCCAAGCAAAACCAATACCATAGGCCAATGCTTTTTCTTTGATCTGTATCTCGAAGGTTTCTCTTTGCCTTTCGGTAAGTTTTTTTGAATCATCTAGACCTTCAAGGATAAAATCTTTGGGAAGAATAGCCGCTGCCGCAACCACAGGCCCAGCCAAACAGCCTCTTCCTGCTTCATCTACCCCAACTTCTAATTGCGCCTTATTGTTTGCAAAAAGCTCCATCGGCCTTTTAGTTTTTTCTTTTATTGTCTTTCTAATGTTTCAACAAGTCCCATGAACTCACTTTCTAATTCGGAAGCCAAAACATTATCTAACTTTTTGGTTCTTTCAATGAGTCCCGAAAAAAGTGAAACATACATGTACTTTACATCATCCAACTCAGCTTTCTGAGATTGAGACAATTTTTTATTTTCTTGGGCAAAGAACATAAACTTCTCTTGAATTTTCCCTAGTGCTTCTTGATGGATTTTTACCGCCAACTCATCTTGCTTTAAATCTTGACAGGCTTTCGAATACCCTTCTACCGCATTGATGTATTTGAAATTTCGCTCTTCAATTTCGTTAAATAGCACACCATTGTCTCTAAATTTTGGAGATAAAGAGGCAAAATAGTCCAAGTAACTTAAACTATATTGGAGATAATCATCCAGAATCTTCTTAGATTTTTTAGTGTCTCCAGCCATCAAATAAGACGTGGATAAATTAAGGAGCGAATGGTTGTCTGGGTACCTATTTTGTGGAATTTTTTCCATGCACAAATCCAAAATTTCTAACGCCTTAGCTTTTTCTCCAGCTTTGATGAGCGCATCTGCAGCTCTTGAAACCGAATTTCTATAGGTGAGAATATTTCTAATACAAGTTTCATCGAAATAGGCTTTTGGGTTGTTGTAGTTGGCCCACTGATAATTCTTCACTCTTTGGTACATTTGTAGTGGCGAAACAAAACCAAAATCTTGGTTCTCTCCGTTTTGGGTTAAAATAGGGGTAAGTTTATAGGAAAAACCTTGGTATTCTAGGTAATCTCCCAAAAACAAGAAATTTCCCGGATCGTACATTCCTCCACCGGAAAAATAAATCGGTCTATCCCATTTGTTTTGCGCCAAAACATCCAAAAGAACAAACTGAAATTTAGAAATTCCAGAGGTTCCAAGGGTAAAGACCATTTCAGGTACTATTTTATCTTGAAGTTCTAGGGGAACTAGTTTGTTTTTAATCACCTTTTGCTTGTCTACCGAAAGAGTGATTTTACTCACTGGAAGAACTGTTGTACCTGGCTGACCAATAATTTCAGCGAAAGCTTCATTGGCCTTTTTCTGATTTTTGATCCAATCAACTGCCTCTTGGGCTGACATGCTATTTTGGGTTAGATATTTTCTGAAAGGCGCTATTTGATTGTAAAGCTCAGGATCTTCTAACATTCCCCCTTTGTAAGCTTCATCCAGTTGGGAGAAAATTTTGGTCAGATACTCTTGGTCTAACACATAAATAAACTCGTTATTTCCCTCGATGTAATCGGAGGGTTTTAAACTAGAAGGCAGAGGATCCGAATTGTAAATTTTTCTTAGATTTTGTCCGATATTCCAATCTGTACTTAGAAGTGTAGCATTTACCACTTTTACATCGTCTCTAAAACCACTGGTTTCTTGTAATCCCCAAAGTGGATAGGTATCGTTGTCTCCATAAGTCACCAAAATTGCATTTTTGTCTAAGCTTTTAAGATAATTGTGGGCGAAATCGTGGGCGGCAAGTCTTGAAGATCTATCGTGGTCATCATAATTTTGGAAGCCCATCCAAATAGGTACTCCAAGGGTTAAAAAGCCTAGAATCTTAATATTTTCTTTGTCTTTAAAGGCATGAAAAACCGCCGCAACAAAAAGTCCTATCCAAATCGAAAAAGCATAAAAAGAACTCACAAGGGCATAATCTCTTTCTCTAGGTTCAAAAGGTTTTACGCTGGTATAAAGCACAATTCCCACACTGGTTAAAAGAAAAATCGAAAGCAGTGCCCAAAAATCGCCAAATCTTCTTCTGGCCTGAAAAACCATACCGATTAAACCCAAAATAAGAGGAATAAAAAAGTATCTATTATGCCCTTTGTTGTTTTGATAATCAGAAGGTAGCTTGTCTTGGTTTCCGATAAAACTTTCATCGATAAAATCGATGCCACTTATCCAATTTCCTTTGTAAATTTCTGTGTGGCCTTCAAAATCGTTTTGCTTGCCCACAAAATTCCACATAAAATATCGGGCAAACATATACCCAACTTGATACTTAAAGAAAAATTTTAGGTTTTGACCCAAACTTGGCTTTTCAACCTCTAAAATCCCTTTGGCTTGCAAATAATCATCAATGGTAATTTGATTTTTTTCTTTTTTATCCAAAAGCTGTTTGTACACCTTTTCTTTGACTTCATAGGGAATGCCATTGTCTTCTTGGTTAATAGTAAACGCTGGATACTCGGTCATTTGGGCATACTGCTCCATGATGGATGGAGATGAATTGTACATAGATGGGAAAAATCCTACATGTTTAGGATCTACCACCATTTCAGATTTATCCCCTACTTTGATGTATTTCTGGGTTTTGGGATCCATCTTGAATTTTTCACCCGATTTTTCATACGAAATGGCATCTTCTTCTAAGTAGGCCGTGTAGTTTTCACCCCAAAGAACCGGCCAAGAACCATATTGCTCTCGATTGTAATAATCTTTCATCCCAATAGCATTGTCTGGATCGTTCAGGTTCATTGGTGGATTGGCTGCGGCCCGAATAGGAATCATCATCCAACATGAAAAACCTACCAGCATAAATCCAACGGTCATAGTTATTGTATGATACAAGGGATTTTGAAGTTTTTGGGTGAATCCAATCAAAAAATAGAACAAAAGCCCTATGAGTATTAATGCAATAAAACTACCATAATGAAAGGGTAGACCAATTTCGTTGACAAAAAAGATTTCGGTAGAGCCGAAAAATTGCATCACCGTTGGAAAAAGCAGTTTGAAGGTTAACAAAAGTGCCAAAAGGGCAATGAGGTTGGCTTTTCCAAATACTTTCCAAGAAAATTCTTCTTTTCTAAAGCAATAGATATAACAAACAAAGGGTACAGCAAGCAGCACCATCATGTGCACTCCAACCGAAAGTCCAATCACAAATCCTATAAGTACTATCCATCTATCTGCCTCTTGGGACTCATCTTGCTCCCATTTTAAAATGAGCCAAACTAGTATAGCGGTAAAAAGCGAAGCCATAGAATACACTTCTCCCTCCACGGCAGAAAACCAAAACGTATCAGAAACCCCAAAAGTAAGGGCACCCAAAAGGCCACTTAGCATAATACCCAAGGTTTGGAAGCTTGTTGGTTCGACTCCCTTTTGGGTCAATAGTTTTTTGGCCAAAAGTGTGATAGACCAAAACATAAAAAGAAGCGTAAAAGCGCTATATAAACCAGAAGAAAGGTTGATGATTAGTGGATAAAGACTTCCTTTTCCAAAAGAAAAAACACTTAAAACTGCGCCCACCAATTGAAACAAAGCAGCTCCTGGAGAATGGGTTACCTCTAATTTAGAAGCCGAGGCAATAAATTCACCCACATCCCAAAAACTAATGGTTCTCTCTACAGTTAAGGCATACAAAACAAATGAAAGTGCGAAAATTACCCATCCAAGGGTGTTGTTTAGTTGATTATAAGAAAGCTTGCTTTTCATTATATAATATAAATGGTTTTAAAGATGTCTTGTTTATTGGACAGAAAAAAAATCTGAACTCAATTTTTCAACGCCTAAGTTAGGGATTATTTGCAAAGTCATAGAGAAAATACCAAAATTTTGGTTAGCTTTGCAAAGTAAAAAGCAGATATGCCAATTACAGATAAAATTGTTCAAGAAGGGCTCACATTTGATGACGTACTCCTTGTTCCAGCAAAGTCGGAGGTTCTTCCCAACCAAGTAAGTCTTCGCTCTAGACTTACAGACAAAATCACCCTAAATATTCCAATTGTAAGTGCCGCCATGGATACCGTATCTGAGGTTGATTTGGCCATTGCCCTAGCCCGAGAAGGAGGCATCAGCTTTATCCACAAGAACATGACCATCGAAGAACAAGCCAAGCAAATTGAGTTTGTCAAACGATCTGAAAGTGGAATGATTCACAACCCTGTAACCCTAAGCAAAAACCATACTTTAGAACAGGCCAAAGCTCTAATGGACCAATACAAAATTTCTGGACTTCCTGTGATTGAAGAAGATGATACACTGGTTGGAATTATCACCAACCGAGACATCCGTTATCAAACCCATTTGGAGCGAAAAATAGAAGAGATAATGACCAAAGACAATCTGGTTACCTCAGACATTACAACTACTCTAGAAGAGGCCAAAGAAATTCTACTTGCCAACAGAATAGAAAAACTTCCTATTGTTGACAAAGAAAACAAACTCATTGGACTCATCACCATCAAAGACATAGACAATGTAATTAATTATCCCAACGCTTGTAAAGATTCCAAAGGAAGACTAAGAGTGGGCGCTGGAGTTGGTGTGGGTGAAGATACCCTAGAGAGAGTTACCGCCCTTGTGAAAGCTGGGGTTGACATCATCGCTTTAGATTCTGCACACGGGCATTCCAAAGGAGTTTTAGACAAAATCAAACAAGTAAGAGCTGCCTTTCCAGATCTTGACATCGTAGGGGGAAACATCGTTACAGCTGAAGCCGCTAAAGACTTGATTGAAGCTGGAGCCAATGTACTGAAAGTAGGTGTTGGTCCAGGTTCTATTTGCACCACTAGAGTGGTGGCTGGGGTGGGTGTTCCACAGCTTTCCGCCATTTATGACACCTATCAATATGCCAAAACCCAAAACGTAGCGGTAATTGGAGATGGTGGAATCAAACTTTCAGGAGACATCGTAAAAGCCATTGCCTCGGGTGCAAGTTGCGTAATGATGGGGAGCATGTTTGCTGGTACCGATGAAGCCCCAGGAGAAGAAATCATCTATCAAGGAAGAAAATTCAAAACCTACCAAGGTATGGGTTCTCTTTCAGCCATGAAACGCGGAAGCAAAGACAGATATTTTCAAAGTGATGCCAAAAAATTGGTTCCGGAAGGGATCGAAGGTAGAGTTCCGCATAAAGGACCTCTTAAAGATGTGGTATATCAACTTTGTGGAGGGCTAAGAGCGGGCATGGGATATTGCGGCGCCAAAGACATTCCCACCCTTATTTCGGAAGCTAAGTTTGTGAAAATCACCGGATCAGGTCTAAAAGAGAGCCATCCACACGATGTGGTAATCACCAAAGAGGCACCCAATTACTCAAATTAAATGATATAAATCATATTTAAAGCAGAATTTTAAAGGTAAATCTGCATTTCCACCTTTTAAATGAGGGGAATGCAGATTTTTTGTTTTACTTTTGCGCAGAATTTTACTAACTAAATGTAATAACATGAAAAAACTTTTACTAATCTTAAGTTGTGCCTTATCAACCTTTGCGGTGGCACAAAACCAAGGTTCTACTCAAAAAGGAAAAATTTTGGTAGAAGCCAACACTACTGTAGGTAGATTTGGAGAGAACAAAAAAAATGCTGCAGGACAAACTGTTGATTCACAAGGGAATGTAACAACCAACCCTATTTATGACAGAACCTACACCAATGCAGACACTTCTATCAACTTTGCCTCTAACGGAGACCAAACCCAATACAACTTGGGTGCAGAGGTAGGATACTTTGTAATTGACGACCTTGCCATTAAAGTTGGATTTGGAGTAGGACAAACCTTGGTAAAAGTAACCAAAGAAAATCAAGCTTACACCAATGAAGGTGGAGAATTGGAAATTGGAGATACAGACCACTTGCCTTATGTATTTTCTTACAAATTGGCTGCCAAATACTACATTTTAGGTCAATTCCCTCTTGAAGCAGGTTTTACTGGAATTACAACCAGAGACGAAGACGATAAAAACGTAAACAGAGCTTGGCTTGGTTTCCAACTAGGATATGCTTGGTTTATTACACCAAACGTTGCACTTGAACCTGCCATCAGATTCAACACCAACCTATCGCTAGGAAACGAAAACGACAAACTTGAAGAAGAAAACATCAGCACTTCTGACAGATCTAACCTTCAAGGAGTTCTTGGATTCTCTTTCTTTTTCTAAGAACCTGTTGTTTATTTATCTAATTTAAGACTATACAAAATGAAAAAATATATATACTCATTTTTTGCCCTAGCAACCATGTTTGCTACAGCACAAAATCAACAAGCCACTCAAAAAGGGAATTTTTTAATTGAGGTAAACGGAAGTACTCCAACCTTTTTGAACGGACAAAACTCATACAGAAACCTAGGAAATACAGGGGTGAACTATTTCGCCGATGACTTTGGTTCTGGAACCCTTAAATTCTGGAGTGCAGCTGCAGAAGGAGGATACTACATCGCGGACAACTTGGCACTTATCGCCGGACTTGGTTACAATGATGTACAAGCCCAAAGTAAATCTCAAACAGGTCAAGACAAAATTGACTATGTATCTTACAAGGTTGGAGCCAAATACTATGCCCTTGGAATGATTCCACTTAGTTTAGACTACTCTTCTGCCTTTGACCAAACTGATTATTCATTGACAAAAGACATCAACTTTGTATCTCCACAACTACTTTCTGTAGGTGCAGGTTATGCCTATTTCCCAAACAACAATGTATCTATCGAGCCTTTTGTTAAATATGGATTCGATCTTTCTGAAAGAAAAGAAAACATGCTAACCGGTGGTCTTGGATTTACCGTTCACCTAGGTGCAAAAGATACACCAGTGGCCCCTCCTGCTGACCCATGTTCTAAAGGAGACCAAGACATGGATGGTGTTTGCGACAACTGGGATAAAGAATTGCCTTCTCCAGCAGGTGCACAAGTTGACAAAGACGGTGTAGCACTTGATACAGATGGAGATGGAATCATCGATCTAAACGACAAATGTGTAGATGTACCTGGAGTAGCAGAACTTCAAGGTTGTCCAAAAGTGGCTTGTAACACGGCTGAACTTACCAATACCATCAAAGGAATTGAGTTCGACCTTAACAAAGCGATCATCAGACCAACTTCTTACTACAAACTAGACAAAGCAGCCGAAATCCTAAAAAGCTGTCCAACTAGCCAGTATTCAATTGAAGGACACACAGACTCTAGAGGATCTGATGCATACAACCAAAATCTTTCTAACCAAAGAGCGTATGCGGTTAAACAATACCTAGAAGGAAAAGGAGTTCAGCAAGGACAACTTTCTGCCATCGGTAAAGGAGAATCTGACCTTCTTTTCAAAGAATGTAACCCTGCAACCGCTTGTGAGGAATACAAAAACGAGGCAAACAGACGTGTAATTTTCGTAGAAAAATAATCGTTTCAAATCTCATCTCAAAAGGTCCGACAATTTGTCGGACCTTTTTTTTTGACATAACTTTAAATCTAAGCATTGACTTAAAAAAACAAAGAGAAATTAACCTTTTGTTAAGAATTTGATTAACTTTAGAAAATTCAAAAAACCAAAATTTTTAACAATGAAAAAATCTTTCTTAGCCCTGCAAGCGGCCTTTGTTTTGTTTTGCTCGGCTGTTTCGGCGCAGGTTCATCCCAAAGAAGCCTACGCAGATATCAAAGCGTGGAACAAAGTTTTGGATGCCAAACACAAATCCTACGACCCCAACAATTTGAAGGAAATCACCGTAAGTGAGGTGATAGACAAAAATGGAGCAGATTTGAACATAGAATTCATCATTCATGCACCCTTTGAGGATGTTTCCAACTACTATTATCAGTACCAAACCATGTCTTTTATCCACAAAGGCTATATTATGACGGTGAGAAAACCCGGCTCCACAGACTTTTATGGAAGCGGTTCTTTCAGAACCAATACTTTGTCAGGATTTAGCTACAGCGAAATCGTAGATGAAAACTCTGCAAATGGAAACAAATACCATGTGGAATCGCCCATGGTAGAAACCCAAAAAGGAAGTTACCAGGTGATGGATTTGGGCAATGGTAGCACCAAAGTGAAGTTTTCTATGCAGCTCAAATTCAAAGCTCCATTTACAGGTTTCAAAGCGATGTACAAATTTATCAATGCGGCGAACATAGAGAGCATGTACACAACCAAATCCCTTTTGGAGGAAGATTCCAAATTCTATACCCGCATCACTTGGCTGGATGAGCTCATCAAAAAGAAGGGATGGCCAACGCCACCACCGATGAAATAACATTTGATTTGGCTTTGAACTTCTTATGAAAAAAATCAGAAATTTTCTTCTTGCCTTTTCCCTGCTGGTTTTGGGGCAAAGGGTAATGGCTCAGGTCTATCCACCCGAAACTTATACAGACCGAAAGCAGTGGAACAAAGTTTTGGTTGAAAAAATCCAAAGTTACGACCCCAAAAACCTCAAAGACATCAAAGTAACAAAAGAAGTCAAAGACGGTGGTTTGTTTCTTGTTTCCATCATTGAAATTGATGCACCTTTCCAAAATGTAACAGAGTTTTTTTATCGATACCAAAATCTTTCCTTTCTCTACAAAAACAATTTGTTTTTGGTCAAAATTCCAGGAGAGACAGATTTTTTTGGTACAGGTTCCATTCGAGAAAGCATTTCTCCAGGTATAAAATTTGATGAAACCATGCTCAAAAATACGCCTTCTAGCAGCAGTTACACCCTGAAAAATCCCCTTTTGGAATTTCACCAAGGAGATTACGATTTTGTCGAATTGCCCAATGGAAAAACCCAAATGACAGTTCATTGGAAAGTCAAATTCAAACGAAAATTCTTGCAAAATGAAAAAAGTTATCTTACCCTTGCAGATGGGGTTGTGATGACGTTTTATATGGCCAAATCTCTTTTGGAAGAAGATTCTTCCTTTTACAAAAGAATTACTTGGCTGGATGAAATCATTCAAAAGAAAGGATATCCAACCCCACCTACATACAAATAATACTTACTTATGAAAAATCAAAAATTTACCGCGGTCCTTTTGGGATTATTTATGTACACAGGGGTTTCCGCCCAAGTTTATCCACCAGAAACCTATACAAATCGAAAGGAGTGGAACAAAGTATTGGACGAAAAAACCAAATCTTTCGACCCCGAAAACATCCCAGGAGTAGAAAACTCCCAAGAAATCAAAGATGGAAAACTGCTCATGAAAGCCAAAGTTATCCTAGATGCACCCTATGATGACGTTACCAAGTTTTTCTACCAGTACCAAAACATTTCTTATCTCTACAAGGGCTACACCATGGTGGTGAAAACCCCAGGTGAGAAAGAGTTTTTCGGCGCTGGGTCCCAAAGAGAAAGCAGCATCATGGGCCTTAGCTACAAAGAAACCTTAGTTGAAAACAGATTGGATTACCAAGAATGGGTAGCCGTTTCCCCATTGGTAAAATACCAAAAGGGAACCTACCATTTTACCGATTTGGGAGGTGGAAAAACCCAAATGGACATCACCATGGATGTGGAATTCGTACCCTTTATACAAAACATGAAATTCATTTACAAATTTATTGAACAAGGAAACCTTACTTCCATGTATACCTTCAAATCCTTGTTGGAAGAGGACCCCACTTTTTACAAAAGAATCACTTGGCTAAATGAGCTCATTCAAAAGAAAGGATGGCCTACACCTCCACCCATTGAGTGAAATCGAAAAAACATCATAAACCAAAACACACATCGCCATGAAAATCAATACCAAAACCACATTTCTGTTTGTACTTTATTTGTCTTTGAGCAATATGAGCTTTGGACAAACCACCTCCAAAATCAACAAAAACAACGACAAGTACGACTCCGTGATTGTAGAAACTGTCATCAACGCTACCCCAGAGAAAGTTTGGTCTTTGCTTACCAATTGGGAGGTTCTCCCAACCCTCAGCGAAAGTCTTCCCTACAAAAAAATTGAAGGAGGAGAAAATGAAGGAGACAAGCTTTCTTTTTATATGAAAAGTGGGTCGAAGTTCAAAATCAATATGCTCAAAAAAGTGCCCAATCAGTCCCTTCACTGGGGAATGGATATGGGGAATATTTTCGCCTTCATCCATGGCTATGACATCATAGACAACCACGATGGTACGGTGACGTTTCACCAAGAAGAAAAATACTTTGGGATTGTAAAACTCACCACCACTCAAAAAATGATGGAAGACTACGAAAAAACCTACATAGAGCTCAACAACAATTTGAAGGCTTTGGCAGAGAAAGACTAGTTTTTTTTATTTTATTAAACCATAGAAAACCTTGGGCGGCAGCCCACCAAAAAAGCCCTCAAAAATTTTCACAAATGAAAATTTTTGAGGGCTTTTTTGTATTTATATCACCATAGAGAAACTTGCTCTAGTGAGGAAAAAGTTACTTCATCAAGAAAAAACCTCTACTTTTTAACCACAAAGAATCATTTGATTTATCGATATAATTCATTAGTAATTCTTTATCGTCATTTAACTCTTTTTCGATATAAAGTGAATCTTCTCCAAAAAACTTATAAGAATGTTTGTAGGTCTCTAATACAAAAACTAGTCTATAGTTTTCAAATTTATACTTCTTTTTTGATTTTATATAACCGAATTCTGATCGTTTAATAGGCGAAAACTTCACAAAATCATTTTCACACGATACATTAATAAGGCTAATACCCAAACAGAATATGATTTTTTTAAAATAATTCATTTTATATCTATAGGTACTCTAACAGTCAAATTCAAGATTTTACTTAGGCTTAAAATAAAATCACCATAAAGATATAGAAAACATAGGCATAAAAAAAGCCCAACGAAGTTGGGCTTAAAAAAGTGGCGGCGACCTACTCTCCCGGAAGAACCAGTACCATCGGCGCAAGTGAGCTTAACTTCTCTGTTCGGAATGGGAAGAGGTGAGCCTCACTGCTATAACCACCTAAGAGGTTTCACAGAGATTCTGTGTATTAGTTAACATAAGAAAAAAAAGAAGTAAAATTAAAAGGCAATCAATCATTTCAAGCGTGTGATGGATAAATCTATGGGTAATTAGTACTACTCGGCTATGACATCGCTGCCTTTACACCTGTAGCCTATCAACGTGGTGATCTCCCACGACCCTTAAAAGAAGTCTCATCTTGTGGTGGGTTTCGCACTTATATGCTTTCAGTGCTTATCCTTGCCAGACGTAGCTACTCAGCGGTGCACCTGGCGGCACAACTGATACACCAGAGGTCTGTCCAACACGGTCCTCTCGTACTAGAGTCAGATCCACTCAAACTTCTCACGCCCGCTGTAGATAGAGACCGAACTGTCTCACGACGTTCTGAACCCAGCTCGCGTGCCACTTTAATGGGCGAACAGCCCAACCCTTGGGACCTTCTCCAGCCCCAGGATGTGACGAGCCGACATCGAGGTGCCGAACCTCCCCGTCGATATGAGCTCTTGGGGGAGACTAGCCTGTTATCCCCGGCGTACCTTTTATCCTTTGAGCGATGGCCCTTCCATACGGAACCACCGGATCACTATGTCCTGCTTTCGCACCTGCTCGACTTGTAGGTCTCACAGTCAAGCATCCTTATGCCATTACACTCTACGTACGATTACCATCCGTACTGAGGATACCTTTGAAAGCCTCCGATACTCTTTTGGAGGCGACCACCCCAGTCAAACTACCCACCACGCACTGTCCTTCTTTGCAGAAGTTAGGCTCCAAATAAACAAAGGGTGGTATTTCAAGGATGACTCCACAACGCCTGGCGACGCCGCTTCATAGTCTCCCACCTATCCTACACATTATTTATCCGAAGTCAATACGAAGCTATAGTAAAGGTGCACAGGGTCTTTTCGTCCCACAGCGGGTAACCGGCATCTTCACCGATACTACAATTTCACCGAGCTCATGGTTGAGACAGTGCCCAGATCGTTACACCATTCGTGCAGGTCGGAACTTACCCGACAAGGAATTTCGCTACCTTAGGACCGTTATAGTTACGGCCGCCGTTTACTGGGGCTTCAGTCAAAAGCTTCTCCGAAGATAACTTCCTCCCTTAACCTTCCAGCACCGGGCAGGTGTCAGGCCATATACGTCGACATTAATCTTCGCATAGCCATGTGTTTTTGTTAAACAGTCGCCTGGGCCATTTCTCTGCGGCCACATTGCTGTGGCTCCCTTTATCCCGAAGTTACAGGGTTAATTTGCCTAGTTCCTTAGCCATGATTCACTCGAGCACCTTAGGCTTCTCGCCTCGACTACCTGTGTCGGTTTACGGTACGGTCACTAATAACCTAACTTTATCGGCTTTTCTTGGAACCCTATTACCACGTTCGATTCAGCCGAAGCCTCCTCTCAACGAACTATTCCGTCAGTTCGTACATAACTCTAGAATCCGTCCCCGCTTCAAAATTATTAGTGGTTCAGGAATTTTAACCTGATTCCCATCGGCTTCTGCTTTCGCATTATCCTTAGGATCCGACTTACCCTCCGTTGATTGACGTAGCGGAGGAATCCTTAGTCTTTCGGTGTGAATGGTTCTCACATTCATTATCGCTACTTATTCCTACATTTGCTTTTCTGTACGCTCCAGCATCTCTCAAAAGACACATTCACTGCATACAGAATGCTCCCCTACCCAAGATTACTCTTGACTAAGCTTCGGTACTATACTTTATGCCCGCTTATTATCGATGCCCGCCCCGCTCGACCAGTGAGCTGTTACGCACTCTTTAAATGAATGGCTGCTTCCAAGCCAACATCCTAGCTGTCAATGCAATCCAACCGCGTTTTTTCAACTTAGCATACATTTGGGGACCTTAGCTGATGGTCTGGGTTCTTTCCCTCTCGGACTTGGACCTTAGCACCCAAGCCCTCACTGCCCAGTATATCTTATAGCATTCGGAGTTTGTCAGGAATTGGTAGGCGGTGAAGCCCCCGCATCCAATCAGTAGCTCTACCTCTATAAGACTCTACCTGAGCGCTGCACCTAAATGCATTTCGGGGAGTACGAGCTATTTCCGAGTTTGATTGGCCTTTCACCCCTACCCACAGGTCATCCAAAGACTTTTCAACGTCAACTGGTTCGGTCCTCCACTGTGTGTTACCACAGCTTCAACCTGCCCATGGGTAGATCACACGGTTTCGCGTCTAATCCCACTAACTATTTCGCCCTATTCAGACTCGCTTTCGCTACGGCTCCGGTGCTGAACACCTTAACCTCGCTAGGGAGATTAACTCGTAGGCTCATTATGCAAAAGGCACGCCGTCACATCACGAAGATGCTCCGACCGCTTGTAGGCGTACGGTTTCAGGTTCTCTTTCACCCTTTTATTCAAAGTGCTTTTCACCTTTCCCTCACGGTACTAGTTCACTATCGGTCTCTCAGGAGTATTTAGCCTTGGAAGATGGTCCTCCCATATTCAGACAGAATTTCACGTGTTCCGCCCTACTCGATTTCACCAATATCAGATTTCACCTACAGGACTATCACCCCCTTTGGTTGCACTTTCCAGTACATTCGGCTATCATTCAACTGGCTTAAGGGCTCCTCCGCTTTCGCTCGCCACTACTCACGGAATCTCTATTGATTTCTTTTCCTCCAGGTACTTAGATGTTTCAGTTCCCTGGGTTTGCCCACCCGAAGGTGTGACTGGTCTTCAACCAGCCGGGTTGCCCCATTCAGACATCTGCGGATCACTTCGTGTGTGCCAATCCCCGCAGCTTTTCGCAGCTTACCACGTCTTTCGTCGCCTCTGAGAGCCTAGGCATCCGCCATACGCCCTTAACGATTTCTTCCTAATCACACGCTCTTGTGATTAATTATTTTTAACTTTATTTCTTTCTTCTTATGTCAATGATCTTTTCATTAATTAACAATTGATAATTCACAATTGATAATTAATTCGTGGAGAATATCGGAGTCGAACCGATGACCTCCTGCGTGCAAGGCAGGCGCTCTAGCCAGCTGAGCTAATCCCCCGTTTGAATGGATATTTATCAATTGATAATTGATAACTATTTCTCAATTGAGCTCTTAACCACTTCTAGAATTTCCTATATCCTTATATCCCTCTCCCTTCTCTCCTTCCCTCAAATAATTTGTAGTCTCAGGCAGACTCGAACTGCCGACCTCTACATTATCAGTGTAGCGCTCTAACCAGCTGAGCTATGAGACTCTCCCTACTTTCAAACGTTAGGTTTGGGTATATATTTTATTAAATTTAAGAATAAAAAACAAAAACGCAAGCCAAAGTCAATCCCTTCAAAAAGTTTTGGACTCTTCTCTAAATTGAGATGTTCCAGCCGCACCTTCCGGTACGGCTACCTTGTTACGACTTAGCCCTAGTTACCAGTTTTACCCTAGGCAGCTCCATTTCTGGTCACCGACTTCAGGTACCCCCAGCTTCCATGGCTTGACGGGCGGTGTGTACAAGGCCCGGGAACGTATTCACCGCATCATGGCTGATATGCGATTACTAGCGATTCCAGCTTCATAGAGTCGAGTTGCAGACTCCAATCCGAACTGAGACAGGCTTTGAAGATTCGCATCACCTCGCGGTGTAGCTGCCCTCTGTACCTGCCATTGTATCACGTGTGTAGCCCAAGGCGTAAGGGCCGTGATGACTTGACGTCGTCCCCACCTTCCTCTCAGTTTGCACTGGCAGTCTCATTAGAGTCCCCGGCTTAACCCGTTGGCAACTAATGATAGGGGTTGCGCTCGTTGCAGGACTTAACCTAACACCTCACGGCACGAGCTGACGACAGCCATGCAGCACCTTGCATTCTGTCCGAAGAAAAAGCTATTTCTAGCCCTGTCATTATGCATTTAAGCCTTGGTAAGGTTCCTCGCGTATCATCGAATTAAACCACATGATCCACCGCTTGTGCGGGCCCCCGTCAATTCCTTTGAGTTTCATTCTTGCGAACGTACTCCCCAGGTGGTATACTTATCACTTTCGCTTAGCCACTGAAATAAATTCCAACAGCGAGTATACATCGTTTACGGCGTGGACTACCAGGGTATCTAATCCTGTTCGCTCCCCACGCTTTCGTCCATCAGTGTCAGTTGAGTCTTAGTAACCTGCCTTCGCAATCGGTATTCTATGTAATATCTATGCATTTCACCGCTACACTACATATTCTAGCTACTTCAAACTCACTCAAGGCTAGCAGTATCAATGGCAGTTCTATCGTTAAGCGATAGGCTTTCACCACTGACTTACAAGCCCACCTACGGACCCTTTAAACCCAATAAATCCGGATAACGCTTGCACCCTCCGTATTACCGCGGCTGCTGGCACGGAGTTAGCCGGTGCTTATTCATATAGTACCGTCAGACCAGTACACGTACTGGCGTTTCTTCCTATATAAAAGGAGTTTACAATCCATAGGACCGTCTTCCTCCACGCGGGATGGCTGGATCAGGCTCTCACCCATTGTCCAATATTCCTCACTGCTGCCTCCCGTAGGAGTCTGGTCCGTGTCTCAGTACCAGTGTGGGGGTTCACCCTCTCAGGCCCCCTAAAGATCGTAGCCATGGTGAGCCGTTACCTCACCATCTAGCTAATCTTACGCATGCCCATCTCTCTCCGATAAATCTTTCAAATCTAAACCATGTGGTCTAAACTATTATAAGGTATTAATCCACGTTTCCATGGGCTATCCCTTTGAAAAAGGTAGGTTGCATACGCGTTACGCACCCGTGCGCCGGTCTCAAAAAGAGCAAGCCCTTTTCTACCCCTCGGCTTGCATGTGTTAAGCCTCCCGCTAGCGTTCATCCTGAGCCAGGATCAAACTCTCCATTGTATTTTCTTTAAAAGTACATCTCTGCACTTCCTTAACTAACTTCGAGCCCATCCCCCTCTCCAGAATTAACTCTTTCTTGGTTTTTGTTTTTCTTCTTAAATCTTATGTAAATGATCTCTTCTTTCCTAATCTCAATCCGCTTCCGGATCTTTCGGACTGCAAATATAGACACTCTTTTTATTCTGACAAAAATTATTTGAAAGAAAAATATCTGAATTGGCTTGGAATATTTTCAACCTGCTAATATTCTAGCAATTGCATTTTCAAATCTTCTAATTTCTTTTGAGATTTTTCTAGAAGTTTAGGATAATCGGCCATTTTACTCATAGGAAGATGGCTGGATGTATAGAATTTAATCTTAGGTTCTGTTCCCGATGGACGAAGGGCAATCTTTAATCCTTTAACCGTATAAAAAATGAGAACATCAGACTTAGGAACCTCTAATTTAGTCTGAATTTTAGAGAAATAATCCCAAGAAGTAGAATGTAAATAGTCGTCAACAGAAATAATTTTCTCACCTGCAAACTCTTTTGGAGGGGTAGATCTAAACTTTTGCATAAGGGATGCAATTTCTTTCTGACCAGAAACCCCTTCTTTGGTAAGGGAAATTAAATCTTCTCTGTACAAACCAGATCGGGTATAAATTTCCAACAGTTTTTGGTAAAAACTACTGCCTTTGGCTTTGAGCTCCTGGCAGGCCAAAACCACCAACAAAGCAGAAGTTAGCGCATCTTTGTCTCGAACAAAATCTCCCACCATAAAACCATAACTTTCTTCTCCTCCACAAACAAAAGTTTGATCTGAAAAATCTTCTATCATTTTGGCGATCCATTTAAATCCGGTTAATCCAACCTTACACTGCACTCCATAATGGTTGGCGATGGAAATGATAAGGTCAGAACTCACAATGGTAGAACCAACAAAATCTGTTGGCTTTAAAAGCCCTTGTTCTTTTCTTTTCTCAAGTAAAAAATCCACAAGTACCGCATTGGTTTGGTTTCCATTTAAAAGCTGCCAATTTCCAGTCAAATCTTTTACCCCAATCCCTAAACGATCGGCATCAGGATCGGTACCAAAAAGCACATCGGCATCAATTTCTTTAGCAAGCTCCAAAGCCTTTTCTAAGGCCTCTGGCTCTTCTGGGTTGGGAGACTTTACTGTTGGAAAATCTCCGCTGGGGACAGCTTGTGACTCCACCAAATGAACATCATCAAACCCTGCTTGTTTTAAAAGTTTGGGCAAAAGATGCACAGAAGTACCATGGATAGGGGTAAAAACAATTTTGGTTTTTCCAGCAATTGAATCTTCAATCCCACAAGCCTTTAAACTTTGTTGGATGAATTTTTGGTCGATTTCTTCTCCAATGGTTTCGATCAAAGTTGAGTTTGCCTCAAAGCGAATTTGCTCAAAAGAGGTTTTTTGAATTTCGGAAATGATTTGAGAATCTTCTGGCGGCACAATCTGAGCACCCGAAGAAAAATAGACTTTATATCCGTTGTAAATAGGAGGATTATGAGAAGCCGTAAGCACAATTCCAGCCTGGCAACCAAGTTCTCTAACGGCAAAAGACAAAAGCGGGGTTGGGCGAAAATCCTCAAACAAGAAAACCCGAATTCCATTGGCAGAAAAAATCTCGGCCACAGCCCTGGCAAAAGCTTTGCTATTATGTCTTACATCATATCCAATGGCAATTTTAATCTCACCAGAAAAAGTATTTTTCAGATATTGGCTCAAACCTTGGGTGGCTCTACCCAGAGTATAGACATTAATTCTATTGGTGCCTACTCCCATTTTCCCACGTATTCCTCCGGTTCCAAATTCTAAGTCTTTGTAAAAAGAATCTTCTAAATTGGAAGGATCTCCAGCGATCAATGCATTAACTTCTTCTTTGGTTTGAACATCAAAAACAGATGAGTTCAGCCAATCTTGCGCTCTTTCTATTGGGGTTTGCGTAGCATTCATTGTAAATTTTATTGAATCAAATGGTTTCTTTAACCAGGTAAGACTTAGTATTTGGATTTTGACGAATGACAATTTCTCCTAAAAATCCCGCTAAAAAAAGCTGAGTTCCTAGTATCATCGACACCAAAGAGAGGTAAAAAAAAGGGTTGTCTGTCACTAGTTTTTGTTCTACTCCAATGTAAACAGCATAAAGTTTAGAGACGCCCAACACAAAAGCCGACAAAAAACCCAGCGCGAAGATAAGTGTGCCTAATGCCCCAAAAAAATGCATAGGCTTGGCTCCGAATCTTGAGACAAAAATTAGCGTAAGTAAATCTAGAAAACCATTGATAAAGCGGTTTGTACCAAATTTTGATTTCCCATACTGACGAGCGGTGTGTTTTACTTTTTTTTCTTGGATTTTTTTGTACCCCATTTTGCTGGCCAAAACCGGTATGTAGCGATGCATGTCGCTATGAAGTTTTAAATCTTTGGCCAGAGAAATCTTCATGACTTTCAGACCACAATTAAAATCGTGCAAATCTAACCCCGAAGCCCTTCTAGCTACCGAGTTAAACAGTTTGGAAGGAATGTTTTTGGTAAAAACAGGATCTTTTCTTTGCTGTTTCCATCCAGAGAGAAGATCCAAATCTTCTTCTTTTATTTTATTTAGCATCGCGGGAATCTCCTCTGGAAAATCTTGAAGATCCGCATCTAAAGTAACCACATAATTTCCGCTGGCAAGAGAAAATCCTTCGGAAAGGGCTGCAGATTTTCCAAAATTTTGAGCAAATCTAACCGCAGTAATTTGTGGATACTTACTTTTTAAATCTTTGATTACTTCCCATGAATTATCATGGCTCCCATCATCAATAAAAATAACCTTGAAAGTATACAAAGACAAACTCTGATGGATTCTTTCCATGAGTTCAGGCAGAGATTCCGCCTCATTGTATAGAGGAATAACAAGAGAAACTTCCATTATTTTTTTCTAAAAAACATTGAAAGCACAAGAGAAATCATCAAATAAAAAAGCACGATAAAGGGATAAAACATCACCCAAATGTTTTTGGCAGAAAAATATTTCTCCGCAAGCACTTCTTTGCTATTAAAATAGGCTAGTTTTTCCTTTTTTTCTATGGGATCTTGTAAATTCTCTAAACTTTGAATTTGTACTTGTCGTTTTTGTTCCATAAAAATCTCAGCCGCTTGAGCGTCCCAAAAATTAAGGTAAATCCATATAAACAACATGGAAAAAAAACTTGCAAAAACAAAGATAAAAAGACACGACCTGAGGGTTTGGATAAAATCTCCATTTACCTGCTCTCCTTTTTTATACTGAACCCAAAGCACATAATAGGTATACACAAATGGGATTATAAAGAAATTACCAGCAATACTGGCATAGTAATATTGGTAGGGTGAAAAATCAAAATACCGATTTGTGGTAAACAAAAACGTAAAGGCCAAAAAAAGAATCACCGTAAAGCTCATCAAAACGAGCATAGGCTTAAAGTCTTGTTTCAATTGCATATTCTCTAACTAAAGGTTGCAAGATACAGATTAATTTTCATAAATTTGCAACTGGCAAGTCCTGCACAACGTGCTCCTGTCGAATCCCCCAGGGTGGGAACGCAGCAAGGGTAGATGGTTGAGCTGTGTGATGCAGGTAGCTTGCCTTTTTTTCTCTCTTTTTATTTACACTTTCTTTTTTCTTTCTTTGATTCTCCAAAAATTTGTACCAATAATTATTGGTTATCAATTGCCCTTTGCTGCCACATTTTTTTTAACTTTACGGCTTTATAATTTTAAAGCCAATTTGGTATGTCTACAGAATCACCCAAATATATTTTTGTAACAGGTGGTGTTACTTCTTCACTTGGAAAAGGAATTGTCGCCGCGTCCCTTGGGGTTTTGTTGCAAGAAAGAGGATACAGGGTGACCATTCAAAAACTAGACCCTTACATCAACATCGACCCAGGAACTTTAAACCCATACGAACACGGAGAATGTTATGTAACCGAAGACGGAGCCGAAACCGATTTAGACCTGGGGCACTATGAAAGGTTCCTCAACACTCCCACCTCTCAGGCCAACAACGTAACCACAGGTAGAATCTACCAAACAGTAATAGACAAAGAAAGAAGAGGGGATTTTCTTGGCAAGACCGTACAAGTAGTTCCGCACATTACCAACGAAATCAAAAGAAGAATTACCAAACTGGGTAAAAACAAAGACTTTGATATTATCATCACCGAAATTGGTGGAACCGTAGGAGATATTGAATCTTTACCTTATATAGAATCTGTAAGACAGCTCAAATGGGATTTAGGCCAAGACAATTGCATAGTAATTCACCTTACTTTGATTCCTTATTTGGCAACTTCTGGAGAGCTTAAAACCAAGCCTACTCAGCATTCGGTTCGCCATTTGATGGAAAGCGGTGTTCAGTCTGATATTTTGGTTTGCAGAACAGAACATCCGCTAAGCAAAGAGGTAAAAGCGAAATTGGCGCAATTTTGCAACGTCAAAATTCAAAACATCATTGAGGGAAGAGACGCTCAAACCATTTATGACGTTCCACTTTTGCTTCAACAGCAAGATTTTGATCAAGTCGTTTTGGAAACTTTAAAGCTTGAAGCAAAAAAAGAAGCCAAACTTATCAAATGGAATGCCTTTTTAGAAAAACATAAAAACCCGAAAAACGAGCTAACCATCGCTTTGGTTGGAAAATATGTCTCTCTTCAAGATGCCTACAAGTCTATCAGCGAGTCTTTTGTTCATGCCGGGGCAGAATTGGAGACCAAAGTAAATATCAAATGGGTGTATTCTGGCGAATTAACCCAGGATAACATCGCCCAAGAATTATCGGATGTTCATGGTATTTTAATCGCTCCCGGTTTTGGAGACAGAGGAATTGAAGGAAAAATTCTGGCTGCCAAATTTGCCAGAGAAAACAACATTCCAACCCTTGGAATCTGTTTGGGTATGCAAATTATGGCCATCGAATTCGCTAGAAATGTGCTTGGTTTTAAGGGAGCCGAAAGCCACGAGGTAAATAGCCAAACCCCGTACCCCGTAATTTCTCTGATGGAAGAACAAAAAGAAATCTCCAATAAAGGAGGAACCATGAGGCTAGGAAACTGGCCATGTAGACTTTCAGAAAACTCAAAAATCAAAGAAATATATCAAAATCAAGACATCGTTGAAAGACACCGTCATCGATATGAATTCAACAACCACTACCTAAATGATTTCAAGCAAAAGGGATTTATACCCACTGGAATCAATCAAGACACGGGGTTGGTAGATGTATTAGAACTCAATGACCATCCTTTTTATGTTGGAGTTCAATTTCACCCCGAATACAGTAGCACCGTAATTAGTCCACATCCTCTTTTTATAGGATTTTTAAAAGCCACTTTACAAAACAAATAAGCCCGAAATGCGAGAACTAAACTCACCCAAAAAAAACGATTACAATCAGCTGATCTCTATTTTCATCATGAGCGTCTTGATGTTTGCTTACATCAGCTACAGCAGTAAAGTACAGAAAGAAAAATTAGCCAAAGAGCAGTTGGAAATTAAAAACAAGCCTACTTCTAAGGACTCAAATTCTGAAACAGGACTTGTAAAACCTACCCAAGTAGCGCAAGTTAGTAATGCCCCACAAGGAAAAATCCAAACAGAGGTACTTTCTAATCAAGAACTTCGAATTGAAATCTCAAGTCAAGGCGCACAAGTAAGTAAAGTTGAGATGCTAAAACACCAAGCTTACAACAATGAAACAAAAAAAAGAGAACCACTTTTTTTAATCAAAGAAAACAACAGCCAATTTGGGCTTCAAATACCTACTGCAACCGGAGTGGTTCAAACCCAACTGCTGAACTTTACACCTTCTAAACAGGGAAATTCTATTGTATTTTCTGCACCGGTTGGAAATGGAGTTTTGCAATACATCTACACTCTTTTAGAAGACAACACCCTTGATTTTAAAATCAAATCTAGCGGACTGAAACTTCCAAATTCTGTAAACATCGACTGGAAAATGGATGCATTTGCTCTTGAAAAAGGAAGAAGACAAGAAACTCAATTTACAGAAATGTATTTTAGTTTCGACAAAAATGAAGATGTAGACGATGAAACTTCTGATTTTGAAGAAAACGAGAAATCTCTGGATTGGATCGCTTTCAAACAGCAATTTTTCGCCTCTATTCTTTCGAGCAAAAAAGGATTTGAAAAAACCAGTGGAAGTGTAAAAAACATAGAGGAAGGAAAACACATCAAAAACTTTGATTTCAAAGGCTCCATTGCAACTAGTGCAGGAGAACTTAACGAAGATTTGGCATGGAACTTCACACCATTAGATTTAGATATTTTAAAGGGTTTAGGTAATAAATTTGATGAGATTATTCCCTTTGGATGGTCTTTTATTGGCGGGATGAACAAATACTTTTTTATCAAAATCTTTAAATTTTTGCATGATAATTTCTCCATGAGTTACGGGATCATCATCATGTGGATGACCATTGTGATAAAAATTATTCTTTCACCCATCATGTACAAACAGCACAAACAAGGGGCCATGATGCGAGTTTTGAAGCCAGAAATTGATGAGATTAACCTTAAATATAAAGATGACGCCTTAAAAAAACAACAAGCCACCATGGATTTGTATTCAAAGGCAGGGGCCAGTCCTTTTTCGGGATGTTTACCAGCACTGCTTCAGATCCCGATCTTTTATGCTTTATTCCAGTTTTTCCCGAACATTATCGACCTTAGAGGAAAGAGCTTTTTACACGCCGATGATTTAACTTCTTATGATTCAATCGCGCAGCTGCCCTTTGATGTTCCTATGTATGGCTCACATGTAAGTTTGTTTGCCATTTTGTATTGTGTTTTTCTTTTGATCTATACCAAAATGACTTCTAACAACATCTCTCAGCCTACCCAAGAGGGAATGCCAGACATGAAGTTTATGATGTACCTAATGCCCGTATTTTTCGTTTTGTTTTTAAACAGCTATGCCTCTGGACTTTCTTGGTACTATTTGGTTTCGAATATTCTGAACATTGGAATTGTACTGGTAATTAAACACTTCTTGATTGATGAAGAAAAAATTCATCAACTGGTGCAAACCAACAAAGCCAAACCAAAAAAAGAAAGCAAGTTTGGATCTAAGTTCAACGAAATTCTAAAACAAGCCCAAGAGCAGCAAGAACTTAAAAACAAAAAATAAACTTCATAGTTAGTTCGAGCTCAATTTTCAAAAAAAAACATGACGTATGTCATGAAATTAAATGGCTTGTTTTGATGAATTTTAGATACTTTTAACAAAGTGATAAACTTTCATTATATGAAAAAGTACCAACTGAGTCTAATGCTCGCACTTCTGGTGAATTTCTGTTTTGCACAAACAGAAAAAGGAAAATTTATGATAGAATTGGGCTTACCGGTGAGTCTTAACAACACCAACAACACCTATAGCAACGAAAGCACCAAAAAATATGAAGAATTGGGGGCTACCGCTGATTATTACGAAGGTTTTGCAGGCAACACAAAGTCCAAAGGAATTTTAAAACCTGGTATAGGGTATTTTGTGATTGATAATTTGGCTTTGGGTTTTAATGTAGATTTAAGCAGTTCAAACTATGCCATAAAACTATATGGATATTCTGGAGATGATGACACAGAGTATGAGCAAAATAGTACTGAAGAAAATAACTTATCAACATTTCCATACGATGAATTAAGTCCTAGAAATTACCAAAAAGCAAGTGCCAATTTTAAATTCAACCCATTTGTTAGGTATTATATAGGAGAAGGGAAACTCAAACCCTTTGTTCAAATAGACGCAACGGTTGGTAGCTCTTATACATTCGAAGATCAAGGAGGGGCTAGAGAATTAGTTCCAAATGAGGACGGAACTTATGACATTTCAAATTATGTTTACTTAAAATCTTTGTCGGCACAAGAGAAATCCAAGCCCTATAGACTTTTCTACTATGGAGCCATGGGTGGGGCAGCATACTTTGTCAACGACAATTTATCTGTGAATCTAGCTGCCAGATACTTTAATGAGACAAACTGGATGTACACGGATTATCTAAACCCGCAGAAAGATCGCTTTGTAACCTCTGGATTTACACTATTTACCAGTGTTACCTTGTATTTATAATACCCGATGAAGATGAGATACATATTATTAGTATGCATGGTGTTTTTAAGTGTAAAAACCCAAGCACAGCTGCAAAAAGGAAGCATTTACATTGGACTTGGGAGTGGAATTGACGCCACCTCTAGCCAAACGGTAAAAACTTTTGAAAATGGAGACCCTGATGAAAAAATTAGCGAAACCTTCGCCTACAGGGTTGAACCTAACGTTAGTTATATTTTGGCAGACCGCATACAAGTAGGGGCAAGACTTAGATATTATAACAAAAGTGAGAAATACACATCTTTTGATACCTACGAAAAAATCGAAGGAGGAATACCTAGAATTACGAAAGCTGAGCTAAAAAACGAAGGTTCGGTATCAGAATGGTCAGCCATTGTTTTTGGTAGATATTTTGTCCCAATCAGAGGAGTGAAACCCAGCAACATGCCTTTTGCTGAACTTAGAGCAGGAATTGCCAATGCCAACATCAACCTTAACCGCTATGGCGCTCCCTACCCTGATTACACAACCGATTTTGTATGGGAAAGAGACGAAACCTACTTTACCGCTGGAGCAAGTATTGGGGTTGCTTTTGTGGTAACAAAAAATGTACTTGTAGATACTTCCATCGGGATGGATATGCAATCGGGTAGTTTTGTAAACATCAACGACAAAGAAACAGACAGAACCGCAACCAACCTAAACATTGGGCTTGGCGTGCATTTAAAATTATAAGTAGTATGAAATTCATCAAAAACACTTTGCTATTTTTACTTGTAGCTATTGCTATAGTATACATTGCCTCCTATTTTTTCCCAACACAGGCCAAATTAGAACAATCTACCACCATCAACGCCAGCAGAACCCAAGTCTTTGAATACTTAAGGCTCTTTGAAAATCAGTCCAAATTCAACCACTGGATGATGATAGACCCTGAAATGAAAACCGAAATCATAGGCTTTGACGGAAACAAAAATAAGGTAAAGTATATTTGCAAAAAAATATCCATATTTCTATTTATACTTTTAACAAGGATGATAACCGAAGACAAAAACAAAGTATTGCTTGTAGGTACAGGAATTATGAGTGTAACCCTTGGGGTAATGCTAAATGAATTAGACCCAAGCTTAGAGATCACTTTCGTTGAAAGATTAGATAAGGTTTCGGCCGAATCTAGCGATGCATGGAACAACGCAGGAACAGGCCACTCTGCCTTTTGCGAATTAAATTACACCCCTGAAAAGCCAGATGGTACCATCGATGTAGAAAAAGCCATCAGAATTGCTGGTGCTTTTGAAACTTCCAAAGTCTTTTGGTCTTACCTTGTTGAAAAAGGATATTTTAAGTCTCCCAAAGACTTCATCCACAAAGTTCCTCACTGTAGCTTTGTTTTTGGAGAAGAAAACAGAACTTTTTTGAAAAAAAGGTTTGAGACTTTAAAAAACCATGTGCTTTTTGAAGACATGGAATATACGGAAGACCCACAGGTTATGCACCAGTGGTTTCCACTGATGGTTGATGAAAGAAAAGACGAAAAACCTCTAACTGCAACCAAAGTAGAAATGGGTACCGATGTAAACTTTGGAGATCTAACAAGATACATGCTACAGGAACTTCTAAAGAAAGAAAACGTTACTTTACACCTTGAAACAGAAGTAAAAAGCATCAGAAAAAGAAGAGACAACGGCTGGAAAATTAGAGCCAAAAATTTAAGAACCAAATCGGTAGAAAAATTCTATGCAGATTTCGTATTTATTGGTGCAGGAGGAGGCGCTTTAGAACTAATTGACGACACCAAAATTCCTGAAGGAAACGGTTACGGTGGATTCCCCATCAGTGGTCAGTGGCTGGTTTGTACCAATCCAGAAGTGATTGAAAAGCACAATGCCAAAGTATATGGGCTTGCAGAAGTAGGTGCTCCGCCTATGTCTGTACCGCACTTGGATACCCGTGTAATCGATGGAAAAAAAGCACTGCTTTTTGGGCCTTTTGCTGGATTTAACACCAAGTTCTTGATCAACGGTTCCTATATGGATCTACTAAACTCGGTAGAGCTAGACAACATTCTCCCTATGCTCAACGTAGGAAGACACAATTTTTCACTGGTTAGATATCTGGTTGACCAGGTTAGACTCTCCAAAAGAGACAAAATTAGAGCCCTTCGACAATATTTTCCAGCAGCAAGATACAGAGACTGGGAAATGGCCAAAGCCGGACAAAGGGTGCAGATCATCAAAAAAGACAAAGAAAAAGGTGGAATTCTTGAGTTTGGAACCGAAATTATCACCAACGATCTAAAAAATCTAGCGGGTCTACTTGGGGCATCTCCTGGTGCTTCTACCTCAGTTTCTATTGCCATTGAAGTAATTGAAAAATGCTTTTCTGAAAGAGTAAATTCTGGATGGAAACAAAAGCTTGAAAGCATGATTCCTGTCTATGGAAAAGACATGAACGCAGACCCAACGCTTTGCAGAGAAACCCGAGAAAAAACCACAAAAATTTTGCAGTTAAACTAATTTTAGATTAGAAATAAAAAAAGGATGCAATTCAGAGAATTGCATCCTTTTTTTTGTGGATTAAAGAAGATTACTTCATACCAGGAAGACCTGCTCCCATCATTTTCATCAGTTGTTTTCCTTGGGCGCCTTGCATAAGTTTCATCATTTTACCCATGTCAAAGAACTGTTTTAGAAGTTGATTTACCTCAGCGATATCTCTTCCCGAACCTTTGGCGATACGCTTTTTACGGTTTAAGTCGATGATTTTTGGATTGGCTCTTTCAAGGGGAGTCATAGATTGAATAATGGCTTCAATGTATTTAAAAGCATCATCATCTACATCAATATCTTTCATTGCCTTTCCAGCACCGGGAATCATTCCAAGCAAATCCTTCATGCTTCCCATCTGTTTAATCTGTCTAATTTGCTTTAAGAAGTCATCGAAATCAAACTGATTTTTCGCGATTTTTTTGTGCAGCTTCTTGGCTTCTTCTTCATCAAATTGTTCTTGGGCTTTTTCTACCAGAGAAACAACGTCTCCCATTCCCAAAATTCTATCAGCCATACGAGCAGGATAGAATACATCCAGAGCGTCCATCTTCTCCCCTGTTGAAACAAATTTGATGGGTTTATCCACTACGCTTCGAATGGTGAGCGCAGCTCCACCGCGGGTATCTCCATCCAATTTGGTAAGTACCACTCCATCAAAATTAAGCGCATTGTTAAAGGCCTCCGCTGTATTTACCGCATCTTGACCGGTCATGGAATCTACCACAAATAAAGTTTCGGTAGGAGAAATGGTTTGATGTATCTGTTTGATTTCTTCCATCATTTGGCTATCTACAGCCAAACGACCTGCGGTGTCAAAAATCACTACGTTGTGTTTGTTTTCTTTGGCAAAAACAAGGGCATTTTTAGCAATTTCAACCGGAGATTTGCTTTCCCTTTGGGTAAATACTTTTACCCCAATTTGATCTCCCAGAACCTCAAGTTGATCAATCGCCGCTGGTCTGTACACATCACAGGCAACCAAAAGCGGATTTTTTTGTTTTTTGTTTTTTACATAAGAGGCAAATTTACCTGAAAAAGTTGTTTTTCCAGATCCTTGCAATCCAGCAATCAATATCAAACTAGGATTGGCTGATAAATTTACCCCAACAGCATCTGAACCCATGAGTTCTACCAGCTGATCATGGACAATTTTGGTTAAAAGCTGTCCTGGTGAAACCGAGGTGAGAATATTTTCTTTCCCCATGGCCTCTTCTTTTACTTTATTGGTAAAAGACTTGGCGACACTAAAACTAACGTCGGCATCCAAAAGCGCTCTTCGAATCTCTTTGACGGTTTGCGCTACATTGATTTCGGTAATTTGCCCTTTTCCTTTTAGCGTGTGTAACGCTTTGTCTAACTTGTCTTGTAAATTCTGAAACATAATGGTTGCCTTTGTATGCAAAATTAAGAAATTAATTTACAAGTTTAGGCAATTAGACACCATTAGACCTTACTCCTAAACTTTTGCTGTAAAAAGGTTGAATTTATACTAGATTTTAGCAGGATTTTATAAGACTTGCTCAAAGTAATCTAAATTCTATGCCTATATTTGTACTTTAAGGTGGTTTGAAACCAAAAAAAACAAATCAAGTTATAATAGGGTATGTTAAGAATAGCGATACAAAAAAAAGGGAGATTATACGATGAAAGTACAGACCTTTTAAAAGAAATTGGACTGAAAATTTCTGGGAATCAGTCTGCGCTGAAAGTTTCAGCAAAAAACTTTCCCCTTGAAATTCTATTTCTTAGAAACTCAGACATCCCCAAATATGTAGAAAGTGGAATTGTGGATCTTGGAATTATCGGTGAAAACACACTCCTTGAAAAAGAAAAAAACGTGAATACCGTGATGCAGCTTGGATTTTCCAAATGCAGACTTTCTCTGGCTGTACCCAAAGATCAAGAGTACAATGGCATAGGTTTTTTTCAGGGAAAAAGAATTGCCACCTCCTATCCCAACAGCCTTTCCAAATACCTGAAAGAAAAAAACATTCAGTGTGAAATCCATGAAATTGCAGGTTCGGTAGAAGTAGCACCTTCCATTGGACTTTCAGATGGAATCTGCGATTTGGTAGAATCGGGTAACACTCTTTTTGTCAACGGCATGAAAGAGGTTGAAGTGATGAGTCATTCTCAGGCAGTGCTTATTTCAACACATAATTTAAGTTCTGAAAAGCAAACGCTTTTAGACCAAATTACTTTTAGGATTGAATCCACCCAAAGAGCCAAAGAATACAAATACATTGTCTTTAATATTCCCAACGATAAAATTGTAGCGGCCAGCCAAATGCTTCCTTCTATGAAAAGCCCAACGGTGGTACCACTTAACCTTGAAAATTGGTCAGCCATTCATTCCGTTCTTAAAGAAGCAGACTTTTGGCAATCTATTGAACAATTAAAATCCATTGGCGCCCAGGGAATACTTGTGATGCCCATTGAAAAAATGATTCTTTGATGAAACAAATTACCTTCGAAAATCTAAACCAAATGCAGGATCAACTTCAAAGACCTAGCCTTGAAGTTGGAAAGCTCAATGAAATTATTGCAGATGTATTTCTTCAGATCAAACAAAAAAAAGACCAAGCTCTAATTGATTTCACCCAAAAGTTTGATAGTGTTTCCCTTGACAAACTCTTGGTGGGGGAAGATGAAATAGAACAAGCCAAAAATCTGGTTGATCCAGAATTAAAACAAGCCATAACCACGGCCTATCAAAACATTTCACTTTTTCATCAGGCACAAAAAATTGAACCCTTAACTGTTGAAACTTCAAAGGGAGTCATCTGCCAAAGAAAGGCAAGAGCCATTGAAAAAGTAGGACTCTATATTCCAGGAGGTACTGCTCCCCTATTTTCTACCGTGCTGATGCTTGCAATTCCTGCAAAGATCGCAGGATGCAAAGAGATTATACTTTGCAGTCCACCAAACAAGCAGGGAAACATTCATCCAGCTATTTTGTTTGCTGCAGATCTTTGTGGCGTTACCCAAATATTTAAAGTAGGTGGCGCTCAAGGGGTCGCTGCGCTAGCTCTAGGAACAGAAAGCATCCCCAAAGTAGATAAAATCTTCGGACCAGGAAACCAATATGTAACCGCCGCCAAACAATTTGCTAGTCTTCAATCTACCGCCATCGACATGCCTGCAGGACCATCAGAGGTGATGGTAGTGGCAGACCAAAGTGCCAACAGTGTTTTTGTCGCGGCTGATTTGCTCTCTCAGGCTGAACATGGAGCCGATTCTCAGGTTGTACTTGTGAGCTGGTCTGATGAAATTTTGCTTGAAACCCAAAATGAAATTCAAAAGCAACTAAGTGATTTACCAAGGGCAGAAATCGCAAAAAAATCACTAGAAAATGCAGTTTTTGTTAAAACCACAAACCAAAATCAGGCCTTAGAAATTGTAAATTTCTATGCACCCGAACATCTAATTTTGGCTACCGAAGACCAAAAAACAGAAGATTATTTTGTTGAAAATGTACAAAATGCTGGCTCTGTTTTTATCGGAAATTACACTCCAGAAAGCGCTGGAGATTATGCCTCTGGAACCAACCACACCCTTCCAACTGCAGGGTATGCCAAACAATATTCTGGGGTTTCCCTACAAAGCTTCGAGAAATACATTACTTACCAAAAAATAAGCAAAGAAGGTCTTCAAAATCTTGGTCCAACCATAGAAATCATGGCCCAAAACGAAGAACTTTTTGCCCATAAAAACGCCGTAAGCCTAAGACTTAAGGCTATATCAGAAAAATTATAACAAAACATGGACATCTCCTCTTTGTTTCGAGAAAACATCAAAAAAATAAAGCCTTATTCTTCTGCCAGAGAAGAATTTGAAGGAATTGCAGAAGTCTATCTGGATGCAAACGAAAACCCCTTCCCTAGTGATTTCAACCGCTATCCAGATCCTCTTCAAAAAGAGCTTAAACAAAAATTGGCTCAAATCAAAAAGGTAGATCCCTCCCAGATTTTCCTCTCCAACGGATCAGACGAAGCCATAGATTGGTTGGTTAGAGCATTCTGTGAACCCAAACAAGACGCCATTGTGCACTGCCCTCCAACCTTTGGTATGTACAAAGTGGTGGCTGCCATCAACGAAGTACAATTGCTTGAAGTTCCCATGAGCGAAACTTTTAGCCTTAATGTCGAAGAAATTCTCAAACAAAAAGCCAAAATCCTTTTTTTGTGCAATCCCAACAACCCAACGGGAACAGAATTTAAAAAGGAAGACCTCCTTTACATCATCCAAAATTTTAAAGGAATTGTAGTGATAGATGAGGCTTATGGTGATTTTGCGAATTATTCGCTTGTAGAAGAAATTAAAAACCACAACAATTTGGTGGTGCTTCAGACTTTTTCCAAAGCCTGGGGTATGGCGGGCTTACGTCTTGGAATGACCTTTGGAAACAAAGAAGTTATCTCGGTTTTAACAACCCTTAAAATGCCTTATAATGTGGGGGTTTACACCCAAAAAACGGCTCTAGAAAAACTGAATTCTACCCAAAAACAAACAGAAGTTGAAAAGATTCTAGAACAAAGAATTTGGTTGGAACAAAAGTTAACCCAAAATCAAAGTGTAGAGTATATCTACCCTAGTGCGGCAAACTTTCTACTGGTAAAATTCAACGATGCAAAGAAAATTTACGATTTGCTCAAAGATTCTTCTGTTTTGGTTAGAAATCAAAGCTATCAACTGCACTGCCAAAACACCCTTAGAATAACAGTTGGAACACCCAAGGAGAACCAAAGACTCATCGATGCTCTAACTCAGATACAATAAAGCTTCAAAAAGCCATGAAAAAAGTACTTTTTATAGACCGAGACGGAACCCTGATCAAAGAGCCAGAAGGTTATCAAATTGATAGTTTTGAGAAACTCGATTTTTACCCTAATCTGTTTACCCATCTTAGAAAAATAGCCCAAGAATTAGACTATACTTTGGTGATGATCACCAACCAAGATGGACTTGGAACAGAATCTTTTCCAGAAGAAACTTTTTGGCCTGTGCATAATTTTATGCTCAAAACCCTCCAAGCAGAAGGCATAACCTTTGACCAGGTACTTATTGACAAAAGCTTTCCTCACCAAAATCTTCCCACCAGAAAACCAGGAACAGGTCTTCTTGGCAAATACTTAGACGGCTCATATGATTTGGAAAATTCCTTTGTTATAGGAGACAGACTCTCAGACATAGAACTTGCCAAAAATCTTGGAGCCAAGGGAATTTACCTTGGGCAGACCGACACCTTAGGTCAAGAAGATTTAACAGTAAAAAAAGAGGATTTAAAACCCTTTATAGCTCTTGAGACTTCCTCTTGGGAAGATATTTATTTTCATCTAGCCATTGGAAAAAGACAATCAAAAATAACCCGAAACACCAAAGAAACCAAAATTGCCATCGAACTAAACCTAGATGGAGAGGGGAATTCTGACATTCAGACCGGGCTTCATTTTTTTGATCATATGCTAGATCAACTAGCCAAACATTCTGGAGCAGACTTAAAAATCAAAGTAGAAGGAGATTTGCAAGTAGATGAACACCATACCATTGAAGACACTGCCATCGCCCTTGGAGAGGCTTACAGAGAAACCCTTGGAATAGGTGTGTTTCAAACCCAAGTGAAAAAATTTGTACGCCAAAAAACCGTTCCACACATGGGATGGAACCAACTGGCTAGTCAAGACCCTACTTTAAAACAGATACAAAACGCGTTTTTTTACTTTGCTCACAGCTATTATGTGCCTATCAATCCATTTACCATTGCTAGCACAGAATACGAAGAAGATTTTACCTGTATGATGAAAAAAGACAATTTTTGGGGTTGTCAGTTTCACCCTGAAAAAAGTGGGAAATCTGGGCGAGATTTACTGGAACTCTTTCTAAAACAAAGCTAAAATCATGGATTACCTTGTGCATACTTTAAGTCTAAAACCAGATTACCAGGGTGAGGTTGTGGCTCAATTATATCAAAGAAAAAAGGAAGTTTCCTCTTCTGTAGCCTATTTATTTATCCATGGTTTTGCCGATTACTTTTACCAAAAACAGCATGGAGATAACATAGGGGAAAAACAGATGGATTTCTATGCCTTGGAACTAAGAAAGTATAACCAAAGTAAACTGCCGCACCAATCCTATTTTTACTGTAGAAATCTAGAGGAATATTTTGAAGAGATAGACCAAAGCATCGAATTTTTGCAAGAAAAAAACTATCAACAAATCATCATCGAAGGTCACTCTATGGGCGGATTGGTTCTGGCGATGTACCTTGCCAATGGGAGACACAGAGACAAAATTTCTCTTGGAATTTTTAACGGCCCATTTTTTGACTTCAACATTCCTTCTTATCTCAAAATTCTTTTGCCTGCTTCAAAATACATGTCAAAAGTATTTCCCTATCTGAAAGATTATGTTGGAAGTCCAAGTTTCGACCACTACAACCACTCTCTACACAAAGACTTCAAAGGCGAATGGGATTTTGAAATTGAAGTAAAATCTCCACCCAAAGCCAAGGTTTACTATGCATGGGTTTGGGCGATCTACTCTGCCCAAAAAGAACTTAAAAAAGGGCTAAACATCCCACAACCCTTGCTTGTGATGCATAGCGATAAATCTTGCAGTGGAGCAGTTTGGACAGATGAAATTATGACCAGCGATGCAGTTTTAAACATAAACCACATCAAAGAAAATGCGCCATTTCTTGGAAAAAATGTTGAAATCGTCCAGATAGAAAATGCCATGCATAATGTTTTTCTGTCTCAAAAACATGTTAGAGAAAAAGCCTTAGAAATCACTTTGAATTTTATTGAAAAAAATCTATCAAAATGACAAAAATTATACCAGCCATAGACCTTATCGAAGGCAAATGTGTTCGACTGGAAAAAGGAGACTATTCTACCCAAAAAACCTATAACACCAATCCTTTAGAAGTTGCCAAATGGTTTGAAGACCACGGAATAGAACATCTTCATTTGGTAGATTTGGATGGAGCAAAATCTGGAGAAATCATCAACCATAAAGTTTTAGAAGAGATAAGAAAAAACACAAAACTTACTATTGATTTTGGAGGCGGAATCAAAACAGAAGAATCCCTTAAAATCGCTTTTGATTCGGGTGCAGACAAGGTTTCAATTGGTTCTGTTGCGGTGAAAAACCCAAGTTTGTTTTTTACATGGCTTCAAAAGTATGGCTCAGAAAAAATCATGCTTTCGGCAGATGCTAAAAACCAAAAGATTGCCATCTCTGGCTGGATCGAAGATTCAGACCAAGACCTCATTCCTTTTTTAGAAGAGTATCAAAACAAAGGAGTTAAATATGCAACCATCACAGACATTGGGAAAGATGGCATGCTTTGCGGACCAAATTTTGAGCTTTATAAGGAAATCAAAAGCTTTGTTCCTAAGCTCAACATCATTGTTTCTGGAGGGGTAAAAGACATTGCAGACGTACAGAAAGCCATAGAGGGAAATTACCACGGAATTATTATTGGAAAGGCGATTTACGAAAACAGAATCGACATCAAAGATTTAGAAAAAATAATTTTAGGCTCAAAATCATAATATGCTAACCAAACGTATCATTCCTTGTTTAGACATCAAAGATGGAAGAACGGTAAAAGGAGTAAATTTTGTAGATCTAAAAGATGCCGGAGATCCCATTGAATTGGCACAATTTTACTCTGAAAACGGGGCAGACGAACTGGTCTTTTTAGACATTACCGCCACCCATCAAAAGAGAAAAACTTTGGTTGAAATGGTGAAAAACATCGCCAAAGAAATCAGCATTCCCTTTACCGTTGGAGGAGGTATTTCTTCGTTAGAAATTGCAGAAGAACTCATCTTAAACGGTGCTGACAAAGTTTCGATCAATTCTGCGGCGGTAAAAGATCCTAGCCTGATTGGTCAAATTTCAGAAACTTTTGGTTCTCAAGCGGTAGTTCTGGCAGTTGACGCGAAAAAAGTAGATGGAAAATGGTGGGTACATCTCAATGGTGGGAGAATCAAAACAGACCTCGATCTTTTTGATTGGACCAAAAAGGCGCAAGATTTGGGTGCTGGAGAAATTCTTTTTACCTCCATGGACCACGACGGAACCAAAGATGGATTTGCCATAGAAGCTCTTTCAAAAATGCAAGAAGAACTCTCTATACCGATCATCGCCTCTGGAGGCGCTGGAAAAACAGAAGATTTTTTAGATGTATTTGCAAATGCTCATGTAGATGCGGCCCTTGCAGCAAGCGTTTTTCACTTCAAAGAAATAGAAATAAACGCTTTAAAAATGTACCTGAAAAACCATGGAATTTGTATGAGAATTTAATTCTTAGAAACCAAAAAAATACGAACTTAGCAAAAAACAAATCATGCAGCCTTTTTCCGTAGAACAGATAGATTTTAATAAATCAAACGGACTTGTCCCAGTTGTGGTACAAAACGTTAAAACCAAAGATGTTTTGATGTTGGGTTACATGAATCCATTAGCCCTAGAGAAAACCTTAGAAGAAAAAAAGTTGACTTTCTTTTCTCGATCCAAAAATAGACTTTGGACCAAAGGTGAAAGCTCTGGTAATTTTTTGCACTTGGTATCTATTTCTTTAGACTGCGACAACGATACTTTGCTTGTTTTGGCCAACCCCGACGGCCCTACTTGTCACACAGGTAGTACAACCTGCTGGGGAGAACCAGAGCTTAAAAATCCAAATCAATTTGTTGACGATCTAGAGAAACTTATTGAAGACAGAAAACAAGACCAAAGTGGAAAATCTTACATCCAAAGTTTGTATCAGGCTGGAACCCACAAAATCGCTCAAAAAGTAGGTGAAGAAGCCACAGAACTTGTGATTGAATCACTCATGGACAATGATGATTTGTTTTTGGAAGAAGCATCAGACCTGTATTTCCATTATCTAATTTTGCTCCACGATAGAGGTTATAGTTTTGGCGATGTGGTAAATAGACTAGAAGAAAGACACAAAAAAACCAAATAATGTGAGTCGAAAATTGGAAATCATTGGAAGATTCGACAAAGCACACTTGCCGCTTTGGAATCAAAAAAATGTTCCTATAAAAATTGACACAGGTGCTTACAGTTGCTCCATTGATAGTTCCAAAGTACGTGAAATTCAAACAGAAAGTGGCACAAAATTAAGTTTTGTTCTGTTTCATCCTAAACATCCCCTTTACACAGGTGAAAAAATTGTTCTAGAAAAATACAAAAAAAAGAAAGTGAAAAATTCATTTGGAATAGCCCAAGAAAGGTTTTTGGTAAAAACCAAAATTGAACTTTTTGGAAAGTCTTTCACCGGTGAGTTCACTCTTTCCAACCGATCTAAAATGCGATTTCCCATCCTTATAGGCAGAAAACTTCTTAGCGGAAGATTCCTTGTAGACACTTCCAAAAAAAACCTATCTTTTTCCTTGGATCTTTAAACTTATTTAACCTTCATCTTTATGAAAATTGCCATTCTTTCTAGAAACTCTAAGCTCTATTCCACCAAGCGTTTGGTTGAAGCTGCCAAAGCCAAAGGCCACGAAGTAGTGGTAATAGACCACCTAAAATGCATTATAGAAATCGAAAAGAAAAGGCCAAAAATCTATTATGAAGGGAATTACATTTCAGACATAGACGCCATTATTCCAAGAATTGGCGCCTCAGTTACTTTCTATGGAACAGCGGTAGTTAGACAGTTTGAGATGATGAAGGTATTTACCACAGTAGAATCTCAAGCCCTCGTTCGATCTAGAGACAAACTAAGAAGCCTTCAAGTGCTTGCCAGAGCTGGTGTTGGACTGCCCAAAACTGCTTTTACCAATTACGCCAAAGATTCCGATCACTTAATTGAGGCTGTAGGTGGTGCTCCGCTGGTACTGAAACTTCTAGAGGGAACCCAAGGACTAGGGGTGGTACTTGCGGAAACCAAAAATGCTGCAACCTCGGTAATGGAAGCCTTTCATGGACTGAAAGCCAGAGTAATCGCCCAAGAATTTATCAAAGAATCTGGAGGAGCAGACATCCGGGCTTTTGTGGTGGGTGGTGTTGTAGTGGGTGCAATGAAAAGACAAGGCAAAGAAGGAGAATTTAGATCTAACCTACATAGAGGAGGCTCTGCCTCGCTTATAGAGCTCAGCGAAGTAGAAGAACTCACCGCGCTTAAAGCCTGTAAAGCACTGGGATTAGGCATTGCAGGGGTAGACATGCTTCAATCCACAACAGGTCCTTTGGTATTAGAGGTAAATTCATCTCCAGGACTAGAAGGTATAGAAGCGGCTACTGGCAAAGACATCGCCAGAGAGATTATCAAATTTGTAGAGAGAAATGTCGACTAAACCCTTTGTGATTCTTGGCAAAGAAGTAAAGCCTGGAGAAAGCGCTTTTTTGGAGATGGAAGTAGCCAAACTTCACACCCGAAATAGACTTAGAATAACTGTAATTGTTGAACGAGCCAAAGAAGAAGGTCCTACTTTATTACTTCTTGGTGGAGTACATGGAGATGAAATTAACGGAGTGTCCATTATCCGAGAAATCATTGGAACCAAAATGAATAAACCCATCAAAGGAACCATAATATGTATTCCGGTTTTTAATGTGTTTGGTTTTTTGAACCAAACCCGAGAATTCCCAGACGGAAGAGACTTAAATCGAATGTTTCCTGGATCTCCCAACGGTTCATTGGCTAGTCAATTTGCCTATAAATTCACCAAAGAGATAGCACCACTGGTTGATTATGTAATTGATTTTCATACCGGAGGAGACAAAAGAGAAAACATACCCAATGTTCGCTGCGACAGGAAAAACGAAGAATCATTGGCCATGGCCAAAGCTTTTGGGGCGCCTTTTATCTTGCATTCTCCTGAAATTTCTAAATCGGTTCGAAGTGTACTTTCTAAAATGGGCAAGAAAAGCATTGTTTTTGAAGGTGGAAAAGCGCTGAGTCTCAACAAAAAAGTTTTACAATCTGGGGTTGATGGCGCCCTAAACGTGATGCGGTATTTGGGTATGCAACCAGCCAAAAATAAGCCCGAACAAACCCAAAGCGTCTTTATTGAAAAAAGTAAATGGATAAGAGCCCAGCATTCTGGAATTTTCAAATACAACATCAAAAATGGAGATCAGGTAAAGAAAAGGCAAAAACTAGGAGCCATTATCGACCCTTATGGGGAACTAGAAAAACCCATACTTGCTCCTTTTGACTGCTTTATATTCGGATTAAATACCGCACCCATTGTGCACAAAGGTGATGCACTCTTTCATGTGAGTGATCCTTCAACCTAAACAACAAATTCTGTTATTAAATTCCAGTGTTAGTTTTAAACTTCTGAACAAGATTTTTTTGTAGGTGCTTGTATCTATATTTTCGAATAAAAACTCCCTCTTTGGCATTTACAGCATAGCTTTCACCCGAAAAAAAAGCTCTGACAAAAGCGCTAATACATTGAAAAAAATATACAATTGATTTTTGATTGTAGGCCAATTTAAGACTTGATAACAAAGACAAAACAAAGCCATACCTCATCTTATAAAAACCTATCCCTGCTTTTTTAGCTCTGGAAACCGTGTAATTTTGACCCGTAAATTTGTACTGCCTAACCGGTAGAGATTCAAAAGTTTTAACTTTCCAGTTATAATAATGACTCAAAAGGACATCAACAGTATCCCAACCTATTGTCTCTCTAATTCCGCCAATATCATCAAAACAAGCTTTTCGATAGGCTTTCACAGGGCCTCTAACATGATTTTTATCGGCGATGTTTTCAAACACCCAGTTTTCTTGCTTATTTACAAAGACTAGCCCTGAGGCCATTCCTAATTTAGGATCAGAAACAAAAGCTTCTTGAAGGGTTTCTAAATAATTTTCTGGAAAAAAAAGATCAGCGTCAAACTTACAAAGCACATCATAAGAAGAATTAGCTAAGGTTTTGCCTAAATAAAAAGCCCGAACTATTTTTTCTCCAGGCAAATGCCCCGAAAAATCTTGGGTATGAATGCTTGAAATAAACGAATTCTCTTTGCAATATCTGGCGATAATTTGATCGGAGCCATCGGTACTCCCATCATCAACCAAGATAATTTGAAAAGGTTTTACGCTCTGAGAAAGCAGTGAATCTAGCATTCTAGAAAGATGCTTTGCTTCGTTGTAAACCGGAACAATGATGCAAAATTTTATAGAAGGCTTCCCTTTTTCCATAGATTCGTTGGCGAAATACGAAAATACATTATTTTAGATAAGGAAAAACCAAAGCGAAGGGGGAATAAATATTGTAATTTTGCAATCTAAGCCCCCATTTGTATCACTACATGATTCACGAGTTTATTCAAGACGTCTCTAAGATAGAAGTTCCCAAAACTTTTGCTTATGTGCATTATTACACACCCGATAAACTAGCACAAATAGCCAGCGAGGAGTTTCAAGAAAATTATTTGAAAAACACACCCTTGCAAGATTTAGAAATAGGCAAAATGATTGGAGTTTTGGTGGTAGAAAAAAAGGACGGAAAACTCGGTTATCTATCTGGATATTCTGGAAGCTGGAACAATCCAAACCTAAAAAACCTGTTTGTTCCTCCCATTGTAGAAGAAGAAAAGTGGGAAGAACTATACCGAAAAGAAATAAGAAAAATCAATCTACTCAAAAAAAAAGAACTAGAGATTTCAACAAGTAAAAGGTATCTTACTCTCAAAGAAGACCAAGAAAAAGCCCTGGAAAATCTAACCCAATTCAAACAGAAAATCAAGGAAGAATTGGCCAAACAGAAAGCAGAAAGAGATCTAATTCGAAAAAAATATCTACTTGAAAACCCTCTGGATCTCTCCCAAAAACTGGAGGATTTAAACAGACTAAGCTCTCTTTTGAAAGTAAAGGCTAAGCATGATTTGGAGCGATATTTAGACAATCAACAATCGCAAAAAAAAAGGTGGGAAGCCCTAGAAAAAGAAGTAAAGGATTTAAAGCAAAATCAGAAAGAACTCTCATTATACATCCGAGAAAACCTATACAAAGCATACAGCTTTCTAAGCTATCAAGGTAAGAGAAAGAATCTAAAAGAACTTTTCGAAGATTCTGCCCATGCCAAAAAATTTGGAACTCCTCCCTCAGGTGCAGGTGATTGTGCTGCGCCAAGGCTCTTTCAGTTTGCTTACCTGAGCGGGTTTAAGCCCCTTGCCTTGGCAGAGTTCTGGTGGGGACCAAGCCCAGAATCAAATGTCAGAAAGCACAAACAGTTCTACAATGCCTGTATGGGCAAATGCGAACCCATTTTAAAGCACATGATGCAAGGCTTGCCTCAAGAACAAAACCCACTCTTGGCTTCGCTTGGCCTAGAAAAACAACTGCCCATTCTCTTTGAGGACCCTTGGATTGTGGCGGTGAACAAACCCCATGAGTTTCTTTCTGTCCCAGGAAAGCAAACCCAAGATTCGGTGTACGAAAGAATCAAAAACATGTTTCCAGCGGCTACTGGTCCTTTGATAGTACACCGATTAGACATGTCTACCTCTGGTGTTTTGATTCTTGCCAAAGACAAGGAAAGCCACAAAAAACTCCAAAAACAATTCATCGAAAAAACCATACAAAAAAAGTATATCGCTCTTTTGGAAGGATGTTTAAACCTCGATCAAGGAGAAATAAACCTTCCTCTTGTGGTAGATTATTTTGATAGACCCAAACAAAAAGTGTGTGAAAAAACAGGTAGAAAAGCCCTAACTAAATTTAAAGTTTTAGAAAAAAGCCCCTTGTCTACTCGAATATTGTTCAGCCCCATTACAGGCAGAACCCATCAACTTCGGGTGCATGCCGCCCATTATAAGGGTCTGAATCACCCGATTCAAGGCGACGATCTTTATGGCACCCTAAAAGATAGGCTGTATTTGCATGCCTACAAACTCAAATTTACCCATCCGTATACCCAAGAGGTTATGGAAATTACCGCGCCCTGCCCTTTCTAAAAACTTTCGACATAAAAAAAAGGAACCCAAAAGGTTCCTTTTTTTTAATATATGTGATTAAATCGATTACAATCCCATAGAATATCCATCTTTGGCTAGGGCATATTTAGCCAAATCTCTTCTAAGTTCCACAGGGTTTTGTTTGTATTTAGGAAGCAAAATAGACAATACCTTTTCTAGCTTTGTGGTTTGTTTTCCATAAGCGTAGATGGTATTTTGTGCTTTTACTCTAGACTCATTGATGGCATCAAACAAAAACAACTTGGTTGCATCTGCTTGGGCTTTTAGTTCTTCTGCGTTTAGTTTACCTTCTTCTTTAGATTTAAGGTAACGCAAATAACAAGATTCTGCAATGTAAGCATTGGCCAGAATGTCCGACAAATCCATTACAATCTCTTGCTCATCGGCCATTTTTTCTTTCAAATCTTGACCCAGTGTTCCCACAAAAGTGATAAAAAGAATTTTTAGGTTTTCGATATAGTTCTCTACAACATCCCACTCTTCAGATGACTTTCCAAATGGAATTGCTTGTTTTAAAATATATCCAGGAATCTTCTTTCCATACCCTGCTAGGTCTAAACTTGGAATTTTCCCACCTCTGTTGTCTCCTTTTCTGGCGATTTCCGCCAAGGTAAGCATACGGTTGATTTCGTTGGTTCCTTCGTAAATTCGGGTAATTCGAATGTCTCTTACACCCAATTCTGCTCCGGTATCGGCCACAAAACCAATTCCACCATGGATTTGCAAAGTTTCGTCAGCCGCATAAGTAGCTGCTTCGGATCCATATACTTTTACAATGGAGCACTCAATGGCAAATTCTTTCAGTGAATTTACTTTCGCCTGGTTGTCTGTTCCACCTTCGGCTTTGATTTTGTCATGCAACAAATCTACATTTCTACCTGTTCTGTAAACAGCAGATTCAAGGGCATAACATTTTTTAACCATCTCCCCTATTTTGTACTGAATGGCACCAAAATCTGCGATAGGTGTTTTAAACTGTTTTCTTTGCTTGGCATAGCTCACAGAATTCAAAATTCCAAGTTTGATTCCACCAATAGAACCCGCTCCAATTTTGATTCTTCCAGAGTTTAAAATATTCAAAGCCATTTTGAAACCTTCTCCTCTTTCACCAAGAAGGTTTTCTACTGGAATTTTGGTGTTGTCAAAGAAAACCTGAACGGTAGAAGATGCTTTGATTCCGTATTTTTTCTCTTCGTTTCCAGTTGTTACTCCACCAAAATCTTTTTCTACAATAAAAGCAGAAAGATCTTCATCGTCTTCAATTTTTGCAAATACAATGAACATATGTGCCCAACCACCGTTGGTAATCCAGATTTTTTGACCGTTCATAATGTAATGCTTTCCGTCTTCGCTTAGTACACATCGGGTACGTCCTGAGTTGGCATCAGAACCAGAATCTGGCTCGGTTAAAGCATAAGAAGCAATGGTAGAAAAATCACAAACCCCAGGCAAATACTTTTTCTTTTGCTCTTCGTTTCCATAGTATACAATAGGAAGCGAACCGATCGAGGTTTGACAACCAATACTGGTGGCAAAAGAAAATCCACTGGCCATGGCTTCGGTAATTAGTAGGTTGGTATTGAAATCCAAGCCCATTCCACCATATGCCTCAGGGATAGAAACTGAGCAAAAACCAAGATCTGCGGCTTCTCTGATGGTTTGTAAAATTAAGTCTGAATCTTTTTCTGCATTTAGCAAGGCTACTTTTTCCATGGAATGTTTCTCAACAAAAGAATTGAAAAATTCTTTCACGACATTTCCTAGTCCTAGTTGCTCTTCGTTAAAATCTTCGGCAGTAAAGACGTCTTTGGGGCTGGTTTTTTGAATCAAAAAACTTCCTCCCACCAATTGTTTGTTCTCCATTAGAATATATATATTTTGTTTGTTTTCAATTAGAATCGCCAGCCAAAACCTTGGGTTCGCAATTTATGAAAAAACAAAACAGAATCTGTTAAGACAACGATAAATTATTCCTGAATCAATAGGCGGAAACCCTCACCATGTATGTTGATAATTTCTACTTTTGGCTCATCGGCAAAATATTTTCGAAGCTTGGCAATATAAACATCCATACTTCTAGAAGTAAAGTAGTTGTCGTCGTTCCATATACGGTTTAAAGCAAGCTCTCTAGGCATCAAATCGTTTTTGAAAATACAAAGAAGCTTTAGAAGTTCGCTTTCTTTGGGAGACAATTTGTACTGTTCAGTCCCAATTTTAAGTTCACGAATTCTAGAATTAAAACTATGTCCAGCGATGTCGAATTTTTCTTGAGAATATCTTTCGTCCGTGTTGGTGTTTCGCTGTAAAATTGCATTGATTTTGTAAATCAAAACCTCTGGATCAAAAGGTTTGGTCACGTAATCTTCGGCGCCTAATTTGTAGCCTTTAAGCTGATCTTCTTTCATGGCTTTGGCCGTTAAAAAAATCAGTGGAATGTCTTTATTTACCGCTTTTATCTCTTCTGCTAGGGTAAATCCGTCCTTTTTGGGCATCATTACATCCAAGATGCAAAGATCAAAATCTTCGGCTTTGAATTTTTCAAATCCATCCTCTCCATCTATGGCATGGGTTACCTGAAAATCATTCATATTGAGGTAATCTTTGAGTACTGCCCCCAAGCTAGAATCGTCCTCTACTAGGAGTAATTTCTTTTTTTCTAACATAATTTCACAAATTATTTACACTAATATAGGGATTTTTATAAAAAAACTACTGCCTTGATCAACTTTGCTTTCTACCCAAACCTCTCCTTGATGAAATTCAACGATCTTTTTGACGTAAGAAAGCCCCAATCCATAGCCTTTTACGTCATGAATGTTACCTTGTTCGGTGCGATAAAAAATGTTAAAAATTTCTTTAACCTTATCGGGTCTAATCCCCATTCCTTTGTCTAAAATCACCAAAACTATCGATTCTCCATCATTGTAAGTTTTGATGGTGATCTGTGGTGGAGATTTGATAGAATATTTGTTGGCGTTATCTAGAATATTTAAGATAATATTTTTTAGATGATAGGCATCCACCATCACTTTAGATTTTTTGGCCATAAAATCTGTGTTGATGGTCCCTCCTCTGTTTTCAACCACAAGGGCGATATTGGCAATACTTTCTCGAACCAGATGATGAAATTCGTGGATCTGTTTATCCAGATCTATTTGGTTTTTCTCTAGTCTTGACATACGAAGGAGCATTTCTACTTGGGTATGTAGCCTAGAATTTTCCTTGGCAATTAAATTGGTAAAATACTTGACTTTCTCTGGATTTGAAAGGGTTTTTTCATTGTTTAATGCTCCAACAGCCACCTGTATAGTGGCAATGGGTGTTTTGAATTCGTGGGTCATGTTGTTGATAAATTCTGTTTTGACCTGAGAGATTTGTTTTTGGTTGTACATGTAGTAGAAAGAACCCACAAATGCCATCAAAATTAGACTTGTGTATAGAAAACTCAGAATCGCTTGTCGAAGCAAATTTTGGTTGATTTTCACAAAGTTCTGCCTTCCAATGTCTAGGGAAATATAATTCTGAACCCGATCTAGTGGATCTACATACAAAGGCAAGACATAGTTTAATTTTGAGGATTTAAAATCTTTTGAAACCACAGAAGTAGGATTTCTTAGAGAATCTAAGATCGCAACACGAAAAGGAGTGTTTACCCCTCTTACTTTGAGTTGAGCCTGTATAATCGCCTCTAATTCTTGCAAATTTATTCTTTGATCAATAGGGATTTTTTTAGCCGAATATTCTTCTACAGCCAGTGCGAGAACCATGGTTTTGTAAACCCTGAGGTTAAGATTTTTTATTTGATCGAAATGATACGATACTTGGTACTGAGTAGAATCTTTAAAACTTTGCTCAACTTTGTTCTGAAGGGAAAATGGAGATCTCGTCTCTAAAGAGGGTACAAGAGAACTTCCGTTGAGATATACCTCCTGTTTGTACTTGAAGAGCTCCTTTCGCTTGAGTCTTTCTACAGAAGCCTCAATGGATTGATAAATTTTTGCATTGTACTGATTTTTATTGTTTTCGTAAGATTCTTTGAGCCAGTTAACTTGAAGGGAAATTACCCCCACAAAAGAAATAACCATAAGCACAATCAAAAGACCGATTTGCTTTCTAGATCCAAAAAAGAAATCTTTAAAATCGATGATTTTTTCAGTAGACATAACTTTCGATGAGTTGATGATACAAATTTTCGAATTCCGTTGTGAGTTTTTCTAAACCACCATCGTTGTACAGCACAAAGTCTGCTTTTTTGATCTTTTCCTCTTCGCTCATTTGGTTTTTAATTCTATCTACTACTTGATTATAACTAACTCCATCCCTTTGCATCACTCTTTTGATTCTAAGTTCTAAATCTGCGGTAACTAAGATGATTTTATCGCAAAATTCATCAGACTTGTTTTCAAACAAAAGCGCCGATTCTTTTACCACAAAAGGCGAGGTTTGGCTTTCTTTCCAAAGTAAAAAATCTTTGAATACAGCCGGATGAACCAAAGAATTTACCCCCTGTAGTTTTTCTTTGTCGGTAAAAATAATCGAAGCCACAAAGGCTCTGTTTAAACTTCCATCTTCCAAATAGGTATTTTCGCCTAAAAGTTCTACCAAAGAATTCCTAAGTTCTGCCGATTCTACCATGAGGGATTTCGCCCTAGAGTCCGAATCATACAAAGGGATTCCTCTATTTAAAAACATTTTAGCTAGGGTACTTTTTCCAGATCCTATTCCTCCTGTAATGCCAACTACTTTCATACGCTTTGGTTATGGAAAGAAAAATACAAAAAAAAAGGCGCAAATCTAAAATTCATTTTGCGCCTTTTTGTTTATTCTGCCTTGCCAGAGTATCGAAGAGTAGTGAGTTCCTCAGAAAGAGCAGCTCTTTCGAACTTAATTTTACCGCCTCCAGTGTCAATAACCACTGCATCTTTGGGCAAATCTACTACTCGACCGTGAATTCCGGCTGTAGTAACCACTCGGTCACCTTTTTTTACACTGTTTTGAAAATCTTGCTCTGCTTTTTGTCTTTTGTTTTGAGGTCTAATCATCAAGAAATAAACCACCAAAAACATCACAGCAAACATCAGAAGTGTAGGAAGAAGTTCCGCTCCAGCAGAGGCTTGCAATAGGGTTAATGCCATGATAATTATTGTATAATGTTGGTGGTTATTTTAAGCATTTCAACGCCATTTGCCGTATTGGTTTGGATATTTACCGCTTTGTCTGTTTTACCAATAAAGTTAGAAGAATCAAATTTCACTTTGATGCTTCCTTTTGCTCCAGGTGCAATAGGTTCTTTGGGGAATTCTGGAACTGTACATCCGCAAGTTCCTTTGGCATCTTTAATAATCAGAGGTGTTTTTCCAGTATTGGTAAAACTAAATACGTGTTCTACGTGCTGCCCTTTTTTCACATCTCCAAAATCAAAAAAGTTTTCCTGGAAAGTCATAATGGGTAAATCTTGAACATTTGCAGGATTTTGTGCTTCTGCAGTTGCTTGTCCGTTAATCGCTTGATCCTCGCTAGTTTCAGCAATTGCTAGTGCTTCTTGTGTAGCTTCATCGGCAGTAGCAACGGCAGCAGCTTCAGCAGCCGTAGCCGCTTCTACAGCCTGTTTGTTTTTATCACAAGACATGATAGAAAGCGCGAAAAGAACAATAATATATTTTTTCATTTTTTGTAAATTTTATGTGATTACTTGATTTTAATTTTTTTCTTGAAATGAAAGTATTCAAAAATAAGATTTATTTTAGAATTTTCCCTTGTTCTCTATAATCTTTTAATACTTTGTCTAAAATTCCGTTGACAAAAATTTTGCTTTTTTCGCTGGAATAATTCTTAACCATTTCTACATACTCATTGATGGTTACATTGGCTGGAATATCCATAAAATATAAAAGTTCGCAAAGTCCCAGCTCTAGAACAATCAAGTCGATGGCTGCAATTCTATCTAGTTTCCAGTTTTCGGCCTTTTCAACAATGATTTGATCGATTTCTTTTTGTTTTTCAAGCGTTTTTTGAAGTAGCGCTAAACCAAATTCCCTATCTTTTTCGTCTTTAAATATCGTATAGATTTGGGTTGAAGGATCGCTTTTGGCATGAAGAGAAACTAGCGTATTTCTAACCATTGAATTGGCAATGTAAATTCCATCGGACCAGTGCAATTTTTCGTCCTCTAAAAAATCGTGGATTTTTTCGTTGTCTGCGATATAATAATCAAACAAATGCAGAATGAGTTTCTTGTCTTTTTCAAAACTAGAACCTTCCCCTTGCATATAATTCAAGTATTTTTCGCTTTGGATAAATTCTGAAAAAATACGCTCTGGGTAAACCTCAATTTCGGACCAAAGCAGCTTGCTGTTTTTTTCAACCAATTTAGAGATCTCTTTGTTGGACTCAACAAAATCAAACAGTTTGTTGTTTACAAATTTGTAATTGGGGTTCAAATCTTCTTCTGTAGGCATCTGCTTGGCTTTGGCCTTTTCGATTTTCCCTAGTGCTACATTTTTGATGGCAGGCAGCAGATTCAGCAGATAAACATACAATTCATGGATTTCATCGATACCTTTGAGAAAATTAGAAGTGGTTACTTCTTTGGTTTGGTCCGAAATTTTGTGCGCGTACACACTTTGCATAACCTTTTCTCTTACTTGCCTTCTGCCTAACATAAATGAACTTTTACTCTTAATTTAAGATATACAAAGATATTTAGAATATAGAGAAGAAAAAAAACTTAATTTTGATTCGATGAAATCTTTGTCTAGTCTAAACCCTTATCTATTAAAATACAAAGGATTGTACCTATTGGGTGCTTTCTTTGTGGTGAGTTCTAACTACTTTTCGGTAGAAAGTTTTGTTTATACTTCCGATGCTATCGATGTTTTTAAGCAAATTCTAGAAAATCCGAACTCAAAAAAATCTATAGATGAGCAATTAAAAGTACTTCTTATTATAGCTGGAAAAATACTGCTGGTTTCCATCATTGGTGGGGTTTTGAAAGTTGCCATGCGCCAAACCCTGATTGTTGGCTCTCGAAAAATTGAATTCGACCTAAAAAACGACATTTACAAACAGTACCAAAGGCTGAATGTTGAATTCTACAAAGAAAACAAGATTGGAGATTTGATGGTAAGAATAAGCGAAGACGTATCCCAAGTGAGAGAATACCTAGGCCCAGGTATTATGTACGGCATAAATCTTATCAGTTTGTTTGCGATTGTTTTTTACCAAATGTTGCAAACAGACAAAAGCCTTACTTTTTACTCCCTTATCAGTCTACCTTTTTTATCGATTTGCATTTATTACATTAGTGTGATTATCAACAAAAAAAGCCGTGAACTACAAGAAACCACCTCTTCGATTTCTTCTTTTGTTCAGGATAGTTTTTCGGGTATTAGAACCATCAAATCTTACCACAGCGGCCCTATTTTTATGTCCAACTACCAAAATCTAGCTTCAGTTTACAAAAAGAAAGCCCTCAGCTTAGCTTCTGTTCAGGCTTTTTTTCTTCCCCTTATGGTACTGGTTATAGGCCTTAGCTATATTTTTATTTTTTACATAGGAGGGGTTAAATAGGTTTTGTACCACAGGATGCATTTTTGTTTTCTGAAACCATTCAAGAGAACATAGCTTTTGGAAACCCTAAGGCCAATGAGAACGATATAATTTTGGCAGCTAAAAATGCAGATGTTCACCACAACATCATCACTTTTACCAAGGGCTACCAAACTCTGGTAGGAGAAAGAGGCGTTACGCTTTCTGGTGGACAAAAACAGCGAATTTCCATCGCCAGAGCGCTTGTGAAAAACCCTGAGATCTTAATTTTTGATGATAGTCTTTCTGCGGTTGATACCCAAACCGAAACCAGAATTATAGAGAATCTAAAAAGTCAAAAGAAAACCAAAATCATCATCACCCATAGAATTTCCTCAGCCAAAGATGCCGATCTCATCTTGGTTTTAGACAAAGGTGAAATTATTGAAAGTGGAAACCATGAGCAGTTGATTCAGAAAAATGGGGCCTACAGACTCATCTACAACGAACAAAGCCAAAATTCTTAGGCAATAAATCAGAAAAACTTCTTTATATCGTAAATTTTATTAGATTTGTTTTAGACAAATCAGTAAAGATGACTCAAGACTCAAGTTATAACGAAAATCCAGAAGAAATCTTCTCTAAAATATTTAGAGCAGGTAGAAGAACGTACTTCTTTGATGTGAGAGAAACCAGGGCTGGAGACTATTATCTTACCATCACTGAAAGCAAAAAAAACACCCAGCAAGACGGAAGTGTAGAGTACAAAAAGCACAAAATATATCTCTACAAAGAAGATTTTGAAAAGTTTAATGAAATCTTGCAACAAACCACCGACTTCATCCTTCAAAGCAAAGGCGGAGAGGTAATCTCCGAAACGCATCAAAGAGAATTTACCCCGGAGAATCCTTCTTCTGAAAAACAGGAAGATTCACAAAAACTAGAAGATTTCACAAACGTGAACTTCGAGGACATTTAAGAATAACGATTCTTAAACCGAATTCTCTTAATTAAAATAAAAAAATGCTTTTGAAATTTCAAAAGCATTTTTTTATTTATCTGTTGGTTTATGCTTTAGAGCAAAAATTATGCCCCTACAATTTCTTTCACTTTTAAGGCAGCATCTTCTAGCGTAATTACCGCATGTACTTTTAATCCACTTTCCTCAATCATGGTTTTGGCAAGTTCTGCATTGGTTCCTTGAAGTCTTACAATAATGGGCACCTTAATTTGGTCTCCCATGTTGGCGTATGCATCGATGATTCCTTGTGCTACTCTGTCGCAACGAACAATTCCACCAAAGATATTGACCAAAATCGCTTTCACATTAGGATCTCTAAGAATGATTTTAAATCCTGCTTCTACTCTTTGGGCATCTGCGGTACCCCCTACATCTAAAAAGTTTGCAGGATCTCCACCATTGAGTTTGATGATGTCCATGGTAGCCATGGCAAGCCCAGCTCCATTTACCATACAACCCACATTTCCATCTAACTTCACAAAGTTAAGTCCCATTTCGCCTGCTTCAACATCGATGGGATTCTCTTCTCTTGTGTCTCTTAAACCTGCCAAACTTGGTTGACGATAAAGGGCATTGTCGTCAATGCTCATTTTGCAATCTACAGCCAAAATTTTGTCGTCAGAAGTTTTTAATACAGGGTTGATTTCTACAAGTGAAGCATCCGATTTTATATACATGGTATATATTTTTTCGATGAAACTCACCATTTGCTTGAAAGCATCTCCGCTTAAACCCAAATTAAAAGCAATCTTTCTACATTGAAAAGCCTTGATGCCAGAGGGCTCTATAATTTCTTTTTGTATATCGTCTGGGAAATCGTGGGCCACGGCTTCAATATCCATTCCTCCTTTGGTTGAATACACTATCACATTTTTCCCTTTGCTTCTGTCTAAAAGTACAGACAAATAAAACTCTTTGTGCTCTGAGGGACCTGGATAATACACATCTTCGGCAAGTAATACATCGTTTACACGTTTCCCAGCAGCTCCAGTTTGTGGAGTTACCATGTTCATCCCAATGATTTGATTGGATAGAGACTCAACTTCTTCTAAGGATTTGGCTAGCTTTATTCCGCCAGCTTTTCCTCTTCCTCCCGCGTGAACTTGGGCTTTAATCACCCACCAAGAGGTACCTGTTTCTTTGCTTAATTCTTGGGCAACTTTAACAGCCTCAGTAGCAGAAGTAGCCAATTTACCTCTTTGCACAGGCACGCCAAAAGTGGCCATAATCTCTTTTCCTTGGTATTCGTGTAAATTCATTGTACTTAATTTTGGGTTTTCTCAAAAATACTAAATCAAAAGCAAATTTCCAGTTTTTATTTTAGGGGAAGTTCTACCAAATACCCTAACTTTGAAAATTATGATTTTAGCAAAAAATTTAAAGAAGAATTTCACCAATCTTCCTGTGCTCCATGGAGTAGATTTAGAGGTTAAGAAGGCTGAAATTATATCCATTACTGGAAGATCTGGAGCCGGAAAAACCACCTTACTTCAACTTCTTGGAACCCTAGACCGGCCTAGCAACCCAGAGGCAGAACTTTGGATTGACGGACAAAATGTATACAAATTAAAGGACAAGGCACTTTCTGAATTTAGAAACCAAAACATTGGGTTTATTTTTCAGTTTCACGAGCTTTTGCCCGAGTTTACAGCCCTCGAAAATATCTGCATACCGGGGTTCATCGCTGGAAGAAAACAAAAAGAAGTAGAAAAAAGGGCTATGGAACTTCTAGATTTTTTACACCTAAAAGACCGTGCTCAACACAAACCCGATGCACTTTCTGGAGGCGAACAGCAGAGAATTTCGGTAGCCAGAGCGCTCATCAACAAACCCAAGGTAGTTTTGGCAGATGAACCTTCTGGAAATTTAGACAGCCAAAATGCTCAAGAGCTACACCAGCTTTTTTTCGACCTTAGGGAAGCTTTTGGTCAGACCTTTGTCATTATTACCCACAACGAAACCCTTGCCAAAAGCTGTGATAGAAAAATCATCATGCACGATGGAAGAATTGTTGAATAAATCTCTTACACTTCAATTTTTACTTATATAAACAAATGAAACTTTTTGAAATTCCATTTTTGAAAAACGAAAAACTGAGTTTAGACTCTCCCATCATTCAAAGCATCATTTCTCATGGAATGAAAATCATCATTGGACTTGGAATCTGGATTGTTGGATTTTGGATCATCAAAAAAATCAACAAGCTGATCAGCACCAAAATGGGACAAGCCAAATTCGACCCATCTCTTCAGGGTTTTTTGGGTAGTTTACTCTCCTTTATGATGAAAGGTGTGGTAGTGATGATGGCAGTTTCTGCCATGGGGCTAGAACTCACCTCTTTGCTTGCGATTTTGGGTGGCGCCGCCATTGGCGTTGGAATGGCTCTTCAGGGAAGTTTGTCCAATTTTGCAGGTGGAATTCTCATTTTGATGTTTAAACCCTTTCGAGTAGGTGATTTGATTGAATCAGACGATAAAATGGGCTTTGTTCAAGCCATTGACCTTCTGAATTCTACCATCATCACCCCCGGCCACAAGAAAATTTACATCCCCAATGCCAATGTGATAAGCAAATCTATTACCAACCTTTCTACTAGCGATTATGTAAGAATTCGCAGTCGTGTTGGCATTAGATACGACCAAAAAATAGCACCCGTAAAAGACATGATTCTGGAAGAAATCAGCAACAATGTGGCCTTTTTGTTATACCCTCCACCCAGGGTAGACATTGAAGAATTTGGCGAAAATTCTGTGCATTTGGTAGTTTCAGTTTTTGTAAATCCAAACAATTACTGGACTTCTAACTACGAACTCAACGATTTAATCAAACAAGTGTTTGACAAAAACAACATCGAAATTCCATTCCCTCAAAGAGTGGTTTATCAAAAAAACATTCCAGCATAAAAAAACGAATTATCATGAACAAACTTTTCAAACTACTAATCGCTGCCCTATTGATTGGACTGGGTATTTATTTTATCACCGAAAGAGAAACCGGAACAGGTGTGTTTCTTATTTTACTCTCAGCAGTTCCTATCTTTTTATATTTTAGGAACGAATACATGCTTTTGGCTTTTTGGTTTATCCGAAAGCAAGATTTAGAAAAAGCCAAAAATTGGCTCTCCAAAATCACCAACTACAAAAGCCAACTCATCCCAAACCAATATGGTTATTTCCATTACTTAAGCGGGATGACACTGGGACAAGACAACATTGCTGAGTCCGAAAAAATGATGAAAAAAGCCTTAGAATATGGACTAAATTTTGGCCACGACAGAGCCCTTGCAAAACTCAATTTGGCAGGAGTTGCCATGAGTAAGGGTCAAAAAAACATTGCCAAAAAATTACTAGAAGAAGCCAAATCAGAAGACAATCAAGGCATGCTCAAAGAACAATTCAAAATGATGGAACAACAGATGAAAAAACTTCAAAATCAGCCTTCTGCCCTACAAAATCCACAACTTAGAAAGGGAAGATATTTTTAATACCTTTTATTTTCTTAATCAATCATTTTGCATAAAAAAAGGCAGTCCAATTAGGACTGCCTTTTTTTATGCAAAATGATTATTAGTGAGAGTCAATTCTGAAATCAGGATATGCCTCCATTTGATGCTCGTGCATATCAAGACCTTCTATCTCTTCAATTTCGCTTACTCGAAGTCCTAAAAGTGCCTTGATTGGAAGTAGAATCACAAGCGAACTGATGATACAAGTAGCTCCTGTAGCTGCAAGACCAATCAGTTGAACCAAGAATTGATCCATACCTGCTTTGGCTCCAAAGATTCCAACCGCTAGGGTTCCCCAGATTCCACAAGCCAAGTGAACGGCCAATGCTCCTACAGGATCGTCTAGTTTTAATCTATCAAAAAAAGCAACAGCACCTACCACAATAGCTCCTGCGATGATACCTATCCAGATAGAATCCATCACACCCATTTGATCTGCTCCAGCGGTAATTCCAACCAATCCAGCCAAAATTCCGTTGATTCCCATAGACAAATCATAAGATTTAAACAAAACCAAAGATACAATCACAGCGCTCAAAGCACCAGCGGCAGCTGCCATACATGTAGTAACTAACACTTTAGAGGTAGTTTCTGGGTCTGCCGAAAGTACAGATCCACCGTTGAATCCAAACCAACCGAACCAAAGTAAAAATACACCAATGGCTGCCAGTGGAATGTTATGACCTTGGATGGCGTTAATTTTTCCATCTACATATTTACCAATTCTTGGTCCTACCAAATAAACCGCTACAAGCGCAGCCCATCCTCCTACAGTATGCACCAAGGTAGATCCAGCAAAATCGTGGAAACCAGCAGATTCACCAATTGAAAAAGAAGACAACCAGCCTCCGCCCCACTGCCATGATCCAACAATAGGATAAACCAAACCTACATAAAGGATAGAAAAGATAAAGAAAGAATCAAGTCTAAATCTCTCTGCTACCGCTCCAGAAACTATGGTTGCAGCCGTTGCAGCAAACATCCCTTGAAACAAGAAATCTGTCCAGTACGTATAAGTTCCTCCAATTCCATCAACGGCATGGTAAGTTAACGGATCGTAATCTGCAGCTGGTCCAACACCAAAGCCTGCAAATCCGAGCACTCCTTCTATGCATCCAAAATCACCAGGATACATTAAATTAAAACCACAAATGGCATATGTTACAAGTCCAACGGCAACAATCATCATGTTTTTGAACAAGATGTTTACGGTGTTCTTGCTTCGGGTAAGTCCAATTTCTAAAGTTGAAAACCCAAGGTGCATGATAAAAACCAGCATGATAGAAACCATCATCCATAGGTTGTGCACAGTTAAACCCAGTTGTGGGATTTGGCTAGTTAATTCGGTTGTTTGCATTTTATATAATTTTTTTAATCGTAAATATTCTTATCTGTTTTCTTTCAGTGAAACCGAACCTTGCTCTCCCGTTCTAATTCGGTAAGATTCTAGTACTTCGCTCACAAAAATTTTCCCATCTCCTACCTCTCCTGTTCTGGCTGCGGCAAGAATCGCCTGAATGGCTGGTTCTGCATATTCATTATTACAAACAAATGAGATATGTCTTCTCTGGATGTCGCTAGCGGTATAAGAAACTCCTCTATACACATGAGCTTCGGTTTCATTCCCCTGACCCGTTACGTCCCAATACGTAAAAAAGTGGATCTCCACCTTGTAAAGCGCCTTACGTACTTCTTCGAATCTTGATTTTCGAATAATGGCTTCAATTTTTTTCATAAAACTTAATTTTAATGGTTCAATAATTTGATTTTCAGCTAAATTTAATTCAAAATACGAATTTCACTCACATAAAATCATCTTTTTAATTTAGACAAAAATACAGTAAAATTTAAATACATAGTAAAAATTACTTAGAAAGATTCGAAATGATACAATTTATAAACTAAGAACAAACTTTATATATCGTCAAGTTTTCAAAAAAAAGCAAAGGCAGTGTTTCTGTTCAAAAAGTAAAACAGTTAAAAATCATAAGAATATGTATATTTGATTTCAGACAGCAATTTTTTATGTTATGCGTTGGAAAAATAGAGAATCAAGTGGCAATGTAGAAGACCAAAGAGGATCTGGCTCTTACAGTTCTGGAGGAATTGGAATTATAGGTACGGTTCTAATTGTAGTAATCTCACTGATTATGGGTGAAAATCCACTGGCAGTACTTTCTCAGTTTCAAAACTTTTCGACTCCAACCGAAAGTAGCTATCCATCTTCAGATCCTCAGTCTGATGCGCTTGCCCAATTTTCGTCTGTGGTTTTAAAAGATACAGAAGATGTTTGGTCTAGTTTGTTTATAAACCAACTGGGAGGGCAGTACAACAAACCTTCCATGGTAATTTTTTCTGGACAAACCAGCACGGGATGTGGCTATGCTTCTGCTTCCACCGGTCCTTTTTACTGTCCTGCTGATGAAAAAATTTACCTCGATCTGGGTTTTTACAACGAGTTAAAAGAAAGATTTGGCGGGGGAGGAGATTTCGCCATGGCTTATGTTATCTCTCATGAAGTGGCGCATCATGTACAAAAACAGCTAGGGATTACCGATAAAATTGATGCCTTAAGAGGTAGAATCTCCCAAGAGCAAGAAAACCAATATTCGGTTCGACTCGAACTTCAAGCAGACTATTTGGCTGGGGTTTGGGCGCATGAAATCCAGAAGACCAAAAACGTACTAGAGGAAGGCGACATAGAAGAAGCCCTCAATGCAGCGACTGCCATTGGAGATGATAGAATCCAAGAGCAATCTCAGGGCTATGTGGTTCCAGATGCCTTTACTCACGGAACATCTGAACAAAGAGTGCGATGGTTTACAAAGGGATACCAAAGTGGCGATCTACAAGGTGCAGATACCTTTAATATTCCTTACGCTCAGCTTTAAAACCTGAATCTTTATCGAATCAAATCGATGAACTCGCTTACTTCTTCTTTTAGGTTTTCACCTTTTAAATAATTCAGAAAGGCGCTTCCGATAATCGCCCCACTGGCATACAAACAAGCCGTATTGTAACTTTCTCGGCTAGAAATTCCAAAACCAATCAAACTTGGCTTGTCTAGGTTTAACGCTTGTACCGTTTTGAAATACTGGATCTGAGAATCTTTGATATCAGATTTAGCTCCGGTGGTTGCTGCGGAAGAAACAATATACACAAAGCCAGAAGAAGCTTCAGCCAAGGCTAGCATTCTTTCTTTTCCACTTTGGGGACTAATGAGAAAAGTATGGGTTTGGTTGTACTGCTCAAAGAGAGATTTGTACTTTTTTTGATACACTTCCAGAGGCATATCAGGCAATATAAGACCTGAAACTCCTGTATCATAACAACACTTTAAGAAAAATTCTGGCCCATACTGCAAAAACTGATTAAAATAACCCATCAGCACAATTGGAGCATTTATCTTCCCTTTTACCTTTGCCAGTTGAGAGAAGAGCAAATCTAAATTCATACCATTTTTGAGCGCAGTAGAACCTGTTCTTTGAATCACCTCACCATCGGCAAGAGGGTCAGAATATGGAATTCCAACTTCTATAATGTCAACTTTCTTTTGGTCTAATGCCAGTAAAATCTCTGTGGTGTCCTCTAATTTAGGGTAGCCTGCGGTAAAATAAATGGCAAGTAAATCTTTGGGTTTGTTTTTGAGTAGGGATTTTAATTTGTTCATTCTCTTTCTAATTATTGGGCAACGCCTTGGACATCTTCCTTAAGCTCACCATTTTCATCTATCATTTCTTCTAACACCTCAAGACCGATTTTTTCTCCAAAATCTTCTGAAACCTTATAAATTTTATTGTTGAGTTTTTTGGATTTTTTAAGCAAAGACTTGCCTTGCTTGCTTTGAAAGAATTCTTGGTTTTTGGGGAAAGCAGACAAGAACTTTAAATCTGCTTTTTTAAAACCTTCAGGCATTTTTTTGTAAAACCCTATTAAGGCATCCAAATCGCTTTCTGTATATACTTTTTTGAACTCGGGGGCAAAGAGCGTTACAAAATCTAAATCTGATGTCTCCTCTAGCTTCTGAAACAATCTTTTAACATAAGGATCTAAAGCAGGGTCTATATCTTGGGAGGCTTCATAATCCTTAAATCCTTCTCTAAAAGCCTCCATAAACCTGGTCTCATACATGTATTGCGCCAATTTCTTTTGGTATGGATCCAAAATATTTTGGTTTAAATACTCCGTATTTTTCAAAGCAGAAGGAACTTTTTCCTCCACAGCCGGTGGAGGTGGAAGAGTACTGGGCTCTTGCGCCAAAGCAAAAAAGTGAAAACTTAAAAAACAAAAGATAAAAATTGGTTTCATGGTCTTAGCGATTTGTTGGTTTATAATTGAAAGTGTCTCATGTAGGTTTCCATGTCTTTGTCTCCTCTTCCAGAGAGATTGACAACCACTACATCAGAGGGTTTAAATGAAATTTTAGAGAGCGCAGCCAAAGCATGAGATGATTCAAGAGCGGGAATAATGCCTTCGGTTTTTGTGAGCTCTAAGGCTGCATCTAAAGCTTCATTGTCTGTTGCGTCCAAAAATTGTGCCCTTTTGGTCTGAAAAAGATGCGCATGCAAAGGACCAATGCCTGGATAATCTAAACCAGCAGAAATAGAATAAGGCTCAATGATTTGTCCTTCTTTGTCTTGCATGAGCATAGTCATACTTCCATGAATCACCCCTTTGGTACCTATTTGCATAGTAGCTGCTGTTTCACCAGAATCCACTCCCATTCCAGAGGCTTCCACGGCTACAAGTTTCACCATAGGTTCATCTAGAAAATGATAAAAGGCTCCCGCAGCGTTAGATCCTCCTCCCACACAAGCAATCACATATTGAGGATTTGGGTTTCCAAATTTTTCTTGCAGCTGGGTTTTTATTTCGGCCGAAATAACAGACTGAAATCTGGCTACCATATCTGGATAGGGATGAAACCCTACGACAGATCCTATTAAATAATAAGAATCTGGATTGTTGATCCAATATCTGATAGCCTCGTTGGTGGCATCTTTTAGAGTTTTACTTCCCGAGGTTGCTGGCACAACTTTGGCCCCTAGCATTTTCATTCTGGCTACGTTTGGCGCTTGACGAACAATGTCTTTTTCGCCCATAAAAACAGTACAATCTAGCCCCATTAAAGCACATACGGTTGCCGTTGCAACTCCGTGCTGACCTGCTCCAGTTTCAGCCAAAATTCTAGTTTTTCCAAGGGCTTTGGCTAGTAAAATTTGACCTATGGTATTGTTTACTTTGTGCGCGCCAGTATGGTTGAGATCTTCTCTTTTCAAAAAAATTTGAGCCCCATATTTTTCAGATAAATTCTTGGCGAAAAAAAGTGGACTGGGTCTTCCTACATAATCTTTTAGCAGAGCCTCAAACTCTGTTTTGAATGCCTCACTTTCAATAATGGGTAGATAATTTTTCCTTAATTCTTCTACATTACCAAAGAGCATTTCGGGAACAAAAGCACCTCCAAACTCTCCATAATACCCATTTTCATCCACAGTGTAATTCATGGTTCTTCAATTTTAATTTTCTTTACAAAGCCCTTTAAGGCTTCAATGTCTTTTACCCCTTTAGAAATCTCAAATCCGCTGTTTACATCAACCCCTTTAAGATACGGATTTTGTATACATTTTATAGCCTAAACTTTCCAAACCTCAAGCCCTTCTTCCTTTAACTTTTGGCAAAACAAAGGAGATTCAAGGCCATGAGCCTGAACAATCTGGAGATTGTGTTTTCTTACTTTGTTTAAAACTTCATCTTCTGTTTTAGAGACAAAAACCCCCACTCTTTTTGGAGAAAACCCTTCCAATGAGGCCTTGTTTAGCACATCGAAAATTTCAAAATTTTCTACGTTTCTGGGAGATTCTTCATGAAAAATAAAGCCCATGTAGTCAATCTGCAACTGGCAAACCGCCAGGGCATTGGTTGGAAATTTATTTCCACAAACTTTAATTTCTAGGTTTTCTCTCACTAAGATTTGTTTATTTGGGCTACAAAATCGGCAAAGCTTTGGGCTGGGTCATTGGTTTTCATAAAATTCTCTCCAATCAAAAAGCCGTCAAAGCCACTTTTAGAAAGTTCATCTACAGTTTTAGGATCAGAGATGCCACTTTCTGCTATTTTAATCATCCCACTGGGTAATTTCTTTAAAATGCTTTTAGATTTTTCTACATCTACCTCAAAGGTATTTAAATTCCTGTTGTTCACCCCAACCATATCTATAAATGGACTCAGTTTTTCGAGTTGATCTTCACTGTGAAGCTCCAAAAGAACTTCTAAACCTATTTCTTTGGCCAATTTAGAGAGATTATAAACCTGATCTTTGGACAAACACTCGGCTATGAGCAACATGAGATCTGCTCCCATGGCTTTGGTTTGATACACTTGAACAGGATCTACAATAAAATCTTTTCGAAGCACAGGTATTTGAAGAACTTCTTTGGCTGTTTGTAAATCCAATTCTGTTCCACCAAAAAATTCTTTGTCTGTAAGTACAGAAACCACACTCGCTCCACCCTTTTGATAACCCAAAACCACTTTTTCAACAGAACTTTCGGCTGTGTTAATTTTCCCTTTCGAGGGAGACTGTCTTTTGAATTCTGCGATAATACCCGTTTTGTTTTTATCTAAAACAAAGGCTTTGGCAGACAAACAAGGTTTAGAAAAATATGATTTAGACTCAAAAACAGCTTTCCAATTTGGATCTTGACAGATTAAGGCAACCTCCTTCTTTTTTTGCTCAACGATGGTTTCTAAAATGGTTTGCATGGTTTAAAGGTTCATTAGTTTTTCGAAAACAGCCAAGGCTTTTTTGGAGTTCAAACTCTCTTTGGCCATCAGTACAGATTCTTCAAGAGAGTACTGTGGGTTTAAGGTTTTTATAGCTAATCCCGCATTGGCACAAACTACTTGGTTTTGAGCCTGAGACCCATTGCCTTTTAATATATCTAAAAATATCTTGGCGTTTTCTTCTACGGTTTTTCCTCCCTTAATTTCATTAGGCTTTATCTTTTGAAACCCAAAATCTGAAGGCTCAATTGAATTCTCTCCCATTTGGTCGTAGATTCTACAGCTGTCGGTTAATGAAACCTCATCATATCCATCCACAGAACAAACCACTTTGTAGTTGACTTGGGTTTGCTCAAGTACACTGTGATAAAGTCTAGCGGTTTCGACATTAAAAGTCCCTAAAAGTTGATGAGAAGGTCTTGCTGGATTTACCAGTGGACCCATAATATTGAAAAAGGTTTTCACCCCCAATTCTTTCCTAATTTCCGCAACGGATTTAAGTGCAGGATGAAAAAGTGGCGCATGCAAAAAACAAACCCCAGAACTTTCCAAATATCTCTCCAGCTCTCCTTGATCTTGGGTAAAGCGGTAGCCAAACGCCTCGAGCATATGAGAAGAACCACTTACAGATGAGGCGCTGTAATTTCCATGTTTGATCACTTTTTCGCCTGCTCCAGCTACCACAAAACAGCTCAGGGTAGAAATATTGAAAGTATCTTTTCCATCTCCTCCAGTCCCAACAATGTCTATGGCTTTGTAGGATGAAAGATCTACTTTGACGCATCTTTCAAGCAAACAATCTCTAAAGCCCAAAACCTCTTGAGGGCTTATTTTTCTCATGTTAAAAACTGTGATAAAAGAAGCGATTTGCGACTTCGAGTATTTGTTCTGCGAAATCTCTGCCAGAACATCCGTTGCTTCTTTTCTAGTCAAATGCTGGTGGGCATATAATTTTTCTAAAATCCCTTTCATGGCTTTGGATTGTGATTCAACCAGTTTTCGATTATTTTATCTCCCATAGGCGTAAGGACAGATTCAGGATGAAACTGCACCGCTCTAACATCATGGCTTTGATGAGCAAGCGCCATAATTTCTCCTTTGGGGCCAGTGGCGGTAACTTTTAATACAGAGGGAAAATCATCAGGATTCACCACCCAAGAATGATATCTTCCTACTTCGATTTTAGACTCTAACCCTTTAAACAAAACCTCATCCAAATCTACCTCTACCAGGGAAGCAACACCATGGTACACTTCTTTGGTATTTAAAAGACTTCCTCCGTACACCTCACAGATGGCCTGCTGCCCTAAACAAACCCCAAAAATGCTTTTGGTCGGACCATATTTTTCGATAATAGGTTTGAGCATATTGGCCTGATCTGGAACCCCCGGCCCAGGAGAAAGCAAGATTTTATCATAAGCCTCTACCTGTTCTAAAGAAATTTGATCGTTTCTAAAAACCTCAATTTCTTTATGAAACTTCTTGATGCTATGCACCAAATTGTAGGTAAAGGAGTCGTAGTTGTCTATCACCAAAATTTTCATCTGTCGTTTTCTTTTTGTAGTTCGTCGGCCATTTCGATGGCTTTTCTAAGGGCTCCTAATTTATGATTCACCTCTTGCAGTTCGTTTTCTTCGATCGATTTTGCTACCACACCAGCACCTGCCTGAAAGTATAAGGTATTTTCTTTGCTCACAAAAGTTCGAATGGCAATAGCTGTGTTGATGTCTCCATCAAACCCCACAAAACCGATGGCTCCTCCATACATTCCTCTGTTCTGATTTTCCATCTGGTCGATAAGTTCTAAGGCTTTGAATTTTGGTGCTCCAGAGAGCGTTCCAGCGGGAAAAGTATCGGCAAAAACCTTGTGAGAATTCACCCCATCTTCGAGTTGGGCTTTTACTTTGGATACCAGATGGATGACATGCGAAAAGACTTGCACTTCTTTGTAAGACTCTACATATACCTGATCCGAGTTTCGGCTCAAATCATTTCTTGCCAAATCTACCAGCATAACATGTTCGGCATTTTCTTTGGGATCTTCTAAGAGTCCTTGGGTTAAAAGTTTGTCTTTGGCTTCATCACCCGTTCTTCTAACCGTACCTGCAATGGGATCAATCTGAGCAATTTGGTCTTTAATGATAAGTTGTGCTTCGGGTGAAGAACCAAAAATTCTATATCTGCCATAATCATAATAAAACAGATAAGGAGAAGGATTGATGCTTCGAAGCATTCGGTAGACCTGAAAATCATCTCCCAAATAATCTTGAGCAAATTGCCTAGAGGGCACAATCTGAAACACATCTCCCACAAAGCATGCTTTCTTGCCTAAACTCACCATTTCTCTAAACTGATCATCGGTTAGATTTGAGCGAATTTCACCTTTTCTTTGAAAGGGATAATGCAAAAAGTTTCGATCTAAAAGATGAGTCTGAATGGCTTCAAACTGACTTTGATTGAAATTGTTTTGAAACTCCACAAACCTAATTTGATTGTTAGAATGGTTAAAAACCACCACATTTTGGTAGAGTGAATATCTAAATTCTGGTAGGGTTGCCGGATTGTTTTTAGACTTAAATTCGATGGTTTCAAAATGCACAATAGAATCCCAAGCACTGTATCCAAAAAGCCCATTGCAAGGTAGATTTTCTGCTCCAGAAACCTGAAAAGAAAGGGTGAATTCTTTGAATTTATCAGCCAGCTCAAGACCTTTCAAAGGATAGGTGTTTTCTGTTCCATCTGCATAGGTTTCTGTTACCTCTCCTTTGTCTACCAAAAAAGTAGAAATAGGATTTAGGCAAATAAAAGAAAGACTTTTGGCTGGATGATGGTAATCTGAACTTTCTAGAAGAAGCGCGCCCGGATATTTATCCCTGAGCTTCAGGTACATTTGAACAGGGGTAAAAGCATCTCCCAGAATGGTTTTTTGTTTGATTTGAAAGGCTAAAGGCATAGGTTTTTCATTTAAATAAAAAAGGCTTGTCCGTTAAGACAAGCCCCATATATATACTACTGCTTCAATCAACGGTTGGTCTGATTTGCAAGTGTGTTCCACCAAAAGTTTTTTTTATTAGTCGTTTTCATAGCTATGCAAATATAATAAAAAAAATGAATTTTGCTGGAGGAATTGAAAAATCCAATACGATTTTATTGGAGCTTACACCCAAAATGATTTGTCTATCTTTGGGATTAAATACTCTTATACTGTTTTTACCATGGCAGGACTTTACCTCCACATTCCTTTTTGCAAACAGCGTTGTTCTTACTGTGATTTTCATTTTTCCACCTCTTCAAACCAGAAAGACAAAATGCTAGAAGCCATAAAACAAGAGCTGATAGAAAGAAAAGAGGAACTGAAAAACCAGCGTTTTAAAACAATATATCTTGGAGGCGGAACACCTTCTCTTCTAACCCCAGAACAAATCAAAACCCTTATTGATTGCATTTATGAGCATTATCCGTTAGAGAAGGAACTTGAAATCACCCTTGAGGCCAATCCTGATGATCTGAGTCTAGACTATCTTATTTCTTTAAAAAACCAAACCCCAATCAATCGGCTAAGCATAGGTCTTCAATCTTTTGAAGATGAAGAATTGGTCTTTATGAACAGGGCTCACCATCAAACTCAAAGTTTAGAATGTATAGAAAATGCCCAAAAAGTTGGCTTTGAAAACCTTTCGGTAGATTTAATCTACGGGACGCCAGGAACCAACACACAAAAATGGAGGAATGCTCTAAAAAAAGTGATGGAGTTCAAAATCCCACATATTTCTGCCTACGCCCTAACGGTAGAAGAAAAAACTCCCTTAAATACTTGGATAAAACAGAAAAAGACAGCCAGTCCAAACCAAGATTTGCAACTAGAACATTTTAAGATTTTGCGAGAAGAACTCCAAAAGAACGGATATTTGGCCTACGAAATTTCGAACTATTGCTTGCCTGGTTTTGCCTCTAAGCACAACAGCAATTATTGGAAAGGAATCCCCTATTTGGGTTTTGGGCCTTCTGCCCATTCTTATGATGGAAAAACAAGATCTTGGAACGTCTCAAACAACAGTCTATACATCAAAGCGGTAGAGAGCAAAAAAAGGGACTTCCAACGCGAAACCCTAAGCAACACCCAAAAGGCAAACGAAAAAATTATGATTGGACTTAGAAGCATTCAGGGTGTGGATTTAGAAGAACTTTGGACGCTGTTAAACCCCAAGCAAAAAGTTGAGCTAGAAAAGGAAATAGACAAAAACCAAACGCTGTTGGAGATCAAAAACGGAAGACTTATAGCCAAAGAAGAAGCGCTCTTTTTGTTGGACAAAATTTGTGTGGATCTTTTTTTAGATAGTTAATTCTATCTTTTTGATTTTAACTTACCTTTGCCCCCATGGATAGAAATGCACCCATAGGAATTTTTGACTCGGGAATTGGCGGACTGACCGTAGCCAAAGAAATCAAGCGGATTTTACCCCAAGAAAGCATTTTGTATTTTGGAGATACCAAACATATGCCCTACGGAGACAAATCTAGCCAGACTGTGATTGACTATAGTCTTTCCATCACCCAATTTTTATTGGATCAAGGTTGCAAGGTTATTGTCATTGCCTGTAACACCGCCTCGGCCAATGCCTTGGAAAAGGTAAAAGAACTCTGCAAGGGAAAAGCTTTGGTGTACGATGTAATTTCTCCCGTAGCAGAAAAAGTTGCCTTCGAACTGAATCAAAACATTGGGGTAATTGCCACCAAGTCTACTGTGAAATCTGGGGTTTACAAGAAAAAAATCCGGAAGTTCAACAAACATTTAAGTGTAATGGAACTTGCCACTCCACTTCTGGCTCCAATTATCGAAGAAGGTTTTACCAAAACAGCCGTTTCTAGAGCCGCCATTGAGGCCTATCTCAATCATGCTAAAAGTTGCCTTCGAACTGAATCAAAACATTGGGGTAATTGCCACCAAGTCTACTGTGAAATCTGGGGTTTACAAGAAAAAAATCCGGAAGTTCAACAAACATTTAAGTGTAATGGAACTTGCCACTCCACTTCTGGCTCCAATTATCGAAGAAGGTTTTACCAAAACAGCCGTTTCTAGAGCCGCCATTGAGGCCTATCTCAATCATGCTAAACTCAAAGAAATAGACACTTTAATTTTAGGCTGCACCCATTATCCGCTGATTCACCAAGAAATTGAGCAATTTTACCATCATCGCATCAACATTGTAGATTCACCACTCATTGTAGCCAACACCATTTTTAGATCTCTTCAAAAAGAAAAATGGCTCACCGAAAATTCTGCCCAAGGCAAATACAGATTTTTTGTTTCAGATTACACCTCAAGCTTTAGTAAAACAGCCAAAAAATTCTTTGGCAAAGAAATTTTACTAGAGCAAATAGATCTCTAATAAATTCACTTTATTCCTGGTTATAGAAACTTGCGTAGAGTTTGTAATTCTGGGCTATTTCTTCTATTCTCTCTTTGTTCAAACTTTTGGGTAAAGGACCAATCTTTTTGGCTGGAACCCCTGCCCAAAGCTCGTTTTCACCTACATGTGTCCCTTGGGTCAACACAGCACCTGCGGCTATCAAACTGTTGGATTCAATCACACAATTATCCATCACCAAAGCGCCCATTCCCACCAGTACATTGTCATGGATGGTGCAACCGTGTACCACCGCATTGTGTCCGATTGATACTTTGTTTCCAATTACGGTTTTGGTTTGTTTGTAGGTTGCATGGATGGTCGCATTGTCTTGAATATTTACCAAATCTCCTATTCGAATTGAATTTACATCCCCTCGAATAACCGCTCCAAACCAGACAGAGCAATCTTTTCCCATCACTACATCTCCTATAATGGCTGCGTTTTCCGCCAAAAAGCATGAGTCATCTATTTTTGGCAGACAGCCATTGGTTCTTTTTATAATTGCCATAGGTCAATTTGTTTTTTGGTTCTTATTTTTACAAAAAAAATAGCATGGACATCCAAATACAGCACACCCAAACCCCAAATATAGTAAAGTTTGTTTGCCCCAAAACTCTAACCAAAGACAGTTTTGAATATCACAAACAAACTGGAGCCGCCAATTCTCCTTTGGCTGGAAAACTTCTGCAATTTCCCTTTATCCAAAAAGTGTACATTTCCGGAGACTTTATCGCGGTTGAAAAAAATGAAACCGTAGAGTGGGATCTGGTTAAAGATGAACTCTCTTTGCTTATTGGAACTGAGGTTGAAAATGACAAAGTCTTTTTAGCCCAAGAAAAACTTCCATATTCACTTTATGCTGAAATCACCCCAAACCCCAACGTGATGAAATTTGTTTCGAACAAACTTCTTCTAGAAAAAGGGCAGATGGTAGAAATTAAATCTGAAATGGAATCTAAGATTACGACGGTTTAGACAACAACTGCGATGGAGCAAGGTTAGACTGTGACACTTGCCCAGAGGGAAAAGCCTGCTTTGGAACTGCAACGGGTAGAAAATGTGAAACCCCTGTTACCTACTACTTTGACGAAGACAAAGATGGTTATGGTTTAGCTGACAGAACCAAACAAGGAGGAGCTACTTATATTCCAGAGGGATATGTAGCAAAATCCGGTGATTGCAATGACAAAAATAAAGACATCAATCCTGGCGCTCCAGACCCTGCAAGTGGACCGCTTTGTTTTATTGGAATTGGATGTGGAGATAAGATCGACAACAATTGTGACAATCTAGTAGACAACAAATAAAAGAACAAACAAAACAATCCACAAAAGACCTCTCAACATGAGAGGTCTTTTTTTGTTTCTTTTCTAGAGATCAATTAACAATAGAACTATTCAATGAAGGATATTTTATAAAAAAAGCCTTGGTAGAGGCACAATATGTTCTTTCCATAGGTGAAGGAAAGTAGAAGTGTTGAATATTCAAAAAAACTCGCGAGATAAATTGAGTCGGGAGTACATCACGATATGCTAGAACCAATTTCGCAAAACCCTTGTTGTAAGTTGGCTTTCCTTTCAGATTGCTTTTTTTAGTGATTCAAAATGTTTTTCGTCAAGTTCTAAAAGACTAATAAGTTCATTACAAGCAGTCGGAAGAACCATAATCAGTTCATCGTGTCTTGTTGCCTTTTCAAATATTGTAAAGTGTGAGAAGTGATTTAGAGTTTTGAAATTATTTACATCATCCACTAATTGAACAATTCTGTTTTCTACACTATCGGGTTCATTAGGTATTTTCATTAAGGTATATATCTCTAGAAACCTTCTTAAAGCATTTGGAATTAGTATATCGTAAACATCTCCACCGTTGTCAATAGCTTGTTTGTATTTATAAATAAGACTAAAAAGATAAACATATTCTGATTTGTATCTTTTTAATGTTTTATCCAAACCTTTAATTACAGAATTGTCAGCGTCTATTTTTTGAACTTGATAAAATCCGAAATTTGGTATTTCTTGTTTTTCTCCTGTAGTTGGATTAGTTATTTTTTTCTTTTTGTTAAGCTGTGTTGAATCCCTTAAGAATGAAAAGAATTCAAAATTGTGAGTTGAGATAAATAATTGCTTAAAGCAATTTACAACCTTGTCTGGATTATCTACATCTATATGTTTTCTAAAAAAGTATGAGTTTATAAGAGAATATACCTGTGATATGTGATTTGTGTCTAAACTTGATATCGGGTCATCAATAAAGACGATTGTTTTTTGCATTTCTAGTATTCCAAGACTTTCTAATTCTACTAAAAAATAAGAGAAAGCAATTGCTGTTTTTTCTCCTTCACTCAAATTTCTTGCTGGCCTTTTTTTACGCAAGAGAATAAATTTATCATCTACGGTAACATCAATTTCTATATCACTTCGATTAAGAAATCTTTGAATGAATTTATTTAATTCGTCTTTGCCTTTTGTAATTGTTTTTAATGAATCAAGCTTTCCTTGTTTTAGGCTTTCTTTTGTGGAAATATATTGAGCATATACTTTTTGCCAATTTTCTGCATTTTGGCACTTATCTTTTTTGTCAAAATATTTTTCGTTTTTTAAATAGTCGGCAATAAGGTGATTTTTAAGTTTCTCACGTGCCGTATCTCGCTTTATTTCAAAGTTGGATATTAGATAATTATGACTATTAATAACTTTATTAACTTCCAAAAACCAATTTTCAATTTCCATCAAATCGTATTCGGTTTCTACTAATGCAATCTTGTTAAAAATATTTCCGTCTTCTTTTCTTGAAAGTTCGCTTAACAAGTGATTTAGTTCGGATAAATATTTTGATTTGATTGAGTTGTAAGATTTAATATTTGAATCAATTGTCTCTCTAACTTTTTCTGTGAAGTCATTTTTACTTTTTGGTATTTCTATTGAATTAATAGCAGTAATTTCTTGATTAATCAAATCCCGTTGTGCAGTAATCCTATCTCTTAAATCTTTAGAAGCATTTGAAAAATAATTATTTAGAGCAGTAATTCTGTCATCAGTTAAGTCATTGCCACAAAAGGTACAGGTTTTTGAATTTTCTTCAAATTTTAAACCGTCCTTTACCCAACCGTATAAATCCTTGTTTTTTTCTAGAATTTCTATGACAATATCTTTAGCAGGCTCTTCTAAAAGAAGGTCATTAACTGTAGTTTTGAAATCTTGCAGTTTAAATTCAATTTCAAATTCATCAAAAGTTTGAAAGTCATTAGTGGAATTTGATAAAATTTTTAAATCTTCAATTTCCTTGCTTTCTGCTATGATTAGCGAATCAAGATTGTCCAATGTTATTGAACTTAAAGTCACTTTAAAATGACCTTTGTCAAAAGGAATGGTGTTATTTGAAATAATTAATCTAATCGATTTACTTTCTTCTCTAAATCTCCAATTTTCGTATTCATTATAAGAGTCAATTGGTGGTTGAGTTGATAATTTTCTAGCTTTTGCATATTCAATTATTTCTTCCAACTTCTCAATTTCACTTCGGATTGTTGTATTTTCTCCTACGTCAAAAGCTATAGGTTCTCCCAATTCAGTTCTTGAATCCCAAGTTAGCTTTGAGTCAACATACTCCTTATTGAAAATAAAAACTCTTTGGTCATAAGTTTCTAAATTGGCACTATCAAATTCTTGATTGTTTTCTTGTCGAAGTTTAAATTTTGCATCTGGATAATCTAAATGAATAGCTTTATCTCGAAGGGAACAAAATATTCTCGATAAGGTGGTTTTTCCTGAATAATTCCAACCATATATTAAATTTTTCTCCTTGAAATCTTGAAGGGTAGAATCTCTATTCCAATTAAAGTCATTGAAAACTCCAAATTTTTCTATGGTAAGTATCTTTTCTATCATTTGGTTTTAAAATTGCACTCATCAACCAAATATAACATTTTAAACCACAATATTATAAAAACCAAAAACTCCTCTTCTGAAGATTCAAAAGAGGAGTTTTTATCTATTTTATTTGTGGGAAGAAACTATGTTTTAGCAGTTAAAAGTCTCCTCTACAAAAACCTTAGCGGTTTTTTATCCTTACTAAATATTACATTGCAACACCTACAGACTTCACTTTTTTCTCCTCTGTAGCGGCAGCAGCGATGTATTCACGGTTCATACGTGCGATGTTCTCAAGTGAAATTCCTTTTGGACATTCCACCTCACAGGCTCCTGTATTGGAACAGTTTCCAAAACCTTCCAAATCCATTTGTTTTACCATGTTGAGAACTCTGGTTTTCGCCTCTACTTGTCCTTGAGGCAAAAGAGCCAATTGGGAAACTTTCGCAGAAGTGAAAAGCATAGCAGAACCGTTTTTGCAGGTAGCAACACAAGCTCCACAACCGATACAAGTTGCAGCGTCAAATGCCTTGTCTGCATCTACTTTGTTGATTGGAATGGCATTGGCATCTTGTGTATTTCCAGAGGTATTTACAGAAATGTATCCTCCAGAGGCGATGATGCGGTCAAAGGCACTTCTGTCCACAACCAAATCCTTCAGTACAGGAAAGGCCGCAGAGCGGAATGGCTCGATGAATATGGTTTCTCCATCCTTGAAACTTCTCATGTGAAGTTGGCAAGTGGTGGTTTCTCTGTCTGGTCCGTGTGCTTGTCCGTTGATAAACAAAGAACAGCTTCCGCAGATTCCCTCACGACAATCGTGGTCAAATGCTACTGGGTCATCCCCTTTTTCCACCAAAGAATCGTTCAAAACATCCAACATCTCTAGGAAAGAAGAGTCAGTTGAGATTCCTTCAATCGGGTAAGTTTCGATTTTCCCTTGGTCTTTGGAATTCTTCTGTCTCCAAATTTTGAGGGTAAGATTTATAGTTTTGTTCGCTGACATGTCTTTATCTTTTATTTTAAACTGGAAAAATCAATTATTTGTAAGAACGTGCTTTGAGTTCGATGTTTTCGTACACCAAAGGTTCTATGTGTAGAACTGCCTCGGATGGGTCTCCTTTGTACTCCCATGCAGAAACATGTGCAAAGTTTGCATCATCTCTAGCTGCTTCTCCATCTTCTGTAGCGTGGTCTTCTCTAAAGTGTCCTCCGCAAGATTCTTCTCTTGCCAAGGCATCACGAGCGAAAAGTTCACCGAGTTCTAAGAAATCTGCTACTCTTCCTGCTTTTTCCAATTCAGGATTCATGCTGTCTGCGGTTCCAGGAACACGTACATTTTCCCAGAAATCTTTTCTGATTTGTCTGATTTCTTCAATGGCTTGTTTCAATCCTTCTGGATTTCTGGACATCCCTACTTTGTCCCACATCACTTTCCCCAATCTTCTGTGGAAATAATCCACGGGTTTGGTTCCTTTGTTGTTGATGAAGTGATTGATTTGGTCTGTTACAGCTTTTTCAGCTTCATCAAACTCAGGAGTATTGGTTGGAATGGCACCGGTTCTGATGTCGCTTGCCAAATAATCCCCAACAGTATAAGGATTGATGGTATCGTAAAACAAACGGTAAGTGGAGTCTCCATCACCTTGGTAGTTTTTCGCTGCGTTGATTCCACCTTGTGCTGCAATCGAGTGAGCACGACGAGGTGAGTCTTGATAACAGAAAGATTTTACATTGTACCCAAGCTCTGCAAGGGATGCTGCTGCAGCTCCTCCTGCAAGTCCTGTTCCTACAACAATTACGTCAATTAGCCTTTTGTTAGAAGGGTTGATAACGTTGATTTTGTTTTTGTGATTGGTCCATTTGTCTTTCAATGGCCCTTCTGGGATTTTGGAATCTAATACACTCATGATATGATTTCAGTATTATTGGATTTGTTTAAGCAAGAAATTATGCTGCAACAAAATGGTGAAACAAAGCGATAACAATAAACAAAGCAGGAACCAAAATGGAAAAAACTTTTCCGAAGGTTTTGAGTCCATCATTGTATTTGGAGTGATTTGCTCCAACAGATTGGAATGCAGAAGCAAATCCATGGTTTAGGTGCAATCCCAAGAACACAAATGCCAAGCAGTACAAAGCTACTCTCCATAGATCTTTAAATTTTTCGTGCAATTCATGGAAATAACGATTTGGATCTTCAGGAGTACATTGGATGTATTTGTGGCTAATTTCTGGAACCCAAAAATCAATCAGGTGAATCAGTAAAAAGATACCGATAGCAAGTCCAGAATAAATCATATTTCTGGAAACCCAAGAGGCGTTGGCAGATGCATTTTCGTAGGCATATTTAACAGGTCTTGCTCCTCTATTTTTTGATTCCAAGATAAAACCCATAATAAAGTGAAAAAGCACTCCGAAAAGCAAAATGGGCTGCATAAAAAACTGAACCAAAAAGTTGGTTCCCATAAAATGGGAAATTTCATTGAACAAGCTTGGACTAATAACCGAGGTTAAGTTGATGATAAGGTGTTGGGTTAAAAACACAATCAAAAACAAGGCAGAAAGTGCCATGGCAATCTTTCTTCCAATGGACGAGCCAGTAATACTTTTTGAAGACATTTATATTTCGTTTAAATTTTATGCAAAAGTAAGGATCCTAGACCATCTTTATCTTCTGATTTCACTGAAGGTTGTCATATTTTACACAAGAAATGTTAATTTAGATTGATTCTATTTTTAAGCCGAAAACCTAAATTATCCCTACCTTTACTTTTGCGATAAAACTGTACTACATGAAAGGATTATACGAACCTCTAGGTGGAAATCATTACCAAAAAATTAGAGAGAAATTTTGCCAAGCCATAAAAAAAGACAGTACAGCTGTTTTTTGTTCCAACAAACAAATCGTCTATTCGGCAGACTCAACCCTGCCCTTTGAGCAAAGCAGAGATCTTTTTTACCTCTGTGGAATAGACCAAGAAAACACCTTTTTGATTCTATCTCCAAACAACCCAAACCCAGAGCTAAGAGAAGTTTTGTTTATCGAAAAATCTACCCAACAAAGCCTAATCTGGGAAGGAAGAAAACTCACCAAGAAACAGGCGCAAAAACTCTCTGGGATTGAGACAATTTTTTGGAGCGAAGATTTTGAGAAAATTTCGAAACAGATCTTAGGAAAAAGCAAAAACATCTACCTAAACCAAAACGACCACCCAAGAAACAGCGCTCCCATTGAGTTAGATTTCTCGTTTCTTTTCAATCAACAAATCAAAAAGAAATTCCCAAAAGCAAAATATATTTTGGCAGATGAAATTCTGAAAAACCTTCGAAGCATCAAAACCAAAGTAGAAATCAAACAAATACAAACCGCAGGCAAAATAACGGAAATCGGATATAAAAAAGTATTACCTCTTCT
>PTET01000005.1:0-964 GCA_004359435.1 Flavobacteriaceae bacterium
TCCAGTACGCAAAAACTTTTCAAAATTCGAAAGATGAGTCAGAATTTTTCCTCAGTAAACGCACGTTTTTCCAGAAATTTAATCTATGGCGTTGAAGATGTGACTTGTCAGACGACACCGTGGCCCTGCAGTACAGTCATGTGGCAAATTTCATGGCGTTGAGGAGGTGACTTGTCAGACGACACCGTGTCCCTGCAGTACAGTCATGTGGCAAATTTTATGGCGGGACGTGACTTGTCAGACGACACTGCGCCCCTGCAGTACAGTCATGTGGCAAATTTCATGGCGTTGAAGATGTGACTTGTCAGACGACACCGTGTCTCTGCAGTACAGTCATGTGGTAAATTTCATAGCGTTGAAGATGTGACTTGTCGGACGACACCATGTCCCTGCAGTACAGTCATGTGGCAAATTTCATGGCGTTGAGAATGTGACTTGTCAGACGACGCTGTGCCCCTGCAGTACAGTCATGTGGCAAATTTCATGGCGTTGAGAATGTGACTTGTCAGACGACGCTGTGCCCCTGCAGTACAGTCATGTGGCAAATTTTATGGCGGGAGATGACTTGTCAGACGACACTGCGTCCCTGCAGTACAGTCATGTGTCAAATTTCATGGCGGGAGGTGACTTGTCAGACGACGCTGTGTCCCTGCAGTACAGTCATGTGGCAAATTTCATGTTCCTTCGACCGTCTTGTCAGATTTATGACGTCCATCTCCTCGTTCCTGCGCTTATTCACATTTATCATCTGGCGCGAGATGTACCTGTCTCTTATACACATCTAGATGTGTATAAGAGACAGATGTACATATTTGGAATAATTACTCCTATGATGGCTACAAATTCCGAAACAATTTTCAAAACTCGTTCATATCCTGTCATCCTTCGATGATTTGCATGAAAACTTAAATACTTCTATTGTTCACATATGTCGACGGGTAGAAACTACTACGTCGCTCGGTAT
>PTET01000005.1:1582-3209 GCA_004359435.1 Flavobacteriaceae bacterium
CAACCATGTTCACCATTTCCTGCATAACTGACAGGAAGTGGTAGCAGAACCTCATACCCTATCAAAATTTAGAGTCGCCCCAGCTTCTGGTACCCCAAATCAGAAGCTGGGGTGACTCTAAATTTTGTTAGGGTAGCGATGAATTGCGGTCGAAATACAGTGATGTTACTAAAAATTGTTTCGATTATAGTGATGTTTGGTATTCACGAACCTCGCAATATTCTCACAACCCTGTTCACACTTTCCTGCTGCACAAGTAACAGGAAGTGGTGGCTGATGTTCATAGTGAAGAAAAGTGAACAACACCCAATGATCAAGTGACTTATGATTTCTTTATAGCGCCTGAATGGTCAGCTCACTTCAAGAATACAATAAAAGAATTTGATTATTCTGTGGAGTTGTACTCAGTGTCACTGAGTTACTTTACGTACGTTAGCATTACATTAATACGTAAGTTAGCATTAATGTGTACGTTAGCATTGCAAGAGCCCCAAAAACCAGGAATGCTCGTATTTTTTTTAATACTTGAGATAATCGTGGTTTTAAAGCTAAGTAATGAATAATATGCGATTATGAGCAAATTCAATCAAGCCCCACTTACCAGATGGACAAAGTTATAACAATAATCGTAAAAATTACGAATTTGTAAGATGAGTTCCCAGTTGTACTTCGTTTAAATCTTTAATTGTGAACTTGAATTAATAAATGTCGTCAAATGTACGTGCGTAATTGGTAGATGTGGCCTCTTGCAGGGCATGTTTTTGTCCACTCAAACTATCGGGCAGAAGATAACGATAAATAGATTATATCGACCCTTGCCCCTAGCGGCAAACGCTTATACTGACAAACGTAAATATATTATTATGGTACATATTACTGATATATCTTATATGATGCATTATAATACTTCATTGTCGGTTAATTACACTAATACTTTAAGCTAAATAGTTCCGTGACCTTTTTGCCGTTGAAACAAAAGGCATAGCAGTAAGTAAATAATGCTCCAAACTGGCCTTGAATCATTAAAAAATATAGTTTACTAAAAGAAACTCTCTGGCCAAGTTATTTGATGCGTTGATGTTCCTTAACCATGCCAATATTGGTATAATTGACAATGCACTATCATTGAAAACACTTCATTTCCATGAGAAATGTGGACATCCATCATGCTGCACGGAATTTTAAATATGTTAAAAACTCATATTAACTAAATACAGTTGTTTGAGTCTCGTTGTCACGATTATCGACAAGTGCTTTAATGATTATCGTCATGTGCATAATCATAAAAAATTGAAAAAGTCATTATATTATAAATTTATTTATAATATTTAATAATTGTACATAACAACGATGTTAATTAATTAGATATATTCATACGACAAAACTGATATTTTAATGGAAATCATTTAGCCCGTACATAACTTAGGCCTAGTGGACTGATGCAACAACCAGAGTTGCAAATGCATTATAGTAAAACTCCAACTTACTCTCAACACAACTCACTTTCAACACAACTCACTCTCAACACAACTCACTCTCAACACAACTCACTCTCAACACAACTCACTCTCAACACAACTCACTCTCAACACGTTCCCTAGCAACTTGATTCAGTCCAATTTCCCCG
>PTET01000004.1 GCA_004359435.1 Flavobacteriaceae bacterium
ACTACAAATCCTTCAGATGATCCATTTTTACCATCAAACAATTTGTCCACCATCAACACTACAAATCCTTCAGATGATCCATTTTTACCATCAAATAATTTGTTCACCATCAACACTACAAATTCTTCAGATGATCCCTTTTTACCATCAAACAATTTGTCCATCATCAACACTACGAATCCTACAAATGATCCATTTTACCATCAAATAATTTGTCCACCATCTACACCAAAAATCCTTTAGATGATCATTTTTACCATCAAATTAATTTGTCCACCATCAACACTACAAGTCCTTCAGATGATCCATTTTTCCCAACAAATAATTTGTCCAACATCAACACTACAAATCCTTCAGATGATCAATTTTTACCATCAAATAACAAGCCCTCCACCACGGCCGCCAATAGCAGCCTCGCTCGAAACTCCAACGATCACGACTAGTGTTCGTTTCCGGGGGCAGTTCAGAGCAAAGATTTTCGTCCATTTTTCAGCAGAAAAACACGCTTTCTTTGCTGTAATTTTTTAAATTCTTTTCTGATCGTCTTGAGAGGAAAGTGAGGGTATTTCGAAGCCTAAAACAAATGTATGTGCTATTATAGCGAATAATTTTTTTTCATTTGTAAACGGAAGTGTACGCGGTAAGATATTTATACGTTCTCTCTTATTCAACTAATTCATTGTAGCGAAGTATTGTCGAAAGAAGATTTTATTGTAAAACTTAGCTATAAAAAACGATAATACAAGGCAGCGTTTCTTGAAACAAAATGTATATGACTTTTTATATTTGTTTTTCCAACGAAGTTTAAATTNGGCCAGTACAACATTGTTCACGGAGACAGTAGTGGTAGCCAGTACAACATTGTTCACGGAGACAGTAGTGGTAGCCAGTACAACATTGTTCACGGAGACAGTAGTGGTAGCCAGTACAACATTGTTCACGGAGACAGTAGTGGTAGCCAGTACAACATTGTTCACGGAGACAGTAGTGGTAGCCAGTACAACATTGTTCACGGAGACAGTAGTGGTAGCCAGTACAACATTGTTCACGGAGACAGTAGTGGTAGCCAGTACAACATTGTTCACGGAGACAGTAGTGGTAGCCAGTACAACATTGTTCACGGAGACAGTAGTGGTAGCCAGTACAACATTGTTCACGGAGACAGTAGTGGTAGCCAGTACAACATTGTTCACGGAGACAGTAGTGGTAGCCAGTACAACATTGTTCACGGAGACAGTAGTGGTAGCCAGTACAACATTGTTCACGGAGACAGTAGTGGTAGCCAGTACAACATTGTTCACGGAGACAGTAGTGGTAGCCAGTACAACATTGTTCACGGAGACAGTAGTGGTAGCCAGTACAACATTGTTCACGGAGACAGTAGTGGTAGCCAGTACAACATTGTTCACGGAGACAGTAGTGGTAGCCAGTACAACATTGTTCACGGAGACAGTAGTGGTAGCCAGTACAACATTGTTCACGGAGACAGTAGTGGTAGCCAGTACAACATTGTTCACGGAGACAGTAGTGGTAGCCAGTACAACATTGTTCACGGAGACAGTAGTGGTAGCCAGTACAACATTGTTCACGGAGACAGTAGTGGTAGCCAGTACAACATTGTTCACGGAGACAGTAGTGGTAGCCAGTACAACATTGTTCACGGAGACAGTAGTGGTAGCCAGTACAACATTGTTCACGGAGACAGTAGTGGTAGCCAGTACAACATTGTTCACGGAGACAGTAGTGGTAGCCAGTACAACATTGTTCACGGAGACAGTAGTGGTAGCCAGTACAACATTGTTCACGGAGACAGTAGTGGTAGCCAGTACAACATTGTTCACGGAGACAGTAGTGGTAGCCAGTACAACATTGTTCACGGAGACAGTAGTGGTAGCCAGTACAACATTGTTCACGGAGACAGTAGTGGTAGCCAGTACAACATTGTTCACGGAGACAGTAGTGGTAGCCAGTACAACATTGTTCACGGAGACAGTAGTGGTAGCCAGTACAACATTGTTCACGGAGACAGTAGTGGTAGCCAGTACAACATTGTTCACGGAGACAGTAGTGGTAGCCAGTACAACATTGTTCACGGAGACAGTAATGGCGCCCGTACAACATTGTTCACGGAGACAGTAGTGGCGGCCTGTACAATATTGTTCACGGGTAAAGTAGTGGCGGCCAGTACAACAATAAAGTACTTATTTTGATACAAGTGGCCTGTAGTAAACGACCACTGCATCGTCTCCTTGGCCAGTAGCGCTAATTCACCAGGGATAATAGTACGATAAATAGTGGCGTTAAGTATTAGGAAGTTGAACTGGCCACCGCTGCTGACCACCACGAATTGTACAAGCACTTTTTTTAGAGCCAGTCGCACCTTCAATTTCATCCAGAAAAGATTTAGTATACCTTCAATATAACATAGAAGCGTTGCTGCTCTTATTTATTTGGAGAATATCTGACTCTACTTATCTAGGCATGTATTAAATAATTTCAATTTTATATCATTTCTAGCGGATATAGCGGTATTAATATCTCAAAATATAAGATGCATCACATTCGTATGTCTGAAACCCTTACCTCATCTCGGAAAGATCTTACTGTACATTTCTCTCATGAAATATTAAATCCATTCAATTTCATTCCAGTTTTATATAAGATATTGCTAAATTATTTTTCAAAATATAAACTTCTTCACGTTTTTGAGGCATCAAATTTCATCTAGCTTAAAAAATATCTGACTCATCTTATATAGGGGTTATCTGACTCAACTTCTCTAGGGAAATATAAAATAAATTTAATTCAA